>NZ_VWVU01000006.1 GCF_008638365.1 Nocardiopsis quinghaiensis | reverse complement strand
GTGAAACGCGTGCCCAGGCGCCGGGCGTGGCCGTCGAGCCAGTCGGCGAGGGGGTCCTCCCTCTCGTGCGGGGGCTGCTGCTCCATGGCCCGCAGGAAACGCCCCCGCATCCGCCCCAGCAGGTCCAGGCTCCAGAGCAGGCGCGCGTGGACGGCACCCACCGCCTCGGCGGCCAGGGGCGCGGCGAGCGCGGTCGGTTCCCAGATGACCAGGTCGGGCCGCCACCGTCGGCAGAAGTCGACCAGGTCACCGATCATGGGCTCGTTGACGACCCGGAGCCACCAGGTCACCAGCCTGCGGTACCCCTGGAGCAGGTGGCTCCAGGCCGGCGGCTCGGGGCCGGCCTCCGACAGGTCCAGGTCGGGCCCGTCGGAGCCCCGCCGTTGCAGCATGCGTCCCAGGCGGTAGTCGGCGCCCAGGGGGACTCCGGTGAGACCGGAGGAGACGACGGTCTCCATCAGGGAGGGCTGCCCCGCCACCAGGACCGTGTGTCCCGCCGTCCTCAGCGCCCAGGCCAGGGGGGCCATGCCCAGGTAGTGCGTCCTCTCCGCCTGGGCCGCGATCAGGATGCGCATCGGAAACCTCCGTGGGTACCGCCGCCCTCGCCGGATCCGCCCGGTGGCGGGGCGGAGACCGTGCCCGCCCCGTTCTCCGCGCCGGTACGGGGGGACCGCCGGGCGCTCACCGGGGGAAGGACGTGGGGCGCTCGCTCCGCGAGGCCTCCTTGTCGCGCAGGGCGGCACCGGTGTGGTGGACGAAGACGTCGTCCAGGCTGGGCCGGGTGACGCTGACCGATGTGACGGGCAGGCCCGGCTCGGAGAACAGGCGGGGGATGAACCCCTCGCCGTCGGCGACGGAGAAGGCGACCCGGCCCTCGCGGAGATGGGCCTCGACACCGAAGCGTTCGCGCAACAGGGCCACGACGGTGTCCTCGTCCCGGGTGCCGATCACCACCAGGTCCTCGCCCACCGCCGCCTTGAGCTCCTCGGGAGGGGCCAGGGTGACGATCGCCCCGGCGTCCATGATGGCGATGCGGTCGCAGTTCTCGGCCTCCTCCAGGTAGTGCGTCGTCATGAAGACGGTCACGTCCTCGTTCTCGTGCAGTCTCCGCACGTACCTCCAGATCGCCCGGCGGGTCTGCGGGTCCAGGCCCGCGGTCGGTTCGTCCAGGAACAGCACGCGGGGGGAGTGCAGCAGGCCCCGGGCGATCTCCAAGCGCCGCCTCATGCCCCCGGAGTAGGCGAAGGCCCGCTCCTTCCTGCGGTCCCACAGGCCGACCACCTCCAGCACCTCGCGTATCCGGAGGCCGGTCCGGGACCGGGGGACGCCGTACAGGTCGGCGTGGAACCTCAGGTTCTGCTCTCCGGTGAGGTGGAGGTCGAGCGTCGACTCCTGGAAGACCAGACCGATGTTCCTGCGCACCCCCGAAGGGCTCCTGGTGATGTCGTGCCCCGCGACGGACGCCGTTCCCGTGCTCGGGGCCAGCATGGTGCACAGCATGCTGATCATGGTCGACTTCCCGGCGCCGTTGGGGCCGAGCAGTCCGAAGACCTCGCCGCGCTCCACGTCCAGGTCCGTCGCCCGCACGGCGTCGAGGTCCCCGTACTTCCTGCCCAGGCCGCGTGTGGTGATCACCGGCTCCGCACCGGTCCCGGCCGGGCTACTCACCGTCTCCCGCGCTCCCCGCTCCGCGGCGCCAGAAGACCCCCGAGCGGTCGATCATGTGCAGCGGCTCCGTGACGCCGTGGCGTTCGCGGAAGTGGTTCACGGCGAGGCGGCAGGAGGCGAGCGCGCCGTAGTCGTCCACGATCACGTAACCGCCCTCGGAGAGCTTCGGGTACAGGTGCGTGAGAGCGTCCGCCGTGGACTCGTAGAGGTCGCCGTCCACGCGGAGCACGGCGAGGGACTCGACGGGGGCTTCGGGCAGGGTGTCGCGGAACCATCCCTCCAGGAACCTGACCTGGCCGTCCAGCAGGCCGTAGCGCCGGAAGTTCTCCTCGACGTCCTCCCTGGACGCACTGAGGAAGTCGTTCCACAGGTGCAGGGGCGATCCTCGGTCCGCGGGATAGCGGGCGGTGTCGGGTTCGGGGATCCCCTCGAAGGAGTCCGCCGCCCACACGGTCCGGTCCTTCACCTCGTGGGCCCGGAGGACGGCGCGCATGAGGATGCTCGCCCCTCCGCGCCAGACCCCCGCCTCCAGGAGGTCGCCGGGCACGCCGTCGTGGATGACGCTCTCGACGCATTCCTGGATGTTGTCCAGGCGCTTGCGACCGACCATGGTGTGGGCGACGGAGGGCACGTCCATACCCAGTTCGCGCTGGGCCGGGTCGAACTCACGCCTCTCGCGCCGCTCCGTCTCGATGGTCCCCGACCACTCGCCGAACCAGATGCGGGAGTCCTGGTAGACCGTGTTCGTGAGGACCCGCTTCATCAGGTCCAGGTACAGGTGGGACTGGGGGTTGGGGGCACTCACCCGCGACCCGCCCCCGTGGCCGTGCGGGCGCCGCCCACCAGGCGGTTGACGAACGGTGCCACGTGCCTCTCCCAGGTGTCCCTTCGGACCGAGTAGTAGTAGAAGTCCCAGTAACGACCGCGGAAGAAACCGTGGTCCTTCAGCGTCAGCTCCCTGGGCATCGACACCAGCTCGGAGTCGAAACGGTCGATACTCGCGTCGGTCGTCACGAAGTAGATCTTCCGTGCGCGTTCCCATTCGGCGAAGGCGTAGTTGACCAAGAGCGTCATGGACTCGGCTCCCACACCGAAATGCAGATCGTCGCGGTCGGTGTAGATGGCCGTTTTCATGTGCCCGGCCCTGGAAGGACCGCGGAGCGAACAGCACCCGATGACCTTGCCGTCGGTCTTCTGCTCGATCAGGAACGCGGTCACGTCCTTATCCAGCATCGACGCGATTCTCTTCTCCTGCGCCTCCACCGTGAACACGGCCTCAAGTCCCGAACGCAGGAGGAATCCGTGCAGATCCTGCTCTGGTCCGGTGAGAGGCCTGAGCCGGACGTGTCGACTTTCCAGATGGGGAATGAGCACGCGCCTTCACCTCCGGTGAGATTATCGTGTGCCGGCCGGGCGCTCCCGGCGCCCGCGGCCGCGTAACCGGACAGGCGCTGTCCTGCGCCGGTCGAGCGTCGGCACCGTTTCTACCAGATCCGACGCTTCCCGCCCGTCCCGCTGGCGGGACAGGTCGGATCCCCTTCTCCCGCGGGTGCGGCTTTGCGCTTTCGGCGCCGTTGACGCTCTACCGGCATTCGCCTACGGTGGCCGGTAATCGTTGGAGCATAGGTAATTCCGGGTGCTTCTGAGACATCCGAGGAGGTGGAATGGAGTCCTTCGGGGGAAACCTCGCGGAGTCCTCCGTGCACGAGCCTCCCGGCCGAGTAACCGACACCGTCTGCTGACGTCCGCGTAGAGCCCGTCTTCACCGTCGTCATCTCCCGGGCGGGTCAGCGGGGAAGCCGGTGGCGAAGGGAGGAGAAGGGCTGCACGAACCCCGCGCCCGCTCCGAACGGGTCGACCCCCTCTTCTGAAAATCTCCTTCTGGCCGAAAAAGTGGTCGGATAATACTCCATGTCGTATTCCCGGAGGCTGTCATGTCCGAGAGTGGCCAGAAAGAAAAGTACAAGCCGTCCAGGTTCAACGTCATCACGCCCTCGGACCCGGACGGCCTGGTCATCTACAACTCCCTGCGCGGCAGCGTGTACCGCATAAGGCCCCCCGCCGACGAGGAGGTGCACTCCCTCCTGCACAACAGGAGCGCGGTGCTGGACCGGCCCGCGAGCGGGGACGGAGGGGAGGGGCTCTTCGACACCCTGCGCACGAAGGGCTTCCTGGTTCCCGCGGACACCGACGAGGATGACGTGGCGGCCGCGGTGAGCTCACGCCGCAAGCACCGTCGGGACGTGCTCGACCTCATCATCATGCCCACGGAGGCGTGCAACTTCCGGTGCGACTACTGCTACGAGGACTTCGCGCTGGGCAGGATGCTCACGAGTGTGCGCGAGGGGGTCCGCCGGCTGGTCCGCGAGCGCCACGCCGCCCACCCCCTCCAGACCCTGAGCGTCTCGTGGTTCGGGGGCGAGCCCCTGGTGGCCTTCGAGGTGATCGAGGAGCTCAGCGAGTTCTTCCAGTCCTTCTGCGCCGAGAACGGCGTCAGGTACTCGGCCGGCATCACGACCAACGGGTACCTGCTCACCGAGGACGTGGCCCGGCGATGCCTGGACCTCTCCATCAGCCGCTACCAGATCACCGTCGACGGACCGCGGAGCACGCACGACGCGAGCCGCTACCTGATCGGCGGGGGCCGGACCTACGACGAGATCGTCCACAACCTGGAGGGCATGAGCGTCCTGGAGGACGACTTCCAGGTCACCCTCCGCACGAACTTCACCGAGCACAACCGTGACCGCGTCCCCGAACTCATCGACGAGCTCGGGCGGCGCTTCTCGCGGGACCCCCGGTTCACGACGATCTACCGGCCGGTCGGGAGCTGGGGAGGGCCCCAGGACGAGGAGACGGGGGCGCACTCCGGCAAACAGGCCGAACTCCACAAGCTCGACCTGTGCTCCCACGCCGCGGACCGGGGCCTGTCCAACGGGGACGAGCGCATGCTGCGCCCCAACGGGTCGGTCTGCTACGCGGCCTCGCCCTGGTCCTTCGTCATCCGGCCCAACGGACTGGTCAACAAGTGCACGGTGGCCCTGCGGGACCAGCGCAACGCGGTCGGGCGGCTGGACGAGGAGGGTGGGCTGAACCTCGACGAGGAGAGGATGAGCCTGTGGGTCGACACCGACGACACCAGTGACTCCGGTTGCCAGAGCTGCTTCTTCCAGCCCTCCTGCCAGGGCGCCGCCTGCCCCTTGGTGAGGCTGGAGGAGGGAAGGAGGCCGTGTCCGCCCCACAAGGTGTGGATCGGGCCGACCATCGAGACGTACGCGAGTATGGCGCGGCGCGAGAGGGAGAGGACGTGAGCACGCGGGACCGGAGCGAGGCCCTGACGGGGGACGTGGACTGCCTGTGGTTCGCGTGGACCGCGGGTGATCGCGCGGTGCGCAAGGCGAGGACCGAGACGGAGACTCCGGTCATCGAGCGCGAGCCCGGGGTCACGGCGGAGGCGGTCCTGCCCACCCTGCGGCCCGCCTGCTTCCTGCTGTCCGAGGGGGAGTCCCTGCGCTGGTGGTCCGCCGTCCGGGGGTACCTGGGCCCCCCGCTCCCCCTGCCCGGGGGCGACCTCCGGGTACTCGGCCTGCGGGAGGGGGACGGGGAGGGGCCGGGCGTGCTGGCCGCCGACTCCGAGCGCCTCCTCGTCCACGGACCCCGGGGGTGGTCCGCCGCACTGGGGCTGGACTCCGCGCCGCTCGTGCTGGCCTGGCAGTCCAGGCGCCGCCGCGCCCTGGTCGTCACCGAGAGCGGAACGGTGCACCAGTACGATCCCGGCAGCGGTCACACGGAGACCGTGGAGCCGCCCTCGCCACGCAGGTACCTCCACGGCGCCTACGACGAGATCCTGGGCGGAATCTGGCTCGTACCCGCGGACAGCCCCGGCACGGCGTGCTTCGTCCGGGCGGAGCCGTGGCCTCCCACCCCGGTCTACGAGGTCGACCTGCCCGCCGTGGCCACGGGACTGGGGGTCTCGCACAGCGGGGAGTGGCTGATCGTGTACACGGGCGACAGGCCCGCGGCATGGCTCTACAACGTCAACGGCGCGAGGTCCTTCGAGGCGCCCCGCGGCATGGCCGAGCTGTCCTGGCCGGGGGCCTTCACGTTCGCCAACCACCTCATCGCGGTGGACCGCGACACGGCCGAGGCGGTGGAGATCCCCGCCCGGGCCGACATCCGCGCACCGGGCGGCGAACTGGACATCGACGTCTTCTGGGAAGCGCGGCCGAGAATGCACCGGGCCAGCAAAGCGAACAGGACGTGACGTGGTTTCTCCGTGCTTCCGGGATCTTCCTTTCATCCACTCGGTGAGTGAAGTCCTCGGTAGGTGGAGTTAGACGGTTGAATTCTTCGCCACGGTTTGCCTATGATAAATTCGCCCAGATCTCTGGGCGTGAATAAAGAAAGGATTCGGTATGGACGCTTTTGAGGAAGTCCTCGTCGAGGCCGAGGCCGGCGACGACGGCTACGAGGCCGTCGACGTCAACTTCGGCTGCTGATTCTCCGGAATCTGCTTCTGGTCCGTGGTCCGTTCTCCGGAACGGGCCACGGCCTTTTCGTTCCCCGCCCCGGGCAGCCTTCCGGGGCGGGGCCGCCGGAACAGTCCCCCGTTCCGTTCGGGTGGGCGTTCCGGTTTCCGGGCGGCCGGGAACCGGAACGCTCAGAACTGCGGTGCCGTCCTCGGGGCGCGCAGCGTTCCCAGGAACGGGTGCCAGGGGTGGGCGGGATCGTTCTCCACGGTCGCGAGCACGTCGCGCATCGCCTGGAGGGCCCGGGGCTCCTCCCCGTCGTAGACGTCGCCCTGGAGCATCTTCAGGACGTCGATCCGGTAGCGGGGATCCTGGACGAAGACCGTGAACAGGATGTTGAGCCGGTAGTAGATGCTGATGAACTCGTACCAGTAGGAGACGGCCCTGCGCAGTGTGCCCTCATAGGTATCGAAGGACGCCTTGCCGTAGTCGCCTCCCGCGCGGTGCGCCGCCACGATGTCCCGGCAGGCGATGCGCGCGCTGTTGAGGGCCACGCTCACACCGCTGGAGAAGATCGGGTCGACGAACCGGGCGGCGTCGCCGATGAGGACGTACCTGTCGCCGCAGATCCGCCGCATGGCGTAGCTGTAGTCCGCCTCGACCCTGAAGGGCCTGATGCGCCTCGCCGCCTTCAGCGCCGTGTCCAGTTCCGGGTGACTGCCCACGAACTTCCAGAAGAAGCCCTCCCTGTCGGTGTTGGCCGTCCTGAAGCGCGCCTTCTGGGTCACCACCCCGACACTGGTGACGGTCTCGGTGATGGGGATCTGCCAGACCCACGTGTCCTTGATCGGCAGGAAGTGCACGAAGATGTGGTCGGCTTCCTCCGGGCGGGACGCGAGCGCGCCCCGGTCGAGCCCCTCGACCCACGTGTGGACCGCGTACTGGTCGAACACGGGGTCGGAGACCTTCATCCCCAGCTGCCTGCCGAGCATGGTCTGCCGACCGGACGCGTCCACCACCATCCGGCAGGTGAGGCCGGCCTCGGTGCCGCCCAGCCGGGCGGTCACGGTGACCCCCTCGGGGTCGTCGAAGCACGCCTTCGTCACACGCACGCCGGAGAACACCCTGGCGCCGTGTGACTCGGCGTTCTTCAACAGGATCAGGTCGAACTCGCCCCGGTCGACGTGGTAGGTGAAGTCGCGGTCGACGCCCTTCTGCCCGCGTTCCACGAACTGCACCTTGGCGGACCAGTCGTGGCTGAGCCCGGAGAGGCCGTCGCGCGGGATCCGCCGCGTCTCCGCGGTGGTCCAGGAGGCGCCGTACTTGCGGGGGAAGCCGGCGGCGTCCACCGCCTCCAGGGCCCCGGTCTCCAACAGGACGGGGGTCGTCGCCGGGACGAGGGACTCCCCCACGTGCGGCCGGGGGAACACCTCGCCCTCGATGAGGGCGACCGACATCCCCTCCATGGCGAGATAGGCGGCGGCGGTGGAGCCCGCCGGCCCCCCGCCAATGACTATGACATCGAAATCATGCTTCATTCGCTGTGCGTCCTTCGTGAAGCAGCGAACTCCTTGCGAGGGCAGTTCGGTGGCGGCGGAATGCCTGTTCCTCTGGGAAGCGGTGCCAATGTATACCACGAAACTCATAGGCGTCGGAATGTCCGTTGTCGTTCTCCCGTGCATTCTGGCGAAGGTGCTCCGGACCTGCACCGGAAGGGTGGGGTCTCTCCGGACGGCGCCCCTGGAATCGTGAACGCGCCCCGCCCGCCGGGCGGCCTCCGGCGGACGGTTCTTCCGCGAGCGTTATGTTTTCGTTATATGAATGGGGAGGGGGGCGTGTTTTCCCGCTCCATTCCGTGTTCCCCGGGGCGGGGGAGAGCTTCCCGCTGTACCAGAATGGCCGTGCGGCGTCCACCCGTCCGTGTCCCGAACGGAGCCCCGGGCAGGAACACGGTCGGTCCGGCCATGGAATAATCCGGGCCCTCCCGGACGGGCGGATGACTCGTCGCACGGACCGCTGGGGAAGCGTCCGCCGGGAAACAGGGCGCGACCGGCACACCGCCTCCGCCCGGTCCGACCCGCGGCCGGAGAGGACCTGATCCTCCCCCATGGTCCGTACCTACGGAAAGTGCGATCCCATGCACCCCACGAGCCCCCTCGCCCTGCGGTTTCCCCTTCTGGCGCGCTCACGCCCGGCCTGTGTCCCGCTTGGGGAACGCGTCGACGCGCTGTGCCGACTCGCGGACACGGCACGCGAGACCGAGGACCAGTCGAAGGCCGCATCGGTTTTCAACCAGGCCGCCCTGCTGGCCTCTGACGCGGGCATGCCAGAGCTGGCCCGGACATGGTGCCACCAGCACGCCTCCGCGAGGCTCGCTTCGCCGCCCCTGAGCGGCCTGGGCGCCATCCACGCGCTGGAGCCGCTCGTCAACCTCGCACGGCTGCACATCCGGGGCGGGGACGGCCGAAGCGCGCTGCGGCTGCTGGAGGCCCTCTTCGAGGCCGTGTCCTCACGGGCGGACGTGGCCGTGGACGGGCTGCGGGTGCCCGGCGGCCTCGCCGCCGACGGAGACGCCCTCGACGAGGTCCGCTCCTGGCTGAGGAGGGTGCTGCTGGCGGACGGAGTACACGCCCTCACGGTGGACGGGCACTGGCAGGACGCACTCGACCACCTCCGCCGCTACGACGGCGTCGGCGAGCGGATGTGGGACGGCCGCCAGGTCGCCGTCATCGCCAGCGCCACCTCCGGAGACCACCGCCACGCGCTGCGCCTGGTCAGGGAGACCGTCCCCGGAGAGCCCTGGGAGAACGCGGTCACGGCCGCTCTGGCGGTGGTGTGTCGGCGGGGCGAGGCGGACGAGGACGAGGTCCTCCGCATGCTGGACGGATACCGGGAGCTGGTGTGGGAGGAGCGAACCGCCGTCTTCCACACCCGCCTGGGCCTGACCGTCGCCGACGTCCTGGGGGAGGAGGGGGCGGACCGGGCGCACGGCCTGGTCGCCGACCTCGCCCGCCAGGTGCTGGCCAGCCTCAACGGCTACTGCGCCAGGGAACTGCTCCGGGCCCGTCCCGTCCTTCCCGCGGACGCGAGGGACGGGCTGTCCGAGGTGGTCTCCTCCTGCGGCCTCGGCCCGGGCGGGATGCCGACGCACGCGCGCCAGCGCGTGGACACCGCCCTGGGTTCGCTCGTGCGCCTGCTCGGACAAGGGGCCTGAGAGCGGTCCGCGTGCGCGGCCGCCGGTCCCCTCGCGGCGGCGGCCCCGCTCCGTGACCGCCGTCACTCCGCTTCGTTACCGCCCCGTCACGGAACGGCAAGCGGGCGCAACATCGGTTTGGCACCTTCGGACCCATGGACGTTTCCGAAGGTGACTACGGAACCAACGACCACCACCGCGGCTTCCTCGGCCGCGAGGCCCTGGAGCTGGGCACGCTGCTCCTCGCCGCCGGCGCGGCGCACCTGGTGGTGCTCTCCCTCGGGCACAGCGACACCGGGGTCCGCGCCCTGATCGCCGTGGGCCTGCTCCTGCTCGCGGTCTCCGCGGCGCACCGGTGGCGCCGCCACCGGGCCGTGTCCGCCCCCCGCCGCGGGGAACGTGACCGGGAGGGCACACCGACCGCCGCTCCGAGCGGTCCGCCGACCGTGCCGGGCCCCTCCCACATCCCCGACGACCTGCTGTGGAGTGTGCGCGTCACGGTCTCCGACGTGCCCGGGGGCCTGGCCGCGCTCACCACGCGGTTCGCCGCCCTCGGGGTCGACATCAGGCTCATGCAGGTGCACCCGGCGGGGACCGACGCCATAGACGAGTTCTTCGTCAGCGCACCCGCGCACATGGGCGAAGACGCCCTGTACGGCGCCGTACGGGAGGCGGGCGGGCGTGACGCCGCGGTCCGCCGCGCCGACGTCCACGAGCTCAGCGACACCACCAGCCGCACGCTCGCCCTGGTCAGTGCCCTGGTCAACGGGTCGACCACCCTGGAACGCTCCCTGCTGTCCCTGTCCGCGGCCCAGGACGTGGCGTACACCGCGCAGCCGCCCGGTGACATGGCCAGGGAGGACCTGTCCGGCACGACCATGACCCTGCCCGCGCCCGACGGCGGCGTCCTGGCGGTCCGCAGGCGGGGTGTGCCCTTCACCGCCGTGGAGTTCGCGAGGTGCCGGGCGCTGGCACACGTCGCCTCGTCCCTGCACGCGCGTTCGCTTCGGGGATGAGGGACGTCCACAGGCGGCACGGATCCGGGAGAAGCCCGGACGCGGTGGGTAAGGGGGACGTATGGCAACCCCCCGATCACTCCCCGCGTGGAACACGATACGAACCACCCTCCTGGCCCTGGCCGCGGCGTTCGCCCTCGCCGCGGCCACGGTCGTGACCGCTCCGGCCGCTCACGCCGCTCCGGCCCCGGCCGCCGGCGGCCCGGAGGTGCGGCAGGGCGGTACCGGGCCCGAGGTGGCCGCCGTCCAGGAACGCCTCACCGAGCTGGGCTACTGGATCGACGGCGTGGACGGACGGTTCGGTCCCAACACCGAGCAGGCCGTCGTGGCGCTGCAGAAGGCCGCAGGGATCGCCCGCGACGGCATCGTGGGCCCCGACACCCGCTCCGCGCTCGCCGAGGGCGTACGTCCGGAGGCCGCCAGCTCCTCCGGAGACCTGCTGGAGATCGACCTGGAGCGGCAGCTGCTGCTGGTGGTCTCCGACGGCGGGGTGGAGCGCGTCGTCAACACCTCCACCGGTTCCGGCCGGCCCTACGAGTCCTCGGACGGCACCGAGCGGATCGCCACCACCCCGACCGGTACCTACACCGTCTTCCGCGGGGTCGACGCCTGGGACCCCGGGCCCTACGGGGCCCTGTACAGACCCAAGTACTTCAACGGCGGCATCGCCGTGCACGGGTACCCGGTCGTCCCGTCCCAGCCCGCCTCCCACGGATGTGCCCGGGTGAGCCTGGACGCGATGGACTGGCTCTGGGAGAGCGGCCGTATCGACGTGCACACCACCGTCCTGGTGCGCTGACCCGTGGGGGCGGCCCGGCCGGGACCGGGCCGCCCCGTGCCTCACCGCTCGAAACCGCTCTTGAAGGGGAAGTAGTCGCCGAGGAACTCGTCGACGCGCCTCTCCGCGGACTCCTTCGGATCAGCGGTGTCGTTCACGCAGAAGGTGTCGAAGTTGCGCTGGGACAGCAGGGTCTCGGTCCGGGACCGCACCGCGTCGAAATCGGCCAGGTTGAGGTAGGTGTAGCGCATGCCCCCGACCACGGCCCTGCCCGTGAACAGCGCGTAGTAGTTGTGCAGGGACGACGGTACGGAATGGTCGTCCGGGTGCCGGAAACGCGACGCCGCCGTTCGTGCGAACACCTCGGGGAACTCCTTCTCCAGTTCATGGAGCACCGACCGGCGCTGCGGAATCGGCGTGTGCTTGAACTTGGACACGGGCACCCTGCCGAAGTACTTCTCCAGCAGCGCGCTGTTGCGCTTCGCGGCGGCGTCCACGGGCTGGTCCTCCTCACTGGCCTCGCCCAGGCCGAAGCGGTAGAGCGAGGGGTTCAGCTTCACGGTCCCGTTGGGGTGGAAGAAGTGGGAGGAGGACACGGGGCGGCCGAAGAACACGTCGTCGTTGAGGTACAGGTAGTGCTCGGACAGGCCCTCGATGTGGTGCAGTTGCGACTCGATGGCGTGCGAGTTGAACACCGGCAGGACCGACGGGTCGCTGAAGATCTCCTTGTGGTCCACCACCCGCACCCGCGGGTGGCTGGTGTCCAGCCACGGCGGCGTCTGGCCGTCGGTGACGATGTAGACGTTGCGCACGAAGGGGGCGAACATCTCCAGCGAGCGCAGGGAGTAGAGGAGTTCGTCCCGGCTGGTGTAGCGGGAGTCGGAGGCGGAGTGAGGGTTGGCCGGAGCGCTCTCGCCGAGGTGGGAGTCGCGCTTGGCGCGCCAGGCCTCGTCGGATCCGTCGACCCACGTGTAGACGGCGTCGACGGGAAAGGTGAGGTCGGTGGCGAGTTCCCAGGTGAAGGCGGCCAGGGTGGGATGGTCCTGGTCGCCGATCCTGACCTCGGCGGCCTCCCGGGCCCTTCCGGGGATCACCTCGCTCACCGGGTTGGGCTGGGGTGCGATGAGTGACTTCCGCAGGATGTGCTCGGGCGCCACGACCCGGAGCCGGGCGAGCCTCTCCTCGTGGCCGGGCGACTCCAGGAACCGCTCGCCCTCCTGCCAGAACTCCACGGTGAGGCCGTGGGCGGGGCCGACGACCGTGGGACCCCGGTCGCCGGTCACGTACTCTCCGAGCCGGATCACGGGGGCCCGGCGGAGCCGGCGAAGCCGGAACGGGGACAGCGGCCGGTACCCGTTGGAAGTCTTCACGTACGCACCGCGAAGGCTGTAACAGGACGCGAGGATCGAGAGGACCTCGGTCCTGTCGTCCTCGAGCACGGCGACCGAGTGATGGTACGTGTGGTCGGACCGGGCGATGAAGTAGTCGATCTCCCGTTCACGCAGGAGCTCGGTGAAACGGTTCGTCTGCTGGGCGACGAGTTTCTCGATGTCGAAAGGGCCGGACCAGCGCCGCGCGAGGACGGGTTCGAGCCGATAGGTCGACATTGTGAGCTCCGGGTTCCTTCTTCTGTGCCTCCACACGACAGGAAGGAAGAGGGTATTCCTGGCCGGAATAGGAACCATTCTCCTGAGAACCCTTCTGACCCTCCGGAAGTAATAGGGGAGATTTTGCATGTGGATCCATCCCGTTGCCGTCTTATTTTCGGAAGGGGGATGTGGAAAAGCATTTCTCTCTTCGTGTGCGGTTCGTTACTCCCGGTGTGGGGCGGGAGCCCTCCTCGCCCGCCTCCTGGTCGGAGCCGGGCCGTGCCATGTCCGCAGCATCCAGAAAAATACCGAATCGTTCACCTACCCGAAAGTAGGGCATTCCATGGGTGCAGTGCCAACGGGGTAGGTGCGACTGGGTAGGCAGGGGTGCGACCGCCGCGGTCCCGTGCCGGGGCCGCGGTGTCCGCCACAGGTGTGCGTCAGGGAACGGGGGAGCCGGGCATGTCCTTCCGCGTCGCCACGGAGCCGGGCGGTCCCGGCCGTCCCAACGAGGACTTCGCCGCCGCGACCGCCACCAGCGCGGTACTCCTGGACGGGGTGAGCGCGCCGCCGGGCGTGGACACCGGCTGTGTCCACGGGGTGGCCTGGTACACCCGCAGGCTCGGCGCGCTGCTGTTGGCCGGGGCCGACGCGGGGATCCCCCTGCGCGAGGCCCTGGCCGAGGCGGTCACGACCGCCTCCGCTCTGCACGCCGACACCTGCGACCTGCGCAACCAGGAGAGTCCGTCGGCCACGGTCGTGACGGTGCGTGTGGGCGCCGGTGGGCTGGAGTACCTGGTGCTGTCCGACTCCGTGCTGCTGGTGGAGGGCGCGGACGGGGTACGTGCGCTCACCGACACGCGGCTCGACGTCCTCAGGGACGGGTTGGCCCGTGAGGGGCGGCCGGGAGACGCCATCCGTGCCTACCGCAACGTGGCCGGCGGCTTCTGGACGGCGGGCGCCGATCCCCGGGCGGCGGAGGAGGCGTTGACCGGAACCCTGCCCGTGGGCCGCTTCACCGCCATGACCGACGGGGCGAGCCGAGCGGTCGACGTGTTCGGCGACCTGGATTGGGACGAGGCGTTCGCCCTGGTTTCGGACAGGGGCCCGCATGCCCTTCTGGCCCGGGTGCGTGCGCTGGAATCCGCTGATCCGGAGCGGAGGAAACATCCGCGAGCCAAGGGAAGTGACGACGCCACGGTGCTGGCGTGGACGCCTGAGGGCTAGTTTCGGTCAGTCCTAAAACGGATATTCAGTTACGTTAATTTCCAGGGGCTCCTGCCCGGATCTCTGCTTTCCCAGGTGGCGCCGTTCCCTGTCCTTCTGTCCTGGAGGACGTTTCATCCGGGACTTCAGATGGCCTTTGATGCGCTTTGCCACAGAAGTTCACAGTGGCCCCGGCAAGAGCGGGGACGTCACACACCGAGGAGACCGACGCCTCTCAGGAGTCGGAGCTTTCGGCGCTTTCGTGTGTCGTGTTCATCCGGTAGATTTCCCCGTAACCGAACAGTCGGGGTCGCCTCCACGACAGCCGGTCTCCGGCCCTCGGCGTTCTCTCCCTTTCTTGTGCTCATGCGCGCCGCGCAAGGCGTATCCCCATCGAAGGCATCCACGAATCGACCGGTGAAAGGAGAAGGTTGACCACCACGGGTGTTCTCGAACCCACCGGACCCAACAGGGCCCTCGGCCGCACCAGCTGGCTGGACCGGGTCCTCGCGACCCCCAGCGCCGCCGTCGTCGAGCGCCACCTGCCCGTCCGCGCCCTGGACGGCTACGAGCGGCGTCCCAACCCCCTGAACGCCGAGACCCCCGCAGAGTTCCTGTTGACCATGCGCCGCTATCTCGTCTGGGCGGGCGACTGGTCCTACCTGGAGCTGGAGTACCTGTGCGGGGGAGCGGTGAAGCGGTCCACCTTCCAGCAGGTCCTGGAGGGCACCGAACTGCCCGGGTACGTGTTCCTGATGGCCTTCGTGACCGCCTGCGCGGGCGAGGACGCGGGCGAGCGCCAGCGCTGGATGACCGCTTGGCGCAGGCTCCGCTCCGCCGGGTACTGAGACCTCCCCGGACGGCCCCGCGCACGGGGAAGCCGTCCGGCACGGGTTCGAACGGCCGCCGACCGGGTGGGGACGGCCCACGAGCGCGATCGGCCCCGCACTCAACCGCCCGAGCCGATCGCGGCCACCGCCTCGTCGATGCGCTCGGCCATCTCGATGTCCCTGGTGGTCACGGCGCCGACCGACGCGGTCCGGACGGTGAACGCGATCCCCGTGTCGGTGAACTCGTGCTCGTAGGAGTGGTCGATCTCGTGCGCGGCCCGGTCGATCCGGTTCAGCAGCGGCGTGACACGGACCCTCGGCAGGTCCACCGACCTGGTCAGCCCCGTGGTGTCGCCCTCCCATTCACGGAGCCGGCCCAGGGCGTGTTCGAGCGTGGCCCGGTCCAGGCGGCTCGGCATGCCCGACTGCCCGGTGTCGGAACGGCCCATGGCTCCGTTCGGGTCCTGGGACCACTGGGCGAACTCCTCGGGCAGCCGGGAGGCGAGCGCGTCGGCGAGCTCGGGCTCGCTGAAGTGGATGCCCGAGAGCACCACCCTGGTCAGGTGCGTCGCCCTCTCCGGCGGGCAGCCGATCCGCTCGCCGACCTCCTGGGCCAGCTGGCCGGAGGTGCTCGGGCTCCGACTCCTGGCGCGGGGCCGGGACGCGCTTGCCCAGCCCCGCGGGAAGCTGCTCCACCAGCCGGTCGCGCGTCTCGGGGTCGACGTGCCGCGCCAGCTCGCCGGTCACGGCCTCGAGCGCCCGCTGGGCCTCGTCGTCGGACACGTTTCCGTGCTGGGTGACGTGGTCCATGAGTTCCTGGTACGTGATCATCGTCCCTCCAGAGCACTCGGCGTGCCTCGCTCCTCCTGTGTCCCTCTCTTCTGACCTACCGCCACCTGCTCAAACGCCACACACGGCCCGGATACCGACATGTCAGCGCGAGTCCGGCCGCCCCTGCCCCGGCGGGACCTCCGCAGGTACCACTCGGCGACGAGGAGGTTGGGCACCCAGCACAGCCACGCGATGCCCTGGTAGACCTCCCGGAAGACCGCCTCCTCGTCACCGCCGTGCGCCGGACCGACCAGCGGTGTGAGGGCGGGTAGCAGCAGCATCATCAGCACACGCAGCGTCACCCCGGCCATCGTCAGGGCGAACAGGCGCAGCATCCACTCCCGGTGGTCGGCGTGACGGCCCTGCCGGATCGCGCGGTACCCGGCCGCGCCGACGGAGAACCACAGCACCGCCAGCAGCGAGAAGCCCGCCTGCGCGGCGAAGCCGTAGGTGCTCATCACGCCCACGACCAGCCCGGAGAGCGCCCCGGGGAAGACCCCGGCGAACAGGTGGATCCGGCCGATCACGCGGTGCGCCCGGCCGCGCCGCAGGGCGGGGAACAGTTGGAGGGGGGCGGTGACGAGTGCGAGGACCGACGCGGCCACGTGGACCAGCAGGAACGGGTAGTGGAACGGCCGGTCCGGCCGCAGGTCCACCTGGGATGTGCCGGGGTCCAGCCCCACGTAGGCGGAGGCGGCGAACACGGCGAGCAGCGCGCACAGCACCGTGACCGCGACGAGCACGACCGTGGCGCGGCGCCGGGGGCGGACGGGGTCCGGCCGCGCCGGGGGACGGGAGGAGGTGGGGGATGAGGAGGCCATCGGTCTTCCTTCGGAGGAGCCGGACGGGGACACCTCCAGACTGGTCCGTCGCGTGCGGTGCGCGGTATCGGGTTTCTCCCGGAAGGTTCGGCTGCCACGGACGCGGTCGTGGCCGGTACCCCCCGGCACCCCTAGGGGACGCCGGACCCCGCCCGGTGAGCGGCAGTCGGTCGACGATCAGGCGGTCGCGGCACGAAGCGCGTACCGCGCCCGGTGGCCGCGGTACGCCGGCAGGGCTCGCCCGCCTCCGCGGCCCGGCCGCGGAGGCGGTCCCACCTGCGTGAACGGAAGGCGAACGGAAAGGTCTGACCGTGTCGCTCGCCGGACGCACGTGACCGGCGGAAGAGGATGGACCCCATCGCCGATGCGCAATGGAGACGTCCGTGAAAGCCAAGACCCTGCTCGCCTCCGCACTCTCTTCCACGGTGTTGTCGACCGTGCTGGGCGCCGCTCCCGCGGCCGCCGACGCCGTCCCCTCGCTCACGTACCGGTACAACTCCTTCGAGCGCCCGGCCGCGGGCGGCGCCTATCCCCTGACGGAGTGGGAGAAGGACGGGTGGTACGCCCCCTACGAACTGGGGATGGACGAGCGCACCCTCATCGACGACTCGGTTCCCGCCCACGGAGGCGAGAAGTCGCTGCGCGTGTTCTACCCCGAGGGGGAGATCGGTCCGCGGAACTCCGGCGCGCTGGCGCCGTTCGAGCTCGACCCGGCACACGAGTACTACCTGTCCTACTGGGCGCGTCTCAGCGAGGACTTCAGCTGGGGGAGCACCTCGTTCGGTGGAAAGCTCGGGCTGGGCCTGGCCGGGGGCTCGGCGTGCTCGGGAGGGCAGTCCTGTGACGGCGGGAACGGCTTCACCTCGCGCATGATCTGGCGTCGCGACGGCCGGGCGGCCGTGTACTACTACCACATGGACAAGGAGGGGAAGTACGGCGACGACGCGGTTCTGCGCGTCGACGGCACCGACGTCCACTACCCCCGGGACGAGTGGGTGAACATCGTCCAGCGGCTCAGGACCAACACCGTGACCAACGGCCGGGCCAACCCCGACGGCGAGGTCGAGGTCTTCTACAACGGTGAGTCCGCCGCCCTGGTCACCGGCCTGCGCCTGGTGTCCAACGACGACCTGGTGGACAAGGCCTACTTCTCGACCTTCTTCGGCGGGTCCACCGAGAAGTTCGCACCGGCCAACGACAGCTACGTCTGGTACGACGACATCGAGGTGTCCGCCTCGCGCGCCGACGTCTGCGGCCTCGTCGACTGTCTCTGACCGCTCCGGCGCACGGGGGCGGGCACCGGAGCCTCCGTCACGCGCGGGGGAAGAGGCCGTCGACGAAGGCGTTGCGGAACTTCCCGGCCGGGTCGAGGCCGAGCATCAGGCGTTCGAAGTCCGCGGCGCGCTCGTACCTGTCGGCGATGTCCGGTGCGGCCATCGTGGTGAGCTTGCCCCAGTGCGGGCGGGCCCCCAGCGGCAGGAGGCGTTCCTCCACGGCGGACAGGACCGGCGTCACGGCCTCCGGGTCCTTGAGCCAGGTGAAGTGGAAGGTGACGCAGTCCCGGCCGTGTGCGGGGCTCAACCACAGGTCGTCCGCGCGGACCGTCCGCACCTCCGCGACGTGCAGCGCCGGGGCCAGCAGGTGTCCGATCCCGCGGAGGGCGGTGAAGGCGGCCCCCGCGAGTTCCCGGGGCACGTAGAACTCGGACTGCAGCTCCTCGCCCGCACTCGGCTCCAGCTCGGGCCGGAAGTGGGGGAGGCGCTCGTGCCAGGGGCCGGCGGATCCCATCTGCTCGGTGCTGGACCCCGTGGACATCCCGGGGACGGGGTGCACCGGCCCCGGCGCGGGTCGGCCGCCGCTCCACCCGCCCACCGGCCGGTCGGTGCGGTGTTTGAGCCACACGGCGCCCTCGTCGCGCCAGTCGGTGAACAGGCTGACGCTGTAGGCCGCGCCGAACACGTCGTCGACGTGGTCGGCCACCTCGTCCAGGGGTACCCCGACACGGACCCGCTGGGCCATCTCGAACGCCGGCTCGATCTCCAGCGAGAGCCGGGTGACGACGCCGAGCGCACCGAGCGCGACCACCGCGCCGGGAAAGGCCCCGGGATCCGCCTCGCGGCTCAGCCAGGTCAGGTCGCCGTCGGGGCCGACGAGCTCCACGGCGCGGACGGCGGCGGACAGGCAGCGCCGGCCGTCGCCGGACCCGTGGGTGCCGGTCGCGCAGGACCCCGCGACCGAGATGTGCGGCAGCGATGCCAGGTTGGCCAGCGCGAAGCCCCGTTCGTTCAGCACGGTGACCAGCTCGGCGTAGCGCATACCGGCGGCGACGGTGACGGTCGAGTCCTCCGCGTCGATCCCGGCCTCCGCGGGCAGGCCGTCCAGCCGCACCAGGTCGTGGTCGGAGTCGGCGACGAGGTTGAAGGAGTGGCCGCTGCCGAGAGCGCGGATCCGTGCGCTGTCCCGGACGGTGCGGCGCAGCTCGTCGACGGTCCGGGGGCGGTGGACCCGCGGACTGCCGAAGGTGACGTTGCCGGCCCAGTTGACGACCTGCGTGTGCGGCGTGGACATGGGCCCTCCGGTGGTGGGGTGAGCGGCGTACGGTCCCGGTCGCCCGGGTACCGTCACGGGGTCAGGCGGCACCCCGGAGGATAGTCGCAGGGCTCCACGCGCGGTTCGGGCAGGGGCGCGCCCCGGAGGGGTCCTTCACCGGGCCTCCCCCACGCGCGGAGCGGGGCGGGGACGGGCGGGTCCGGCCGGACGCCTGCGGATGATCCACTCGGCCACGACGACGTTGACCACCCATCCGGCGCCCATGAGCATCGCCCTGCTGAACTCGCCGGGAGCGCCGACGAGCAGTGTCCAGGGCAGATGGGTCAGCACCTGGGTGCCCGCGCCCAGCCCGATCGCGTAGCCGCGGATCATCCAGGCGCTGTGCCGGGCGATGTCCCGCCGCCGCACCGCGGCGAGGCCGAGGACGAGCGACAGGGCCATGGCCGCGCCGAAGACGAGCCGTATGACGGTGAGCAGGCCGGTGTCACCCTCGGGGATGGCGTAGAACAGGGTCATCCACAATCCCGAGAGCGCCGCGGCGAGTCCGAGCGGAACCAGGAGCCGCCCGGCCGCGCGGTGCCAGCCGATCCGCCGCCGGCGGATGCCGGGGACGAACTGGAAGGCTCCCAGGACGCAGTACAGGCTGGCGCTGAGAACGTGCAGCACCACGGGTACGGGCGAGGCGAAGAACCGGGCGTTGTCCGGCGTGATCTGGGCGCCGCCGGTCAGTTCGCCCACGCGGACGGCGCCGGCGGCCAGAGGTACCGCGCTGAGCAGGATCAGCAAGGTGGGAACGAGCCACTCGCGTCGGCTGGAGGAGGTCACGACGAGTCCCTTCGTGTTCGTGGCGACCGTGACTTCGTGTCTTCCGTCGCCATGACTCGATCGTGGCGGTCGAGGGGGTGGCGGCTCATCGGAACATGGGCCTGAACCTGGTCGGCCGATAGTACGAGGACGGGGTCCTACTTCGGTCACGGGTCCAGCACCACGCCTCCGGTGCGGGCCGCCACGCGGTGCCCGGTCAGCGCCGGGGAGCGCCGCCGCGTCCGGACCCGTTCCCGACGCGGTCGGTCTCGTAGGCCCACATAGCGGCCTCGACGCGGTTACGTGCGCCGATCTTGGCCATCAGGCTGGCGATGTGGGTCTTGACGGTGCTGAGAGTGATGTGGAACTCGGCGCAGATCTCGCTGTTGGTCCGTCCACGCGCCACGGCGACCAGGATCTGTTCCTCCCGGTCCGTGAGCGGATCGGTGGGCTGTGCCAGCGGCCCGGCGGGCCCGGTGCCGGCGAACGCCCGGAGCAGTCGCGCTGTGACGCTCGGCGCGATGAGCGCGTCCCCGGTCGCGGCCGCACGGACCGCCTGGGCGAGCAGTTCGGGGCCCGCGTCCTTGAGCAGGAAGCCCCGGGCGCCCGCCTTGAGCGCGGCGTGGACGTAGTCGTCCAGGTCGAAGACGGTGATGACGACGACGGCCATCGGGTCGGCGACGCCCGGACCGGCGAGGGCGCGGGTGGCCTCGATACCGTCGACCCCGGGCATCCGGACGTCGAACAGGCACACCTCGGGCCGCAGCCGCCGGGCGAGCTCGACCGCCTCCCGCCCGTCGGCGGCCTCACCGACGACGTCGATGCCCGGTTGGGCGTCGAGGATCATCGTCAGGCCGGTGCGGACGATCTCCTGGTCGTCGGCGACGACCACCCGGATGCTCATGCCGCCCCGCTCCGGGGCAGCACGGCGGTCACGGTCCATCCCCGGCCGGGGCCGGGCGCGGCCTCGAAGGTGCCGCCCAGCAGGTGGGCGCGTTCGACCATGCCGATGATTCCGTAGCCGGGCGCCGCTCCCGGGCGCAGCGGGCCGGTGTCGCCGTCGTCGCTCACCCGCAGGCGCACCGACGTGTCGTCGGCGGTGACGCGGACCTCGACGCGAGTGACGTTGCGGGCGTGCTTCCGGGCGTTGGTGACCGACTCCTGGGCCAGCCGGTAGACCGCGGTGCCCACGGACGGGGGAAGACCGTCGAGCTGACATTCGAGGTGCACGTCGACGGCCGGGCCCGGCCCCTCCCGGCCCGCGAGCCGTTCGAGGTCGCCGACGCCCGGACTGGGCGCCAGGTCCGCCGGTGCGCCGCCGCGCAGGGCGCGGACCATGGTGCGCATCTCGGTGAGGGTGCGCGAGGCCTCGGCCTCGATCACCCGAAGGGCGTCGACCGCGCCACCCGGCCGCGACGCCGTGGCCAGCCCCGCCTGGGCGCGGATCGCCATCGCCGAGACGTGGTGGGCGACGGTGTCGTGCAGGTCGCGGGCCAGCCGCTCGCGTTCGAGCATCCGCACCTGTTCGAATTCGCGGGCCCTGGCCCCGGCCCGGTACCGCAGTGCCGCGCCCAGGGCGCCGACCGAGAACAGGACGGCGAATCCGCCGACCGCGTCGGTCGAGCCGAAGCCGTCGAAGGCGAGTTGGAGGCAGAACTTGGCGAGCACGACCGCTGAGCCCGCCACGACCTCGCGTCCGGAGCCCCACCGGAACAGCGCGTACGGCAGGAGCAGCAGATACGCCGTCGTGTACATCTCCGCGGACGCGTCACCCGCCACCAAGGGGACCAGTTCCGAGACGCCGAAGGCGATCACGAGCATCAGCAGCGGTCGGGTGCGGCGCCACAGCAGCGTGGGCACCAGTCCCACGACGACCATGACCGACAGGACCCGCAACGGGAGGTCCGGTCTCAGGACCCCTTCGGTCACCGCGATCACCGCGAGCACTCCTACGAGCGCCCAGTCCCACCAGGCTCGCGGTGGCGGGGGAGCGGGGCGGGGTTCGTCCCACACGGAACGGAGGAGACCGTGCACGGGACCATGCTACGGGGCCGGGCCGTGCCGTGGATCGGCCCAAAGTACGAGAAACCACCGCGGCGTAGCTGAGGAGGGCGGAGCGGGGTTCTCCGGCGGCCGCCCTCACCCCTGGGGCGCACCACCCGCACACGTGCACGGCCGCACGGCCAGTGCCCACCGCACGCTCTACCTCCTGTGGCTGGGTACCCCGCGCGTCCTCCGGATCCCCGCGCACGAGGATCACGGTCACCCATATCGGAAGTACGACCGCAGTACCGGGTGCTTCTCGGCTTCGGCCCGGCGCTTCGCTCGTTCTCCGGGCCGTGCTGCCAGGCCGGCGTCTTCTCTGTGCGGCTTCCCGAAAAGACGTCGGAAAAGCTTCAGAGTTTACACGTCATGTCGATGAATTCCAGAAAGATATTTCTCTCGGGGCGGCGCGAGAAAGAGCTGCGGTGTTACTTGATCGTCATTAATGGTTGCCCGCTCAGTGTCCTGTCCGTGGTTAGGATATTCGTTAGGTAATGGTCTGCGCTTTCTGCCTCCGCGTGACCCACCAGACATTCGCTTGCCCGGTTCCCCGTGTCATCGGCCGAGGACCGAGGCCTCCGCGTCCCCCTGCCCGGCCGTATCGAGAAGCACGGCCCGGGTTGATCCGAATGAGGATTTCCTTGAGTTTCCGTTCCAGAATCCCCGCACGCCGTATTCTCCAGGGTGGAGTCACGTTCGCCGCCTTCGGCGCGCTCAGTATCGTGACCGCCGTTCCCGCCCACGCCGAGAACGGAGAGGTCGGTTACGCGCACACGAACGTCGCGGGCGAGGCCGAGCTCACCGCGTTCTACCCGCGAGGCGGCGACATCCACGGCACCTACCGGTACCTGGACGCCTTTGGCGGCGAGGTCTTCGCCGCCTCCCGTACCTCCGTTCTGGTGGACGTGGTCGAGGACGAACTCGTCGCTCGTGCGATGTTCGAAGAGCTCCGTGTCGAATTCACGGAAGCCGATGTCGAGGCCATGCGGGCGGCGGTCGAGGACGGTGTCTCCCAGCCCGGCCTCGAGAACTCCGAGGGAGGATCCGACGAGCTGCTCCTCCAGGCGTCCTTCACCGGCCCCGAGATCGCGGTCACCCAGAACTGGGCGGGGGAGAGGGAGTTCTCCCACGATCCGGGCACCGAGTCCGTCGAGGTGAACGAGATCGGTGCCGAGATCTCCTTCTCCACCGAGACGGCTCCTTGGCACGAGACGCTCGAGAACCAGTCGCTGGTGTACCAGGGACTGGACGCCGAGCAGGAACTGTGGGGCGGGGTCCAGACCCTGGACATGGTCGTGACCTTCCCCGACGAGGGGTTCAGCGTCTCCTACGAGGTCGGCGAGATCATCGTCGCCTCGGACACCGACCCCGCCGGTGCCGGGGGCGATGAGGGCACCGGCGAGGACGAGGACACCGGTGACGGCGGCGGTGACGGCGAGACCGACACCGGCGACGAGCCCGGTACCGGCGGCGGTGACGACGAGCCCGGTGCCGGTGACGAGGGCGACACCGACGGCGAGGGTGACGGCGCCACCGGCGGCGAGGGTGACCCCGGTAAGGGCGGGGAGCCCGCTGACGAGGACGAGCGGGACGCCGTCGAGGAGGGCTCCGAGAACGAGTCCGAGGACGCGCTGGCCCGAACCGGCAGCCCGATCGTCGGCCTGGTCGCGGCGGGTGCCGCGATCGCCGCCGGCGGTGGCGCTGCCGCCTACCTGGCCCGCCGGAGGAAGACCGCCTCCGCGGCTTCCGAGGAGTCCGACGAGGGCTGAGCGAGGACGGCCGTACGAGACCTTGAGGCGGCGCCCGGGCCCACCCCCCGGGTGCCGCGCCGTGTGCGGCGGTGCCCGGCCCCGGTCCTGCCGGGGACGAGAGGACACCCCGCGACAGCTGGTTCGGCTACTCCTTCTCCGCCGCCACGCGCGCCGTGAACGGCAGAGGACAAAAGAAGATGCCCCGGCTGCTTTCGCAGGCCAGGGCATCTTCTTCACTGTCTCAAGGTGGTGCACTCGGGAGGACTCGAACCCCCAACCTTCTGATCCGTAGTGGTCCTACCATCCCATGAATAAGCCCAGGTCAACGGTGCCATGTCGGTCCTGTCGGGGGTGCCCTTCGCCACGGATTCGCCACGCCGCCAGAACCCGTCTCCCGGTCGGTCCCTGAGAGCTCTGCGCACCCTGCGCCGCCCATGCCGTGGGAGCCGGTTCGAGTCCCATGACCGACGTCAGACGGCGGCCGCGGGATGGTCTTGTGCCGCTGCGCAGGCCATGCCGCACGAAACCCACAGAATCTCCTCGGCAGGGCGAGTCGGAGATTCGTGTGAACGTCCCCCGCATGTTCATCGGTCCATCTGAAGGTGTCCACCGCCCGTGGGTTCTGCTGTCCCTGTTCGAGGACAATTCGCGTTTGTCCTCGTTCGAGGACATGCTTACAATGTCCTCGAACGAGGACGGAGAACATGCGATGCCGGAAGAGTTCACGCTGACAGGATGGTCCAAACTCGGCGCCCTGGTCCGCGACACCCGGCTCTCCCAGGGCCTCAGCCAGGCGGCCCTGGCAGCCCGGGCCGGTGTCGCCCGCTCCTGGCTGGCCCGCGTCGAGGCCGGACACCGCGGCGCCGAACTGGAGCCCTTGCTGCGGCTCCTCGCCGCCCTGGACCTCGCCCTCACCCTGCGATCAAACGGCGACGCGCCACAGGCGCAGCAGAGCCCCGATCGGACCCGTGCCGCACCCGCGCAGAAGACGGGCACCCAGCAGGACGAACCGGACGACGTCGGCGCCGACCTCAGGGCGGCCTCGCGAGCGCGCCGGGCCTCCTGGGGCCTGCCGACCGCTGACACCAGGAGCACCGACGATGACTGAGCGTTTGGCCGTCCTGCTGTCAGGTGAGGTCATGGGATACCTGGAACGCGCAGCCTCCGACGAGGACCCTACGTTCTCCTATACGGCCGAGTACGTGCGCGACGGCGAGGTGGCACTCTCCGCGCGCCTGCCCGTCCAACGAGCCGCACACCCGGCGCAGAGAGTCAAGCCGTACCTGTTCGGGCTGCTTCCCGAGAACGAGGACGCGCGCGCCGCGTGGTCCGACCAGCTCGGGGTCTCGGTCGACGATGCCTTCGGCATTCTCGCGGCGATGGGCTGGGACTGTCCGGGGGCCGTCCAGTTCTGTCGGGAGGAGGCTCTGGAGGAGCTTCGGGCCCGCGACGGTGAGCACCACCCGATCAGCGACACCGGGATCGCGGATCGGATCCGCGCACTCGCCGGCGGGAGCCGTCCTGGACGAGGTCGCCGAAGCCATGGACGCCGCCCGGCTGCTGGTGCTCGCCGCGTGAGTCGGGAGCGCACCGACTCCAGCCATGTGCATTGAATGTGCATCGGAGCCCTGAACGGGCCTCTCCAATGGACGGCACAAAAGAAGCCGCCCGAGCTGTTTTACCAGTTCGGGCGGCTTCTCCACTGTCTCAAGGTGGTGCACTCGGGAGGACTCGAACCCCCAACCTTCTGATCCGTAGTCAGATGCTCTATCCATTGAGCTACGAGTGCAGGCTGTTCAGTTGTGTGTCGCCCGGTCTCCCTGGCGACGTCTTTGACTCTATCACGCTGTCAGAGGGCCTCGAACCGTTTTGTGAGTGTGCGACCGGTCATGCCGGTCCGGGCTTCCGGACCGGACCGAGGCGGGGGCGGCACCGACGCGGAACGGTGCGTCGGTGCCGCCGACCCGGAAGCGGGTACGTGTCGGCGGGTCAGCACGCCCCGCCGGGGACGACCCCGTCGACGCGGGAGACGCCGGCGTTGCGCTGCCCGCCCACGCGCCGGTTGACCTCCTCGGGCGCCACGGACTCGCCCTGCTGGTGGTACACCCAGTCGACGTCCTGCACGTAGGTGCTCGGACCGCCGGTGTGGCCGCTCATGTCGACGAACCACTGGTTGAAGTTGATCGACATCGGCGACGACGGGTAGTACTTCCCGTCGTGCTCGGCCACCAGGTGCGTGTCCACGTAGTAGCGGACCAGGCCGCCCTCCACCTGGACCACCAGGTCGCGCCACCCCTCGAAGGAGCGGTCCACCACGTCGCTGGTGTTGTCCGCCACCCAGGGGTCGCGCTGGTAGGTGTGGTACGAGGTCAGGTACATGGCCTCCGCCGGGGCGCCCCAACCCGAGTTGGGCAGGTACTCGAAGTCGAGCTCGCTGTAGTCGGGGTCGTTGTCGTGGGCCAGGGGCGTGATCGTGTAGAAGGTCTGGAGCACGGTGTCGCCGTCCTCGCCGGAGACCGGGGCGTCGGCGAACCTGACCTTGGCGGCGTAGGTCCCCTCGTGGAACTTCTCCTCGCCGAAGGTCAGCTCGGCCTGGCTGGTGCCCGCCGGGGTGCCGTCCGTGGTCGAGGTCAGGCGCAACAGGGAGTCGCCGCCCTCTTCGGTGAAGGAGACGTTGTCAGCGTCCCAGGACGCGCCCGGCACGCCGGGGCCGCCGGCCCAGCTGCGGACGTTCCAGCCCTGGTCGCGCAGGGCCGGGTCGGTGGGGCCGCCGTAGTCGAAGTCGTCGAAGAACAGGCCGCACGACGCGGAGGTCCGGTCGGAGACCGTCTCCGCCTCGGTGGGGGAGCCGGTGGCGCAGGACGTCAGGGGGAGCGCGACGGCGCAGGCCAGGGCGACGCCGCCGACGCGGATGCGGGTGGGCACGGGGAACACCTCGGATTCGGGGAGGGGCCGGGGCGGGCGAGCACCCCGGCCGGGGAACGGCTGGAACGGGGTCAGCGTCACGTCGGGGGACACCGGCGCGTGGTCCCGGGCGTGGGAAGCGAGGTCCGGGACGTCGTCGAAGGCGAAGCCGTGGGCCTCGCCGTCCCCGGTGCTCTCGTGGAGGACCGCCGTGTGGCGGTTGGCGGTCCCGTGGCCGTGGAACGCCGCGGACTCCGCGGCCGGGAGGTGCCGCCGACGCCGGCGGGGGACGCTCCGCCGAGGAACGGTCTTCGGTCGGCCATCGGGATCGCCTCACGTGAGGGGCTGGAGAGACGGCCCCCAATCTGTCGACCGCGAAACCACGGCGTCAACCCGGGTCCGCGATCCTTTCGAGACGTTTTCGTGTTCCTACTGGTAACAAAGTTGCCATGTGGGCCATGTCATAGCCCGGCCGAAGCGTTTTCGGCGTCGCGGGTGAACGCTTTCGTCGCACGCGCGTGTCTGGAGGCATCCGTTGCCGCGGGGCGGACAGCGGGATTCCGCGGGGCCGACTGCCGGTCAGGCCTCCGGCGCCTCCAGGAAGCGTCCGGCCTCCAGCGCCCGGCCGACCAGCTCGTCCCGCGCCTCCTTGGCCGCCCGAGCGGCCAGAACCTCGTTCTGGAGCAGCTCACCGCTGCCCCCGTCGGACGCCGAGCGGGCGAGGAGCTCGGTGAGCTGTGCGCCGCGCGCCTCCGCCCGTTCGAGCTGCTCCCACTCCGTGTGGGCATCCAGTGCCTCCTCGACGGCGACGCCGTACTCACGGATCGCGTCGACCTGTGCCGCCAGCTCGCGGTACGCGGCCTCCTGCCGCTCGTGCTGTTGGCTCAGCAGGGCACGCACCCGGTCGGAGACGGCGTCGCGGGAGTCGGCGCGGTGCTCCTCGCGGAACCGGCCGTGGTGGTACAGCATCGAGGCGATCCGCCACTCCTCGTCGCGTAGCACCGTCAGCGACCGCGCCGGGTCGAAGGAGTCGCCCAGCCGCCGCTCCGCCTCCTCGACGGCGTCGATCGTCCTCTGCACGCGGAGTACCAGTTCGGAGCCGTGCCGACCGAGGTCGCCGGCCACCAGGTAACGGTCCGCGTACGCCGCCGCCAGCCGGTCGTTCCGGGGCCACCACCACCCCGCCCACAGGGCGGCGGCCGTGTACACGGCGCCCGGTGCGTGCCATCCGGCGGTGAAGAGCCAGTCCGGTGCCGGGAAGAGGAGCCATGTCGCCAGGGTGGCGGGCGCGAAGCCCAGGGACAGTACCCTCCACCAGCGTTGTCCCGCCCTGGTGTTCGACCACGGGGGAAGCCGGGGCCGGAACCGTACGCGGGTGGCGGCGAACCCCGCCACACCCACGACCGCGGTCTGGGCCAGGAAGGCGACGAGGTACGGAAGCGGCGACCACGACAGGAGCGGACCGCTCCCCAGCATCCAGGCCGTGCTCAGCGCGGCCACCGCCGTCCCGCCCGCCGCCATGCGCGTTCGGTCCGGAAACCGGGGCTGCCTCGCCCGGGCCGCTCGTGGGACGAGGGCGGACGGCCGCTTCCCGAGCCCGCGTGCGACGCGGGGCGGCAACGCGGGATCGAGTACGGGGCGCGAGCCGCCGCCCATGGCGCTCATGGCCTTCCTCCCGCGACCTGCCACCGGGCTCCTTCCGTCCGACTCCTCCCGTGTCCGACGCACGGCCCCGTCGCACGGTTGCCCCGGAGCGTCCGTCCGTACACGCCACCGCCCACACACGCCACCGCCCCGGCGCGGAAACCGTGCCGGGGCGGCAGTCCACAGACGGGACGGGCCGGGGTCAGCCCGCGACGGCCTCCTCCATGGAGGCCGCCCACAGGGACACCGCGTTGTCGACCTGCTCGCCGTTGACGACCAGCGGCGGGATCATGCGTACCACGTTCCCCTCCGGGCCGCAGGTGAGCAGCAGGAGCCCGTTCCTGGCGGCGGCCTGCTGGGCACGCGCCGCGGTGGCGCCGTCGGGCGTCCCGTCGGCGGCGGTGAACTCGTTGCCGAGCATCAGCCCCCGGCCGCGCACGTCGCCGATCACCTGGTTGGCCTCCGCCACCTTCTCCAGCCCCAGGCGCAGCCGCTCGCCCATGCGCGCGGCGTTCTCCACCAGGCCCTCCTCCTGGATCACGTCCAGGGTGGCGAGCGCGGCGGCGCAGGAGACCGCGTTGCCGCCGTAGGTCCCGCCCTGGGAACCCGGCCACGCCTTCTCCATGACCGCGGAGGGCGCGGCGACCGCCGACAGCGGGAAGCCGCTGGCCAGACCCTTGGCGGTGATGAGCACATCCGGGCGGATGCCCGAGGGCTCGTGCCCCCAGAACGTGCCCGTGCGACCGAAGCCGGTCTGCACCTCGTCGGCGACCAGCAGGAACCCGTGCTGGTCGGCGCGCTCGCGCACCCCCTGGAGGAAGGCGTCCGGCACGGGCACGTACCCGCCCTCGCCCAGCACGGGCTCGACGAACACCGCGGCGGTGTCCTGCGGGGAGGTCACCGTGGCGAGCTGGTAGTCCAGCTCGCGCAGCGCGTACGCGACCGCGTCGGCCTCGGACATCCCCAGCCGGTAGGCGTACGGGAACGGGGACACGGCCACGCCGGGCATCAGCGGACCGATACCCGCACGGATCTTGACGCCGGACGTGGTCAGCGACGCGGCGCCCATGGTGCGGCCGTGGAACGATCCCTGGAACACGATCACGTTCTGCCGGCCGGTCGCCTGCCTGGCCAGCCGCAGGGCCGCCTCCACGGCCTCGCTGCCCGAGTTCACGTAGAACAGCCGGTCGAGTCCCTCGGGCAGCACGTCCCCGAGCCGCTCGGTGAGCCGCAGCAGGGGGCGGTGCATCACGGTGGTGTACTGACCGTGGATCAGGGTGGCCACCTGCTCCTGCGCGGCGGCCACGACCCGGGGGTGGCAGTGCCCGGTGCTGGTGACGCCGATGCCCGCGGTGAAGTCGAGATAGCGGCGGTCGTCCTCGTCGTAGATGTAGGCACCCTCGCCTCGTGCGGCCACGACCTGGGTCGCCTGCTTGAGGATCGGGGAGAGCTCCGCCATGCGATGCCTCGATTCCGTGTTACGAGTTCCGTAGGATTGTTGACAATCGACGCTGCTATGGAAACATCCGGGCAGTGACGGTGTCCAGTGGACGCCCGTTGGGCAGTTCTGACCACAGGCCGGGGGCAGTTCCGAACCACAGGCCGATTCTCGATCGGGAGTAGTGAACATGTCGGATCAGGAAGCACGGGTCGTCGCGCAGGTGGACAAGAGGCTGTTCATCGGTGGGACGTGGCGCGACTCCGCCTCGGGGGACACCTTCCCGGTGGAGGACCCCTCCACCCGCGAGGTGCTCTGCGAGGTCGCGAACGCGGGGAAGGAGGACGCCCTCGAAGCGCTGGACGCCGCGGACCGGGTCCAGTCCGAGTGGATGAGGACGCCGCCGAGGAAGCGCAGTGAGATCCTGCACCGCAGCTACGAGCTGCTCATGGAGCGCCAGGAGGACCTGGCGGTCCTGATGACGCTGGAGATGGGAAAGCCCCTGGCCGAGGCCAAGGGGGAGATCGCCTACGCCGCGGAGTTCCTGCGCTGGTTCGCCGAGGAGGCCGTCCGCATCGAGGGGCGGTTCTCCATCTCACCCGACGGCAAGTCGCGCTTCCTCGTCATGCGCCAGCCGGTCGGTCCCTCCATGCTCATCACCCCCTGGAACTTCCCCATGGCGATGGGCACCCGCAAGATCGGCCCCGCCGTCGCCGCCGGGTGCACCATGGTGCTCAAGCCCGCCCAGCAGACGCCCCTGTCCGCCCTCGCGCTCGCGGGCATCATGGCCGAGGCGGGTCTCCCCGAAGGTGTCCTCAGCGTCATCCCCACCACCGACCCCGGCTCGGTCACGGAGCCGCTGCTGAGCGACGGACGCATCCGCAAGGTCTCCTTCACCGGGTCCACCGCGGTCGGCAAGAAGCTGCTGGAGCAGAGTGCCGGGCAGGTCCTGCGCACCTCCATGGAGCTGGGCGGCAACGCGCCCTTCCTGGTCTTCGACGACGCCGACATGGACGCCGCCGTGGACGGGGCGATGCTCGCCAAGATGCGCAACATCGGTGAGGCCTGCACGGCCGCCAACCGCATCTACGTCCAGGCGGGGGTCGCCGAGGAGTTCGCCGAGCGCCTCAGCCGGCGCATGGGCGCGCTGCGCATGGGCCGCGGCCTGGACGAGGGCGTCACCGTGGGTCCCCTCATCGACGACAAGGCCCGGGACAAGGTGCAGCGCCTGGTGGACGACGCCGTGAACCGGGGCGCCCGCGTGCTGGTCGGCGGCGGACCCGGTGAGGGCGCAGGGCACTTCTACCAGCCCACCGTGCTCGCCGACGTGCCCTTCGAGGCCGAGCTGTCCACCACCGAGATCTTCGGCCCGGTGGCCCCGGTGCTGCCCTTCGAGACCGAGGAGGAGGCGCTGCGGGTCGCCAACGACACCGAGTACGGCCTGGTCAGCTACCTCTACACCCGCGACCTCAACCGGGCCCTGCGGGTCAGCGAGGGTCTGGAGACCGGCATGGTCGGCCTCAACCAGGGCGTGGTCTCCAACCCGGCCGCTCCCTTCGGCGGGGTGAAGCACTCCGGCCTGGGACGCGAGGGCGGCAACGTCGGCATCGAGGAGTTCCTGGAGACGAAGTACGTGGGGATCGGCGGGATCTGACCGGACCGACGTCCGGGACCCGTGTGCCCGTGGGGGTGCGGTACGGCGCCTCCCGCGCTCCCGCCGGCACGCGGACTCCCGAAGGAACGAGGTGTCGCCGCCCCGGCCTCCGCCGGGGCGGTCAGGCGCCGGAGTCCGCCTCCGGGCCCCGGGCACCGTTGTTGATGCGGTCGACCGTGTCCGTCATGTGCGTCTCGATCAGCCGCATCAGCTCGCCCTCCGCCCCGTACACGATCGCGTCCAGGATGCGCCGGTGCTCGTCCAGGAGCTCCTCCGGCTCGGGGTACACGTCCTGCATCACCGTCAGGCACATCCGCGTCTCCACCAGGAGTGTCTGCGCCATGCGCTCCAGACGGCCGTTGCCCGCGCAGCTCACCAGGGTCTGGTGGAAGGCCTGGTCGGCGTCACTCATCGCGTTCCGGTCCCGGCTGGCCGCCGCCGCGACGAGCCGGTCCACGGCCGGGGTGAGCCGTGCGACCGCCTCACCCCGGTTGCCGCGCATGATCAGCTCGCACGCGGTCCGCTCGACGGCGAGCCTGGCCACGTAGATGTCCCGCACGTCGGCCGGGGCCAGCTCGCGCACGAACAGGCCCCTGTGCCGTTCGCTGCGCAGCAGCCCCTCCTGGACGAGGCGCTGCATCGCCTCGCGCAGCGGACCGCGGCTCACCCCGAGCTGTCCGGCCAGTTCCGACTCGCCGAGCTGGTCCCCGGGGGCGAGGGAGCCGTACATGATCGCCGATCGCAGCTGGTCGGCGATCAGCTCGGCGGTGGAGCGCCGGGGCACGGGTCTGAGCTGGCCGGGGGATGGCATGGTCTGCCTTCCTTTCGATTCGCGACATAACAGGACGAAACAGCGGACACGCCGTCGAGGCTAGCGGGAGGCCAGGGCGCTGTTGACGGCAGCCGAACCGGAGCGCAACAGCGTTCCCGGTCCGCTGCTCCGGCCCGCGGTCATCCCCGCCAGGCGCAACCCCTCCCACACGCTCACCTGGTTGGCGGTGAGCACGGTCCTGCCGAGCAGCGCCTCCAGGGGATCGATCAGGTGGGCGCTGTGCAGGGCGGTGTCCGGCACCAGGACGGCCTCGGCCCGCGGGTGGTCGTTGGAGATCACGAAGTCCAGGACGTCGTCCGGGTCCAGGTCGCCGACCTCGGCGGCGGTGGCGATGCCGTGGCTGCCCATCGACAGCACGGTCACCCCGGCCTCGGCCAGGAACTCCACGAACCGCTGGGAGACGTCGTCGGGATAGGTGGCGGCGATCGCCACGCGCGACACGCCCAGCTGGCTCAGCGCGTGCACGAAGGCGAACGAGGTGCTCGACGACGGTGCCCCGGTCACCCGGCGCACCCCCTCGACCTGCTTGCGGGCGCCCTCCCAGCCGAACACGAAGCTTCCGCTGGTGCACGCCCACACCGCCGCGTCCACCTCCATCGCGGCCAGCTCCTGCGCGCCCTTGGCGAGCACCCCCTCGCCGCCGACGTCGAGCAGGGCGTCCACACGGTGTGCGTCCTCGCGCATGAGCGTGTGCACCACGGAGAGTTCGACGTCCCCTCCGAGCAGGTCGGCGAAGGCCTTGTAGTCGTCCTCGGCGCTGAATCCGGGGTAGAGGAAACCGACGCGGGTCATGTGGCTTCTCCTTCTCGTCACGGCCCGCGGGGTCACGCGGCGCTCGGTGCGGCGACGTTGATCAGGCTCTGACCGTGGGCCACGGCCTGGCGCTTGGCGGCGCTCATCACCGCCCACATGGTGACCTGGTTGGCCGCGATCACCGGCTTTCCCAGCTCCCGCTCCAACGGCGCGATGATGTCGTAGGTGAGTACGTTGGTGCAGCTGATGAACACCGCCTGGGCGTCGGGCCGGTCCACCGAGTGCACCGCCGCGGACACCTCGGCGTAGGTGACCCGCCAGATGTGGCTGAGCAGGCCCAGCCCCACGCTGGAGGTCACGGCGACGTGGTGCTCGGCGAGGTAGGACAGGAGCCGGTCGGTCACGCTGTCCACGTAGGGCGTGACGACCGCGATCCGGTCGACGCCGAGCGCGTCCAGGGCCCGGACCAGCGCTCCGGAGGTGGTGACGGCGGCGGGCGCGCCGGCGTCCACCATGGCCTGGTACAGGCGCTGCTCCCCCTCCCGGCCGTGCACGAAGCTGCCCGAGGCGCACGCGTAGCCGATGGCCAGCGGTTCGGGGGCGAGCAGTGCGCGGACCGCCGGGGCCACGTTCTCCTCCTGGCACAGGGCGGCTGCCTGGTCCACCGTCACAGGTACATGTACGTACGGCAGCCGCGTGACATGCAACGAGACGTCGTCCGGCGTCCAGCGCCACAACTCGCGGTCGAGCGCGAAGTCGTAGGGCGCGATGACACCGACTCCCGCCTGCCACGGCGTTCGCGTGCTCGCGGCCAGCTCGACGATCTGGTGCTCCGCTTCGGTGTCCTTCATGTGGTCTCCATCGGTCCGCATCGGTCACTCACCTCCCGGGAATGCGTTGTCGTTCTCCGTCGGCGCGGGTGTGGTCTTCCGTGCTCGGGGCGCGGGTGCCACCCGTGTCCGGTCCCACAGCCGCTACGGGTGCCGCCCGTGCGTGGTGACGCGGACGTGCGGACACCGTGTGGTCCCGGCGCGGGGTCAGCGCTCCAGGCGTTCGTACAGCAGTTGTTCGCCGACGCTCCCGGAGCGCCAGACGTCGTTGCAGGCCTCGGCCATGGCGGGCAGGTTCTCGACGACGGTGGCGAACACGTTGCCGGGAACCCAGCCGACGTCGCCGTTGAGGAGCAGGTTGTTGCGTCCGTAGAACAGGGCGAGGTCGATGACGCCGGGCAGGTGGCCGATCCCCTTGTCCTCCTTGAACGAGCGGTCGAGCATGCCGCCGTCGAAGGAGAAGTAGACGACGTCCCCGGGGATCGGCGTGACGGTGGGGTTCTCCTGGCCGGGCTCGGCCCCGGCGAACCTCGGCACCATCGTGTAGACCTCGTTGCGCGCGTACTTGGCGTGCTGGACGGCGTCGCCCTGCGGCAGGGCGTTCCACACCGCCTCACAGGTGCGGGGCGCGTCCTTGTCCAGGAGTTCGGCCACGCAGGAGACCCCGCGTCTGGCCAGGGTGATGGTCATGTACCTGGGCAACTGGGTCGTCCCTTCGACGGCGGACAGCGGACTTGCGGGGAACAGCCCCCGCAACAGGGATGCTGATTGTCGACAATCCTATGGTCCACAGTCGGGATGCGGCAATAACCCCGGTGTGAGTGGGTATCCCGGGCGCGTCAGAGGTGGTGAGAGAGGTCCCGGTTCGGGGGGAACGACCGATTTGTTGATTGTTGACAATCCTATGTCGGCTCCCTAGCGTTTCCCATGCAGGGCGATCCCCGCATTCCCGACGACCTCTCTGAACCGCCGCAGCCAACCGGAGAGTGCATACGCCCGTGAACCGTCTCACCTCACCGAACAGTCCCAGAGTCCTCGTCCTCCACGGCGGGGCCCTACCGCCCGGACACAAGCGGATAGACGATGATCCACGCCTCGGCGAGGTCGTCTACGCCACCGCCGACGAGCTACCGGCCAAGCTGCCCGGTACGCACGTGCTGCTGGTGTGGGACCTGTTCACCGAGGCACTCGCCTCCGCCTGGCCCGAGGCCGACTCCCTGGCCTGGGTGCACGCCGCCACCGCCGGGGTGGACAACCTCATGTTCCCCGGCCTGGTCGGCAGCGACGCCGCGGTCACCAACTCGCGCGGGGTCTTCGACGAGCCCATCGCCGAGTACGTGCTCGGCCAGGTCGCCGCGTTCGCCAAGGGCTTCCATCAGACCTGGGACCACCAGCGCGAACGCCGCTGGGAGCACCGGGAGACCGAGCGGGTGTCGGGTAGGCGGGCCCTCGTGGTGGGGACCGGGCCGATCGGCCGCCACATCGCCCGCAAGCTGACGGCCGTGGGCATGGACGTGCGCGCCTCCGGCAGCCACGCGCGCGAGGGGGACCCCGACTTCGGCACCGTGGTCGAGTCCAGCCTCTCCGACCGCGGCTCCGACGGCGGCCCGACCCTGCTCGGCGAGCTGCCCGAGGCCGACTACGTGGTGGTCGCGGCACCGCTCACCGACTCCACCCGCGGCCTGGTCGACCGTCGCTTCCTGGGACTGATGAAGCCCACCGCGCGGCTCGTCAACGTGGCGCGCGGGCCCATCGTGGTCCAGTCCGACCTGGTCGACGCCCTGGAGGGCGGTGTCATCGCCGGTGCCGCGCTGGACGTGTTCGAGGACGAACCGCTCAAGGCGACCTCCCCCCTGTGGTGGCTGCCCGGTTCGGTGGTCTCACCGCACATGTCCGGTGACGTCGTCGGCTGGCGCGACGACCTCATGGACCTGTTCCTCGACAACCTCGCCCGCTATCTGGACGGGCGGGAACTGCTCAACGTGGTCGACAAAAGCCGCGGCTACGTGCCCGGCTGACCCCTGATGGCGTGACATGGGAGGCTGAAGTGACGATCCGTTCCGACCGGGCCGGGACCGAGGACGCGGGAGCAGCCGTCGGCACGGCCGAGGGCGCGCTGGAGGCCGCCGCGGTTCCGCACGCGCGGTCCGGCGAGCCCGCGACACCGGCCGACCTGTCCGCGGAGCAGCTGCTCGCGGCCTACGCCGCCGGGGACCTGTCCCCCGTGGACGCCGTCGAGGCCGTCCTGGAGCGCATCGACCGGGACAACCCGGCGCTCAACGCGTTCTGCCTGGTGCGTCCGGACGAGGCCCGTGAGGCGGCCCGTGCGTCCGCCGAGCGGTGGCGCCGCGGCGAGCCCGTCGGTGTCCTGGACGGGGTGCCGACCTCGGTCAAGGACATCCACCTCACCAGGGGATGGCCCACGTTGAAGGGGTCGGTCACCAGCTCCCAGGAGGGGCCGTGGGAGGAGGACTCCCCGGTGACGGCCCGCCTGCGGGAGAGCGGCGCGGTCCTCGTCGGCAAGACCACCACGCCCGAGCTGGCGTGGAAGGGCGTCACCGACGGGCCGCTCACCGGTGTCACCCGCAACCCGTGGGACCTGTCCACCACCCCGGGCGGTTCCAGCGGCGGGTCCGCGGCGGCGGTGGCGTCCGGGATGGGTCCGCTGTCCACCGGCACCGACGGCGGCGGCTCGATCCGCATCCCGGCCAGCTTCAGCGGTGTCTGCGGGATCAAACCCACGTGGGGCCTGGTGTCGCACTACCCGGCCAGCCCGTTCGGCTCGCTGGCGCACACCGGACCGCTGGCCCGCACCGTGGGCGACATGGCGCTGATGCTGGAGGTCGTCGCCCAGCCGGACCCGCGCGACTGGGCCGCGCTGCCGCCGCCCGCGCACGGTATCGGCGACGTGCGGCTGCGCACCGACGCCGAGGAGTTGGTGCGTGGCATGCGGATCGCCTACAGCCCCACCCTGGGCGGGCTGGACGTGGACCCCGAGGTGTCCCGGGCGGTGGCCGAAGCGGTCGCCGTGTTCGAGGCGCTGGGCGCCCGGGTGGAGGAGACCGATCCCGACCTGCCCGACTCCCGGGAGGCCTTCCACGTACTGTGGTACTCCGGAGTGGCCAAGGCCACGGACAAGCTCACCGACCGGCAGCGGGACCTGCTCGACCCGGGGCTGCGGGAGATCGCCGAGGAGGGGCTGACCTACTCGGCGAAGGACTACCTGACCGCGATGGCCCTGCGGATGGAGATGGGTGCCCGGATGGGCCGCTTCCACGCCGACCACGACCTGCTGCTGACCCCGGCGGTGCCGATCACGGCGTTCGAGGCGGGGCTGGAGTCGCCGCCGGAGCTGGAGGGCGAGCGGTGGACCGCGTGGGCGGGGTTCAGCTACCCGTTCAACATGACCCAGCAGCCCGCCGCGAGCGTGCCGTGCGGATTCACCTCGGCGGGCCTGCCGGTGGGGCTCCAGGTGGTCGGGCCCCGTCACACCGACGCCCGGGTGCTGGCGGCCTGCCGCGCCTTCGAGATCGCCCGACCCTGGGCTGACCGGAGGCCGTGACACCGGATTTGTACTGTGGCCCCAGATACGGGTGATGATGTTCGTACCTGGGGTGATCAGGTTCTTTGCCCCCGGGCGAAGGTGAATTATCCCTTTACGGGACCTTCGTCCGGGCAGTTCGGTGCCTAACGACCCACGCGTTGCCCTTCGCACGTATTACCGTTTTCCTCGGAGCGGTGTCTGGATCGCGGTGACACAGGGATGAGGATGGGCCGATGACGGGCGGTGGAGCCAAGGGCGCTCGCAAGCAGATCAGGGTGTTCCTGGTGGACGACCATGAGGTGGTCCGCCGTGGTGTGGCCGCTCTGCTGGAGACCGAGGACGACATGACCGTCGTCGGTGAGGCCGGGACGGCCGAGCAGGCGCTGGCGCGGATCCCGGTGGTACTGCCCGACGTCGCGGTCCTCGACGTGCGGCTGCCCGGCGGATCGGGCGTGCAGGTGTGCCGGGAGATCCGCTCGGACCACCCCGAGATCGCCTGTCTGATGCTGACGTCGTTCGCCGACGACGACGCCCTGTACGACGCCGTCATGGCCGGCGCGGCCGGGTACGTGCTCAAGCAGATCCACGGCGCCGACCTCGTGGGCGCGGTGCGCACCGTGGCCTCCGGCGGCTCGCTGCTGGACTCGGGCAGCACCGGCGCGATGCTGGAGCGGCTGCGCGGAGCCCAGGCCGAGCCGGACCCGCTGGCCGAGCTGACTCCGCAGGAACGGCAGATCCTCGACCTCATCGGCGAGGGGATGACCAACCGGCAGATCGGCGAGCGCCTGTACCTGGCGGAGAAGACCGTGAAGAACTACGTGTCCGCCCTGCTGTCCAAGCTGGACCTCAAGCGCCGCACGCAGGCCGCCGTGCTCGTCGCCGAGCTGCGCGGCCGTCGCTACTGAGGGCGGCATGGCCCTGGGAACCGTCGACCAGCGGGTGGTCAACGCCGCCGCTGCCGCCTCCTCCGCCCGCTTCCGGGTCCCCGTCCTCGGCGGTTGAACCGGTGGACCGGGCTCCGCGGCGGCTCAGAAGCTGCTCGGAGGCGGCACGGCGCCGTCGGGGACGGGCACCCGCCACACCAGCACCGTGCCCCCTCCCTCGTTCCTGCTCGCGGTGAACCCGCCGCCCAGTGCCCGGGCCCGCTGCTCCAGGTTGCGCAGTCCGCTGCGCCGCCCCTCCTCGGGCAGGCCCACGCCGTTGTCGGTCACCGTCAGCGTGAGGACCGTGGAGTGGCCCGTGGTCGTGGTCTCCTCCACCACCACCGACACGTGTACCTCCGTGGCACGCGCGTGCCGGGCCACGTTGGTCAGTCCCTCGCCGAGCACCGCGAGCAGCTGTTCGCCGATGTCGTCGGGCACGGAGGCGTCGATCGGCCCGTCCAGGCTCACCCCCGGATGGCAGCCCAGGCTGTGCGCGGTGTTCTCGGCCAGCCTCAGGATGCGCTCGCGCAGCGACGTGTCCATGTGACTCGGCGGGTTCTGGAGGTCGAAGATCGTCGAGCGGATCTCCCGGATGGTGCCGTCCAGTTCGTCGATGGTCCGCTGCACCCGCTCCTCGGCCTCGGGAGAGGTGATCAGCCGCATGGTGCTCATCAGCGTCATCGCCGACGCGAACAGCCGCTGGATCACCACGTCGTGCAGGTCCTTGGCGATCCGGTCGCGCTCCTCCAGCACCACCAGGCGCTCGGTGTCGCGCCGCGCCTCGGCCAGTTCGAGGGCCACCGCGGCCTGCACCGAGAATCCGTGCAGCATGCGGCGTATCGCCGCGGTGAACGGTACCCGGTCGGACAGTTTGCCCAGCAGCAGCACCCCGCGCGTGTTCCCCGGTGTGCCCAGGGGCACCACCAGGCCGGGGCCGTAGCCGCGGTGGGTGAGCATCGGGCAGTTCGCCCGGCCCAGGTCGGGGATCCCCGTGGCCTCGCCCGTCTCGTACACCCATCCGCAGACGGAGTCGTGGATCTCGACCGGCGTCCCCAGGATCTCCTGCGCTATGGGACCGTCCGCGATCTCCGCGAACAGGTGCCCCCGGGCACGGGAGTCGGGCAGCATGACCACGGCCGTGTCCGCGTCGCCGATCTCCCGGGCCTGTGCCGCCATGTGGGCGAGCACCTCGGTGGTGTCGGCGCCCGACAGCAGGCGGGTGGTGATCTCGGTGGACGCCGCCAGCCACCGCTCGCGCAGCCGCGCCTCCTCGTACAGGCGCGCGTTCTCGATCGCCATACCGGCCGCGGTGGCCAGTGCGGTGACCATCGCCTCGTCCTCCTCGTCGAACTCCCCTCCGTTGGCCTTCTCGGTGAGGTAGAGGTTGCCGAACACCTCGTCCCGGACCTGGATGGGAACGCCGAGAAAGCCGCCCATGTGCGGGTGCCCGTCGGGGAACCCCTCGAAGTCGGGGTGCTCGCGCAGGTCGGTCAGGCGCAGCGGGGCCCGCTCGTGCAGCGGCACCCCCAGCACGCCCCTGCCGTGGGGGAACCGGTGGATCTTCGCGGCCTGTTCCTCGCTGATCCCCACGGGGATGAACTCGCTGAACCCGCCGTCCTCGTCCACCACGCCGAGGCCCGCGTACCGCGCACCGGCCAACTGCGCGGCCACCTCGGTCAGCCTGCGCAGCACGGTCGCCAGGTCCAGGTCGCCGCCGATGGTCAGGACCGCCTGGAGCAGCGAGTGGACACGGCCGTGCGCGGACAGGCGCGAGTCCAGTGAGTGCACCTCGGTTAGCAGGTCGTCCAGGCCCTTGGGGGACAGTGAATGGCTCTGGGGAATCTCGGTCATGTGTGGGTCAACCTCCGCAGAGCCGGTCGGACGGTCTGGCAATGCGCGCTTTTCCTGGGGCGTAATGGTCGAATTGTCGTTGGTTTTTCTCCGGTTTGCCACATCTGCTGTTCAGGGGCCGGTTCCGGAGGGGCAGGAATTCCTGGGGATTGAGGGTTCCGGTCGTCTAATTCATGCTAACGTCGCGTCCAGCGAGCGCACGAAGGTCACCCGACCTCGCGTTCCGCGGCCCGGCACGCACTGTCCACGGCACCGTGACCGGCCCCCGTGTCAGCCCGCGTCCCATGGCGGAAGGAACCCCGGTGTCTGGAGTCCACGGTCTCACGAACGCCTCCGGCGTTCGTTCCGCCGTGCTCCCGGCGTCGGCCCGACGAGCGCTGTTGCTCGCCGCCCTGGTCTTCGGGGTCCTGGCCGGCGCCTGGCTGGCCACCTCCGACTCCGTGCTGGCGCAGGAGAACCCGGCGCCCAGCGCACCGGCCCACGGGGCCGGGAACCCGGCGCACCAGGCCGGACCCGTCGTCGGCGAGAAGGCTCCCGCGGGGCAGACGCCCCCGGAGCAGGCCAACGACGCGGCCCGTCCGAACGCGGGCCGGTCGGGCACAGCTCAGTCGGGTACGGGCCAGGCGGGCGCGGCTCAGTCGGGTACGAGCCAGGCGGGTACGGCTCAGTCGGGTACGAGCCAGGCGGGTACGGGTCGGCCGAACGCCGCCCAGACCACCGCGGCCGACGCAGGCCGGGCTCCCAACGGCCGGGCTGGTTCCGTGCGCACGGACGCTTCCGCTCGCACGGACACGGAGCGCCACGTCCCGGCGGCCCCCGCCAGGCTTGACAAGCCTCTGGACGGGGCGGTCGCCGCCGCGGGGAGGAAGACCACCCGCATGGTGTTCGACACCCCCGCCGCCGTCCCCCCTGCCATCGGGGCCAGGGGTACCAGGGGTAACGGCGTCGCGCAGCAGGTGCGCGACACCGTCCACGGGACGCCCGCCTTCGTGGAGGACCGCCTCGCCACGGACGCCGTGTCCGACACGGCACCGGCAGCCGAGGAGCCGTCCGCCGAGGGCACCGGCCCGGACGGGGACGCACGGCCTCGGGAGGGCGGCGCCGTCCTGACCGGTCCGGTCCACGGTGCTGACGGCACGGTCGCCACCGCACTCCACAGCACCTCGGACACCGCGGCGCGGTACTCCACCGGCAGAACCGCCGAGAGCGCTCCCGTGCCCCTCATGGACGAGGCCGTCGCCTCCTCGGCACCGAACACCACCGCCACCGGCTCCGCGCCGAGTGGCGCGACCGGCGGCGTCGCGGGCTATCTGCCCGCCACCGGCGCTCCCGCTCCGCTCCCCGGCCATCTCCAGGCCGCCTGGCACGTCCTGCGCTCGGTTCCCGCCGAGTCCGCCGACGAGCCGACCTTCTCGCCCGACTAGCGGGCCCTCCCCGGCCGGTCGCTCCGCGACCTGTCTTCTGGCACGCCCTTCCCAGCCCCGGGACGCTCACGGACGACCACGGTGAGCCATGAACCCGGATGCCTCTGGTGATTGACGTGAGCCGCGCACCCGACCGCGGGGTTCACGTCAGTCAGTGGACAGCCAGACCCACGACTGATGACCGGCCGAGCTCCGTCGCTCCCTCCAGGTGCGACAGGCTCCCCCACCGGAAAGCTCGAACCAGACGGACCCTCCTCCCGGCCGGGGGAGCGGATCCGTCGGGCGGCGGACGACCCGGTCCGCCCACGACAGCCACATACGACACTCCGGAAGGACCACACATGTTCAACACCGCCCGCACCTCCGCAAGGACCATGCTGGTGGCCGCCGGCACCGCGGGTTTCGTCGCCCTGGGAGCCGGGATCTCGGGAGCGGACACCCTCGGCGGCGTCACGGACGGGCTGCCCCTGAACGACCTGGGCGGCCAGGTCCCGGCGTCGCTGACGGAAGGTGTCTCCACGCCCCTGGGCGAGCTGGTCAGGGTCGAGCCCGGCCAGCTCTCCGCCCAGCCCGACGTGCGCCGCCAGTCCGCGCCCGGGCAGCCCTTCGGCGGAGTCGTCGGGGACACCGTCTCCACCGACGCCCCGATCGGGACCGGCGAGGACAACGCCGCCGACGTCGGTCCGCTGGACCTGAACACCGCGGCCGACGGCCTGCCGCTGGCCCAGAGCGCAGACCGGGCTCCGTCGGACCCGCTGTCGGGTCTGCTGGGTGGTACGGACGTGCTGAGCGGTTTGGGTCTGGGCGGTGGCACGCTGCCGCTGTCGCACGCTGCTCCGCCCTCCGCGAGCCCGGTGTCGTCGGACCCGCTGTCGGGTCTGCTGGGTGGTACGGACGTGCTGAGCGGTTTGGGTCTGGGCGGTGGCACGCTGCCGCTGAGCCACACCGAGTCGCCCGTGCCCCTGTCCGACTCCACGGAGGAGGTCGACGCCGCCGTCGACCAGCTGGGCTCGGCGGTCGAGCGGGGCACCCACGAGGTCGGCGGCGACCTGAACGGCCTCGACGCCACCCTGCCCACCCCCGGTGAGCCGCTGCCCCTGTCCGCTGCCATGGACGGCCCGGTCGCTCCCGTCAACGGAGAGAACACCGACCTGACCGGCGGCGCCGGTGACATCGTCTCCGAGCTGGTGCTGTCCGACGACGTGGTGCCCATGTCCGCCGGGAGCAGCGCCCTGCCCCAGCTCATCGGCGACGCTCCGGTCGGACCGCTGCCGGTGCCCGAGGTCGCCGACGCCACCGGACTGGTCGCCGACACCGCGCGCACGACGCAGCTGGCGCCCGGCGGCGACTCGCTGGGCAACGACCTGGTCGGCGTGGAGGGCATGCCCGAGCTGGGCCGGCCCGACGTCGACACCGGTGCGCTGGACGACACGCTGTCCGGCGGCCTCGTCTGACCTTCCTGGAACGTGCGCCCGCCGTGATCGGCGGGCGCACCGGCCTCGGGCGGTGAGCGGGACCATCCACCGCTGACTGGGGCGCCGAACGGAACTGTGGGGGTTCCAGGCGCGTACCGGCGGAGGAGTCGAGTTCCCGCCGCCCGAGGCGCACCGCGGCTCCGGACCTGGGGGGATCCGGAGCCGCGGTCTCGTCGTGTCCGGAGCCTGGGAGCTCCGGGCGTATCCGGTGCCGGCCCGCCGGCGCTCCGAAGAACGCCCGCTCGGCACCTACTCGGTCTCCTCCCCCGTGCCGAAGCCCAGGCCGTCGGCACACGGGTCGGACGTGGCGTCGCGTCCCTGGCCCGGACGGGCGGACTCCGGGACATCCGGCGGGGACGCGTTCGCGGAGGAGATGTCCACCGGTGAGGGCGAGGTGCCGGGCGGGTCCTGCGGCGCCGCCGCGTCGTCGGCCGTCAGCGCGCTCACGGGTCGGTCCTCGCGCACGGCGGTGAACAGCGCCGCGGCCTCCTCCTCGTACCACATGACCCGGTTGGGGTCGAAGGGTGCCTGGTACCAGGGAACGGTGTGGAAATCGATGTCGGTCAGGTCCACACCCGAGAGGGTCACGGCGAGCGAGAGCATCCTGTCGAGCGTGAGCGCCTGGTCGGTGGCGCTGTTGCGGGCCACAGCCTGGAGGATGCCGTTCAGCTTGGCCGGGCTGCTCAGTACGTCGTTGCTGGTCACCTGGTCGGCGAGGGCGGCCAGGAACATCTGCTGGCGGTCGATGCGGCCGATGTCGCTGCCGTTGCCGATCTCGTAGCGCGCCCGGACGAACGACAGCGCCTCGTCCCCGTTGAGTATCTGCTGTCCCGCTTCGAGGTCGAGGTCGGAACGGCTGTCCTGCATCGGCTCGGGGATGCAGATGTCCACGCCGCCGATGGCGTTCACCACGTCGCGGAAGCTCATGAAGCTCAGGTGCACGAAGTGGTCGATCCGGATGCCGGTGAGCGACTCGATGGTGCGGACCACGCAGGGCGGGCCGCCGTGGTACATCGCCGCGTTGATCATGCCGAAGTAGGCCTGCGTGCCCTCGGTCTCGCCGTAGGGGGCGCACTGGGGCAGGTCCACCAGGGAGTCCCGGGGGAAACTGATCACCGAGACCCGTTTCTCGGGCGAGATGTGCGCCAGCATGATCGCGTCCGAGCGCTCGCCCTCGAACTCCTGCGTGTAGGCGGTGCTCCCCTCCTCGTAGCCGTCGGTGCCCATGAAGAGGACGTTGACCGCGTCGTTGATCCGCTCGGGGCGGTCCTCCTCCTGGAGGGCCGAGTCGATGTCGTGCTGGACCATGCCCGAGCGCAGCGAGTGGTAGTAGCCGTAGGCGGTGGCGGCTCCGGCGGCCAGGACGAGTACCAGGCCCACGGCGGTCCACATCAGGATCCGGCGCACGCGGCGCCGTTTTCCGCGGACCGGGGGAACGGAGGCAGCGGCCTTGCCGTCCTCGCCCTCGTCCTCGTTCCCGTCACCGGAGTCCTCGGGAGGCTCGGCGTCCCGTGAGCCGTCCCCGTCCCCGTTCTCGTCCCCGTTCTCGGGGGACCCCGGGACCGTCCCACCGGGGTCGTCCCGGTCATTCGGGCGGGTGGCCCCGGCCCGGTCGGAACCGGTGTCCTCGGGACCAGAGCCGTTCTCGGGCGTCTCGTCTGGTGTGTGATCCGCGCCTGAGTCGGCGGAGTTCTCGTCAGCGGGCATCGTGCAATCTCGGTGAGTTCGGACAGCGGGGCGTGCCAACGGTCGGACACCGGTCTGGAGGCTCACGCGTCCAAGGGAATGCGGAGATCGCGCGGGGCAGCGGAGACGGGTGATTGCCGAGTCCGGGGCCTCCTGGGGGACTGGGGACGGCCCACGGGGCACCGGCAGCACCAGGAAACGGCTGCTGCCAACGACACGGGAAAACCGCGCGTGGCAGAGATCCTAGGCGAAGTTCTTCGCCACCGCGCGCCCGGGTCGTCCTTGAGCGGGATACCTGACCACAATTGCGCCGCACAATTCCTCAGCCCCGTGGTTGTCCTGTGGAGCCTGTGCGCCTGACTTTCCCCTCAGGGGCCGTGGGAAAACCTCCTGGACAGGGCGTCGGCGCGGTGCCGGAACCCGCGGCCCGGTTCTGCGCGCGAAGACCCGGTGTTCTCCGGGTCGGGGTCAGTCGTCCCAGAAGGCGCTTTCCTTCTGGGGCTCCTCCTCCGCGGTGGCGGTGGCGGAGCGTCCGCCCTTGGCCGCGGGCTTCGCGGCGGGTTTGGCGGCGGGTTTGGCGGCGGGCTTGGTGTTCTTGCGGGCGGGAGAGGCGGGCTTGGCGCCCTCGGTGTGCCGGGGGCGCGCCGTGACCGCGCTCTTGGTGATGGGCTCGCTGACGGGGCGTGGAGTCTCGCCGGAGTGGATGCTCAGCGCCTCCTCCTCCACGGACAGCATCTTGCGGACCGGGGCGGGTACCTCGGGCAGCCGCTCGGAGCGCAGGTGTGCGCCGAGCACCTCCAGCGCGTGGTCGCACAGCAGTTGGCGGGCGCGCTCGGACTTGACTCCGCTGAGTTCCTCGACCTCGGGCAGCGTCCGCTCGCGCAGCATGCGGATGACGTCGCGCAGCCGGTCGCGGGTCTTGCGGTCGGTCATCGACATGACCGTCAGTTCCGCCTCGGCGAGGAAGCTCTCCTGCTGGTCGGACGTGTCACGCTCGGCGATGAAGGCGCTGGTGAGGTTCCGCGCGGAGGCGCGGGACGCGGTGCGGGTGTCGCCGCGTCTGACGAGGCGTGCCTGGAAGCCGGTCACGACGACACTGGTGACCAGGCTGATTCCGGCACCCAACAGGATCAGGACGAGTGGGTTCTCTAGGAGCACGGCAGGGACCTTTCCGGGCGGGGGCCCGCACGGGCGCGGTCACGGGGTGACGGAGGTGTGCGGCGGGGCGGGAACGGTGCTGGGTGACTATTCGCCACATCGAGGGCGGTTGTCAAGTGCGGGCAGGGGGCGTGCGTTCGCCGCTGACGGCGTCGTCGCAGGTCAGCCTCGATGGCGGGCGGCTGGTTCGGCGCGCGGGGGCAGGGCGGGCATCGGGAGGGCCAAGGTCTCCCCCTGAGGGTTCCCGATCAGACGGAGAGGTAACTTCTCCCGTCCGGAACCTGTGGTCAGGAGCGCCGCCGGGTTCCCCTCACCCGGCCAGGAGCTTGTTCACCGCCTCCGGTGACAGGATCTCCTCGGTCACCATGGCGGCGCAGCCGCGTACGCCCGCATCGTCCCACAGGGAGCTGGCCACCACGCGCAGCTGCCGGGTGGCGAGGGCGGTGCACTGTTGGAACACCACCTCGCGCACGCCCGCGACCAGGTGGTCGTAGGCCTCCGACACGTCGCCGCCCAGAACGATCACCTCGGGGTTGAGCAGGTTCACCGCGCCGGCGAGCGCCTCGCCGAGCCGCCGCCCGGCGGACCGGACCAGGGTCACCGCGACCGGGTCGCCCTCGGCGGCCAGCGCGACCAGGTCCTTGAGGGTGGCCGCCTCGCGCCCCTGCTCGGCGGCGCTGTCCAGGAGCCGCCGCCCGCCCGCGACGGCCTCCAGGCAGTCGGTGTTGCCGCAACGGCAGGGGAGTCCGCCGCCGTCGCGTACCGGGATGTGCCCGATCTCCCCGGCGGCGCCCAGCGAGCCGCGCAGCAGCCGTCCGCCGGACAGCAGTCCGGCGCCGATTCCGGTGGAGACCTTCACGAACACCATGTCGTCGGGATGTCCGTGCCCGCCCGCGATGTGCTCGCCGAGCGCCATCACGTTCACGTCGTTGTCGACCGTCACCGGTACCGGGAAGCGCTCGGCGACCAGCGGGGCCAGGGCCACCCCCGCCCACTTGCCCAGGAACGGGCGGTCGTCGGCGCGGCCCGCGTGGAACTCGACGGTCCCGGGCAGGCCGATGCCCACACCGCGCACGTCACCGGGGTCACGGCCAAGCGAGGCGATCTGGTCGGACCAGGTGTCCAGCAGCCAGGGGAGGGTGGCGTCGGGGCCCTGCTCCATGTCGGGTGAGCCCGGCGTGCGGGCCAGGACGTCGCCGTTGAGGTCGCACACCGCGGCCTGGCTGCGGACCATGCCGAGTGCGCTGGTGAGGATGAGGCCGCTGTCGGCGTTGAACTCCAGCAGGGTGGGCGGTCGGCCGCCGCTGGAGGCCGCTCCCGAGCTCTCGGTGACGAGCCCGCTGTTGATCAGCTCGGTCACACGCAGGGCCACGGAGGGGCGGGACAGGCCCGTGACCCGGCCGATCTCGGAGCGGCTGGTCGCGGTGCCCGAACGTATGAGCTCCAGGATGTGGCCGCTGGTGGCAGCGGAGGACAGGCGTCCCGGGGTTCTGGCCATATGTCATTCAACCATGAGGTTACGTCGCGAAGACTGAGAGGTTATGTAAAGAATTGTTCTCAAGTGTGCTTGGTTTTTTACCATAGTCAGGCTTAGAGTCAGAAGCGGAGAGCGGATCCGGCCGGTCCGCGCCGCTCTCCCACACCCCTCGCCGCGTCACACTCCGCCCCCCGGCCCCCATCCCCTTCCCTCTCCGCTGGAGTAGACCGAAGATGCCGCAGCAGTCCGCGCCCCACCCCACCGACCTGGTGGTTTTCGGGGGCACCGGCGACCTGTCCATGCGCAAACTCCTTCCCTCCCTCTACCTGCTGGACCGCGACGGGCACCTGGACGGGGGGACCCGCGTCGTCGCCGTCTCGCGCGACGGCCTCGCCGACGCCGACTTCAGGGACAAGGCCGCCGCCGCGGTCCGCGGTCACCACGCCGTCCAGATCGCCGAGTCCGACGTGCTCCACCGCTTCCTGGACCGCCTCCACCACGTCACCGTGGACGTGGGCGGCGACCCCTCCGGCTGGGACGCCCTCACCACCCTCCTGGAGCCCGGCCGCGACCGCGTCTTCTACCTCGCCGTCCCGCCGATGATCTCCGGTCCCATCTGCCGCGGCCTGGCCGACGCCGGACTGGTCACCCCCGAGTCGCGCGTGGTCATGGAGAAGCCCCTGGGCCGCGACCTGACCTCGTCCCAGGCCGTCAACGACGAGGTGGGCGCGGTCTTCGACGAGTCGCGGATCTACCGGATCGACCACTACCTGGGCAAGGAGACCGTGCAGAACCTGCTCGTACTGCGGTTCGCCAACGTCTTCCTCGAACCCCTGTGGAACTCCCGCTGGATCGACCACGTCCAGATCACCGCGGCCGAGACCGTCGGAGTGGGCGGGCGGCGCGGCTACTACGACACCTCCGGCGCCATGCGCGACATGGTCCAGAACCACCTGCTCCAGTTGCTCTGCCTGACCGCCATGGAGCCACCGGCCAGCTACGACCGCGACTCCGTACGTGACGAGAAGCTCAAGGTCCTGCAGTCCCTGCGCCCCCTGACCGGTGACCGCGTCGCCGAGGACACCGTGCGAGGCCAGTACGGGCGAGGCGCCGTCCATGGCACCGAGGTGCTCGGCTACCTCGACGAACCCGGCGGACCCGCCAGCAGCGACACCGAGACCTTCGTGGCCCTGCGCGCCGAGGTCGCCAACTGGCGCTGGGCGGGTGTGCCCTTCTACCTGCGCACCGGCAAGCGCATGCCGCACTCCCGCTCGGAGATCGTGGTCCGCTTCCGGGAGGTGCCGCACACGATCTTCCCCGGCACCAACATGCCCGGGCCGGGCAGCCTCGTCATCAGGCTCCAGCCGGACGAGGGCATACACCTGACCATGCTGGCCAAGACGCCCGGCGCCGGAGCGCTGCGACTACGGCCGGTCCCCCTGGAGCTCAGCTTCGCCGACACCTTCGCCGACCGCGCGCCCGAGGCCTACGAGCGGCTGTTGACGGACGTCCTGGCGGGGGACCCCACCCTCTTCATGCGCCGCGACGAGGTCGAGGCGGCCTGGCGCTGGGTGGACCCCGTCATCGAGGCGTGGAACGGCCTGAGCACCACCCCCGAGACCTATCCAGCCGGAAGCGCCGGCCCCGCGGGCGCGCACCGGCTCATCGGCCGTACCGGCCGGACGTGGCACGAAGAGGAGCGACCCCGATGACCGCGCACACCCCCGACAACGCCGACGACACCGGGCACGGACCCGCCGTCCACCCCGTCGTCGCCGACGTCACCCGGCGCATCGCCGAGCGCAGCGCCGAGACCCGGTCCGCCTACCTGGCACGGATCGACGCGGCGACGGCCCAGGGCCCCACCCGCACGTCCCTGGGCTGCGCGAACCTCGCCCACGGGTTCGCGGCCTGCGGCGTCTCCGACAAGCTCAAGCTGTCCGGCGACGTCACGCCCAACCTGGCGATCGTCTCCGCCTACAACGACATGCTCTCCGCGCACCAGCCGCTGGAGTCCTACCCGGCCCTGATCAAGGCCGCCGTGGCCGAGGCGGGCGGCGTCGCCCAGTTCGCGGGCGGTGTGCCCGCCATGTGCGACGGCATCACCCAGGGCCGCGCGGGCATGGAGCTGTCCCTGTTCAGCCGGGACGTCATCGCGATGGCCACCGCCGTGGCCCTGTCCCACGACATGTTCGACGGCGCCCTGATGCTCGGCGTGTGCGACAAGATCGTGCCCGGCCTGCTCATCGGCGCCCTGTCCTTCGGTCACCTGCCGGTGGCGTTCGTGCCCGCCGGGCCCATGCCCTCGGGCCTGCCCAACAAGGACAAGTCCCGCGTGCGACAGCAGTACGCCGAGGGCAAGGTGGAACGCCGCGAGCTGCTCCAGGCCGAGTCGGCCGCCTACCACTCGCCCGGCACCTGCACCTTCTACGGCACCGCCAACTCCAACCAGATGCTCATGGAGGTCATGGGCCTGCACCTGGCCGGAGCCAGCTTCGAGCAGCCGGGAACCCCGCTGCGCGAGGCCCTGACCGCCGAGGCCGGACGCAGCGTGCTCACCCGCACCGCCCTGGGGGAGGACCACAACCCCGTCGGCCGCCAGATCGACGAGCGCGCCATCGTCAATGCCGTGGTCGCCCTGCTGGCCACCGGCGGGTCCAGCAACCACACGCTGCACCTGGTGGCCATCGCGCGCGCCGCCGGCATCGAGCTGACCTGGGACGACTTCGCCGACCTGTCCGAGGTGGTGCCGCTGCTCACCCGGATGTACCCCAACGGCGCCGCCGACGTGAACCAGTTCCACGAGGCGGGCGGCATGGCCTACCTCATCGGCTCCCTGCTGGACGCCGGCCTCCTGCACGAGGACGTGCACACCCTGATGGGCGGGGGGCTGGGCCGCTACCGGCAGACCCCGAGCCTGAACGGGGACGAACTGACCTGGGGCGAGGGCCCCAAGGAGAGCGGCGACACCACGGTGCTGCGCGGGACGGAGGACCCCTTCGCCACGGACGGCGGCCTGCGCATGCTCTCGGGCAACCTGGGCCGCGCCGTCATCAAGGTGTCGGCGGTCGCGCCCGAGCGCCACGTGGTGGAGGCACCCGCGCGCGTCTTCGGGGACCAGTCCGAACTCCAGGACGCCTTCGCCGCCGGTGAGCTGACCGGCGACTTCGTCGCGGTGGTCCGCTTCCAGGGGCCGCGCGCCAACGGCATGCCCGAACTGCACAAGCTCACTCCGCCGCTGGCGGTGCTCCAGGACCGCGGCCAGCGGGTGGCCCTGGTGACCGACGGGCGCATGTCCGGAGCCTCGGGCAAGGTGCCCGCCGCCATCCACGTGTCTCCCGAGGCCGAGGCGGGCGGCGCGCTGGCCTACGTGCGCGACGGCGACCCCATCCGCCTGGACGCCGCCACGGGCACGCTGGAGGTGCTGGCGGACCTGACCGGCCGCGAGCCCGCGCGTCCCAGCGCGGACTCCTCCAGCGGAACCGGCCGCGAGCTCTTCGCCGCCCTGCGCGGCGCGGTCGGACCCGCCGAGACGGGCGCCGGGATCTTCGCGCCCTGACCCTCCGGGCACGCCGGGGGACCGGCCCCACGGCCGCGGCGTGCCCGCCCCCGACCTTCGACCGACCCTGGAGAACACGACATGACGACGAACCCCCGTTCGGGTGCGGACATCCTCGACCTGGCCCCGGTGATGCCGGTGGTGGTCGTCTCCGACGCCGAGACCGCCGTGCCGCTGGCCCGCGCGCTGGTGGCGGGAGGGCTGCCGGGCATCGAGGTGACCCTGAGGACCCCGGGCGCGCTGGGGGCCATCGAGCGGATCGCCGCCGAGGTGCCCGAGGCCGTGGTGGGCGCGGGCACCGTGGTCACCCCCGACCAGGCCTCGGCCGCCGCCAGGGCCGGTGCGCGCTTCCTGGTCAGCCCCGGGTGCACGGCCGGCCTGGCCTCGGCGATGGCCGACACCGGCCTGCCCTTCCTGCCCGGTGTGGGGACCGTGTCCGAGGCGATGGCGCTGCTGGAGCGCGGGGTGTCGGAGATGAAGTTCTTCCCCGCCGAGGCCGCGGGCGGCGCCGCGTTCCTGAAGTCGCTGACGGGCCCCCTGCCCCAGGCGCGGTTCTGCCCGACCGGCGGGATCACCGCGGACTCCGCCCCCACCTACCTGGCCCTGCCGAACGTGGGCTGTGTGGGTGGCAGCTGGCTGTCCCCGGCCGACCTGGTGTCGGCGGGCGACTGGGACCGGATCACCGGACTGGCCCGGAAGGCGGCGGCACTCTAGGCCATCCCCCACGTCCCCCGGTCCCCGTGGCGGTGGCCGGGGGACCGCTCTTTCCCGGTTCAGCGCGAGGTCTGGGGAACGTGGTGCTCCGGCATCCGGAAGTAGATCATCGGGTTGTCGGTGCTGGTGCGCACCGGCTCGCCCAGCCCCAGGTCCTCCCGCAGCTCCAGGAGGGCGATGTGGGGCGCGGGCGCCCGCTTGCGGGAGGGGGTGAAGAAGTCCGTGCCGGTGCGGCGCAGCCACGACAGCACCACGGCGCCCTCGGTCAGCGGCAGGGCCCGCTTGCCGTGGAAGACGTCGTGGACGCTGACCGGGGTCCCCGGAGCGATCCGGGGGAACAGCTCGGACAGGTACCACTTCGCGAACCGGCCGTTGTGCGCGGCGTCCACGAACAGGTAGTCGATCTTCTCGGGGACCTGTGACATGTTCTCGCGGATGTCGCCCTTGTGGAACTCCCACCGGTCCAGGGCCAGGTCGGAGGGCACGTTCGCCACCACGTTGTCCACCATGTCGAAGGAGTGCAGCGTCCCCGTGCCGTTGTCGCGCAGCGCCTGCAGGATCCACGTGGTGGACCAGCCGTGGAAGGTGCCCAGCTCCATCACCGTGTCCGGCCGCGTCTCGCGCAGCAGCATGTAGGTGATCTCCGCCTCGAGGTCGTCGAGCTGCGGCGTCATCCGTCCGCGCGTCCGCCGGAGGAAGTCGCGTTGCGCGTCCCTGACCTTGGCCAGCGGATCCCGGTACCTGCGGTACAGGTCTCCGATCAACGACAGGTCGATGTCCCCCATACCGTTCCCCTCCGGTGTCGTCACGCGCGACGTCGATGCGGGTTTTACCGTACCTCCAGCGGGTCGGATCACGCAGTTCCCACCTGCGGACCGGCGTCCTTTCAGGAGCGGTCCCGCGGGGCGTCCTGAGGGGTCCGTGAGTCCACGAGGGCCTGGACGCCGTCCAGGACGCGCTCCAGGCCGAAGGTGAACTCGTGCTCGGGGGAGTACACCGCCTGGTGCGCACCGCCCACCGCGCTGCCGACGCGTGAGGCGAGCGGGTAGTCGCCGTCCCGCACGAACGTCGCCAGCAGCGGGCCGTGGGTGCGCCACCACTGCCCGTCGGTCATCCCCGAGGACCTCTCGGTCTCACCCGCCGCCACGGCCTGGCTGGCGGCGCCCTCCGCGTAGCTGTTGACCAGGCTGACCGTGGAGTCCATCTCGGCATCGGTCAGGCCCAGTCCGTCCACGGCCGACAGCTCGTACTCGTACTTGGCGATGAGGTGGGGTCCGAGCAGGCGGCTCCGGGGGGTCTGCAGCATCCACGGATGGCGTAGGAACAGGCGCCAGTTCGCGTGGGCGACCGCGCCCAACCGGTCCCGCCAGTGCCCGGGCCGCTCGCCCCCCTCGTACAGGTCCGCGTACGCGGCGTCGAGCATCAGGTCGACCAGTTCGCCCTTGCCGGGGACGTAGGTGTACAGCGACATGGTCCCCACGCCCAGGCGTTCGGCGACCTTGCGCATGGACAGGGCGGCCAGCCCGTCGGCGTCGGCCATCTCCGAGGCCACGGCCACGATCCGGTCCACGCTCAGATCCGGTTTGCTCCGTCGGCTGACGGGCTCCTGGGTCCGCCACAGCAGGGCGAGGCTGCGTGCGGGGTCTCCGCTCCTGGGGTACTGCGTGGGCATCGGCCGTCCTGCTCTCGGTCCGGGTGGGGCCAGTGTAGGGCAGGGCGCCCGCGCGGGCCGGCCGGCGTTCACGCGCCGGGGACGAAGGAGCGCGGGCGTCTCCAGCGGTGCTCAGGCGGGTTTGGCGGGACAGCCGGCCAGGTGGTCGTCGACCACGCCGACGGCCTGGAGGTAGGAGTAGACGATGGTCGTGCCGACGAAGGTGAAACCGCGCTTCCTGAGGTCCTTGCCGATCCGGTCCGACAGAGGGGTGCTCACCGGTACCTCGGACTGGTCGGTGAAGCGGTTGACCACGGACACGCCGTCCACCCAGCCCCACAGGTAGTCGGCGAAGGTGCCGTGCTCCGCGCGCACCCGCTGGAAGGCCCGCGCGTTGCGGGGGAGGGAGGCCACCTTGAGGCGGTTGCGGATGATCCCGGCGTCCTGGAGGAGCCGGTCGGCGTCCTCCTGGCCGTACTCCGCGATCCGGTCGTGGTCGAAGCCGTCCAGGGCCCGCCGGTAGTTCTCCCGCTTGTTGAGCACGGTGGACCAGGACAGCCCCGCCTGCGCGCCCTCCAGGACGAGCATCTCGAACAGGTGGTCGTCATCGTGCGAGGGCCTGCCCCACTCCTTGTCGTGGTAGGCCCTCATCAGGTCGGACGACCCCCGTGCCCAGGCGCAGATCTGGTCGGACATGGCAGCTCCTCGGGGCCGAAGGCGGTGGTCACGTCCATGGTGCCCGGAGGCGGGGACAGTCGGGAGCGCGTCGGCGGCGGCGAGAGGGTCAGGGGGTGCCGTGCCAGGACCTCCACAGGGCGGCGTAGGGGCCGTTCGCGCCCACCAGTTCGCGGTGGGAGCCGAGCTCGGTGATCCTGCCGTCCTCCACCACGGCCACCCGGTCGGCGTCGTGCGCGGTGTGCAGCCGGTGCGCGATCGCGATCACCGTCCGCCCCTCCAGCACCGCCGCCAGGGACCGTTCCGTGTCCCGCGCGGTGGTGGGGTCCAGCATCGAGGTCGCCTCGTCCAGCACCACCGTGTGCGGGTCGGCCAGGACCACCCGCGCCAGGGCCAGCTGCTGGGACCGAGCCGCGTCCAGCGCCGTGCCGCCCGCGCCCAACGGGGTGTCCAGTCCTTCCGGCAGCTCCCGCGCCCAGCCCGCGTCCACCGCCGCCAACGCGGCGAGCAGCGGCACGCCGATCCCCACGACCGCCGCCAGCACCGGGGACACGGCGAAGAGCAGGACGGCGACACCCGTGTAGGCGATGACCGCGCCCACGCCCGGTCCGGTCATGGTGAGCATCCGTGCGATCCGGCCCACGTCCAGGACCTGCATGGTGGACAGCTCACCGGAGGAGAGCCTCCGGGGCAGGGCCGCGCCCAGGAGGGCCGCGTGCCTGGCCACCACGCGCATGGTGCGCAGCGAGGCGTCCATCCGCACGAGCGTCATGGTGCGGTGCCGCATGATCGACACGACGGCGTTGCCCGCCCCCACGAGCGCGAGCACGGTCACCCACAGCAGCAGGGCGCCGCGGTCCCCGGCCCGCAGGCCGTCGTCCACCGCGCGGGCGAGGAGGTAGGGCGACACCACCAGTCCGGCCATCCAGGCGATGCCCCAGAGGGAACCGGTCAGGATCCTCCACGGCTGCGAGGCGATGAGCCACCACAGGTAGCGCCAGGGGCCGCGGACGTCCGGCGTCCCGGGTGGGGGCAGCCGCGGTGAGCGCGTCCCGGTGGCGTGCTCACGTGTGTCCGCGGCCGCCGCCGTCCCGGTGTCCGCCACGGGCCCCTCCGCTCAGATCATGGAATTCATCCCATGAAAGCAGGTCCGGTCCGTCGGCGGAAGGCGTCTCACCCGCCTGTGGACAACTCCGGAGTATTCCGTTCCCTCGCTCGGGATGGTTGATCCTAAGTAACATTAGTGCCACCAGTCACGAAGTTCGCAAAACTACACAAAACGCCGATTGGTGAAGGAATTGTGTAAAGCGTGTGTCACAAAAAAATGATCCCGGACATAAGATTGGGGAGATCGCGCATCATGTGTCAGTGGCAAGCCAGTCATTGGCGCGGTGCGGGAACGAGGGGGCGAGAATGCGCGTCATATGTCATTGGCAGGCAGGAACAGGGGAGAGGAACTGGAGGTGGCCTGGTTGTGACGCATAGCGCGGAGATGCAGGAGGGCTCTGAGGGTCTGGTCGGTCAAGAGGTACAGAATGCTTATTGCGAGGAGCTCATCGGATCCACGTGGTCCGGTCCGCAGGGACGTCGGCGCCCCATCCTTGTCGTTCACGGGCCGCAGGGTTACGGCAAGTCCCACTTCGTTCTGTACAAGGCCCGGGACCTGGAGATGCGCGGCATCCCCTACGCACATCTGGACTTCGCCGCCACCAGGTACAGCTCCAATGTCCCCGACGTCTTCGCGGACATCGCCTCCCACCAGGAGAGAGGCCTTGCTCGCGCGCTGAGGCACTACGGGCGTCTGCAGTTTCCCCGGCTCTGGACCGCTCTGATCACCATTCGCCTGGACCTCGACGTCGACGAGGGCCAGGACGACGAGGGCAGTATCAAGAACAGGAACGACAGGGCGCACGCCCGGATCAGCGATCTGGTGGACCAGGTCTGGCCCAGCGGCCTGGTCCGGCTGGGCAGACTCATAGGCGAGGCGGGTAACCTCCTGCCTCCGGCGGGGCTGGTCGGCGGTGAAGCCCTCTCCGTCGACATCGCCAGGTGGATCGCCGAGGTCTCCGAAATGGGGACCCGCGTCTTGGACCGCGTGTTCGAGTGGTTTCGCAGCCAGGGGCAGGGCACGCAGGCCAGAGAGCAGGTGACCGACTCCCTCTACCACCTGTGGTTCCAGGCACAGGACCCCGACGCCGTCGACGTCGTGTCCAGGATCTCCAACAGGGAGAAGATGGCGCGCTTCCTGAGTGAGGCCCTGTTCGCAGACCTGCAACACGCGTCCTGGTCGATCGGCCACCAGCCCACCCCCGTCCTGTTGTTGGACAACACCGACCGGGGCGTGGGGCCAGTGGTCCTCAGAGCCCTGGCACAGGTGCCGGCCCCCTTCAACAGGTCCACGTTCTTCGGCGGTGCCGGTTTCCCGGAACCGCTGACCATCGTCGCCACCGCGGCGGACACGGTCAGTGGGGTTCCCCTCGGGCAGTTCTACGAGGACGTCCGCCAGTACATGCGGTTCCTGCCCCTGACCCCGATGGGTTCAGCGGACATCGGCAGGCTGTTCTCCCTTTTCGGAGGCGACGACTACGTCTCGGGGGAGATCGCCGACCTCCTGGCGGACTTCACCGGGGGCCATCCCGGGACCACCGCCCAGCTCGTCGAAGCCTGGATCGCGGTCGGGGGAGGCAGTATGCACGCCGCGCTCCACCACCGCCCCAGGGACCCGGTCACCAGGCTGGCGTCCACTATGACGGTCGAGGAACGCATGTTCGAGGCGGCCTTCAACGGCGACCCTGGCCGGCTCGACCACCGCTTGCGAGAGGCACTCGTCACCTGTTCCGCGGCCAGGAACCCCGACGCCGGCCTGTGGCTGAACCGGTGGGGTGACCTCACCGAGCGGGTGGAGGAGGAGCGCCTCCTCGCCCACCCGCTCTGGGACCGGAAGGTCCCGGAGGCGACCACGGTGCTGCGCCGCCTCCTCTCACGGAATCTGGCCAGGCGCCCGACCAGCGCCCCCGGTCACTGGGAGGCCGTGCACAGCAAGCTCGCCGACTACTACCGGAGCGAAGAGGCCGATATTCGGCACTCCGCTGAGCACGAGGTCTACCACCGTCTCTGCGCTGGGCAGTTCGCATATGCGGCCCGGCAGCTCCATAAGCGGCTCAAGGATCCCGGTATCGGAGGCCAGGAGTGGGTTCGGCTGCTTCGTACCACCACCTCCGCCCCCCTGCGGACCCCTCCTTCGTTCTCACTCATGGACACGTGGGTGGACACGTGGCAGAAGCACGCCGCCTCGGAGGACCTGGTGGGGACCCCGGAGGATCCGGAGGAGGCCGAGATCATCCTCAAGCTCGTCGTGGCACGCCACATCCTCCACGGCCCCGAACCCGAGCCCTTCGACCCCGAACGCTTCTGCGAGATCCTGCACTCCTCCTGCCACAGCATGTTGAACGATCTCGGGGGACGGATCCCGTGGGGGGCGACCTACCTCTTCGAAGAGGCGGCCTGGCACCTGCGGATGGTCGCCAAGTACGGGAGGACGGCGTGATCAGCCATTCGCCGGAGAAAGGACGTCCATGCCTCGCCTGAATAGCGCGAGCACACCCGCACCCGTACCCGTACCCGGGGTCAGTGTGCCGGGTCCCCTCTTCATGAACTGGCTGAGGCGGTGGTGGAGACTGGTCGTGCCCGTTCTGGTGCTCCTCATCGTGGTCCCGACCGTTCTCTACTGGAACGTGTTCGCCTGTGGTGGTCCCACCAGCGGTGTGCGGTTGGTAGGAGGACAGTGTGTGGGTGTCACTGACGGCACGTACGTCTATCACAAGCAGTACAACGATGTGCAGGACGCCATCGAGGCTGAGAACGACCGGGTGGCGGAGGAAACCAGCGGGCCTGTCGTCCGGATCGCCTTCCTGGGTACGTTGACCTTCGGCGAAGTTAGCCCCATGGACCCCATCCGTATGCTCAGTTCCCTGGAGGGCGCGTACACCGCGCAAATGCGAGCCAACCACTCCCATGACTTCGGGGATCAAAAACCCCAGATCCAGCTGTTCCTGGCCAACATGGGCGGCCAACAGGAGCAGTGGCAGACGGTCGTGGACGACCTCGTGGCCATGTCCGAGAACGAGGAGAACCCGCTTGTTGCGGTCATCGGCATGGGCGTGAGCATCGACTCCACCCGGGACGCGGCCGAACATCTCAGCGGACACGGCATCCCCATGGTGTCCTCCGCGGTTACCGCTGACAGTCTCGCGCACAGCGAGATCGAGGGCCTGGTACGTGCCGCTCCCAGCAATACCGAGTACGTGCGTGCACTGGGCGCTTACCTTGAGGGCCTGGACGAAACGATCAGGGCCACCCTGGTCTTCGACAACACCGAACCCGACCTGTTCGTCACCACCCTGCGCGATGCCTACAAGAAGTATCTCGGCGAGTACATCCAAGGGCACCCCCAGCAGTATGTCGGCACGACCGTCGGCGACACGCCCACCACGGGCACATTCGCGATAGCGACCAACAACGTGTGCCACTCGGGTAACAACACGGTGTTCTTCGCTGGCCGCACTCCGGACTTCAGGGAATTCCTCAACTCCGTCAAGTCGAACTGCGAAGAGGTGCCCTTGAGGGTGCTGTTCGTCGCCACCGGCCTGACCGCCATGAACGACAAGATGACGGAGCACTTGCACGAAGGAAACATCAACCTGGTCTACGCCTCGGGCATCGATCCCTTCTGGAGCAAGGAGGAGGCACCGCGGGAGGACGTACCGCCGCACTACGAGGACTTCGTGGAAGGTTTCCTCGAGCACGTCGGCAAGGATAAAACCGCCCTCCCCAACGGGTACGCCCTGGTCGGCCACGACGCGTTCGCCGTGGCCGCCAGCGCTGTGCGGGCGACCAACCTGGTGAGGTCGGACGGCCCACTCACCGTGGAAGACGTACAGCAGCGGCTGATGCAGCTCAACACCGCCAACAGGGTCCCGGCCGGCGGTGGCACTCTCAACTACAGCGAAGAACTCGGTGGCGAGGCGGTCGGCAGGTACGTGCCCATCGTCGAACTGCCCCGGCCGGGGGAGGTTCCCCGGCCCGACCCCTACGTCATCGGCGTCAACGAAGGTTTGTGACCCCTCCCGAACCCGAGTCCCTCTCTGAGGTGTGGTTCCGGACCAGCACCTCTCCTCCCGCCTCCGGGAAAGATCTCGTACAGGGTACGAAATCTTTCCCGGGGCTCTTGTGCTCACTGGATCGTAGGGCGTACTGTACGCCGTACGGGACCAGGCGGAGTGAGGGGAGGACGCTGTGGAAGCGACCGGTTACGCGGTCACCGCACGCGGTCTGGGGAAGCGCTACGGGAGGAGCTGGGCGCTGCGGGGGTTCGACCTCGACGTGCCCGTCGGCAGCGTGTGCGGGCTGCTCGGGCCCAACGGCGCGGGCAAGACCACCGCCGTGCGCGTCCTGACCACGCTGCTGCGCGCGGACGAGGGCACGGCCGGTGTCGCCGGGCACGACGTGGCCACGAACGGGGACGGGGTCCGCCGCAGCATCGGACTGGTGGGCCAGAACGCGGCCGTCGACGAGGTGCTCAGCGGGCGGCAGAACCTGGAGATGTTCGGACGCCTGTACCACCTGGGCGCCCGCCGGGCCGCCGCGCGCGCGGACGAGCTGCTGGAGCGCTTCCGACTGGCGGACACCGGCGGCAAGCCGGTCAGCGCCTACTCCGGCGGTATGCGCCGCCGCCTGGACCTGGCCGCGAGCATGATCCTGTCCCCGCCGGTGCTGTTCCTGGACGAGCCCACCGCCGGGCTCGACCCGCGCGGACGGGGCGGGGTGTGGAGCGCGGTCCGCGAACTGGTGGCGGACGGCACGACGGTACTGCTCACCACCCAGTACCTGGAGGAGGCCGACCAGCTCGCCGACCGGATCTCGGTGGTCGACTCCGGCCGCGTCGTCGCCGGGGGCACCCCCGAAGAGCTCAAGTCCCGTCTGGGCGGCGACCGCCTCGACGTGGTGCTGCGCGACGCCGCCGCACTCGACGGGACCGCCGCCCTCGTCGAACGGGTGGTCGGCGAGAGGCCGGGGACCGAGGTCGACACGCGGCGGATCAGCGTGGGCGTGAGGGACCGGGTCGCGGCCCTCACCGACGTGGCACGGGCACTGGAGTCGGAGCGGGTCGCGGTGGAGGACATCGCGCACTGCGCCGTCCCACCCTGGACGAGGTGTTCCTGCACCTGACCGGTGACCGAGTGGAGGAGACCCGATGAACGGCACCACGGCCCGTGCCGGTGGGCCCACGGCCGCCGACCGCCTCCTGTGGGCGCTCGCGGACGGGTGGACCATCACCCGGCGCGACATCGTCCACTGGCTGCGCCGGCCCGGGCAGCTCGTCGCAGGACTGCTGTTCCCCGTCGCCATGGTGCTGATGTTCGGGTTCCTGTTCGGCGGGGCGATGACCGTGCCCGGCGGCGGGGACTACCGGGAGTTCCTGATGCCCGGCATGTTCGCCATGGCGATGGTCTTCGGGGTGGGCGAGACGGTCACCGCCGTGTCCCACGACACCGCGCGCGGGGTCACCGACCGGTTCCGCTCCATGCCCATGGCGCCCTCCGCCGTCGTGGTGGGCCGGTGCGCGGCGGACATGCTCAGGTCCGCGATCACCCTGGCCCTGCTGGTCGTCTGCGGCCTGCTGGTGGGCTGGCAGTGGAACGGCACCCTGGGGGAGGCCGCGGCCGCGCTCGGACTGCTCCTGCTGCTGCGCTTCTCCCTGGTGTGGGTGGGCGTCTACGTCGGCCTGGCCGTCCGGGGCGAGGGGGCGGTCACGGCCGTGCACACCCTGGAGTTCCCGCTGGGCTTCCTGTCCAACGCGTTCGTGGCCACGGCGTCCATGCCGTTCTGGCTGGGCGCGGTCGCGGACTGGAACCCGCTGTCCTCCACCGTCGCCGCGGCCCGGGAACTTTTCGGCAACCCCGGCTGGGGAGGCGAGGGCTGGATCGCGCAGAACGCCGTGCCCATGGCAGTGGTCTGGCCGCTGGCGACCACGGCGGTCTTCCTCCCGCTCTGCGTCCGGCGGTTCCGCTCCCTCGGGCGGTGAGGGTCAGGCCGGGAAGTCGCCGAGGAAGGTCCGGGCCCGCCTGCGGTTGCGTTCGGTGAGCGGCATCGCCAGGAACAGCATGAGGGAGAGCGTCGTCCCGCAGCCGAAGAGGGTCCCGCTGAGGACACCGGCGATGACTCCGTACCGCCGTGGGTTCCGCTGGGCGTAGGTCCGAACGCGGACGAACAGGGCGGGGCGCTGTCGTTTCACCGGACCACCTGCTGGTGGGCCGCGTCGTAGAGGCCGCAGAACCCACGCATCCGTCGACGCCGTGGGAGGACGACCAGGGGAGGGGCGAGCTCCCCGTAGCTCGGGAAGCGGGCGGCCGGGGGCTGGTGCACGGGTCCTCCGCGGGACCCGTGACGGGGGAGCGCGACCGGGCCGGTGCCGCGCCTGCCCGCATCCCAGGCGAGACGGGGCACGGCGGACGCGGGACCGCCTTCGGACACGAGGGTCCCCACGTCTCATCGTCTCCCCGTCCGAGCGCCGCGCCCCGACGGTGACCGTCCCGGGCGCCGGGGTGTGTCGCGGCGCGTCGCCCCGCAGGTTCCCGACCGCATGGACCGACCGCGTCCGGTCGGCCGCGAGCACCACGCCCTCCGTCTCCGCGACCAGCCGCCGCCGCGGCCGACCCCGTCGGACCGCGGCACGGCGGCAGCGGCTCAGCTCGACAGGATCTGGGGCGAAACCGTCTTGAGCATCGCGTCGGCCCAGGTCATCTGCCGCAGCGACCGCGGGTGACACCGCTTGGTGAGCGCGAGCAGTTCGGTGTCCGCGACCACCTGCGCGCCCTGGCCGAGCAGGTCCCAGTCCAGCGAGACGCCCGCGGCCATGCGGTGCAGCCGCCGCAGGTCCGCCAGGAGCAGCAGCTCCGGATCGGAGCTGTCGCCCGACAGCGCGCCCGCCTCCTCGGGAAGCGGCTCCGGGGCGTCCACCTCCGAGTCCCCCAGGTTCAGACCGTAGCGTTCACCGGCCGCGGCGAGTTCGCGCACGTGCTCCCGCGACCAGCGGGCCAGGTCCATGGACACGTGGCGGACCTCGTGCTCGTCCGCGTGCTGGTCGGCCATCCTGAGCAGCTCATCGGCCAGGGCGCTCTCCGAGCCGTACAGTTCGTGTAGCGCCAGGTGGATCTTCATGACACGCCTCCGCCGATGCGCTCCTCGGTGGCGGCGTCGGGGCCGCCATGGGTCTCGGACACCTCGGTGCTGACCGGTCGGGACGCGGTCGTCGTGGGTGCGGGGGCCGGTACGTGCCCGCCCCCGTCAAGCGGGCGCAGCCGGGCCGCCGAGGTCTTGAACAGGGGCTGCTTGGACACCGGGTCCCAGTCGGTGACGGTCATCTCGTTGGCGGCCCGGTCCCTGCCTCCGGCCTCACCGTCCTTCACGGTGTCCCAGTAGCCGTAGTGGAACGGGACGAACAGCACCCCGGGGCGGATGTCGTTGATCCGCGCCCGCGCCCGGATCGTCCCCCGCGGCGAGGCCACCTCGACGAGGTCGCCCTCGGACACCCCTGCCTCCCGTGCGTCGGAGGGCGAGACCTCCACCCAGACCTCGGGGGCCGCCCTCTGCAGCTGCGGAGCGCGCCCGGTCTTGGTGCGCGTGTGGAAGTGGTACAGGGTACGGCCGGTGATGAGCGCGAAGGGGTGCTCCTCGTTCGGCTCCTCGTGCGGAGGCAGGTACTCGGCCGTCCTGATGATCGCCTTGCCGTCGGGGTTCATCGCCTTGTAATCGGAGGGCTCCTGCGGAGCGCCGGTGACCATGTCCCGGCCGTAGGTCTCGCAGACATCGGACGAGGCCCAGAACCGGCCGTCCGCGTAGAGCCGCTCGGTACCGTCCGGGTTGTCGTCGTTGCAGGGCCACTGGACGCCGCTGCCACCGCGCAGCTTGTCGTAGGTGATGCCGGTGTAGTCGCACGGCCGGCCGGCGCTGGCCCGCTTCCAGGCCTCGAAGGCCGACTCCGGGTCGTGCCACTGCGGGAACGGCGCGCCGTCCTTGTCCCGGAAGTCCATCCGCCGCGCGTAGTCCAGGAAGATGTCCAGGTCCGACCGGGCCTCACCGGGAGGGTCGACGGCCTTGTCGGACAGGTGGACGGTGCGGTCGGTGTTGGTGAACGTGCCCGTCTTCTCGCCCCAGGTCGCGGCGGGCAGCACCACGTCGGCGAGCTCGGCCGTCTCGGTCATGAAGAGGTCCTGCACGACCAGGAACAGGCCCTCCTGCGCGAGCAGCGAGCGGATCCGCTCCAGTTCGGGCAGTGACACCGCCGGGTTGGTGGCGCTGATCCACAGGAACCGGATCGACCCCTTCTCGGCGTAGCGCATGATCTGCATCGCGTGGGTGGGCGGGGAGTAGTGCGGGATCCTCATCGGGTCGACGTTCCACACCGCGGCGAGGTCCGCGACGTGCTCGTCGTTGCTCCAGTTGCGGAAGCCCGTGAGGTCGCCGTCGGCACCGCACTCGCGCGTGTTCTCCGCCGTGGGCTGACCGTTCATCTGCAGGACGCCCGCGCCGGGCCTGCCGAGCATGCCGCGGACCAGGTGGATGTTGTTGACCTGTACCGACGCGGCGGTCGCCTGGTGTGACTGGTAGAAGCCCTGGAGCACGGTCGACAGCAGTCGCTCGGCGCTTCCGAGCAGCGCCGCCGCCTCGCGGATCTGCTCCGCCGGGACGCCGCAGATCTCGGCGGCGTGCTCGGGCGGGTAGTCGGCGACCATCTCGGCCAGACCGTCGTAGCCGACCGTGTGGGCGTCGACGTAGTCGTGGTCGACCAGGTCCTGGCGGATGATCTCGTGCAGGATGCCGTTCATCAGCGCCATGTTGGTTCCCGGAAGCGGCGCCAGGTGCAGTGCGGCCTCCCGTGCCACCGGGGTCGGCCGGGGGTCGACGCACAGGATCCTGGGCGGATCGGACCCGGCCAGCCGGTCGAGCACGCGTGCCCACAGCACCGTCTGCGTCTCGGCCATGTTGTGGCCGTAGAGGGCGATGACGTCGGCGTGGTCGATGTCGGTGTAGGAGCCGGGCTGGCCGTCGCAGCCGAACGACTCCTTGAGCGCCGCGGACGCGGTCGCCGTGCACAGGCGGGTGTTGCCGTCCAGGTGGTTGGTGCCGATCGCACCGCGGCTGATGGCGGCGAGCGTGTAGTACTCCTCCAGGAACAGCTGCCCGGTGGTGTAGAAGCCCAGCGCGCTGGACCCCTGTTCGTCGAGCAGCTCCTTGCTGCGCCGCACGACCATGTCCATCGCGGTGTCCCAGTCGGTCTCGACCAGTTCACCGTCCCGGCGGACCAGCGGCCGGGTGAGCCGGTCCCGCGAGTCGTTGGCCTGCCACCCGTAGAGGTCCTTGGGGCCGAGGCGCCCGTGGTTGACGCGGTCCTGGCTCCTGCCGCGTACCCCGACCATCCGCCCGTCCTTGACCGCGATGTCGAGCGCGTCGCCGTTGGAGTGCAGGATCGACGCGGACCTCACCCACCGGTCCACCTGGTCGGGCGTCACACCCTCGGCAAGGTGGCTGTCCACCCTGACCGGCCACTCCTGGCCGGACCCGTACGGGGTCCGGGAGCCCCATGGTTCGGCGATCCGATCCTTCGACACCACCGACACCACCCCCTCTCGCTACGGCTGGAACGCGTGGGCGCCGCTACCCACGGGGGGAAGGCGTAAACGGTGCGTGTCCCGGTGCCGCCACGCCCGTCCTCGACGAAGGACCCATGCCGCCCGCCGTGCCCGGACCTTCGATAGGGCCCGGGCGGCGAGTACCGCCGGGCAGGCCAGAGCGGTGAGGACGACGAAGGCCGGCCCGGCGGGTACGCCGTGGAAGCGCCGGGGCTCTGGAGGTGGAACGGGCCCCGGAGGCGGAGGACCACCGACGCGGCGCCGCCGGGCCGGGGGCGGGCGTGATCAGTCCGGTGGAGTGGTCGCAGGTGCGCGAGCGGCCGTCACCAGACGACGCCCGGCCACCGGCACACGGTCGGCTGCCGGGAGTCCACAGGAGAGGGGTTTCTCAGATTCCTCCGCGCTCCGATGCGACGACCTTCTCGGCAGTCTCGGCCTCGGGGCCGCGGAACGGGCTGCGGGAGAACTCACCGCCGCGCAGGCGTACGGCCAGGACGAGCGTGGCCAGACCGACGAGGGTGATGCCCGCGCCCGTCCACAGGGGCGAGGTGTAGCCGAGCCCCGCCGCCAAGCCGAGGCCGCCCGCCCAGGCTCCGAGGGCGTTGCCGACGTTGAACGCGGCGATGTTGGCACCGGAGGCCAGGGTGGGCGCCCGGTGGGCGAAGCGCATGATCCGCATCTGGAGTCCGGGGACGGTCGCGAATCCGAAGGCGCCCATGAGGAGCAGGGCCGCCAGCGCCGCCCAAGCCAGATGCGCGACCAGGGCGAACACGGCCAGGACCAGGGCGAGCACGGTGAACAGCACCAGCAGGGTACGGCCGAGGGCGCGGTCGGCCAGGTGTCCGCCGAGCAGGTTCCCGGCGAACAGGCCCACCCCGAACAGGACGAGCAGCCAGGGCACGGTGGTCGAGGCGAACCCGCTGACCTCGGTGAGGGTGAAGGCGATGTAGGTGAATCCGCCGAACATGCCGCCGAAGCCGAGTACGGTGACGGCCAGGGACAGCCACACCTGGACGCTTCTGAAGGCCCCGAGTTCGGCGCGCAGCCCTCCTTCGGCGTGCTCCTGCCCGGCTCCTCGGCCGGGGACGAGCAGGGCGATACCGACGAACGCGGCGATGCCGATGGCGGTGATCGCCCAGAAGGTGGAGCGCCACCCCAGTGCCTGGCCGAGGAAGGTGCCGAAGGGCACGCCCAGGACGTTGGCGGTGGTGAGCCCGGCGAACATGAGGGAGATCGCGGCGGCGACGCGGTGCGGAGGCACGATGCGGGCGGCCAGTACGGCGCCGATGCCGAAGAAGGCGCCGTGGCACAGAGCGGCCAGCACGCGTCCGGCGAGCATGACTTCATAGGTGGCGGCAAGCGCGGAGACCGCGTTGCCCGCGATGAACAGCACCATGAGCAGCAAAAGCGCGCGTTTGCGATTGACGGTGTTGAGCAGGGCGGTCAGGCCGACGCCCCCGACGGCGACGGCCAGGGCGTAACCGGAGACCAGGTAGCCCGCGACCGTGGGCGTGACGTCGAAGTCGGCGCCCACCTCGGGTAGCAGACCCATGATGACGAATTCGGTGAGTCCGATGCCGAAGCCCCCGACGGCGAGGGCGTACAAGGCGAGCGGCATGGGAGGTGCTCCTCGGAGAGACATGTCATTGCATGCGCACTAGTTGCAGACGCAACATTATGGTTGCACGCGCCTCCTATCCGCGCAAGCTGCTATCGTGTTTCCTCCAACATGCCGTGTCGCCCGAAGGAGGCTGGGGAGCATGGGCATCGCCGACGACGCCGTCGAGATCCGCGCGCACGGGTGGCGCGCGCTCGCCGCGGTCTACAGCCTGATCGAGACCGCCCTGGAGAGGGCCCTGCAGTCCCGGCACGGCGTCTCCGTGGTGGAGTACACCGTCATGGACGCTCTGGACCGCCAGGACGGCTGGCATATGCGCATGCGTCAGCTCGCCCGCGCCGCGGCCCTGTCCAACAGCGCGGCCACCCGCCTGGTCACCCGCCTGGAGGATCGCGGCCTGCTCGCCCGGGTGCTGTGCGCGGACGACCGGCGCGGCATCTACACCGAGCTCACTCCCGCCGGGAGGACCCTGCTAGCGGAGGCGCGCCCCACCCACGACGCGGTGCTCAGGGAAGCGCTGGAGGAGGCCGAGGGCACACCCGAGCTGGCGCCCCTGGTGGCCGCCCTGCGCGACCTCGCGCCCCAGTCGCTCACCTAGGCCGTGCCGGACACCGCCTCGGGGTGCCGACGGTGCCGGGCTTCGGTCCGTTGAAGGAGTCGCGCGGCTGCCAGGCGACCACTCGGAGGGGCGGGTCCACCTGCGGGCCCCACGTGGGGTGGGACCCCCACGGGCCCGGGGCTACGCCGTCCGGGACGCGGGACAGGAGAAGGGCCCGCCGTGGTCCGGGGGTTCCAGTGGTCGTCGCAACGCTCCGCCCCAGGGGACGCGACGGACTTCCGTGACGCACTACGGAGCGCCGGCGCCCCCGCGGTCCCGGTCGTCGAGGCCCGGTTCCGACTCGCCGTCGAACGGCCCATACCCGGCGTCGTAGGCCTTCATCAGCCTCTGTGCGTTGCGCTTGTGCTTGCGCGCCCACGGCCAGGCGACGGCGAACACCACGACGATGAACAGCGCCAGGAACAGCTGGAAGATTTGCCCTGTGCCGTTCGAGAACTGGATCCCCGTGAACACCAGGTAGGGCACCCCGGCGGCCAGGGCGGCAAACGCGAAGAATCTGTTGGAGTTGGCGCGTTCGGCCTGGGGTGCCAGGTGCCGGGCGAGCCGGTCCACCCGGGGGTCACCGCTGAGTTCGCCCCGACGCAGGTGGCGCTGTGCGGCACGCAGGGTGTTCGGATCGGCGTCGTGGGGAACCTTCGCTTCCTTGATGGTCCACCGCATCATCAGCACGCCGATGCCTGCGCCCAAGGCCGCGCAGACGGCCATGCCCGCCAGAACACCGAGCATCCACGGCCAGATCTGTGACAGCGGTGTGTCGCCGAACACGGCGATCGGTACGAGGCAGAGGGCGAGCAGGGCCGCACCGTAGACAGTCACGATCAGTGCGACCCTCAGCATGTATTTCCAAGGATGGTTCTGGCCGTAGCGCTGAAGCAGCATGAAATGCCGGATGGGATTGAACCGGCCCATGCGGGGGTTATGCGTTTTCTCCGTCATGTCCACACCCTTGCCTTGGCAGCGCCGGGCAAACGAGCGCAACAGTTAATCGCGGTCCTGAAGCAGCTCAAGACCTTCTACGAAGGTGAACAGGTCGTGCTGGTCTGGGACGGGCTTTCCGCGCACTGGAGCCGGGCCATGCGTACCTGGGTCGCTGATCAGGACTGGCTGACTCTGGAACGGCTGCCCGCCTATGCCCCCGAACTCAACCCCGTGGAGATGCTGTGGTCAGCGATCAAGACCCGGGAGTTGGCCAACGTGGCCGGTGACCACCTGGCCGATGTCGCCGACGCGGCGGAGCAAGGCATCAACCGTGTCTGCGCAGAGGGCCGACTCCCATGGTCCTTCCTGGCTCACACCGGGCTGGAGATCCACCCTCCAACCCCACACAACTAACGAAAAACTCAGTAGGCCTCATCGGTCTGCGAGTGCAGCCAGCTGACCTGCCAGTTCATGCTTCTGTACGAGACACCCCATTGTCGTTGGCGACGTCAATGCCGTCAGCAGCACCGCGTACTGGCCTTCAGCTTGTTCTGCGGGGACGAAGGGTTAGTTCATAACTTTTTCGTTATGAATCTAGCTAGCTCATGGGGGTTTAGCGCCATGTCAGTCCCCAAGTGAGTAGACGGTTCGGATCCTTCCTGGTGTCGGTAGAGATTCTTGGGGGTTGTGAGCGTGATGAGTCCTCAAGTGCCTTCCTGTCCGATTTAACTTGTCCACGGTCTCGCGGGACCGACCGCACAACACCAGACTGGCATCCCCCATGCGTCGCTCCCTGACCCGTGCGACAGCGGTGACCACCGCTGCGGCACTGGCTCTGTCGTTGCTCACTCCCTCGACGGCACTTGCTGAAGAAAACGATCCCGTTCTCACAGAAGAGGCCCGAGCTGAACAGGCCGCCCTCGAACAGGCAGCCGAAACAGGAGAGTCCGTACCGGTTGAGGAACTCCTGGGGGAGCGTCGCGATGTCGTGGCCAACCCTGATGGCACTTTCACCGCGACCGAGTACGTCCAGCCTGTTCGCACCAGGCAGGACGACGCATGGGTGGACACAGACCCCACCCTGGTGGAGAGGGAGGACGGCCGTCTTGCTCCGCGCGCGTCCACCCTTGGGCTCTCCCTTTCCAACGGTGGTGAAGGACCGATTGCGGTCTTGGCCCGTGCTGGCAAGAAGCTCGAGCTGGGATGGCCGACTTCGCTGCCCGAACCGGCGATTGACGGTGAGACTGCAACCTATCCTCAGGTCCTTCCTGGTGTGGACTTGGTTCTCAGAGCCAGTGTGGATGGCTTCTCTCAGGTCCTGGTGGTGGAGGATGCCGAAGCTGCGGCCCAACCGGAGATCGCACAACTGCGGATGTCCGTCAGTGCGGACGGCTTGCAGATGGCGACTACTGACCATGGGGGCATCAGGGCACCGGAGTTCTCGTGCTTTGTCGGGGAACGCACGAACGCCGGAGTTGAACGGTTCATAGGAGTATGACCGGGGTTCTGACATGCGAAAACGGGCACGGACCTGAAGGATCATGGAGTTGTCGAGAAACCACGATCCGTAAGGCCGCATGCCCGCCGTGTCATCCTCCCGCACTCCACACCTGTCTTCAACCGCACCCGCGCAACCACTCACCCCTGACCTGATGGACCACCTGGCCACCATCGACGACCCGCGTGATCCACGCGGCCGCCGCTACACCCTTCCCGCCCTGCTCGCCCGCCTGGACCCCGCCCAGCTCACCGGTGCGGGTCTGGCCTGCCTGCACACCCGCACCCCGCCCGAGAAGTGCCCGCCGCGCACCCCGACCGGGGCACCCGAACGCGAGCACCGCCGCGCCCACAACGGGCAGCGGCGCCGATCCCCGCACCGGGCACCCCGCCACATCGCCTACGCCACCGACGGCAAGACCCAGCGCGGAGCCCGCACACGCAAGGGCCAACGCTCCACGTCGGTGGTCTTCCACGCCGCCCGCCACCACGACGCGGCCGTGGTGGCCAGCACCCCGATCCGGAGCAAGGGCGCCGAGACCAGCGCCTTCACCACCCTGCTCGACCAGCTCGACGACGACCACCTCCGCGGGGTGCTCATCACGGCCGATGCCCTGCACACCGTGGCCGACCACGCCGCATACCTGCGCGAACGCCGAGCCCACTACCTGATCTACGTCAAGGGCAACCGGCCGACCCTGCACGGGCAGCTTGCCGCCCTGCCCTGGGACGAGGTCCCCCTCGCCACACGGAGGGACCCGTCCATGCCCACGGGCGGGAAGAGCGCCGCTTGCTCAAGGTCACCGCAGTGGAGGGGCTGGCCTTTCCCGGAGCGCGCCAGGTGGTGCGCATCGAGCGTCACCGCCGCAGGCACGGCACCGTCAAGGGCAGCCGCGAGGTGGTCTTCGCCGTCACCGACCTGGACGCCCACCAGGTCTCACCGGCGGAGCTGGCCGCTCATGCCCGCGGGCATTGGACGGTGGAGAACCGGGTGCATTACGTGCGGGGCGTGACCTTCAAAGAGGACGCGCGCCGCACCCGTACCGGGGCGGCCCCGGTCGTGCTGGGGTGTGCGACCGACATCGTCCGCCAGGCGTTGGCCGTCGCGGGGTGGAAGAACCTCGCGTCCGGGCGCAGAGCCCACACCGATCCGGCAAAAGCTCTCGAACTCCACGGCATCAGCCGAGGTCGGCCTGTATGGATCTGAAACGCGAGAACCCCGGGGTCCTGGGCACCGAACCCAGGCAAAAATCCGACCAATTCCTTTGCCTTTTCTGCGAGTTTGTACCGAATTCTCTTCTTCGTTTTTCTTGTGGATTCGCAAAGTTCCACCCGGTCCGGCCTTCCAGTTTCAACAGGGAGGGTATCGTCGTCCACGGCATGTTGGACGTCTCGACTGTTCGATATGGGCTCCATTTATTTTTCATGCGTGGTTGAGGCCGTTTTTTCCGAAGATCCCGATGTGCTACGAAATTGCTGCCCGGGGTCTCTTGTCGAGCTCTGCCCGACATCCCTTCTTCCTGCTTTTCTTGAGGAGTGACGCGCCGTGCCGAGCGACCGGAATTCCAGTGGGCGACCGCTCACGCCCCCGCTCCTGCACCGCCTTTTCCAGGACCGGGCCGAGCAGTCCCCCGAAGCCGTCGCCGTGGTGTGCGGCGGGGACAGGCTGAGCTACGCCGGACTCGAAGCACGCGCCAACCGGATCGCCCGCCGCCTCGTCGGAAGCGGATGCCGACCCGGCGACATCGTGGGCGTGGCCCTGCCCCGCTCGATCGACCTTGTCGCCGCCGTCCTCGGGGTGGTCAAAGCGGGTGCGGCATACCTTCCGCTGGACGTCCGCCACCCCGCCTCGCGGCTGAGCGTCCTTCTGGCGGAGACCCGCGCGCGAATCGTCGTCTCCGACACCCCCGCCCCGCTCTTCGCCGCCGGAACCGACGTGCTCACCGTGGACGGAGCCGGTCCTGACGGCGACCCGGGGGCTCCCGACGTGCCGGTGAACGCCGAGGACCTCGCCTACGTCATGTACACGTCCGGATCCACCGGCCGTCCCAAGGGCGTGGCCGTTCCGCACCGCGCGGTGGTGTCCCTGGCCGCCGACAGCCGGTGGCGCAACGGCGCGCACGAACGGGTCCTGCTGCACTCTCCGCACACCTTCGACGCCTCCACCTACGAGATGTGGGTCCCGCTGCTGGGCGGCGGGTGCGTGGTGGTCGCTCCGGAGGGCCGCCTCGACATGGCCGAATTGGGGCGCGTCGTCGCCGACGGCGGTGTCACAGGCATGTTCGTCACCAGCGCGCTGTTCAGCGTCATCGCCGACGAGTTCCCCGCATGCTTCGCGGGAATGCGGGAGGTCTGGGTCGGAGGAGAGCAGGTCTCGGCGAAGGCGTGCCTCAGGGTCCTCGACCGCTGCCCGGACCTGGCGCTGGTGAACGGGTACGGACCGACCGAGTGCACGACCTTCGCCGTCTGCCATCCGCTGTCCGGCGGCCGGATCACCGAACCGGTGCCGATCGGTCTTCCGATGGACGACACGCACTGCTACGTCCTCGACGCCTGCCTCAAGCCGGTCCGGCCCGGTGAGCAGGGGGAGCTGTACCTGGCGGGAGCCGGGCTCTCGCACGGCTACCTGCATGCGCCCGGCCTCACCGCCGAGCGGTTCGTCGCCGACCCCTTCGGGCTGCCCGGCACGCGCATGTACCGCACCGGTGACGCGGTGCGCCGGAACGGGGACGGCGCGATCGAGTTCCTGGGCCGTACCGACGACCAGGTGAAGATCCGGGGTTTCCGGATCGAACCCGGAGAGGTCGAGGCGGTGCTGCGCGACCACCCCGAGGTGGCCCAGGCCGTGGTGACGGCGCGGGAGGACCGGCCCGGTGAGCGTCGGCTCGTGGGCTACGCGGTGGCCTCCGACCCCGACGGCCGAGCCGCCGAGGAGGCCGACGACCACCAGGTCGGCGAATGGCGCGGCGTCTATGACCGGTTGTACGGTTCCGCGGCGGAGGAGGGCCCGGCGGGGCTTGTCACTGACTTCTCCGGGTGGAACAGCAGCTACGACGGACGCCCCATCCAGCCCGAGCACATGTACGAGTGGCGCGACGCCACCGTCGAACGCGTCCGCTCGCTGGGCCCGCGGCGCGTGCTGGAGATCGGTGTCGGTACCGGCCTGCTGCTGGCGGGTCTGGCCCCCGGGTGCGAGGCGTACTGGGGCACCGACTTCTCGGCGCCGGTCATCGACGCGCTGCGCCGCCGGGTGGACGCGGATCCGCTTCTCGCCGACCGTGTGGAACTGAGGGTCGGACGGGCGGACGACCTGGGCGGCCTGCCCTCGGGCTGCTTCGACACCGTCGTGATCAACTCCGTCACCCAGTACTTCCCCCATGGCGGCCACCTCACCGATGTCCTGAGAGGAGCGGCCGAACTGCTTGCCCCCGGGGGCGCGATCTTCGTGGGTGACGTGCGCGACCTGCGGCTTGCCGGGATCTTTCACGCGGAGGTCGCCCTGCGCCGCGCGGACCCTGCCGCCGACGCGGCCGAGGTACGCGCGGCTGCCGGACGGCGAGCCGCTGCCGAACAGGAGCTCATGGTCGCGCCCGACTACTTCACCGCGCTCCCTCAAGACGTCCCCCGGATCACCGGCGTCGACGTGCGGGTCAAGCGGGGACGGTACGGCAACGAGATGTCGCGGTACCGCTACGACGTCGTGCTGCGCACCGCACCACCCGCACCGGGAAGCGGGGACCGCACGCCGCTCGACCTGGTATGGGGCGTCGACATCGCCGACACCGACCAGCTGGCAGCCGTCCTGGCGGCCCGGCGGGACACCCCCCATGTCCGACTGCTCGGTGTGCCCAACCGGCGCGTGGCCTCCGCCGCGCGCGCCTGGCAGGCGTTGCAGGACGGCGATGCGGCCCAGGCCAGGCTGTGCCTGGAGGACACCTCCCAGGAGATCCCCGACCCCGAGGAGCTGCACGAGGCCGCACGCCGTGCGGGCCGCGAAGCGGTAGTCACCTGGGCCGCGGACAGCAGCGACGGCGGTCTCGACGCGCACTTCTTCGACTGCCGGGGGGAACGACCGACCGCACCCGCGTTCTTGTACCGTGCACACGACTCCGGCGCCGCGCAACTCCCGCGCCACACCAACAGCCCGGGGCTGTCCCGCCGGGCCGGCGCCCTGTTGGAGCGGGTGCGCTCGCACTTGCGCGCCCACCTGCCCGACCACATGGTTCCTGAGCACGTCGTGGTGCTGGAACGGCTGCCCCTGACCCCCAACGGCAAACTCGACCGCGCGGCCCTTCCCGCGCCGGACCTCGGCGGTGCCGACGGCCGGGCGCCCCGCACTCCGATGGAGGAGCGTCTGTGCGCGCTCTGCGCCGAGGTTCTGGGCGTGGAGCGGGTGACCATCGACGACGACTTCTTCTCCCTAGGCGGGCACTCGCTGTCGGCGACCCGGTTCACCAGCCGGATCCGGAGCGCACTGGGCGCCGAGCTCTCGGTTCGGGACGTGTTCGAGGCGCCCCGCGTGTGCGATCTGGTGAGACGCCTCGACCGGAGTGGGAGGCGGCCCGAGGTCGGGCCGCGGCAGCGCCCCGACCGGGTTCCGCTGTCCCCCGCCCAGTCGAGGCTGTGGTTCCTGCACCGGTTGGAAGGGACCTCTACCCTCTACAACGTGCCGATGCGGATCCGGTTGACCGGACGCCTGGACCCCGAGGCGCTGCACACCGCGTTCACCGACGTCGTGCGCCGCCACGAGATCCTGCGCACGGTCATCGGTGAGCACGAAGGGGTCCCCCACCAGGTGGTGCTGGACGACGCGCGGCCGGAGTTCGGCGTGGTCCGCGCCGATCCCGAGCAGATCGAGGAGCGGGTGGCCGCGGCAGCGCGCCGCGGGTTCGCTCTCGACTCCGAGGTCCCGGTCCGCGCCACACTGTTCCGTCTCTCGGAAGAGGAACATGTGCTGCTGGTCGTCCTGCACCACATCGCGTGCGACGGATGGTCGCTCGCCCCGCTGTGGCGGGACCTGTCCACCGCCTACACGGCCCGCCTCGACGGCCGCGCCCCCGTCTGGCCCCGGCTCCGCGCGCACTACGCCGACTACACGCTCTGGCAGCGCGACCTCCTCGGTTCCGACGGGCTCGCCGAGCGGCAGCTGGCCCACTGGCGGAACGCCCTCGCGGGGCTGCCCGACCGGCTGGCCCTGCCCACCGACCGACCGCGCCCGCCCGTGGCGCGGCACCGTGGCGGCACCGTTCGCCTCGACATCCCTGCGCCGCTGCACCGGGGGCTGGCCGCCCTGGCCCACCGGCACGGCGCCACTCTGTTCATGGTGCTGCACGCGGGGTTCGCCGCGCTGCTCACCCGCATGGGCGCCGGCACCGACATCCCCGTCGGCAGTCCGGTCGCGGGCCGTGGCGACGACGCGCTGGAGGACCTCGTGGGGTTCTTCGTCAACACGCTCGTGCTGCGCGCCGACACCTCCGGCGATCCGCGGTTCCTCGACCTGCTTGCCCGGGTCCGGGAGACCGACCTCGCCGCACACGCCCACCAGGACCTGCCCTTCGAACGGCTCGTCGAGGAGCTCGGGCCCACACGCTCCCTCTCGCACCACCCCCTCTTCCAGGTCATGCTGGCCCTGCAGAACGCGCCTGTGGCCGAGGTCCGGCTGCCGGGAGCCACCGCCGAGGTGGACCTGGTGGGAACGGGGACGTGCCGGTTCGATCTGGTGCTCAGCCTCACCGAGCAGCTCGATGGAGAAGGCGAGCTCCTCGGGCTGACCGGGATCGTCGAGTTCGACACGGACCTGTTCGATCAGGAGACGGTCGAGGCGCTCTCGCGCACCCTGGTCAGGCTGCTCGACCGCGCGGTCGCCGACCCCGACCAGCGGATCGGGGCCATGGACGTCCTTGACGACGAGGAGCGCCGCTGCGTCCAGGTCACCTGGAACGACACCCGGCGGACCCTGCCGGCGGAACCCTACCCGGCGCTCTTCCAGCGCCGGGTCGCCCGGAACCCGGACGCCCCGGCCGTCATCCACGGCGGCACCGTCCGGACCTACCGTGATCTGAACGCTCGTGCGAACCGGCTCGCCCGCGCACTCATCCGCCGCGGCGCCGGCCCCGAACGCTACGTCGCGGTCGCCCTGCCCCGCTCCGCCGACCTGGTGGCCGTGCTCCTCGCGGTCATGAAATCGGGTGCCGGATACCTGCCGCTCGACCCCGCCCACCCCGGCGAGCGTCTCGCCATGATGCTCGCCGAAGCGCGCCCGGTCCTCGTCCTCGGCGCCGATCTGGGCATCGGCGGCCTTCTCTCCGCAGGGGTGTCTGTGGCGCTGGACAGGATCGAGGCCGAGGCCGCGGAGTACCCCGACAGCGATGTCACCGACGCGGAGCGCACCACCGCGCTGCGCCCACACCACCCGGCTTACGTCATCTACACCTCGGGGTCCACCGGACGCCCCAAGGGTGTCGTGGTCACCCACACCGGCCTTCCCGGCCTGGCAGCCGCCCAGCGCGAGCGCTTCGGTGTGACCGGTTCTTCCCGGGTCCTCCAGTTCGCCCCGATCGAGTTCGACGGCGCGGTGTGGGAGATCTTCGGAACGCTGGCCCTGGGCGCGGCCCTGGTCACCGCGTCTCCGGAGGAGACCGCCCCGGGGCCTGCGCTGGCCGGGTTGGTCGCGCGGCACGGCATCACGCACGCCACGCTGCCGCCGGGGGTGCTCGCCGCCATGGACCCGGCCGACCTGCCCGGGGTCTCCTCTCTGATCTCCTCGGGCGACGTACTACCGGCGCACCTTGCCGGGAAGTGGGCGTCCGGACGGCTGCTCGTCAACGGCTACGGGCCGACCGAGACGACGGTGTGCGCCACGCTGAGCCGCCCTCTGGCGGGGGACGACGGCACGCCTCCACCCATAGGGAAGCCCACCGTCGGCATGCGCTGCCGTGTGCTCGACGAGAGGCTCGCCCCTGTGCCCGTCGGAGTTCCGGGCGAACTGTATGTCGCCGGTCCTGGACTCGCCCGGGGCTACCTCGGGCGTCCCGGCCTCACCGCGACGCGGTTCGTGGCCGACCCGTTCGGGGTTCCGGGCGAGCGGATGTACCGCACCGGCGACCTGGTCCGCTGGAGGAGAACGGGGGAGCTGGAATTCCTGGGGCGGGCCGACGACCAGCTCAAGATCCGCGGGTTCCGCGTCGAGCCGGGCGAGGTCGCTGCCCTCCTCGAACAGCATCCGGGCGTCGCCCGCGCCGTGGCCGTGGCGCGCGAGGACACTCCCGGGGACAGGCGCCTCATCGCCTACGCGGTTCCGGCCGCAGACCCGTTGGACGGCGCCGAGCTGCGCCGGTACGCCGCCGGGCGCCTCCCCGCGGCCCTGGTCCCGGCCGCCGTCGTCCCGCTCGACACGCTTCCCGTACTGCCCAGCGGGAAGGTCGACCGGTCCGCGCTGCCCGCACCCCGGTACGGGGCTGGTGCCGTCGGCCGCCCACCGCGCACAGGCGCGGAACGCGTCCTGTGCGAGCTGTTCGCCGAAGTCACGGGGCTGACCCTGGCCTAAGTCGGAGCGGACGACGGGTTCTTCGACCTCGGCGGGCACTCGCTGCTCGTCCCCCGGCTCCTCGGCGGGATACGCGACCGGCTGGGTGTGGAACTCACGGTCCGCCGTCTGTTCGAACTCCAGACGGCAGCCGCGCTCGGCCGGGAGGTCGAGGGGACCGGAACCCGCCGGGTCGGCACCCGCCCCGCAGCACACGACCTCGCCGCCGAGGCCGAACTCGACCCGGGCATCGCCCCGCGCACGACCCGCGCCGTGGATCCCGCCCGTGTCGCCGACCCCCGACACATCCTGCTCACCGGGGCGACGGGATTCCTCGGTACCGCCCTGTTGCGCGAACTCCTGGCCCGTACGTCGGCGACCGTGCACTGCCTGGTTCGCGCCGACGACGAGTTCGCCGCCGCTGAACGCCTCCGGAACGCACTGAACAGCCGCGGACTGCGGATCGACGGCGAGGCGGCGGCCCGGATCGCGGCCGTCCCCGGTGACCTCGCCCGGCCGCTCCTGGGCCTGTCCGAGGACCGCTTCGACCGGCTCGCAGACCTCGTCGACGCGGTCTACCACAACGGGGCGAGGGTGAGCGCGGTGGAACCCTACTCCCGCCTGCGAGATCCCAACGTGTACGGCACACGCGAGGCCATCCGGTTGGCGGCACGCTCGCGTGCGGTGCCGGTGCACTACGTGTCCACCGCGGCGGTGGCGGTCTCCGCCGCCGACAACCCGCCTGTGATCACCGAGGACCGTCGCGTACCCGCGGAGGAGGTCCTGCCCAGCGGCTACGTGGCCAGCAAATGGGTCGGGGAGGGGCTGGTGCGCGCCGCGGCCGAACGCGGCCTGCCCGTCACCGTGCACCGCCCCGGCCGGATCGGTGGGCACTCCGGCACCGGTTCCGGGGGGACGGACGACACTCTGTGGCACCTCGTCCGGGCCATGCTCGTGCTCGGCGCGGTTCCCGAGAGCGCCTCCGTCTCCGCCGCCACCGTCGACCTCGTCCCGGTCGACCACGTGGCGCGGATGATGGTTCACCTCTCCCTGCGGCCCGGGACCGCGGGACTGACCCACCACCTGACCTGCCGGCAACCGGTCCGGTTCACCGCGCTCACCGACGCGCTGCGCCGCAGGGGCCACGACCTGGCCGTACTGCCGGACGCGGAGTGGGGCGAACGGCTGAGGCGCACCCGGGAGCGGAACCCGGAGGCCGGGCTGGAGGCGGCGGCCCTGCTTGAGGGCCTCCTGCCCACCGCCATCGGCCTGGGCGGGCTGCACTTCGACCAGAGAAACACCACCGCGGGCCTCGCCGACGCGGACGTCGGCTTCCCCGTCGTGGATGAGGCCCTCCTCGCGCGCTACATCGCGTACTTCACCGAATCCGGCTTCTTCCCGCCACCGAAGCACGCACCGACCCGAGCGAAGGGCGAAACCTCGTGACCAACCCGTTCGACGACCCCGACGGCCGCTACCTCGTCCTTGCCAACAACCTCGGCCAGCACTCGCTCTGGCCCGCTTCCGCCGACGTCCCCCCGGGGTGGACGGTACGCCGCGACCGGGCCGACCGGGCCAGTTGCCTGAGCTACATCGAACGGTCCTGGACCGACATCTGCCCGGCCGGCCACGCGGACCCGGTCGACTACCCCTTTCGCGACCACGACCGGCTGGAGGTCGACCCCGTCTACGCCGAGCTCCGCCACCACCGGCCCGTGCTCCGCGTCCGGGTGCCCTACGGGGACGACGCGTGGCTCGTCACCCGCCACGAGGACGTCAAGACCGTGCTGGGAGACCCCAGGTTCAGCCGGGCGCTGACCGCCGAGAACGACGAGTCGCGCCTGACCCCTCTACCGGTCAACACCAGCATCCTCGGCATCGATCCGCCCGACCACACGAGGCTGCGGCGCCTGCTCAGCCGAACGTTCACCTCGAAGAGGGTCGAGGGCCTGCGCCCACGCGTGCGGCAGATGAGCCTGGACCTGCTCGCCGACATGGAGTCGCGGGGCGGCCCCGGCGACCTGGTCGAGGACTTCTCGCTCCCGCTCACCGCCCTGGTCATCTGCGAACTCCTCGGCGTCTCCCACGAGGACCGGCCGAGGTTCCGGGTGTGGCTGGACGCGTTCTCCAGCACTACCGCGTTGAGCGCCGCGGAGATCGAGTCGCGCACCTCGGCGCTCTACGACTACATCGCCGCCCTGGTCGAGCAGCGCCGCCGCGAGCCCCGGGATGACCTCGTCAGCGTCCTGGTGAGGGCCCAGGGCGAGGGGGAAGTGAGCGAGCGGGAAGTCGTCGAACTCGTCAGCGTCCTGCTGATCGCGGGCTACGAAACCACTTCGGCCCAGCTCATGAACTCCGTCCACGTGCTGTTCACGCATCCCACGGCATACGCCGAACTGCGCGAGGACCCCTCCCGGATACCGAAGGCCGTGGACGAGCTGCTCCGCTTCGTGCCCCTCGACGCGCACGTCGCCTTCGCGCGCTACGCCCGAGAGGACGTCGAGCTCAGCGGGACCCTGGTCCGGGCGGGGGAGGCGGTCCTCCCGGTTCTGCCCTCCGCGAACCGGGATGCCTCGGTCTTCGACGAACCCGACCGGCTCGACCTGCACCGCGAGCGCAACCCCCATCTCGGTTTCGGCTACGGGATCCACCGCTGCCTCGGTGCGCCGCTGGCCAGGATCGAGGTGGAGGAGGGGCTCGGCACACTCCTGCGGAGGTTTCCCCGGCTGCGCCCCGCGGTGCCTCCGGAGGAGATGGAGTTCAGGAAGGGAATCCAGGTGCGGATGCTCGAACACCTTCCGGTGCACTGGTGAACCGCAAAGAGGACAACGGAAGAGAGGAACACGGGAACGTGAGCATCGACAACCCGTCTCGGGGAGGCGACCCGTTCGTCATCAGCGGCCCGCTGCCTCGGGACCACCCGCTGCGTCTGGCCTCCGACCGCTACCCGCCAGCCACGAGTCGGATCGAGGCCGCCGCGGACAAGCTCGCGCGGTGCCACGAGGGGTTGGGCCTGTCCGGGGAACGGGCAGCCGACGCGGCTCTTCTCCTCGCCGAGGTGTGGGGGCCGTCCGCCGGCCGTGCGATCGGTGACCCGCTCTGGCGCTGCTACATCTCCGTCGACGGATCCCCCTTCGAACTCTCCTTGTCCTGGCGGGACGGGACCGCACAGGTGCGGATCTCGATCGAGGCGCTGGCGGACCCTCCAGAGCCGACCGCCAACCAGGAGTTCGCGTGGGACCTCCTGCGCGGCCTCGCCGGGCGTCCGGGAACACACGTGGAGCACGTCCTCGCGTTGGAGGACCTGTTCCGCTCTTCCTCGCCCCGCGAGCACTACTGGATGGGGCACGGGATCGCATGGCCTCCCGGCGCCGATCCGATGTTCAAGGTCTACCTCGACCCGCACGTCGACGGGCCGGAGCGGGCTCCGGCCGTGGTCGAAGAGGCGATGGAGCGCCTGGGGATGAGGGAGGGGTGGCACGCCACGCTCGCCCACATCGACGGACACGGCGGCCCGGGTCGGATCGGGGCGTTCTCCCTCGATCTGGAGAATCCCGCCAGGGCACGAACCAAGGTCTACCTCCAGTATCCGGACCTGGATGGGGAGGCCATCGACCGGCAGGCCGAGGCCGCCCCGAGCCACGTCCCTGGTACGTTCGCGACCGCCCTGCGCGAGATCCTGGGCCGGGTCGGCCCTCCCTTCGCCAAGCCGCCGGTCACCTGTTTCGCCTTCCGGAAGGGGGAGGACCTGCCGGTGGCCGCCACCCTGTACGTACCGATGGTCCAGCCGTTGGCCCACGACGCCGAGGCCCGCGACCGCGCCGCGGCGTTCATGCGGAGCGTCGGTGCGGACCCGGGCCCGTACACGTCCTTCCTCGACTCCCTCGCGGACCGGCCGCTCAGCGAGACGCGGAACCAGAACTTCATCGCCTACGAGCCCGCACGACCGGGGAAGGGGCCACGCTTCTCCGTCTACTCGGCGCCCGGACTCTACACCTGACAGTTCCGACCGAGAGGAAGGAGACCGGCTCCGTGACTGCTATCAGGCCGGACACGACGAACGGTTCCGAGGAACCCGACGAAGCCGCCCCGGCCACCCCCCTGGCCGGAAGGAACGCCGTGGTGACCGGCGGATCACGCGGCATCGGACGCGCCATCGCCCTGAGACTGGCCAGGGACGGCAGCGCCGTGGTGATCAGCTACAACAAGGACACGGCCGCGGCCCACGAGGTCGTGGCAGAGATACGCGCCGCAGGAGGGCGAGCCTCGGCCGAACGCGTCGACCTGGAGGTCCTGTCCGACCTCGACCGCCTCTTCGCCGCCGCCGAGGAGTTCGGAGGGGTGGACATTCTGGTCAACAACGCGGGGATCAGCGCGGTCGGCGCCATCGCCGACATCACCGAGGCGGAGTACGACCGGGTCATGGCGGTCAATGCCAAAGCGCCGCTGTTCGCGCTGCGCTGGGCTGCGGGTCGCCTCCGCGGGGGAGGGCGGATCGTCAACATCTCCTCTCTGAACACCGCGATGCCCGAGTCCGGGGCGGCCGCCTACTCAGCGAGCAAAGCGGCGCTGGAGCAGTTCACCAGGGTGGCGGCCCGTGAGTTCGCGGATCGCCGCATCACCGTCAACTCCGTCTCGCCAGGGCCTGTCGAGACCGCCATGCTCACAGACGCGAATCCGCCGGAGGCCCTGGAGCAGGCAGCGGCCGCTACCCCGTTCGGCAGGCTCGGGCAGCCCGCCGACATCGCCGATGCGGTGGCCTTCCTCGCGGGCCCCGACGCGCGCTGGATCACCGGCCAGAACCTGCGCGTGACGGGAGGGCTGCTCTGACCCGAACCGCGCGGACGTCCCTTCGCCGGGGCCATCGACCGGGTGGCCGAAGGGGGAGACGGGCCGGTACTCCGCCCCCACGGGTTCGAGGTAGCCGAGCACCTCCCCGTCCCCCTCCCTGCGGTGGGCGCGCCAGTGTCCGGGGATCACGTGGCGCCCTGCCCGCCCAGGCGTTCGCGGGCGTAGACCGCCATGGCGTCGCGCTGGTAGGCGGCCAGCCCCGGGGCGACCCGCTCGTAGACCTCACGCCAGGATCCCTCCTCGGCGTAGACCCGGCCCAGGTGGGCGAACGCTTCGGCGTCGGGCGTCCACATGCGGCACACCCCCAGGTAGTGGGCGTGCACCTCCTCCTGGACGGCCGGGTCGGTGACCGGGGTCCCGGCGGCCATGTGCGCGGCCATCCTCCCCATCTGGGCGGCGACCTCCGAGCGGCTGTACTCCTGGTCCTGTTCGGTCATCCCCTCGGACGCCTGCCGGGCCTGCTCCCACTCGCGCGGCCACTCGGTGCGGGCCCTCTCGCTGTAGGCGGTGGTGTCAAACCCGGCGAAGAGCTCCTCGGGGTGGTTGGCGCCTGCCATGTGGTCTCCCTCCTCCAGTGCGCCGATGGTGCGGCGCACGGTGTCGACGAGGGTGTCGATGCGGTCCCGTTCGGCCAGCAGGTCACCCAGGTGGGTGCGGAGTGCGGCCGCCTCACCCTGCCGCTCGTCCAGCACCCGGGCGATGTCGGACAGCCCCATCCCCAGCTCCCGCATCAGGAGGATGCGCTGGAGCCGGAGGAGTTCGCCCCGCCCGTAGTGGCGGATGCCGCCGGGGCCGGCCCAGGCCGGTTCCAGCAGCCCGATCCGGTGGTAGTGCCGCAGGGTTCGCGAGGTGGTCCCGCTCATCCGGCACACCTCGCTGATCGGCCAGGACATCGTGTTCTCTCCCTCGTCGGGCCGATCTGTCCGGCCTCGAACACGACGTTAGGAGTTGACGCCGTGTCAACCGCAACCCTGATATCCCCGTCATCCGTACGAGTACCCGAGCTGGAGGACTGTGCGTCTCTCCCGCGGCGGCAACCGCAGGATCAACACGGCCCTGCACATGGCCGCGGTGACCCAGGTTCGTCTGGGCCAAGAAGGCTCTGCGTACTACGACAAACTCATCGGCAGGGGCAAGACGAAGACCGAGGCGATGCGGCTGCTGCTGCGGCGGCGTCTGTCCGACCGGGTGTTCTCCGCGATGCGTGCTGACGAACACCTCAGCGCCGAGGCTGTGGTGACCCGGCCGACTTCGGGACCCGGCATTGCAGGAACGACCGTTGTCGAGCTTCGCTCGGCTGCCTGAGGGGGCCGGGTTGACATAGGAGCATCGCGGAGCTCGACCGCCCACACACCAGGTAGTCGCCTACATCGACGTCTACCGTGCCGAGTTCGGGGTCGAGCCGATCTGCACCACGCTGCAGGTCGCCCCGTCCACCTACTACGTGGCCAAGACCCGCCCACCGTCTTTGCGTTCTCGCACCGATGAGGCCACCACCGCCAAGATCCGGGCCGTGCATGCCGACAACTACGCCGTGTACGGGGTGCGCAAGGTCCATGCCGAGCTGAACCGCCAAGGGCACCGGGCGGCCCGCTGCACCGTCCACCGCCTGATGAAGCAGGCGGGGCTGCGCGGGATCACCCGAACCAGGGGTCCGCGCACCACCGTGCAGGGTTCGGTTCCCGATACCCGCCCCGACCTGGTGGAACGCGCGTTCACCGCCGACGCGCCCAACCAGCTGTGGGTCGCCGACATCACCTACATCCGCACCTTCGCGGGCTGGGTCTACGCCGCGTTCGCCATCGACGTGCACTCGCGCCGGGTGGTGGGCTGGCAGGTGTCGCGGTCGTTGCGCACCGATCTGGCGCTGGACGCGTTGGAGATGGCGGTGTGGAACCGTCAGCACGTGGGTCGGCGCATTGATGGGCTGGTCCACCACTCCGACCGCGGAGTGCAGGGTGGATTCAACTGGTCGTCGCAACACCTCGATCACGAGGGTGCGCGATGGGACGCAAAAGAAAACAGCTCCCCGAGAAGCCTGCGGGAGCACGACGCCAGTGGGCGGCGGACCGGGCACTACGGCCTCCGATGCGCTCACCGGGCCGCCCCGAGCCCTCCCGTGCGGTCCAGCGCGACTTCTGGCGTCGGATCGCCTCGGGTGTGACCACCGGCGATTCCTACGACAACGCCCTTGCTGAGGCGTTCCACTCGTTGTTCAAGGCCGAACTGATCCGCAACCGGGGCCCGTGGAGGGGGCTGGACGAGGTGGAGATCGCGGTGGCCGAGTACGTGGACTGGTTCAACCACCGTCGTCTGCACGGCGAGATCGGACTGGTGCCGCCGGCAGAGTTCGAAGACGGCTTCTATGGGCAGCAGGCCGGGTCAACAGAGGGCGAAGCGTTGGTTCCGAGCCTCCAATAAACCCGATACGAGACACTGGCTTCAGCGTCGGTCGTTGACCAGGGATTCATCGCCGAGTGACCGAACGCTTGAGACGTCGAGAGTCTTCATACACAGTGATCGGAGGAGCGATCCATCTTGGTGTGATACAGGACACTCTCGCTTGGTACAAACTTGGTGGCCTGATGCTCCGGATGGGGAGCGATTGGTGTGCGTCGTTGGCACGGATCCTTTGCCAACCGCATCGCTAAATCACGAAAACATGAGGAAACCTGGGGCTTCTCTCGCTTTCGCGATGCGAGAAGCCCCAGGTCAGAGGCGGAGGATCGGGGATTTGAACCCCGGAAGGGATTGCTCCCTAACCGCATTAGCAGAGTTCAAGGTTTGACCAGTCCCTGTGCATGCCCTCTTGTGCCATTTCGTATGGTCACATGCAGTTTGGCTTACCAGGGCATGTTGCCCCATCACAGCTCGTGCCGGGTGGTTCTTGCCCGCCCTGCACCAACAAACCTGGCAGTGGTGGTGTGTTTGTTTGTACCAACCTCTGGTAGTGCGGTACCTACCATCCACCAATGCGCTTCCACCCTCACTGGTTCTGCGTCAACGGGATTTCGTTGCTTGCCGGGAAGTGCGAGAAATTCGTGAAGGGAAATAATTCCTGTATCCGATTTAATATCCAGGATGGCATGAGGTATCCGATGTGTGTACCGATGCGGTCCGCTCTGGTAACACACCATTCTCCGTAGGTGCTCGCTGTCGTTAGTTATACGGCGTGCCGAGTGTGTTGTGTGCCCCATGGGCCAGTTTGGTACGTCCGTGGTACAGGCTGGTCCGGGTGCGCCGCCTTTAGCTGACGGATTTGGATGTCGTCACCCGAGGCAGATGGTGTATGTACACGACGAACAACCGTGCACGAGTGGCCTGTTCGGGTACAGAAACAGCCGCAGGCGGGATCACAGATTTAGTTCGTCCCAGGTCCATGGCTGTGCGGGAGTGCCGTCGAGTTCACGGCCGTGGGGCAACAGGAGTGGGAAAGGATCCCAGAGTCTGCCAGCGTCCATAGTCCTGCGTAGTACATGTAGTACGGGGATATCGTTGGCGGGGTCGGTGTGGTTGGCGGCTCGGGTAGCCAAAGTCGCTGCCGCCTGCTCGTGCCCCGCATCGAGCAGTACATGCAGTAGGTAGGCGTCGTCGGCGCGGGAGGCGGGGTCAGTGTGGGTGGTGATTCGGGTGACCAGAGTTGCCGCCGCCTTTTCTTGTCCAATCTTGCGTAGTACTTGCAGTAGGTGAGTGACGCTGGCCATGTTAGTGGGATTGGTGTGGGTGGCGGGGTCGCGTTCCAGCATGGCTTTCAAAGCCTGTTCCTGCCCCGCCTGATGCAGCACCCACAGCAGGCTGGCGACGCTGTTAGGGTCTGTGAGACCGGCTTGAGTAGCCAGGGTTATCGCAGCCTGTCCCTGCCCCACTTCATCCAGGACTCGCAGCAGATGGGCAAGGCCATTCGGGTAGGCGGGGTTGGTGTAGATCTCGGGGGTGTGCTCCAGCATAATTTTCCGAGGCTCCTCCGTCGCTACCTCACGCAGCTTCCGCAGTAGTTGGTAGATGCCGTTCGGGTTGGTGGAGCTGACGTAGGCAGCGGCTCGGGTGGCTAAGGCCATCGCCGCCTGTTTGTACCCTGTCTCTTTCAGCTCCTGTATCAGGTGGGCGACTCCGTTCGGGCTGGTGAGATCGGTGTGGGTAGCGGGGTCGCGCTCCAGCACAGTTTCCAGTGCTTGTTTCGGCCCCCACTGGCGTAGCACCTGTAGCAGGTCGACGATGCTGTCCGAGTCAGCGAGGTTGATGTGGACGGCGGCCCGCATGGCCAGAGTCGCCGCCGCCTTTTCCTGTCCCGCCTCACGTAGTGCTTGTAGTAGGCGGGTGACGCCCTCTGGGTCGGAGGGATCGCTGTGGGTGGCGGGGTCGCGTTCCAGCAAGGTTTTTAAAGCCTGTTTCTGCCCCGCCCGGCGTAGTTCCACCAGCAGCCGGGCGATACCGGTGGGGTTAGCGAGGTTGGTGTGGGTGGCGGCTCGAGTGGCCAGAGTCTCCACTGCTTTTGCCTGTCCTCTGTGGCGCAGCACCTTCAGCAGGAAGACGATAGCGCTGGGGTCGGCAGGGTCGGCGTGGGTGGCGGGGTCGCGTGCCAGCGCAGTTTCCAGTCCCTGCTCCGTCTGGTGCAGCTCTACCAGCAGCTGGGCAACGCCAGTGGGATGGGTGAGGTCGGCGTGGGCGGCAATCCAGTGAGCACCGTGTCGGTGAGGGTCGAGCTCCGAGGAGAGCAGACGTATGAGGTGCCCTGGAGCTCTGGTGTGGTGAGTCAGTATCGCTCGGTGGTAGAGCCGGGCCGCGTGTTGGAACAGGCCACGAGCCTTAGCGGATTCGGCCAGGGAGTACAGGCTTTCGGGGTCCTGAGTGTGGTCGAGCAGAGCCTGCCACAGGGCGGGGCTGCCGAGTTGGTCGGCGCGGCGGTGGCGTAGGTGTTGGTCGAGGTAGTCGGCCGGTTCGTAGCCGGCCTCGGCGCCGGCGCGGGGTACGTGGGGGTGTAGGGCGGTCAGGGTGTGGCGGATGTCGGTGCGCGCACCATCCGAGCGTCGACCGGTGCTCAACGCGGCCAGTGCCTTCTGGGCCCAGTCGGGGTCGGTGGGGCGTTCGCGGGGGTCCAGTTCCGCGTCGGCGGCCTGGGCGAGCAGGGCTGCGGGCAGGGGAGCGCGGTGGCCCAGGCGGCGGGCGTCGATGGCGGCGGTGAGCAGGGCGTGTTCGACGGCGGTGAAGGTGTGGCCGGGGCCTTGGTCGTAGGCGGCCAACAGGGCGGGGCCGCCGCTGAGGTGCTGGACCACCCGGCCACGGTCAGCGGTCCCGGCGTGGAGGGCGCCGCGCATGCGCCGGTCGCCGCGCGCTGTGGCCAACTCTTCCCACTGGTCTTGTTCATGAGGGGAGAGGTGGCCGGGGACGGGGATGTGGGCGGTGGCCGGGTCGGTGAGGAGTTCGCGGACCTGGGCGTGGGGATCGGCGGAAGTCCCGAACCGGCTCAGCTCTTCCCAGTAAGGAGAGGTCCACAAGGTGCCCACCGCCACGATGCCCGTGCGCTGGTGCAACAGGTGGTGCAGGGCGGCGGCGGCCTCGGCAGCGCTGGTGCCGTAGAAGAAGCGTTGGGCCTCGTTGAGCCACAGCACCACCTGGTCGTCCACCTGCCCGTCGGCCAGAAGACGCAGGAGGTCGTTGGCGGTGGCCGGGCGCAGCAGGGGGCGGTGGGGGGCCAGTGTGTGCAGGGCTTCGTACAGGGCGCGGGTCTTGCCGGTGGAGGAGCCGCCGGTCAGCATCACCAGCACCGACGTTTCCCCGTCCAGAGCAGGCTCCAGGGACTCACACAACCGGACGTCGTGGGGACGGGGCAGGTAGGGGGTGAGGAAGGGGTAGCCGCCCGGGTCGGGGGCGGGCAGTACCGCGGCGTGCACCTGCAACTGGGCGGGTGCGAGATGGTCCACCGGGGCCGCGTTGTCCGCGACGGGGGCGTGCCCGGGTCGCGGATGTGCGGTGGGAGTGACTCCCGGGCCAGACGCAGGGCCCTGTTCGGCTCGACGGTCGAACGCCGGCTTCACCTCGGCGGCACTCTCGCGTAAGGCCAGGAGCGGTCTGTTATCCAGGCCGAGCGCTCTGGCCAGGGCCGTGACCGTCTCCTTGGACGGGATCGCTCCGGTGTTGTTGAGGGCCGCGGTGACCGTGGTGCGGCTCAAAGCTGCGCGTGCGGCCAGCTGACTCTTGCCCAGCCCCGCATTCAACCGGGCGGTGTCCAAACGATCGCCCAGCTGAGCGTGCGCATCCTCCGGTGTGGGCTGCTCACACGTGTTTGCCTGCCCCACACCAACTCCCACTGTGCCTGCCATGTCTGTACATCGTTGTTCATCTTTGTCCAGCTGGTCACCCACGGCCACCCCTTCGACCAGATTTGACGCCAGCAACGCCGAATCGAACCGGAGGAGAAGCCCATGGTTGAGCGGATGATGCTGCTGGCGCTGGCCTGCGCCCTGAGCATGCTCGTGGCGGTACTAGCCGGAGTGGGGGCCGCCTACCTGGCCCGCCGTGACGGCGCCAGCTACCCGAGCGCAATCGGCCGCGCCGCGGCCACCGCCGCCGCCACCCTCACCGTCATCGCTGCCGGGGCCACGGCTCTGGCCGCCCTGCTTGCTCTCTCCGACTGACCACCATCCTCAGAGTCAGGTCGAGGGTGATGGCAGGTCGGGGACGGAATCCTCGTAAGTCGCCGCTCTGCTTCAACCTCGTTCTGGCCAGCGCGGTACAACGCATTACCTGCCGGAACCTAAACAGCCTTATCCAGGTCGCCAGTACCATCGTGTAACTGCCCCATGTCCTTTGAGGAGAGGATTTTTCCTGGCGAACTTGAAAGCTGGATAAAATCGTGAGAACTGCTTGTTAGGGAAATGGAGATCTCATGTATTCACATGGATTCGTTGTCCGGTTCCCAATCCGGATCCTCATCGATCTCATCAATGGCATGGCCGGTGATCCCTGCGAGTCTGAGTTCGAGCCCGTCTAGGACTAGATCGCATACACGGCAACCGAAGTGCCGTGGGCTGAACCAGGCGCCGTAGTCCTCGAGATGGTCGCGACCACTGGCCACGCCGAGAGAGCCACATGCCGGACAGTAGGTCGGGATGGACATGTGCCAACGACTGGAAACAGGGATTGCCTCTAGCGAAACAATGACCTGCTTTTTCTGATCCGCCGGAAGATGGCCAACCTTCATCTGGAAGGTTCCCTTGGCGCGCTGTATCTTTTCCTTGTAGCGCAAGTTTACTTCTGACTCTGTGTCTTCAAGGATTCGTCGGCTCAGGCCCTCGTGGTTCCTCCAAAACCATCCCTCTGTTCGCGATAGGGCTGCCAGGATCTCGTCAATGTATGTGATCCCCGAAGCGAGGAGTTCCTTAGTTCCTGAGCCTTGATCCCACACGCCTAGGTGAGTGATTCCGTTGCGTGCTTCCCTTAGCATCCGAACGCTGTCAGAGTTACCTCTGCTCTTTCTCAATAGGTTTGTGGTTCTGGAAATAACAGTCTCTCCTGCGGCGGTCCGGATGCCCTCCACGCCCTTCTGTGTCTTGTCCTCGTTTCCACTGAGAACCAATAGATCGTCGACCGATGGCCTGTCTGGGGCGAGAAGGACTGTTGATACCGAAGCCAGGTACGCCTTGGAGGCATGCTCTACGGATACCCCCATATGGTGGATAGAAAACATGTGGTCAGACGGTGTATCAATGTAGAAGTCAAGTGAACTGATGGCCCATCGCTGAGCCGACCTCAAGAGGCGTTCGGACATGTTCATGAGGAAAGGATACCCATATGGTCCACCTTCTGTCATCTGGATTTCGTCTACAGTGAAGACCATAAGAGTTCCCCCGTCAATACCTGGAGCCATGTCGCAAACACCGCCACCCCGGTTGCTGGGTGCGACATTCGAAAGCGGTACTTCTGGGGGAAATTCCGTTTGGCGGAATTCGCTTATTTCTCACGCGATGGCATCGCCTGCCGACAAACGTGGTGCGGTCAAAATGGATTTAGGGGCCTGTGGATCTTGTTGGAGCATTCCCTGGTAGGGGGCGCATGGCCTGTTCACGCATCGCTCGTGCTGCACGCTGGGTTCTTCTGGGAGTCGGAGAAAGGGTATTTAACGGCCAGGTGGCCTCGGCGTAGGCGCTCTCTGAATAGGAATTGAGCCCACCTGCCTCTCGTCAGTGTGGTGCAGTCAGCGGCCGCTTCAATGTGGACAGATCCTGAGAAGCCGTTGAGACTCGATCAACTTCGTCCTCCAGCAGTGGACCGAGTTCCTTTAACGTGGACGGCGCCTGAAGAGCTGTTGAGACCGATCGCACCCGCACACCCGGCAGCCCGATGGGGACCTTCAACGTAGACGGCTTCTGAGGAGCCGTTGGAACTTGATCCACAGATCTTCGTAGCTGTTGACCGTGTCCCTTCAACGTGGACGGCTCCTGAAGAGCCGTTGAGACAGTCCAGCCTGCACTCCGGCGGCGGACCACGCACCGCTTCAACTTGGACGACTCTCCAGGAGCCGTTGAGACGGCGGCCAGCTTGTCGTCGTGCGGACCCTCCGGAGCCCTTCAACGCGGACGGCTCACGGAGAGCTGTTGGGACGAGACAAAGCGCGTCGACTGGGCTACGAGCTGAGTCCTTCAACATGGACGGCTCCCGGGCAGCCGTTGAGACATGGTCAGTCCCTAGGCTGAGACCACGGTAATCACCCTTCAACGTATAGGCATCCGTCAAGAGCAGCACCAGGTTCTCTTGCCTTCAACGTAGACGGCCTCGAGGGGCCGTTGAGACTCCTCGGGGATGTAGGCGCCCGACAGGTGCGCGGGTCTTCAACGTGGACGACTCCCGAGGAGCCGTTGAAGAGCGGCGTTCAGTGGCTGTTGAACGCCGCACTGACCGCGCTTCAACGTGGACGGCTCCTGTAGAGCCGTTGAGAAGCCACGCCCACGACCGTGTCGATGCTGTGTGGGACCCTTCAACGTGGACGGCTCACGAAGAGCTGTTGAGAGGGGCGGGCACGTGCGCCCCGTCGAGGTGGGCAGGCACCTTCAACGTGGACGGCTCTCGGGGAGCCGTTGAGAAATGGGTCACCGCCGAAGGCGCAATCCTCGACATATGACTTCAATGTGGATGGTTTCTGAGAAGCCGTTGAGACTGGGCGGAAGTTCGGGTTCGACAACTACAAGGCCCAGCTTCAATGTGGACGGCCCCTGAGGAGCCGTTGAGACGCGACCGCCACCGGCATGGCCGCCACCATCCGCAACCTTCAATGTGGACGGCTCCTGAGGAGCCGTTGAGACGTGCCCACCAGCGTGTGGGCACACGAGCCTGAATCCCTTCAATGTGGACTGCCCCTGAGGAGCCGTTGAGACTGGCGCAGGTCGCGGGCGGTGTCGCCGGTGTTGTGCCTTCAATGTGGACTGCCCCTGAGGAGCCGTTGAGACCCCTCCAGCCACGCCCAGGTGTGCGCGTGCGGATTGCCTTCAATGTGGACTGCCCCTGAGGAGCCGTTGAGACGGCATCTGACCAGGGGATACCCGCGGCAAGCATTTGCGAGAAGGCGGATAGGTCTGCCCTCGTGGGTGTTTTGTCGCTTTTCTGCTTGGGAGCCTCCCGGGGTTTTCATGCTCACTCCAGGTTCGCGCGGGCCGAGTTCCTCACACAGGCACACGGTGATTGCCGGATCGGCAGGCTAACACTCGGTCCTGTCACACCTCACCCCTACGGTGTGGACCGGTGCTACCCACACCGCTGCAACACCCTCCACCCCGCTGGTCACCACCATCACCACGCAACCCTCTTGCCTGTTGAAGGAGACGTTGATGTCCAGCCAGTTCCTGGAGTTGCTGTTGGCCGCGGTGGGGCCTGAGCGCCCTTGGGCGGGGGTGTCGGCCCAAGCCGAGTACCGGCCTGCCGCGGGTGACAAGGTGTTCCCGCCCTCCTACCCTAAGGACAGGAGCCAGGAGCAGAACAACCCGCTGGCCGATGCGCCGTACCTGGCTGAGAAGCACTGGGTGGACGGCGAGCAGCGGTGGGTCGTGGTGCTGGACCAGGTGCCCAGCCAGGCCAACCGCGTCGAGACCGCCCTGCTGGAAGCCCGTGACGAGGGCCGGATCCGGCTGCCGTTGTTCGAGCTCACCACCACGACGTCCCGCGGCCCGGTGCGGATCACCTCGCTGGAGATGCCGCACCGGTTCGCTGACGCCTACCTGCGCGACAGCCAGATCGACGGGGTGCGCTTCCCCAAGACGGAGGTGGGGCAGAAGATTCGCGCGGTCACCGCGAGGGATGTGCGGGCCCTGTTCGAGTACTCACCCGAGTCGCTGCTCTTCGGCGGATGGGACTCCCACCGCAAGGGCCACCAGACCCGGTTCGCCCGCGCCTACTCCTCCTCCATCGTGGGTCTTGACCCCCGCCTGGGCCAACGCCAGGGCGGCCGGATGGACCCGGTCAACCTCACCGGCGCCGTCAAGGACTCCACCAGGGATGACTGGGAGTTCATGATCCCGGGGGAGAAGAAGGCCAAGACCAAGGGCGAGAAGCTCAGCGAACGCGGCCACGGCAACATCGCCCCCAACCCCGCCCACGGCGGGGTGTCCATCACCAGCGCTCGGCGCGCGGGGTGGTTGTCGATGGCCGCGCTGGCACGGTTGCGCTTCGGGGATGCTCCGGTGGAGGCGGTGCGTCTGGCGCGGGCCACGCTGGCGGCGTTGGCGTTGGCCGGGGACCGGTTGGCGTTCGGTGGGCCCTCGGTGTGGCTGCGCTCGGGTTGCGACCTGGTCCACACCGGCCAGCGCCTGGTCTTCGAGGGAGAGGGCGAGATGCGTGAAGAGATCGCGTTGGGGGTGGGTGAGGCGATCGAGGTGTTCCACGAGTTGTGCGAGCGCACCGCCAAGGCCGGTATCACCATGTCCCAGGAGGCCATCGCCCTGGAGCCGGTGCCGGCGCTGGCCAAGGCCATCGAGTACTCGGTGGCCAAGTCCGACGAGTCGGGGGAGTAGTCCTGTGCCGTTGGTGATGAGTGTGCGGCTCCTTCAGGGCCGCTATGACGCCGCCGATGGGTGGCGCGAGAACGTGGAATGGCCCCCCGCCCCCTCCCGGCTGTTCTGCGCGCTGGTGGCCTCGGCCCCCACCGAGGAGGAACGCCGAGCCCTGGTGTGGTTGGAGAATCAGGGGCCGCCGCAGGTGTGGGCGGGAAACCTGCCTGAGCAGGCGCGGTTTCGCTCGGATGGGTATGCGGTGACCAACAAGACCTCGGGCAAGGGCGGCAGCCAGTCCCTGCCCGGGCGGACCACCGCCCCGCTCACCCGGGTCTCAGGCATCCCGGACACAGGCGAGTTCGCGTTCGTGTGGACCGAGTCCGACCCGCCAGCGCAGGTGGAGAAGGCGTTGGCGGAGCTGGCGTGGAAGGTGCCCTACCTCGGGCGGTCCACCAGCACCGTCGCCATCCGCGTCCACACCACCCCCACTCTGCGGCCGGAGTGGACCCCCTACACGCCGGTGGCGTTGGGCGAGCGGGCCACCACATCGCTGGGTGTGCCCTACCCGGGCTACCTGGACGCTTTGGACCGAGCCTTTGAGCAGGGGGGTAGTGCGTGGGATGTGCGCCGCACGATCGGCTACACCACCCCTGACGCCCCCAGCGTGGAAGAGCCCGAGGTGGTGCGGGGCCCGTTCGGGACGATGCTGGTCTTCGCCTTCGGGCCCGAGGTGGTGCTGCCCGCTTCCGGTGAGCTGTTGACGTTGACCGACAAGCTCCGCGACACGGTGATGGCGCGCATCGGCCAGGACATCCCCGGGCAGGTGTCCGGGCACGCCGAACCGGGCCGCCACCACGTGGGCTTTGTGGGGTTGCCCGAGGTCGGCCACCGCCACGCCCGCGGTGCTCTACACGGCTTGGCGGTGGTGCTGCCCCACGAGGTGGACCCCGACGCCGCTGAGGCGGTGCGCCGGGCCCTGGTGGAGGAGCCGTTGACCCACCTCAACCGCGGCTACGGGCCCATCTTCCCCCTCACGCTGCAGACGGGGGCCTCCAACACCAAGGCGCTGAACCCGGCCCGCTGGAGCGCCCCCGGAACGGGCTCGCGGGTGTGGGTGAGCGCGACCCCGCTGATGCTGGACCGGTTCGTGCGCCGCAACAGCGACCCCACCGACAGCATCGCCCAGTCCGTGGTGACCGCGGGCTACCCCGCCCCCTCGCACGTGCAGGTCTCCCAGGCGCCGCTGACACCCGGGGCGATGCTGCGCCCCCGCACAGGCACCTACCCCGCGGGGCGGCCCCGGCGGTGGGTGCTGCACGCCCGCATCGAGTTCCCCGAACCCGTGGTGGGGCCCGTCCTGGTCGGCTCCATGCGCTACCTGGGCCTGGGATTGTTCGAACCCCGCCCCACCGCCCGCCCCCACACCCCGGCTGATGACCGCGCCCGCTTGGAGGAGGTCGCTCATGTCCTTGGCTGAACTGCCCACGTTCACCGCGTTCTTCACAGCCGTGCACGGCCACGGCCCCTTCCCCTGGCAGGCCGCCCTCGCTGACCGGCTCCTCGAAGGTGAGGACTGGCCCGAGGCCGTGGACGTGCCCACCGGGCTGGGCAAGACCAGCCTGCTCGACATCGCCCTCTACGCTGCCGCGGCCGGGGCGGCCGACCGGCGCCGCCGCGTGTTCTTCATCGTCGACCGCCGCCTGGTGGTGGACGAGGCCTTTGAACACGCCAGAGTGATCGCTGACCTGCTCAACGGACACACACCCCCAGACTCGGACCGCACCGCCGCCGACATGGCCGTCCTGGCGGCGATCGCTGACCGGTTGCGCCAGAGCGAGGACCAGGGCCCAGTCGTGGAGGTCACGCGGATGCGGGGCGGCACCACCTGGTCCTGGCAGTGGATCCAACGCCCCGACCGCCACGCCCTGGTGGTGGGGACCGTCGACCAGATCGGCTCACGCCTGTTCCTGCGCGGCTACGGTGTCTCCAACCGGCTGCGCCCCATCGACGCGGCCCTGGTGGGCACCGACAGTCTCATCCTGGTCGATGAGGCCCACCTAGCCCAGGCCATGCTCACCAGTATCGACGCCGCCACCGCCGACCAACCCGCGGACCGGCTCTCCCGGCCGCGTGTGGTGCAGATGTCGGCCACCGTCACCGACGGTGCCGCCCGCCGCGTGCACTCCATCGACGGCGCCGACCACGTCCACCCGGTGGCCTCGCTGCGGTTGACCTCGCCGCGGTGGATGCACTTGGTCGAACCGGAGAAGGTCACCAAGAAGAACGCTTCACAGGTCATCACCGGCCAGCTCGCCGCCTGGGCCCAGGCGTTGGCTGCAGCGCAGCCCATGGCCGGGCCGGTGGTGTTGGTGGTGTGCAACACCGTCGCGCGGGCCCGCGCGGTCTTCACCACCCTGGCCGATCAGCGTGTGGCCTCTGAGCAGGGGGTGTTGTTGATCGGGCGCAGCCGCCCCGTGGACCGGCAACGCCTCATGGACACCTTCTACGACCGCATCCAGGTCAAACGTGAGCGCGGCCGTGAGAGCGAGCCGTTGTACGTGGTCGCCACCCAGACGGTGGAGGTGGGCGCCAACATCGACGCCGATGTGCTGGTGAGCGAGTCGGCGTCCATGGCCGCGCTCATCCAACGCCTGGGACGGCTGGCCCGCACCCCCGAAACCCGCGAAGCACCCGCCGCTGGTGGCGGGTGGAACTGGCGTGCTCCCGCGGTCATCGTCCACGACCCTTCCGTGGAAGACGACGACCCCGTCTACGGCACCGCACGGGCGGGCACCTGGCGGTTCCTGTCCCGCCTGTGCCCGCCCCTGGCCACCCAGCCCAAGCGGGCCTGCGTCGTTGAGGAGCTGGGCACCGGGATCGCGGTCTCACCCACCGCCCTCAAGGACCTGCTCGCCCAAGCCAGTGATGAGGAGCGGGCCGCCCTGCGCGAACCGGCCAAGGCACCCCCGGTGATGCACCCCGGGGTGCTGCGGTCCTGGGAACACACCAGCCCCACCCCCGTGACCGACCCACCCGTGGCGCCGTTCCTGCACGGACTCGACACCCGCGACCCCGACGTCACCGTGCTCTGGCGCGAGGACATCGACCCCGCCACCTGCCTGGACCCGAACACCGGGCAGGTGGCCTCCACGGTGGTTGAGCGGCTACGGTTGGTGCCGCCCAGCAGCGACGAACAACTACAGGTCTCCCTGGCCGCACTGCGCCGCTGGCGCAACCGCAACCATGTCGCGGCCGGCCAGGTCGCCGACCTTGAAACAGCCCCCGCCCCCGAGGTGGAGGAGGTGGCCGAGCAGGAGTTCGTGCTGCGCTACCGCGGCCACCGCGACCTGGAACGCATCACCCTGCAACAGGCCCGCCCGGGGGACACTCTCATCCTGCCCAGCGCCTTCGGCGGATGCGACCGCTACGGATGGGCGCCCCAGCACCACACCGGCCCGGTCGTGGACGTGGCCGACTTGGCCTCGCGCCGCGGCTTCCCGGTTGTGCGTCTGGACCAGCGCCTGATCCACACCGTCGGCCTGGTCGAAGCGGACGATGCCAGCGAACCCGCACGGGCCCTACGGCAAGTACTCGAAGAGCTGCTCGCCGTCCAAGACGCGTTCGAGGAGACCGGCCGGGCCCCCGAGCCAGGCGACTACCGCGCCCCCCTGAGGCGGCTGCGCGCGCTCGTGCACGCACACGACCTGCGCCACCCACTGGCCACGAACCTGACCCTGCTTGCCCAAGCCGCCGAGAACGGCACCCTACTCGTCAAGGTCCTTCCTCAAGCGAGCGAGGACACCGGGCTGCAGGGACGCATCGTCCTGTCCATGCGCAAAGCGCTGCGTGGCGGCGACACCGACGAGGTCTCGGCCTCCACCACCACCGACACCGAACCGGTGTGGCTGGACGAGCACCAGGCCCAGGTCGCCCGCCAAGCTGCGGCTTTTGCCCGCAACATCGGCCTGACCCAGACCGAGGTACACGCCGTCTACCTGGCGGGCCTGTACCACGACGAGGGCAAACGCGACCCCCGTTTCCAGACGATCCTGCGCGGCGGATTGCCCTTGCCCGCCGCCCAGGCGCAGGTAGGGCGGGTGCTCGCCAAGTCGCTCCAGGCTCCGACCGACGCGACCGCACGTGAACAGGCGCTACAGGCTTCGGGCTACCCGCCCGGTACACGCCATGAGGGGCTCTCCGCGCGCATCGCCGAACACCACCTGGATCGTCACGGTCTCGACGGGCAGATGCGGGACCTGGTGCTGCACCTGGTGGCCTCCCACCACGGCCACTCCCGTCCCCTGCTGCCCCCGGTACCCGACCCCGCGCCCATCCAGGTGCCGCTCCCGGCAACCGGTAGCACGGTGGACACCGCGGACCTGCTGGACTGGCGCTCCCCAGCCCGCTTCGCCCGTCTCAACGACACGCATGGCCGGTGGAGGCTGACCCTGCTGGAAGCGGTGGTGCGCATGGCCGACATGTGGTGCTCGGCCGGACAACCGGTCACCACCACCACGCACACACCACAACCACACCAGCACCCCACCCCCACCCCCACCCCCACAGGTGGGACACACACGGTGGCGCTGCCAGCCCTGGACGGACGCGACCCCTTGGGTTTCCTCACCAGCCTGGGCGTACTGCGCCTGCTCCACGACCATCTCGGCCCAGGCCACGTACGGCTCTCGTTCGACCCGTTCCTGGCCACTGCGCAGATCACCAGCCCACTGGGCAACGTGGAACAGATCAGCGCCGCCTTGCGCCGCATCGTCCAGGACATCCCCACCCAAGGGGCTCTGCCGCGGGTGGAGGCGGCCTGGCCACCCCAGATCGGTGTCGGCAAGGACCCCCTGCGCGTTCCCCGTCACCACCTACACGAGTTGCGCGCTCGGGCCCGTCAGCTGGGAGGCGAACACGCACCCGCCTGGGTGCACACCATCGTCACCGACCTGGCCACCGACAACGACGGCCGCGTCGTACTCACGCCCTTCATGGCCCCCGCCGGCGGGCAGAAAGCCGCCACGTTCTTCTCCAAACCCCTGGGACTGGTCCTCAAAGATCCCGAGGTCCTGCACCAGGCCCTCACCGGGTGGCAACGCCTGGAGGGGTGCACCGGGGAGAACCTCGATCACCGGGCCATCCGCACCGCGGTGGACACCACCACCGGCGTCTCCACACCCAGCGGGGTGCCCGGCGCGACCTGGCTGGCCACCCAAGCCCTGCCGCTGCTGCCGCTGTCCGGCGACGGCAGATACCTACGCTCGGGCCTGTGCTACCGCTACAACCGGCAGCGCATCATGATCTGGCCCGTGTGGGAACACCCCTTGGACCTGGACAGTGTCCAAGTCCTTCTCACACATCCGAACCTGACACCCCCACCCGCCGACCAACCGACACCCCGCGTGGACCGCAAGGGCCTGGTCCCGCTGGGGGTGCTCACCGTCGCTGCGGCGCACCGCCGCCCCATCCCGGGGGGCAAGTCCGCAGGCGTGCTCACACCCATGCCCGTCGATCTGCTCTGAGACGCGAACCCCAAGTACCCGCCTTATTCCCGGGAGGTTCCCAACCACAAAACCGCACAAAACGCCTGCCTTGTGGTCGCTGCGAGGTAACCTTTCAGTCCCTCTCTGACGTTCTGCCTGTTCGTAGGCTGTCTTAACGCCCTCAAGCGGGGCGTCTACGTTGAAGCCAGTAGTCGATGCATGCGCTGTGCGACTTGTGCGCGAGTCTCAACACTCTCAAGGAGAGCGTCTACGTTGAAGCTCCACCTCGTCACCCAGCTTGGTGATCGCACCGGCCGGTCTCAACGCCCTCGCAGGGGGCGTCTACGTTGAAGCACCCTCGCCCGGTGGCTCCCGTGGAACCCCATCGAGTCTCAACACCCTTTCGTAGGGCGTCTACGTTGAAGCGGGTGACTGTGGAACCCATCATCTACGCGGAACCGTCTCGACGCCCTTAAGCAGGGCGTCTACGTTGAAGCAGCCACTTGGCCGGGTGAGGATCGTCGGGCATCTTGTCTCAACGCTCTCAAGCAAGGCGTCTATGTTGAAGCAAGCGAGGTGTGGCCGACGCCGTCGTGCGCCTGTAGTCTCAACGCTCTCAAGTAGGGCGTCTATGTTGAAGCGCGGATCCGGTCCGCTCGTCTCTGTTGGCCCTGGAGTCTCAACGCCCTCCAGCAGGACGTCTACGTTGAAGCGCCTGAGCGAAAAGCCAGCTGATGAACATGGCACACGTCTCAACGCCCTTAAGCGGTGCGTCTATGTTGAAGCAGTTCGATCGCGTGCGCCCACAGGGTGTAGCGGATGTCTCAACGCCCCAAGTAGGGCGTCTACGTTGAAGCGGCACCACCAACCCGGACAGCCCGACGCACTGGCTGCCTCAACGCCCTCAGGCAGGGCGTCTACGTTGAAGCCACAGCGGCTCGAAGGACACTGCGAGACCGGTGATGGTCTCAACGCCCTCAATCGGGGCGGCTACGTTGAAGGTTCGACCGGCAAGCCTGATCCCTCGGGTCGCTGCTGTCTCAACGCTCTTAAGCAGGGCGTCTACGTTGAAGCCACGTCCAGACCTGTTCAGCGTGCCGCCGCGGCAAGTCTCAACGCCCTTGAGCGGGGCGTCTACGTTGAAGGAACCCGACCACCGCCACGAACGGGTACCGGTGCAGGTCTCAAAACCCTCAAACAGGGCGTCTACGTTGAAGCGGGGTGGAGGCTGGGCCCGGCATGATGGCGGTCTTAGAGTCTCAACGCCCTCAAACGGGGCGTCTACGTTGAAGCTCTGCGTTCTCGATCTCGGACACCTCGCCCAGCTCGTCCCAACGCCCTCGCGCAGGAGGTCTACCTTGAAGGGGCCATGGCGCTGGCATCCACGGCTTCGATTGCAGAGCTCAACGTCCCCTCAGGGTCGTCTACGTTGAAGCGAGCCGCTGGAGGAGGAGGCCTACCTCATCCAGCTGGCTGTCTCAACGCCCTTGAGCAGGGCGTCTACGTTGAAGGAGTACCGGCCTAGTCCGCATCGCCAACGGCAGCAGGTCTCAACGCCCTCCAGCGGGGCGTCTACGTTGAAGCGTGGTCACGTCGATCTCCGCGCCGTGACGCATTGCGTCTCAACGCCCTCAAGTAGAGCGTCTGCGTTGAAGCCTGCAGGTCCAGCACACGTACAGGGAACGCAGGACGTCTCAATGCTCTCAGGTAGAGCGTCTGCGTTGAAGGTTCCAGGCCTGGTTGGGTGGTGGTCCCGCCTGTGGTCTCAACGCTCTCAAGCAGGACGTCGACGTTGAAGCAGCCGAACCTGGCGCTCGGGGTCCGCGCAGGACCAGGTCTCGACGCCTTCCGGCAGGGCGTCTACGTTGAAGCGCCAAGGAACTAGTCACTTGCGCCTGCGCTACTAATCTCAACGCCCTCAACCGGGGCGTCTGCGTTGAAGGTTCTCCGAGGTCGCTCCTGAAGGGGCTCCCATGCAGTCTCAACGTCCTCAAACAGGGTGTCTACGTTGAAGCCTGCGCCAGGCCGTTCAGCGGTCCGCCGTCATCCAGGTCTCAAGGCCCTCGAATAGGGCGTCTACGTTGAAGCACTCCGAGCATTCCCGGGCGCACCACCGTGGAGGAGTCTCAACGCTCTCAAGCAAGGCGTCTACATTGAAGTGCCGGATGGGACCGCGGTGTGCTTTCCCGCTGGTCGTCTCAACGCCCTTACGCGGGGCGTCTATGTTGAAGCACGCCCATCAGCGTGCCGGCCGTGTACCCGACTCCGTCTCAACGTCCTCAAGTAGGGCGTCTACGTTGAAGGCTCATGTGGACGAACGACCTCAAGCAGGAAGTGCACGTCTCAATGCCCTCAGGCAGGGCGTCTACGTTGAAGGTGCTGGCCGTGTGCCGACGGGCAGGACTGATCCAAGTCTCAACGCCTTCCAGCGGGGCGTCTACGTTGAAGCATCCAAGAGACTTCTGAAGATGACCGAAAGAAGACAGTTTTAACGCCCGCGCAGCGGCGTCCACGTTTGAAGATCCAGGGGCATATCCCAGCGCTCCATCGAGCGCCGTGTCTTAATGTTCTCGCGTAGGGCTACGTTGAAGGAGCCAGTGCCACGGGTCGTCCGGTTTCGTGGTTGCCAGTCTCAACGGCTCCGTGAGGGGCGTCTACGTTGAAGGACCGCGGTCGTCACCACACTGGCGCCGCTGCTGACGTTCTCAACGCTCTGTAGGTGGCGTCTATGTTGAAGCTGCGTCTTGTACTTGTCGAGCCCGAGCTTCCGCCCGGTCTCAACAGCTCCTTGGGAGCCGTCCACATTGAAGGTTCGCGATGTACAAGTCCACCTCGCCCGCACGCGGGTGTCTCAACGGCTCTTCGGGAGCCGTCCACCGTTGAAGGAACGCCTCCTACGATCTGTCCCTCCTCCACCGGGAGGTCGCAACGCTTCTGATTGGGGCGTCTACGTTGAAGCACGCCCATCAGCGTGCCGGCCGTGTGCCCGACTCCGTCTCAACGCCCTCAAACAGGGCGTCTATATTGAAGGGAAGCCGGAGAGAACCTCACCACACCCACCATCTCGCCTCAACGCTTCCGAGCGGGGCGTCTGCATTGAAGGCCTACATGGCTGCACACGTCTCCTCTCTCTAGAGGGGTCTCAACACCTCCAACCGGGGCGTCTACATTGAAGATTCCTGGGTGAGGTGGTGTGCCAGCTGGTGACGTGTCTCAACGTCCCTGGGTGGGCCATCTACGTTGAAGATCCACCTGGGTGGCAGGACCCGACCCGGGCCCGGTCTCAACGCCCTCGAGCAAGGCGTCTAGGTTGAAGCGCCTCGTCGAAGACGTACAGCAAGTGGTCCGCTGGTCTCAACGTCCTTGAGCGGGACGTCTAAATTGAAGCTCGACAATCACATGCTCTACCGGTGGACGAAAGCCGTCTCAACGCTCCCGAACAGGGTGTCTACGTTGGAGGGACGGGGCCAGGGCGGTTTCGCTGTGGCCCCACGTGTCTCAACGCCACCGAGCGGGGCATTTACGTTGAAGGACGCCCGACAGGGGCAGGTCGCGGTGCAGCCACTCGTCTCAACGTCTCCGAGCGGAACGTCTACGTTGAAGGTTGTGGTTTTTCCACAGGTTGACCACGGTCACAGCGTCTCAACGTCCTTGAGGGTGACGTCTACGTTGAAGGCTCGGGCGGCATGTGCGTGTCCATGGACTGTCCGCAGGTCTCAACGTCCCTCGAACGGGGCCGTCTACGTTGAAGGATGAGCGCTATCAAGCACGTCCAGATGGGGTTGGCATCTCAACGTCCTCGAACAGGCCGTCTACGTAAAGGAGTGAGGTGCACCCGGTCATCGAGCGCAACTGAAGTTGATTCGGCTCGGTGGAGGCGGTCGTTGTAGGTCGTTTTGTTCGGGTGAACGTCAGTTGTGAAGAAGAAGCTGCAGTTCCCGAGCGTCTCGAAAATGATCTTCAGACCCACACTTGGGGCCGGTGCGTGGCTGGTTTGCCCGAAACTGGCTACAGGCTCTTGTGCGCCACCCCGATGAGGGTGCCCACATGGTCAGCCTCGGGAGCTGGTTCCACCCACATCTGCGCGTGCTCGAAGCCCGCGGTGCGCAGAAGCTCCTCCCATTCTTGGGGCTGGGCGGCCCACTGGTGCAGCCACACCCGCCGCCCGCGGAACCCGCCCCCGTACATGCCCTGCGGCCCATGTGCGCCCGGCACCGGTTCGGCATGGGCGAACACCAGCCGGCCGCCCGGCATCAGCCGATCATGGACCATAGGCAGCAGCACACCCGGGTCGGTGAACCACACTGCGCCCCACACCGAGTAGATCGCCTCCCACTGCTGCTCGGTGCTTGCCAGGAAGTCGCACACATCGCCCTGGTGGAAGAGAGCCCCCAAGGGTTCCCACCGCTCGCGTGCCTGCTGCACTTGTACGGGTGAGATGTCGATGCCTTCGGCCTTGACTCCGTCACGGACTAGCGCGGCGACTTCGACCCCACGGCCGCACCCTAGCTCCAACGCCGTGGCAGGGCTCTCGAGTAGTTCGCGTCCGGGCCCGTGGTCGTCCCACTGCGTCCACCCGAAAGCCGTGTCCAGGGCAGTGTCAGCGGTGACGCCGCTGGCGTAGCGGTCCCAGTACTCGGGCACGGTGGAGGTCGGGTTGGCCATGACAGGTCCCCTGCGGTCTGGGTGACAGGACCCGGCTCACGCTAGCGCGGACCTGTTCTCAGGCGCAGGGGAACGCGTGCAGGGCCACCACACCGACCGTGAAGACTCACCTGTGGTGTGGCAGCCCTGGCTGGGGTCGGGGAGCTAGTGGCAGTTGCTTCCGGGGTGGCACGGTGAGCACCTGGCCGCGTCCCGGTCCCACAGCGGCCAGTCCACGGCGAACCCGTTGGCCTCGATGACGCGGGCGGTGCGCTCCACCGTCCTGTCGTACTTGAACGCGATCTCGGGCACGTGCTCCAGGAAGCGGCCCTGGAAGTGGGTGGCGCAGAACTCGCGGTAGTTCACCGTGTCTAGGATGAACCCGTGCACGGCGATGTCCACCAGCGGACCGCAGCCGATCTGCAGGCCCTGGCCCCACTTCTCCATCGCGGTGATCAGGTACGCCACGGCCTGGCCGAAGCACCGCTGGGCCATCACCGTGTCCCAGGGGTGGTCGCGGGTGAGCAGGAGGATCTGCCGCTCCCACACCTCAGGGGAAACGAACGCACGGGGGTCACGGGTCGTGGACGGTGCGGCCACGGTCTCGACGGTCGCGGTCATGGGTCACCTCTTCCGTTCTGCGCCCCGCGGCGAATCCGTGGGGGCTATGAACCCAGGAAACGACCGCTCTACCAAGAGGATCAATGCGCCTGCGGCACGGGGACATTGACTCAAGAGGCAATCTTGCGCCGGGCCCTGGATGGGTAAGGTCCTTGACCCGACCTCCAGGAGTTTCGAGGTGAAGGTCAGCCGCTCCACCCGCGCTCAGCTCGCCCGCGAGGCCTCACGCATCCGCGCCGACCAGCAACGCCACGGCGCCACCATCACCGCCATCACCGACCAGATCACCCGCCACCTGCCCATCACCCCGTTGGAGGCCTGGCGGCTGGCCTACGGGTGGTCACGCCGCCACGTGGTCGAGGCCGTGTGCGATCTCTACCTCACCGACGGACTCGCCCCGCCCGGTCTGACCACCGCCATGCTGTGCCGGTGGGAACACGGCCAGGCGCGCCCCGGACCCGACTATCTCCATGACCTGGCACGCGTGTACGGGGTCCCCACAACACGGTTGGGTGTTCCCCTCCCCACCTATGGCCGCGGTTGGTACGGTCACCCCATACCGCAGCCGCGACAGGAGCACCACATGCCCCCCGAGTACCCCGAGCTGACGGCCATCGCCGACAGCATCACCCTGCACAGCCAGGACACCACCGGGGACCTCGCCCAACACGCGCTGAACTTCTACGAGCAGCGCTACAGCGACTTTCCACCACGGGTACTCGCGGCCGAGGTCTCCCGATGCCGAGCCCTGCTGATGGGCAGCACCGACACCGACATCCAACGAGTACTGGGATGGATGTCCGCCCTCCTGGGCAATCTGGCCCACCACACCCAGGACCCCACAGGCGCCCTGATCCACCTGGGCACCGCTGCCCGCGTGGGTGAGCACGTGGGCGACACCTTCCTAACCACATGGGCCCTGGGCGCCCAATCCATGGTCGTCATGGCCCAGAACCGGTCGACCGACGCTCTCGAACTGGCTGAGCAGGCCGCACATCTGGCGAGCACACCGCTACGCACGGCGCAGATCAACGCTTGGTGCCGGCTGCGCCCCTTGGCCGCCCTCGGACGCACCGACGAGCTCCTCGCGAACACCGCCCAGGCCCAGCGCGAGATGGACCGGGCGGAGGATGCTCCCGGCCGGTTCGGGTTCGACCGAGCTGAGTTCGAGCTGCACTTGGCCGAAGCACTCCTCTCACTCAACCCGGCCAGGTCGGTCGAACACGCCCAAACGTCAGCGGCCCTCAAACGCTCGGGCTCGCCCGGGTGGGCGGCTGCTGTGACTGTGCATGCACGAGCCCTGGCCGCTCAGCACCATGTGCGCGATGCAGCTTCGTTGGGCGAAAGTGTGCTCGATGCTGTTCCCGCCGGGTCGCTTCGAGCCACCACACGGCAACGGCTCCACTCTCTCGTGACCGACCTGGATTCCACCCCGGTCGGCCTCGCCCTGGCAGACCGGGTCTCTTGCCTCGGCTGAGTCGCCACCGAAAGCCGTGAGACGGCCCGGATACAACACCACAATCCAGTTCACCAACAGCACCTGGGCTCAACCGTTCCACGGTAGAGGCGACGCCGAAGGGTGTGTCTCCTGCGGTCGAGGCGGTACACCCACGTGCACCCTCCCTCGTCCCGGTACAGCTCACCCCCTCCACCACGTACAGCTAGGGGAGAGTTCAGGCAGGTTCACGGCCCAGGAGGGTGAAGACCGCTTCTGCGGCCTGGTGGTCGTTGTAGGGCATCACGTTCGTGTAGACGTCAGCGGTGAAGGCATAGCTGCTGTGCCCGAGCGTGTCGGAGATGATCTTCATGTCCGCGCCCGCGGCTAGCGTGAGGCTCGCGGCGCAGTGCCGAAGGTCGTGGAACCGGATCGGAGGCAGGCCAGCCTCGTCCGACAGGTGGAGGAAGCGCTCTCGCAGGGTGTGGCGGCTGACCCGCTTGCCCCACGGATCGGTGAAGACCAGCCCGCTGTGCGTCCACAGCAGACCACTCCGCTCGCGCTCGCGCTGTTGGGCATGGCGCCAGTGGCGCAGGGCCACGACGTTGGCCTGCCCCAGGTGGATGGTGCGGCGGCTGCGCTCTGTCTTCGTGCCTTGGATGGTCAAGGAACCCGGCGCATTGAGATCGACGTCGGGCCACCGCAGCCCCAACAGCTCACCACACCGGGGGCCGCGGCTCATCGCCAGCTGATACAGCGCGAAGTAGCGATCACCCACCTCGGCTAGGTGGTGTAGGAAGGCCACGCACTGCTCGGTGATCCACACCATGACCTTGGCCGGCTTCTGGCCGGTCTCCCGCCAGGCATCGACCCGCGCCTGGGTCCACATCATGGGCGGCTCTTTCGCCACCGGAGGGAGACCGGTGTGGGTGGCGGGGTTGGTGACGATCAATCCCTTTTCGCACGCGTCCGTCAGTACCGAGCTGATGACCGCGTGGACCTTGCGGATGCGTTTGGCGCTCAGGGGGTACTGCCAGGTGCCTTGGAGCTTACGTGCGCCACCGTGGGTCCTGGTTGCAGCCAAGCGTTCGGTGATGGCGGGGACCAGGTCGTTGGCCACCATGTTCTGAGCGCCCAGGACCAGGTAGAGGGCCTGCAGATGCGGGGGCAGCAGCTTGACGAGCTTGAGCTCGCCCACGGCCGGGATGAGCAGGTGGTCGATGATGCGTGCGTAGTCCTCGAACGAGTTCTTGACCAGCCTCGGCTTGTTGCGGACCAGCCAATCCTGGAAGTACTCGGCCACGGTGACCTTGTAGGCGCAGGGGAGACCGCCCAGACTGGTGCGCAGGATCTCGGCTCGGACCGCCGCCTCGACCTCGGCGCGGGTGCGGAAGGGCCCCACCCTGGGTTGGTTACGCTTACCGTCTGCGCTAGGTGCGCTGTAGCGCCCATACCACTGTGCGTGCCCGGCCCGTTTGAATTTCGGGCACTCCCCTCTCCGGTAGGGCTTCTTCGTCTGCGGGTTCCGGCAAAAACACGTTCGAAAGAAGCTCCCGTTGATGGTGCAACCTCCAGCAAGCGGGGGGGGGGGTGATGTGCCAGTGCCTGTTATTCCCCCTATTCAAGCGATGCAACATTCCTCTTTGATAACTTCAAAGGCAGTCCTCTTTGTTGCAGCTCGCCTAAAATGCACTCGCGCGGTGAGTGTAACTTCTCGGATGACATCCTCAACCTTGAGGATTGACCCCCAGAGAAGACAGACGCCCCAGCTCCCACGGCCGAGAGCCCAACGCCCCGAGGGAGAGCACGGGGAAGTATCGAGTGCCCCCGCCGCAGAGCACAGCCCCTCACATACCGTGTCTGCCATAATCGTCCACCGAAGCGACAACCCAACGGCCACACACGAAAACGGAGGGCACCAAGTGCGCGGTAGCGTCAACCGACTTTGCTGGTGCAGGGATACCGAGACAAAGCGTCCCTACCGTCAGGGCCAGTGTCCCAAGTGGGCCAACCCCGCACACGGCAAGTGGTATGCACGCTATAGCCAGCCCATGGAAAAGGGAGAGCGCTGCCAGGGCCGGCTGGGCCCCTTCGACACCCAAAGACAGGCTCGAGCAGCGGTCACAGCCGCCATCGCCCGGACCAGGATCGGGCTGGTACCCCACGTGCCCTACCAGACCGTCTCCGAGCACGTTCAGGGATGGCTGGAGCTCCGCAAACCCGGCTGGACGGTCAGTACCTACAACGACTACGAGACCGTCTGGCGACTGTTCATCGCACCAGCCCTCGGGAACATCAAACTCACCGACCTCACCTGCTAGCACCTCAACCGCCTCTACGCGGCCATGGGTACCAAGCCCAACTCCGAGCTGGACCCCTACGAGCGCAAGCTCAGGCGGCGCCTTCAAGCGGCACGGGGACAGACCTCAGTCAAGGCGGTCTGGACACCATCCAGCCCAGGGCGCATCCACAAGGTGCACGCGGTCATCAGGTCTGCTCTGACCCAGGCCTGCAAGACCGGGCTCCTCAACCACAACCCCGCCCAGTACGTGTCCCTGCCGCGGCTGTCCTACCGACGCGCTCTGGTATGGACCCCGGAGAACATCGACTTCTGGCGCCGCACCGGAGAAAAGCCTTCTTCCGTTATGGCCTGGACCGAGAAACAAGCGGGACGTTTCCTCGACCAGATTGAAAAAACAGAAGACCGCGACATATCCCTGTTTCATCTAGCGTTGACCCGTGGCCCTCGATGCCAGGAGATGCTCAACCTCAAGTGGAGCGACATGGTCCTGGAAGATTCGGGAAAGGTTGCCATCCATGGAACCAAAACTCCGCGCAGTCAGCGCACCATCAGTTTGGGTAAAGCGAACGTTGAGCTACTGAAGAAATGGCGTCGAGCTCAAAAGCGCGAGCGTGGAATGTCCGGAAAGCAGTGGGCGGACGCGGGCCATGTGTTCACTGACAAGGACGGAAAGAGGATCACTCGCCAACAGCTCTGGAGGAAGCTGGGAGATCTGGCTCAAGAGGCGGGATTGCCGCCAGTTAGAATCCACGACCTTCGGCACTGCGCGGCGAGCCTTTCCCTGGCTGCCGGAACGGACCTGAAGGTGATCTCGGAAATGCTCGGGCACCGGAACTACAAGTACACCGCCGACACCTACGTCCACGTGATGCCCAAGCACGACCAGGTGGCTGCTGAAGCGGTGACAGGAGTTATTCCTCGCCGCGCGGCTTGACGCTCCAAGCCTCGAAGGGCGCCTCACCTGGAGGCTAAAAGCTCACCTCGTCCGGCCTTGGAGAGCAAACCAATGGTGCAGCTAAGGTACCTGCCCAACCAGCGATGGTGCCTCTGACCTGTATCAGTGCTGGCCCAGCCGCTTCGACGTCTCCACTCGGAGCGCACGGCGTCTACGCCTGCGCAGCATGGGCGCAGGTGCTCTTTGTCATGCTCCCTGCCGCTGCGTATCGATGGCCCGCGGCGCCGATACCTGCGCCAGGAACGAGTGGGTGTTGCCTGCGTCCAGAGGTTGAAGGGGCTGGATGACCTGCGGTTTTGCCCTCTGGAGCGCCTGTAAGCGGCAGGCCGCCTCGGTCGACGATCAGGGTAATCCCTCATCATGCGATCGGATGTTCGAAGCTCCAGGGGTCTCACGCACAGCGAGGAACGGCGTTCGCCGCTTTTCTGTGACCCAGGTCACTCTCGCTTGGTGCAAAAATGCCCGGATTTGGCTCGGATCGAGGCCCTGGAGAGCTGAACGGTACCGCACGCCTTTGGCGGCACCCCTCGGTCCCAAGCTGCCTGCAGAGTCATCCTCGCAGGTCAGTGACCAGGACGGCGAGCCGTGGGTGGCTGGCGTGCGCGGCTGGCACGGATTCTGTGCCAACCACCCCCCAGACATGAAGAAACCTGGGGCTTCCCTCGCTCGCGCGATGCGAGAAGCCCCAGGTCGGAGCGCGGAGGATATGGGATTTGAACCCATGAGGGGGTTGCCCCCCAACCGCATTAGCAGTGCGGCGCCATAGGCCTCTAGGCGAATCCTCCTGCGTGGGACCAGCCTACAGACACCACAGACTGTTGTGCAAAACGGAGGTGCGGTCCGGGGGTGCATCCGCTTCGGTGTCGGGATCCGGGGGTGCGCCCGCTGTCCCGTGCCCTGTTCCGCTCCCGCCCGTCTCGGGGCGGGGAGGTGTCAGGGGCGGGGCGGCGGGGCCGTGCGCAACGCTTGGGAAGCGGTTGATGACCGTTCGTCTACGGATGTGGACCACGGTTCCACCCGCTGTCCATGTGACAAATGACACAGGTGATTCAGGCGTCCGATGGCCGTGCCACCGAGAGTCCCAGGTCGGCATGACGATGGCGGCCACCCGACCCGAGGCACACGGGCGTCGTTCCGGAGGACGTCCGGATTCGGCCACAACAGCCCGTACGCACTTGTGATGCGAAAACGGGCTGAGCCCTCCGACTCTGTGGCCTGCTGTTCCTCACGGTGCGTTTCCGTTCATTACAGGACAATCCGTCTGTTTTCTCTCTCCGTCGGGTGATAAGAAAAGCTCTGCTCAAGCAAAAGCGGGCGATTCCGTCAGAAAGAGGAGACCCACCATGGCGCAGCTGACCCGATGCCATCCGAGCGAGCGACCACGGGGCCAGTACGACGACACGACTCGGCTGGAGACTTTCGTTCAACGCGTCTTCCAGCACATGAACCGGCCCACGCAGCGGCAGTCGGCGACCGTCTACATCCGGGGAATCCTCGCCACACCGGGCAAGAAGTCGATCAACCGCATCGCTTCCACCCTCGGACTGCCCGACAGGGTGCGGCACTCGTTAAGGCACCTGGTCAACGACAGCCCGTGGGACTGGGAACCCGCGCGCGCCGAGCTCGCGCGGAGCGTGCACGACCTGGGCGAAGCACATGCCTGGGCGCTCGTGCCCGCGTTCATCCCCAAACGGGGGGCGAAGTCGCCCGGCGTCCACCGGGCCTTCGTCCCCACCATCGAACGTACGATCAACTGCCAGATCGGCATGGGGCTGTTCCTCGTCGGCGGAAACGGCGCCGTCCCCGTCGACTGGCGGCTCGTTCTGCCACACCAGTGGGTACGCGACGACGAGCTCCGCAGGGGCGCCCGTGTTCCGGACGACGCCCTGGCGCGGCCCCTGTGGGCGGAGATGCTCCACCTCGCCGACGCCACCAGGGCCCTCGACTGCCCGCCCGCACCGCTGGTCGCCAAGGTGTGCACCACGTCCGACACCACGGGTCTGATCCGAGGGCTGGCCCGCAGGCGCCGGGACTTCGTGCTCACCGTCCTGGAACGGGTGGAACTGCCCCTGGCAGCCTCACCGGTCCGGTCCCGCGGCGCCGTGGACATTCTCTGGTCGGCTTTCCTGCGCGGACACGCCTCCGCCACCGGCCACGGCGGGCGCCGCCTGCTGTCCACCCTGGTCCGGCTCGACGACAGCACCCCGCAGGGCGGTTCCTACCGTCTGTTCGCCGAATGGCCGCGCGGGGCGACCCGCCCCGTCCGCATGTGGTTGACGAACAGGACCGAACTTCCGCTGGGCGAACTGCTGGACGTCACGTCCGTCTACCAGTCCGCCCTGCTGACGGTCCAGGACCTTCAGGACCGCTTCGGACTCCTGGACTTCGAGGGCCGGACATTTCCGGGCTGGCACCACCACGCCACACTCGTCTCGGCCGCCTACTGCTTCGACCGGCTACCGGCGCGAGCACTCACACCGACCTGAGCCCGAGGGATCAGGGCCTCGCCCCGACCTGCTCCCCTGCCCCCGGAGCACTTTCCCCGCGCACGTCCGTGGCGGTGGGCGCCTCCGCCACCGCCCCCGCCAGGATCCGCAGCGCGTTCTCCGACGGACTTTCCGGCTCCGCGCTGTAGGCGATGATGCGCTGCCCCGGGCTCCCCGGGATCTGCAGCGTCTCGAACGCCAGCTCCAGTCCTCCCGCGACCGGGTGGTGCATCCGTTTGGTCCCCGACGTGCAAGTCCGCACCGGGTGCCGGGCCCACCGCTCCGCGAACGCCTGGCTCTGCATGGTCAGCTGCCCGATGAGTTCGGCCAAGCGCCGGTCGTCGGGGTGGCGCCCCGCCGTCAGCCGCAACGACGCGACGGCCAGGGTGGCCTCCTCAGCCCAGTCCTCGTACAGCTCCCGCATGTGCTCGTCCAGAAACAGCAGCCGGGTCAGGTTGGGTCGTAGCGCCGGGTTGTCCACGTCACCGAGACCGATGTGCCCCGCCAGCAGTCCGTGACCGAGCTCGTTCCACGCCAGGACGTCGTTGCGCCGGTCGAGCACCAGGGCCGGAATGTGGGTCATCGCGTTGATGAGCTGCCGTGCCGACGGACTGGCGTGCTCGGGACGCGTCGGGTTGGGCCGGCCCGGGGGCGCGGGGGAGGCGAGGTCCATCAGGTGCGCGGTCTCGTCGTCGTCGAGCAGCAGCGCTCGTGCGATCGCGATGAGCACCTCGCGGGAGGCCCTGGCACTGCGCCCCTGCTCCAGCCGCGTGTAGTGCGTCACGCTGACCCCGGCCAGCAGGCACAGCTCCTCCCGCCGGAGTCCGGGGACGCGGCGCCGGTCACCGTGCGGCACCAGGCCGACGTTCTCGGGGCGCAGCGCGCCGCGGCGGCTCTTGAGGAAGGCACCGAGTTCGGATGCGGGGGTCATACAAGCCTCTTCTCTCCCGGGACGGCGGTCACCTTCCAGAGAACGCTTCGGTTGAGAACCGGCTTCCCGTGCGCGCCCCGCCAGGGTGGTCATGGCGTGACTACCCTCCCCGGGGCTGCCCACAACAGAGTTCTGGCTCCGCTCCCCGGCACCCGCGAGGGTTTCTGTCGTCGGAGAACCAAGAGAGAGGCCCGCCACCATGTCGGTGAACACCGATCCCGTCGTCTCGGGTGCGGAGAAGGATCCCCCCACGCGGTTGACCCCGCGCATGACTGTCATCCTCGTCGTCCTGCTGTCAGCCCAGTTCATGTTGGCCGTGGACTTCTCCATCCTGAACGTGGCGCTGCCCGTCATCGGGGAGGGTCTGGGATTCACCCTGGCCAACCTCCAGTGGGTCGCCACCTCGTTCGCGTTGTGCGCCGCCGGTTTCACCCTGCTGTTCGGCCGTATCGCCGACCTGTTCGGACGCCGCCGCCTGTTCCTCGTCGGACTCGCCGTCCTCGGGATCGCTTCGCTCGTGGGCGGGATCGCCACCTCTCCGGAGGTCCTGATCGCGGCCCGGGTGTTCCAGGGCCTGGCCACCGCCGCGGTGACCCCGGCGGGCCTGTCCCTGTTGACCACCTCCTTCCCGGAGGGGCCGCTGCGCGAGCGCGCACTGGGACTCAACGGTGCCCTGATGTCAGCCGGCTTCACCACCGGAGCCATCCTGGGCGGCCTGCTGACCGACCTGCTGTCGTGGCGCTGGGCGTTCTTCATCAACGTCCCCGTGGCGCTGGCCGTGCTGATCGTCGCGCCCATCGTGATCAAGGAGTCCCTGCCCACCGACCGGCCGAAGCTGGACACCCCCGGCGCCCTGCTGGTGACCGGCGGACTGCTGGCCGTGGTCTTCGGCCTGGCACAGGCGGGCGAGGCCGGCTGGACCTCGATGACCTCCCTGGTGTCGTTGGCCGTGGGCGTCGTCCTCTTGGTGTTGTTCCTCCTGGTCGAGCGGAAGGTGAAGGCCCCGCTCGTGCCGCTCGGGGTGCTGCGTCGGCGCACGGTGGCCTGGGGGAACATCGCCGGATTCCTCGCCTTCCTCACGGAGACCTCCCTGGTCTTCCTGATGACCCTCTACCTGCAGCGCGTCCTGGGCTTCACCCCGTTGGCGGCGGGCATGTCCTTCGCCGTCCTCGGTGCCGGCACCGTCCTGGGCGGTGTCTTCGCTCCCAGGGTCATCGGCCTGAGCTCGCCCAAGGCGACACTGATCATCGGCGGACTGGTACAGGCCGTGGCGACCTTCGCCCTCCTGGGACTGGGTACCGGGCAATCGAGTATGTGGCTGCTGCTGGTCGCCACCTTCGTCGGCGGCGTGGGCAACATGTTCGTGATCGTCGGGTTCATGGTGACCGCGACCTCAGGCCTGCCCGACCATGAGCAGGGCCTGGCCACCGGCCTGGCGACCATGACCCAGCAGGTCGGCATCACCATGGGCACTCCGATCATGAGCGCCGTCGCCACGTCGGCGATGGTGGGCACCGGGACACTGGCCATCCTGGACGGACTGACCATGGCCGTGGCGGTCAACGCGGGACTGGTCCTCGTGGGGGTGCTCACGAGCGCGCTGTTCCTGCGGAGCCCGAGGAGGGTCGGGGCGTGACCGCTCCGGACCCGTGGTACCGGACGTCACCCGTCCTCCAACCGACCGAGCGGTTCTGGCGACCGGTCCGGGCCACGGCTGGCGGGCACTCCGTCCCAGCACGTGTACACCTGGTCCAGGGCCGCCCGGTCGGCTGGCTGGTGTGGGCGCACGGTGGGAGCTGGCGCGGCGGGTCCGCGGCGGAGTGGCACCACGCGACGGCCGCCCTGGCCCGGATCTCGGGGTGCCTGGTGGTCAGCGTCGACTACCGGCTCTCGCCGCGGCACACCCACCCGGCTCCGGTGGAGGACGTCCTGGTCGCCCTCGCCTGGGTCCGGAGCCTGGCCGGACGGTCCGGCCTGCCCACGCGGATCGCGGTGGGCGGGGACAGCGCGGGGGGAACGATCGCGGCCGCGGCCGCTGTCGCGGAGGCCGAGGCGGGCGAACCCCTCGCGATGCAGGTCCTGGCCTACCCCCCGTTCGACCCGCTCTGCCGAGCGGACTCCTACCGCACCAACGACTCGTTCCCCACCGCCGAGGGGCTACGGGAGTCCTGGCGCGCCCATCGGGGCGCACGTCCGACCGTGTTCCGCGACGGCCGGACGCTCCACTCCAGTCCGCTGGACGCCGAAGACCTCGCGGGCGTGGCCCCGGCCGTCCTCGCGGTGGGCGACCGGGACCCCGTCCGGGACGACGTCACCGCATACGCCCGGCTCCTGAACGAGTCGGGCGGCTCCGCCGAGCTGCACATCCTGCCGAGGACCGGGCACGGGGCACTCCTCAGCCCGGTCACCGAGCCCACCGACATCCGTCACCGGCTCGCCGGGGCGCTCCGCGCGCGGTTCATCGGTTCGGCCGCCGGAGAACACGCCACCGCATCGGTCCCACACGAAGGAACGGACGCATGACCAGCGCGAACGAACACGAACACGCCTACCTGTCCTCTCTCAAGCGGCACTTCGCCGATCTGCGGGACGGGACCCATGGCGGGGCCGCCACCCGCAAGGAGAAGGAGGAACTGTTCCACCGGGCGGTGGAGCTGCTCGCCCCGTACGCCAACGTCGTGCTGGCGGAGGTCGACCACACCATGCTGCTGGAGACCGGCACGGTGGAGGAGGGCGGAGTGCGGCGGACCCCCGACGGCGGCCTCGCCGCGACGTGGGCCCTGTCCTGGCCGGAGCAGCGTGCGGTCCGCATCCCTCCGATCTCGATCATCGCCCACTACGGGGGCGGCTTCCATCACCCGCACGTGCGCGGGGCGACGGTGACCGAGTGGCCGCTGAACGTCTTCACAGCCGGACAGGCCGCCGCCGAGGTCCCGCTCCTGCGGTCGATCGCCGCAGGCGACCTGCACAACCTCGTGTTCCGCGCGGACTACCGCATCGTGCCTGCCACCGTTCGCCGCGAGGGCGAGTAGAAGGGGTCCCACCGTGACACAGCCACGCCTGTCCATTCTCGACCAGTCGCCCGTCGGCGAGGGATTCTCCGCTGCCGACGCCCTCGAAGCCGGTATCAGGACCGCCCGGGCCGCCGAGCGCCTCGGCTACCACCGGTACTGGGTGGCCGAGCACCACGCCTCGCCCGGCTTCGCCGGTGCCGCCCCGGAGATCCTGGCTTCCGTGCTGCTCGCCAGGACCGACCGCATCCGGATCGGCACCGGCGGAGTGCTCCTGCCCCGGTACCCGGCGGAGAAGGTCGCCGAGGTCTTCGCCACGCTCGCGACCCTCTTTCCAGGACGTGTGGACATGGGGATCGGACGGGCGGGCGGGCCGGCGGACCGCTTCCCCGAGCAGCTCGCCGAACTCCTCTCCCTGCTCGGTATGTCCGTCACCGCGCCGGGAACCCGGACGGTGACGGCCCGCCCGGAGCTCCCGCCGCCCCTGTGGCTCCTGGGCGGCGGGACCGGGTCGGCGCAGCTGGCCGGGCTCCTCGGTTGCGGGTTCGCGTTCGCCCACTTCCTCGATCCGAGGCCCGCGGAGACGGCCCTCGACAGCTACCGGTCGGGCTACGAGCGCGCCCGCGGCCACCGGGCGCCGGGCGGCGTGCTCGCCGTACGCGCCGTCACCGCCGACACGTCCGAACGGGCCGAGGAGCTGGTCCAGGCGATGCTGCTCTGGCGGGCGCGCAAGGATCTCGGCCTGGACCTGCCGATCCCGTCGGCCCAGGCGGTCCGGGACCATGCGTGGACACCGGAGGAGCGGCAGCGCGCATCGGTCCGCCGCTCCTCCGTGGTGTCCGGGACCCCGGTTCAGGTTCGGGACCGACTGGTCGTCCTGGCCAAGGAGCACGGCGTGGACGAGCTGATGGTCAACACCCTCACCTGTGACTCTGGAGACCGTCTTCGTTCGTACGAGCTTCTGGCAGAGGCGTTCGGACTCGACGGGGACGGGCGAGGTGGCGCATAGCCGGGGTCTCGACGAACCGGTACAGCAGCCAGCCTCCGAGCAGGGTGGCCAGGAAGTAGCCGACGAGCACGGCCGTTCCGCCCGCGACACCGAACGTGGCCCCGTCGAGGAGCGAGCTCGCGTAGAAGATGGTGACACCCTGGATGAGGTAGAAGCCGAAGGAGACCTCGCCGAACCAGACCATCGGGCGTGAGCTCAGGAAGCTCCGGCGCCCCTCGACGTCGGCCACGGCGGTGGCGGCGATGATCACGCCGATCGGGATGATGGTGGCCGCGACGAACGTGTACTGGAACGACACGATGAACCCGGCTCCGTAGCCCGCGGCCATTAGTACGAGTGACCAACCCATGCCCAGGGCGCGCGGCCAGAGCCCGGCGAGGACGATGCGGGCCAGCAGCATGCCCAGGACGAACTCGAACAGCCGCCCCGGCGGGAACAGGTAGCCGAACCAGAACTGGGTGTCGGAGATCGGTGTGATCGCCGACGTGGGGGTGTCCGGGATCAGGTGGGTCACCACGAGCTGCAGCACGACCGTCCCCGCGACGGCGGCCCCCGCCCACAGCCAGAGGGCGCGCTCACGGATCCGTTTCACGGGTCCGATGAGGAGCGGGAACATCAGGTAGAAGAGCAGTTCGCTGCCCAGCGACCAGCTGGGCGGGCTCATGGACAGGCTGATCTCGGGCTGTGGGAAGAACGTGTGCACCAGGAACAGGTTCGGCAACCAGTGCCACACGCTGGTGATGGCCGCACCGGCGAACAGGACCAGGGAGAGAGCGAAGACGACCAGGTGGTTCGGGAAGATCTTCACCATGCGGCGCCGCCAGAACGACAGCACCGACTGTCCTGGCCTGGCCGACCACGCCAGGACGAAGCCGGACAGGACGAAGAAGAACGAGACACCGATGTATCCAGCGTTGAGGAACACCTTCTCAAGCGTTCCGGCGACCGCGGGATTCGCGAAGGGGTTGATCGGGTCGTGCGGCGGGATGGGTGACGCCGACAGCGATATGTGGAAGAGGAACACGGCGAAGGCCGCGAAGAACCTCAGTCCGGTCAGGGACGGCAGGTTCGCCGGTCGAGGTGTGGTCACGGGCATAACAGAAGCCCCTTTGCTGGAATGGGGGATGGGCCGCCCCGCGCCGAAGGGGCGCGGGGCGGGATGGGGGAGGGGGATGTGGGGAAGGTGCGGGGACGGGAGTCGTTATCCCTGTTCGGTGCGGTTGTGGTGGACCACGATCCGGGCCTCGTCGGCCACGTAGTAGTTCTGTACCGAGTAGGCGATCGTGGCGAAGTCGAGCCTGCCGTCACCGGTGAAGTCGGCGGTCGCGATCCGGGCGACGGACTCGTCGCTCACACGCCATTTGGCCCACACCCCGTTCGCGGCGTCCACGGCCTTGTAGTAGACGACCCCCTGCCATGGCCAGGGACCGCGCAGGGCGACGAGGAACTCGTCGTCGCCGTCGCCGTCGAAGTCCGCGCAGACGATCTGGTGCCCGGGCCCCTCGCCGCTCTCGTTGGGGTCGCCGTACACGTCGAGCAGCGTCCGACGCCACCCCGTCCCCTCCGGTCCGCCGTCGGTGGACCGGGTGTAGACGGCGACGGTGTTGCCATGGAACGGTTCGACCGCCGCGACGTAGGCCATGGCGTCGTTGCCCAGGCGCCCGGCGTTGACGTCACCGCTGCCCTTGAAACCGGTCTGCTCGAACTGGGTGAGCTCGCCGGTGCCGACCAGCTCCCTGACCCACTCCGCACGGTCGTTGTCGTAGTAGAGCCAGGTGACGCCCTCGTCCGAGGCGAGCAGCAGGGAGTCGCGGTCGGACCCGGGAATGAGCCCCTTCTTCTTCTCGGCGCCGTGGATCATCCGGAAGTGGGTGTCGTCGATGACGGTGCGTTCCCACTCCGGAGCCGTGTGGACGTCGTCGGGACGCGTGAACATCACCACGGGGAGGACCGCGTGCACGTCCTCCTCGGCGACGATCGGCAGCCCGATGATTTCCAGCCTCTCGGTCTGGGTGAAGTAGCCCGCCCGTAGACGGTGCATGCCTGTGGCGCGTCCGACGTAGTGGCGCTTCCACCGGTCCTCGTCCTTGTGCGGGGAACCGGGGTTCTCCAGCCAGTCGATCTTGCCGCCCTCGGGGTCCGGGTCGACGATGGTGCCGATCGGCCCGTACAGCTCGTAGCAGACCAGGATGTCGGCGGACCCGTCGCCGGTGACGTCGGCGAAGTCGCCGCCCACCGGCATGTGGATGCCGTCGGCCACCAGGCGGCGGGGCCAGCCCTCGCCGTTCTGGTACCAGTACACCTCGCCGAGCCGCAGCCCCCAGCCGAACAGGTCGGGTCTGCCGTCTCCGTCCAGGTCGGGAGCTTCCAGCCAGTAGCCGTCGCGCAGTCTGTCCGCGACCACCTCCGGGGTGAACGCGGGCGGGCGGATGCGGGGGCCTTCGTCGTCGGCCATGGGTGTTTCCCTTCGTGTCGTTGTTCTGTTCGCGGTTCAGGGGAGCCGGTGGTACTCGACCGCCATCCACACGCAGTCGGTCTCGGCGTGGTACTGGTGCCAGGGGTAGACGAGTCCGCCCTCGTCGGTGCGGGCGCAGAAGGGGTTCGGCGTGGTGTGTCCGGGGGCCATGGCGAGGTCCTCGTAGAGGGTCGCGTGGTCCTGTTCGGTGAACTTCTGCATCCGGCCGATCCCCCGGACCTGGGTGTGCACCTCGATGAAGTCGTGCAGCCTGTGGATGAAGCAGTCGGTCCCCGCGGGGGCGAACCAGAGGTTGACCCACACGTCGAATGTTTCGACTCCGCCGGCCTGTTGGCCGAGCAGGAGCCCGGCGTCCAGACGGAGCGTGCCGATCCGCTCCCGCGGTCCTCTCCACAGAGGGGTCTCACGGGGGAAGGGCAGGCCGCCGGTGACGTGGGGATCGGTCAGGAGGTCGCCCAGGAGGGACCACCCCGGTTCCCCGGTGATGTCGGAGACGGGCTCCCCGTCCTCGACCTCCAGCAGGACCAGGCTGTCGGCGTGGTCGAGGGTGACGCCGGACAGGATCGTGGAGGACAGCGGAGGGATCGCCCTGCGCGGTTCACGGGCCACGAAGACGGGCGTGGTACCCGTGTTGACGACGATGGAGGGGGCGTCCACCCGGTGGTTCCCGGCGCCGTTCACGGTTCGGGCTCTGATGCGGTCGCCGGCGATGCGCAGCGCCCGCACCGGGTTCGTGGTCGTGGTCATGGCTTCCTCGTACGTGGTGGTGGACAGCGTCAGACCGCGGCCAGGACCTCGGGGGCGAACGGCTCGGGAGCCTCCCCGCGGCCGAAGAAGTGGCTGATCGCGGCCATCGTCCGCTCGGTGGCGCGGCCGTCGCCGTACGGGTTGACCGCGGCGGAGAGGCGCCGGGCCTCCTCGGGAAAATCGAGGAGGCGCACGGTGTTCGAGACGATGCCCTCACGGAGGGTGGAGACCAGACGGGCCGTACCGGCCTCGACCGCTTCCACCCGCTCGGTGACGTTGCTGATGACCAGTGTCGGAGTGCCCAGGGCGGGGCCCTCCTCCTGTGCGCCGCTGCTGTCGGACAGGATGATGTCGGCGCGGTTCATGAGCCGGGCGAAGCCCAGGTAGGGCATGGGATCCACCACGGTGATGCCCGGGTGGTCCCCGATCGACGGGAGCAGGGCCTCGCGTACGGCCGGGTTCCTGTGCAGAGGCACGACCATTCGCACGTCCGGCCGATCGGCTATCTCGGCGAAGGCACGGCCGATCTCGGGCAGGTGCGGCCAGGCGTCCCGGCGGTGGGCCGAGGCGACGATCACGGTTCTCGGATCCTCGTCGAGGTCGTCCAGCGCGGGATCGCCGAAGGAGGTGGACCGGCTCGAGGCCCAGCGCAGCGCGTCGATCACCGTGTTCCCGGTGACCGCGATCGTCGCCTCGTTGATCCCCTCGGCCAGGAGGTTGTCGCGGTTGCCCATGGTCGGTGCCAGGTGCAGGGCCGCCACCTGGGCGATGAGCCTGCGGTTGCCCTCCTCCGGGAACGGGGACGCCAGGTGTCCGCTGCGCAGCCCGGCCTCGACATGGATGACCGGGACGTTGTGGTGGAACCCGGAGAGGGCCCCGGCGAGGGTGGTCGCCGTGTCACCGTGGACCAGGATCGCATCCGGCCTCTCCGCGGCGAACAGTTCGCCGAGTCCGTTCAGGGAACGGGCCGTGACCTGCGAGAGCGTCTGGCGCGGCGTCATGATCTGCAGGTCGACATCCGGTGCGAGACCGAACTGGCACAGCGTCTCGTGAAGCATCTGCTGGTGCTGGCCGGTGGAGACCACCACGGGCTCGAAGCAGGGGTCCTCCCGGAGTGCGTGGATGACGGGTGCGAACTTGATGGCTTCCGGACGCGTTCCCAGGATGATGGAAACGGAATGCATGGCCGTGCACTTCCTTTCTTCCATGAGCAGCACAAACCGATACCAAAAAGGTATGGAAACAGGTGGTGAAGGAGACGGGGGCCGGGTGTCTCACCCGAGTTCATCGCGGCTGTCGTTGTGGAAGTTCTCTGAGCCGATCAGCGGCGGCAGTTCCTATTCGGCGGGTTCGATGGAAAGTGCGTGGCGGAAGACGTTGGCAGGGTCGTACTTGCGCTTCACTTCCTGGAGCCTGGCGTAGTTGTCCTTGTAGTAGAGGTAGTGCCAGGGAATTCCGGACGTGTTGTAGTCGTCGTCGGCGATGTCGTTGTCCGCGTAGTTGATGTAGCAGCCGTCCATCCGCTCGCCGGGCTCGGGGACGCCCTTGGTCTCGGCGAAGAAGTCGGCGTACAGGCCGCGGATCCAGGAGAGGTAGAAGTCGTCGTCGGCGGCGTCGGCCCAGAAGTTCTGGAAGGTCATCTTGAAGATGCTGGAGCGCTGGGCGTTCGCGGTCGCGTGGGAGTCGACCGCGTTGACCCGGGCTCCGAAGGAGAACAGGACCAGCATCGTGTTCGGGTTCCTGTAGTCCGACCGGGTCATGTAGTCGTACAGCGCGTTGAGCTGCGTGTCCGTGAAGTTCTTCCGCATGTACCCGGACTTGTGCGCGGCTCGCATCGTGGGATCGGTGATGGTCGGGTTGTTCGTGCCGACCAGTTTCGTCGCCTGGAGCCAGGGCATCTCGCGCGGTTCCACCAGCCCGGGCAGGGCGGGGAGTTCCCCGGAGGGCGCGGTGCTCGACGCGGGGGTGAGTCCGGTACCGGCGAGGATGGCTTCGGTGTACCTGTCCAGCATGTCGCGCGCGTTGGGGATGGTCGCGTCGACCTGGGTGAACATGCTCAGCGAGCCGTGAACCTTCGAGTTCACGTTGAACAGACTGGACAGGTGCCTCTCGTCCGAGTCGGGTCCGGAGTGCTTCCCGTGCCAGCTGCCGAAGTTCTTGAGCACCCGCTTGAACGTGTTCCGGTCCACCTGGTCCCAGGGAAGGTCGACGGAGGAGACCAGGACGCGGGAGGGCGGAGAGACCAGCTGGTCGGAGGGCTCGGTGCCCTTCGCGTCCGGGGAGCGGAACCAGTAGCGGGTGACGAGGCCGAAGTTGCCGCCGCCACCACCGGTGTGCGCCCACCACAGGTCGCGGTTCGGGTCCTTCCTCTCTCTGGTGGCCACGACGGTGCGGGCCGAGCCCCTCTCGTCGACGAAGGTCACGCGCACCGCGTAGAGGTGGTCGACGACCAGGCCGTGGGCCCGGGACAGCAGGCCGTAGCCTCCTCCGCTGATGTGCCCGCCGGCGCCGACGCTGTAGCAGATCCCGCCCGGGACGGTGACGCCCCAGCGGTTGTACAGGGCCTCGTACACCGGGAGCAGCCTCGCCCCCGCGTCCACGTAGAAGGCGCGCATACGCTTGTCGTAGCCGACTTCGGTCAGGGGGGAGCAGTCGAGTATGACCTCGACGTCGGGATTGCACACCAGGTCGGCGAAGCAGTGGCCGCCGGAGCGCAGAGAGATGCGCTTACCGGCCCCCACCGCCTCCTCCAGGGCGTTCTCGGCGTCCTTCGCGGAGGTGATCATGCGGATGTAGTCGGGTTGGGCGACATACCGCTGGTTGTTGCCGGTGGTCAACAGCGGATAGCGGGGATCGCCGGGGCCGATGGTCGCCCCGGGAGCGGGCTTGGCGGCGGGGACGGCCGCCGCCTCGGCGGGAGCGGGCATGACGGCCGACAGGCCGCCACCGGTCGCCACACCCGCCGCCAGGGCACCGAGCCCACCGCCCAGGAAGCCGCGTCTGCTGGCGGCTCCGTCGGTCCGTCCGGCTCTGTCGGTCGTGGTCACAGGACACTTCCCTTCTGGATGTTCCGGGTATCGGGGGGTTACAGCTGACGCAGGGCGCCGCCGTCGACGGACCACTCCGCGCCCGTGACCTGTGAGGCCAGCGGGGAGAGCAGGTAGGTGATGACGCGGGCAACGTCCTCGGGGGTGCCGATCCTGCGGCTGGGCAACTGCCGGTCCTCGCGGATGAAGCGCTCGACGGCCTCGTCCGGGGAGTCGATCCCGTAGCCCTCGGCCAGCTTCTCCGCGAGCCCACCGGGGTCGTCGAACAGCGGGGTACGCGTCGGCCCGGGAGCGACCACGTTCGAGCGCACGCCGAGCGGGGAGAACTCGGCGGTGAGGGTCTTCGACACCGAAAGCAGCGCGGTCTTGCTGGCCGCGTAGTCGGGGATCGCGGGCGCCGGGAACCGCGCGGCCTCACTGGCCACGTGCACCAGGCTGCCTTCACCGCGCTCGACCATGTGCGGCAGCACGGCCTTCGTCACCCGTACGAGGGAGTGGAAGTTGAGGTCGAACGTGGCCTTCCAGTCCTCGTCGTCCGCGTCCAGGAATCCCTGGCGGAACCGGAGCGCCCCCACGTTGTTGACCAGGCCGTCGATCTGGCCGAACGTGTCGAGCGCCTTCTCGGCCAGGCGCTCGGCCGACCCGGCGTCCCGCAGGTCCACGGTGACCGGCAGGACGGATTCGCCCCTGTCCTTGAGCGGAGTGGTGTCGCGCGCGGCGCCGACGACGCGCGCACCTTCTTCGACGAGCAGGTCGACGGTCGCCGAGCCGATGCCCTTGGAGGCTCCGGTGACGATGACGACGCTTCCGGCCAGGCCGAGCTCCATGTGTGTGCCTTTCTTCGCTTTCCGTTGCCGGGCCCCGGTCACTGAGCCGTCCGGGGTCCTGGGCCAAGGGCGGGGTTCAGGTGCCGACGGGGGCCGGCTGTACGAGTTCACCGAGCCAGGCACGGAACTCGGGGCCGAGGTCGTCGCGTTCACAGGCCAGGCGCACCGTGGCCTTGAGGTAGCTGAGGCGGTCGCCGGTGTCGTAGCGGCGACCGGTGAAGACCACCCCGTGCACGGGTCCCGAGCTGTGCGAGGCCTGTTCGTCGAGGGCGTCGGTCAGCTGGATCTCGCCGCCGCGCCCGGGTTCGGTGCTCCTGAGCAGCCCGAAGATCTCCGGGGACAGGACGTAGCGGCCGATCACCGCGTAGGAGCTGGGCGCCTCGGAGGGCGCGGGTTTCTCGACCAGGCCGGTGATCCGGAGGGCGTCCCCGGCTGCGGTGGGTCGCACGTCGGCGCATCCGTAGAGGTGGGTGCGGTCGGGGGGCACCTCCATCAGGGCCACGACACTGCCGCCGTACTTGTGCTGGATCCGTGCCATGTGCGTGAGCAGCGGGTCCCGGGGGTCGATGAGGTCGTCGCCGAGGAGCACGGCGAAGGGCTCGTCGCCCACATGGGACGCCGCGCACAGGACGGCGTGGCCGAGCCCGAGGGCCTCGCGCTGGCGGACGTAGTGGATGTCGGCGAGGACGGAGGCCGCCTCCACCCCCGCCAGCCTCGCCCGGTCGCCCTTGCGCTGGAGGACCTCCTCCAGTTCCGGATTGCGGTCGAAGTGGTCCTCCAACGGGCGCTTGTTGCGGCCGGTGATCATGAGGACATCGAGGATTCCGGAGGCGGCGGCCTCCTCGACGACGTACTGGATGGCGGGTTTGTCGATGACGGGGAGCATTTCCTTGGGGACAGCCTTGCTCGCGGGTAGAAAACGCGTACCCAAACCGGCTGCTGGAATGACAGCTTTGGTTATGTGTGCCGATTCGTTTCCCATGTGGGTACCGTACTGTCCGCCTTCTGAACGGAGGGCGGAACGGGAGTACGCCGGAACGACTTGGGCAAGTCAGAATCACCGTTCACCCGGTGGTAACAAAATGCGCTGGCAGGTTGAATCATCGTTCACCCGGGGGTGACGAAGCGTGTTCCCCGGGGAACTGGCCGATATGGGGGGAGGGGGCCGCGAGGGCCGCGCGGCAGCCGCGGAGCGGCTGTGGGAGCGTCGTCGGTGCGCTCCCGGCACCGGGACGGGTTCACCGGGTCAACCGAGGGTGCGCTCGATGATGAGGTCGGCGTCCAGGCGCAGCTTCTCCACCGCGCGTGACAGCGTGCTCTTGACCGTCCCCAGGGTCACTCCCATCCGCTGGGCGATCTGCGCCTCGGTGAGGTCGTCGTAGTAGCGCAGCACCACCGTGGTCCTCTGCCGGTTGGGCAGGCGGTCGATGGCGCGCTTCACCACGTCGGCCAGGTCGCTGCGCCAGGTGGGATCGTCCACGCGCTGCTCGGGGATCTCGTCGGTCGGGTAGACGTCCAGCCGCTTGCGACGCCACTCGGAGATCTGGGTGTTCACCATGGCCCGGCGCACGTACCCGTCGATGGCCTTCGGGTTGGTGATCCGGTCCCAGGAGAGGAAGGTCTTGACGAGAGCGGCCTGGAGCAGGTCCTCGGCGTCGGCGTGGCTGTTCGTGAGGGACCTGGCCATGCGCAGCAGGGCCGGGCCGCGCTCGGCCACGTAGCGGCTGAACTCGTCGTACCTGGGAGTCCGGGTCGTTCCCGTCACGCCGACCACCGACTTTCACGGGCGCTGCGTGTGCTTCCGTCGTGTTCCTCCCTCCTAACTCTCACACAGGAGGCGCAAACATCCAGGCACCTGTGGCCCACGTGCCGACAAACCGCACGGCGGGTGCCGGACCGGGTTCCCTGCGGCCCCCCCCCGAACGCGGCCGCGGGCCCGGGCGGACGTGGGGAGTACCGGCCGCGGGCTGTGCGGAGGCGGCCGTGGCAGCGAGGTTCTGAGGAGGTTTGTGCATATTTGCGTCTCTTTCAAGTTCTCTAGGGCCTATGAGTGGATTTGTGGGCACAGAATGTGGTGATGCGATCGCACCTCGTGCCAGGTGGGAGGTGCGGTCCGCGCGGGACTCCGTGCTGGCGCCCTTCGGCGTTGGGGATGCCGTGCGGCGTGCTCCCCAGGACACACCGCCGACACGGACCGGCGCGTACGGCACATGCCAGCGTGGCGGCGGTGTACGGACCGACCGGGACAAACGGGAGCGAAGCGACGGGTCGCGTGACGAGGGGGCTCAGCCGGTATGCCAGTGACGGACGTCAGGCGGGACCGCAGGAGCTTCACCTCCGCGGTGCTCGGTCCCCGGAGCGCGCCCGGACCCACACCACCCGGGCACCGCGTCGTACGCGGCGCGGTCGTCGGTGCGGACTCCCGCGTGCTCTGCCTGGCCGTCCCCGGCGGCGAGGAGCGGTTCCCGTACGACCGCTGCTTCGACGCGACCGTCACCGTCCGCGACGGGGAGGGATGACCCATGCCCATGCTGCCGGAGATCGCCGAGGCGGCCCGCGAGGTCCAGTCACCGCTCCTGGCGGTGCTGCTCCTGCTCGGGGCCCTGGCCAGGACCACCAGGAGGGCGGGCGGGACGGGCCTGACCGTCCTGGCGCCCGGACGCCTGCGCCGCCCGTCCACAGTCGCTACGGGCCTGCTGGAGGCCGCGTTGGCGGTCGGCCTGCTGGCCGTGGGCGGGCTCCTCGGTGAGGCGGTACGGATCCTCGCCGCGTGCGTGTTCGCCGTCTCGGCGGTGGCCCTGTTACCGGTGCGCGGACGCGCCCCGGAGGCGGGCTGCGGCTGCTTCGGCGGGCTGGGCCGGATCCCGGCCGGCTGGCGCGCGCCGGCCCGGGCCGGGCTGCTGTCGGCCGCCGCCCTGGCCGCGCTCGGGCTGGAGTCCGCCGGATGGCAGGTGGTCGCGTCGGCCGGGCCGACGCACGCCGGGGTGCTGGGCGCGGAGCTTCTGGTCCTGGCGTTGCTCGGCCCCGAGCCGCGTGGGACGGCCACGCGCCGCTTCCACCGGGAGCCGTGTGACCTGCGCGGGGTTTCGCCGCGTCACACCATGCGGGTGCTGCGCCGCAGCGAGGTGTGGCGTACCAACGTGTCGGTGATGACGGGGTCCGAACCCGGCGACGTGTGGCGCCAGGGCTGCTGGCGGCTGCTGCGCTACGACGGGACGCGTCACGGACGGCGTGTGGACGTGGTGTACGCGGTCAGGGCCGGCGGCAGGCGCGACACGGCCGTACGCGCGGTCCTGATCGACCGCGCCAGCGGAGCGGTGGTCGCGTCCTTCGGAGCGGTCGCCCGGACCACCCTGCCCAGCCCGCCGCGCAAGCTGCCCCGCCCGCGCCAGGCGGCCAGGCGGGACGCGGGGCGGTACGACGCGGCCAGGGCGGCCCGGACCCTGCGGGCCGCGAGGGCGCACCCCGCCGGGAGCAGCCCGGAGGCGCGCGACCCGGACGGGCGCGATCCGGACGGGCGCGAGCCCACGCCGGCCTAACCGAGCATCTGTCGCTGCCTCTCGACAGCGGCCTCGCTGAACTCCACGAGCATCTCCTCGTAGTCCTCCAGCTCACCGGCTCCGAGGACGGACGTGGTGCCGACGAGGCCGCCGTTGCGGTACATGAGGCTGAACATGCGGCTCTCCACCCCCTCCGAGTCCACATCGATGGCGAAGGCCCGCGACTCGTCACCGATCCGCGGTACGTCCTCCAGGTCGCGCACCCCGTAGTGGGAGGAACTCCCGTCCTCGTAGGTGGCGGTGTACTCGGCGCAGCTCTCCGGCGGTTTCGTGGACAGGGCCTCCGCGGCCGTACCCTCGTCCATCCGCACCAGCATGTGCGTCACCGAGCCCCCGTCCCACTCGTAGGCGGCCACCGACGCGGGCGCCTCGCGCACGCCCTCCAGGCTTCCCCACTGGTTGGAGGCGTCCAGGCACTCGGGCTTGTCGAGTTCGGTGGAGGCCCGTACCTCCTCGCTGTACTTCACTGTGACAAGCTCGGAGTAGGTACCGCTCTCGCTACCCTCGGACATGAGCGTGGCGTCGCGGACGTGCAGGGGCTGAGCCTCGTGCAGCGCGGCGGCATCGGCGCCGGGGGCCTCGGCCTGGTCGTTTCCGCCGCCACCGCACGCGCTCAACAGGATCGTCATGGGTAGGGCCACAGGAAGAACCAGTGACCGGACCAATCCCCGGGACTCTCCCAGCCGGAAGCCCGGACCAGCGGTGATTCGGGTCGATCTGGCGGAACAGGGACGCAAGCGCATGGTGATATCTCCTCGTTTGTGCGATATTTCCGCTGGGAGCGGTGACCCACCCGCACGCGATATTGCTGAGCGTGTCGCGGGGCTAGCACAAAGTATTGAGGAAGGACAATGGTGTCGGAGTCGAAATCGCCATATCTGCGGTCGGTGCTGGAGAGCATCCCGCCCTACAAGCCGGGCCTGAAGGTCGTTGGGCCCAACGGGCGTTCGATCAAGCTGTCCTCCAACGAGAGTCCCCACGGGCCGCTCCCGTCGGTGCGCGAGGCCGTCGCCCGGGCCTCGGAGGAACTGAACCGCTACCCGGACCCGGGCTCCGAGGAGCTCGTCTCCGCGCTCGCCCGGCGCCTGGACGTCCCCGAGGAGCACGTCGCCCTCGGCGCCGGTTCGGTGGGCCTGCTCCAGCAGCTGCTCGAAGCGGTCGGTGAGCCCGGAGCCGAGGTCGTCTACGCGTGGCGCTCCTTCGAGGCCTACCCTCTGCTCGTCGAGCTGACGGGGGCCGCCTCCGTCCGGGTGCCGCTCAAGGACGAGACGCACGACCTGGACGCGATCGCGGACGCCGTCACCGAGAACACCCGCATGGTGCTCGTGTGCAACCCGAACAACCCGACCGGTACCGCGGTGCGCGAGGAGGAGCTGGTCGCGTTCCTGGACCGGATCCCGGAGAGCGTCCTGGTGGTCCTGGACGAGGCGTACCACGAGTACGTGCGCGACCCGCGGGTGCCCGACGGCGTCTCCCTGTACCGCGACCGGCCCAACGTCGCCGTGCTGCGCACCTTCTCCAAGGCCTACGGGCTCGCCGCCGTGCGCCTGGGCTTCCTGGTGGGGCATCCGCAGGTGGCCGCCGCCGTCCGCAAGACCCTCGTGCCGTTCGCGGTGAACCATCTCGCCCAGGCGGCCGGGATCGCCTCCCTGGAGGCCGAGGAGGAGCTGTTGGAGCGCGTGGCGGCCACGGTCAAGGAGCGTGAGCGCGTCCGGGACGCGCTCATCGCCTCCGGCTGGACGGTTCCGCCGACCGAGGCCAACTTCGTGTGGCTGCGGGTGGGGGAGGACACGAACGACTTCGCCGCCGAGTGCGCGAAGGAGGGCGTCTCGGTGCGCCCGTTCGCCGGTGAGGGCGCCCGGGTGAGCCTGGGCACCCCCGAGGAGAACGACGTGTTCCTGTCCGTCGCCACCTCCTACGACAAGCGCCGCTAGGACTCCGCCGGACACGCCCCGGGCCCTCCGGCATCCAGGCGGTTTCCCGCGCGGCCCAGGCGTCCACGCGGGGGCCCGGTGCCGGAGGGCCCGTCGTCCACGGGCTGTGGACAACCCCGGCCCACCGCACGCCGGTTCCGCTCCGGACCTCTCCCGGAGCCCGCGCGGCCCTCTACGGCGCAGACGAGAACGGGGGCGCCCCCCCTCGGGAGCGCCCCCGTCCGCCGCGTCCACGCGGCTCGCACAGGTCCACGGCCAACACCGTCGCGGCTACTTACCGGCGGCGTCCTTGTCCAGTTTCTCCACGATCAACCGGTACAGCTGGCGAGGGCGGCCCGGCTGGAGGGTCCGGTTGGGCGGCAGAGGCCACGCCAATCCCTCCTCCACCAGGGTCCGCAGCAGCCGGCGCGCGGTCCGGGAGGTGACACCGAGCATCCGCCCGGCGTTCTCCGCGTCGACGACCAGCGGCCCCTCCTCCTCGGCGATCTTCTCCGAGAGCCGGACCAGTGTCTCGCGCCCCTTGGTCCGCAGCGGCTCGGAGGACTGCCGTGCGGGCGCGCGCTGGGCGGGCACCAGGGAACGGCCCTCACGGTCCACCGCGAAGCTCTGACGCGACGCCTGAGCACGGTTCAGGGCCGCCCTGGCGTGCGCCTCGGCGTCCTGCGTGGTCCGGCCCATGCCGATCCCGACCTCGATCGCGATCCCGAGTTCCGCCTTGATCCGCTCCACGAACGGCGGCTGCCGGAAACCCTCGGTCGCGGTCACGAGTGAACCCCGGGTCGCCGTCACCATGAACGAGTGGTCGTCCAGACGGTGTGCCGTGGCGTTGATCCGGTGCGCCTCCTGGAGCAGCAGCCGGTGCAGCGACAAGCGCAGCTCGTCACGCCAGTACCGGGGGGTCGAACGCCGCGTCGAGTCACGCAGGGTGGGCACGTCCACCACCACGACACCCAGCTGCGCCTCCTCCAACCGGTGGTGCGCCCCCAGCAGACCCGCGGTCTGCAGGGCGCTGCGCACACCCGCGTTGGTCGGTCGCAGCCGGACCACCGGCACCCCGATGGCCTCCAGGCGCTCGGCGACCCCGCGCACGCAGGTGATCGCCATCCTGGTGGCCTTGCGACGCCACAGGCCCTCGTGGAAGGACGTCAGCTGCGCGGTGTTGGTGAGCTCCTCATGCACGTGGATACCGTCCACGGGCAGATCGACCTCGGAGTAGGCCTCGACCACGTCGGCGCGGCTGAGCACGTCCAGACTGGCTCTGGTCGGGTCGTAGCGATCGTCCAGGGTCGCTCGGAGCAGGGCCTCGTGCAGGCTCGCCCCTCCGAGGGGCACGAAGGTGGCGGGCATGGTCAGCACCCCGGCCTTACGTGCGAACTCGTAGGGGACAGGGCTGGCGAACAGGTAGGCGTCGATCGCCGAACCCAGCCTGACCACCTTGTCCGTCGCCTCTTGCTCATCTCGGTACGCGGCGGCGATGAGTCTGGCGTTGAGGGGTCCTGTGGACCCTGGACCCATGAGCATGACCCGCTCGACCACCTCATGGGGCCCTATGACGCCGATCGTCAAATCGCCAGTACGCTGGGCACTCACCTCGGGTTGCTCCCCGCTACCATTCCACGCTCTTCACTATGTGCGCCCACTGGTTTCCCGACCCGATCTCTGTCACGGCATGATTGCCGAGATCGTACCCATTGTGCGGGGCCAAAGAAGATCGTTTTCCATATCAACGCCGAAAGCCCGGGTGGGAGACGGGCCCCCACCCCGGCTTGAACTGCGCTTCGGCTCCCTACGAGACGGTGACGCGCTCCACGTCACCGCCTAGCGCGGCGAGCCGAGACGCGAACTGAGCGTGACCGCGGTCCACCAGATAACCAGGCGCCACGATTGTCTCACCTTCGGCGACCAGTCCGGCGAGGACCAGGGCCGCACCGGTGCGCAGGTCGTGGGCGATGACCTCGGCACCGCGCAGGTTGGTGGTGCCGTGCACGATCGCGCGCGTGCCCTCCACCTCGATCTTGGCACCCATCTTGGTGAGCTCGTCGGCCAGGGCGAACCGGCCGTCGTAGATGGCCTCGTGGATGTAGCTCTCACCATCGGCCAGGGTGGCCAGGGCCATCAGCGGGGACTGCAGGTCGGTGGCGAAGCCCGGGAAGGGCGAGGTGACGGCGTTGATGGGGCGCAGCGGCACCGAGGGGTCGCGCTGGACGTGCAGGACCGCGCCCTCCTGGGAGAAACCCACACCCATCTGCTCGAGTTTCCAGCGGGCCACACCCAGGTGCTCCAGCTGGGCGCCCACGAGGCTCACCTCGCCGCCGGTGGCGGCGACGGTCATCGCGAACACGCCGGCGTCGATGCGGTCGGCCATGATGGTGTGCTCGACGGCCGTGAGCTGCTCGACGCCCTCGACGGTGATGAAGCCCGTGCCGCCGCCGCTGATCTTGGCGCCCATGGCGCTCAGGAACTCGATGACGTCGAGGACCTCGGGCTCCAGGGCCGCGTGCTCGATCACGGTGGTGCCGGGGGCCAGGACCGCGGCCATGATCAGGTTCTCGGTGCCCGTGTGGGACGGGGTGTCCAGGTAGAGGCGGCCACCGCGGAGGTTGCTGGCCTCGACGTTGATGTGGTTGCGCTCGGTGTCCTCGGTGACCTCGGCGCCCAGGCGCGCGAAGCCCCGGTAGTGGAAGTCGAGGTTGCGGCTGCCCAGGTTGCATCCGCCGACGCCCTCGATACGGGCGCGTCCGGTGCGGTGCATCAGCGCGGGGACGAAGAGCACGGAACCGCGGAAACGGGCCGCGATATCGGCGGGCAGAACAGCGAGCTCGGGGTCGTTGAGCCTGGAGGCGTCTATGACGACGGTCCGTTCGGCCTCGTGGAACTCGACCTTGGCGCCCACGTGTTCGGCGAGCTCAAGAGCTCGGTAGACGTCCTCGATGACCGGAACGTTCCGCAACACCGTACGGCCCCTGGCCGCGAGTAGGGCGGCCCCGATCATCGGCAGGACGGCGTTCTTCGCGCCTTGGATGAACGCCGTTCCACTGAGGGGGCGTCCGCCGCGGACGCGGTAACGAACCTCCTGGCCCATGCTCATGTGCTCCTTTGTGAGGCAGATGTGAAAAAAGGTCACCCTCGTCGGGCTTCGCCTGTATTGGACGCGGGTTTCCTCTGGAACGTTGCGACCATCGTGCGTGTGACCTGCGCGGCCAGTGAACCGGTGTTCGCGACGACTCTATAGCACTCGCCTGCGTGTACCGATCCAGAACGTGGTATACCCGCGAATCGCGGGTAGAGTCCCGTCAAACGGCCACAGGGGTATTTCGCCCGGCGGGAAAGACCAGGGCCGCCGCACGCCGCACGCGCGGGCGGTGAACCCGTACCGGCGTTGCGCACAACGTCAACCACCATACGCGCTTCCGGGCACGGAACGATGACCGCGTGCGCCGAATCACCCCGACGCGGTGTTTCACAGGGCGGGCCTGTCCCCGGTCAGACGCTCGTAGATCTCCACGTACCGGTCGAGGGTGCGTTGCACCACGTGCCCGGGCAGCTCCGGCGGCGGGGTCTCCGACGCCCGGTCCCATCCGGCCTCGGGTGAGCGCAGCCAGTCCCGCAGCACCTGCTTGTCGAAGGAGGGTTGCGGCCCTCCGGGGGCCCACGCGTCCGCGGGCCAGTAGCGGGAGGAGTCCGGCGTGAACACCTCGTCGGCCAGCACCAGGTTCCCGTCCTCGTCCCGCCCGTACTCGAACTTGGTGTCGGCGAGGATGATGCCGCGCTCCCGTGCGACCTCCCGGCCGCGCCCGTACACCCGCAGGGTGAGGTCGCGCAGCCCGGCGGCCAGCTCCTCGCCGTGCGCGGCGGCGACGGCCTCGAAGGAGACGTTCTCGTCGTGATCGCCGACCTCGGCCTTGGTCGCCGGGGTGAAGACCGGCTCGGGCAGCTCGGAACCGTCGACCAGTCCGTCGGGGAGTGCGATCCCGCACACGGTGCCGTCCACCCGGTACTCCTCCAGGCCGGATCCGGTGAGGTAGCCGCGGGCCACACACTCCACCGGCACCATGTCCAGCCTGCGGCACACCAGCGTCCTTCCCACCCAGTCGTCGGGGGCGCCCTCGGGCAGGGTGTCGGACACGACGTGGTTGGGCACCAGGTCGCCCAGCTGGTCGAACCACCACAGGGACAGCTGGGTGAGCAGCCGCCCCTTGCCCGGGATCTCGGTGGGCAGCACCCAGTCGTAGGCCGACACCCGGTCGCTGGCGACCATCACCAGCGCGCCGTCGGCCGCGGCGTACAGTTCGCGCACCTTGCCGGTGTGCAGGTGGGTGAGTCCCTCGACCTGGACGGGTTCGGGCCTGACGACGAAACCGCTCACGGTCCCTACCTTTCTGGGAGTTCGATCCTGACCGTCCGCAGGGCAGGGGGCGCTGGGCGCGGTCCCGTCCGCTACAGCTCGGCGGCGGCCCGCTCGGCGATGTCGGTGCGGTGGAACGAGCCGCGCAGCTCGATCCGGGACGCCGCCTCGTAGGCCCGCGAGCGAGCCTGGCGCAGGTCGGCGCCGGTGCCGACCACGTTGAGCACCCGCCCGCCGTTGGACTTGACGCCGTTCGTGCCCTCCCAGGTGGTGCCCGCGTGCAGTACGTACGCGCCGTCCAGCGCGTTCGCCGCGTCCAGCCCGCCGATGACGTCGCCCCTGGCCGGGTCCCCCGGGTAGTTCTCGGCGGCGATCACCACGGTGACCGCGGCGCCCTGCTTCCACTGGAGGGAGCCGATGCTCTTCAGGCCGCCGGTGTCGGTGGCCTGAAGGACCGCGCCGACCGGGGTCGCCAACCGGTCCAGGACCACCTGGGTCTCCGGGTCGCCGAACCGGGCGTTGAACTCCACCACGCGCGGGCCCCGGGAGGTGAGCGCCAGGCCCACGTACAGCAGCCCCTGGTAGCGCTTGCCGCGCCGGTTCATCTCCACCAGGGTCGGCCGCACGACCGACCCCATGATCTCGTCCACCAGGCCCGCCGGGGCCCAGGGCAGCGGCGCGTAGGCGCCCATGCCGCCCGTGTTGGGGCCCTGGTCTCCGTCGTAGGCGCGCTTGAAGTCCTGCGCGGGCAGCAGCGGCAGCGCGTGCAGGCCGTCGCTCAGCACGAAGAGAGACACCTCCGGGCCGTCGAGGAACTCCTCGATGACCACGCGGCCGCACTCGCGGGCGTGCCGCTCGGCGAGCGCGCGCTCCTCGGTCACCACGACACCCTTGCCCGCGGCCAGACCGTCGTTCTTGACCACGTACGGGGTGCCGAACTCGTCCAGCGCCTCGGACACCTGGCCGGCGGTCTTGCACACCCGCGCCTTGGCGGTGGGTACCCCGGCGGCCTCCATGACCTCCTTGGCGAAGGCCTTGGAGCCCTCCAGGCGGGCTGCCTCCTGGTCGGGGCCGAACACCGGGATGCCCCGGTCGCGCAGGGCGTCCGCCACACCGGCGACCAACGGCGCCTCAGGGCCGATCACGACCAGCTCGGCGCGGATGCGCGAGGCCAGTTCGGTCACGGCCAGGCCGTCGGTCACGTTGATGACGTGGTTCTCGGCCAACTCCGAGATGCCGGGGTTGCCGGGGGCGCTGTGGATACTGGTGACACCCGGGTCCAGGGACAGCGCACGGACGAGGGCGTGCTCGCGGCCTCCGCCGCCGAGAACGAGGGCTTTCACTACAGGGGGCCTCTTCGTGTTGAAGGCGGACAGACGGGGGGTCAGACCAGGGAGCGCAGTTCGAGTGTCTCGTCGCGGCCCGGCCCGACACCGATGGCGGAGATCGGGGCCCCCGCCATCTCCTCCAGAGTACGCACGTAGGCCTGCGCGTTCTTGGGGAGTTCGTCGAATTCCCGGACGCCGGTGATGTCCTCCGACCAGCCGTCGAGGTACTCGTAGACCGGCTCGGCGTGGTGGAAGTCGGTCTGGGTCATCGGGATCTCGTCGTGGCGGACCCCGTTGACGTCGTAGGCCACGCACACGGGGATGCGCTCCAGGCCGGTGAGCACATCGAGCTTGGTCAGGAAGAAGTCGGTGATGCCGTTGACCCGGGTGGCGTAGCGCGCGATGGGCGCGTCGAACCAGCCGCAGCGGCGGTTGCGGCCGGTGGTGACGCCGTACTCGCCGCCCTGGGTGCGCAGCCACTCACCCTGCTCGTCGAGCAGCTCGGTGGGGAAGGGGCCCGAGCCCACACGGGTGGTGTAGGCCTTGAGAATGCCCACGACCTTGGTGATGCGGGTGGGGCCGATGCCCGAACCGGCCGCCGCACCGCCCGAGGTGGGGGAGGAGGAGGTCACGAACGGGTAGGTCCCGTGGTCGATGTCCAGCAGAGTGCCCTGGGACCCCTCCAGGTACACGGTCCTGCCCTCGTCGAGCGCCTTGTTGAGGATCAGCGAGGTGTCGGCGACGTAGGGGCGCAGCTGCTCGGCGTAGCCCAGGTACTCCTCGATGATCGGCTCGGCGTCCAGGCCGCGCCGGTTGTACACCTTGGTGAGCAGCTGGTTCTTGTCGTTCAGGGCCAGCTCGATCTTCTTGCGCAGGATCTTGGGGTCGAACATGTCCTGGACGCGTACGCCCTGGCGGGAGACCTTGTCGGCGTAGGTCGGGCCGATGCCGCGGCCGGTGGTGCCGATCCTGCCCTTGCCTAGGAAGCGCTCGCTGACCTTGTCCAGTGCCCGGTGGTAGGGCATGATCAGGTGCGCGTTGGCCGAGATGAGCAGGCGGGACGTGTCCACACCGCGCTCCTGGAGGCCGTGCAGCTCCTCCAGCAGCACACCGGGATCGATGACGACGCCGTTGGCGATGACCGGGACCACGTTCGGGGACAGGATGCCCGAGGGAAGCAGGTGGAGGGCGTACTTCTGCTCGCCGATGACCACCGTGTGCCCGGCGTTGTTGCCGCCCTGGTAACGCACCACGTAGTCCACGCGGTCGCCGACAAGATCGGTCGCCTTGCCCTTGCCCTCGTCGCCCCACTGGGCACCCACGAGCGTGATCGCCGGCATTGGTCTCTACCTCTTCGTTCGACACCTGACCGGGGCTTTTCCGGCCCCGAACATGGAAAACCCCTGGCGCAAGGCTGCGACAGGGGCCGTTGCGTATTGAGGGTACACGACCACCGCATCCGGGTTAAGTGGGACGCTATGGCACCTGGGGCACACGGTTTACTCCTGCTCCCAGTGCACACGGAAAGGTGGTTTTCGCACCCTTTCCGCACGGGGGAGATGGCCGGTTCCCGTGGGCGCCCCGGCATGCGAGGGACCGTCCGGACTCCTCGGAGGGATCCGGACGGCCCCTCGGCCGAGGCCCGGGGCCTCAGCTGTTGAGGGCCTTGTCCGCCTCGGCGCTGGACTCGCGCAGGAAGGTGGCGCAGCGCTCGGCCTCCTCGGTGTCGCCGATCTCCGCGGAGGCCCGGCCCAGGGCGTGCAGCGCGCGCAGGAAGCCCTGGTTGGGCTCGTGCTCCCAGGGGATCGGGCCGTGGCCCTTCCACCCCGAGCGGCGCAGCTGGTCCAGGCCCCGGTGGTAGCCCGTACGGGCGTAGGCGTAGGCGGTCACCGGCTGGCCGTCGGCCAGGGACAGCTCGGCCAGGCGTGCCCACGCGGCGGAGTACTCCGGAAAGCGACCGGCGACCGGCGTGGGGTCCTCGGCCGCGGTGAGCGCCTCGCGGGCCTCGGGGTGGTCGGCCAGGCGCGTCTCGGGCGGCTCGTTCAGCAGGTTCTGGTGCAGGTTCATGCCCCCATCCTGCCACCGGGCGGTACTGCTTCCAGAAGGTCTGCCCGGCTCACTCCGGCTCCTCCCCGCGCTGGTGGGTCCGAGCCGTCGAGCCGCGCGTCACCGCGTGCACCCCCAGTGCGGCCGCCGCCGTGCCCACGGCCAGGGCGGGCACCGCTCCGCCGGGCAGGAGGTCCGGGGCGATCCACCCGTCGCTCCCCGCGTACGCGTACGGGCTCACCCGGTTCAGTCCCGGAACCATGTTGCAGGCCGCGGCACCCAGGAAGATCCCCGCCAGTACCGCCAGACCCGACGGCACCGCGCCCACGAAGGGAGCCAGCAGGTACACGGCGGAGGCCGCCAGCAGGATGTTGGTCACCAGCAGCCACGTGTTCTCCGCAGGGGGAGAGACGACCAGGACGGCGGACCCCGCCGCCACCGGCATGACCACGCCGATCGCGGCCACCGCGGCCGCACGCACGCGGGTCCGCGTACCGCCCAGACGCTCCCACACCCACAGCCGGGGACGGTTGGCCCAGGCACCCGCCATGGCCGCGCACACGCACAGCAGTTCCGCGACGGGGATCCGCTGCTCCTCGTTGGGCCAGTCGAACACCGCAACCGGCACCACGATCCCCAGCGCGGCCATACCGAAGACCGCCGCCACGGCGGCGGCGGCCAGCGCGCCGAGCACCGGCAGCAGCGAGGGCCGCAGGATCACGTTCGCCATGGCAGCTCCTCGGGATCCACCTCACACGACACCAGGCGCTCCCGGTCCTGCCGGATCCACGCGCGGACCTGCTCGGGGTCGGCGTCGGCGAACAGGTCGTTACCGTAGGCATCCCCCTCGAAGGCCTGCGAGGCCAGCCACGCCTTCAGGCCGTAGACGACGGCGGCCCGGCGCTCCTCCGGCTCGGCGTTGTGGTCCAGGCTGGCCACGCTCCCGGAACCGCACCGGTCCACGTCGGGTGCCACCCACTCGGCCGCGGCCGCGGGCACCTGCTGGTACGGATCCCAGCCGGGGTAGACGGGCAGCCAGAGCACGTCCTGACCGGGTCCGTCGAGCACCTCCTCGTCACCGCGGGACAGGCTCTGGTCGCGGACCTCCCGGGGGAGGGCGTCAGTCGGCCCGTAGGCGTCGAACACCGGAGCGGCCAGGCCGGTGACCGCGGTGAGTTCCTCCGCGTGCCCCTCGTGCACGCAGTAGCGGACACCCCCGCGCTCATCGCAGACCGCGGGCCCCGGAGCCCGGGTCACGAGCGGGAACGGACGCAGGTGCGGCAGGACCATGGTCACGGCGACGGCGGCGACGGCCACCCCGTGGACGGCCGAGAACCGTCTCGGGGTCCGCAGCAGCCAGAGGACCGTCCAGGCGACCGCGACCGTCAGCAGCAGGAAGAACCCCAGCCGGTACGGGCCCAGGGCGGCGGCCTCGCGCATGCCCAGGAAGGGGTCGAAGGGCAGTCGGAGCGACAGCGCGGTCCAGGAGTCCGAGACGAAGACCAGGCTGGTGAGAAGGAAGACCGTGCCGACCGCGACGGGCACGGCGAGAAGGCCGCGTGCCACGACACCGCACAGATAGCCCAGCAGGGTGAGGGACACGAACCCCGCCAGGGCGCCCGCGACCGCGGCGGCATCCGGCGACCCCGCGCCTCGCGTGGCGACGGCGCCCGTCAGGGGGAGCAGGCCCACCAGATAGGCCCCCAGGCACCAGCCCACGACCACCACCGCGTGGCGCAGGGGAACGTCCCGCTCCACACGCGGCTGCCAGGGCTGGGCGAACACCAGGGATCTACGGGTGAACCGGCCGGCCACCAGGGCGGCGGCCCCGGCCGCCACCACGGCCGGCAGCCGGGCCTGGGCGCCCACCTGCGAGGAGAGGTACACCCAGTCCAGGGCCCGCCAACCGAGCTGGCCCCACGTTCCCGCGAGGGTCATGGCGAGGATCAGGCCCGCCGGGACCAGGACGAGGACCGGCGGCAGCGGCCAGAAGAGGGGCGAGGCACGCAACCGTGCCGCCGAAGGACTCACGCGCGCTCCCCGATCCGTTCGATCAACCGGTCGTAGGCCCGCTCGAACCCGGAGCCGTAGGCGCTTCCGCCGGAGCTGTCCTCGATCAGCGCCTCCAGTTCGGGGAAGGTGCCGTGGAACTCGATCCGCCCGCCCGCGAGGACACCGACCGTGGTGCACAGGTGCGCGACGTCCTCGATCAGATGGGTCGAGACCAGGACGGTCCGGTCCTGTCCCAGCCGTGCGACGACCTCCCGGACCCGCAGCCGTTGCCCGGGGTCGAGTCCCGCGGTGGGTTCGTCCAGGACCAGGACCCGGGGATCGTGGGCCAGCGCTGCGGCGATGCCGACCCGCTGGCGCTGCCCTCCGGACAGGGTGCGTGTGCGCAGGTCGGCGAGCTCGCCCAGGCCGACCAGGTCCAGCGCCCGCTCGGCCGCACGCCCGCACTCGCGCCTGGCCAGCCCGTGCACCCACGCGGCGTAGGCGACCGTGTCCGTCACGGTCAGCTCCCCGGCCAGGGCGAAGCGCTGGGGGACGAACCCCAGCGCCCGCCGGGCCCCGGAGCGGCCGACCGCGGTGGACAGGTCGTGGCCGCCGAGGAGGAGGCGTCCCCTCCGCACCGGGAGCAGCGTCACGACGAGCGAGAGGAACGTGGTCTTGCCCGAGCCGTTGGGGCCGAGGAGCCCGGTGACACCGGGCTCCACGGTCCAGGTGAGACCGTCCAGCACCTTTCTCCGGCCGGGGTAGCCGAAGTCCAGGTCCTCAGCGGTGATGTGCATGGCCCCGCCTGTTCCCACCCGTCGCATTCCCACGGGGATGCGTGTGTTCTGTTGTGGTCAGCATCGGTTGGCGCGCCCTGAGGACAGTTTGTTTCCGGTGGAGCTCCGCGCCTCGGTGAAATAGGTGCCGTTGCCGTCGCACTTTCCGTTGGCCGCGAAGCTGCTGTTTCCGAAACCGCTGCGACTGGCCTCGGCCACGACCTTGTCGGGCCATGCGGGGCGGTGCTTGCGTACCTGGACGGTGAGGGTCACGGTACCGGCGCACCCCGTGCGGGAGCCGGTTCCGGAGATCGCGTTACCGGAGGTGAAGGGGGTGTTGGCGCCGAGGCCGCACACGTAGGACGAGCGTTCGGCCACGGTTTCGCTCCCGGCCCAGGCCGTTCCGGCCGTCGACGCGCCGACGAGTACGGCACCCGCGGCGAGTACCCAGGCCGCGAGGATTCGGACAGCACTATTCTTGTCTTTCAATTCTCCTCATTCCACTCCGATGGGGTGTGGACTTTCAGGGTAATTCCCGCGCGCCCGCCCAGGAAGCGGGGTTGTGGAAGCTGTGGAAAAGAGGAGAATATGATTTCTGGTGCTTCGAGGTGATTTGTAAGCAAGATGTGTCGGCGCGGCGGCCCGGCCGGTGGGACAAGGCGTCCGGGGAAAACGAGGTGCCCGGCGGCCGAGGCCGCCGGGCACCGACCGCGGACCGCGGTGGGAGTACGACTACTTCATCTTGTTGCCAGCGGACTTCAGGTGCTGGGCGGCCTCCACCACGCGGGCGGCCATGCCGGCCTCGGCGACCTTGCCGTAGGCGCGCGGGTCGTAGACCTTCTTGTTGCCGATCTCCCCGTCGATCTTCAGCACGCCGTCGTAGTTCTTCATGATGTGGTCGACCACGGGACGGGTGTACGCGTACTGCGTGTCGGTGTCGACGTTCATCTTCACCACGCCGTACTCGATGGCCTCGTGGATCTCCTCCATGGTGGAGCCGGAGCCACCGTGGAACACGAAGTCGAACGCCTTGGCCCGACCGTGCTTCTCGGCGACGGCCTCCTGGGCGTTCTTGAGCACCTCCGGGCGCAGCTTCACGAAGCCGGGCTTGTAGGAGCCGTGCACGTTACCGAAGGTCAGGGCCGTCATGTAGTAGCCCTTCTCGCCCAGGCCCAGCACCTCGGCGGTGCGCAGGGCGTCGTTCGGCGTGGTGTACAGCTTCTCGTTGATCTCGCCGACGATGCCGTCCTCCTCGCCGCCGACGACGCCGACCTCGATCTCCAGGATCGTGCGGGCGGCCTTGGACGCGGCCAGCAGCTCCTCGGCGATCTGGAGGTTCTCCTCCAGCTCCACGGCCGAGCCGTCCCACATGTGGGACTGGAACAGCGGCTCCTGGCCCTTGGCCACACGCTCCTTGGAGATCTCCAGCAGCGGGCGGACGAAGCCGTCGAGCTTGTTCTTCGGGCAGTGGTCGGTGTGGAGGGCGATGTTCACCGGGTACTTGTCGGCCACCACGCGGGCGAACTCCGCGAAGGCGACCGAGCCGGTGACCATGTCCTTGACGGTGGCACCGGACAGGAACTCCGCGCCACCGGTGGAAATCTGGACGATGCCGTCGCTTTCGGCCTCGGCGAAACCGCGTAGGGCGGCGTGCAGAGTCTGGCTGGAGGTCACGTTGATCGCCGGGTAGGCGAAGCCCTCGGACTTCGCGCGGCTCAGCATCTCGGTGTAGACCTCGGGGCTGGCGATGGGCATGCTTGACTCTCCCTGGATTCGGCCTGGAGCGAGCGGCCGCCGGACCTGGGCCGACGGCACCCCACGTGCGTTGCCCCGGTGGGGACCGGACTCTGGGGGGTGGCCCTCGGGGGCCGTGCGTCCGGACGTGTCCACCAGGTGTCACCCAAGTATCCCGAATACCCGGAGCCCTTGAAAAGGTCTAGACCAGATTGTCCGGCCTTGTCGGCGCGGACACGGCCGCCGGGGCGGGGGCTCCCGGCTTCGTGGACCCGGAGCGACGGGGTGTGAACCCTCTGTCCTCTTCACGGACGAATTGTGGGGAGTCCTGGGCTTCCAGGCGACTGCTGTCGCTTTTTGCCGTGATACGCGCTACATTCAACGCCGTGGGAAGGCATAGGAATGATCCTCGCGGCGTTGGCCAGGTGATGGCCATCGTCGGGGCCGTCTTGCTCTTGGTGACGCTCTTGGCCCTCGGCGGATTCTTCTTGTACCGATCGCTCCCCAGCACCGACGTGAGTGCCAACGCCTCCGGAACCGCGTCGGAGGGTGAGGAGCCGGAGAACATGGGTGTCCTGTACATCCGTGTCATCGGTGAGTCCAGCGAGGTCTTCGTCCGTGTTCCCGGTGGCGACGTCCTGATGGACCAGAACATGAGCCAGGGCCAATCGGTCAACTACAACCAGGCCGACGAGGGCTTGGAGGTCACCATCGGTGACCCCTCCGCCGTCGAGGTCTTCGTCAACGGCGAGCAGCGCGACATCTCCGACGAGAGCGCCGATCACAGCTTCACGATAGACGGCTAGACGACGTCCGGACACCGGACGGCACGCGGCGACCGCCGGCGGTGACGGAGCCAGCGGGCCCGCCATCGCCCAGGTGCCCTCTGCCGTGGTGGAGCCGTCGGGAGGAGGCCACCGCCGACCGGTCCGCGGACCGGCCGCCCGGTGCTCGGACCCCCTAGACGTCCAGGTCGGACACCCCGTACACCGCCCGGTACTCCAGCCCCTCCTCGGCGATCCGCCCGCGCGCTCCCCGGTCCAGGATCAGCGCGACCGCCACCACCTCGGCGCCCGCCTCGCGCAACGCCTCCACCGCGGTCAGCACCGAGCCGCCCGTGGTCGAGGTGTCCTCCAGGGCCAGGACGCGCCGCCCCCGCACGTCGGCGCCCTCGATCCGCTTCTGCAGGCCGTGCGCCTTGCCCGCCTTGCGCACCACGAAGGCGTCGAGCCTGCGTCCGCGCGCGTGCGCGGCGTGCAGCATGGCGGTGGCCACCGGGTCCGCCCCCAGCGTCAGACCGCCCACCGCGTCGAACTCCAGGTCCGCGACGTTGTCCAACATGACCGAGCCGACCAGCGGCGCGGCCTCCCCGTCCAGGGTGACCCGGCGCAGGTCGACGTAGTAGTCGGCCTCCATGCCCGAGGACAGGGTCACCTTCCCCCGCACGACCGCCTTATCGTTGATCTGACGCAGGAGTTCATCACGTTCGCTCATGATCAGTGAGCCTAGAACACCGGGTGGTACGGAAGGCACCGCGGCACCCGGTCGGAGGGACGGCCATGCCACAGTCCGCGAACACCGTTCGGGTCGAGACCACCGTCGACAGCAGGGACGGCGCCGAACGGGTGGCGCGGTCGGTGGTCGAACACCGCCTGGCGGCCTGTGCCCAGGTGAGCGGGCCGATCACCAGCTTCTACCGCTGGGAGGACCGGATCCAGGCCGACGAGGAGTGGACGGTGGTGATCAAGACCGCCGCCGACCGGCTGGACGACCTCACCGCGCACATCAACGGCGTCCATCCCTACGACGTCCCCGAGGTCGTCGCCGTGCCCGTCACCGGAGGCGGCTCCTCCTACCTGGAGTGGGTGCGCGAGGAGACGCGGGGAGGCTCCGCGTGATCGCCGTCCTGCTCCCCCCGACCCTCGGCGCCCCCACGCGGCTGCCCGCCCTGGCCGACCGGCTGCCCGGCCACGGCCTCACCCCCGTCCACCCCGAGGTGGGCGGTGACGAGCACCCGCCGCACGCGGCCCGCTACATCGCCCGCGCCAGCCTGGAGATCAACCGCCTCGTCGCGCACGACGCCCCGACCGCGCTCGTGGCCGAGGGCGGCGCCGGCCCGCTGCTGGGCGCGGTCGGCGCCGCCCAGCGGTCGGCGCACCGGCCGGTGTTCGGCTATGTGCTGGTGGACGCCTTCCTGCCCCAGCCGGGCAGTCCCACCCGCGTGGACATCGCGAAGTCCCAGAGTCCCGGGAATGCGGATCCTGGGCCGGCGCCCGCGGACGAGCCGCCCGGCTACCGGACCGAGTCGCTGCCGATGGCCTCCGACTGGCCGGACGCCCCGTGCGGCTACCTGCTCACCGACCCCGGCCTGCGCCACGTGGCGCGCCTGGCCGGGCTGCGCGGCTGGAGCGTGCGCGAGGCGGTTCCGGAGGAGGCGTCCGGGGCCCTGGCCGAGCTGCTGGTGGACCTGCGGGGTAGGACCTGAGCACCACGCTCGTGGAGCGCGCGACACGGCGGCGCCGAGCGCCTACGCCGAGCGCGCCGGTGACGTGTCGGCGGAGGCGCCGGCGGCTCTGTTCGTGAGGGCGAGTGAGACCAGGACGCCGGCCAGCATGCCGAGCCCGGGGACCACGCCGCTGACCAGGGGCACCCATTCCGGATACCCGGTGAACGCCATCGCCAGGCCGACGGCGCCGAGCACCGTCATGTAGACGGCGACGCCCAGGATCGAGCGGGCACGCCAGTACCGGGCGAGCGGGAAGAAGTGCAGTCCGACGACGAGGGCGATCCAGGCGACGTTGGCCTGCATGGGCGCGTCCAGGGCGCGCAGCACCTGGACGCCGCCGAACAGCAGGACGAACTCCAGGGCCACGACCACGCCGTAGAAGGGGCCGAACCGCATCCGCGGCCCGTCCCGGACGGGTTCCGCGGCGGAACCGGTGCCGGGGCCCGCTCCGGACCTCCGGGCGAGGGCCACGACCAGCGCGATGACCGCGAGGAGCGCCGCGACCGCGAGGATTCGCAGCACGAGGGCGACGGTGGGATCGAGCGGCGGGCCGGAGTTGGCGAGGACGAAGGCCAGACCGAAACCCGCGCCGATGAGGAAACCCACGAATCGCGTCATATCGCGAAGCTAGCAAGAGGGGGAACCTGACGTCCATGCGGTGGAACCACCCGGACCGGCCCCGAGGCCAGGCCCCTCGTACCGTTCACGCCCCTACCTGCGGACCTGGACGACCACGGTCCCCGCCGCCTTGTCGTGGAGGCACTGCCGCAGTGTCTTGTCGCGCAGGGGCCACAGGACGTTGGTGAGTGACCAGGGCAGGAGCAGGTTGACCGGGTTCACGCCCGGCGCGTAGAGCAGGGCCCGCACGAACGCACGGCCGGCCTTCACCCTTCCGCTGCCGTCGGAGCGCACCACCCACAGCCCCATCATGATCTTGCCGACCGACCGTCCCCACAGACGGACCTGGAGCCATTCCAACACGATGGCCAGCAGGAAGAAGTTGAAGACGGCGGTCACCATGAAGGCGATCTCACCGGGCCCGCCGTCCATGTCGCCGCCGCCTATGGCCACGCTGACGAGGGTTCCCAGCAGCATCATCGCGTACCAGAGACAACCCACGGCGAACGTGTCGACGAACCGGGCGACGAAGCGCACACCCATCTCGGCGCGTCCGACCTCGGGGTGGTGCGGACTCCAACGCCCGGGGTCGGTGAGCACCGGAGGAAGCCAGTTCTGCGGAGGGGGATAGTACCCCTGGTGCCCGTGGGCGTAAGGGGGCTGGTGGGAAAAGCCCTGGGAAGGCGCGGGGTGGGCGGGGGCCGGAGGGGGCGGAAATCCCGGCTGCATTCCGGGATGGCCCTCCGGCCGGGCGGTCGGATACTGCCAACCGGGCTGGGCCGGGGGTGGCGGAGGCGCGAAGCGTGGCTGGTCGCCCTGCTCGAAGGGCTGGGACGGGGGCTGCATGGTGCTCCTCGGTGTCGTCGGGGACGTGCCGTGTGCGACGGCGTCAGAGTACGGAGGGGCGGGGACGGTTCCCGGCACACGTACGGTCCGACGCCGCGGAGACGGAGGTGGTCTGCCGGGGCGCCGGTCCGCGGAGGGCTTCGTCCGTCCGGGCCGGTACCTTCCGCGGACCGGTCACTCCCCCTCGTCACGGGGCTCGCGCAGCGCGGTCTGGACCAGGCGCGGGGAGCCGCCGCGGGTCACCCACTTGCCGCGTCCGGCGGGCTGGTTGGCCGCGTACACCCGGGGCAGCAGCTGGCCCTCGCTGCGGTCTCCGGACATCACCAGGGCGCTCGTGCCGATCTCGCGCATGGCCTGCACCAGAGGGTCGTACATGCCGCGCCCCGCACCGGCCACCCGGCGCGCCACCACGAAGTGAACGCCGATGTCGCGGCCGTTGGGCACGAACGGCACGAAGGGCGCCAGCGGCTTCTGGCCCGCCGTGGTGAGCACGTCGTAGTCGTCCGCGAGCACCACGATGCGCGGGCCCTTGAACGATCCCGGTTCCAGGGAGTCGACGTCCCCGTCCTCGGGCAGGCGCTCCTCCACCTCCTTGGCCACACCGCCCGCCAGCCCCGCGCACACGCGCGGACTGCTCGCGTACCCGCCCATGTACTCGTCGGGCACCACGTTGCGCAGGGTCCGGCGCGGGTCCATCACCGCGAACACGACCTCGTCCGAGGAGTACCGTTCCACCAATCCCTCGGCGACCAGCCGCAGCAGGTTGGTCTTGCCGCACTCCCCGTCTCCCATGACCAACAGGTTCTGGTCGCGTTCGAACAGGTCGAGCAGCACCGGCTCCAGGGCGCGCTCGTCCACGCCGATCGGCACGGCCCCGGGCTCCGACTCCGCCGTGGGCAGGGTGCGGGCCGACAGCCGGTGCGGCAGGATCCGCACCTCCGGGGCTCGCTTGCCCCTCCAGGCCCGGTCCACCGATCGCACGGCCTTCTCCACGGTCTCGCCCAGATTGTCGCTGTCGGCCACCCCGTCGATCCGGGGCAGCGCCACCTGGCCGAACAGCTTGGCGTCGGTGAGGATCCGGCCGGGGGTCTTCGCGCTGATCGTCTCCGACAGCTTGCGGTCGATCGTGGAGTCCGACGAGTCGTTCAGATGCAGCTCCACCTTCTGCCCGAAGTTGGACTGGGCGGCGATGCGCACGTCGTTCCAGCGCAGCATTCCCGCCACCACGTGGACGCCGAACCCGCCGCCGCGCTGCAGCAGCTCGGTGACTATCGGGTCGATGTCCTCGAAGTCCTTGCGCAGCGCGCCGAAGCCGTCCACGCAGAACACCACGTCGGCGCTGGCCAGCTCGGGGACCTCGCCGCGGGCGTGCATCCGGCGCAGCTGGGAGACCGAGTCGATCCCGCGCTCGCGGAACACCTCCTGCCGGTGTTCGAGCATCCCCCGGAGCTCCTCGACGGTGCGGCGCACCCGCTCGGAGTCGTTGCGCGCCGCCACCCCGCCCACGTGCGGCAGCACGGACAGCGACTGCAGGCCGCCGCCCATCAGGTCCAGGCAGTACACGGCCACCTGTTCCGGGGTGTGCGTGAGGGCCAGCGACAGCACCAGCGTGCGCAGCAGGGTCGTCTTGCCGCTCTGCGGGCCGCCGATGACCGCCGCGTGGCCGCCGGAGGCGGTCAGGTCGAGTCTCCACACGCCCTGCCACTGCTTGGCGGCGTCGTCCAGCAGACCCAGCGGGATCCGCATCGGTTCGTGCGTGCCGGGCAGCCGCAGCCCGAGACCGCTCTCCTCCGGCTCGCCCGCCACCTGGTCCAGGGTGGTCCCGGAGGGCAGCGGCGGCAGCCAGATCTCGCGTGTCCGCTCCCCGTGGCGGCCGAACTGGCCCACCATCACGTCCAGCAGGGTCGGCCCCATCGTGCGGGAGGGCATGGGCACGTCCTCGCCGGAGGGCTCGGCCGCCGCGCCCTCGGTCTGCTCCGCGTCGCTGTTGTAGGCGGTGTACAACCGCACCGAGGGAGTGCCGTCGGAGGGCTCCTCCTCGGCCACGGGGCCGCGGTAGGGACCGGACACGTACCCCGCCTTGAAGCGCTGGTAGACGCTGGTGTCCACCTTCAGGTAGCCGAACCCCGGCAGGGACGGCAGGTGGAAGGCGTCCGGGGTGTTGAGGACCGTGCGGCTCTCCTCCTCGGAGAAGGTGCGCAGGCCCAGCCGGTAGGAAAGGTAGGTGTCCAGGCCGCGCAGCTTGCCGCCCTCGATGCGCTGGCTGGACAGCAGCAGGTGCACGCCGATGCTGCGGCCGATCCGGCCGATGGACAGGAACAGTTCGATGAAGTCGGGGCGGGCGGTCAGCAGTTCGCCGAACTCGTCGATGATCACCAGCAGGTGCGGCAGCGGCGGCAGGCTCGGGTCGTGCTCGCGCTTGTAGGTGTAGTCGCCGATGTTGGCCACGTTCCCGGCGTCGCGCAGGACCTGCTGTCGGCGCTGCACCTCGCCGGACAGGCTCGCGTACACGCGCTCGATCAGCGCGGCGTCGTCCTCCAGGTTGGTGATCACCCCGGCCACGTGCGGCATGTCCTCGAACGGGGCGAACGTGGCGCCGCCCTTGTAGTCGACCAGGACCATGCTCACCCGCTCGGGAGGGTGGGAGGCGGCCAGCGCCAGCACGAGGGTGCGCAGCATCTCGCTCTTGCCGGAGCCGGTGGCGCCCACGCACAGGCCGTGCGGTCCCATACCCAGCTGCGCGGACTCCTTGAGGTCCAGGATCACGGGTCGGCCCATGTCGTCCACGCCGACGGGCACCCGCAGGAACGCCCGTTCGCTGCGCGGCGCCCACAGCCGCTGCACGTCCATCGCGCCGGGGTCCTGTACGCCCATCATCGCGGGGAAGTCGACGCTGCCGCCCTCCTGCGCTGTCTCCTCGACCGACTCGGGGGACAGGCGCAGCGGGGCCAGCATGCGGGCCAGGCCGGTGAGGGTGGCGGCGGAGACGTCGTCCACGGTGCCGGTGGTCACCACCGGGTCGGCGCCGCGCAACTCCTCGACGCGGACCCGGTCGCCGCTGACCGTGACACGCACGTTCACGTCGCCGGGTTCGTCGATCTGCCGGGACACCAGGTGCAGCACGGTGACGCCCAGGTCGGCGGGGCCCACGGCGTCGTCGGGGCGTACGAGTTCGGCGGCCACACCACCGTGTGTGTCGTGGACGACCAGCAGCCGACGCATCATCCGGTAGGCCTCGCGTTTGCCCATGCCACGGCGGACCTCGGAGGCGAAGTCGGTGCGCGAGCGCAGTTCGTCGGCGAGCAGCCCTCCCAGCTTGGCGGGGTCGGGGGCGATCAGGCGGACGGCGGCGCCACCCTCGCGCCGCTGCGGGTCCAGGACCTGGGGGAACCAGGGCAGCCACGACCAGTCGTCGGTGTTCTCGGCGGGGTAGGACACGGCGATCCCGGCGTCCTCGGGGGCGTGGAAGGCCCCGAACTGGACGGCCATGGCGCGCACCAGGCGCATCACGTCCTCGCGTTCGCCGATGACGCTGACGTTCCCGGCCATGTCCAGGGGCAGGGTGAGCGGCATCTCGGGGACCGACGCGAACCGGCGGATGGCGGCCTGCGCCTCGGAGAGCATGAACGGGTCGGTGGGGGTCAGAGCGGTGCCCTGCTCGGCGAGCCGGAGGGGGCGGCCCTCGGTCAGGCCGGTGCCCACGCGCACCCGCAGGAAGTCGCGGTGCCTGCGGCGGCGCTCCCACAGCCGGGTGGGGTCGCGGACGATGTCGTACAGGGCCTCGGGGGGCGGGTCGAGCAGGCGGGCGTGGGCGCGGGTGCGCTGTTCCCAGCCGGTGAGCTCCTCGCGCAGCTCCTCCAGGTACTGCAGGTAGAGGTCGCGCTGGTTGCGGCGCTGCCGACCGACCTGGCCGCGCCGCGAGAAGAGCATGGCCAGGGCGGCGAGGAGGGCCACGACCAGGATGACGCCGCCCAGCGCTATGAACGCCGGGTTGCGCATGACCATCATGATGGTCATCGACGCCATCATGCCGACCATCGGCAGGATGGTCATCAGGGGATTGCCCTGCGCCTTGCCGTCGGGGAGGGTCGGCGGGGCCTCCACCTCGTGGGGTTCCTGGGCCGGAGTGGGATGCACGGTTCGTGTCGGCCGGTGCACGACGCGAAGGCTCATCGGCTTTCCTCTCGGCGCAGGGGGCGGGAAGACGAGGGACGCGGGGGACGACGCTGGAGTGCGGGAAAACCCTATCGAAGTCGGTGTCAAAGGGACTTTCCGTTACGGCCGGCCCACACGCCGAGCGGGGGTGTCGTCAGGTGCGACGGTCAGCGGAACGTGTTGGTTCTGTCGCGATGCGTCGGATATCCCCACGTCAGGGGAGGCGGTCCTCATGGAGCACGGTGGGCGGCGGAGCCGTCGGTGAGGTCGGTCGGCAGGTCGTCGGTGAGGCCGGTCCGCGGGGCGCGCGGGGCGACCGCGTCGTGGCTCACGAGGGCTCCCCCGTGGGTGTCGCCGGAGGGGAGACCCCACCGAACCGCGGACGGAGGACACGGCGCGCTCGCCCGGGAAACGGGGAGGGACGGCGTACCCGCCGTGGCCGGATCCGGCCACGTGCTCCGGTCCTGCCAGGGTGCCCCCGGCGGTCCCGCGTCCCGTCGCCCACCGGCGCGGATCGTGCCTGTTTCTCCGTCGGAGGCCACTTGTATGATGCAGATCCTCCCTATCGGCGGAATCGAGTCCGTTGCCCGGCCGCGGCCCCCTCCGAACCATGAACACTCCGCGTGCATCCTCCCCTGCGGGAGGCGACGGCCTCGCGAGGACCCCCGGAAAGCAGGTGAACAGTTGTCACGTTGGGAAATCGGTAGCAACACCCTGAACGCCCTGTCCCAGAACACCGGAACCACCGGTGACGAGCTGAGCAGCCTCATCCAGCAGCTCGTCCAGGCGGCGGAACCCCTGGCCGGCAAGTTCGACGGCGCGGGCAAGGCCGCGTTCGACTCCTTCAAGGCGCGGGCCGACGGCATCGCCGCGGACCTCCGCGCGGGTCTCGGGTCCATCCAGGAAGGCCAGACGGGCATGAACAGCGCCTTCAGCACCGGTGCCGAGACCATGGCCGACGACGCCAACCAGAGGATGGGCTCGGCCAACTTCGACGCCGCCAAGTTCCGCTGACCCCCGGTAAGGAGCACCCGTGAGCAACAACGCCTACGACGTCGGCGCCTCCCAGGAGGCCCAGGGCAACATCAACACGATCACGAACCGCCTCGAAACGCTGATCGGCGAGCACGACACGGACGTCAGCCAGGCCATGGCCGAGTTCGAGGCCACCGGCGTCTCCGAGGAGTACAGCTCCAAGGAGCTCAAGTGGCACAACGCCGGTAACGAGGTCCGCGAGATCATCCGGCTCGTGCGCGAGACGCTGGAGACCAACGACTCCACCGCGCAGGAGGCCCTGAGCCGCGCCAACGCCGCGGTCCAGAACATCTGACCGGTCCCGGGCGGGACGGACGACACCACGAGAGGCAGTGAGGAGCACGGTTGGCACGCGACTACGACAGTCAGCTGCTGGAGTCCGTCGCCGTGCGCCGGCAGCGTCTGCGCGAGGCGGTGCTCTTCGGCGGCCAGCGCACCAGGCGCCGTCTGGACGAGAACTTCGGCAAGGTGGCGATCAGCGCCTGCCTCGCCGCGGTCATCTGCGGCGGTACCGTCGGCTGGTCCTTCGTCAGCAACCAGCTCAGCACCCAGCGGGTCGAGCAGGAGCAGGCGCAGTCCGGCCCGGCGGGCAACGCCGTCCCGCCCATCCCCGGTGACTGGGTCGGCTCCCAGGTCACGTTCGAGGACCTGCGAGGGGAACTGGACGCGGCGGGGGTCCCAGAGAGCCTGTACGTGCTGCCCGGAGAGTCCCGTCCCGCACCCGGGACCATCGACAGCTACTACCTGCTCACCCAGGACGCCGATGGCTATCTGGCCGCGGCCGTCATCGACTTCGACCAGGGCCGTCCCGGCACGGAGTTCACCACCGAGGACCAGGCGGCCCGCTGGCTCTTCCAGGAGTTGGCCACCACCGAGCCCGAGCCGACCGTCCTCACCCAGGCCGAGGAGGGGGAGACCGCCGAGGCCGTGGCGGAGCTGGGCACCGAGGTGCGCGAGAACCTGGAGGAGCGCAGCGGCGGCTCCTACCTGCACGGTCTGGAGGTCGGCGACGTCGTGGACGCCTTCGGCCAGGAGAGTGGCCGCTACCTGTTCCCCGACGGCACCCCCTTCGAGGAACGCGGCCTGCCCGACCACGCCCGCACCGGTCCCGACGGCGAGGACCTCTACCACCGCTACCGGGTCATCCACCCCTTCCAGGTGAGCGCCACCAGCGCTCCCGCGCACGAGGACCACCCCGGCGGGGGCGTCCGCTTCATCCTCGACACGGCCGGGTTCAGCGAGGTTCCCCCGACTCCGACCGTCCGCTGGCTGATCGGCCACGGCTACCTGGAGCGCATCGCCGTGAACGACGTGCCCGGCTAGGGAGCGCCCGAGGCGGCCCGGGGGCGAGGTGCCCGGGCCCGACAGCGGTGGCCCCCGCCACCGGCAGACGCAGCAGCGACGATTGGAAGGCAATGACCGCTTGGAGCCGGGTGACGCTCGTCGGCGAGGAGCGCAGGGTCGACGCGGTCCTGCCCGCGGGCGAACCCGTGGGCGCTCTCATGCCGGAGGTGCTCGACCTCCTCGGTGACCGGGTGGAGAATCCGGCCAGGCTGCGGCACCTGGTGACCGCATCCGGGATCGTTCTGGACGGCGACACCACACTCACGGACCGCCAGGTCGCCGACGGCGCCGTGCTGCGGCTGGTCCGTGCGGAGGACCCGGTGCCCGCCCCGGTGGTGCACGAGGTTCCCGAAGCGGTTTCCATGGCTCTGGACGACCACCAGGGGCGCTGGTCACCGGACGCGGCACGGTGGACCGCCACGGGGTCGCTGGTCGCCCTCACCCTGGGCGCGGGCTGGATCGTGCAGGGGTACTTCTCGGGGACCGGCGGCCTCGTCGGGCTGGCCGTGGTCGCCGCCGTGCTCGTGGCGACGGGCGCGGTGATCGGACCGGCCTGGCGGGAACCCCTGGGCACGGCGCTGGCGATCAGCGGCACCGCGGTCGGCGGGCTGGCGCTGTGGCTGGCCTGCGATCACCTCGGCTGGCCCGAGTGGGTCCGCTGGGGCGGCGGCGCCGCCCTGGTCGCCGGACTGGTCCTGCTGCTCGGCCTCACCTCGAACCTGGGCCGGGGCGGGCTGACCGGCGGCGGCGTCGGGCTCGCCCTGGCCGCCGTGTGGTCGGTGGGTGCGGCGCTGGGCCTGCCCACGTACCAGGTCGCCGCCATCATGGCGGTGGCCTGCGTGATCCTGCTGAGCCTGCTGCTGCGGCTGGCCCTGATGTTCTCGGGACTGGCGGTCCTGGACGACCGGCGCAGCTCAGGAGAGGCGGTGGCCCGGGGCGACGTGCTCACCTCGGTGGCGGGAGCCCACCGGAGCCTGGTGATCGCCACGGTGGCGGTGGGGGTCGCCGCGGCCACCGCGGGGATCGGCCTGGCCACCCGCTTCGACTGGTGGACGGCGGGGCTGTCGGTGGTGCTGGCGCTCGTGGTGGCCAGCCGGGCCCGGCTGTTCCCGCTGATCGCGCAGAAGACGGTACTCGTCGCCGCGAGCCTGGTGGTGCTGGTGGCCTTCCTGTTCTCCTGGGCGAACGCCGTGGCGTGGGGTGTGTGGCCCGCGCTGGGGGTCGCGGTGGCGGTCGCGGCCGTTCCGGCGGTGGTGCTGTCCATCGAGCAGCCCGAGCACGTGCGTGCGCGGCTGCGCGGTGTCACCAGCCGGTTCGAGGCGATCGCCGTCGTCGTGCTGGTACCCCTGGCGATCGGTGCGTTCGGTACTTTCCAGCGGCTCCTCACGACCTTCTGAGCGGGGGACGATGAACACTTCCCAGACCGAGGCCGCGCCCGCGCCGACCTCCGCGAGCCCGGACGGCTCCCGACCGGTTCCCGGCGATGGCTGGGTGCGCCGGGTCGGGCGCGCCGTCCTGCGGCCGTTCCGGCCGGTGGACGGGGTCGCCGAGGCCATCGCGTTGGGGACGCGGTTGCAGCGCCCCACCGCGACCGGCCGTCGGATCGTCGTGGACGACCTGGGATCGGGCGCCGACGCCGCGGTGGTGACCGCCCTGGTCGCCCGTTCCCTGGCCCACTTCCGCCACGACCGGGTGCTGGCCGTGGACGCCACCGCCCGGGGGCCGTCGCTGGCCGAGCGGCTCGGTGCCGACGGGGCCGGCGACCTCGCCGGGGTGGACGCCGCCTCCTTCGACTCGGTACGCGACAGCCTCGGCGAGGTCACCGCGCGCCTGTGGACGGTGCGGGCCGCCTCGGACGGCGCGGGGACCTACATGTCCGGGCTGCTGCCGATCTCCCGCTTCTTCGGGGTGACCCTGGTGGCGGGGGAGTCGGGAGGTTCCTTCGTGGAGGCCGTCGGTGAGGGGACGCACGCCCGGGTGCGGGTGGTCCGCGCGACCCGGGACGCCGCACTGAGGGTCGGCCGGGAGTTGGACGGACTGGTCCGGGACGGACGACAGGAGGAGGCGGGGCGGACCGTGGTGGTCCTCTTCCACGAGCGGCGGCGCGAGGACCCGGAACTGGACGTGGCGCGTACCGTCCGCATCATCTCCGAGAGCGGCGCGGGCGTGATCGTCCTGCCGTACGACCGGCATCTGGCCCAGGGGACGGCCGTGTGTCCGCGGCTGATCGGCGAGGCCACCCACCGGACCGTGCAACTGGTGGCCGCCGAGGCCCTGGACCGGGCCGTCGACGGGGCCGGGCGAGCACGTGCGGAAGGAGGGGAGTAGGCCATGGACCAGCACCAGCGACCCGACCCGGAGGAGGACTCCTCCCGGGAGGCGGAGCAGCCCGACCGGGGAACCCCTCCCGGCGGTCGGCGACCCCTCCGGCAGCCGGGGGCGGGCGCACCGCCCCAGCCCGGTCCGCAGGGGTACGCGGCTCCCAGCGGCCCGCAGCCTGCTGGTGGCCGGACTCCGCCCGGTGGGCAGGACGCCCGACAGCGGGGGACCGCCGCGCCCAGCGGCCCGCAGCCCCCGCAGGCCGGTGCGTGGTTTCCCGAAGGGCCGGTGCACGGCCGGGGCACCCCGCCCGGTGGTGTGCGGGGCGAGGAGTGGCCACCGCGGCAGGGCCCGTTCCCTCCGGCCCCCTACGCCGTCGAGCCGCCCGGGCCGCACGAGCCCACCGGTCCGAACCAGGCGACATGGGCGGGGCCCTCGGGGCCGCAGCGGCCCCCGGCGGCGCCCGGGGACACGCCGCCGCGTGCCTTCGCTCAGGACTCGGTGGCCGAGGCCTTCCTGTCCGGCACACCCATGCCCGCGCCGCAGCCCCAGCAGCCCCCGGAACCTCCCCGGGGCCCGCAGCGTCCCCGGCGGTACGGACCGCCCTCGGGGCCGCAGCAACCCCAGCCGCCGCAGCCGCCGCAGCAGCCGTGGCGGGGGCCGGCCTCCGGCGTGCCCCCGCACCCGAGTGCGGCGGCTGCTCCGCCGGCCGCCCCTCCCGTGGCGCCTCCTCCCGGCGCTCCGCCCGCGCGTCCTCCGGAGCCCCCGCCCCAGGAACCGGCGCGGGGCCAGGAGCCCTCTCCGCCGCCGGAACGCCGGAAGGGGGGCACGCCCGCCCGTGCGTGGTTCGGGACGCCACCGCCCGCCGACACGTCACGTCCTCGGGAGGCTTCCGGGCAGAGCCGTGGACCCCGGAAGGTCGGCCCGCCGCGTCCCGCCGATCCGCCGACCGTCAGCCCGGGGGGCGAGGAGGACGCACACGACCCCGACGCCGAGGAGACGGACGTCTTCCTGGTCCTCAGCGCCGACCGGCGCGCCCGGAAGGAGAGGGAGGAGAAGGAGGAAGGGGAGGGACAGGAGGATCCGGGGGACGAGGACTCCCCGGTGCACCGGAACTCCCCTACACCCGCTCCTGCGGCGGGGGAGGCCGCACCCTCCCCCGCCGCGCCCGAGGGCGGCCCGACGCCGGGGCCGCGTGGCTCCCAGGGTGTTACGGCCGCGCCCCAGACGGGCACCAAGCGTCCGGAACAGTTCCGGGGCACGCTCGGGGAAGGACCCCCCGGCCCCCCGGACGCCTCCGTGCGGTCGGGACTCACGCAGCCGGAGTCCGCACAGCCGGAGTCCGCGGTGTCGGGGGCCCCGGGGATCGAGTCCTGGATCGAGGCGGCGAACGACGGACACACCCCCGTTCCGGGCGGATACGAGCAGCGGATCGCCGCCGTGAAGCGGATCCCGGCCTCCCCCTGGCGGCGCGCCGTCTTCGCCGCCACCGGAGGACGGCTCAACCTCGGTTGAGCCCGTGGCCGGGTGGCGGGACGGGAGGCGGGATCGCTCTCGCACCGCTCCGGTCCCGGACCCCGCTCTCCGGTGGAGTGTCTCCCGACGCCGCCGACGATGACCGTTGCCGGACACCAGACACTCCCGAATCCCCAGATACGGAACAGCCGGATTCGGGACCGGAGGCACTCCCCGAGGAAGGTGTGACCGCTGGGGGAGAAGGGGCCGAAGGAACCGAAGGGAATCCTGACGGCGGCGCGGGTGCGTCGGACAACGATGTGCCCACCAATCCCGGGACGGGTCCCGACGAGGAGGCATCCGGTGGGGAGGAGGCCCCGGACCACGGCGGACCCGCCCGGGGCCCGGCGGCCGACGGGGGCGGCCCGACCGCGGCCCCCCGCCCCCCGGGCACGGCTCCGGCAGGTCACGGGGAGGCCGGCGACGCGTTCACCGGTTCGGCCCGTGGAGCGCGGGGGATCCTCATGCGTTCGGCACGGACGCGGTCCGGTTCGACCCGTTACCCGGCCGGGGAACGGATATCCGAACCCTCTCGGAACAGGACGCCGTAGTGAGCGCGACCGTGGTCCCGGCAGCTCCCATGCGCACCCGGGGCCCGGATTCCACCCGGCTTTTTCGGGACCCCTCCGCGAAGGGTGAGTCCACGATCACCCGGAAGAACCGTCTTCGTGTGGTAAGTCCATGACTCTCTGTGTTGGCAAGGGGCACGCAAAACCATACAGACTTGGCTAGGCTGTGCCCCGGTCATGGACATGGCCCAGAGACAACAGGGAAGGGGGGCGGTGTGAGTGGACCGCTGCGCGTTGTTCGTTGACGCGGGGTACCTTCTCGCGGACGGCGCGATGGCCGTGCACGGAACCCGCAACCGGGACTCCGTCTCCTGGGATTACACCGGTCTCGTCCAGTTCCTCAACGAGGTCGCGCGGGACCGCACCGGTCTGCCGCTCCTCCGCTGCTACTGGTACGAGGCCGTCGCCGACGACCGGCGGACCCAGGAACAGGACGGCATCGCCGACATCCCCGGTATCAAGTTCCGCGCCGCGCGTATAAGGCCGGGACGCCGCGAGGGCGTGGAGAGCTACGTCCAGCGGGACCTCACCACGCTGGCCCGCACCGGCGTCCTGTGCGACGCCGTCCTGGTCAGCGGTGACGAGGACATGGCCCCCGTCGTCGCGGACGTACAGGACATGGGTGTGCGCGTCACCGTCGTGCACATCTCCGTGGAGGGGAACTGGACCATCTCCCGCGCTCTGCGCCGGGAGTGCGACGACCTCATCGAGATCGGCGCGGGACACCTGCGCCCGCACGTCAACCTGCTCTCCAGCGGCGGCTCCGCCCAGGAGACGGCGGCCAAGACCACCACGCCGTTCGCCAACGGCCGCGCCCGCTCGGCGCCCGAGACCCCGAGACAGCCCGTCGCGGCCCAGCCCGGTGGGAACCGGGTCGAACCGGCCGCCTCCTCGGACGCGGGCCTGGAGGCGATGTTCGCCGGGACCGGCGGGCAGCCCGCCCCCCAGGGCAATGCCATGGACCAGCTGCGCGCCATGCGCCGGAGCCTCGCCCAGCAGCGCGGCGGCGACCACCTGGCCGGATCCGGATCGGACGGCCAGCAACACGGCGCCGTCGACGCCAACGGGTTTCCCTCCGGCGGGCAGCCCCCGCCGAACGTGGGGGGCAACGGCGCCTATCCCGGTGCCTCGATGACCGGAGGCCACCCGGCTCCGAACGGTCAGGGGGGATATCCCCACACCGGTGGACACCCGTCGCCGCGCGGCACCGACCAGTCGGGTTACGGGCTGCCGGCGAGACCGGGACAGCCCATGACGGGGCCGCAGCAGTCCTTCGCACACGGGACCGGGTCACAGCAGCCCTTCAGCGGCGGGACCGGGCCGCAGCGCTCCTTCGCGCACGGGACCGGGTCACAGCAGCCCTTCAGCGGCGGGACCGGGCCACAGCAGTCCTTCGCGCACGAGACCGGACCGCAGCGCTCGTTCGCCCAGGAAGGGCAGCACGGGCAGCCGGGGCACACACCACCACAGAGAAACGGACCACCACAGGACCCAAGGTTCGGTGCCGGGGACAACTCCGGCTTCGGGGGTGCGTCCGACGCAAACCCTACCTATGGGACCAGTACGGAAACTGACACCGCCTACCGCGGTGGGGCGGTCTCCTCCTACGGAGGGCCGCCGCCTACTGGTCCCGAGCACGCCGGCCGGTTCAGCACCGGCGACTACCAGGAACCGCGTCCCAGTCCTGGATATCCCCAGCAGACGCATCTCGCCGCGCATACCGTTGACGAAGCGGTGCATGTCGCGCACAGAGAAGGGAACGACTTCGCGGAGTCGATCGCTCGTGAGGCGCCCGCCCTGTGGGTCGAGGCCGTTCTCGCCCGCAGACCCAGGATGCCCTCCGACCTGGAGGCGCGCCTGCTTCAGGGCTCCTCGCTGCCGATCGACCACCTGTTGCGCGACGAGGTTCGGGACGGACTGCGCCAGGGGTTCTGGCAGGCACTGGAGCGCGCCAGACCCTGACCTTGAGCATGGGAGTGCGAGTAGGGGATGGGGGCGATGCGGTTGACCCACGTGACGACGGCAGAACTCGACCGTTTGGAATTCCACGCCGTTCGGTCGGGTGAACACGGACCGGTCGCCGCCCAACTCCTGGACCTGGCCAACCGGGTCGACGCCGGAAGCGAGATCTCCCGCGCGGAGCTGTTCGTGCGCGCGGGAGAGCAGTGGGAGATCGCCCAGGAGTTCGAACGCGCCTGCGCGGCCTACCAGCGGGCGATCGACGACGGAGGGCCCACGGTGATCGACGCGCACGCGCTCAGCGCCGGGGCCCTGCTGCACCTGGACGAGGCCGAACAGGCCCACGCCCACCTCAAGCGCCTGGAGGCGGAGGACCCCCCGGGCCTGCAGACCTACATCCACGTCGCCGAGGCGCTGTACGCCCACGACGACATGGAGGGGGCCGAGCGGTGGGCGACGGTCGGCGCGGACCGCTTCCTCGGCCTGGCCGCCTCGCCCTACGTCCACGACCTCCTGATGGAGCTGCTGCGGATCCGCTTCCGTATCCGCGTCGACCTGGGGCTGGACGAGGACGCCCTGGACCGGCGGCTCGACGAGGGGTGATCCCCGCCGGGACCGGCGCGGCGAGGAGACGGACGAGTGAGCTTTCCGACGCCCACGGGGGGCGTGTGACACGCCCGGACCGGCCGTCCGCGCGGGGCCGTACGTGCGGGGCCTGGCCGGGGCGGCCGTGGGACCGGGTACGCCAGGTTCCGAGGACGTGCCCGAGCCGCCGTGGGCGGGTTTTCGTGGCGTGGGGGGACACCTCGGGGAAGTGGCGGGTACGGGCGGCCCCAGCGACGACCTAGGCTGTGTCGAGTCGCCCCCGAACGGTCCCCGACGAGGCGTGATCCCTCCGGTGAGCGGGCGTGCGCGGGTCCCTCATACCATGCTGTGAGCGCGTGTTCGACAGTCGTCGAAGAACCTGAGAAATCAGTGACACGCCATTATCTTGCGGTGTTCCAACCCTCCATCCCCTAGATGTAGTATCTCTCCCGCTGGTGGTTCACCTCCTGGGGTGAGGCAAGAGGGAATCCGGTGTGAATCCGGGGCTGCCCCGCAGCGGTGAGTGGAGATGAGGCCGCCACAGGCGCCGGGAACCCCGAGGACATCCCGGAGAGGTGACCTCCACAAGCCCGAAGACCTGCCACCGGTGCGCACGTGAGCGTGCGCCGACGACGGGGCTTCGAGGGTGAGCCGCCGCGATCCACCGGTCGACGACCGTACGCACCCGGTGCGCCGGTCCACCGGTGGGTACCGTGCGCCTCGCATCTCGGTCCCCTCCCCGCCGGGACTCTTCTATTGAGGTTTTGGAGCCGCTGTATGACCCTTGACGTCGAAGCCGTGCCCGCATCCGTTCGGTCCGCGCCGAACAACGACGGCAGTCCCCCCGCCGCCGACCGGATCGAGCACGTCGTGGCCGAGGCCTGCGCGCGGCTCACCGGTGTTTCGGCGGAGAAGGTCCTCACCGAGGCCCGTCGCGGCTTCTACCCCGGAATCCCCGACGCCGAGGTGGAGCTGGCCCTGGTCATGGCCGCCCGCAGCTTCGTGGAGGTGGACCCGGACTACTCGTACGTGGCCGCCCGCCTGCTGCTGCACACGCTGCGCCGCGAGGCACTCACCTTCATCAGCGGCTCCCCCGACGCCGCCAGCCAGTCCGAGATGGGCGAGCGCTACGCCCCCTACCTCGCCGACTACGTCAGCCGCGGCATCGACCTCGGCCAGCTCGACCCCGCGCTGGCCGGGTTCGACCTGGACCGCCTGGGCGCCGCGCTGCGTCCCGAGCGCGACGAGCAGTTCACCTTCCTCGGTATCCAGACCCTCTACGACCGCTACTTCCTGCACAGCGACGAGGTCCGCTACGAGCTGCCGCAGGCGTTCTTCATGCGCGTGGCCATGGGCCTGGCCCTCAACGAGGACGACCGCGAGGCCCGCGCCATCGAGTTCTACGAGCTGCTGTCCTCGTTCGACTTCATGGCCTCCACGCCCACCCTGTTCAACTCGGGCACCGTGCGGGCCCAGCTGTCCTCCTGCTTCCTCACCACCGTCGGCGACGACCTGCACGCCATCTTCCACGGCATCAGCAACAACGCGATGCTGTCCAAGTACTCCGGCGGCCTCGGCAACGACTGGACCCCGGTGCGCGGTCTGGGCTCGCACATCCGCGGGACCAACGGCAAGAGCCAGGGCGTCGTCCCGTTCCTGAAGATCGCCAACGACACCGCCGTGGCAGTGAATCAGGGAGGAAAGCGCAAGGGCGCGGTCTGCGCCTACCTGGAGACCTGGCACATCGACATCGAGGAGTTCCTCGACCTCCGCAAGAACACCGGTGACGAGCGCCGCCGCACCCACGACATGAACACCGCGAACTGGGTTCCGGACCTGTTCATGAAGCGCGTGGAGCAGGGCGGCACCTGGACCCTGTTCTCGCCGGACGAGGTCCCCGAGCTGCACGACAAGTACGGCGCCGAGTTCGCCGAGGCCTACGCCCGCTACGAGGCCGAGGCCGAGGCCGGGCGGATCAAGGTCTCCAAGAAGATCCCGGCCGTCGACCTGTGGCGGCGCATGCTCACCATGCTGTTCGAGACCGGGCACCCGTGGATCGCCTTCAAGGACCCGGCCAACCTGCGCTCTCCGCAGCAGCACGTGGGCGTGGTGCACTCCTCCAACCTGTGCACCGAGATCACGCTGAACACCAGCGCCGACGAGGTCGCGGTCTGCAACCTGGGCTCGGTCAACCTGGCCCAGCACGTGGGCCCGGACGGCCTGGACGCCGAGCGCCTGCGCGGCACCGTCCGCACCGCCGTGCGCATGCTCGACAACGTCATCGACGTGAACTTCTACACGATCCCCGAGGCGCGCCGCGCGAACATGCGCCACCGCCCCGTGGGCCTGGGCCTGATGGGCTTCCAGGACGCCCTGTTCAAGCTGCGCACGCCCTTCGCCTCCGAGGGCGCGGTGACGTTCGCCGACGAGAGCATGGAGCTGATCAGCTACTACGCCATCGAGGCCTCCATGGAGCTGGCCTCCGAGCGCGGCGCCTACGAGAGCTTCGAGGGCTCGCTGTGGAGCCGGGGCGTGCTGCCGATCGACTCGCTGCGGCTGCTGGCCGAGGCGCGCGACGGCGACCTGGACATGGACCGGGGCGAGACCCTGGACTGGGACTCGCTGCGCGAGCGCGTCAGGGCCACCGGCATGCGCAACTCCAACGTGATGGCGATCGCCCCGACCGCGACCATCGCCAACATCACCGGTGTGGGCCAGTCGATCGAGCCGGTCTACCGCAACCTGTACGTCAAGTCGAACATGTCCGGCGACTTCACCGTGGTCAACCCCTACCTGGTGCGCGACCTCAAGGCGCGCGGGCTGTGGGACGACGACATGGTCTCCGCGCTGAAGATGCACGACGGCAGCCTCGGCGCCGTCGACCGCGTCCCGGACGACCTCAAGGCCCTGTACGCCACCGCGTTCGAGATCGATCCGGAGTGGCTGGTGGACGCCGGTTCGCGCCGCCAGAAGTGGATCGACCAGGCCCAGTCGCTGAACCTGTACATGGCGGCGCCCAGCGGCAGGAAGCTCGACTCCCTGTACCGCCGTGCGTGGCGCTCCGGCCTCAAGACCACCTACTACCTGCGTTCGCAGAGCGCCACGCACGTGGAGAAGAGCACGCTCAAGGGCACCGACGGCCGCCTCAACGCGGTCGCCGCCACCCCGGCGGCCGGCCCCGCCGCCTCGCCCGCACCGTCCCCGAGCCCGAACCCGGCGCCCGGCACCGGCGGCGCGAGCGCCGCGGAGGAGGACGAGTTCGAGGTCGTCGACGACCAGGCCTGCTCGATCGACGACCCCGAGTGCGAGGCCTGCCAGTAACCCCGCCGTCCCGGTGGCCGGGCGCCCTCCCCGGGTGAACGGCCGCCGGCGGCCGGGCGGTCCGGGAGCGGACCGCCCCCGCCCCTCGCGGGCGACGGCCCTCGGGCCGCGGAGGAGGCTTCGCGGCCCTGCACCAGAAACGACGTGTCCGGTACGGCCGGAGAACGGAAAAGCCCCAGGATGACCGCAGTTTCCGAGAACAGCGCGAGCGCCACCAGCGGCCTCGGCGAGATCGAGCGCGACGCCGAGCGCGTCAACGTCGACGACAAGGCGATGATCAACGCCCGCGCCGACGTCAACCAGCTGCTCCCGCTCAAGTACACGTGGGCGTGGGAGAAGTACCTCGCGGGCTGCAACAACCACTGGATGCCCACCGAGGTCGCCATGCAGGCCGACATCGCGCTGTGGAAGTCCCAGGACGGGCTGAGCGAGGACGAGCGCCTGATGCTCAAGCGCAACCTCGGCTTCTTCGCCACCGCCGAGTCGCTGGTGGCCAACAACATCGTGCTGGCCGTGTACCGGCAGCTCACCAACCCCGAGTGCCGCCAGTACCTGCTGCGCCAGGCCTTCGAGGAGGCGGTGCACACCCACACCTTCCAGTACATCTGCGAGAGCCTCGGCCTGGACGAGGGCGAGCTGTTCAACATGTACCGGGAGGTCCCGTCGATCACGGCCAAGGACGCCTGGGCGCTCAAGTACACCCAGAACCTGGAGAACCCGGAGTTCCGTACGGGCACCCCGGAGGCCGACCAGGCGTTCCTGCGCGACCTGGTGGCCTTCTACGTGATCTTCGAGGGCATGTGGTTCTACACCGGCTTCGCGCAGATCCTGTCGCTGGGCCGCCGCAACAAGATGGTCGGCATCGCCGAGCAGTACCAGTACATCCTGCGCGACGAGTCGATCCACCTGAACTTCGGCATCGACGTGATCAACCAGATCAAGATCGAGAACCCGCACCTGTGGGGCGAGGAGTTCCAGGACGAGGTCCGGCGGATGCTCACCGAGGCCTGCGAGCTGGAGGTGGCCTACGGCCGCGAGACCATGCCGCGCGGCGTGCTCGGCCTGAACTCGGAGCTGTGCGAGAGGTACATGCACTTCATCACCGACCGCCGCGCCGAGCAGATCGGCCTGGCGCCCATCTTCGGTGAGACGGAGAACCCGTTCCCGTGGATGAGCGAGATGATGGACCTGCAGAAGGAGAAGAACTTCTTCGAGACCCGTGTGATCGAGTACCAGACCGGCGGCGGCCTGGACTGGGACTGACGCACCGGACGGGGTCCCCCGCGTCGGCGGAGCGGGGACCCCCTCTTCGGGAGGCTCCCCGGAGCGGGCGCCCCTCCCGCACGGACGGCCCGGGTCGCGGCGCGCGACCCGGGCCGTCGGCCTTGCCCGGCCCTCGCCTCAGTCCTTGGCCGACCAGGTCATCCTGACGTTGAAGGTGGCCTCCGCGCCTCCCTTGACGACCACGGCCCCGGATTCGGCGCTTACGCTCACCCCGAACTCGACCTCCGTCTCCGAGGGGGCGAGGGAGGATTCGGACAGTTCTCGCAGCTGATCGGAAACGGCCTCGGCGACCTTGCGGATCCGGAGCAGGACCGAGTCGAGCCGCCTGTCGCCGGTGGTGTCCTCGGACCTCTTGGAGACGTTGGAGGCTCCCTCCCTCCGGGCGGGAACCGATTCGATACTGACCACGGTGCCGTCATCGGTGACGAAGTCGATCACTTTGTTCACGTTGACCTCAGGGGTTCTCGTAGGGGGTCTTGCCATTCCTGTGGAGGGATTCGGAAAGTAAAATACTGAGAGATGTCCGGAAAAGAGGAGATTCCGCTGCCGTCCGCGCGGAGGAAACGGTGGGACGAACCAGTGATGACCGGGCGAGACGACGCACGTGCCACCTGGAGGGACGGACACGACGGCACCGGATGGCGTAAGTCGTCGAGATCGGGGGAGAGGGGCGAGTGCTGCGAGGCATCCCTGGACGCGTCGGCCGGGGTCCTTCTCCGCGACTCCCTCCATCCGGACGGGAACGTGCTGTGGTTCCGTTCCCGGGAGTGGCTGTCGCTGCTCTCGTCCCTTTCCTGAGTACCGCGCCGTAGGGGCCCGATCCTTTCGGGGGCGCCCCCGTTCTAGTTGCCGACCGGAATGATGTCGGTGTCCAGCCGGGTGAAGTCCGCCATCGTGGTCACGAAGCGGTGATCCGGTCCGAACTGGGCGGCGTACAGGTCGCGCAGGGCCTCCCACTCCTCCTGGACCTCCTCTCCCAGCGCCCGGCGGCTGATCAGCAGGTTGCGTCGGGCGGTGGTCAGGAAGAGGTGGTGTTCCCCCAGGGCCTCCAGGCACAGCTCGACACTCGCCGCGTCCTGGGCCCGGGCCTCCTTGAGCCGTCCCAGCATGAACAGGTCGTTGCCCAGGTTGACCTCGACCGCGGCGAGGGTGATCCGCGCGTCCGGGAAGAGGCCGCGGATCTCCGTCAGGGCGGCGCGGTCGAGGTCGTGGGCCTTCTCGTACTCGCCCGCTGTCCGGAACACGATCGCCGCGTTGGCCCGGGACGCCCACGGGAAGAGGTGGCGGCTGGGGAACCTGTCGTCCATGTGCGCCAGGAGGTCCTCCGCCAGGTCCCGGGCCTCGTCCACCCGGCCGGTGAAGGCCAGGTTCACCATGTGGATGCTGTTGATGTGCAGCGTCGGCCGGGTGTGCGGCCGATAGCGCGCGATGGTGGCTTCGCGTGCCTGGCCGGACAGCTCCAGGGCGATCTCGTGGTTGCCGAGCCTGCGGTTGACCACGGAGAGGAAGACCGGGATGTCCGCGCTGTGGGCGCTGGCGTCCGCCTCGGCGGCCTCGAAGCGCCTCTGGCAGTCCTCCAGGGCCTCCAGGGCCTCCTCCAGGTAGCCGAGGGCCATGAGGCTGAGGCCGATGGACATCTGCGTGCGCAGGGTCGGGATGCCGTTCGCGCCGAACAGGTACTTGCGCTGTTCGAGGGTGCGGCGGTCCAGTTCGAGCGCCTCCCGGAACCGGCCCAGGCGGCGCAGACAGCTCCCGGTGTCGTGTGCGATGACCAGGGTTTTCTCGTCGTCCTCGGTGAAGAGCGCGGTCCTGGTCCGGTGGATCTCCTCGTACATGACCAGGGCCCGCTCGAAGTGGCCCAGGCGGGTGAGGGCGAGGGCGCGGGCCCGGTTGGCGTCCAGGGCCTCCTCGCTCTCCGGGCCCTCCAGCTCCGTCTGCTCCGCGTACATCCGCTCCGCCTCGGCGAGGGCGATCTCGTTGTCGCCCCTGATCCTGAGGATCCCGGTACGGATCAGCTGGACCTGGAACCGCTGCGCGGTGTCGTCGTACCAGGCCTCGATGGCGCGGTCCGCCAGGTCCAGCGCCTCGGCGTCGTTGTCGGTCTCCGTCAGGTACGTGATCACGTTGTGGACCAGCCCGCGGACCTGCGGATCGTGGCTGCGCCAGGCCTCGGAGGCGATCACGTGGCTGAACAGCAGCTGGTACTCGGGCCAGTTCTGCGGGAGCTCGGGGCCGAGCGGGTCGCTCTGCGCCAGGAGGCGGTGGACCAGGTCCCGGTAGCGCACGCGTGTCTCGTCGCCCAGCGTGTTCTGGACCACGGTCTGGAAGGTGACGTGCATCTGGAAGGTGTGGTTGGTCCGGTCGAGCTCGGCGAGGCTGTGCCTGCTCACGTACCGCAGCACCTTCGACAGGGCCATCTCGTTGCCCAGGATCTGCGCCAGCTCGGGGTTGGTGCTCAGGCCCCGGGCCCGGTGGAACAGGGTGCGCGCCAGCGGACGGGGACCGAAGAACGAGCACAGCTGGACGAACTCGCGGACCATCCTCTTGATCGCGCGGTCCCCTCCCGTGCCGCGCCGCAGGTCTTCGAGCTGCATGTTCCAGGCGGCGGCCAGTGGCAGGGGGTAGAGGTCCTCCGGCTCCACGTGTGTGACGAGCTCGTCGAACTTGTCCTCGAGCATGTGGAGGAAGTCCCCGACGTTCATCAGGGAGTCGCGCAGGTAGGCGCCGACCTGCGCCAGAGCGAGGGGGAGGTGTTCCAGCCGCTCGGCTATGCGCAGGGCGTCCGCGTCGTCCTCCAACCCCTGGGGGCAGACCTTGCGGAGCAGGGCGACGCTCTCCTCCGGGGTCAGGCTGGGCACGACCGAGCCCTCGCTGCGTCCGCTCGGAATCCAGCTCTGGTCGCGGGAGGTGATGATGACGTCGCCGGGGCCGTTCGCGGGGAGGCCCGCCTCGTCCAGCCGGTCCAGGTCCGACACGTCGTCGAAGACGAGGAGCCAGGGCCCCACATCGGGATCGGTCTCCAGTACGTCCCGGACGTGCTGGGCGGCCTTCTCCAGGTTGCCGCTCTCCTCGATGAGGCCCAGGTGCCGGGCCAGGCGCATGTAGGACTGCTGGATGTCGGCGGAGCTGTTGGCGGGCACCCACCAGACCAGGTCGTAGTCGTCCCGGTACCGGTGCGCGTACTCGGTGGCGATCTGGGTCTTGCCGATGCCGCCTCCGCCCGACAGCAGGTAGATCCCGCCCGAGGACTCCGCCAACAGGTCGTGGACGCGCCTGAGGATCTCCTCGCGCCCGGTGAAGTTCAGGTTGTGCGGAGGGACGCCGCGGAGCTTGGCCAGGGACCTGCCCCGGACCTGCCTCCTGCGGGGGCGGGGGGCGGTGGGCTCCGAGGCGACGGGCTCGGAGGTCTGCGAGTCGGTCACGGTCGAGCTCGGTTCCTCTCGGGGGACGGTTGGCGTCGGTCGGGATGTGGCGGCACCGAAGGGGGCGCCGGTGCCCTGGGGCACGGAGGAGGGGCCCTGGTCGGGTACTCCGTCCAGGGCGGCGCGCAGGTGGTCGGCGAAGCGCCGGTACTCCCCTGGCATCTCGGACAGTGCCGGGAGCACGGCTCTGGCCAGGTCCTCCTCGCCTTCGAGGGAGGGGACCAGGGGCGCTCCGGTCTCCAGCCGGGAGAGCCACTGGTAGATCCGGGCCGAGTCCTTGAACTCGATGCCGAGCGAGTAGTAGATCGATCGCATCACGCTCAGGTCGCCGAAGCGGCCGAGGAGGTCCCGGCGCACACCGGGCAGGAAGTCCAGGGCGGGGCTGGCGGGGTCGTCCAGGTCGCCCAGCGGGAGGGTCGGGTCCATCAGCGCACCGCCGAACACCTCGGCGATCTCGGTGACGGCGGCGCGCTCGTCGCGGGGCGCGCGCGGGATGTTGCGCTGGATCAGTTCGGCCACCGGGAGGTTCACCGGCGCCTGGGCGAGGCGCACGGCGAGTTCGCGTGCCCCGCGGGAGGCGTGGGAGAGGAAGCGCGACACCGGGGCGGGATCCCAGGGGACGGTGCTGGGCGCGCGGGCGCCGTCGGACGGGAGGACGCACACGTCCGCCTCCCACGCGCCGTTTCGGCCGTTCACCACCGCGTCCCACTCGGTGAGGGCGTCCGGGCCGGACTCCAGGACCGGCAGCACCGACGCGTCCTGGGGGAGGACGGTGTCGTCGGTGTCGTCCTGTGCGCTCACGGGTGACCAGGAGGAGGGGGAGGCGGGACTCGGGCCCGTCATACGCATCGGCTGCGGAGCGAGTGGTCCCCGGGACCAGACGGAGCGGTCGAGGAGGTGGAGGAGGGCGGTCGGCACGCGTGCGGCGAGCGAGGCCGCCCACGAGCGCAGCCTCGGCTGGCGCCAGCCCCGGTCCTGGGCGTCGGTGACGATGACGGCCGCCGCCGCGTCGTGCGGGACGCGGGGGAGCGTGGGGCGGCCGGGATCGAATCGGACGACGGGTGATCCCGCGCGCTCGGCCTCCTCGACCAGTCGCGCGGCGGTGCGTCGGTGCAGGGCCATCAGGGGCGAGGAATCGACAAGGACGACCAGGCGGGACGGCCCGCCTGTCAGGTTGCTGAGAGCATGAAGATACCTGTGAGACAAATCATCCATGATGTCGTGTTTGCCCTTAATGGACCATGGTTTGGTTCTGTGGGCCTGTTCCTACTCTCCTGCGAAGTTTTTTCCTCTCAGGCTGGGAAACCGACCAGACAGATCCTAGCGAAGGCGCTGAGTGGTCGCGGAGGCGACTTGCTGGCACTGGCGGCACTTTCCTGTTCGGAAATGCTCCTGTCAGCGAAGGCGCGGAGTCGGAGGGGAATGGGTGACGGTCCGGAGTCACGATTGTTCGGTGCGTCGAGAAGGCCGCTCCGGCTCGCGACTCTCCCTCCCATGGTCCCTCAGATCGCGAATTGATCAAGAGGAGACCGGCCTGTCGGGGTCTCCTGGGCCCCGGAGAACTTCCTGGAAGAGGGGATCCTCAAATAGGTCATGGATGAGGACTATTTCTCGGCTGTCCGAATTATCCCTTGCCCGGTCGCGCAGATAGCGGGGCAGCCCGGAGATCCTCACGCGCGAGCCGGGCTCCCGGTTGAGGAGTTCGTTGGCGAGGCTGATAACCGCTTTTCTGGGGCCCCTGATAATAGTGGGGATGCCGTGATGCAATGCGGTGTCGTATACATGATGGACGTCTTTGTTGTCGGAGTCCGTCACGCCTATGGTGACGTCCTCGTTGGTGAGGGCGTGCGTCACCTCGCTCACCTCCTGCCGCCAGGTGGTGAGGACGTTGCGGTCCTCCACCAGCGCGCTGATGCGCTGCCTCTCGGAGCGCAGGCGCCAGCGGTCGGGGGGAGTTCCCAGGTAGCCCGGTATCCGCACCCGCTCGCGGACGTGGTAGACGACCTCGTACATGGTGCAGAGCTGGGGCGGGAACTCCAGCAGGTCGCGGTGGGGGGTGGCCTGGCCCAGGTTCAGGTGCAGCAGGTCCTTCGGCAGCAGGAAGCGCAGCCGCAGCGACTCCTCCTTCGGCGTGACCAGCCTCTGCATGGTCGCCTCGCCCATGAGGTCGCCGATCTCGTCGCGGATCTCCGGTTCACTGACCAGCTTCGTGCCCTGCGGCAGCAGGTCGTACCTCTCCTCGTTCATGTGGACGATGCTGTGCGAGAGCTTGTAGCCGCCCGTCACCGGCTCCAGTTCGAAGAGCACCACCGTGTCGGGGGACTCCTCGCCGTGGTCCGGGCGCGCGGTGGGCGCGTCGGGCTCCCTGCTCCTGAGGAGCCGGCGGTCCCGGTCCCGGGTCAGTAGCTCCTCCCAGTCGCGCCCCATCGGAGAGGCCTCCTGCCTGATCCACGACCACATCGTGGGCGGGAGCGGCCGTTGGCGCCTGATCCGCTGGTAGACATGGTGTACCCAGGCCACCCGGGGCGGCGGTTCACCGAAGGGCGGGACCAGGTCCCACAGCGCGGTGAGGACCCGCCAGGCCGTGGACCCCGAACCGTGCCGCCTGAGCTGGCGCTGCTCGTTGGGACGCAACAGCTCGTCCGGCGGGACGTCCTCCAGGGGGATCGAGTCCAGCAGGTCGTGCAGTCTGTCGTAGGTCTGCCTGCCGCACAGCGACTCGTCCGCCAGGCGCTGGACCGAGACGCTGTCACCGCCCTCCCGCGCACCCACGAGCTCCTCCACCGGCAGGATGAACGCGATACCGGAGGGCCGGTCGGGGTCGTTCCACACGTAGTGGTGGTTCTTCTGCATGATGCCCACCAGTTCGCCGGTCTCGGCGCGCACGGCGCAGCCGCTGAACCCGCCGGTGATCTGCACCGGCCGGGACACGGGCGTCTCGACCTGGTGGGTGACGTCGGTGGGCCCGCCCGGCCCCCTGTAGGCCAGTGAGGCCTGGAGGGAGCGCATGCCCTCCGGGTAGCCGGTCGTGGACAGGGCCTGGTCCGGGGACAGGCTCGCGCAGTCCCTCAGCACGGGGAAGGTGGTGTCGGGCTGCCCCGCGCCCGGCAGCCGCAGTACGGCCAGGTCGCGGCTCTCCGGGCCGGCGGACCACAGCTGGGTGTCGACCCTGGCGCTCCACACCCGGTCGTCGAACGACCGGAGGCGCACGGTGGCCTCCGAGCCCGGATGCTCCTCCTTGTCTCCGTCACGGCCGAGCGCGGCGTTGACGACGTGCGCGCATGTGATCAGCAGACCCGGGGACAGGAGTACGGCGCCGCCCACGACGTCGTACTCGTCGAGCACTCGCATCTGCCACGGGGGCTCGTGTGGCTGCAGGCCACGCGGGGTATGGGGGGTGGCCACGTTCGGGGGACCTCTTTCCGATCCGCTCTGTCCAGAACTAGTTCCCTCTCGGACAGCAGGCGAACCAGGAGGAGCCCGGCCGCACCGCCGGCCGACGGAGTCCGTGGCGGTGCCGGGGCACGCGTCCCAGCAGACGTTCCAAGGCCCGATCATGGGTTCTCATGTATGTCCGATCCGACAAACACCGGCGGCGGGCCATGGCCTGGCGGACAATCGTGCCTGGTCAATGACTCGGCGAGGTATCAAAGCGGTGTTGTTCCACGCAAGGGCATTGTGACTTGCCGAACAAGGAGCAATGATCTCCCACAATGTTCGTAACCAGCGCGTAAGGAATAAACCGCGCGCAAGGGAAAGGAGGGGACTGTCTTGGGCGACTCCGTGGTCTGGTCCATCGCGACCTTCGGCGTATACCTCGCCATCATGGTGGCCATCGGCCTCTGGGCCTACAAGCGCACCGTCTCGCAGTCGGACTTCGTGCTCGGGGGGCGACAGCTCAACAGTTGGGTGGCGGGCCGGAGCGCCAACGCCAGCGACTTCAGCGGATGGCTGCTGCTCGGCCTGCCCGGCGCCATCTACGTCTCCGGCCTGGGAGAGGCCTGGATCGCCGTGGGCCTGGCCTGTGGCTTCGCCGGGAGCTGGGTGCTCCTCGCGCCCCGCCTTCGCGTGTACACCGAGCGCGTCACCGACGCGCGCTCCGGCGGGGACTCCGACTCCCTGACGCTCTCCTCCTTCCTGGAGAACCGCTTCAACGACCCCACCCGGCTGCTGCGCGGGGTCTCGGCGCTGCTGATCCTCGTCTTCTACTTCTTCTACGTGGCCTCGGGCCTGGTGGCCATGGCCGCCCTGTTCGACCAGGTCCTCGGCCTGGACCCGGCGCCCGCCATCGCCATCGGCGTGGGCATCGTCGTGCTCTACACCGTGCTCGGCGGCTTCCTCGCCGTGTCCTACACCGACGTGCTCCAGGCCGTGATGATGTGGATCGCCCTGCTGATCGTCCCGGTCATGGCGGTCACCGCGCTCGGCGGCCTCGGCGGCCTGACCGAGGGCGTCTCCGACAAGAGCACCGGCCTGCTGTCGGCCGTCGGCGGCACGGCCCTCGACGCCGAGACCGGCCAGTGGGTGAGCACCGAGACCCTCGGCTGGGTCGTCATCGTCTCCGGACTGGCCTGGGGCCTCGGCTACTTCGGCCAGCCGCACATCCTCTCCCGCTACATGGGCATCCGCTCGGTCCAGGACATCCCCAAGGCCGGGATCGTCAGTGTCTCCTGGGCGGTCACCGCCATGTTCCTGGCCGTGCTGGTCGGTTTCATCGGCATCGCCTACTTCGACGCCCCGCTGGAGAACTCCGAGCAGGTCTTCCCGCTCCTGATCGAGGCCCTGACCCACCCGCTGGTCGCCGGTCTGCTGCTCGCCGCCATCCTCGCGGCCGTCATGAGCACCGCCGACTCCCAGCTGCTGGTCGCCGCGTCGGCGCTCACCGAGGACGGCTACAGGGCCTTCGTGAGCCGCGACGCCCACCCGAGGACGCTGCTGTGGATCAGCCGGGTCACCGTGGTGCTCGTCGCCCTGGCCGCCGCCGCCATCGCCCTGTGGGGCAACCAGTCGGTGATGGACCTGGTCGGCTACGCCTGGGCCGGGTTCGGCGCGGGCTTCGGACCGGTGCTGGTGCTCTCGGTGTTCTGGAAGCGCATGACCTGGTCCGGCGCGCTCGCGGGCATGGTCACGGGAGGTGGCACCGCGATCATGTGGGACGTCCTCGACACCAGCTACTTCGGTACCGGCCTGTACGCCATGGTCCCGGCGGTCATCCTCAGCGTCGCCGCCATCTTCGTCTTCAACGGACTGGCCAAGGTCAGCCCGCAGATGGAGAGCGACTTCGAGCGGGTCGAGGCCGAGGTGCGCGGGGCCAGGTCCGGCCCCGCCACGGGCGAGACCGCGAAGGTCTGACCCCTCCGCCGGACCGAGGAGGTCGAACGCGCGCCGACCGGCGGCCTCCCCTCCTCGGGTCCCGCGTCCCCCGGGGCCCGTACCGCGCACAGGCGGTGCGGGCCCCGGGCCGCTCTGGCGTACCCGCCCCCCGGAACGGTAGAACGGTGACATGTCGTCACTGACGGAACACCCCGCCGTGTGGGCGCGGACCGACGTCCCCGAAGGGCTCGGTCTCGGCACGCTCATCCCCGAACCCGACGGCTACCGGCTGGAGGCCGGGGAGACCGTCGTCGTGGGCGAGGACCGCTTCCTCACCCGGTTCACCGTCCGTACCGACCTGGCGTGGACGACCCGCGGGGTGCGCGCCGAGGTCCTGTCCGCCCAGGGGTTGGAGTCGGTCGTCCTCAGCGCCCGGTGCGGCCACTGGACCGACGCCTACGGGACCCCCCTCCCCGAACTGGTGGGCTGCCTGGACGTGGACGTCGCCGCCACCCCGCTCACCAACACCCTTCCGATCCGCCGCCTCGGACTGCGCCCGGGCGAGTACCGCGACATCGTGGTGGCCTGGATCGACATCCCCTCGCTACGGGTGCGCCGGGTCAGGCAGCGCTACACCCGCCACCCGGCCGAGGACGGACTGGAGCGCTACACCTACCGCGACCCCCTGCACGGCGAGTACCGGTTGTCGGTGGACGGCGACGGCGTGGTCGTCGACTACGAGCGCTTCGCCCGCCGCCTGCGCACGGACACGTGAGCCCTCCCGCCACCCGCCTTCCCCCTCCTCCCCCCGACTCGTCCCGCGCCGCCGGGCAGGCGATAATCAGCGGGCACACGTACCACACCCACGGGGGACCGCAGTGACCGACACCGAGCTGAGCCAGGCCCGTCGCGACATCATCCGCGACCTCGCAGTGCCCGAGCACTTCGACGCGGACGCCGAGACCGAACGGCGCGTGGCCTTCCTCGCCGAGCGGCTGACCACCACCGGTTCCAGGGCGCTGGTCCTGGGCATCAGCGGAGGCGTGGACTCGCTCACCGCGGGCCGCCTGTGCCGCCTGGCCGTGGACCGAGCCCGGGAGGGGGGCCACGAGTGCGAGTACGTCGCCATGCGCCTGCCCTACGGCGAGCAGAAGGACGAGGAGGACGCGGCCCGCTCCGTGGCGTTCACGGCACCGGAACGCTGCCTCACCGTGGACGTCAGGCCCGCCACCGACGCCGTGGCCGCCTCCCTCGCCGACGCCGGGATGGCCTACACCAGCGAATACTCCAGGGACTTCGTCCTCGGCAACGTCAAGGCCAGACAGCGGATGATCGCCCAGTACGCGGTCTCGGGAGGCCTGCGCGGGCTGGTGGTCGGCACCGACCACGCGGCGGAGGCGGTCACCGGGTTCTTCACCAAGTACGGTGACGGCGGTGCGGACCTCGTGCCGCTGACCGGTCTGACCAAGCGCCGGGTGCGCGCGGTCGCCGCCGCGCTCGGAGCCCCCGACGACCTGGTGAACAAGGTGCCCACCGCCGACCTGGAGACGCTCACCCCGCAGAAGCCGGACGAGGAGGCGCTCGGCCTGACCTACGAGCAGATCGACGACTTCCTGGAGGGCCTGCCCGTGTCCGAGCACGTGGAGACCACCCTGGTCGGCCGGTACCGCGCCACCGCCCACAAGCGCGCGCTTCCCATCGCCCCCTGAAATCCTCTCCGGCCCCTCCCCGGGCGGACGAGGTCCCGCGGACCCGCGGTTCCGTGGGACCCGCATCACCGCGCGGACGCGTTCGGGACGCACGTTCTTCCGGGTACCGTATGTGAAACCTTCGCGGGCTCCCCGGGGCGCCGCCCCGCACGAGACCCTCCTTCCTGATCGGCGCCGACCGGGAGGGGCCTACGCCGCCGCGCCCCTGTGCGCGGTGGTGCGTGCACCACCTTCTCCGGGTGGGAGAACCGCCGTGCGAAGAGGGGCGTCAGATCCATGGCGACGACCCCCCGACCAGCCCTAGGGTCGTTCCCGACGCGTCATCATCCGTTGAACCGGCGCGGCCACGCCACCGGGCGCGTTCGAGAACGCGTCGCCACCCCCTGATCCCGACACGGGACCTCCTCGCGCACCGCGCCCGGGACACACGTGTACGGGGAGACCAAGGAGCGACCGATGACCGTGACCGTTGAGAACGAACACGGAGGCGTGTCGTCCGCGTATCCCTCCGGTACCGCCGTAACGACACCCCCCAGGAGCGGCCGGACGCCGCGCCCCGGCGCGGGCAGGGACAGGTTCCTCGACGTCATCCGGCTGTTCGTCATGGCCCTGGTGGTCCTACAGCACTGGTGGCTGCCGGTCCTGGTCCACGAACAGGACACCCTCAACGCGGGGAGCGTCCTGGCCGTCGAGGGAGGCTTCGTCCTGACGTGGGCCGTCCAGGTCATGCCGCTGATCTTCTTCGTCGGTGGTGCGGCCAACCTCATCAGCTGGCGCTCGGCCTCCGGCCGGGGCGTGTCCGCGTCGACCTGGTACGCCAGGCGGCTGCGCAGGCTCGCCTGGCCGGTGGTGCCGCTGGCGGCCGTGTGGATCGTCTCCTCCCACCTGCTGGTCCTGGCCGGAGCCCCGGTCCAACCGGTGCTCGTGGGCGCTGAGGCCGCGGGCATGGTGCTGTGGTTCCTGGCCGTGTACGTGCTGGTGGTCGTGGCGACCCCGGTGCTGGTGGGCGCCCAGGAGCGGTTCGGCTGGTGGGTCCCCGTCGCGCTCCTGGCCGCCGCGGCGGCCGTGGACCTGGTCCGGTTCGGAACCGGCGCGGACTGGGTCGGCTACCTGAACGTGGCGTTCGTGTGGCTGGGCGTGCACCAGCTGGGGTTCCGCTACGCGACGGGGGCGATCCGCCTCCGCTACGCCGTGGGGATGGCGGTGGTCGGTGCGGGCACCGCCCTGGCCCTGGCGCTGGTCGGTCCGTACTCGCTGAACATGACGGGCGTGTTCGCCTCGGAGACCTCGAACGTGTCCCCGCCGACCCTGGTACTCGCCGCCATGGGTGTGTTGCAGGTCGGTGTCGCGGTGCTGCTGCGCGAGCGGATCAGCGCGTGGTCGGAGCGCCCCGGGCCGGCGCGGCTGCTGGACCGGATCTGCCCGCAGCTGATGACGGTCTACCTGTGGCACATGCTGCCGCTCAGCCTCGTGGCGGGCGTGCTGGTGTTCGGGATGGGAATCGACACCCCGGAGCCGATGACGGGCCTGTGGCTGCTGTGGGGCGCGCTGGGCGTCGCGGTGGTGCTGCCCCTGATCGCGCCGCTGGCGCACTGGGCGGTGCGGTTCGAGAACCCGCCGAAGGCGCTGGGCGGCTCCCCCGGCATGGTCCGTGCCCTGGCCGCGGCGGCGCTGGTCGGCGGCGGGATGCTGACGCTGACGGTGTCCGGCCTGGGACTGGGCCTGGCTCCGCTGCTCGGCCTGCTCGCCGTGCTGGCGGGCGTGACGCTGACCCGGGATCCCCGCAACGGCTGACCGGTCCGCGCCCCGGTCCCCACGTTCGCCGCACGCCCCAGGCCCCGCCCGCTTCCGTGAGCCGCGGGGGTGCTGGGGGCGGTATCGGGTAGACCGGGCACCATGGACCCGAAACGCATCGCCTTCGAAGAGCGGGGGAGCGGCCGTCCTCTGGTCCTCCTCCACGGTCTCGGGGACCGGCGCCAGAGCTGGAACGCCGTGATGGCCCGGCTCGCGGCGGACTACCGCGTCCTCTGCGTGGACCTGCCCGGATTCGGCGCCACCCCGGCGCCCGCCCCCGACGAGCCCTACGACGTCCACACCCTGACCGACGACATCCACGCGTTCTGCGAGCTGCACGGCCTGGGCCGGCCGCACATGGCGGGCAACTCGCTCGGCGGGTCGATCGCCCTGGAACTGGGTGTGCGGGGCCTGGCCGCGTCGGTGACGGTGTTCTCCCCCGCCGGGTTCTCCGAGGACCTCGCCAGGCTGGGGATACACGTGGTCGGCGGCCTCTCCCGGTTCGCCACCCGTATACCGATGCCGGTCAAGGAACGCCTCGCCGGCACCGCGCCGGCCAGGGCCGCCGCGCGGATCGCGCTGCGCGGCGACCCCAAGTCGCCCACGGCCAAGGCCACCCGGTTCAGCGTCCGGGGGCTGCGGAAGGGCTCGCCCTTCATCCGGATGGTGTCGCGGATCGCCGAGTACGACTTCAGCGCCCGGCCGATCGAGTGCCCGGTCACCATCGCCTGGGGCGACCGCGACCGGACGCTGCTGCCGTCCAGCGCCGTACACGCCCACCGCAGGGTGCCCAACGCGCGCATGGTCTCGCTGATCGGTAGCGGACACATCCCCATGGCCGACGATCCGGTCACGGTCGCCGAGCACGTCCGGTGGACCTGCCGCGCCGCCGACCTGGGCAGCACCGGGATCGCCGCGCGGAACGCCGCGGGGAGGGACCGGCGCCCGGAATCCAGGACCTGATCCCGGCCCGGGCCCCCACGGGCGCCGTGATCCTGTCCTTGCCGGCACGTTCGGCGCCGGGCCTCGCTACGAGTACAAGGTCACCGGGGGTGGGGTCCCTGTCCCCGGCGTCACACCGGAAGCGGTTTCGGGCAGTCCCTCAACAGCTGAAGCCGGCGTCGGAGCCGATCACCCGTCCGGTGGCCCACCCGGCCCCGTCGGCGGTCGGCCACGCCCACAGCTCGGCCGGAACGCCCGGCGGCCCCGCCCCTCCCACCTGCGCGCGGGCCCGTCCCGCCCGTGCCAGGGGCACTGCGTTCCGGTGGCGGCGGGGTGTCCTGCCGATCCGGGTCCCCGGGCTACCGCCGTGTCGAGGCCGCGGGATAGCGTGGACCCGCGAACCGACGCCTTGAGGAGGCAGTGGATTGACAGCATCGACACACCCGGCCCCGGGGAGCCCCGAGTGGCTGCGCGAGGAGGAGCGGCGCCTGTGCGGTTTCGCCGCCGGGTCCGCGGTCTCCGACGGCTTCGGGTGGCTCGACGCGGACGGACGGGTGGAGGACCGGCCCGTCGCCGCCTGGATCACCGCGCGGATGACGCACGTGTTCTCCCTCGCGCACCTGCGCGGCGCGGCTGACGCCGGACGACTGGCCGACCACGGTGTCGCGGCCCTGGCGAAGGGGCCCCTGCACGACGCCGACGCGGGCGGATGGTTCGACCAGGTACCCGCGGTATCCGGTCCGGACGCTTCGCGGGAGCGCTCCCATGAGCTCCCGCGCAAGTCCGCCTACGAGCACGCGTTCGTGGTCCTGGCCGCCTCCACCGCCACCGCCGCCGGACGGCCCGGAGCCCGTGACCTGCTCGACGAGGCGCTGCGCGTCATGGACGCCCGTTTCTGGGAGGAGTCCGCCGGGGCCCTCCGGGAGAGCTGGGACAGCCGCTGGACCGCCACCGAGGAGTACCGGGGCGCCAACAGCAACATGCACGCCGTGGAGGCCTTCCTCGCCGCCGCCGACGCCACCGGCGACCACCTGTGGACCCGACGCGCGCTCTCCGTCGCCGAACGGCTGATCCACGGCGTGGCCGCCGCACACGACTGGCGCCTGCCCGAGCACTTCACCCCCGGGTGGAAGCCGGTCCCGGACTACAACCGGGACCAGCCCGACCACCCCTTCCGGCCCTTCGGCAGCACCACCGGCCACCTGCTCGAATGGGCACGGCTCCTGGTCCACCTGGAGATCGCGCTCACCCGGGCCGGAGGGCCCGTCCCCTCCTGGCTGCGCACCGACGCCGAGTCGCTGTTCGCCAACGCCGTCCGCCGGGGCTGGGCCGTCGACGGCGCCGACGGGTTCGTCTACACCCTCGACTGGGAGGACCGCCCGGTCGTGCGCGAGCGCATGCACTGGGTGGTGGCCGAGGCCACCATGGCCGCCTGGGCGCTGGGCGAGCACACGGGGGAGTCCTCCTACACCGACCTGTACGACCGCTGGTGGGCCTACGCCGACCGCCACCACGTGGACCGCGAACGCGGTAGCTGGCACCACGAACTGGACTCCGGCAACCGGCCCGCCGGGGGCGTGTGGTCGGGCAAGCCGGACGTCTACCACGCCTACCAGGCGACGCTCCTGCCCCAGGTCGGCCTGTCGACCTCCCTCGCGGCCGCGCTGCCGCCCGCGTCGGAACACACCTCCGGAGGGGACGCGTGACCACCCAGAACACACAGGACATCCAGGACCCCGCGGGGGAACGGGCCGGAGGGCGGGACCCTCGGCTCGTCGTGATCGGCGAGAACGTCATGGACCTGCTGCCGACCGGGCACGGCGCCGACGTGCTGCGGGCGGCGCCCGGCGGCGGCCCCGCCAACACGGCGGTCGCGGCGGCCCGGCTGGGTACCCCCACCCGCCTGCTCGCGCGCATCGGCGCGGACGGCTTCGGCGCGCTGATCCGCGAGCGCCTGCTCGGCGAGGGCCTGGACCCCGCGGGGCTGCTCGCCGCGGAGGAGCCGACGGCGCTCGCCCTGGCCACGCTCGGCCCGGACGGGTCGGCCCGCTACGACTTCCGCATGGACGACGCCGCCGACTGGCGCTGGCGCCCCGGGGAGCTGCCCGGGGAGCTGGAGCCGGGCGTGCGCGCGGTGCACGCCGCGTCGATCGCGCTGTTCCGGGAGCCCGGCGCCACCATGATCGAGGCGCTGCTGCGCCGGGAGCACGGGCGCGGGCGGGTGACGCTCACGCTGGACCCCAACATCCGCCAGGGCGTCATCGGCGATCCCGCTGACGCCCGGGCGCTGGCCCTGCGGCACGCCGCGCAGGCGCACCTGGTGAAGGCGAGCGACGAGGACCTGGCGTTCCTCTACCCGGACCTGTCCCCGGTACGGGCGGCCCGTGCCGTCGCCGCGCTGGGGCCGACGCTGGTGGTGGTGACCATGGGCGGTGACGGCGCCCTCGCGCTCTCCCACGGCAAGGAGGTGTCGGTGGCCGCGCCCAGGGCCGAGGTGGCCGACACCGTGGGCGCCGGGGACTCCTTCATGGGCGCCCTGCTGAACTGGCTGGACCGCCACGGTCTGCTGGGGGAGGACCCCCGGGCGCGGCTGGCCGGGCTGGACGAGGCCGCCCTGGAGGACCTGCTGGGGTTCGCGGTCTCCGTCGCCGCGGTCACGGTGACCCGGGAGGGCGCGGACCCGCCCACCATGGAAGAGCTGGCGGGCCGCGGCGGGGAGCCGGAGGAGCTCGTGGAGCGGTAGACCCGTGCGGTCCCACCTCAGGCCAGGCCCTCGCGGGTCTCGGTGACGAGGTGGTCCACCACGTCGGTCAGGCTGCCCCGGCGGGCGTGCGCGGCGCGCTGCCGCGCCGAGCCCGTCCCGGACGCGCGTACGCGGTCCAGCAGCGAGGCGGTCAGGTCCGCGTCGCCGTTGGAGAGCAGTCCGGGGAGCGCGGCGTGCAGCAGCCGGTCGGCGGCCAGCGCCCCCGTCAGCGCCTCGCCGGTCAGCGGGTCGGGCACCACGCCCTCCAGCCCGTCCCGGGCGGCCCGCCACACGGCGGCGCGTATCGCGTGGTCGGGGATGTCCGGCGCGGGGACCCCCTGGCGGACGTCGGCGAGCGCGCGGGCCGCCAGGCCGCGGGTGAGGCAGGCGAGCAGCAGCGCCTCCTCCGCGGTGGCGGCCACGTCACCCACCCTGATCTCCAACGTGGGCAGGTGGTCGGAGGGGCGGATGTCCCAGTAGACCATGTGCTGGTCCAGGATCGCCCCGGTGTCGGCGAGCGCCCGCACGATCCGGTCGTGCTCGGCCGGGGAGCGCAGCAGAGGGGGCGGTCCGGCGGAGGGCAGGCGGTTCCAGGTGATCGCCCGCCAACTGGAGTACCCGGTGTCGCGGCCGGCGTGGAACGGCGAGTTCGCCGACACCGCCAGCAGGAACGGCAGCCACCGGCGCAGGTGGTCGCTCACCGCCACGGCGGTTCCCCGGTCCGGGATGCCCACGTGCACGTGGCAGCCGCACACGATGAGCGCCTCCCGCAGGGCGCCCACGTGCGCGGCGATCTCGGTGTAGCGGCGGTCCTCGCTCACCAGCGCGGAGGCGGGATCGCCCAGGACCGGGGTGCCGGAGGCGACGACGGAGAGCCCGGCCGCACCGGCGGAGCGGTCGAACTCCTCGCGGGCCGTGCGCAGGAAGCGCAGGGCCTCGTCGGCCCCGTCGCACACCGGGGTGTTGACCTCCACCTGCGCGCGGCTGAACTCCCCGGTCGGACGGCCGCTCGCCAGCCGGGTGTCGGCGAGCACCTCGGACCCTCGGGACAGGAGGCCGCGGGTGCCGGGGTCGACGACGAAGAACTCCTCCTCGACACCGAACGTGGGCGGTGCCGTACGGTTCTCTGCACGGGTGTCGACGGGCATCGGCCGCCGCTCCTCTCGTGCTGTTGTGGAGCGGTTCTCCATGGGCATGGGTCCCTCCTGCGGTCGGGGCCCCCACCGAGGTGTCATCGGACGGACATCCCCGGAAGGGCAGCCGCGACAGTGTCCTGGAGAAGGCAAAAAAGCTATCTATGTACTCTTTTGTCCTGTTTGTCGGTGTCGCGGGTGTGTCGTTGCGCGCACGTTGCATCTTGGTAACCGACCCCTGGGTCCGGGGAAGCCCGGCAACGGGTTCGCGACTGCTCCCAGGAGTGACCCCCATCACTCTCTCGGGTGGCGGAAACGCAGGTGGACGCCGGGATCCCGCGCCCGCGCACACGTTCCGCCTACCCCCGGAGTACCCCCTTCGGGACGCGTCCGAACAGATCCGTGCGACTCCGTGTGGGTATCCGTGAAACGACCAGTGTGCCTGTCCGCACCTGCCGCTACGGGGTATCGCTGTGCGAATGTGAGCACGTGACTGGCAGGAACACGGAACCCCCCAGAGTCCGCCTCCGAGGTCGTGACACGGAGCAGCGGATCCTCACCGATGCCCTGGACGGGGCGAGGTCCCGCCAAGGCATGTCCCTGCTCGTCTCCGGTGGTCCCGGGCGGGGCAAGACCGCCCTCCTGGATGACGCCCGTGTGTCCGCAGGCGGTTTCACCGTGCTCCACGCGGGTGGGATCGCCGACGAGGCGGCCCTGCCCTTCGCCGGACTCCAGCGCCTCCTGCGCCCCCTCGCCGACGTGGCCGAACGGCTCCCCGACCCCTGGCGCGACCCGCTGCGCGACGCCCTCACCCGGGGCACGGTCGCCGACGCCGACCGCCTCTCCCTCTACACCGGGCTGCTCGAACTGTTCTCCCGCACCGCCGCCGACCTCGACCGGCCCCTGCTGCTGTGCGTGGACGACGCCGACCGGCTCGACACCCCCTCCCTGGACGCGCTCTCCTTCGCCGCACGCCGCCTCGGCGGGATCCCCGTCGTCGTCGTGTTCACCGCGTGCGAGGGCCACGGCAAGCCCTTCGGGCCCCGGCTGCCCGACACCGCCGCCGAACCCACGCCCGACGCACTCATCCCCGGCATCGCCGAACACCTCCTCCCGCCCCTGGAGGAGCGGGCGGTGCACGACATCCTCACCGACAGGGCGCCGGTCACCCTTCCCGCCGCCGTGCGCTCGGTCCTGGTCCGCGCCGCCCACGGCAACCCCGCCGCCGTCCTCGGCTTCCTGCGGGGCCTGTCCCGCGCCCAACTCCTCGGCGAGGAGCCCCTTCCCGACCCGCCGCGCCTGCCCGGCCGCCTGCGCGCCGAACTCCTGACCCCCTACCGCGAGCTGCCTGAGCAGGGCCGCCACCTCCTCCTGCTCACCTCGCTCAGCGAGGTTCCCCGACTCCACGTGCTGCTGGAGGCCTTCGGAGACCCCGAAGCGACCGTCACCGCCCTCGAACCCGCCGAGGAACGCGGTCTGGTGCGTGTGGAGGGCGACACCGTCGTCTTCACGGACCCCCTGACGCGCGAGGCCATCGCCCAGGACGCCCCCGCCGGGCGGTTGCGCGCGGCCCACCGCGCCCTGGCCGGGGTGTGCGACCCCGAGCTCTCGCCCGTGGAGTTCGCCCGCCACACCGCCGCGGGCACCAGTACCCCCGACGCCGCGCTCGCCGACGCGGTGGCCGGAGCCTCCCACCGCGCCAAGCGACTCGCGGGCCGCCTCGCGGCCTCCCACGCCTTCGAACGCGCCGCCGACCTCTCGCCCGAGTCCGACGAGCGCGCGTGCCGCCTGACCACCGCCTCCTACGAGGCCTACATGGCCGGGAACTCCGAACGCGCCACCCGCCTGCTGGCCAGGGCGCGGCCCCTCGCCGTGTCCGACCGGCGCCGTGTGACGGCCGACTACATCGACGCCCAGCTCGCCATGCGCGGCGGGAACGCCCTGGACGTCGCCGAGCGCCTGCTGGCCGTCGGCCGGGACATCATTCCGCACGACCGCTCCCTGGCCCTGCGCGCCCTGGTGCGCTCGGCCGACTCCGCCTCCCTGGCCGGGGACGCTGCCCTCCACGGCCGCGCCGCCGAGCTCGCGCTCCCCCTGGTCCGCCCGGACGACCCGGAGCCCATGCGCATGGTCGCCGCCTTCCTGGAGGGGTGCGCCGTCTCCTTCCGGGGCGACTACCCCGGCTCCACCCCGCTGCTGCGCGAGGCCACCGGGCTGGCCGAGGTCGCCAAGCCCTCCGAGCTGATCTGGTCGGGCATCAGCGGCCTGCGCCTGGGCGACGCGCCGTTCGTCCGGTCGGTGACCTCCCGCGCGGTCGAGGTCGGCCGCCTCCGGGGCGAGCAGGCCACCATGCCGGCCGCCCTGGGCTTCCTGGTCTTCTCCGAGTTCTGGAGCGGGCGCTTCCCCTCGGCGGCCGGGACCGCGCTCACCGGCCTGCGGGTCTCCCGGGAGAGCGGACAGACCGTCTGGGCCACCCAGCACCTGGCGTCGCTGGCGATGATCGCCGCCATCCAGGGCGACGTGGACACCTGCCGTATCCGGGCCCGCGCGGTCGCCGCCCAGGCGAGCGAGAACAGCATCGGCCTGGCCGCCGCGCTGGCCGCGTGGGCACTGGCCGTCCTGGAACTGTCCCGGGGCAACGCCGCCGAGGCGTTCTTCCGGCTGCGCGCCCTGGTGCACGCCACCCCCGGTCACGGCCACCCCACGATGCGACTGCTCACCGCGCCGCACTTCGTGGAGGCGGCGGCCCGCATGGGCGAGACCGAGTGGGCGCGCACGTCCCTGGCCGGGTACCAGCGCTGGGCCGAGGCGGTGGGAAGCCCCAGCGCCCTGGCCCTGGCCGCCCGCGGTTCCGGCCTGCTGGCCACGGGCGATGAGGCCGCCGACCACTTCGAAAGCGCCCTGGCCCTGCACCGGGCCTGTGGTGACGACGACGTCGAGCACGCGCGCACCCAGCTGCTGTTCGGCTCCCACCTGCGCCGGATCCGCCTGCCCGGGCGGGCCCGGGAACACCTGTACAACGCGCTGGAGACCTTCGAGCGCTTCGGAGCACGGCTGTGGGTGCGACAGACCCGCGCCGAGCTGCGCGCGATCGGGACCGCCGAACGCGGCCCCGATCCCTCCTCCACGAGTGAGCTGACCGCGCAACAGCAGCAGATCGCCCGGCTGGTCGCCGAAGGGGCGACCAACCGGGAGGTTGCGGCACACATGTTCATCAGCCCGCGCACGGTCGAACACCATCTGCGCGGCATCTTCCGCAAGCTCAACATCAGGTCCCGCGTGGACCTGGCCCGCATGTTCAACTGACCCCGGTGGGGACGAGGGGGCCGGTGGCGTCGGCAACTCTCTCATACCAACTGGTCGGTACGGATTCCGCGAGAAAGGCAGTGATGACAACGACCGCAACGGAGCACCTTCTGAGAGCGGACGGAGTGACCGTGCGCTTCGGGGGCCTCACCGCGCTCGACGACGTCGGGCTCCAGGTCGCGCCCGGATCCGTCGTCGGGCTCATCGGTCCCAACGGCGCGGGCAAGACCACCCTGTTCAACGTCCTGTCCGGCGTCCTGCGCCCCACGGCGGGCACCATCACCTGGAAGGACGCCCCGCCGCCCGGCCGTCGGACCCACCACCTCGCCCGCGCGGGGATCGCCCGCACCTTCCAGGGCCTCAACCTCTTCCCGATGATGACGGTCCTGGACAACGTCGTCGCCGGGGCCGACCGCCTCGCCACCGGGGGGCCGTTCTCCCTGATCACCGGCCTGGGACGGCACCACCGCGACGAACGCGAACTCCGTGCACGCGCCCTGGCCGCACTGGAGCGCTTCGGCGTGGCCGAGCACGCCCACCGGCTGCCCGGCACCCTGCCCTACGGCCTGCAGAAGCAGGTTGCCCTCGCCCGGGCCTGCGTCGGCGAGCCCGAGGTCCTCCTGCTCGACGAACCCGCCAGCGGCCTGTCCGGTGAGCAGATCGACACCCTGGCCGACCAGATCCGCGGCTTCAGCCAGGACATGGCCGTCGTCCTGGTCGAGCACCACATGGACCTGGTCATGCAGGTCTGCGACCACATCGTCGTGCTCAACTTCGGCCGTGTCATCTCCACCGGGACCCCCCAGGAGGTCCAGGCCGACCCACAGGTCACCGCGGCCTACCTCGGCACACCGGCCGACACCCCCGGCGACGCGAACGGAGCCGCCCGATGACAGCCCAGCCCATCCTGTCCGTGGAGGAGGTCAGCGCCTCCTACGGCGCCGTCCGAGCCCTGGACCGCGTCTCCCTGAACGTCGCGGCCAAGGGCCTGTGCGCCGTCCTCGGCGCCAACGGCGCGGGCAAGACCACCCTGCTGCGCACCCTCACCGGGCTCCACCCGGCCACCTCCGGGCGCGTCCTGCTCGACGGCGAGGACATCACCCGCCTGCCCGCCGAGAAGGTCATCACCCGCGGCCTCGCCCACGTCCCCGAGGGCGGCGGCGTCATCGTCGAGCTCACCGTCGAGGAGAACCTGCGACTGGGCGGGCTGTGGCGCTCCGACCGCCGCGACAGGTCCACCCTGAACGAGGTCCTGGAGCTCTTCCCGCCCCTGGCCGAACGGCGCGGCAAGTCCGCCAGCACCCTCTCCGGCGGCGAACGCCAGATGCTCGCCATCGGCCGCGCCCTCATGGCCCGGCCCAAGGTGCTGCTGCTGGACGAGCCCTCGCTCGGCCTGGCGCCCCTGATCACCAAGCAGATCTTCACCCTTCTGCGAGACCTGCGCGACCGCACCGGGCTCACCGTCGTCCTGGTCGAGCAGAACGCCGCCGGGGCCCTGTCGATCACCGAGACCGGGTTCGTCCTCAACCAGGGGCGCGTCGCCGCGGAGGGAGCGTCCGCCGACCTGCTCTCCGACGACCGCACGCGCCACGCCTACCTCGGCTTCTGAGGGGATCTTCCATGGACCACTTCATCAACCTGACCCTGAACGGGTTGGCGTCCGGGGCGACCTACGCGGCGCTGGCGCTGTCCCTGGTCATCATCTACCAGGCCACCCGCCTGGTGAACTTCGCCCAGCCCGCACTCGCCCTGATCGCGGTCTACACCGCCTACACCGTCACCCAGCTCACCGGCTCGTACTGGATCGGCTTCGCCGCCGCCCTCACCGCGGGCCTGGTCTCCGGAGCCCTCGTCGAGCGGTTCATCATCCGGCCCATCGCCCGCACCTCCCAGCTCAACGCCATCATCGTCACCCTCGGCCTCCTCCTGGTCGTCCAGGGGCTGGTCGGCGTCGTCTGGGGCAACGAGCAGCACGGGTTCGGGTACGCGTTCAGCTACGTGGGCCGCTTCTCGCCCGCCAACGTGTTCGCCCTGGGGTCCGTCGGTGTCGTCGCACTCCTGCTGTTCGCCCTGTACCGGTTCACCCCGCTGGGCCTGCGGATGCGCGCCGCCGCCTTCCACCCCGAGTCCGCCCGGCTCAGCGGTGTGAAGGTCGGCCTGATGCTCACCGCCGGGTGGGCGATCGCCTCCTTCATCGGCGCGCTGGCGGGCATGCTCGCCGGACCCCCGTTCATCTCCCCGAACGTCTTCGACGTCGTGTTCGTCTACGGCATCACCGCCGCGGTCATCGGTGGCCTGGACAACCCCTTCGGCGCCGTCCTCGGCGGGCTGTTCATCGGCCTCGGCATGTCCTACGTGTCCGGCTACGCCGGGCCCGAGCTGGCCACCCTCGCGGCCCTCGCCATCGTCGTCGTGGTCCTGAGCGTGCGCCCCGACGGCATCCTCTCCCGTCCGACCGCGCGAAAGGTGTAGCCGATGTCCTCACCCACCCGGCAGCGCGCGGAACGCGCCGCCACTCCCGCGAACCCGTCCGCCGCCCCCTCCGAGGGCCGCTGGCGCTCCCTGCCCTCACCGCTGCGCCACCTGCTGCTGGCAGCGCTCGGGCTCGCCGCCGTCACCGTCCTGCTGTTCGTCACCGGTGACCTCACCGCGCTGCGTGTGGCCGCCGTCGGCTACACCATGCTGGCCGTCGCCGGGTTGCAGCTGCTCGTCGGAGGCAGCGGCCAGGTCTCCCTCGGACACGGCGCGTTCATGATGATCGGCGCCTACACGATGGCGCTGCTCGTCCTGTACCAGCCCATGTTCCCCCTGTCCGTGAACATGCTGATCATCGTCGTGGTGGCCGTGGTCGCCGGGATCGCGGTCGGCGCCGCCACCGCGCGCCTGCACGGCCCCTACCTGGCGGGCGCCACCCTCATCCTCGCCGTCGGCCTGCCCGGGCTGACCCACCGCTACCACGACCTCCTCGGCGGCAGCAACGGCATCAACGTCCGCACCGCGGGTGCCCCGCCCCTCCTTCAGGGCCTGGTCACCGACAGCGAGTGGAAGGCCCTGGTCGTGTGGACCGTGGTGGTCGTCGGCCTCGCGGTGCTGGCCGTCGTCTCCACCGGACGCCTGGGCCGCCGCATGCGCGCCATCCGCGACGACGAGACCGCCGCCTCCATGGCCGGGATCCCCGTCGGCAAGACCAAGGTGGTCGCGTTCGTCATCGCCTCGGCGGCGGGCGGCCTCGCCGGCGGCCTCCAGGCCTACGTGCTCGGCACCGCCACCCCCAGCACCTTCACCCTCGCGCTGTCCCTGACCCTGCTCGCGGCCCTCGTCCTGGGCGGCATCGGCAGCCTGTGGGGCGCGCTGTGGGCCTCGATCGCCATCGTCTACCTGGAGATCTGGACCTCGGACCTGGCCGGTTCCCTGGGCCTGAGCCGCGACGCGGAGAACAACCTCCCCGTCGTGTTCTTCGGCGTGGTCCTCATCCTCGTCATGCGCTTCTGGCCACTGGGAATCCACGGTGCGCTACAGCGCCTGGCCCTCCGTATCAGACCCACCAAGTCCCGCTGAACCACTTCCGTCCCCTTAACAAGAGGAGAAACACCATGCGAAACCGCAGCGGCACCAAGACCGCCCTGGTGGCGGCCTTGGCCCTGACGATGCTCGCGACCGCGTGTGGCGGCGCGGGCGAGGTCACCGATGACGCCGAGGTCGACCTGAACGTCTCCACCGGCGTCACCGACGACTCCGTCATCATCGGCTCCCACCAGCCCCTGACGGGCCCGGCCGCCCCGGGATACATCGCGGTCTCCCAGGGGGCCCGCGCCGTGTTCGAGTACGTCAACGCCCAGGGCGGTGTGAACGGGCGCGAGATCGACTACCGGGTGGAGGACGACGCCTACGACCCCGCGCAGACGATCGACGTGACCCGGCAGCTCGTCCTGGAGGACGAGATCTTCGCGATGGTGGGCGGCCTGGGCACGCCCACCCACAGCGGTGTCCTGGACTACCTCAACGAACAGGGCGTGCCCGACGTCTTCCCGTCCTCGGGCGCGCTGGCGTGGAACGACCCCGAGGAGCACCCCCTCACCTACGGCTGGCAGACCGACTACACGAAGGAGGCGAAGATCCAGGGACAGTACATCTCCGAGAACCTCGCCGACCAGAATGTCGGTTACCTGTACCAGAACGACGACATCGGTGAGGACTCCCAGGCGGGGCTCGACCAGTACCTCGACGACGAGGTCGTGGCCCGAGAGCACTACGAGTCCGAGGCGCCCGACCTCAGCGCCCAGATCGCCGAGTTCGAGCGCTCCGACGCCGAGGTGATCGTGTGCTCCTGCATCCCGGCGTTCGTCGCGCTCGGCATGCTGGAGGCGGCACGCATCGGTTACGAGCCGCAGTGGGTGGTCTCCAGCATCGGCGGTGACACCGCGACGCTCCAGGGGCTGCTGTCCGAGTTCACGCAGGACACCGACGCCGAGGGCGTCCCCGCCGACGCCTTCCTCGACGGCATGCTCATCACGAGCTACATGCCGCGCGTGGAGGACCCGGACGACGAGTGGGCCCAGTTCTTCCTCGACGTGTACGAGGAGCACGGTGAGGGCGGAACGGTCACCAACACGCACGTCTTCGGCATGACCCAGGCCGTCATGTTCGCCCAGGCGCTCAAGTCGGCGGGCGAGGACCTCACCCGCCAGTCGCTGATCGACGCCCTGGAGTCCCAGGAGTGGCAGGGTCCCAGTCCCGTCCCCTTCTCCTCCAGCGACGGTGACCACGGCGGCCACCAGGGTGTGTACGTCGTCCAGTACCAGGAGGGCGGCAGCATCGAGATGATCCAGGACCCGCGTGTGACCGACCGCGAGGGCGGTGCCATCGAGGAGACCGACTTCCAGCCCCTCGGCCCCGACGAGCTGGACTTCCACGGCTGATCCGCGGCCGGCGCCTCCGCCACGGAGGCGCCGGCGCCGGACGGCTCGCCGTGATCCCCACGGCCGTTCCGGCGACTCCCGACCCTCGGCCCCGCGGGCTTCCCGCCCCGGGGCCGTTGGCGTGCCCGGGGTGTACCGGACCGGTGGCCGCCAGGGCTGTCAGGCTCACGACGGCGATGGTCCCGCCCCTGCCGGCACTGTCGGCGGTCGGGAGTGTCGGCAGGGGCGGGGACCATCCGGTGAAGGGCCCCGGCCGGCCCGCCAGCCCCTCCGCGAGCCCTGGCGTCCCTGGTGCCCTGGTGTCCTCCGGGAGGTGTCCGAAGGGGGCCGTGCGGTGCCCGCGCTCCACCGGTGCCCGGCCGGGGGCCCGGGGTCCCGGGCCCCCGGCGCACAGGGCGGCGGCCCGGAGGGGATCCCTCCGGGCCGCCGCGGTTCTCGGGTCCCGGTCCGCGCCGTCTCCGCGCGGACCGGGGCGCCGGATCAGGTGAGGTGCGGGCACGTGTCCCGGTAGTCGGAGAAGTCCGAGAGCCATCCGGTGCTGGGGGGCGGGCACAGGAACTGCTCGTAGCGCTCGTCCTCGTCGACGAAGCGCTTCAGCCAGGAGATGCTGTACTTGGCGATGGCCGTGTTGGACATGTTGGGCGCGAAGTGGCTCGCGCCGTCCAGCTCCATGTAGGCGCTCTCGAGGTTGCTGTCCAGGCTCTCGTAGAACGGGATGGAGTGCGAGCGCACCGAAGCGATGCTGTCGTTCTCGGCCCCGATGATCATCGTGGGGACCTCGACGTCGTCCCAGCTCTTCTGGGTGTGCCAGGGGGTCAGCGGGATCGCCGCGCGCAGCTCGGGCCGGTCCTCGGCGGCCGCGAGCGTACCTCCGCCGCCCATCGAGTGGCCCATCACGGCCATGCGGTCGCCGTCCACCCGGTTGGACACGTCGCTGTCGTCGGCCAGGTAGTCCAGGGCGGCCTCCAGCTGGCGGCCCCGGCTGTTGGGCTGGTCGTAGCGGGTATTGGTGTCGATGGTGAACACCACGAAGCCCTGCGAGGCGAGTCGGTGTCCCATCCACTCCATCGTGGACGAACTGGCGGTGTAGCCCGGCGCGATCACCACGCCGCCGAACGTCCCCTCACGGGTGGTGCTGGGGTAGAAGATCGTGCCACCGCCGAAGCCGCTCACCAGCGACGAGACGCTGTCGGTGTCGGTGTCGAAGTAGCCCCGGGTGGCGGTGACGCTCGACTCCGTCGGCGCGGGTCCGCGCTCGTAGGGGTTGGCGGCCTGGGCCGGAGCGACGACACCGCCGGTGACGCCCGCCACGAGCGTCAGGGTCAGTGCCGCCCGGGCGGCGATTCGGGACACGCGGGAACGAGGACTGCGGCGGATGCCGTCGGTCTCGGGGGAAAGGGGGTATGTTCGCACGCCTTTTTCCTTTTCTCGTGCAGCGGGAATCCGCGTACCTCGCGGTGGTCGCGGACCAGGGGGTTTCCCGTGGGGGGAAGCAGCCGGCCTACCTGGCATCGGGGGCCTCGGTACGTCGGCCGGCCTCAGGTGACCCGGACTCTCACTGGGAGAGGGAAAGGAACCGGGTACCGGAGATCAACCTCCCTTCGTTCGTGGTTTCACTATGGTGTCGCTTCGGTAAAAGTGCATCCGTGGAATCACCAGTAGTGACGGGTCGCAGCTTACGGTGATGATATGGGCCGGAACGGGGGTGATCCGGTGTTTTCGGTGACGTGTCCCCGGGCAGGCGGAGCATGTAGGCGCACGACGAGGGAGTGAGGACCATGCCCGGTGCCAGTGAACTTCCGTCGACCCTCCAGCGGTCTCCGGAGAAGGCCCAGCGCACCTGGATCAAGGCGCACGACTCGGCCGTGGAGGAGTACGGCGAGGGCGAGCGCGCACACCGCGTCGCCTTCGCGGCCGTCAAGCACGAGTTCGAGAAGCAGGGCGACCGCTGGGTGCCCAAACAGCGTTCGGGCCCCTCGGACGAGCAGGCGTCCAACCCCAAGGCGGGCCCCGGCCGGGGCAAGGACAAGGAGACCGCTGGGGGAGTGGACGCCAACGCCAGCAAGGAGCACCTCTACGAGCAGGCGAGGAAGCTCGGCGTCGAGGGGCGCTCGTCGATGAACAAGGGCCAGCTCGTGGAAGCGCTGCAGAAGGAGAACAACCGGCGCACCGCCAGGGCCCGTTCGTCCTGACCCACCGTTCCCGTCCGTCCTGTCCGGCCCCCTCCGCGCGCGTGGAGGGGGCCGGACCTCGTCCGGCGGAGCGGCGGGGGCGGAACGCACGGGTCCCGCCCCCACCGGATCCGGTTCCGTTCCGGGCTCAGCTCGACTGGATCTCCCCGCCGATCGGGGCCAGGGTCTCGCCGCTGTAGTACGACGACGTCCGGCCGCTGGCGAAGAACACGTACGAGGGCGCGATCTCGTCCGGGTCGGCGGCCCGGCCCATCGGCGCCTGCCCGCCGAACCCCTCGGTGCCCTTCTCCCCGAGTGTGGCGGGGATGAGCGGGGTCCACACCGGTCCGGGCGCCACACAGTTGACCCGGATGCCCCGGCCCATGAGCGTCTGCGCCAGTGAGGACGACAGGTTCATCACCGCGGCCTTGCTCGCCGCGTAGTCGATCAGCGACTTGTTGCCGCGCAGGCCGTTGACCGACCCGGTGATGACGATCGAGCCGCCCTCGGGGATGTGCTCCAGCGCCTCGCGGACGGTCCAGAACACTCCCATCACGTTGACGTCGAACGTGCGGCGCAGCTGTTCGGTGCTCAGCTCGGTGAAGTCGTTGACCGGCTTCTGGGTCCCGGCGTGCTCGACCAGGACGTCGATTCCGCCCAGCTCCTCGACCGCGCGCCGGACCAGGTGGGAGCAGAACGACTCGTCGGCCACGTCACCGCGCACGCTCACGGCCTTGCGTCCCTGCTCCCGGACCAGCTTCTCCGTGTGCCGGGCGTCGTCCTCCTCTTCCTCGCCGAGGTAGCCGAAGACCACGTCGGCCCCCTCCTTGGCGAAGGCCACGGAGACGGCACGGCCGATCCCGGAGTCTCCTCCCGTGATCAGCGCCCGCTTCCCCTTGAGCAGGCCGCGGCCCTCGTAGTCGCGCATCTCGTCCCTGGGCCGCGGTTCCATCGGCTCGGTCCGGCCCGGGTACGGCTGGCTCTGTGCCGGGAGTGGATTCTCGGGCATGGGCGTCTCCCCCTGTGTCTTCTCGGTCTCCTCGCGTGACCGCCCCTACCCGCTTCGCTTCCTCCGACTCGGGCCCGGCGCTATCGCGGAACCTTCCTTTGCCTGGTTCGGGAGGCGGTGAACGCCGCTCCAAAACGGGGTCAACCACGTTTGTCCGTGAACGGCGCCGGTCAGGGGGACGTGAGGTAGGGACCCCCCCGGAACGCAGAGCACGCCGAACCACGGAGGTTTGCCATGGCCGCGGAGGAACGCGACGCCAAGGACCGTCAGCTCGACGGGGACCGGGTCGACTCCGACCAGCCCCTGACCACCGACACCGGCGTCAAGGTGGGCCACACCGACAACTCGCTGCGCGCGGGCGCGCGGGGTCCCACACTGCTGGAGGACTTCCACGCCCGCGAGAAGATCACCCACTTCGACCACGAACGCATCCCCGAGCGGGTGGTGCACGCGCGCGGTGCGGGCGCCTACGGACGGTTCCGCCCCTACGAGGGACTCTCCGACCTGACCGCGGCGCACTTCCTGAGCAGCCCCGACGTCATCACACCGGTCTTCGTCCGCTTCTCCACGGTCGCCGGTTCGCGCGGCTCCGCCGACACGGTGCGCGACGTGCGCGGGTTCGCGACGAAGTTCTACACCGAGGAGGGCAACTACGACCTGGTCGGCAACAACATGCCCGTCTTCTTCATCCAGGACGGCATCAAGTTCCCCGACTTCGTGCACTCGGTCAAGCCCGAGCCCCACAACGAGATCCCGCAGGCCCAGTCCGCGCACGACACCCTGTGGGACTTCGTGGGCCTGCAGCCCGAGAGCACGCACATGATGATGTGGCTGATGTCGGACCGGGCGATCCCGCGCAGCTACCGGACCATGCAGGGCTTCGGCGTCCACACCTTCCGCTTCGTCAACGCCGAGGGGCACGGCACCTTCGTCAAGTTCCACTGGACGCCGCTCCTGGGCACGCACTCCCTGGTCTGGGACGAGGCGCAGCGCATCCAGGGCAAGGACCCCGACTACAACCGGCGCGACCTGTGGGACTCCATCGAGCGCGGCCAGTTCCCGGAGTGGGAGCTGGGCGTGCAGCTCGTACCGGAGGAGGACGAGCACAGGTTCGACTTCGACCTGCTGGACGCCACCAAGATCATCCCGGAGGAGGAGGTCCCGGTCCGTCCGGTCGGCAAGCTGACCCTGGACCGGAATCCGGACAACTTCTTCGCCGAGACCGAGCAGATCGCCTTCCACACCGCCAACGTGGTGCCGGGCATCGACTTCACCAACGACCCGCTGCTCCAGGCCCGCAACTTCTCCTACCTGGACACCCAGCTGCTGCGCCTCGGCGGCTCCAACTTCCAGCAGATCCCGGTCAACCGCCCGGTCGCGCCGGTGAGCAACAACCAGCGGGACGGCTTCGCCCAGCACCGCGTGCACCGGGGGACGACCTCCTACTTCCGCAACAGCCTGGGCGGCGGCTGCCCGGTCCTGGCCCACGGGGACGGCGTCCACCACCACTACACCGAGAAGGTGGAGGGCGACAAGATCCGGGTGCGCAGCGAGAGCTTCGCCGACCACTACTCGCAGGCCACGCTCTTCTACAACAGCCTCGCCGACTGGGAGCGCGAGCACCTGGTGGAGGCGTTCCGCTTCGAGCTGGGCAAGTGCGAGGAGCTGGAGGTGCGCCAGCGGGTGGTCGCCAACCTCAACCACGTGGACCACGGACTGTCCGTGCGGGTGGCGGAGGGGATCGGTGTCGAGCCCCCGGAGGAGGAGGCCGTACCCAACCACGGGCGCTCCTCGCCCGCCGTCAGCCAGCTCAGCACCACGTTCGGCTCCGTGGTCGGCCGCAAGGTGGCCGTCCTGGTCGCCGACGGGGTGGACGGGGCCGCCGTCGACGCGTTCCGTGAACCCCTGGTCGGGGCCGGAGCCGTGGTGGAACTCCTCGCGGCCACCGACGGCGCGGTCCGTACCGCCGAAGGGGGAGTGGTCACCGTGGACCGGGCCTACACCACCGTCTCCTCGGTGCTCTACGACGCGGTCGTGGTCCCCGGCGGACCGGACGCGGCCCGGACACTGGCCGGGGACGGGGTCGCGCGGCACTTCGTCCTGGAGGCGTACAAGCACCACAAGCCGGTGGCGGCTGTCGGCGCGGGAACCGAGCTGCTCGCGCCCCCGCTGCCGGACGAGGTCACCACGGCGGCGGGTACCGCCCGGACGGAGCTGGGCGTGGTCGTCTCGCCGGAGGCCGGAGAGGAGGGCGTCGCCGAGTTCACCCGGTTGCTCGGAGCACACCGCTACTGGGACCGGCCCACCGCGTCGGTGCCCGCGTGATGGAGGGGGGACGGACGTCATGAAGGTCGGTTTCAAGCTGTTCGCCGAGGGGTTCGGGCCCAGGGAGATCGTGGACCAGGCCGTCCGCGCCGAACAGGCTGGGTTCGACTTCGTGGAGATCAGCGACCACTTCCACCCGTGGCTGTTCAGCCACGGCCACTCCGGCTTCGTGTGGTCGATGCTCGCGGCCATCGCCGAGCGTACCGACCGGATCGAGCTGGCCACCGGGGTCACCTGTCCGATCCTGCGGGTGCACCCGGCGATCGTCGCGCAGGCCGCGGCCACCACCGCCATCCTCTCCGATGGGCGGTTCACCCTGGGGCTGGGCGCTGGTGAACGCCTCAACGAGCACGTGGTCGGCGAGGGGTGGCCCAACGCGACCAGGCGCCACGAGATGCTGCGTGAGGCGATCCAGATCATCCGCATGCTGTGGTCCGGCGGCTACCACTCCTACGACGGCAGGTACCTGACCCTGGAGGACGCCCAGGTGTTCGACCTGCCGGACGAACCGCCGCCGATCATCGTGGCAGCGGGCGGGGAGGAGGCCGCCCTGCTCGCCGCCGAGCTGGGCGACGGCATGTTCTGCACCGAGCCCAGCAAGGCGCTCGCCCGCGTCTACGGGGACACCGGGGGCACCGGTCCCCGCTACGCCGAGGTGCCCCTGGCCTGGGCGACCAACGAGGGCGACGCGCTGGACTCGGCGCGCGACATGTTCCGCTTCGCCCTGACCGGGTGGAAGGTGCAGTCCGAGCTGCCCAACCCGGTCAACTTCGAGGCGGCCAGCGCACTGATCAACAGGGACGCGATGCGCGACGTGTTCGGGTACGGGCCGGACCCGGACCGGCACCTGGAGGTGGTGCGCGAGTTCGCCTCCGCCGGGTTCGACCACCTGTGCCTGATCAACGCCGGACCCGACCCGGAGGGGTTCTTCGACTTCTTCGAGAGGGAGCTGTCCGGACCGATCCGGGACATGGGGGTGCCCGCGACCTAGGTACGCAGGCCGTGCCACCAGTTGAGGAGGCGTTCCAGCAGGTCGTCCTCGGGACCGTCGGCACCCTCGGGCCCCGGGGTTCCGTCGGCGCCCCCGGGCTCCGGGGCTTCCCCGGTCTCCGGGGCGGCGGGCCCGCCCGGAGCGAAGGTGATCGGCAGTTCGCGGAGCCCGCGCACGAACGGCGACGGCACCCAGCGCAGTTCCTCGGGCGCCACGGCCAGCCGCATCCCGACCAGCCGCTCCTGGAGCGCGGTGACGGCGATCGCGGCGATCATCCTGGACAGCTCGCGGGCCGGGCAGGCGTGCGGTCCGGCGCCGAACATCAGGTGGGCCCGGCGCCCGCTGGACACCCCGGTGTAGCCGTCGCGGTCGCACCGCACGGCCGGGTCGCGGTGGGCGGCGGCGAAGCCGATGAGCAGGGCGTCGCCCGCCCGGATCTCGGCGTTGCCGATGCGTGTGTCCTGCAGCGCGATCCTGGCGGGCAGGATCTGGCAGGGGGCGTCGGTCCACATCACGTGGTCGAGCAGTTCGTGGACCGGCAGGAGGGCGTCGGTGTGCGCCGTACGGATGTTGGCGTCGGTGAGCAGGGTGCGCATCGTGTTACCGATGAGGTGTGTGGTGGCCTGGTGGCTGGCGTTGTTGATGAGCGCGGCCTGGTGGGCGACCTCGTCGCCGCTCAGCCCGGCCGGGTGCTCCAGCATCCACGACACGAGGTCCGGCCCCGGGCGCTCGCGCTTGCGAGCGACCAGTTCGGAGAAGTACTGGTGGATGCGGCTGACGGCCTCCTCGCCGCGTCTGGCGTCCTCTCCCAGGACGGTGGCCGTGAGGTCGCCGAGCATGTACCCGTAGCTGTCGGGGAGCCCGTACAGGCTGTTGACCACGAGCACGGGCAACGGGTCGGCGTACTCGGAGACGAGGTCGGCGCTGCCGTCGGCGACGAAGGAGTCGACCAGTTCGTCGGCGATCCGGCGGACCGTGAGCGCGGTGGCGCTCATGTCCACCCTGGCCAGGCCGTCCACGATGGGCGAGCGCAGCCGGGCGTGCTCGGCGCCGTCGGCGTACAGGGCGTTGGGGCGCCAGGACAGGGTGGGCCGGGCGGAGGCGGGATCGACGCGGCTCGTGGCGACCTCGCTCCAGTGCCGGGTGTCGCGGGAGAACAGGTGCTGGTTCTGCAGGACGGCGAGGTTCTCGTGGTAGCCCAGCAGCAGCCAGGCCCGCACACCGGTCTCCAACTCCACCGGGGCGACGGGGCCGTGGTGTTCGCGCAGCGTGTCCCAGAGGCCGTCGCGGCCGGCGTCGGGGGTGGTGCCGTAGAGCCGGGTGATCTCGACGGGGCGGGCGTTCGTCATCGGGTGCGCGGTACCCGGGGGGCGGGAGCCGCTTCCCTCCCTTCGGGAAGATGTCGTGCTGGTGCGGCGGGAGGTGGGGAAGCGGGGCCGTGCTCGGAGGCGGGGCGGCGGACCGTCGGCGGTCCGGTGGGCGGACCGGCGTCCTGGTCGTGGCATTCTAGAAGTGCGGAAGCCATTTTTTCAACACGCCTGTGGAAATGTGCGCTTCTGGTGTTTCGATATCAGGATAAAACTTCCATAAAACGCAAAACGGTTTGTGGATGCGCGGGAGAACCGTGTGCGCAGGGCTTCCGTGCTCCACCGAGGCCGCTCCTCGGCCTGAGTATGGCACAGGGGTGAGACAGTCCCCCCGGGTCCGCGGAAGTCCGCGTGGCCGTTCGGAAAAGGTCGTCGGGGAGCGCTCCGGAGCCCTCCGTTTTGTCACCACCGGTCCGTAGTGTTCTTTGTGTGAGCGATCGATGGAGTACCGACGACGTATGGGCTCTGGCTCCGGACACCTCCTCCCGGAAAGCCGCCCTCAAGGTGGCCAAGGAGGGGTCCTGGCCCGAGCGCGGAGCGGTCGCCGCCCCGGAGGGCGGCACCTCCGCCATATGGGGTGAGTGCAGGGGCAGCGGGGCCAAGCCCTACCTGGCCGCCGTCCACCTGGACGGGGCCGGGGGAACCGCCTACAAGTGCAGCTGCCCCAGCCGCAAGATCCCCTGCAAGCACGCCCTGGCCCTGTTCGCCCTGTGGACCCAGGACCAGGTGGCCCTCCGCGAGGACAGGCCCGAGTGGGTCGCCACCTGGCTCTCCGGCCGGGCCTCCCGCCAGGTCCGGGCCCGCGCCAGCGCCCCCGCCGACCCGGAGAGGGCGGCCGCCACCCTCAGGGAGAGGGAGGAGTCGGTCGGGGCCGGGATGGACGAACTCCGCCTCTGGCTGCGCGACCAGATCGATGCCGGACTGGCGGAGGTGCCCAGGTACGGCTACGGCCACTGGGACCGCATGGCCAAGCGCCTGGTCGACGCCAAGGCGGGCGGCGCCTCCTCCCTCGTCGCCCGGCTCCCCGGCGCGGCCCGCGGGGACGGCTGGCCCGAGCGCCTGCTCGAACGGCTCGGCCTCCTCCACCTGCTGGCCGTCGCCCACCAGGCCGGAGACGCCCTCGGAGAGCGGACCCGCGCCGCCGCCCGAGCCCGCGTCGGCATCACCACCAGGGCCGAGGAAGTCCTCGCCGGCGGCGAGCGCGTCCACGACACCTGGCGGGTCCTGGGCCAGCGCCTCACCACCGCGCCAGAGGCCGACATGCGCTCCCGCCGCGTGTGGCTGCGCGGCTCCCGGACCGGGCGCACCGCCCTGTCCCTGTCCTTCTCCCGCACCGGGCAGGCCCCCGACACCCCCTTCCGGGTCGGCACCGACGTGACCGCCGAGTTCGCCTTCTACCCCGACGGCCACCGAATCGTCCCCGCAGGCGAGGGCGACACCGCCACCGCGGACCCGCCCGCGGGAGGCACGGTCACCGACGCCCTCGACGCCTTCGCCGAGGCCGCCGCCGAGGACCCCTGGCTCGACACCTGGCCGGTCGTGATCGACCAAGCCGCCCCCGCTCACGGGGACCGGTGGTACCTCGCCGACCCCGACGGCACCGCACTGCCCCTGAACACCGCCCAGCCCTGGCGGCTCCTCGCGGTCACCGGCGGCCACCCCGCCACCGTCGCCGCCGAGTGGTCCCCCGGAGAGGGCCTCGCCCCCATCGCCGTGTGGGACCGGAACGGAAAGGCTGTCTCCCTGTGACCGGCACCCGCGACTCCGAAGCCCCCGTCCCCCCGGCCCCCGCCGACTCCTGGGAGCGCCTGGTCTCGGCCGCCCTGGTCGGCACCTCCCGGCGCTCCGTCCCCGACACCCCCGACCTGCCCGAAACGCCCGAGACCGAAGGGGCCGCAGCCCTCCTGGACCGGGCCGCCCTGGCCGTCGTCCGACGCGCGGCCGGGTACACCCCCGCCACCGGGATCGCACCCCTCACGCCCGACACCGAGGACGAGCGCCCCGAAGCCGGAGCGGGCGCCACCCGGGTCCTGGAGCACATCCTCGCCGACCGGGCCGAACTCCTGCCCGAGTGGCTGGACCTGGTGTCCGCCTGCGGACGGCGCGCCGCGCACTCCAGCGTCCCCTCCCTCCTCGACCAGGGCGTGCGCGACAGCCGGCTGCGCCCCGCGCTCGCCGCCGCCGTCGGCACGCGCGGCCACTGGCTGGCCCGGTTCAACCCCTCCTGGTCCCACATGCTGGCCGAGTCCGCCCCCGGCGACCGGTTCAGCGAACGGGACTGGGACCACGGCACCCCCGGCGAGCGCCGCCGCGCCCTCGCGGCCCTGCGCGCCGAGGACCCCGACCGGGCCCGCGAACTCCTCACGGCCCTCTGGCCGGGCCTGGCCAGGGCCGAACTGCGCCGTCACCTGTTGGAGACGCTCGCCGTCGGCCTCGGCCCCGCGGACGAGGAGTTCGTCGAGAGGGCGCTGGACGACCGGAGCGCCAACGTGCGCGGGTGCGCGCTGTCCCTGCTCACCCGGCTGCCCGGCAGCGGCCACGCCGAACGGCTGCGCGGCTGCGTCCGCCAGAGCGCCTCGCTCGACGCGGGCGGGATCCTTCGGATGGAATCGACCGGCACCGACGACCCCGCCGTCCGCCGTGACCTCGCCCTGGCCGCGTCCGACGGCCGGAGCGAGAACGCGAACCAGCGGTACGAGCGGATGTGGGCGCTGGTCACCCACACACCTCTGGACGTGTGGCCCGGGCTGCTCGGCACCGATCCCGCCGGGGTCTTCACGGCGGCGGAGAGGAGGCCCGGCGGGTACGGCAGGAACAACTGGCTGTTCGGCGCCCTCGTCAACGCCGTGGCGGTCCAGCGGAACGCGGAGTGGGCCGGGGCCGTCCTCGGGACGGTCGGCGTCCAGACCATGCGCCACCCCAACACCGGCCAGTTGTTCCAGCTGGCGAAGCTGCTGGGGCTGCTGCCGCCGCGGGAGCGCTACGAGCTCGTGTCCGGCGTCCTCGACGACGCCGCCCCCCTCGTCCGCTGGGGCGAGCTGCTGCACGCCACACACGGTCCCTGGCCCCCGGAACTGAGCGAGCGGGTGGTCGGACGCCTGCTCACCAGGGGCCGCAAACACGACCACAACGGATACCGGGAGCTCTGCGAGGCCGCGGCCTCGCACCTGCCCCCGGAACACCTCGCCGAACTGCCCGGCGAACCCCCGATCGACGTCTCCGCCGACGCCTACCTCCAACTCCGGAACACCCTCCGGTTCCGGCTCGACATGCACAAGGAGCTCAGTTGACCACCTCCGCCCCCTCCCTCCGCACCGACGCCGCCCAGGCCCTGCGCCCGCACGCGGAGCAGACCTACGCCGCCGAGATCGAGGCGCTGGCCAAGGCCGACGACCGGCAGCGGCCCCCGGGCTGGAAGCTCTCCCCGTGGGCGGTCACCCGGTACCTGCTGGGCACCACGCTGGAGGACGGCACCGAGATCACCCCCAAGTACATCGGCGCGCGCCGCGTGGTCGAGGTCGCCGTGGCCACCCTGGCCACCGACCGGGCGCTGCTGCTCCTCGGCGTCCCCGGCACCGCCAAGACCTGGCTGTCCGAGCACCTGGCCGCCGCGGTCTCCGGTGACTCCACCCTCCTCGTCCAGGGCACCGCCGGGACATCCGAGGAAGCCGTCCGCTACGGCTGGAACTACGCGCGGCTGCTCGCCGAGGGCCCCTCCGAGGCGGCCATGGTGCCCAGCCCGGTCATGACCGCGATGGCGCGCGGCTCGATCGGCCGCATCGAGGAGCTCACCCGTATGCCCTCCGACGTGCAGGACGGGCTCATCACCGTGCTGTCGGAGAAGTCCCTGCCCGTGGCGGAACTGGGCATCGAGGTGCAGGCCCAGCGCGGGTTCAACATCATCGCCACCGCCAACGACCGCGACCGGGGCGTCAACGACCTGTCCAGCGCGCTGCGCCGCCGGTTCAACACCGTGGTGCTGCCCGTGCCCGACAGCGCCGAGGACGAGGTCCGCATCGTCACCCAGCGGGTGGAGCAGCTCGGCCGGTCCCTGGAACTGCCCGAGGTGCCCACCAGCCTCACCGAGATCAAGCGGGTGGTCACCGTCTTCCGCGAGCTGCGCTCGGGGATGACCGAGGACAACGGCACCAAGGTCAAGTCGCCCAGCGGAACGCTGAGCACGGCCGAGGCGATCTCCGTGATCACCAGCGGCATCGCACTGGCCGCCCACTTCGGCGACGGGCAACTGCGCCCGGCCGACGTGGCCGCCGGGATCCAGGGCGCCGTCGTCCAGGACCGGGTCTCCGACGGCGTGGTGTGGCGCGAGTACCTGGAGACCGTCGCGCGCGGGCGCGACGGCTGGGGCGAGTTCTACCGCGCCTGCCGTGAGGTGGGCGCCTGATGGGCCGTTCCCGGCTGGACACGAGCGGGCTGCACGTCCTGGGCGTGCGCCACCACGGCCCGGGGTCGGCCCGGGCCGTCCGGGCGGCCCTGGAGGAGATCAAGCCCGACGCCGTGCTGATCGAGGGGCCGCCGGAGGCGGACGCGCTCACCTCCCTGGTGGGCGAGCTGGAGCCGCCGGTGGCGCTGCTGGCCTACGCCGACACCCCGAAGGGGGACGCGGCGAAGGACGGGGACGGAGCGCGGACGGACGCGGGTTGGGGGTTCTGGCCGTTCGCCGGCTTCTCCCCGGAGTGGGAGGCGCTGCGCTACGCCGTCGGCAACGACGTGCCGGTGCGCTTCTGCGACCTTCCCGCCGCGCACACCCTCGCCGAGCGGATCGCCGAGGCCGAGGAGCGGCGCAAAGCCGAGGAGGAGCACGCGCGGGCCGAGCAGGAGGAGGACCGTCCGGGGACCGAACCCGGTGACGGGACCGGTGCGGCCGGAGAGCCGGACGGGCAGAGCGCGGACGGCGGGACCGGAGAGCCGGAACGGGTCCGGCTGGACCCGCTCGGGGTGCTCGCCGAGGCCGCAGGCTACGACGACGCCGAACGCTGGTGGGACGACGTCATCGAGCAGCGCGGCGCCGGGGAGCCCTCCCCCTTCCCCGCGATCGCCGACGCCATGGCCGCCGTCCGGGCCGAGTCCGCTCCCGAGAGCGGGCGGGACGCGCGCCGGGAGGCGTACATGCGCCAGACCCTGCGGGCCGTCCTCAGGGAGGGGCACGAGCGGGTCGCCGTGGTCTGCGGCGCCTGGCACGCCCCCGCCCTGCGCGACGTGGCCGACCACCCGGTCAGGGAGGACACCGCCCTGCTCAGGGGCCTGCCCAAGGTGAAGGTCACCGCCACCTGGGTGCCGTGGACCCACGGGCGCCTGGCCTCGGCCAGCGGCTACGGCGCCGGTGTCGCCGCCCCCGGCTGGTACCACCACCTGTTCACCGCGCCCGACCTGCCGGTGCACCGGTGGCTGACCGACGCCGCCCGCATGCTCCGCGAGGAGGGGCAGCCGGTGTCCTCCTCCCACGTCATCGAGGGCGTACGGCTCGCCGAGAGCCTCGCCGTGCTGCGCGGGCGTCCGCTCGCCGGGCTCGACGAGGTCTCCGAGGCGCTCACCGCGGTCCTGTGCGAGGGCGCTCCCGCCAAGGCGGCCCTGGTCCACCACCGGATGGCGGTCGGCGAGCGGATGGGCTCGGTGCCCCCGTCCACGCCCATGGTCCCCCTCCAGCGCGACCTCATCGCGGCGCAGAAACGGCTGCGGCTCAAGCCGGAGCCCTTCGACCGCGACATCGACCTGGACCTGCGCAAGGACAACCAGCGCGAACGCGGGGTGCTGCTGCACCGGCTGCGGCTGCTCGGCGTCGGGTGGGGCGTCCCGCGCACCCCCGAGGGCGGCCGGAAGGGCACCTTCCGGGAGTCGTGGCGGCTGCGCTGGGACCCCGACATGGACGTGGCGCTGATCGAGGCCAGCCGGTGGGGCACCACCGTGGCGTCGGCCGCCGAGGCCAGGGCCGCCGACCTCGCCGAGGGCGCCGACCTGCCCGCCCTGACCTCCCTCACCGAGCGGTGCCTGTTCGCGGACCTGGGCGGGGCCCTGCCCCGGGTGCTGTCCCTGCTCACCGACCGCGCGGCCACCGACAGCGACGTCACCCACCTGATGGAGGCGCTGCCCCCGCTGGCCCGCTCGGCCCGGTACGGGGACGTGCGCGGCACCGACGGCGCCCACCTGCGCACGGTCGCCGAGCAGATCCTGCGGCGCGTGTGCGTCGGACTCGCCCCGGCGGTGCACGGTCTGGACGACGACGCGGCGGCGGAGTTCGTCAGGCTCATCGACGCCACGCACACCGCCGCCACCCTCCTCGGCGGGGAGGGCGCGCGGGCCTGGACCGCGGCCCTGGTCGCCCTGACCGGACGGGACACCCTGCCAGGGCGGATCGCCGGACGGGTCAACCGGATGCTGTCGGACGCCGGGCTGCTGGAGGCCGAGGAGCTGCGCCGGCGCCTGGGCCTGGCGATGTCCCCGGGAGCCGAGCCCGCCGGGGCCGCGGCCTGGCTGGAGGGGTTCCTCCAGGGCAGCGGGCTGATCCTGGTGCACGACGAGCACCTGCTCGGGCTGATCGACGCCTGGCTGCTCGCCCTGCCCGAGGAGCGGTTCACCGCCGTGCTCCCGCTGCTGCGCCGTACCTTCGGGGCCTTCGAGGGCCCCGAGCGCCGGGAGATCGGCGCGTCCGCCCTGCGGCTCGGGTCGGGGCCCGCGGCAGACGGCGGCGGCTCCCCGGCTGCCGTGGCCGTGGACACCGAACGCGCGGCCCCGGCCCTGGCCACCGCGCTGGCCATCCTCACCGACGGAAGGAGCCTCGGTTGAACACCGTGGACGAACGGGAGCGCCGCTGGCGGCTGGTACTGGGCCGGGAGGCGCAGTGTCCCTCCGGGCTCGGCACCGCCGACCAGGGGATGGACGCGGCCCTGGAGGCCCTGTACAACCGGGGCGACGGCTCCGGGAGCGGGTCGTCCAGCGGCGAGCGCTCCGCCGGACTCGGCGGCTCGGCGCCCCGGGTGGCGCGCTGGCTGGGCGACATCCGGGAGTACTTCCCCTCCTCCGTGGTGCAGGTGATGCAGAAGGACGCCATGGACCGGCTCGGCCTGCACCAGCTCCTCCTGGAGCCGGAGATGATGGAGGCCGTCGAGCCGGACGTGCACCTCGTCGGCACCCTCCTCTCCCTCAACCGGGTGATGCCCGAGCAGGCCCGCGAGTCCGCCCGCGCGGTGGTGCGCCGGGTGGTCGACGACCTGGAGCGCCGCGTGGCGCAGAAGACGCGGTCCCTGGTGCAGGGGGCGATCGACCGGTCGGCCCGCACGCACCGGCCGCGCAGGGCGGCCGACATCGACTGGAACGCGACCATCCGCCGCAACCTGGCCCACTACCTGCCCGAGCACGGCACGATCGTGCCGCAGACCCTGGTGGGCTACGGGCGCCGCAGCCGCGGGGTGCAGAAGGACGTGGTGCTGGCGATCGACCAGAGCGGCTCGATGGCCTCCTCCGTGGTCTACGCGAGCGTGTTCGGCGCGGTGCTGGCCTCCATGAAGACCCTGCGCACGTCCCTGGTCGTGTTCGACACCGCGGTGGTGGACCTGACCGAGCAGCTCACCGACCCGGTCGAGGTGCTGTTCGGCACCCAGCTGGGCGGCGGTACGCACATCAACAAGGCCATCGCCTACTGCCAGGAGCTGATCACCAAGCCTGACGACTCGGTCTTCGTGCTGATCAGCGACCTGTACGAGGGCGGTGTCCGAGAGGAGATGCTCAGGAGGGTGGCCGCGATGCGGGCCGCCGGGGTCCAGGTGGTGGTGCTGCTGGCCCTCTCTGACGAGGGCTCGCCGTCCTACGACCGGCAGAACGCGTCCGCGCTCGCCGAGATGGGGGTGCCCGCGTTCGCCTGCACGCCGGACGCGTTCCCCGAGCTGATGGCGGCGGCCATCCAGGGGCAGTCCCTCACATCCTGGGTAGAGAGTCACCAGGACGCCTGATCCGGGCGGGCGGGGCCGTGGCGGTCCCCGCCCGTCCTCCGGCCGCCCCCGGAGGCGGCGAGTGCTTCCGGTTCCGCCTCCCACACCCCCCGGGCGGGAGGCGGAACGCTCAGGGCAACGGGCGAAGCGGGGCGAACCGGTTCCTCGGTGACGTTCTGGATATGCTCACCGGCGAACGGTGATCCGCTCCTCGGCCGGAGCGGCCGAGCGGCACCGGGTACCCCTCTCACCCCCAACCCTCCAACCGGGAGAACCGTTGAGCTACGACGTGGTGGCCCTGGTCGTCGGGAGGCCCGACGAGCGGGCGGTCGTCGAGGCCCTGCAGGACGTCGGTCCGGAACTGCGCCTGCACCAGCACGGGGAGACCGACGTCCTGCAGATCCGTGACGAGGACGGCCACCTCCTGGCCACGCTCGAACCCGGGCGGCGGGTGGAACACCCCGGCGATGTCGTGCGCCTGCTCGGGGCGGAGGTCGTGGCGGGCCTGCCGGACACGTTCTGGTGGGTGGAGGCACGGGCCCGTCCGGACGCGCGGGGCCGCGAGGTGGCGCACCGGTTCGCCGACGGGCTCGCGCTGCGTCTCGGAGGCGCGGTGTGGACCTCGGGCGAGGCCGACTTCGGCCTGTGGGAGGAGCCGGGGCACCCGGCCGTCGAGCGCACCGCGGCCAGGGCGCTCCTGGTCGCCCAGGACCGCGCGGTGGTGCCGTTCTCGTCCTGGCTCAGCGACGCGGTGGCCACCCATGCCGGTGAGAAGACGCTCCAGGTCCTCACCCCGCCCACCTCGCGGCTGACCTACGCGGCGCGCACCTTCGCGACCGGGCCGCTGGGGCGCTGGGTGGTGCGCGGCGGGGACGGTGACTGCTACGACGGCGTCACCGGTCTGCCGGTGCACTGGGACGGGACCTACGGTTTCCTCCCCGACAGGGAACCGGCCGGGCCGGACTGGGCCGCGAGGGAACCGGGCGTCAAGCCGGTCCCGGAGTTCCTCGCGGACTTCGCCGAGACCGCCGGGACACAGCTGGCGGTGGACGTGGCCGTGCGCCACCGGGAGGGGGCGGACCCGCTCCCGGGCCGTGCCGCGGAGGTCGTCGCCGAGCACCTGGCCGGGGCCGCGCCGTCGGCGTGGGGTCCGTACGAGCCCACGCTCATGGCCTGGGACCGGGAGCGCCTGGCGGGTTTCGTCCACGAGCGCGGGCCCGAGCCGTCCATCCTGTACCTGTCCGGGCCGCCGGGCCCGGAGCACCCGTTCTCCGGTCAGGTCCGCCTGGGCTGGCGCGGGGGCCGGGTGTCGGAGCGGGTGTCGGTGGTGGCCGGTTTCGAGGAGGAGGCCGCCGCACCGTTCGACGCGCTCCCGGCACTGGTGCAGGCGCTCGCGGAGGAGGGACTACTGGACGGGATGCGGGTGCGCCGCCTTCCCGGCCGGAGCGACGTCACCTACGTACCGGTGTGGGCGGGACCGGCCGTCCCGGTCGGGATGGCGATCGGCCCGGAGCGTCTGCGCCGGATCGGGGCCGGCCCCGCCCAGGCGGGACCCATCAGAGGCACGCTCCTCGGCGAGGGCGGAGCGCGGGCGGTGTGGTATCCCGTGCTGGCGGACGCGGCCGCGCCCCTGCGGGCGCTGGAACTCACGCGGAGGCAGGCCGCCTACCTGACCGCGGCTTCCCGAGGGTGACAGGGGGACGGGAGCGATCTCCGGGAAAGGGACGTACGTGGTCCTCGCGCACTGCCCGATTGCCCGGGACCTTTCTCCCGTGCGGTGAAAGTGGCGCGCGTCACGCCCACCGTTCTCATCTGCGCGTTCCTGCCCGGCGGCCGGGAATCCATCTCCTGACCATCGCGAATGCGACTTTTCCTCGAACCAAAACCGATCGTGAAGTGTCATCCCATATGCGCATACTGCTCTACGGCAGTGCGCTGAAAGCGTGTGGTGTCGACGAAAAGAACGCAGGAGAAACAAGCGCAGGAGGTGTCGCTGGATGAAGTTCGAGCTGGTCGAGCCGTCAGCCGGGAGTGTCTCCACCACCGGACCCCGGCACCCGGCACCCGCTGACGAGGACTCGGCGGGACAGGCACCGCCCACCGCCCCGGAGCCGGACGAAACCTCCGTCAAGCCCGTCGGGGAACGTATGGCCAGGACGGTCCGGGGTGTGCGCGCCTCGTTGAACCTGCTCCAGGCCCACGTCACCGAGCAGAGCACGGCGGAGGCCCACCGCTCGGCCGCCTCCGCTCCGGCGGCCGGTCCCGGGGCCGCGTTCCACCCGCACCGGTTCACCGCCTCCCCGAAGGGAGACGGCCGGTGAGTCAGTGGAACATCGACGTCTACGGGGTCGCGCTGGTCCTGACCGACCTCGGCGACCAGCTCGGCCTGGAGGGAGGCGGGTTCTCCTCCACCATCGACTCCACCGCCGACGGGATCGACATGGCGCTGAACAACGCCAAGAGCCCGCCCGTGGAGACCGCCCTGGCCGGGTTCCTCGACCACTTCACCGGCAAGACCGACGCCATGTTCACCCGCAGCCTCTCCTGCCTCCAGGGAGCCAACGACGCCGCCCTGGCCTACAGCGAGGGCCAGGAGGAGATGGCCGCCGAGGCCCAAGGGCAGGCGGGCACCGGCGACAACCTCGACCTCTGAGCCGACGCCCCGTCCCCCATCCCTCCCCGCCCCCACGGAAGGCCCCCTGGTGAGTTTCGAACCCACCCAGCCCCAGGACGGCGTGGACCCGAACATGTTCACGCTCATCGACCCCGAGGCCATCCCCTATCCGCTGACCGACGTGTGGTCCCTCAACTACGCGGCCGAGGCGCTGCGCACCGGCGGTGAGGACCTCTTCGGCGGGGCCGAGGACCTGCGTTCCACATGGCAGGGCCTCCAGGCCCACTACGAGGCCCCCGAGAGCGAGTCGCTCTTTTCCAAGATGGACCCGGTGGTGACCAAGGGCGAGGACATCTCCAGCGACCTGGCCACCGTCGCCGCAGCCCTGGAGGACCTGGCCGAGGCCGCCAAGACCGCGCGGAGATCGCTCAACACCCTGCGGATCGAGGCCCAGGGCTTCTGGAACCGGCACCACGACGAGAAGGTGTGGTGGCTGACCGAGGACGAGAAGACCGACGAGTGGGCGCTGACGGAGAACATCCGCCTCAAGGACGAGGTCAACGCCGCCTGGGCCACGTTCAACGAGGCCGAGAACGACTGCGCCTCCCGGATCTCGGCGGTCTTCGACGGTCCCGCCTACGCCTCGCCCGGCCAGGCGGGCGGGGACGGCGTGCTCGTCTACGGGCTGCCCACCGACGCCGGCGAGCGCGACCTCTCCCTGGAGACCGCGTTCAGTTTCGAGGGCGTGAACGGTTTCGCCGACGACGCCGCGGCGTGGGCGGGCAGCGAGTTCCACCCCTCCCAGATGGACTGGGGCAACGACAAGGGCCAGGCGCTCTGGGACACGGTGGTCACCGACGCGCTGTGGGGGTCGGCGGTGGGGCTGACGACCAAGCTCGGGTACTGGCACCCCGACAACGGATGGCGCTTCGATGCCTCGGGTCGCTGGGAGAACGCCAAGGCGGCCTGGGGCGACGCGGGGATGGACGCGGCCGCCCTGGTCGGTATCCACGACGACCAGGGGTGGCTGTGGGATCCGGGAGCGGGCGGCCGGGAGGGGTGGGGCGCGGGGTGGGACCGGTGGACCGACAACCTCGATGCCAGCAAGGACGAGTTGTGGGAGGGGCACACCGCCTGGTCCACGCGCGAGGACGGCACCGCCTACTCCAACACCACCATCGGCGCCAACGCGGCGATGATGACCGTCGGGCTTCCCCTCAAAGCTCTCAAGATCGTCGCCGGAGCAGGGGTGGGCGGCTCCGGCGGTATGCCCTCGGACGGCTCGGACGGTTCCGAGGGCTCTGGTGACTCTGGCGGTTCCGGCTCCGACGGCTCCGACAAGTCCACGTCGCAGGGAGGACCGGGGACGGGGGAGTGGCCCAGCAGCCCGCTGCCGAACGCCGGGGAGGGCAGCCGCCCCACCGGTGAGCGCTTCGAGAACCCGCTCACCGAACTGAACGAGTCGTTGCTGGACCCCAACCGGTACCGCCCGCTCTCCTCCACCCCGAACACCCCCGTGCCCGACGGCGGCGGGGACCGGCCATCCCAGAGCCCGCCCGCGCCGCAGCGCGGTGACACCCCGCAGCCCCAGGACAGCGGTAGACCACGTTCGGAGGGGGATGGTGCGGGCGCGCCGAGCGGACCCGAGGAGAAGTCCGGCGCTCCGTCTTCGGCCCCGCGTCCGGACAGCGAGTCCCAGCCGGGTGAGACCCACGCATCCCGCGACGAGGAACGTCCCCTGCGCCGCGATGAGGACGTCGAGGGCGATCAGGGTGACGACCCCATCCAGCGCCGCGACGACGATCAGGAGGGCACGGGCGGTCCACGTGAGGAACAGGAGCGCCCCGAACCCGCCACCGGCGGCGGCAGCGAGGGCGGCGGTGATGAGCCGCCCCGGGACCGCACCGGCACCGGAGACGATGACGAGGATAACAGCGACGGCGACAGTGGGCCTGATGATCAGACCGCGGGTCGGGATGAGCAAGACGAGGAAGGCGAAACGGGGATCGGCAACCAGGAGAGGTTGCTGGACGTCTTTCCTGACAAGGTGGAGCTCGATGATCGAATTCCCCGGCCTGAGGACGTCGACCCCGCGAGGTACAACCAGCCCACGGTGAATGAATTGCGCGACCGGGTTGGTAAGGGTTGGGAGTACTACGACGACAAGGAACAGGCCATCGCGGAATACCTGCATGAGTACGGGATCGAGGTAAAGTCGGTGGATGTCGCCCGGTCCGATGGCGTGAAGTCACCGGATTCCGTGGTTGTTGGAAGAGACGTGACTATCGAGTTCAAGACGCCGGAGAGGGCCTCAAAGAACTCGATCATCCAAAATCTTCGAAAGGGTCGCGAGCAGTCGAGTCGGCTTGTCATGGATGTCCGCTCCGTCAATACACCACAGGAAACGGCGATATCGGCACTCCGGGATTCGCTCCGCCGGTACGGGGGTGATCTCGACGAAGTTATCATCATTGGAAATGAATACGTCATTTCATGGCCATGAGAAAGTTGATGTAATGGCACACTCGGAAACAATTATGATTTCAGTGAAACCGGAAGATGTTGTTTCACTAATGCGGGACTTGGGAGCCTCGATTTCCCCTGGGCGCAGTGGCGGCGTCATGGAGATCCGGATCAGTGACTTGGTCTTGGATGTAGAGGAACTTGACATCTACGACGGCTTCACCACAGCAGTGGATGTATACGGAACCTCGCGAGAGAATGCCAAGGAAAACGCTCATTCATTCTTCGATCGACTTGCTGAGGCTACGCCATGGCGCCTGGCTCTGGGTTTCGACGACAACGACCTTCCCATCATTGAACGCCCACCCATATTTCCGGAGTAGAAAAATGGCGCAAGGTCTTTCGAGCGAAACATTAGAAGCGCGAGAGGGCAGTCGCGTCGGATGGTGTTTGACGTGAGGCACCTGGGAACTTCCCAAGAGTCCGCCGTGGAGAGGCTCGGGAAGGGGATGTTCAACTATGGTGGGAGACCTGAGCGAGGTAGTTGTAATCGGCGGCGGCTACACTATCGTTTGGCCTTAGGAGGAATGTTGTCGAGAGTTGAGTTTATTGAGGTTTCCGCTGACCCTGGCGAAGTCGCTTCTGTATTGCGCAGATTCCCTGAATTGGTGCAGGAGTGGACTAATGCCACCGAAACCTTCGAGTTTCGGATTGCATCCGGAGATGAACGCATAGGTGAAATCGATGTGCACGTCGAAGAAGTCTTGTCAGGGCCATGCAGTGCGGCCATAGATGTATTTTGGGCCACGTGGTCTGACAGTCCCGAGAAAATGCAGTTTATCTTCGATCTGATTTCCGAGAGAACAAGATGGGAGATTGCCTCTCGCTTTGACAGTGACGACCGACCCCTCGTTTACAGGCCCCGATTGGACTGATCCTTTGAATCCCTGAAGTCCTCTATCTGGGAGAGGAATCATCTCTCTCCCGAGTCCGGGGACCGAGTCCCAGCGGGGTGAGACCGATGCGCCCCGCGGCGAGGAGCGTCCCCCACGTCGCGATGAGGACGTCGAGGGCGATCAGGGTGACGACCTGACCCAGCGTCGCGACGACGATCAGGAGGGCACGGGCGGTCCGCGCGAGGAATCGGAGCGCCCCGAACCCACCACCGGCGGCGGCAGCGATAGCGGCGGCGACGATCCGCCCCAGGACCACACCGGCACCGGAGGCGACGATGACAAAGGAGAGTGAGCCTGAAGCGATGTACGAGGCCGCTACCCTGCCGGTCGATAATGATGCCGCATTGGACATCCAGTCATACATTGACTGACTGAGGTTTTCTCAGCGAAACACGAACCAGAAAACCGGATCAAGTGCACGAAAGAGACAGAAGCAGACATTGGGGAATCACCCCACGCAGACGTGAAGCCCCTGGTAGGACGGTTCTCTTCCACAAGATCGTCCACTGAACCAGAGGCCTCACGTTGGTTCCCTATTCTGCCATGCTCGACGTCCCCCGCCACGTAGTCGAGCTCCTCGCCCGGCACCTGGCCGCACACCGCCGCCTGATCGGCACCCCGCAAGGCTCCCGTGCTCTGGGCCCGTTCCGCCAAGCACTTCTCGCCCTGCGCTGGTTCCGCGAAGCAGGACCCGTGCACCCTCTGGCCCACAACGCGGGCATCTCCCAGGCCACCGGCTACCGCTACCTGCACGAGGCCATCGACGTCCTGGCCGACCAAGCCCCCGACCTGCACCACACCCTCCGGCAGTGCCGCGAACAGGGCATGGGCCACGTGATCCTGGACGGCACCCTCATCAACTGCGATCGCGTCGCCGGCACCAACGACAAGGGCAACGACGCCTGGTACTCGGGCAAGGCCAAGCGCTTCGCCGGAAACGTGCAGTTCCTGGCCGCTCCCGACGGCACCCCACTGTGGGTCTCCGACGTCGAGCCCGGATCGCACCATGATCTGACCTGCGCCCGCATCCACGCTCTGCCCGCGCTCTACCCCGCCGCGGCACAAGGACTGCCCACCCTGGCGGACGTGGGCTACCTCGGGGCCGGAATCGGTGTACACACCCCGCTACGCCCCCACCCCGACATTCCCAGCCCGATGACCAGCGACAACCGTGCTCACAACCGGCTCCTACGCTGTGTTCGGGCCCTGGGCGAACGAGCCGCCGCCGAGCTGAAGCAGCGCTGGCGGGCCCTGAAACACATCACGCTGAGCCCTGGCCGGATCGGAGCCATCGCCCAAGCCGCTCTGGTCCTCAACAACGCATGGAAATAGAACTCACTGAGAAAACCTCACTGAACACGCGCGGGGATCGAGGGGAGGAGCTTGGCGCGTCCACGATGGATCTGCGAGGGACCGACTTGTCGGGAACCCCCATGAGATACTTGTATTTCATTTAAACGGATCTCAGAGATTGCGTCTTCAATGGATGTGACTTCTCGAATTCGGAACTCATTGCGGCCATCCTTAATGGCTCAAAGTTCGTCGATGCGAACTTCCTCAAGGCTGACCTGTCGGAGTGCGAGGCGCGGGAAGCAGATTTCACCAGGGCATCGTTCGTTGGCGCCAAGTTCTACCGTGCTGAAACCGTCGGTTCATGCTTCAGAGATGCGCACTTCAACGCAGTATGGATGCACGAGACGGACCTGCGTGAATCAGATCTGTCAGGCGTGTGGTTCGGTCCTGGCGGGACTTCCGGAAGTACCGTCTTCAAGGAGGCCAAAGTCCTTGGATGTAGGATGGTTGGAGCCGGCGGTTGGGTCAAAGGGACCGTAGACGTCGGCACGGAAAGTGAGCCCCACGTCATCAGCGGGACGGAGCTCGCTGAGTGGTTCCAGGACAACGGGGCTCCAGGCGTGAAAATCTCGGATGAGGTTTGAATCAGGAGGTCGGTATCTCGATCGTGCCCTCCTTTGCGATTCTGTTGAGGTTGAGGGAAGCCTTCTTTTGTATCTATTCCAGTAAGGAACTCTCGACTTCCTCTCCGGTACCTCCATCTACCCGAATAGTTAGGGAGGACTGATGTCAACCCTCCTGCGAGCGCCCAGTGAAGTCGGTTCGTGGCTGTGGTATGTCGAGGCATTCAAGAAGCCCAACATCGTTGTTGTCGCCAGGGTGGCGAGTGTTCTGGAAAAGCACGAACTTCTCAAGTTACATGCCATAGAAATCTGCTGGAATGAATATGGAAAGGGTAAGATCGGGATCTGGACAAAGGTAGCTCCGGGTATTCCGTTCACCGATCCCCTGTATGCGAAGTTCGTGCATCAGAGTCGACCTTCTGGATTCCCCAATGCGCATGTCGCCCATATCGACACGGTCAGCACCGGGATATGGATCGACGCGAGCGGCAGAAGGCGCCAGGAACATCAACTCGTCAATCTGACGGTCTCTCCCGATCCTGATGAGATCCAGGTGCAGATCAGTGTTCACCACGACATCTGGTCCTGGTACGACTTCTCGGGTCACTCTCACCCCGAGGTCTATGGCCAGAACGCGCCGCGCTTGGCCGCAGCCCTCGAAGAGGTGGAGAAGGAGCTCCAGGCCGAGACTGAGAATGGGGAGAGTACGTACTTCGGTGTATCGGAGGGCTTCTGGATCAAGCGCCCGGACCCCGAAGACCTTGTGGATGGCTTGGCCATGAACTCCACTGACAGGTTGTGATTACCACAGAACCGTTGGTCTGACGAGGCGGTCATCATTCCTTGGAGCGCGCGAATCTACATGGAGGGGAACTGAGGGTGGACTTCTCAGGGCTCCCGAGGCTGTTGGTTCATGGGAGTGGTTCGTCGACACGGACGAGAAGGCAGGTGTCTTCGAATGCCTCTCCGCACTGGCGACCGTCGCCGGGGTCCTCCACCGCCACGGATTGCTGAAGGTCGAAGCCGTCGAGGTTTGTAAAGTGGGCGGTATGGACGACATCAGGTTCACGATGGGCGTGCTCAACGTTGCCGACACCGCCCGCTACCTGGGAAACAAGCGCACGACCCTCAGCGGATGGGCACATGGACACGACGACGCGCCCGCTCTGGTGCACGCGTTGCCAGGACGTCCTGACCAGCTGACGGCCACCATGCCGTTCATCGCCCTGGCCGAAGCGCACGTACTCCGTGCGCTACGGGTCGCGGGGGTACGTTCACGGCGCATCCGTCCCGCCCTGGACCGCCTCAGGCAGGAGTTCGGGCCGTACGCGCTGGTGGCGCACGAGTTGGCCACCGACGGCGTGGACGTCCTGGGGGACTTCTCCCGGACCGCTGGCGGCGAGGGCATCATCGAGGGCAAGACGGGTCAGCGCGTCATGCGCGAGATCATCCAGGACTACCTGGAATACATCACGTGGGCGGACGACGAGTACCCGGAGCAGCTGCGGTTGATGGTCTTCGATCCACACCGGGTCGTGATCGATCCACACCGGTTCTTCGGACAGCCCTACTTCGAGGACTCGGGAGTCCGGGTGGCCGACGTGGCAGACATGCTCAAGGCGGACGAGGACCCCGAGGTGGTCGCCGATGAGTTCGGAATCGACCTCGACACCGTCCGGACCGCCGCACGCCTCGCTCTGGGCCAGGCCGCCTGAGTTCTACATGGACGAGAACGTGGCGGGTCGTGCTGCCCGCCGCTGTCTGGTGGACCTCCGGTTACACCGTTCACACACCACCCGACCTGTACGGGAGTTGGGACGCTGCCTCGGGGCGTATGTCCGCCGATCTTCCCCTCTCCTGCTGAGGGACAGGACATGTAGGGGACCGTCCCTCTCGCAACCAGTATGAGATTATTCCTTAACATGTGGCATTTTGTGGAATAGCCTGTGGTGGCCAAAGTCCTTCGAGCGAGGAGACCCCCTTGAAGCTTACGAAGATCAGTGGCGGCTGTGAGGACGACAACTGCCCGGCTGTCTATGCGACGGGCCGGGAGACCTACATCGTGCAGGGATACGTGATCAACGACCCGGACGTACTCCAAGAACTCGGCCTGCCTGCCGGGGAGAGCGCGGTCGAGGTGCCCGTCGACCTGGTGAGGGGGCTCCGTGCCGCTGCTGAGTAACGAGGGCTTCGACGAACTGTTCGACGGTGCGGCCAAGAGCATCTTCCGCCTGGAGACCCTGCCTGTCTACAACCCGGTCTCCGAGGCGTCGGTGCTGGCCTCCTATTTGGCTGGAGGGCTTTGCCCGAAGGTGGGCGTCACCACCCCCTACATGCAGCGGGTAACGGAGCAGGCAGCGCGAGGGATCCGGCGCTTCCGTGTCCACGTCGTGCACAGCCCCCTGAACGACTATCTCCGCTACGAGATGGAGTGGGGTTACGCCTTCAACTCCCAAGCGGGCGAGGAGATCTTCATCCTCGACACCGCCGAGCGCGGGCGTCCTGACGGGCTCGTCAACGAGGACTTCTGGTTCTTCGACGAGACCCATGTGGTGCGTATGGACTACCGCGACGATGGCGAGTTCCTCGGTAAGGAGCTGTTGGAGGCCCCGGACCTGGCGCACTACCGCGCCCAGCGCGACCTCGTGATGGCACAGGCCGTACCCTTCAACGAGTATTGGAGAGCGCATCCGCAGTATCACCGGGGCTGATGGACACACCTGAATCCTTTGAACGCAACCGCGCGGAGCTGGCCGAGGAGATTCGGCGGCTCCGTGCCGCTTCCGGCATGTCCGGCGTGGCTGTGGCTGAACGGCTCGGGTGGAGCCAGTCCAAGGTCTCCAAGCTTGAGACCGGCAAAGCCACGCCGTCCTACGGGGACGTCCGGCTTCTCCTGGACCTTTACCAGGTACCCCGGGTCACACGGGAGGAGCTGGAGTCCCGTGCCAGAGCGCTCAACGATCGCTACAGGTCCTTGCGCATGCTGCGCAAGCGTGGACTCCATCGGGTCCAGGAAGAGGTGGGCCAGAAGGCTCGCCGCACAGTGCGGACAAGGGTGTTTCAGCCCACGATGGTTCCAGGACTGTTGCAGACGGCGGAGTACGCGCGTGCGGTGTTCAGCCAGCCCCTGTCGATGGCCGGGACCGACGTCGCCCAAGCGGTTCAGGCTCGCCTTGACCGTCAAGCCGTGCTTTTCGACGAAGACCGACACTTCCACCTCGTGGTCACGGAAGCAGCTCTGCGCTGGCGGATGGGCAGTAGGGCGGCGATGGCTGCTCAGGTGGATCGGATAGCGAACGTCTCGACGCTGGCGAACGTACGGCTTGGTGTCCTGCCATGGAACGTGCCCGTACCCCAGGTCCCGATCAACGCCTTCACCGTGCGAGATGAGCGCGAGGTGTCGGTGGAGAGCTTCACCACCCACAGGTCGATCGCGGAGCCGCGCGACATCAGCTTCTACCTGGAGATCTTTCAGCTTTTCGCGGACGCCGCCGTCTACGGCGACGAGGCCCGCGCCTTCCTCGCTGAGCTGACCCGAGAGCACGCCTGACCTCGCTCGCTCCCTCCCTCCGCGAGTCTGCATCGCGCTCCATGACAGGTGAGAACGCAGATATTCCTTGACCTTGCTAGTTTCTGGGAATATTCTTGCTCGTGCTTGAGGGAGAACGCCCCTCATGGATGCCCGTAAGGAGTGGACGTGCAGGAACAGGCATACGAGCCCCCGGTGCTGGTCGATCTCGGTGACGCTCGCGAGCTCACCCTCGGCAGTGCGTCCCAGGACACCGCCGACCTCAACACCGCCCGCTACTACTGACCGGATCCGTGCCGCCCCGCCCTCCGGGGCGGCACCTTCACGGAAAGGCGACACTGTGGCGGTGACGAGGTACTTCTCCGGCTCGGGCACCAGCCGACCCGGCTCAGGCCCGGAGCTTCGGATACGGCTGCTCGGGTCCTGGCCAAAGGACCGGGTCCGGCGAACGCGAGTACACGACCGCTCCGCCCTTCTCCTGGGCGAGTGCCTGGCGACCTCCGGCGAACTGCGGGAGGCCCTGTCCCACGGCGGACCACTGCACGAGACGGCGGCTCGGACGGCCGCTCTTCGCGGTTCCTACTGTGTGGTCGTCAGCCATGGCACGGAGACGGCGGTCGCCACGGACCTGGCAGGTCTGCACCGCGTGTGGTACCGCTCCGGTCCGGGAGGTGCCGAGTTCGCGTCCACACCGCTGGCGCTCATACGCGACCCCGTCCGCGACCTGGACGCGGACGCGCTGGCCGCCCGGCTCTTCTGCCCGGATTTTCACACAGGTCTTTTCGGAGGATCCCTCTACAAGGGTGTCACCGAAGTACCACCGGACCGGGTCCTCCTCCTGAACGACGGAAGAGCCGTCCTCGGCCCCCGGGCCGTACGGCGGGGGCGCGCGTCGTTCCGGGAGGGGGCCCATGCGCTCCGCGAGGCCCTGGACACCGGTGTCCGGGCACGGGTCGCCGACGCGCGTACGGTGACCGCCGACCTCTCCGGAGGGATGGACTCGTCCACGCTCGCGCTGCTGGCCGCACGGCACCGGGACGACCCGTTACCGGCTCTGACCTACACCGACCCGTTCGCGGCCAACGACGACGACGTCGGATACGCGGCCCTGCTCGCTGCCGGGAACTCAGGGCTGGACCAGGTCATCGTGGAGGGAGACGCGGCGTCGCTGCCGTTCACCGGCATGGACGGTGTCCCGATCACCGACCACCCCAGCCTGGACGCGGTGATCCTCGTGCGCGACCGCGTCCGCCTGCGGCCCGCCTCGGGAGTATCGGTCCACCTGGCCGGTGACGGGGGAGACGCCGTGCTCGGTGCCCCGCTGACCTATCTCGCAGCGCTGGCCGGACAGGTCGATCCACGGCCCTTCGCCCGGGAGGCCCGCGGTTGGGCGAGGCTCCGGCACCGGCCGACGCACCGGGTCGCGAAGGCGGCATGGGCAGCACGGCGGGTCACCTACGCGGACGCACTCAACGTCCAGGCCGCAGACCTGGAGGCGAGCCCCTCACCGCAGGGCCCGGAGAACTTCTCCAAGGTCGAGCACGCCATCGCCTGGACCCGTACGGCTCCGGCCGCCCGGTGGGGGACGGAGAGGGCCCGCGACGCCGTGGCGTCCCGGCTGCGGCGGGCAGCCGAGGACGCGCACGGGTCCGAGGGCGTGGACGCGCACGCGCTGCGCGTGATCCGTCGGCACGCGTCCGACACCCGCCTGTTCGTCGACATCGCCGCGCATCTGGGGGTGCGGATGGCCGTGCCGTTCTTCGACAACCAGGTGGTGGCGGCCTGTCTGGCGGTGCCCTCCGTCGAGCGGGTCTCGGTGCTCCGTGCCAAGCCTCTACTGAAAGCCGCGTTCTCAGGAGACCTGCCCGCCGAGTTGTACGCGCGCCGCACCAAGGGCGACTACGGCGCGTGCGAGTACCACGGGATCCGCCGCAACGCCGCACGGCTGCGACACCTGCTCGGAGAGTCGCGTCTGGCGGACCTCGGTGTTCTCCAGCCCCGCCTGGCCCTGGCCGAGTTGGATCGGGCGATCGGCGGCGGATACGCGGCGATGGCGGGAATCTGTGACGTCGTGGCGGCCGAGGTGTGGTTGCGCGGACTCGAACACGGCCCAGCCCTTCTCCCGGAGTCCACCCTCACCCCGCAAGGAGACCGATGACGAGCCTCAGCCCCGCTCCAGGGGTCCGGTACGCGGGTACGGAGGACGGCGCGGTGCTGTTGGACCTGTCCTCAGGCAGGTTCTTCGGCCTGAATCCCACCGCCGCGGCCATATGGCGGTCCCTGTGCCAGGGGAGGTCCCCAGAGGACACGGCGACGCGGTTGGCCGAAGACCTGGGGGTTCCGGCACGACGCCTCCTCCAGGACGTCCGCTCCCTCACGGAGGAACTGCGAGGTCGTGGCCTGCTCCGGGGAGAGGGGCCCACCCCTTGAGCTCGCACATGGCACTGCCTCCCTCGCCCGGGTCGCGCCCGCGTCGGCGCTACCGCTGCGCGGGGCTGCTCGGCTTCGTCCTGGCGGTGGTCCTGCTTCGCCTTCCCCTCAAACGCAGTGTGGACCTCGTGGGAAGGCTCAAGCGCGGTGTCGCGCGGTCCGCCACCGTCGAGGAGGCCGAGGCCGTCGTGGGCGCGGTCCGCCGGGCCGCGCACTGGTTCCCCGGCCGGGCCGCCTGTCTGGAGAACTCCCTCGCGGCAGCGCTCGCCTGCCTGTTCACGGGACGCTCCGTGGACTGGTGCATCGGTGCGCGCCTCATGCCGTACGCGGCGCACGCCTGGATCGAGGTCGGGGGCGTGCCCGTCGGTGAGCCCTCCGAGCCCGACCGCCCCTACCTCCTGCTGCAACGGACATAGACACCACTGTCGAAGGGACATGATGGGCGACCACTCGAACGTGACGGCGGCACTCGCGGCCGTCGACGAGGACTACTACACGCTCCGGCCCGACGGAAGCCTCGTCACGCAGAGCACGGCGGCCGGGGCGATCGTCGAGACGCTCGGCCGACTGGACGTGCGGACCGGTATGCGGGTGCTGGAGATCGGTACGGGGTCGGGTTTCTCCGGCGCCCTGTTGAGCGAACTGGTGGGGCCGCAGGGCTCGGTGGTGTCGGTGGACGTCGTTGCCGGACTCAGCGAGAGGGCGCGCGAGCTGCACGGGTCCCGGGGCCGGACCAACGTCGACCTGGTCACCGGTGACGGTGCGCTGGGGGCTCCCGGACACGGGGACTTCGACCGGATCGTGGCCTGGACGACGCCGCGCCTCCTTCCCGGGGTATGGGTGGAGCAGGTCGCACGGGGGGCCGTGATCGTCACCCCTGTGGAGCTGGCGCCGAGCGTGCGGACCGCCGCGATCCTGCGTGCCCGCGTGGACCCGGAGCGCGGCCCCGAGGGGGAGTACCTCTTCGCGGGGCGCTACGTCGAGATGCACGGCGAGGAGTTGGACCAGTGGCTGGTGCCCCCTCGCGGGGTGGACGCCCTGGTGTGCGCCAGGGACGGACGGGAGCTGTGGATCTCCGCGCCCTGGGCGACTGAGGACGGCGAAGCCGCGCGCCGCGCGCTCAAGGTGGTGGCCGACGGCGACACCGCGCGGGTCCGCGTCCTGGAACCCGGGGAGTCGGCCGTGGACCTGACCGCCTACCTCTACGCACGTCATCCCGAGGACATCAGTGTGGTGGGCCTGGGCGGCCCCGCCTGGGGTGTGGGCAGCGCGGACGCCGACGGCGCCGCGGTGTTCACGGCCGCCGACGCGGGAAGCGCCGTGCACGGCGGCGGACCGGCCCCGCTGGAGCGGGTCCATGCGTGGGTGGCCGAGTGGCGCGAGGCGGGCCGTCCTGGTTACGCCGACCTGTGGCCGGTGCTCACCCGCACTGACGGAGGGTGGCGCGTCCGCGCCGAGCTCGCGGGCGTCTGAGGACCGGGGACGCAAGAGCCGGGGGCTATCCGGTAGCAGCCTCGGGGACCGCGGTCGCCCGGATGCCGGAACCGCCGCCAAATAGAGATCAAGGTCCCCGCCGCATGCCCAGAAGGAGGCGCTGCCCGCCGGGGGATCACAGTGAGCGGGACAACGAGACTGAGCGTCCTGTGCCCACCCGTGGGGAGAGGGCACAGGGCGCCGGGTCTCTGACCTAGCTGAGGTCTTCCTTAGCGGTGCTGAGGAAGACGCGCCACTCGGCGGGGCCGAAGATAAGCGTGCCGTGGTCGCGGTGCTGGGTGTCACGGACGGCGGAGAAGCCGGGGGCGTCGGCCACCTCCACGCAGTTGCCGTTGTGACCGCTGTAGGACGACTTGCGGAACGACGTCGGTACGTGCGCTACCTCTACGCAGGCAGCCTCGCCCTGTGAGTAGCTGGACTTGAACCAGACCGTCGAGTGTTGGTCGACGAACATTGCGTTCATTCCTTCCTGCTCCTGTGTATGGCGGCCACGTGCTCCAAGAGCTTGTGTGCGGGTCGTCCTTCGTCGAGAGCAGAGGCTCGAAGCCGGTTGAAGAGGGTGGCGTACTCTTCCACGTCTTCTTGGTCCGTCAGAAAGAAGCTGGAAGTCTGCCCTTCCGTGTATACGGCTGTCAGGCCATGGTGGCTGACATGCAGCATGACGAACGACGAAAGCCGCATGGCCACGTGAGCGCCCGCACGGAACGGTAGCACCTGGAGGGTCACGCTCGGTTGGTGGGCCAGCTCGATGAGATGTTCCAGTTGTTGCGCCATAACTGCCGGGGAACCCACCTCTTGATGGAGAGCTCCCTCTGACACGACCAGCCAGAGTTCGGGGTCCTCTCGTTCCTCCAAGATGCGCTTTCGCTCCATGCGCACCTGAAGTTCACGATCCACATCGCTGCTCGGATGAAGGGTGGCCTTGATGATGGCGCGAGAGTAGCTCTCGGTCTGCGCTATGCCCGGGATGATCTGGGAGGCGTAGTACTCGATCGAGGTCGCCTGGGACTCGATATTGGCGTAGGTCCGGTAGCTGCGTTCCAGGTCGAAGGGTTGCCAGCGGTCCGGCTGTCGAGCTTCCTTGCGTAGCGCGAGGATGCGCTCCAGTTGGTCCTCCGCGTCGTAGATCTGGAGCAGGCGCTCGACGGCCGCAGGACCCGGGACGGAGCCCCGATCCCCAGGCGTCTCCCACCTTGCCAAGCTGCCGCCTGTTGTGCGCGCGGCCTTCACCACCTCGTTGAACTTACGGCCGCCTCGCATGCGCCGAAGTTCCTGAGCGAGCTGCCACTGAGCGAGCGTGGGATTGCGGTCCATTACTGGATCTTGCCTGTTCTTCGCAGTTGGGTACAACTTGGACGACTTGTAAATGAGACTTGTATTTACGAGTCCCATGGGCTTCACTGTAGTTGGAATCTAACCCTCTGTGGGGCGTTTTGCGTAGACCGCCCCTGTGTCTGCACTGGGAGTCGCCATGAAGCCGTCGAACCGTCAAAACCAGCAGAGTGCGGGTGCATATACCCCGGCCGCCGACCTGGTGGGTCTCCTGGAAACCAGACACGGGCTCAAGGTGGAGGAAGGTTCCGAGGCGGGTCGTGTTGTAACCCGTTGCGGGAACCAGTCGGTGACGGTCGCTCTCGTGGGTGGCCAGTGGTTCTGGGAGCACACGGAGTGCAACGGCCGCAGGGCTCTCTCGCCCCTGGCACCCGTGGAACGGGAGTGGTCAGTGGCCCGTGCGGTCGCGGTGGAGCTCATAGAGGCGAGGGCCGTCGAGTGAACGAACCTCCATGGCCTGTCACGCCGTGGACGTGTCCTGCCTGCTGTCGCACGGAGAGCAGCGGCCACAAGTCCCACACGCGATGCCCGCGCGGCAACTCCCAGGACGGCAGCGACGACCGTCCCGCTCTGATCCACAACCCACCCGAGGGCAGTACGCGCCTCATCCAGGGCCGAAGCGCGAAGCGACCCCCGTCCCCGCGCGCGGACCCCCGTGGCACTGCTGACGCCGTTCGCGAACCAGTGCCGTCTCCGGCCGGGCACACAAAGGCCCTGGCGGGTGACACAACACCCCCAGGGCACGGCCAGTCAATATCGGATCTCCCAAATGGAGCCTCTGGCATGTTCATTCTGCCGCGTAACCCCGACCTCGTGCGCACCGGTGTCCACAGTCTGTGGAAACCGCGCCTCTACCCGGGGACACCGGACACCACCGTGCGCGTGCGCGCCGACCTGCGCTGTGACCTGTCCCGGCTGCCCGGCCTGGCCCCCGACCTGATGGACTCCGTCGTCCTGTGTGCCAGCGAGATATTCGCCAACGCCTGCGACCACTCCCGGTCCGGCGAGGAGGAGGGCAGGGTCATCCGCACCTTGGCCACCCCCGACGAGCGCACGCTCCGGCTGTCGGTCATCGACGACGGGTACCGCGACACCGACATCGACACCCGTCCGCGCATCCCGCACCAGCGCACGGCGGAGGAGTGGGAGGACGCCGAACGCGGGCGGGGCCTGCTGATCGTCTCCCACCTCGCGACCCGCTGGGGCACCAGTCGGGTGGTCGACTTCCCGTTCTGCGAGGGGCTCGGCACCGTCATCTGGGCGGACTTCGCCCTGCCGGTCCCGGCTGCCGCCGATGCCCCCGCTTCCTCCGTCGTCTCCTCCGCCGCCGACGTCCCCACCGCTCCCGCGCCGGAGGCCGTCCGATGACCGTGACAGCCTCCGCACCCGCGCTGTCCCCGGACATGCGCCGGGTCCTGGACGCACCCCGGGGCCGGCGCTTCAGCCGCCCGGCGGCCCGTCCGCCCGTGCGCCCGGCGGCCCAGTTGGCGCTCACCCCGGCATCCCACCCCGCGGCCGCCACGGGGCCGCCCCCGCTGGTCTCGCTGGGCCGGACCCCGAGGGAACGCGAACTCCTCGCCCGGATGCGCGACACCCCGCGCCTGCGCTACCGGCTCATCCACGGGGACGTGCCCGAGTGGATGACCGAGCCCGAACCCCGGGACTCCCGCACGCGCAGGGTTCCCGACCCGGGCCCGGCCCCTGCCCCCAGGCCCGCCCCCGGCGATGACCCTGGCGACGGGCCTCGGCCCGGACCCCTGCCGATTCCCCGGCCCCGGCGCGAGCGCACGCCTCCGCAGCCGCTCCCGCGCAGGTCGGACCGGCCCCATCACCGTCCGCGCAGCCACCGCAAGCCCCGCCGCCGCGTCGGCTGGCCGGTGGCCTGCCACTTCCTCGCTGCCGCATCGGGAGCCCTCGCCCAGCACCTCACCGGGTTACTGGTCTGAGCCGTCGGACCAGACCGCCCAGACCATCCCGGCCACCGAGAAGGCCGCGCCGGTGCGAAAGGCCCGGCGCGGCCGTGGCTGATCTCCGACCTTCCGGGGGCACCTCGGACTCCCTTCCCCGCATTCCGTTGTCCGGGTGTCCTCTTTCGGTCAGGAAATCCGGTGGAAGAGAAACGCAGTGGAGAGAGAAGCAGGTATTTTGTCCTCTTGTGGGTGTTATGTAGAGGTCCTGTGAAGGGCGTGGCGCCACTCAGCCCCGACCCGGCACCCAATGCGTTCCCCAGGAAAGGGAGAAAACCCCATACCTGGATTCGGTTGCTCCGATACGGTTTCGGAAACGACGCCCATGGTGATCTCCCCTTCCCTTTCCCCGGTCTCCGTAGGAATACGGTGGTCCGGTTCCTGATGCGTGCCGTTCCGGCGGGCGGGGGGAGTGATCTGGGCCCGGTCGATTCAGGAAGCGGTACGGACAACAGGTGAAGACCGAGATCAGCCCCGGTGACAGGCCCGCCCTGGTGGAGGAACTCCGTTCGCTCGCCGAAGAGGGGAGGCTCGCCGGGCGCGCCGTCCAGCTCACCGCGCTCGCCGAAGCCCTGGACGACGGCGAGCGGTTGGAGACCTGGGCCGAGGTCGACCTCGGCACCGCCTTCCCCGCGGCGGAGACGATCGACCCCCCTACCAGGGGCGGTGCCGTCCGAGGCATCGTCGAGGCCGCGCCCACCGCGCTGGTCTTCCTTCCCATCCTGATCACCTGGACGGGGCTGGCACAGGCCGCAGAGGCGTACGGGCGCTCACAGGGTGACGCGTCCCTGGAGGGACTGTCCTTCCTGGAACGCTGGCAGGGCGCCTTCAACGGTGAGCTGCCCGCGTGGCTGGCCTTCGACCGGGTCGCCGTCTACACGCTGACCGGGATCCTCCTGCTGATCGCCGTGGTCCTGGCCCAGGCCCTCCACCGCCGCTGGTCCGACGGCCGTGACGAGGAGGAGCGGACACAACTGGCGCGCCGCCTCGCCTCCGCCATGACCGCGGCCCAGTTCGAACTGGGTGCCGTGCGGCTCGGCAGCCCGGCCAGGATCGCCAGTGAGCTGGGATCCAGCGTCCAGCAGCTGCGCGAGGTCGGTTCCATCGCCCAGCGCGCCCAGCAGGACGTGAGGACCACCCTTGAACAGGTGCAGGAGAACCTGCGCATGGCACAGAGCACCATCACCGTGCTCAAGGAGGGCAGTGACGGCGTCACCGGCGCGGTCCACGAGGGCCTCGACGTGGTGCGGGACCTGTACGTCCGCTTCGGCGAGGTGTCGGAGGCGATCGACCGGGTCGCCACCGCGTCGGAGGAGTTCTCCCGGACGGCGGAGGGGGAGCGCGTCCAGTTGCGCGAGGAGCTGGAGCAGGTGGTCACCGGCCTGGCCGAACAGGTGGACAGAACGGTGTCGGAGGGCCTGGAGGGGCTGAGCGGCGCTGTGACGGAGTCCTCCGGGGACATCGGCAGGGCTCTGGCGAGTGGCGAGGCGCAGATCCGCACCGCGCTGGGGGAGTGGCAGGAGACCGGTACCGGGTTCGCGCACCGTGTCGAGCTCGCCGCCGACCTGTCCGGCCGCGTGGCCGAGGTCATGCGGGAGCTGCCCGAGGCGGTGGAACGGCTCCACTCCGGCATCGACGCTCTGCACCGGGGCCTGGAGGAGACCGGGAAGCGGGGCAGCGGTCTGCCCGAGGCCGTCGGCCGGTTGCGCGAGGGCGTCGACGCCCTCCACGAGCTCCTGGCCGAGAACGCGGCGACCGGGGCGGCGGCGACCAAGGCCGGATCCGAGCACGGGCCCGAAACCGGGTCCGCACGGGCAGCGGGCGGAGCCGACGAGGACCTGGTGGTCACGTGAACGACCGGCGCCTGTCGACGCCCGCCGTGGCGATCGCCGGTTGGCTGTTCGCCGACCTGTTGCTCGCCTTCCTCATCATCACTTTGGGAATGGACTCGGAGCCGGAGGCCGAACCCGGGGCGGAGGCGGCGGAGGAGACCGCCGAACCCGTGCCGCACGGCCTGGACCTGGAGCCCGTCGTGGTCGAGATGGACGGGGTGTCACCGTCCGCGGTCGCCGACGGTGACGAGGAGGCCGTGCGGGAGTTGCGCGAGGCCCTCGACGAACACGGTGTGGCCGGACGTGAGGCAGGAATGGTCCTGACCTTCGGCGCCGACGGCGGGGCCGCGGAGGGGGAGCGGTTCGCCGAGGACGTCAACGCCCTGCTGCCCGAGGCCCACCCCGGAGTCTTCGACGGGGCGGTCACCCGCACCTTCCACAACCTCAGCGGCAGCCCCGGCTGGCTGCGGATCGAGATCTACCTGTTCGCCTCATCCGAACAGTCCGAATGAGCAGACAAGGAACCCGAGCATGACCCAGCAGATCCTGCCGTTCTACCTGGTGTGCGACGAGTCGGCCTCGATGGACGGCGTACCGGTCCAGGCCATCAACGACGCGCTGCCCGACCTGCACCGCACGATCGGTGCCAACCCGGTGGTGTCGGACAAGGCCCACTTCGCCATCATCGCCTTCAACCACGAGTCCAAGGTCCTGCTGCCCCTGTCCGACCTCAGCGACGTGGATTCCCTGCCCGCGCTGCAGGCGAGCGGAGGCACCTCCTACGGGGAGGCGTTCCGTCTGCTGAGGGAGACGATCACCCAGGACGTGGACCGGCTCAAGCAGGCGGGGCACAAGGTGTACCGCCCGGCCGTGTTCTTCCTGTCCGACGGCTATCCGGGCGACAGCGACTGGGACGTGGCGTACAAACAGGTCACCGACCTGTCGTGGGGGCCGCACCCGAACATCCTGGCGTTCGGCTTCGGGCAGGCCGACCCTCAGGTCATCCAACAGGTGGCCACGGTGCAGGCTTTCATGGCCGACGGCACGCTCAACCCCGCGCAGGCCCTCCAGGAGTTCGCCAGGTCGCTGACGAACTCGATCGTCAACTCCGGCAACCAGGCGGCGTCCTCTCCAGACGGCGCGGTGACCCTGTCGATGCCCGACCAGGTGCCCGGATACACCGCGCTGCCCGCGGACCAGCTCTGACCCGGACCAGGAGAGGAGCCGGACATGGACGGCAACCATGAGGGCCTGTGGAAAAGGTTTCCGCGCTATCTCGGGTTGATCGAGCCCGACGAGCCCGACGAGCCCGGAGCGGGCGGAGGGACACAGGACGGTCGAAGGGCGGAGCGCGCCTGGAAACCGCTGAACGACGAGGTCCTGCCCTCCCGGAGCGGGACCGGGGATCTGCTGGAGGACTCCCCGCCGGAGGCGGAACGGTCGGAGACCGCGGACAGCGGGGAGACCGCCTCCGCGGATCCGGGCTGCACCGACCTCCTGGACGCCGGGGGAGAGACCGTCGTCGGATCCGTACGTCCCCCCCGCCGGGCAGGCGCCGGACACCGGCGCCCCCGCGGAGGAGCCGGACGAACGGGAGGCACCGGAGGGCGGGGTCCCCGAGGCATCAGCCGCCTCACCGGACGCCACGGACACGGTGGCCATGGCGTGCCCCGGCCCTTTGACACCCGCTTCGGAGGAGAGCGGGGAGCGGACGGAGCCCGAGGCCGACCCGGGAGGTGCCCGCGACGAGCAGGCGGGGGAGGGGGAGGAGAACCCCCAGAAGGAGGACCCGGAGAAGGCGGACACGGTGGTCCCCCGATTCACGCCTCCGCCGGTTCTGACCCGGGCCGTGCACGCCGCCTACCACGCCAGGGGGCTGCCGACCCAGGAGTGGGCGGTCCCCGACACCGTCGTCGACGAGGCCGACTACGGCGGCCTGGCCCTGCGCGCGGCCTCGCTGCGCGGTGACGGGCACCGCTTCAAACGGGAGTCACGACAGGACGCCTTCGGGCTGTACGAGCTGGCGCACGGGGACGGGCGTTTCGCTCTGGCCTGCGTGGCCGACGGCGTGGGCTCCCGGAAGATGACGCACCGGGGAGCCGGATACGCCTGTCGACTGCTGTTCCAGGCGGTGAGCGCCCACCTGGAGGGACTGCTCGACTTCGGTGGGGACATCGCCCACTTCCAGGAGCTGGGCGAGCGGATCGTCGGCGGGGTGGCCGCCGGGATGTCCGCCCTCGCGCGGCGGGAGGGCGTGGAGCCGGTGGAGCTGTCCACCACGCTCACCGCCGCCCTGGTGCAGCTCACCCCCGAGGGGGAGCGCGCAGGGGTACTGCTCTTCGCGGTGGGGGACAGCCCCGCCTACCTCATGCGGGACGGGCGGACGCTGCCGCTGACGGACGGGGACGAGGACGGCGCGGTCGCCAGCACCAGGACCAACGCGCTGCCCACCGACATCGGCCGCGTGCACGTGAGCGGGCACTGGCTGGAACCGGGGGAGACGCTGCTGCTGTGCACGGACGGACTCTCCGGGCCCATGGCCAGTCCGGCGGTGGCCGACCGACTCGCCGCCTGGTGGGGTGGGGGCCGGGTGCCCCGGCGCACGGAGTTCGCCTGGCAGCTGGACTTCCAGGCCAAGTCCTACGACGACGACCGGACCGCGGTCTGCCTGTGGGGACGGTGAACATGGGACACCACTGGTTCGGCGGCACCGACGTGGAACGGGACGCCCTCACCCTGGGGGAGGAGCTCGGCAGAGGCGGACAGGGCACGGTCCACCGCGTGGCGGGAGGCCCCCACGCGGGGCTGGTCTACAAGCACTACACCCTTTCGGGAGCCGATCCGCGTGTGCTGGAGCGCCTGGTGATGCTGCCGCACGACCTCACCGACACCGAGCGCGCGCGGCTGTTCGCCCTGTCCTGCTGGCCGCTGGCCCGGGTGGTGTCCAAGGGCTTCCTGACCGGTTTCCTCATGCGGGAGATCCCGGAGGAGTTCGTGGGACGCACCAGGGGCGGCGGGTCCCGGCTCCAGGAGTTGCAGTACCTGATCTTCCAGTCCAAGCCGATGTGGGGGGACATCGTCCCGCCGGACGTACACGGACGTCTGGAACTGGTCCGGCAGTACGTGTCCCTCTTCCAGCTCCTGCACTCCCGGGGACTCGTGGTCGGTGACGTGTCCATGTCCAACCTGCTGTGGACCGCCGGCGGCGGATACGGGGTGTTCATGCTGGACTGCGACGGGGTCCGCAGGTCCGGTGACAGTCCGGTGCTGCCGCAGGCGGACACCGATTCCTGGGACGATCCGGAGCAGCCTCCCACCGGAGCCGACCTGGAGACGGACAGGTACAAGCTGTCCCTGTTGGTGGGCCGGGTGCTGAGCCGCCACAAGAACGTGCGGCCCGGAGAGCCCCTGGACCTGCTCCCGGGGCTGCCGTCAGCGGTGGTCGACGCGGTCACCCGGCGCTTCGAGGCGGCCGGGAAGGGCTACGGAACCCGGCCCGACGCCCACCAGTGGGGCGTCGCACTCGGCGGCAGGACGGAGATCCCCGTGCGCAGACCGAAGGCCGCCGCGCCGGTGGACCTGCCCCTGGCCCGGCTCCAGTCGTCCGGGGGAGCCGACCGACAGTGGATCCCCGTCCGGAAACCGGGAGAGGAGGACTCCCCGGTCTGACCGGCCGGCCCGTGCCGCACCGGGTCCGGCCGTTCGGGCGGCGGTCGCGGCCCTCGGACCCGAGGAGCAAGGCCGCAAGTCCGGCGGATCCGGCGGATTCGTCCCTCTTGCGGGGGGCGAACGGGCATCATGGATCGCGGGAGGAACGCGATGACAGGGAACCGCTGGCCCGCGCGCACGTTCATGGACAGGGTGGAGGCCGACACCGCGACCCGCCTGCTCGGGCTGGCCCCGCCCCGGCGCGTGCCGGCGGGGGAGGTGCTGATCGGGCAGGGCCGGATCGGGGCGGCGGTCCTGCTCCTGTGCCCGGCCGAGGACGGCGAGTCCGCCTGCGTGAAGGTCACCTCGGACCTGCGTAACGGCATCGAGGTGATGCTCGGGATCCGGGTCCACGGCGACGTCGTCGGAGAGATGGGCATGTTCCGCGGCAGCGGGGCCAGCGCCACGGTCACCGCCTGCACGCCGATGGCCGTGCGCGCCTACACCCACACGGTCTTTCGCGACTTCCTGGTGCGCCACCCCGACGCCTGGGACGCGGTCGGGGCGGTCATGGGCGACCGGTTGGCCTCGTCCGACCGCCACCGCGCCGAGTTCATGGCCTATGAGGTGGACGCCCGCCTGGCACGGGTCCTGGTGGAGCTGGCGGGGCGGCACGGCACCGCCGTTCCCGAGGGCGTCGAGCTCGGAGTTCGCCTGTCGCAGACCGACCTGGGCAAGCTCATCGGCGCACGTACGGACGCCGTGGGCAATGCCATGCGCCGTTTCCGCCAGGAGGGGCTCCTGCTTTCGCGGTACCGCCGTGTCGTCATCGTGGAAATGGACAAACTACACGCCGTGTACGAGAACGCGTGAGCGGTGTCAACCGAGCACCTCTGTCGCCATCTCATTTGCCACGATCACGATGAGCATCAGGGCCAGCCACGGGATGCAGCGACGGACGTGCCGGTTCTTGTCCCTCACGATTTCGGAAAGGATTTCCGCCATCCGCCACACCTCGTCGGGGGTCAGCGGTTGCTGCGGGCGCGGCCGGGGAAACCCCGTCACCCTCCTTCCCTCGCTGTGGAAGCGCATCCTGGGGCGCAGCGCCTGGACCAGGTGGTAGCCCGCGGCGAAAAAGGCGAAAGCGCAGACCAGGAGGGGCAGGTTCGTCGGAACCGGTTCTGCGCCGACGGTTCCGTTGCCGTTCACGAGTGCCATGGCGAAACCGACCTGCGCGACGCACAGGAAACCGATCTTCGTGTCGGCCTGGGCGACGTTGTTCTGGAAAAACGCCACCACGGACAGAGCCGAGTCGATACCGTCTCCCTTGTGGGATTCCACCGTTCCCCTCTCTTCGGAAAATGAATTCCCCCTATTGCACTCCCCTCTGGAAGACCGGATTCCGGACTGGTCCGTGTTCGGCCGTGTGCGGCTCCTCACGTGGGGCCGGACGGGAATTGCCGACTGGTCAGGGGTTCGTGTGCGCGTTCCGGTCCACACTGTCAGCGTTCCGCGATTCCATGTCAGGAAGTAGTGAGGAAATGTCCCAGACTCCCGAGTTCGGGCGGCGTGTCATCGTCACGTGCGACGCCAAGGGGTACGGCAGCTCGGACGAGCTGACCCAGCACCAGATCCAGGAGGCCATCCCGGCCATCCTCCACATCGCCGCCGAGCACAGCGGGCTCGACCGCGGGGAGTGGCACATCGCTCCCGGCGGCGACGGGGAGATGGCGGTGCTCCCGGTCACCGTGAGGGAGCCCCGGCTCCTCGACCGCTACGTGCCCGAGATCGAGTACGCGCTGCGTCGACACAACCACAACCGGACCGAGGCCGGGCGACTGCGCCTGCGCCTGGTCGTTCACCACGGGTCCGCTGTGTCCTCCCAGGCCGGTTACTCCGGGAACGGCATCGTCACCGCGGCCCGCGTGGTGGACAGCGACACCCTGCGCGAGGCGCTCAAGGACTCCGGTACCGACCTGGTCGTGGCGGTGACCGCCCCCGTCTACCAGGACGTGGTCGCGCAGGGGCACACGCGCCTGCGTCCCGAGGACTTCACCCTCACCACCGTCCGCAACAAGGAGTACGAGGAACCGGTCTGGGTCCATGTACCCGGCCGTCGCTCGGGCAGCGGCCACGGGCAGTCCACGGACGGCACCGCCGGGGCGCCCGACGGGAACGGGGCGTCTCCGGCCGACCCCGCCCCGGGCGCGCCCTCCGCCGCACCGGGAGAACACGGATCCGGACCGGAGCGGCGAGACTCCCCGGCGATCACCAACGTCATGCACGGCGACGTCGACGCCTCCAACGCCGTCTTCGGCGTGCGCTACTAGGAGGCACACGTGAGCCACCACCCCGACAGCGCACCGGGGGTCGGAGAAGGCGCCGGAGCGGCCCCGCCCCAGGAGCAGAACCCGCAGGGAGCCGAGGCGTTCCTCCCCCAGGAGAAATCCCTGTTCCCGGACTCCACGGCACCGGACATGGAAGGCCAGGACCCCGGAGAGCACGCGGACGGCCCCTCCCCCCACCGCCCCGACCCGTGGGGAGAGGAGGGGAGAAGCAGGGTCACCAACGTGTTCTACGGAATGGTCAACGCCCAGAACGGCGTTTTCGGCCCCTCGGGAACACAGGAAGCCGCAGACGCTCCGCGCCCCTCGGCCACCGGTCGCCTGAGGGAGCGCGAAGTCCGCGGAACCGTCGACTCCTTCGTCCCGCCCGACTGTTTCGACGAAGCCCACCGCCTCCTGGAGAAGCAGCGTGTCCTCGTCCTCACCGGCGTGGCGGGGAACGGACGGCGGTCAGGCGCGATCTCCCTGCTGGACGCGGTCGGCGCGGATCCCATCGTGGTGTTCACCCCGAGCCAGACCCTGGAGTCGCTGTCCAGGCGCGAACTGAAGCCCGGAAGCGGCTACATCGTCCTGGACTGGTTCGGTGCGGGCCGGGGCGAGTCCCCGGCCGAGCACGAGTATCTCTGGTCGGTTCTGCGGCGACACGTTGAGGCCTCGGACGCCTACCTCGTCCTGACATGCGACCGGACAGCACATGTGGGGGCGACCGCGCCCGGCTTCGGGTGGGAACGTCCTCGCACCGCCGACGTGCTCCGCAGGCATCTGGCCGAGGAGTTCTTCCACGCGCGCCCCGAGGCGGTGGACCTGGTGGTGCGCTGCCTCCCGGACGACCACTCGGTCGCCGACATCGTCGCGGTCGCCGAACGCATGGGCGCCGGGGAGGACCCGGAGAGCGCGGTCGGCCACGTCGTGCGCTCCTCGTCCCGTGACCGCGTCGAGAGGTGGTTCGAGTCCGGCCCGGACCGGAGAGAGGTCGCTGACGCCGCTGCTCTGGGACTGCTGCCCGGAGTGCGCGAACGAGACTACGAGATCCTCGCCAACCACCTGCACACCTGTTTGAACAGGGCTTTTCCCCCGGAAGGCGAGGCGGCTGCGGAAGAGGAGAAGGCCACGGTCCCTCAGCCCGACCCGCTCCCCGCCCACCGGGGCCGGAGGGGTAGGGACGGGCACGGCCTCTTCCGCGTCGAGTACCGGGACGACGGGTGGATGGTTCGGCGCTTTCCCGGTTTCGCCGAGAACGGTGACCGGACGGAGGTACTGCGCCAGCTGTGGGAGCGCTACGACGTGGCCTTCTGGGATGCCGTCCGCAGCTGGGCCGGGTACGCGACAGGCCACCGCACCAGGCGTGTGCACCTGGCCGAGGGCCTGGCTGCTCTGGCCGTGACCGCCTTCGACGAAGTCCACGACCTGTACCTGGACCGGTGGTCGCGGGGACGGGGGTTGGCGGGGCGCGAGACCTGTGTGTTCGCACTGTGGTTCATGTGCATGGAGGCGGAACACGACCTGGCACCCACCGTCCTGCGTACCGTCGACCGCTGGCTGACCCGTGGCACACCGCTCCAGGCGAAGGCCGCGGTCCAGGTGTGGAGCGGCGAGCTGGGGGTGAGCTACCCGACCGAGGCGGCCAACCGGCTGCTGGACCTGGTCCTGGACTCCGACTCGGACCACCGGTTCGAAGCGTCCTTCGCCGTCGGCGCCCTCTTCGGCAGCCTCATCGACCGGGGGGTCAGCGGCCGGGCCCTGGTCGGCGTCGTCGGAGACGAACTGGCCCACGCCTATCGCTTCAGCCCCAGGAGGGACGACCGGGAGTACCTACTCGCCGCCGCCTTCTCCATACTCACGGTCCCCACGAGCGAACCCCTCGTCCCCGGACCAGCCGGAGCCGGGGACCCGGCACCGGACCCGTCGGAGGAGACCTCCGAACGGGACGGCCACCAGACCCCGGACCGCTCTGAAGACGGCGGCCGAGAGGACGGGTACGACGGGCACGGTGGTCCGGGCTCCAACGGCTCGGGCGGCGGTAGCGGGGATCCGGACGGGGAACCCGTCGGCGGTGACCCGGCGGTCGCCCGCCACATCATGCTGGTTCCCGACCAGGTCCTCAGCGTCGCCGCCCTGTGGGCGGAGACCATCCGGGACCGGCGGACACGCCGTCCCGCGATCCACTCCCTGTGGAGCACACTGCGAGCGCTCCAGCGCAACGGCGCCGACGCCCAGGACAACGCGCGAAGCCTGCTCACCGACCTGTCACGGCTCATCCCGGAGGAGGAGCATCCGGGCTTCCGGGTCAGCTTCACCAGCGCGGTCCGGCAGCAGGGCGACGAGGACCCCTTCACCGACGCCGTCCTGGACGTCCTCACCAGGGTGTTCGGCGGCTACGGCACCGCTTCCGGAACAGGACACGGGTCGGACCCCGGCCTCACGAAGAAAGTGACACCAGTATGAGAGCCCCCACGTATCCGGTTGTGGACGAGCGCGCCCTCAGCGCGCCGAGCCGCCAGGGCTTCCTCGGGCTGCGCGGCCGCCGCCGTGATCCGTCCGAACTGCCCCGGGCATCCGCCCACCAGGTCCTCGTCTACCGCGGCGGCGGCGCCTTCCACGTGGACAAGGGCGGTACCGCCCTCGACGACAGCCGCGTGGTGGACGCCGACCACGTGAGCCTCGTCGACGTCAGCCACGACGTCTCCGTCGTCGTCACCCTCGCGGTCCCCTCCATGGAGGACGACGACTTCGAGGTGCGCACGGCCTTCTCCTGCACGGTCCTGGACCCGGTCACGGTGGTCAGCGAGGGCCGCGGGGACGCGCACCGCTTCCTGAGCGGCTACATGCGTCGCTACGACAAGCTGCCCCAGGTGGCCCAGCACCTGAGACTGGAGGACATCAACAAGGTCCGCGAGCTGGTGTGGAGTCACATCAAGGCGTTCATCGACCTGTCGCCGCCGGAGGTCCGGGGGATGCGGATCGAGTACGTCGGCACCGAGGTGCTCACACCGCACAGCCTTCGCCAGGTGCGGAGTACCTGGCGGACCACCCGCCACGAGCAGGAGGTGGAGGTCGCGCGCACCGACCACGACCACCTGATGAAGGAGAAGGTCACCGAGCACACGCGCAGGATCATGGACGGTCTCAGCGAGGCCGTCCAGGACGACACCATCAACGCGGTCATGCTGGCGCTGGCCGAGGGCCGCATCGACCCCACCGAGGTCGCCCACCGCATCACCGTCGAGCGGGAGCGCGCGCTCGATCGGGAGGCGGAGAGGGAAACCGCGGAGAAGGAGGAGCGGCTGCGTCGGGAGGAACAGCAGAGGGCCGACGCCCTGCGCCGTGAGACATGGGACAGGGAGGACGAGCGCGAGCGTCTGCGGGTCAGGTCGGAGCTGGCCCAGGCGGCGTTCAAGGAACACTACGTCGACGGTGCCATGACCACGGCGGAGGTGGTGGACTTCATCAACCCGGAACTCCTTCCCCTCCGGACGGGGGCGACCGACGGTGAAGAGGGTTCCGCGGGCTCGGGGCGGGCCGCGGACGCCGAGCTCGAAACCGGTTCCGGGCCCGAGGCGTCCGCGGACGGGCAAGCCGTGCGGCCCCGGGGCGGTCCGGGCGCCCGCACGCGCGCCGACGCCTCCGCCGGGCCGGTCTCGAAAGGACACCGCCGTTACGCGGAGGGACTGAGCGAGGACGATCATGACGCCTAGCTCCCTCTCCCCTCCCCCCGCGCGGGACAGGACGCCGGTCCAGGACGTGCCCGCAAGCCGCACGGCCGCGGAGCGGACCACCGTCCGAGGCCGTGCGGGCCGCATGCTGCGCCGCATGACCGGGGTGGACGAGGACCTCCTCTCCCTGATCCCGGAGGAGCGCCCCCGCTACACCCTCCAAGGACTGGTCGTCCTCGCCACGTCCTCCATGGCCGGGATCGCGGTGTTCGTCGCCCTCCAGAGGTTCACCTCCACACCGTGGCCGCTGCTGGTGCCGGCGGCCCTGTTCTGGTCCGGCCTCATCCTGGTCTTCGACTGCTGGATGCTCTCGACCATGCACGGGGTGAAGAAGGGCGGACGCGCCCTCGGCTTCACCGGGCGGATCCTCCTGGCCCTCCTGGTCAGCGTGGTCATCGCCGAACCGATCCTCCTCTACGCCTTCCGCCCGTCCATCGAGCACCAGGTCAGGACCGAGCGGGGGCAGGAGTCCGACGCGTTCCGGTCAGCCCTGGAGCGCTGCAATCCCGTCTCGGGGGAGCAGAGCACCGACCCCGGCTGCACGGAGGAGTTCCTGCTGACCGTCGGCGGCAGCACGCTCACCGCCGACCAGACCGCGCTGGCCTCGACCACCGCGGAGCGCGACCGGCTACAGGAGCGTGTGGACGCCCTTCAGGAGCAGTTGGAGGAGAAACAGGAGCTTGCCCGGCAGGAGTGCAACGGCACCTCCGGCGACGGGCTGACCGGTCGGGCGGGTGAGGGGTTCAACTGTGAGCAGCTGCGCGCCGAGGCCGACGCCTTCGAGGGGGACAGCCAGCTCGCGGCCTACCGGACCAGCCTGTTGGAACTGAACTCCGAGGTGGAGGAGCTCACGTCCGCGTCGGGCGCCTCCACCGCCGACTTCGCCACCGAGCGGGCCGCGCTGATCGAGGAGAAGGTCGCCGCCCGGGCCGCCGAGGAGGGGGAGCACGGCGTCATCGAGGAGATGGAGGCACTGGGCGCCCTGGCCAAGGGCAGCTTCTACGTGATGGCCGCGGTGTTCCTGCTGCGGGCGCTGCTGGCCGCGGTGGACCTGTTCCCGGTCCTGACCAAGCTGCTCGGCGGTACCAACAAGTACGACGAGCTGTACACGGCCCGGGTCGACTTCCACCGCGAGTGCCACGACCAGGAGATCCGGGTCGCCCTCAAAAGGCTCCAGGTGGAGACCGACCGGGAGATCGGCGGCCTGGAGGCCCGGCAGCAGGCCGACCGTAACGAGAACGCGAGGCGGATGCGTGCCGACAAGGTCAGGCAGCAAGCCGACCTCGAGGACGAGATCGCCCGCCAGGCGGAGCAGTACCGCCGGGGGCGTGGGGAGACCGCTGACCAGACCTGACAGGAACCGGCCGGGAGGGAACGCGGGGCGGCGCACCGGGACGGCGGTGCGCCGCCCCGCACCCTTTTCCAGGGCGACTCCGGCGGACCGGTCGCCCTGGTGACGCTCCTCCGCTGACACACGGGTCGGGGCGGGCACCGCGCCCGCCCCGACACCGCGTCGTCCCCGTTGTGCTGTCCCTGTTGCCTCTCCCGCTACCTTTCGAGGTCCTCCTCCTCGTCGGGCCGCGCCGAGTCCGGGCTGAGCGGGTCGTGTCCCACCGACATCAGCCGGTGCCGCCACTCCGCGTCCTCGCGGCGGGGGTCCGCCAACTGGTCGCGGACGAACTCCGACACTTCGCGCATCAGCTCGACGTCATCCTTGGTCACGTCCACCTGGCGTTTGTTCAGCAGGTTCACGATCGCCTCGCCCTTCCTCCACACGGGGTGGGCGGGGTCGTTGCTGAAGGCGTTCTCACCGGAGGCGTTCGTGAGCAGCCACTCACGCAACTCCTGGCCGGTCATGTTCACCACCGAGTGAAAGTCGTTCCACACCTCGTCGACGACGGGATCGTGCTCAGCCATCTCTTCCCCCTTCGTTTCGGCTTCGTTCCACGCGGTCAGGCCCGTCGGCGCACACTCCGGGTGACCGCGAAGCCCGCTGCCCCGGCCGCGAAACCCGCGGCGCCCACCAGGGCCGCGGTGCGGCGCCGCTGGTTCATCTCCTGGAGAGGACTGGACTCGCGCGCCTCGCCGTCGAACTCGCCGTGCGCGCCGTAGTCGCGCTCGTCGTCCAGGGGGTGGAACAGGTTGTCGCGCTCGGGCGGCGGGAGCTCCCGGACCTGGCTCTGGAACCCGCTGCGCCCCTGCTGCCAGCTGACCAGGCGCGGTGCGAGCCGCTGTCCCAGGACGGTGGCCACCGTCGAGATCCCCACCCAGTACCGGCGCCGCCGCGGGTGCTCGGCGCCCCAGACGATCGCCTCGGCCACCACCTCCGGCTGGTACACCGGCGGCACCGGGCGCGGACGGCCTTCCACGCGCGAGCGCACCCACGTGAACTGCGGGGTGTTGACGGCGGGCAGGTGCACCTCCGTCACCTTGATGTGCGAGCCCTCGTGGATCAGCTCGGAGCGCACCGAGTCGGTGAACCCGCGTATCGCGTGCTTGGCCCCGCAGTACGCCGCCTGCAGGGGGATGCCCCGGTAGGCCAGGGCCGAGCCGACCTGCACGATCACGCCCCGGTCCCGGGGCAGCATGCGTTCCAGAGCGACCCTGGTGCCGTGTACGTAGCCGTGGTAGCAGACGTCGGTGACCCGGTGGTACTCCTCCGGCTCGATCTCCATGAACGGCGCGATGACCGTGGCGAACGCGCAGTTGACCCAGACGTCCACCGGACCCAGTTCGGACTCGACCTGCGCCAGGGCCTCGCGCAGCGCGTCGGCGTCGGCCACGTCCACCCGCATCGACATCGCCGGCACCCCCTCGGCGCGGGCCTCCTCCACCGCGGCGTCCAGCCCCGCCTGCCCCCGTGCGAGGAGGGCCAGGGCGTACCCCTTCCGGGCGAACTCCCGGGCGGTCGCCCGGCCGACTCCGGCGCTGGCCCCGCTGACCACCACGACCTGGCCATTGCGCTCTCCGGCCACCTCGGCCACCTCCCCACAAGGTCGACACGGCCTCTCGGCTGCTTCCTGCCCGCTACCCGGGAGCACCACCTGTTATGTACATGTCACGGCAAGCTTCTGAACCGCCGTTCTCCCTGGTTTCCCGAGTGCGCCCCTGGGCAGTCGCCAGCAGGAGGGAACCCCGGCAGCACACGGACCCGGAGGGGCGGATGGGCCAGGACGCGGCACGCATCGGGGAGCACGGCTTCCTCTCGGACTGCCACACCGCCGCGCTCACCACACCGGACGGCACGGTCGACTGGATGTGCGTGCCCGGATTCGACGGAGCCGCGCTCGTCTCGGGGATCCTGGACCCGCAAGGCGGCGGGTGGACGCTGGAGGTGGAGGGGGCGCGCCCGGCCGGGCGCGCCTACGTGGACGACACCCTCGTCCTGGAGACCCTCTGGCGGGGAACGGACGTGGAGGTGGCCGTACGCGACCTGCTCGCCGTTCGCAGACGCGGGCGGTCGGGCCTGTACCGCGAGGGCCTCCTCCTGCGGGTGGTCGAGTGCCGCTCCGGCAGCACGGCCGTGCGCTCACGGTTCGACGCCAGACCCGACTTCGGGCGCGCGGCCCCCGCGTGGGAGCGCCTCGACGGAGCCCTGCGGGAGGCCTCGGGGCCGCTGCTCTCGGGCTCACCCGCCCCCCGGATCGCCGAGGACGGCGTACCGGAGTACCGCGTGGAGCTCGCCGAGGGCGACACGGCCGTGTTCGCCCTGGACTACCTGCGCGGTGAGCGCCGCGTGGGGTTGGGGGAGGCGTCGAGACTGCTCCGGGAGACCTTGGAGGCCTGGCGGGACTGGGCCGGGCGGATCGACTACCAGGGGGTCGGCGCCGAACACGTGCGACGCAGCGCCCTCACCCTGCGCGGCCTGCTCTACGAGGAGACCGGAGCCCTGGTCGCCGCGCCCACCACGTCCCTGCCCGAGGCGCCGGGCGGCCCCAGGAACTGGGACTACCGCTACGTGTGGCACCGCGACGCCGCGCTCGTGGTCCTGGCCTTCCTCCGGCTCGGCCACTCCGAGGAGGCCGGACGCTACCTGCGCTTCCTGCTGAGCATGTGCGAGAGTCCGATCGACTGGATCTCCCCGGTGCACGCGGTCGACAAGGGGCCCCTTCCCGGGGAGGAGGCCCTCGACCACCTGGCCGGGTACGAGGACTCACGTCCGGTCCGCGTCGGCAACCGCGCCCACTCGCAGCACCAGCTGGACGTGTACGGGCACATCCTCGACGCGGCGCTGTCCTATGAGGCGGCCACCGGGCGGCTCCGGCGGGAGGACCTCGAACAGCTCGTCTCGGTGGTCGAGTCGGTGCGCAAGCTCTGGAGGGAACCGGACGAGGGCATATGGGAGGTGCGGTCGGGGCCCCGGCACTGGACCCACTCCAAGGTCTACGCCTGGGTGTGCCTGGACCGCGGGATCCAGCTCCTCACCGAGTCCGGCAAGGGGGTCGACGCACCTCTGGACGAGTGGCGCGGGGAACGGGAGGCCGTCCGCGAGGAGGTCCTCGACCGCGGCTACGACCCCGGGACCGGATCCTTCACGCAGTCCTACGGCTCCGCCAACGTGGACGGTTCACTGCTGCGGATCCCCCTCCTGGGCTTCCTCGACGGAACCGATCCGCGCGTGCTCAGGACCCTGGAGCGCGTGGACGAACGGCTGGGCGGGGACGGCTGCCTCATTCGCAGATACGACCCCGAACGGACCGACGACGGTATCAGCGGCCCTCCGGAGGGCGCCTTCCTCCTCTGCTCCTTCGACATGGTCTCCGCCCTGGTGCTCGCCGGGCGGACCGACGAGGCGCGGGAGCGGTTCGAGAAGTTGTGCGGGCGCGCCGGGGAGCTCGGCCTGCAGGCGGAGGAGATGGCCGCCGACGGCACCATGCTGGGCAACTTCCCCCAGGCCTTCACCCATCTTGCGCTGATCGAGGCGGCCGTCAACCTCGACAGCGCGACGGACCGGGAGGCACTGCACGACTGGGTACGCGGCAGATCGGGTAGGCGGGCAGGACGACGAAGGAGGAACGAGGACGATGGCTGAAGACACCACCGGCGAGATCAAGGAGACGCTCCACCAGGAGGCGGAGGCCTACCGGGGCGACAGCGACCAGCCCCTCGTCGGGTACGCCGCCACGGTCTCGGTCTACCTGGCCCTGGTGGGGGCGGGGCTGCTCGCGGCGCGCAAGTCCCACCGGAACGGCAGGGACGCGAGCGTGGGCCCGTGGGACCTGGTGCTGATGGGGCTGACCACGCACAAGCTGTCCCGCCTGGTGGCCAAGGATCCGGTCACCAGCCCCCTCCGGGCGTTCTTCACCCGGTTCAGGGGGGTCTCGGCGCCGTCCGAGCTGGCCGAGGACGTGCGCGGCCAGGGCGGGCGCCGTGCCTTCGGCGAACTGATCACCTGCCCGTTCTGCACCGCGCAGTGGGTCGCCACCGCGTACGCCTTCGGCCTGGTGTTCGCACCGGGTACCACCAGGGGCGCCGGGGCGGTGTTCAGCGCCGTGGCCGTGTCCGACTGGCTCCAGCTGGCGTACGTGCGCATGCAGAAGGCCCAGGAGTAGCGCGCCGGGCGCCCTCCTCCCGTTGATCTTGCTCCCAGCGTCACTCTCGACGCCCGACGGTGACGCCAAGAGCAAGACCAACGGGAGGAGAATGCGGGCGGCCAGTGCGGCCGCCCGCCCCGGCCCGGGCCCTCGGCATCTTCGCCGCCAGGCCCGTCAGGCCGTCAGGACCGGCGGCGTTCCCCGTGCTTGCGGCGCTCCCCGCGCTCCCCGTGCTCGCGGCGCTCTCCGCGTTCCCCGTGCTTGCGGCGCTCCCCGCGCCGACGGCGGTCCCCGCCTCCGCGGCGTTCCCTGTGCTTGCGGCGCTCCCGCTTCCCGACGCCCCGGTCGGCCCCGCCGCTCTCGGAGCCCTCCGTCCCGGCCACCTCGGCCTCGGGCGGCTCCCCGATGACGAACCCGAAGACCACGTGGTCGAGAAGGAGCGCCGCTCTCTCCTGGGGCCGGGACCTGCGGGCGTGGGCGAGGCCGAGAGCGGGGGCGATGGCCAGCTCGAACGCTCCCCAGGCCATCACCCCGTAGACCGGCCCGGCGAGCCGTGAACTCCGCAGCCTCCTCGGCAGGAAGGCGAACAGGGCACCAGCCGTGGCCCCGTATCCCCAGTGCGCCAGTTCGATGGCGGCCTTCCTCCGGTCCTCGGGCACGCTCTCCAGGACGGCGGGCACGCCCTCCCTCAGGATGGCGTCGGGAGGTGTGCGCTGGACGAACCCCAGACCGACCTCGGCCTGCCGCATACCGGTCATGGCCATCGCGCCCGTGGCCCCCCGCACGACACCCCTGAACCAGGGGCGCTTCGGCGGGGAATCCGACTTCCGGGTCATCTCTCGGCTCCCTTCACACAAGCACCTGTCGTGTACCTCCTCTGACCGGTGCGCGCGTTTCCACACGCTCCGGAACGGGGGTGGGTTGAGGGAGGGGGCCATGGGTAGTCGTGACCACCACATCGACGGGAGAGACGCGGAACAGACCGGAGGACGAATGGAGCCGCGGCGGGGAACGGACGAGCTCGCGCACGGAACCATGGCCTCGTGGTGTGTGCCGGGTCAGGGGCCGCCGGTGATCTGCGTGCACGGTGCGGGCGTCTCCTCCAAGCACACCCTTCCCCTGGTCGAAGCCCTCTCCGGGCGGCTGGAGGCCTGGGCCGTCGACCTTCCGGGGTTCGGCGCGAGCACCGCCCGGGACCACGCGCCCACGGTCGCCGGTCTTGCCGAGGCCCTCCTGGAGTGGCTCCGCGCCCGGGGGATCGCACGGCCCTGCCTGCTGGGACTGTCACTGGGCGCTCAGGTGGTGGCTGAGGCGGCGGTGCGCGCGCCCGACAAGGTGGGCTCGGTGGTGCTGGCGGGGCCGATGGTGGACCCGCAGGCGCGTTCGCTACCCGTCCTGGCCGCGCGCCTGCTGCTCGACGGCCTCCGCGAGGGCCCCTCCGTGGTGGTCTCCGGCATAGCTGACTACCGCAGGGCGGGAGCGCTACGGGTTTTCCGCAGCTGGCTGGCCAGCCGCGACCACCGGATCGAGCAGGTTCTGCCGGAGATCGGGCAGCCCGCCCTGGTCCTGCGCGGGAGCAGGGACCCCCTCTGTCCCGGGCACTGGGCCGAGGAGGTCGCCCGCCTGCTGCCCCGGGGACGTCTGGTGACCGTCCCCGGGCGGCCCCACGTGCTCACCGCCACCGCACCCGAGCGGGTCGCCGACCTGGTCCACGACTTCGCCCGGGAGGTGGTCCGATGAGATGGCGCGGGCAGATGACACCGGAGCGAACCGTGGCTGCGCCGACGGAGCCGAACTGTTGAAGGAAGGGGACCAGAGCTTGTGGGGAGGCGGGGGCCGATGAGCGATCGGCTGAGGGAGGCCGTGGTCGGCAGCCGGTGGTTCAGAGGGCTGCGCCGGGCCGTCGCGTACCGGGGGTACGAGCGCGAGACCGCCGTCATCATCCTCAAGAGCGTCATCGCCTCGACGGTCGCCTGGGTGGTGGGCTCGCTCGCGGGGGGTTCCTCCCAGATCGGGTTCGCGCCCTTCTCGGCCCTCCTGGTCGTGACGCCCAGCGTGTACGGATCGGTGCTGCAGTCCGGCCGCTACGTGGCCGCGGTCTTCCTCGGCGCGCTGATCGCCGGCGCGGGCGGGATCACCGTCGGCGCGAACATCTGGTTGTTCGCACTGGTCGTGCTGGTCGCGCTGCTGGTGGGGCAGTTCTCGCTCTTCGGAGAGCAGGGCAAGCAGATTGCCGTGGTCGCGGCGTTCGCACTCGCCGGAGGCACCGCGGGCAGTCTCGTGAACCTGGGGACGCTGTTGCTCATGGTCCTGGTGGGGACGGGGACCGCCGTCGTGACGAACACGGTCTTCGCCCCCGCGATCCGCTTCCGCGACGCCAGGAACGCCGTGCTCGACTTCGCGGACGCCCTGGGCGGCTTCGTCCGGCAGATGGCGGACGGGTTCCGGGAGGGCGATGACGGGCTTGACGAAGCCGACTACTGGAAACGGCTCGCGGACGGCTTCGACGCCACCGCGCGCAACGCCCAGGAGACGGTCTCGCAGCAGGAGTACCGCATGCGCCTGAACCCGAGGAAACTCGTGGACGGATCCCCTCCGGCGGGGAAGCCGATGGCCTACCGCGACTGGATCACCGCCCTGAGACGGTCCTCCCGGCACCTGCAGTCCCTCACCCGCACCCTGTTCTTCGCGCGTTCCTCCCACAGCCGCTCTCCCGAGCCGAGCGACTCCTTCCTGCGCGCCTTCGCCCCGGTCCTGGACGCGGCCGCCGAAGCCTTCCGCGCCGTGCACGACGCCGACGAGCCCGAGCGCGAGACGTTCTCGCCGGACCTGGACTCCTGCCTGGAGGAGGCGTTCCAGCGGATCACCCGGATGCGCGAACACATCGGCGATTACGGGACCGCCGACCTGTGGTCGGTGCACAGCGCGATGCTCACCGACATGGAGCGCCTGTTCGACGAACTGTACGAGGGACACACGAACACTGAGCGCGACGCGCGCGAAGGCGCGTGAGAGTACCCGGACACGACGGGGGAAGGGAGCGGGCATGGAATCCGCAGCGACCGGAAGGCCGGCGGTCCTCGTGGCCGCCGTCACCGGTGTCCTCGTGCTGATCGCCGGATGCGGTGGTCAGGAGGGCACGGACGGCGGACCGGCGGAGGACGGGGGCGGGGGTTACGGGAGCGGCTCCGCCGCTCCCGCGGCGGTCGAGCCCGGCGAACCCGAGGAGGTGGCCACGGGTCTGGAGGTGCCTTGGGGGACCATCTTCCTCCCCGACGGCTCCGCCCTGGTCTCCGAGCGCGACTCGGCCGAGATCGTCCGCGTGTCCGGGGACGGCACTGTCACGGACGTCGGGACCGTCGAGGGGGTCTCTCCGGTCGGGGAGGGCGGTCTGATGGGGCTGGCCCTGCACCCGGACTTCCCCGACGAGCCGTACGTGTACGCCTACTACACCTCGGAATCCGACAACCGGATCAGCCGCATGGAGTACGACCCGGAGGGCGGGAGCCTCGGGGAGGCCGAGGTCGTCCTCGACGGCATCCCCTCGTCGTCCCGACACGACGGCGGCCGGATCGAGTTCGGCCCCGACGACATGTTGTACGTGGGCACCGGGGACGCGACCCGGTCGCGCCTGTCCCAGAACACCGACTCGCTGGCGGGCAAGGTCCTGCGGATCACCCCCGAGGGGGACCCGGCGCCGGACAACCCCTTCGACAACCATGTCTACAGCTACGGGCACCGCAACGTGCAGGGCCTGGCCTGGGACGAGGAGGGGAACCTGTACGCCACCGAGTTCGGCGCGGACAAGCTCGACGAGGTCAACCTGATCGAACCGGGGGACAACTACGGGTGGCCCGAGGTGGAGGGTCCCGGAGGCGGGGACGAGTACGTCGACCCGCTGGTGACCTGGCCCCCCGAAGAGGCCTCGCCCAGCGGTGCGGCGATCGCCGGCGGCTCCCTGTGGGTGGCCGCTCTGCGCGGGGAGCGCCTGTGGGAGGTGCCGCTCACCGACGGTGGACTGGGTGATCCGGTGGCGCACTACCAGGGGGAGTTCGGCCGCCTGCGCACGGCGGTGGTCGCTCCGGGCGGTGGTGAACTGTGGCTGACCACCAGCAACCACGACGCTCTCGGCAGTCCCGTCGAGGAGGACGACCGCGTTCTGCGGGTGCCGCTGGAGTAGCCGGCCGGAGCAGCCGGTGCCCTTCGGGGCCGCCCCGCCCGTCGCGGAGAACGGCGGACGGGGCCCACGCTCTCCTGTGGGACCCCGTCCTTCTCCGGGAGGGTGTGCGGGGCGGGCGCCCGTCGCGCCCGCCCGTGGGATCAGCCGCAGACGGAGCCGTTGAGGGTGAACCTCTCGGGCACGGGGTTGGCCCCCCTCGGGAGTTCGCCGACGAAGCCGAAGGTCACCTCCCCGTCGGGGGCGAGGGCCCCGTTCCAGTCCAGGTCCCGGGCGGTCACCGCGTGTCCGGACTGCGTCAGCTCGCTGCTCCAGTAGCGCTCCACGGCCTGCGCGCCGGTGAAGGACCACCCCAGTTCCCAGTCCGGCAGGGGCTCGCCGCCCGTGTTGCGGACGGTCACCTGGGTGTTGAAGCGGTCCTCCCACTCGTCGTGGACCACGTAGTCGACCTCGCAGGAGGCCCCGGCCGGCGCGGAGGCCTCGCCCTGGTCGGCGACGAACCCGGACACCCAGGCCAGCGTGGAGTTCCAGTTGATGGTCAGCTCGTTGGTCGCCCACGAGTCGATGTGGTCGATGTAGCAGAACTGGGGGGCGCATCCGGCCAGGTTGGCCTGGGCCACGGGGTCCCAGGTGCCGGTGTCGGAGTTGGGGCCGCCGGACAGGGTGCCCTCGGGTGGGTTGGGCAGGCTCGGGTCGAGCTGGTTGGCGTACCAGCGGCTGTGCTGGTTGACCGCGTCGTTCTCGCCGTACCCGGTCACGTACGACTGGTTGAGGGCGTTGCGTCCGAGGACGTAGTCCATGCCCTCCAGGACCGCGTCGCGAAAGCGCGTGTCGCCGCTGATGTCGTAGGCACTGGCGATCACCACCATGTTGTTGAGCACGAGGTTGTTGGAGCCCCAGGCGAAGACGCCGCCCTCGGGGTCGTAGGCCAGCCCGTACGGGTGCTCCTCGACGTTGGCCAGGTACTGCTCGGCGCCCTCGACGACGGAGGCGCGGACCTCGTCGCGTCCGTCCAGGGAGTTGGGCACGGTGGCCAACTGGAGGCGGCCCAGCGGGGCGGTCCAGCGCCAGTCGAACCCGGAGGCGGTGAACACGTCGCCGGTGTGCAGCTCGGACGAGGCCACCGCATCCTCGTAGGCGTCGTCCCCGGTGGCCAGGTACAGCTCCGCGGCGGCCCAGTAGAACTCGTCGGCCAGGTTGTCGTCGTCGTAGGGACCGCCGCCATCGCCGCCCGCGGTCGCGTAGCGCTCGGGATCGGCCTCGGCGGCGGCCCAGGCGGTCTCGGCCGCGTCCAGGCACTCGGAGGCGAAGCCGGCGTCGTGGGGCGCGAACACGCGGGAGCACTGGGCGGCGGTCGCGGCCAGGTTCAGCGTGGCCGCCGTCGACGGCGGGTGCAGGTAGCGGGGCTGGGGGTCGTCGGCGGGCAGCAGGGGCAGGCCGGTCCAGCGCTCGTCGTGGACCTTGTGGTGCGCCATCCCCGCGAGCTCCTCGCCCTCGGGGACCTGCATGGACAGCAGGAACTCCATCTCCCAGCGGGCCTCGTCCAGGACGTCCGGCACGCCGTTGTCCCGCTCGGGGACGGCCAGGGTGGAGTCGGCGACCCGGTCGGGGTTCCCGGTCGGCGCGGTGTGCGCGCGCTCGTAGACGCTCATCAGCTGGTGGACGGAGATGCCGCCGTTGACCACGTACTTGCCGTGGTCGCCCGCGTCGTACCATCCGCCGGACACGTCGAGCGCGTAGTCGCACGGGGAGGAGGGGTGGCAGGTGACCTCGGTGTCGCCCTGGTTGGGCTCGACCCCGGCGTGTCCGGCCTCACGGCCGTATCCGGGGGCGATCTCGTCGAGGATCTCGATGCCGCTGCGCTGGGTGTAGTAGAAGTCCAGGGCGTCCGTGGCCAGTGTCGCGTAGGGGTCGGCGGTGATGCCGAAGGGATGGCTGGTCTCCCCGTCGGCGGTCAGCGTGTAGCCCTCGCCCGTCTGGGTGAACCCGCTGAAGTCGACGGTGTGCACGTTCTGCCCGGAGGTCTCGTCCAGGCCGTACGGGGAGGTGAGGCCCTCGGCCACGACCGTGCCGCCGGTGTCGGCCAACTCCCAGGGCAGCGCCTCTCCGGACTCGGTGACCACGGTGGCGTTCTTGGGGCCCTGCGGGAGGTAGCCGACCTGGTTGACCCGCACGCGGGGGCCGGTGTCGGGTTCGTGGACCGGCGGTTCTGCGCCGCCGGTAAGGGACACGTCGTCCAGGCAGAACGTCCAGTCCTCCTCGGCCCCGCCGACCTGGAAGGCGAGCTGGGCGTCCGCCATGTCGGCCGCCGCGGTGAAGACGTACTCGTAGCCGGTCGCCGTCCCGGTGAGTACGGGCCGCTCGTCCAGTTCGGTGCGCCAGGGATCGACGGGCTCCTGGACCAGGGAGCGGACGGGGTGGCCGTCGGCACCGGAGGCGGTGAACGAGAGGGCGTAGGACTCCCCGGCCACGAGGGGGACGTCGTTCTGACCGACGATCTGATCCCACGGGTCGCCGGTACCGCCCGGGACGTCGACGCACAGGGTCTCGTCGTCGTTGACGGCGAGGTCGATCCCCTCGGTGGCCCACCACCCGGTGGTGCCGTCGCCGAAGTCGCCGTTGGTGATCTGCTCGACGGGTTCGTCGTCGGCCTGGACGGGTGAGGCCGCGAGAAGGCTCGCGCTGAGTGCGGCTGCGGCGCCGAGCGCCGTCGCCGTGTTTCTTCGTGCCGGGCTCAAGGGGGTCCTTCCGCTGGGGGGTTAGCGGTCGGAAGCACTGGGAGCGCTCCCAAAAGTATGACCATTGTTGTGTCGCCCCTCACACATGTCAATGGGGGCAAGCGAAGCGCCCCGCGTGCCAGGGGCGACGGGCACGCGGGGCGGGTGGTCACGCGGGAGACGGGAAACGGAGGCCGGGGGAGGTGGGGCGGGGGTCAGTCCGAGAGCAGGCCCCGGGCGACGACCTCCTCGACCAGGGCGCGGCGCACCTCGTCGGCGTCACCCGTGTGCCCCTGGTGTCCGGTGGCGGCGCGCACCTCGGCGCGGACCGCCTCGACCACGGTGTCGCCGCGCAGGATCTCCGCGAGCGGGGCCGCCTCGACGGCCTCCTTCCATCGGCGCAGCGCGTCCAGCCGACCGTGCTCGACGGCCTCGCGGGTGATGTGGAACAGGGCGTCGATGTTGTGGTGGTAGGCGTCCGGGTCCGTGAGGTCGACGCTGATCACCTCCACCGGCCGGTTGCCGCCGTTGTCGTTGGGGCGCAGGTGGTAGACCTTCCAGAGGCGGCCGCTGGTGAGGATCACCCACTCGGCCCCCTCCTCCGCGGCCACGCGCCGGGACACCTGGATGTTGCGCTGGTCGAGCTCCTGGCCGACCCTTCGTACCTCCACGGGCGCGAACAGCTTGCCGTCCAGCACGATCGCGTAGTCGATCGAGTCACCGCTGGTCCGGTACTCGGTGGTCATGTCCTGGTACTTGCTGAAGTTCAGACCGACACTGAAGAAGTCGGCGACGAGCATGCGGGTGTCGCCGTCGTTGGCGTCGCGTTCGATGAGTTCGTTCAGCGGACCGGTGAGGCGGTCGACCGCGGCGGCGACACGGCCGTGAACGGCGGTGTCCCAGCTCAGCGTGGTGCTGGTGAACTCGCTGGTCCTGGTCAAGACCTGGGTCTCTTCAGCGTCCATGAACGTCCGTTCCCGTGTGTGTCCCGTGTACCCCATGTCTCGCGGGCTCCGCCGCACGGCTTTCTCCGGGGAGCGGGGCGCACGCGGGCAGGAGGCGAGTCCGGCCCCGATGGTACAGCTCACCAAGGGTGCGGACGCCTCCAGGTTCCCCCGGCACGCGGAGGTTCCCCACGGGTCACAGGGGTATCGGGGATCTCGGCCGGGAAGGACGGAACCGGCCCGCACACGCGTCACCGGACCGTCCGCGCGGCCGTGCTCGACGGTTCGCGGAGGTCCGGCACGCCTCACGGCGGACGCCTGCGGTCAGGCGGTGCCGCCGACCAGGTGCTCGACGAAGGAGCGGTAGTCGCGCAGGGCCAACCGGAGCGCTTCGGTGTCCGCGCCCTTGTCCTCGTTCCAGGCGGCACGGAGTGCGGAGCGACGCGACTCGATCTCGGCGACCACGGCGTCGGCGACCTCCGTCGCCAGCGAGTCCAACTCGCGCACGGCCTCGTGGGGATCGTCGACGAACTTGTTCTGCGCCTCACTCCAGCGGTTCCGTACCGCTTCGGGGTCCATACCGCGCGGCTCGATTCTCCATGTCCCGTGGTCCGTGCCGGCGGTGGAACGCCCCGGTGCGGGGTCGGTCACCCGCGCGTCGGTCGCCACCGCCTCCGGGGCACCGGAATCCGCCCGGGGCCCGGGAACCTCGGCCGCCTCCGGCTGGTACACGTCCGGTCGCGTCCCCCGGTTTCCTCCGGTCCGCGCTGTACGCTCCACCATCTCGACCTCCTCCTGGTCTCGTCGTCGGTGTTGCTGATCCGTATGCGCTGAGGTGCTGCCGGGACCGGTCACCGCTGTGCCTTCGATCCCCGCTTCAGCCACGGATGCTTCGTCTCGGCCCTCGGCCGGGGCGCGCCCCGGTGGCCCGTGTCCTCGGACTCGGGCAGTCCGCCCAGCAGGGCCTCCACCAGTCCGCGGTAGGACACCAGCTCCTCGCGCATGTGCTCGGTACCGGTCTGGTCCGCCTCGGCGGAGCGTCCGGAGGCGTGCGCGCTGCGGAAGTCTGCGACCGCGGCGGGATGGTCCACCGACAGGTCCCTGAGGCGCGACTCGAAACCCGTGGTGTCATCGGCGCTGGCCGGGCGGTCGGGGTAGCCGCGATCGATCATGATCGCTTCCACCAGACCGCGGGCGCTGCGGACGGAACGGACGGGGTCGTCCACGAACTCCTGCTGCACCACGGCCCACGTGTCGGTGTGCGCCGCACGCTGCTGGTCGCTCAGTTCACGGAGCTTCATGTTCTTGCGGTGGCGGAGCCGCTCGGACAGATCGCGTTCGGCGGCCGCCGCATCGCCGTGGGCCTCCACGGCATGGTCGTACTCCGCGCCGAAACGCTTCTTCAGCCGGGTGGTGCCTCGGGCCGGAAGGAGGGAGGACCGCGCAGCGATCGCTATTCCTCCGGCGATGACGACCACCGCTACCACGATGATGGCGATGATGACAATAGTTCCGGTCTCCATTTATGCCACCTCCTGTCATCCCGCCTGCCCCCAAAGCCCTCGCCAAAACGCGACCATGGTTTGACCAGGTACGCGTGTCGGACGAGGGTGCGGGCGGCGCGTACCCGACGGGGCCGGTGGGAGGAGTGTCCCGGTACCGCCTGCCGGGGGTGCCGGTTCAACAACGACACCGATTGCCAGGAGGGCTTCTACGGCCTTCGCCTGTACCGGAACCGCCACGGGCGCTACCTGGTGGGTGTGTGCCTGCAACGCATGGACCTGTGCCAGTCGATCGAGGACTTCCTCAGTGCCCCCGTAAGGACGAGATCCTCCGCTTCCGCCAGGCCGACCGTGACAGCCTGGAAGCCGCCCACCGCACCCCCGCTTCCCTCACCACGACACACAGCACGGAAGGGAATCCGACGCCATGAGCGCGATCGAGTACGAGGCCAAGGTCCTGGAGATCGACGTCGACCAGGTGGCCCGGCGTATTCTCGACAAGGGCGGCACGGACCTGGGCGAGGTGCTCCAGCGCCGCTACGTGTACGACATCGAGCCCGGGGACGCCTCCCGGTGGGTGCGCCTGCGCGACACCGGCGAACAGGTCACGCTCACGGTCAAGGAGATCGACTCCGACGCCATCGGCGGCACCCGCGAGACCGAGACGGCTGTCGGGGACTTCGAGACCGCCAACGCGTTGCTGGGCAAGCTGGGCTATGTCCCCAAGGCCTATCAGGAGAACCGCCGCCGCAGTTTCACCCTGGACGGTGCTCAGGTGGAGATCGACACCTGGCCGCGCATCCCCGCCTACCTGGAGATAGAGGCCGACAGCCGCGCCGAGGTGGTGCGTGTAGCGGCCTTGCTCGGCTACACCGAGACGGACCTGACGGGGGAGAACACCACCAAGGTCTACGCTCGCTACGGCATCGACCTGTCCACCATTACCGACCTGCGCTTTGGCATGGAATGAGCCTTCCATGGGAGTACCGCGGCCTCGACGAGCGATGGTGCACCCGGAACGCGAAGACGGCCCCTGGTGTGCGAAGCGTCTTCGCAGACCAGGGGCGTCTTTCGAACGGAGCGGATGACGGGAATCGAACCGCCCAGTGTCAGTGCTGTGACCTGCGCGAATACGAGAACGCGCAGGCTACACCGCTGGCCGTCCCTTTGTTACACCCGGTTGACCCCAGTTGCGCTGCACCCGGTGCACCCTCCGGGTGCACGACCTTTGCCTTTCTGGTGCACCCTCGCGGGTGCACAGAGTCTGAGCGTGAATCTACCCAGCGGCTTAAAGTCCCCAGATCTCATTTTTCCACGGACAACTCCATGCCGGTTTGAAGCCACGGGACACTTCTTTGGCATATACATGCCTGCAAGCAGGAATCGGCCATCAGAACGGCGCGCACTGCAGCTCATCTGGTACGTGATACGAATCTCCACTGCTTGCCATGGAGGCTGCAATCCGAACTGCTTATGGCAGTTCACGAAGCTGGTGATCCACGGGGACGGTCGACGGTGGCAGGGTTGTGATGAGGAGTTCGTCAGCGTTGCGCTTTCCGGTCTTTCCGCTGACGGTATACCGCATCTTTACCAAACGTTTTGTCAAGGCCCATGATCGAACTCCGAGCGTCTCCCGGTCCTCGCGGCTCGGAGTCATTCTGGAGCGCGAATAGAGCCAAGGGTTTTCGCTCAGAAGTGGGTTACTGTCGTAGCTGAGAAGCCAGCGAAACTGTGCTTTAGTGCGCAGGTATGCGGCGAGCCTCATGTGGAGCATGTGGTCATTTAATCCCGCCTTGCTGGACCTATCAGAACCATATCCACCGCTCGGATCAAAAGATGTGCGATACAGGTGCGATGCCTTATTAATATAGGGCGGGTCGAGGTACGCAACGACACGGGATGGAATCAGCTGTGGATAGTACTCGGGAATGTCAGTAAGTGTCTGTTTCCAATCTTTATGCCAGACATCTACGAGTCGACCTGTTTCATACAAATGGCCGACGTACCGAATTCGCTCTTCTATGGAGTCCGGGTTCCATCGACATCCGATGCCATAAGGACTTTCTTGCTTGCGTCCACCAATAGGGCCCGCCTTGCCGTGGAGGATCCCAGAGAATGTTGTGCGGTTCAGGAATAGGCACTGCATTGCCAGCCCCAGTCGAGCCGTGGTTGGCTTCGTATTCCGAGCTGGCACCCAGGAACGCCAATAATCCCACCGTTCAACTGCAGCCGCTCCGCCCTCTTTGACGTAGCGGGTCCACTCATCGTGCATACGATCGATTAGTGCCTCTGTGTCAGCGGCAGCAGCCTGCCAGAATGCAGTCACTAGCGGATCAACATCGGCGAGCAGTACTCGATCGACGATCCCTTGGCCGACGAGTCGCAAGGACGCTGACGCCCCGCCTGCAAACGGCTCGACCAGCAGGTTGATTTCAGGAACGGTGCGCGAACACTTGGCGGCGTCCAAGACCCGGGCGATCACTGGGGCGAGGGACGACTTGGCTCCCGGGTAGCGCAGTGGCGACTGGTATCTGCTCGTCATGAGCGCGTGGTCGATGGCACCGAGCGGTGAGACGAGTTGGCGGGGGTCGTCGAGGATGTGCGTCGGAATTGTGGGCGTGGCAGCGGGAGCGGCGCGCATGGGTGCGACCGGCGGCACATCCACATTCTGGATCATGAGGCAGACCATACCGGATCTGCTTGCCCACCAGAAGAATCGAGACCGAGACGTTTGGTGGCTACGAGGCGGAGCACATCGGTGCCTACCCCGATCGGGAACGCGGCCTTCCCATGCGCGGCAGCCACCGGGATGATGCCATCAACGTACATCGAGGATCCGGTGCGGTCGATCACGTCCAGGATTGCCGGCAGTGTCGGGTAATCCGCTGGGACGGCTTTTCCCCCGTTGTCATCGTACGGTGCGCCGACTGGTGGTGGCACCGTCGGGACGACGACTCGACCGTCAAGAGCGCGATAAACGAATTTACGGCCCCAGTACGTCTCCTTGCCGTAGGCGCGAGCGTTATTGGCGTTGACGACACGAGCGATGATTTCTTCGTCGCATACCAGCAGGTTGCCCGGCTCGAGAATGTCGTGCCGAGCCAATTGGCGCGCATAGTCCACCAAAGCTCCGGACTTCTCGATCCCACAAACGTATGGTGCTTTGCCCGGAGAGGTGCTGCCCATCGCTTGAAAGTACTGGAGGGCTCGCCCGCGAAGTTTTGCTGGTGTACCGAACACGGCCAGCGGGCCATCGACGATGAACAGCGTCGTGGGAAGAGCCCTCTGACGCGACTGCTTCCACAGCAGCGTAGCCAGCCCTACCAGCGCTAACAGCTCGATAACCGACATTAGCCGTCCAAGAGCGGACTGGTTCGTGCCCTCTTCTCCGACCTCTTCATGGATACGAAGCGCGTCGGTGGGAAAGAGATGCACGCCGCAGGCGTCGCAGTCGGTGCCAGCGGGCGGCACGGGGACGTTCTTGCTGCTGCATGCCTGGTTCGGGCAGTTGACTGGCACTGTGGCAGCTGGCCTATCGGGAACGCCGTGGAGAAGGAAGAGGAGGTCCAGCAGTGGCTGGTCAAGGCGGTTGACCTCGATCTTCTTCTGCCGGAACAGCTCGTTGATGGTCTCGCGCCACGAAGTCACGATGTCGACACCAGCGCGCGTAAATGCGCCAGAGACCGGCAGATCCAGCGTCACGAGGGCGGTGTTGACCGCACCCTCAATCTCGTACGGGTCGACAAACCGCTCGGCCTTTTGCGACTCGAGGACACCGAGGTCCACGTACGCGGCGGCGGCCTGCGCGAACCCATACAGCACCGATGGTAGACCGTCGCGCACTTGCTCAACGACATGCGAACCGTCGATTGCCAGCGCGGCGGTAAGGCGCTCTGAAACAGGTGGGGCGGCGAAGTCGCCCCGCGGATGGATTCGCTTGCGGATCGAATCCGAGTCCTGGATCGCCTCGGCCGGAACGTAGAAGGCGCGTTGGTCTGCGATAGCCCGAATGGCAGCCGACGAGTGCCCTAACCGTGATGCGATTTCGTGAGCCCCACCAGCGGTCTCGTATGGCATTAAAACTCCGTCCCGTTCAGTGTCAACGGCGAGTCACCGGCCGCTGCTCGTGCTTCATTAACGAGCGCGCTGTCGTACCGGTCAATCTGGACAGGGACGATATACGGTGAGGACAGCGTCTTGAGCCGTACATAACCTCGGTCCTCCGAGGCGATAATCGCATCCGAGAACGCCCCGAAGTCGTAGAATTTGGCCAGCTCGCGTACCTCTGTCGTATTGTTCAAGTGGGCGACAACCCAGTTGGCAGTGTTGGCCTTGACCTGGTGCGCGACGCCGGATACCTCCTGCGTTGCGTACGTCATTCCGAGGTTGAGTTTGCTGGCTTCTTTGGCGAGCTTGACCCACACGTCGAGATCGTCCTTGTACCGGTCTGACGAGAACAAGTTATGAGCTTCCTCAAGCATCACCTGAATGTGCGGGGGTTCCTTTCCCGATGTGAACACTTCGGTTTGCTTGGAAAGGAGCCGTCGGGTGATCGATTCGCTAAGCGCCTTGGTGATCGCCTCGGCGCCGACGTGAAGATCGACGATGACGATTCGACCTTTGACGAGCTCGCCGTAGATCTCCAGAGCGGGATCTTGCTGTGTCAACGGGCTGTGGAACGGACGCAGCGGGTTCAGGTTCTTCCAGCCTCGGACGTTGCGATTTCCGCTCTTCGCCGTGAAGATCGGCTCAACACTCTTCCATCGCACGTCGTTAGTAAACTCGATCGCGTCAGTGTCATCGGCCTCGCGCAGTTCGATGATCTTGTCGACGACTGCCTCAATCTCACTGGAAGCTATGGTGACAATGTTGGCAGTCCGGCCAGCTTGTGTGAAAGGTTTGCGGTTGAGTCCGACTACTGATTTCTTCCCTTGAATGCCGTTTTCGATCTTTAGTTGCAATGCGCTTTTGATGTTGATCTTTGCGGCGAAGTTGGAAGGCACGGGGAAACCCGCGCGCATCAATGCGCCATACAGTACCATCCGCGCGCGGCCCGGATGGGCATTGTGCGGATTGGCGGGGTCATTGACGTAAGACGTGCCAGCGAAGTCCTTGACGTACCCAGAGTCCTCGCCACTCAGTTGGTTGGCAATAAGTCCTTGGACGGCATCGATCTGGTTTTCCGCGAAGAAGTTGATGCTGAGCGGCTTAACGTGGAGCTGTGATCCGTCAGCGCCGAACTTGAAGATTCGGACGTGGTTCGCGCCGATCGCCGCGATCTCGGTGCCATCCTGCGTGTTCGGGTTGGCGTACTCGCCCTGCGGATCGAAGATTAGCTGGCCGATGGGCTCTCTGCCTGCGGCGCGCTGCAGCTCTGAGATAACGAACGTTCGCGCGATGATGATCTTTGCGGTATTCGATTTACCCATCCGGGTCATGCCGAGCAGGGCGGTCTTGTTGCCAATGAAGTCTCGGATGTTGACTTCGACCGCGGCGTTGGCTTGCCGGGCGGCCTTCGCTCGCCGCCGTGTCGCCGAGTACCGTACCGCACCGATACGCACGCGTTTGACCGGGCGCCCGGTCGGCTTGAGGTAAGAAGCGATTGTTGCGAGACCTTTACCGATAGGCTTCAGGACTCGATACGTGGACGTGGCGTAGAAATTATCCACGTCGGCACCAAACTCCAGTACCTTCTGTCCGTCCACATCGTCTTCGTAGAAGGTGCCGAGGATTTTACACCGCACGCCGGTGAACGAAACTCGGTTCTTGGTGAACGGGTCGAGCTCCGCATCGAGCACGACAGATGGCGATGGGTCCTGGTTATTCGAAAGAGCCGTTCGCAGGGACTCCTCGCGCACGGCGTGCAAGTCGCGCTCGAGCGACAACGGCGCAGTGCCCTCGACGCGCAGAAGCAGTACCTCGTCGTCGTCGACGTGAGGGTCGTTGACGTCCTGTGCGGTCGCGAGTAGGAACGAGAACTGTGGGATGCCGCCAGCGTCGAACTTCCAGCGGTCGTGAGTCAGCACGACGGCCTGGCCGTAGTCGATCTGATGAATCGCGCCGATCCGCATCGACCGACCGTCAGCAAGCAGCTCCGACCGCAGCAACGACCCAGCGCCGACGCCGGGGATAAGCTCTGTCATTCTCCGCCCTCTCGAGACACCGCTAGGGGACACGCCTGCACAGCTTACCGGCAACATCGACACCCCGTAGAGTGCTTTGGACGATTCGCAGCATGAGCAGGGAAGACCTGTCGGCATCGTGCATTTAGCGGGCCGATGATGAATTGAGGTGAACAGCAAAGAAGGGCGCCACTGACCTGTAAGGATCCGAGTATCGCAAACGGATCCTTAGCGGGAAGCAGGAGCGCCTCTTACGGTGAAAGTAACTACACGCTGAGATCAAATTCTTGCAGTACGTGTCGGACGCGGTCTCGGCCACCAGCTTCGCAGCATCGAAGACATCAGGTCTGAGCAAGAGACCTGGTCCAATGGCCAGAGGAGGAATACATGGCGGACGACGCACGTACCATCACCCAAAAGCAGTGGCGGCACGCGGAACTGATCTGGGAGTACCACCGCATGCACCACCGGGTGCGGCCGTGTGACGTGGCGATCGCCCTGGGCTGCAACGACATCGGCGTTGCAGCGCACGCCGCCGAGCTGTACCACGCCGGGCTCTTCCCGGCTCTGGTGTTCACCGGAGGGAATAGTCCTTCGACCGCGGAGGTGTTCCCGCGCGGGGAGGCAGTGCGTTTCCGTGAGCGGGCCCTGGAACTCGGCGTCCCTGATTCCGTGATCCTGGTGGAGCCGGAGGCGTCGAACACCGGCCAGAACATCACCTTCTCTCGCCGGGCCCTGGAGGTGAACGGCATAGTTCCCGCCACCGTGCTCCTGGTCTGCATGCCCTACATGGAACGGCGCGCTTTCGCGACCGCCCGGAAACTGTGGCCCGAGGTTGAGGTGGTGTGTGCCTCCGCGCCGCTGAGCCTTGGCGACTATGTCAAGGAAACCGGGGACGCCGAGCTCGTCATCGACATGATGGTCGGTGATCTCCAGCGGGTGATGGAATATCCCAAGCTCGGCTTCGCAATCGATCAGGAGGTCCCCCGGGAGGTGCGTGTCGCCTACGAGTCCCTCGTTGCCTCAGGGTTCGACAGCCGCCTGATCCAGGGCTGACTGTGAGGATGTTTAGTGACTGGACCAGAGCGTCCTCGACCCGGCCGAGCTGGCGGATTATGAGCTCCACGATGTGGCTTCGATCGAAACGGCGACGATCCCCGGTTCGCTCGGAGGATCGTTCAGGAGGACCGTGCTCGTCGCGAGGGAACGGCGCTCTATCTGGTGAATGGCGAGGTCGCCGAGTCACGGCTTATCGGTCGGTGAGCTGGGCGGTCTCGATGAAGGCGCGCCATTCCGTGCGGGTGAAGGCGAGTTGGCCGCGTGAACGGTTCTGGGTGTCCCGCATGTCCGCTCCAGTGTTGTGCTCGCGGACCTCGACGCACTCGTTCGACCCGCCGCTGTAACTGCTCTTGTGCCAGTCACTCATCGTCGATCTTCCTCATCTCGTCATGGATGGCCTGCAAGGTCTCCTGCGGGTCGCGGGCTGCTCCCTGGAGGGCTGTGAACAGCAGGCGGCTACGAAAGATACCAGCGGAGTCAGTGATGATCCGGCCCTCCTCAGCTGATTCCATGTAGACCACTTCCGGTTCGTCAGCGGTCGTGATGATCCGCCGCGGACCGGAGTTCCCCGCGTGGCGAGGAGAGTTCGTCGGCACCATCTGCACGGTCAACCGGTCGCCGTCCACAAGGCTAGCGACATGGGCGAGCTGCTCCCGTTGGATTTCCGGAGAGCCGTAGCGGCGGGCCAGCACGCTCTGGTCGATGATCAGCCAGAGCGAGGGAAGTTCAGCCTTCGCCATGTGCTCCGCGCGTTCCCGACGCTCCTTGGCCAGAGCCCGAACTTCTCGACCTGCCAGCCAGGGAGACCCATAGCGAATGAGCGCGTGAGCGTACTCCTCTGTCTGCAGGTAGGAGGGAAACACCAGCGGCTGGTACTCGAACAGGGCGTCGGCGGCGTGGGTGCGTTTGGTGACCTCGTGCAGCCACACCTGGCGTCCGGAGCCCGTCAGTTCCTCCCAGAGCTGCTCCAGCCTTCCGTTGCTCTCCAGGACCTCGTCCAGGAACTTGCGCAGCCACGGCCGGGCCATCGCCCGGCCGTTCTCGATGTCGGACACGTGCGAGTCGCTGATCGCCGTACCGCGCTGGCTGATGCGCCGGGCCAGGGCCTGCTGGGTGAGCTCGGCTTCCCCGCGCAACCTGCGCAATTCGCGTCCGAAAGCCTTGAGGGCACGTTCGTCTGTGTGCATGAGGCCATGTGAGCACAGAGCAACCCATCCTGTGGGGCGTTCCACGGAATTCCAGAGCCGTATGGAAGATTCGGGAACTCTCCGCTTGGACTTCCCGTGGCTAACGGCCTGACCACATTCTTTCGTTGCGGGCTCACGCACAGCGACCACGATCACGGCGAAAGGATCCGGTGGAAATCCATGACCCCGGCTCAGACCTCTCTCGATCTGCCCAGGCGTATCCGCCACACCGACCCCGACACCAGCGGCCTGGTCTGCGGTGCCGACCTCCACCACGTGAAGGCCGCACGCCGGTGGGCGATGCAGGCCACCAGGACCACACTCTCGGCCGCCCACCCGCTGTTGGTGTGCCTGGCCGAGCTGCACACCAACGCCCTCAGGCACACCGCCTCGGGGCTCCCGGGTGGCCGGGTGCGAATCGAGATCCAGCGGCGCTCGCGCCTGTTCCTGCTCCGTGTCGGTGACGACGGCCCCAAGCCGGACGCACAGGTCACCGTGCCCACCAAGCTCAGCGCTGGGAAGGCGGAACCCGTGTTGGCCGAGGGCGGGTACGGCCTGGCGCTGGTGGAGGCCCTGGCCCTGTATTGGGACTTCTCCGGGAACGAAGGCGGTCCGTTGACGGTTCGTGCTGCTTTCGACCGTTCCGGACGGACCCGCCTGCCCCGGTGATCTCAAATGCGATGACGTTTCCGAGCGGCCGGCATTGAAGAACCTCGTTCACCCAAGCGAACATCAACCAGCCCGGCGGAAACGGCGCACCTTTCCGTGGGGATCGGGCCATTGATGCCCTTTGTGTGATGTGGGTGGGAAGCGCAGTTCCGGGTGGCGTACGAACCCAGGGCCAATGACACCCGCTCGCCCCACACGGTCAGTAACACAAGAAGTGGAGGCGCCCCGGCCCGGTGTTCACAGCACCGGACCAGGGCTGAATCCCCACCTGGAATCAGCAGGAGGAGATCGTGGAGAAGCCTAGCGGGAAGCACCGCAAACCCGTCCGAGGATGGGCCCAGCAGGTGCGGTGGCTGTTCGGAGCGCTACTCACCGCGCTGCTGTGCAGCTCCGTGGACGTGCGCCAGCAACAGCGCCCGCTGCCGCCATCTCGCACGGATGCGCTGGAGCAGGCGAGGCCTTTGCCGTGTACCAGGACCGCTGTACCTGGAGTGCAGAGGCCACGACCGGGAAGCGCTCCGGCCGCGGCCCGGCACACACGCCCGGTTCCGGGGTCGGTGTGGGTACCGCGTCCCCGTCGCCCCCATCCCTCGGAACAGGGCTGGTGTGTGGATGACGACGGGGTGCGCGGAGTACGCCCCTACCTCTTCCATCACCCGAGTGCGGCGTCTTGCCGTCGGGAGCGGGTTGCGGTTGCGAGTGGGCCGGGGGAGTTCGATGAGCTGGCCGGCCTGGTGAGGACTTGGCTGGACACGCGCCGCTGAGCAACCCGCTTTCATCTCGGGGCGGTGCCACATGTGTGGTGCCGCCCCACGCGCGTTGGCGGGGGCCGTTGCGTCCACTGAACCCGCTCTGAACCCCTTCGGAACCCGAAGCGAACCCGCCCTTCGAGGCCGTGCAGGGGACGCCCGTGGGTCAAGGTTCTGCCCACCGGTGTCGAACCCGAGCCTTCCCCTGGCTTCTTTAGGGAGTGAAAGGCGAAGAACAGCAACACCCCGGGAGGGCACACGTGAGCGACTACAAGAAGACACTGATCCGGCTGGCACCCCGGATCACCGACCGGGACCGGCAGATCCTGGCCGGGCTCTGGGAGCACCGGGTGATGACCACCCACCACCTGCACCACATCTACTTCCCCGACGCCGGACCACGCCGCGCCCGCTCCCGCCTGCTCACCCTGCACCGCTACGGGGTCCTCAACCGCTTCCGCCGCCACGCCCACGACCGCAACGCCCCCGACCACTGGGTCCTGTCCCCCACCGGCGCGGTCCTGGTCGCCCTGCACCAGGGCAGGGAACCCGACGCGCTGAAGTTCCGCGCCGATCGTGCTCTGGCCGTGGCGCACTCACCCCAGCTGAACCATATGCTGGGCCTGGCCCAGACCCGGGTGGACTTTCTGCACAGCGCCCGCCAGTGCGGCGCCGAGGTGGAGCAGTGGTGTGGGGAGCGCGAGTGTGAACGCCGCTACGGCTACGACGTGCGCCCCGACGCCCAGGTGTACTGGAACCAGGGCGGGGTTCGTCTGCGGGCGTTCGTGGAGTACGACACCGGCACCGAGTCCCTGACCCAGCTCAAGAACAAGATGCGCGGCTACAAACGGCTGACCCGGTACCGCACCCTTGCCGCGGTGGTGCTGTTCGTCGTCCATTCCACAGAGCGCGAGCACAATGCGGCACAGAAGCTGGTCGGGGACTGCACCAACCGCATCGGGGTGTACCTGACCACGCATCACCGGCTGGCGGATCCGGGGGCAGGCGCACCGATCTGGCGTTCGGCCGATGACCCCCGCACCGTTTCCCTGCACCAGATCGCTGACGTCTATCGCACGGTCGAGGAAGACCAGTGGTGAGCCCTGAGGGTGCGGTGAACCCCGGGGCCAACGGGTGGGCCGGCATGGGCTCCGTCCGGGCGTCCGTGTGGTGCTCCGGCCTTGGGTGGACCACCCCTGAGAACAGTCACAGTGCAGGTCGCGCGGGCTTTTGGGTGGTCCACCGGCCGCCACGGCTGTCTACCCAAGTAGGTAGTCCTCTTCACGTAGGGCGGGCGGTGCCCCGGGGGTGTGCGGGGGCGTGAACGCCCCCGCACACCCTCATCACCAGACCGTCATGATCCGAGACGGTCTGCTCTCTCCGCTCTTCTGTGGAAGCTCTTCCTGCCTCTCAGCACTGCTCTTTGGTCTTCCCGTATCTGCTCTGTGGTGGCGGCGTGGCGCGGTCAAGATCAGCCAGCCGGCCGAGGAGGACGACGGCGCGCCTGTCCTTCTCACGCGCTGCGCTCGCGGCGGCGCGGACCTGCTGCGCGCCCGGTCGGGCGAGTGGTGGCGGTGCTGCGAGGACGCGGCCTCGCGGTCGCGGATGGGATGTCGCATCCGCGGTTGCGGGTGTCTTCGTAGGGGTTCATCAGGGCGAGAACGCCAGACGATGACACATCTCGCGCAGGGAGGTCGGTGCGTCCGACATCGGTGTTCAGGGCGGACCGTGACCGATCACGAAAGGGCGGTTATGGGGGACATGCAACGACGGGCGCCGCTGGGGGATCGGGGACTGGTGGGCGACGCGGCGGCCCGAACCCGGGGCCCGCGCCCTACGGGCCATGGCGGTGCTCCGGGCGCGGACGGGCCGTTTGACGGCCCCACAGGGGCCAGTGCCGCCCGTACCGCCGGGGACGACGATGGGGGCGGGTTCGGTGGGTGGCAGGAGCGTGCGGCCTGCCGGGGTCAGGATCCGGACCTGTGGTTCCCGGGCCAGGGTGGGTCGGTGCGTGCGGCCAAACGGGTGTGCCGCGTGTGTCCGGTGCAGATCAACTGCTTGGCCGAGGCGATGAAGCGCGACGAACTCTACGGGGTGTGGGGCGGCGCCTCCGAGGACGAGAGGCGCCAGTTTCGCACCGCTCTACGGAACAAGCGCGGGGGAGGTGTGCATGGCGCAGACCGGGTGGCCTGACAACGACGGCGAGGGGAAGGTACCGGAGCGGCTGTTGACGATTCCCGAGGTGGCGCGGGTGTTGGCGGTACCGCAGTCGTGGCTGCGGGAGAAGGTGAGGCTGCGCAAGGTGCCCCACCGCCGGTTGGGCAAGCATGTGCGCTTCAGCAGCCAGGACTTGGAGCGGATCGTGGAGGGCGCGGCCCAGCAGGTGGTGACCCGCCACCGTGACAGGCAGCGCCGTCCGCACTCCCGGTAGCCGGGGGAGTTGAGGAAGGGGCGGACCTTTGGGGGGCCGCCCCACCGTTGTGTCTGCGGTGTGGTTGTTAGGAAATCAGTCGCAGGCGTTGCTGGTCATCGAGCCCGAGCCCGGGGGTGTCGGCGGTGGTGCCGTCGATGGCCTCGATCATGGTCTCGTCCAGATCGGCCATGAGGTGGCCGTAGCGGTCCATGGTCGTGGTGATCGAGGAGTGGCCCAGGCGGCGCTGGATCTTGAACACGTGCACGTCCTTGTCGATGAGCCGGGCCACGTGGGTGTGGCGCAGGTCGTGGATGCGCGGCTTCTTACCCAGCCCCCGTTCTTGAGCGCGTTTGACCCCGGGTGCCCACCTGCGTGAGTAGAAGGAGGCGTGGCGCCACCACGCTCCGGTGGAGGTGGTGAACACGAAGTCCTCCGGGCACTTGCCTTCCAGGCGTGGGCGCAACAGGTGGATGGTGCCGGGGGTCAGCGGCACCCGCCTGCGGGAAGTCCTGGTCTTGGGGGCCCCGAGCTTGAAGGTGTTGTCCTTCTGGCGTTTCCACGCCCGTTTGACCTCGAGGTAGCCGCGGTGCACCCGCGTGCCGTCCACGGCTTGGATCGTGGTGGTGGTGATGTCGCGGACCTGTAGGGCGGCCAGTTCGCTGTAGCGCAGCCCGGTGCACAGCAGCACCTCCACCATGTCCCGCACGTCGGGGTCCATGGCCTCGATGAGCAGGCGGGCCTCGTCGTTGGTGAGGAAGCACATCTCCCGGCTGCCCTCGCCGTCGTCGACCCGGGGCAGGCGGGTGCGGGCGGCGGGGTTGGACTGGCGCAGCGGCGGCTCGGTGCGTGTGGCTTCGGCGCAGATGATGAACAGCAGCCCGTGCAGGTTCTGGATGGTCTTCGGTGCCAGCGGTGGGCGCAGCCACCCGTTGCGCTGCCCGCGTTTGGCGCCCTTCTTGGAGCCTTTGCCGTTGATCGGGTTGATGGGGGTGCGCGGGTCGGGGACTCCGGCCTGGAGGTGGTTGACCCACTCGCGCACGTCCTGGGGTGTCAGCTCGGATGGTTCGCGCAGGTTCGCCTTGGCGAAGTAGGGGAGCAGGTGGCGTTGGAGGTCGCGGTGGTAGTCGGCCCAGGTGCGCTCATCGATCCCCGACAGCGAGTCGACGTGCTCACGGGCGAAGTCGGCGAAGAGCACCGGCTCATCCTCAGGCTCCTCCGCCAGGTTCACCCATCCGTGGCCGGGGACCCACCCCTCGGCCCACCCCTGGCGGGGTACCCAGTTCTCCGGCCACTGGTGGCCTGCGGCTTCGACGTGGAGTTTGAAGGTGTGGGCGTCGGCCTGGGAGTCGAAGGGCTCGGACTGGGGCGCCCCGTCACGGGTGCCGCCGAGCCGCCATTTGACCCAGTACCGGGTGCCCCCGCCTGCGAGTTTGCGCTGGTTGATGGTTGCCATGGGACCGACCATCGCTCGGGTCCGGGCGGATACGAAGGGAATCGGCGAAGGTTCTCCGAGAACCTTCGTTCCGCACCGATTCCGGGTGTGCGGTCGTGCCCCTGGTTGGTTGCATGCGGCGAAAAAGTTGGTTTTGTGGAATCTGGATGATTTGTCTGTGTCAGGCGTGGTTCCTGTTGAGCGCAGCGAAGATGACAGTGGTCGGCGCAGCGGGGATGTCAGTGGATCGGTCTGCGCCCTGGCGAGCGGCGCATGTTCGCGCGGTAACCAGCATTAAGAGGTCCTGCCCGGGGCGGGGCCTGAACTGCGACACCACCCCGGGCAGGACCGGGCGCTATTGCGACAGGCCCGCCCGTGTTCTCCGGCGGCGCACGAGCACAACGACCGTGCCGGTGAGGGCGACCAGCAGCGCGAGGGCGCCCCACACCTTGCCCCAGCCGATCACGCTGGCGATCACCAGCGGATGGTTGGGGTTGGTGCCTTCGTACTGCAAGGGTGTCAGCCGGTCCAGGCCGGGGTCGGTGCCGTCGAAGGCCATGTCTCCCCAGGCCTGGCGTGCGGCGGGGTAGGGGTCCCGTTCCACGCGCAGGTCGTGGTCCAGCATAAGCGTGGAGCGCTCCTGTGCGTCGTAGAGCGGCCACTGGATTCCCGGCGTGGCGGGATCGCCGTCCCGGGCGAAGCCCACCCACAACTCCTGGACCTGCTCGGACAGGGCCCGGTTGTCGGCGGTGTCGCCCACGAAGGTGTCGGCGGCCTCCAGAGTGCCGAACATGAACGGCAGTTCGACGGCGTGGGGGGAACCCATGCGGCCGCCCAGGTCGATCGCGGGGACCGTGGCCAGGTACATGCGCACGTCGACGCCGCGCTCGGCGAGGGCCTCGGCCATCCGGATCGCGGGCATGCGGAAGGAGACGTCCCCCGCCATGGCCATGCCCAGTTGGGCGTCGGTCAGCTCGGGCCGCTCCTGCAGGTAGGCGTCGACGACCTCCTCGGAGCGCTCGCCCACCAGCGACTCCAGCCAGGGGTCGAAGTACATGCGCGGGAGGCGGTCGAGCTCGGGCAGCAGGTACAACCAGTACCGGGCCTCGTCCAGGGTGGTGCCGATGACGACCGGGGCGGTGGGGCCCTCGGAGGACGCCAGGCGCTCGTAGGGGAGCCCGGGCAGGAGGTCGCCGTCCACGACCGGGTGGAAGGCGGTGTCGGCGAAGTGCGAGGCGTAGAGCTCGTCGGCCGCGTCCAGTATCCGATCGGTGTCCAGGTCCAGGACATCGGAGGCGCTCTCCACCCCGGCGGCCTCGGTGAACGTGGTGGCCACATCCCGGCTCCAGTCGGCGGTGGCCACCGTTCCGGAGGTCCCCGACTGCAAGATGGCGCGGTCGTAGAGACCGTCGGCCTCCTCGATGCCCATCAGCGCCGAGATGCTGATGGCGCCGGCGGACTCGCCGGAGACGGTCACGTTGTCGGGGTCACCGCCGAACGCGGCGATGTTCTCGCGCACCCAGCGCAGCGCCTCCATCTGGTCCAGCAGGCCGTTGTTCATGCTCTGTGCGTAGCCGGGGCCCGCCTCGCTCAGGTCGAGCCAGCCCAGCGGGCCCAGCCGGTACTGGATGCTCACGACGGTGGCGCCGGCGGCGGCCAGGTCCGCGCCGTCGTACCAGGCGTTGCGGGCGGTGCCGGAGGTGAAACCGCCCCCGTGGATGAACACGATGACCGGGTCGGAGCCGGAGGTGTCGCGGCTCCAGACGTTGAGCGTCAGGCAGTCCTCCGAGATCGGTTCGCCCTCGCCCAGTTCCAGGTCGCTGGGCCTTTGCGGGCATGCGGCGCCGAACTCGGCCGCGTCCAGGGGCTCGCTCCAGGACTGGACAGGCTGCGGGGGCAGGAAGCGGTTCTCTCCCACCGGGGGCTCGGCGAAGGGGATGCCGCGGAACGCCTCCAGCCCGTCTTCGCGCACCCCGGTGACCGGGCCGCTGGCGGTGGTGACGGTGGGGCGCTCGGCGGGCTCGGCCGGCTCGCGCGGTTGAGCGGTCGCCGGCCCCGCCCCTGCGGTGAACAGCAGGGCCGCGGCGACGGCCGTCGCGGCCGCGCGGGTGAACAACTGTGGCATATCGGTTCCTGTGCCGTGAGGTGGAAGGATGATGCGATAGCGTATGTTGTCATCAGTGACAATAAAAAGGGGGTGGCATGGGCAGGCCGAGCAAGGCCGCGGAGCGCACCGAGCAGATCCTCGACGCCGTGGGGCGGTGCATCGTCCGCTACGGCATGGACGGCTGGACCCTGGAGCGCGTGGCCAAGGAGGCGGACCTGAGCCGCAGCCTGGTCCGCCACTTCGTGGGCAACCGCGATGAGCTCAGCGCGTTGTTCCGAGAGCGCATCCTCACCCGCTACGGCGACATGCTGGGCGCCGACGACGGTGGGCGCCCGCCCACGGAGGTGGTGCTGGAGAAGCTGTTCTCACCTTCGGCGAACCTGGACGACTACGCCGCCATCGACGCGATCCTGGCCTCGGCCCGCTACCAGGACGGCCTGCGCGAGGAGGCCCGGGACATCTACCTGCGCTTGGAGGCGGCCATCGCCCGTGCCATGGCCCACGACAACCCCGGCTGGGGCGCCCAGCGCGTACAGGGCCGCGCCCACCGACTCCTCCTGCTGGCCTTCGGGCACTGGAGCATGACGTCTCTGGGATTCCCGGCCGACCGCACCGAACACGTGCTCACCGCGGCCCGGGAGCTGCTGGGCCTTCCCCAGAACACACCATCACACGAGGAGCCCTGCGGATGAGCCCGCACATCGATACCGCCTCCCACGCCGACATCCCGGCCTGCGCGCGGATCATCGCCCGCGCCCTGCACCGCGACCCCGTCGTCCGCGACATCGTCCCGGGCGAGGAGGACCGCATCGAGCGTCTGACCTTGCTCTACACCGCGGAGCTGCGTTCGGGCCCGGCCCGCACCGGGACCATCGACATCGCCCGCTCCGAGGACGGCGCGATCCTGGGGGGCGCGGCCTGGGAGGGGCCCCGCCGGCCCGGCTTGGGGGACCGGTGGCAGCGGCTGCGGGCGCTGCCGCTGCAGGTGCGGGCGATCGGGGTGCGCCACCTGGGGGCGACGCTCTCCACGCTGTCGCACTTCGGTGCCGCCAGGCCCCGGGCCCGGCACTGGTACCTGGCCGACATCGCCGTGGGCGACAGGGCGCGCGGACTGGGAGTGGGGTCCGCGCTGCTCACCCACCGGCTGGCCGCCATCGACCGGCAGGGACTGCCCGCCCACCTGGAGGCCACCACCCCGCAAAGCCGCCGCCTCTATGAGCGGTTCGGCTTCCAGGAGACGGGGCGGCTCGGCATCCCGAGCCGACCGGCGGCCATGACCCGCCCGCCCGCCACGCCCGATCACGCGCAGTGATCGTTGGCGGCCCGGACGGCCACCGGCACCCGACCACCTCCGCGTAGTCCTCATGCGTCGTCGGCGCAGGTCAGAAGGTAGACCAATCCGACCGAACGGAGTGGTCTAGCTCGCGCGCGTGGTATGCCCTGTTTTCGACTCGCCCCCGAGCGTTGTCACAGCCGGTGACCACCGGCGCGGAGTCGGTAGAGGGGAAGATGGGGCGGGTCGACCTGGAGAAGCGCCGCGCGGCGACCGAGCGACTGCGCCAGCTCGCCGACGCCGGGCACCTCACGTCCCGGCACGTGCGCCTGACTGCCGCCGGGCGCGGGATCAGCGAGCACACCGTGTGGCGGTGGATCGGCCCCCATGCCCCGCCGACCGACGGCCGCTCCCGGCCCGGGTACCGGCTCACCGACACCGACCGTGCCGCCTTCGTGTTCTACCAGGGCAACGTCGGGTGTACACCGTGCCCGCGCCGCGCGGTCATCAAGGGCACACCGGCGCCCAGCGGGACCGATCTGCCCGAGGAGTTCGTCCAGGGATGGCGCTGAGCCCGACCGGTGTCGCTGCGCACCCTTCAGGTCGCCTTCGCTGACCAGTTCACCGAGGCCGAGAAGGCGCTGTGGAGCAGCGGGGAGAGTGCCGCCGTGACGCCGAGGTGTACCTGTCCCGCCCGCCCTGAGCTGGGTACGCGATGCCCAGCGAATCCGTGAAAACACCATGTCCACAGCAGGCTGCCGGGGCAGGATCGCCTCTATGGACACAACTAAGCTCCGTGCCTTCGTGGCTTGCGCCTCTCAGGTGAAGATGACCCGTAAGGAGTACACCTACGTCGAGGAGACCCCGGGCGTCTCGCTGTGGTGGGAGGACGCCGTCTTCGAGCCGGGGCACACCGAACAACGTTGCCCCAAGGGCCGCGACCGTCATTGGGAGCTCTGCGCGGTGATGCCCACGAAGATGCGCACCACGCTCTCCTGTGCGTTGCAGTACGGGCATGAAGGTGAACACGCTGCGACAGCCGGGTACGTCAACGAGAACAGCGGTCTGGATCTGTACCTGTTCTGGACTGTGGGGGTTCCCGGTGCCCGGGAGATCCGCCAGCCTGGTTGCTGTCCGCATGATGGGCCAGGTACACCCGAAGAGTGCTGCACCTTGTTCACCGACCATGTCGGCGACTGCACCTTCGCCTGATCGAACAGGAACGGCTGGGGCACTCGGGCGGGACTGCGTTGCTCACCACCTTGGAACAGTCACCCCGAGATCAGCGGTGAGTATGTCCGCTGGGTGCACCCCCGTGCACCCGCAAACAGGGATGTATGACGGGAGCGGGGCGCGTCATCCATGGCGCCGTGCACCCGCTGGTGCACCCCCAACGCGAAAACGGCCCCTGGTGTGCGAACGATGTTCGCAGGTCAGGGGCCGTTTTTCGTACGGAGCGGATGACGGGAATCGAACCCGCGTTATCAGCTTGGGAAGCCGAGAACGCCCCTGACGCCTGACCTCGCGACTCGTCTACCTGCGCTGACGCGGCCCTTCTACCCGCGACTCCCCGTGGTTCCCCGCCGCTGACCGCCTCGTGTGGCACGTGTGTGGCACAACCTTTGTTCCTCTGGTGTGAACAAGGCACAGATTGTCACACCCGCTCTGTACGGTCCTGGGCAGAGCGGTTGACCCTGTGCCAGAAGTACTGAGCAGTGGTCTACGAGTCGCAGTCGCGTTACTTCGGCTCGCGCTCGGAAGGGGAGGGGCTATGTCCCCGAGGCATGTGAAGGTAAGGCTGGACTGCCGAGGTGCCCGTCAGGGCATTGACTTGTGCGTGCAGGTCGAACGGCAGGTTCCTGAACCGCTGCGGTGCACGCCGGGCGGTGGTAGGCCCGTGGGGAGTGGGAATGGGCCCAGTTTCTGCCCTGAGTGCGATGCTCTCCTCAGGGAGGGCGGTCGCCTTCGGGAGCGCGTCAACGACCTGACCAGAGGGGGCTGGGGCCCCTGGATACAGGCCGGGTCAGTGGTCATCGGATGCGGTGGCTCGTAGGGGAAACCATCCGGCTGGAACTCCTGACCCGAGGCACGTAGTTCTAGCCGGGAAGTACCGCATGCAGTAACCACGGAATCGAGCCGAGGTGCCCGGTAGCGCTGGTGGCGTTCACCCATGACAGTCGCACTCCGCTACCGGGTGCCTCGGGATCTGAGCACGTCATCAACCGATTTTGTCTGAACGGCAACCGTTCGTCTCCGGGCCGCGTCATGATGCCAAGTGGTACGGCGGTCGGCCGCGCTCGGGACCGGGCGGCAGCCCGCAGCCCGAGCAGTGGCCGTAGGCCGGCGCGACGGCGCTTGCGCCGTCGCCTTGATCCCATACAGCCCAACTCGGCAACCACACGAGGATAGGTCAGTGCTAAAGAGATTTTCTCATAAACCCACGTTTGACAAGAGTTGCATATATTACACATTTGCTTTCAGTCTCCCAAGGGGGGTGGATATTTACTTGCTTTCCGATGAGCTATTGAAAACGGGAATGGCGGAGTTTGGAAGGGCGGCCGGAAGCGCGGAAACTCGGTTTTCGAGTAGATATATGGCTATGAAGAATAAACTGAATCTTGTAAAGTCTATAACAGGCTTCCCGGGTGACGGTAGTACTTTAGATTCTCTAAGGTGGATTCTGAAAAACCCACACATATCTTTCGAGATGGCAAAGATGAAGTTGATCTCTCTTCGTATGGGTGGGCGAGGTGAAGAAAGTACAGATCACGCGCCTGATGACAAAGACTGGAAGGGGTTTATTCGCGATCTCGAGGAAGACATTGAAGACTTTCATGGAAAGTTGTTTGGTGCCCAGATGAGATTTGGAATCAAGTCGGCTTCTGATAGTCGCATGTTTTCTTCCCCTTATCTAAAAGGCGATCCTTTTGTCCGACTTGAGCTTAGGCCGGTTCGACTGGGGTTGGGTCGGGGAGTTGATCAGTTCCGTATTGAAGTTGATCTTCTATTGCATCGTTCCGGGGTGGCAGTCCTGACTTTTGTAGCGCCAATGCCGGAGGGGCAACATGTAGCAAATATTTCCAAGATGTCAGCCTCTTCGGAAGGCTTGGCTATGGATTCGGTGATGCTAGCCACAGATGTCTGGGACGGACCACTAGCGCCAGCCGAAGATTTTATTAGGGATAGCATTATTTTGGAGGAGGAAGGGACGAGATGGCGCCTTTTGGAGAGGGTAAACTTGATAACCCTACAAGACTTGTTTCGCTTGTACTCTGCGCGAGTGATTGGGCATACCGTCACGAAAAATTCTGAACCTGAAAACTGGATGTGTTATACCACTGTTTCATTGAGTGGAATGCCATGCTGCAGAAATAGGAAAACCTGGATTAGGCGTCATTCTCGTGACCTTGCTAGATTAGTTATGCGCACGTCTTCAGCTCACGATTTTCGGGCGGAATACCTGCAAGAAATTTTGAGTAAGGATCGATCCAAGGTTGAGGGTTCTTCTCATTTCTTTATGCCAGGCAATGCTCTCTTAGTTGATTGGAGCTTCCCTTATAGTGAGCGGGACGGCGACGATATGGCCGCAAGTGACTATCAACATCTCGCTTTGATTGAGAACGTACTAATTCAGTTTTGGCAACTTCGTTCCATAGACTCGGAAATGAAGGATGTTAGAGTTAGTCCTCTTGGTGTTGCTGAAGTGCAAAGATCTATAGCTCAGGGGATAAATGAATACATGTCAGCAGTTCTTTCTCGTGGAACTTCCCGAGAAGTGGTGGATTCGATATCTCAAGGGCTTGGGTTGGATCGTCTGTACTCCCGTGTAATGGACAGATCGAATAAGCTTGACCAGTTGGCGAACTCTACTTCTTCTGCCCTATCCGCCAGGAATAGTTTTCTGCTGGCAATTTTGGTTGGATTAGTTGCGGTTGTGGCGGGTCTTCCTGCGATAGAGGACACAGTTGATTCTATTTCGGTAGTGGCCAAAATAATCCCCCAAGAGGTGCAAGAATTTCTTCCGGAAGAGAGGGTTTTTTCTCTGGGGGTGTACTTTTCATTCGTTTTGGCTTTTATTTCTACAACGGCGTTTCTGGCTCTTCGGAGTTTGAGAAATAGGAGGGTTGGGAGGAGTCGTGATTTTGGCGTTCAATGGACTGAATCGAGTCAAAAAGTCTGGATAGTTGACCAGTAGAGGTACTAATGTTTATTATCGATGTAACTTCTTGTCAGATCCTTATGGCTCCGTGCCATGTGTTCTCAAAGCTCTTCGCGTAAGTATCGAACATGGCCTGATGCGAACTTCGGTTGATCCTGATTACAGGCGAAATTGCTGCAGGCATGCCGTATATATGTTGATTTGAAATGATTGTTCTCTCTGTTAGGTAAATAGAGTTGTACAGGACGGTCGAATGCGTACGGATCTCGACGCCATCGATGTCCTGGAGTGCTCGGAAGAGTAGTAAGGCGTTATTCGCCCTGGCAGGCAGGGCTTCTCCGACCTGCTCATCTCTCCCCCGCTGCTTTACCTGCTCGGATTCCGGGTCGCCGAGGAGGATACGGGTATTCACACCCTCGCGTGCCCGCGCTCCGAGGAGTTGCAGGATCCCCGCGTCGTCGGCGAGGAATAGGCCGCTGTAGACCAGGATGCCGATTTCCTGTTCTGCTGAACTGAACAGGTCCCACCACACTTTCCGAGGTACCTGCCAACGGTGTGCGTAGACACGTTGGACGTGCTCGGACGCGGGTTCGTGTGCTTCTTCTTCCTGGCTTCTTGGAGGCCAGAGAGCGTCTTCCTCGGTTTGGAGGAGATCAGCCAGCGCCCAGCGGTGTCGGGGGTAGGGCCGTTGTCCGGAGAGCCAGCGGCGGACGGTCTTGGGATCTACGCCGAGGTGTGCGGCCACGTCGATCTCAGTGAGTCGGGACGCGGCCAGTGCCTTACGCAGTGCAGCGTTCACGTCGGTGCCCTCCGGGGTGCGGGAAACCGACGATAACATAAGACGTCCCTAGACGTCCCTCAAGTTGTCCGATACGTGGTACACATGTCCGCTCACTCAGAGCATCGTTTCCGCATGTAAGAGGACTCCGACGCTTCCCTCCGTCTCGCCGTGAGTCTCACCCGAACTGACCAGGGGTGACCATGCGGAACCTGATCCCACACCTTCGGACACGCGGACCCACACGGATCCGGGCCGTCAAGCCCACACCGTGCACGGGACTCCCGTTCACTCCTCCACCTCCGGCTCGTCCCGTTGCGCCACTGGCGCGGCTGGTCCGCCCCTACGTCTTGGACGACACGAGGCATCGCCCGGTGGAGCTGGCCGACCCGTCCCAACTCGGTCTGGAACTACTCCTGGAGATCTCTCGCTTGGAGGCTGTCGCCGCATGAGTACTGGAGATGTTCCGAACACTCTGCTCCATGTCCTGCAACGCCACTACGCACAGCAGTGGTCGATCCGCCGCCACGGGGGCCTGTGGATCGCTACTGCCACCCGACACGAGATCACGCACGCGCCGACGCTGATCGAGGAGGACGTGGAGGTCTTCGTTCACCAGTTGGAGTATCCGCCTTCGGGGATCGGCAACTCTGATCTGTCTAGCAAACACCTCCGCGCAAGCGAGTCCCGTGCCGAGACCAGTTCTCGGCGGGGTTGAGGACCGACCGTAGGCCGACGCTGCTGGCTCTGCGGTTGGAGCGTCCGCCTGGTGCCGACTGAGGGGAGGACCCTTGGGTCGGGTCGGCACCGGCGGACGTTTGCAATGCCCATATCTTTTTGCAAGGTTCAAGTTGAATCGCAAGATTCGTTTTTGCCGTCCTGCCAGGAGGAACCCGCTTGAGTCCGCGCACCCCGTGGGGGACGTACCACCAGATCGCAGAGGCCCTGCGCTCACGCATCACCGCTGGGAACCTCGCACCAGGTGACGCGCTCCCCTCCGAGGCTGCTCTTGGTCAGGAGTTCAGCGTCTCTCGCACCACCGTGCGTCGTGCGCTGGCCGAGTTGGAGGCGGAGCGACTGATCAAGGCTCTTCCGGGAACCGGCCGTGTCGTGTGTACCGCCGAGGAACGGAATAGCGCACTTGCGGATGGAACCTCGCCTGCCCAGTACCGGCGCATCGCCGCTGACCTGCGAGAGCGCATTTCCAGCGGGGATCTCGCTCCCGGTGATGCCCTGCCCAGTGAGGCCGCGTTGGTCCGCCAGTACTCGGTGTCGCGCGGGACGGCTCGTCAGGCGCTCTCCGAGCTGGAGGGGACCGGGCTTGTCGTCGCCATCCACGGCAAGGGCCGGTTCGTCAAAGGGGCCGAAACGACCGCGGGTTAGCCTGGTACATGTGGGACATGTTCACTGGGCGCGGGATCTCGCGCGAGAACTGCTCGAACAGCCGCTTCCCCGACGCTGGGCGCATTCCCAGGGGGTAGCCGAACAGGCGCGGTCCCTCCAACCCGTGCTCGGCGCACATGCCGACCTGATGGAAGCCTCCGCCTGGCTGCATGACATCGGGTACTCCCCGGACCTGGCGACCACGGGCTTTCATCCCCTCGACGGCGCCCGTTACCTACGCGAGGTCCAGAAGGCTGACGAAGCCCTGGTCTCCCTGGTGGCCTATCACTCCTGCGCCGTGGTGGAGGCTGAGGAACGGGGTCTGCTCGCCCCGCTCAAGGACGAGTTCGACGTCCCACCGGATGATCTGCTGGACGCGCTCACCTACTCGGACATGACCACCGGCCCGGACGGCACACACCTGCCCGTGGAAAGGCGGCTGTCGGAGATCCTGGAGCGTTACGCGCCTGAGGACCTGGTCCACCGCTCCATCACCCGCTCCTCACCGCTGCTGACGACGTCGGTTCGGGCCGTGGAACGCCGCCTGGCCGAGGCCGGCTGACCGCTCACCCGATGTAGGTCGGGCCTCCGCTGAGAAACTGGTCCACGCGCATGCGCATGGACCGGTCCATCCGGTATCCGGACAGGTCGGCCTTGGGCGCCCAGACGACTTCCTTGGACTCGTCGCTCGGCGTGGGCTCACCCGCCAGCGGTCGGGCGGTGAACACCAACGAGAACTCCTGCCGGGCCTCGCCGTCGCTGGTGTAGTAGATGATGTGTTTCGGATCGCTGTAGATGCCCACGATCCCGGTGATCTCGCACGTCACACCGGTCTCTTCCAGCGTCTCACGCACAGCGGCCTGGGGGACGGACTCGCCCAGGTCCACCGCGCCCCCGGGCACGGCCCAGTTGCCGTTGTCGGTGCGGCAGATCATTAGGACTTCGTCGCGCTCGTTGACGACGAACACGTTCACCGACGGGACGAGGCTGTTCGCTGTCGGGGCCTCGGGGTCGTCGTAGTAGTCGATCCGCTTGCCCATGGTCTACTCCCGCGTGTACTGGGACGGTTCAGCCATGCTCTGGTGGACTCGCTCGCGTACAGCCTTAGGCGAGATTCCGAGACCGTTCAGCACAGTGGCCGCGGTGCCCTCCTCGTTGTGTACCAGTCCAAGAAGCAGGTGCTCTGCTCCGATGAAGCCATGGCCGAAACGCTGAGCCTCCGGAAGCGCCTGATTCAGAGCTTCCTTGCTCTCCTCGGCGAAGGGTACGTTTCCCCAAAGCCGCCACTTCCTCCGCCCAGGAACCTTCAGCACCTCAGCGGGGATCCTCCCAGGATCGAGCCCCAACGCTTTCAGGGTTTCAGCAGCCACAGACCCCTCCGCTCCCAGGATGCCGACTAGGAGGTGCCCAGGTCCGATAACGCTGCTCTTGTGCGTGACTGCTTCTTCTTGGGAGAGAACCACCACGCGTCTAGCGTGATCGTTGAACATCTGGGCCATGCTTCGAGTTCCTAGGTCATGCGAGCGGGGATGCTTGTGCCCATACCTTCTCGTAGCTCTCCAGGTAGGTGCTGACCATCTCCCCGCCCGGGATCTTGCGCAGGTGGAAGACGGGGGCCTCCGAGGCCATCGCGCCGTAGACGTGCGTGTTCACGATCAACTGGTCATCGGCGCGGTAGAGCGAGTTGTACAGCGTCGTCCCGTGGAGACGGAACTCCACTCCTGGTACCTGGCGCAACGACCGGTACAGCACGATGACGTTGCGGATCTTCGCCGCGAACAGCTCGTTCAAGCCTTCGTCCCGGCCGCGCTGGGCCACCGCCTCGCTGTCGGGGTCTCCCAACAACATGCGCACACGGACCCCCGCCTTGGCCTTGTCCGCCAGCAGCTTGATCATGCTCGGATCGTCGGCCAGGAAGAACCCGCTGAAGACCAGGACCGAGATCTCCTGCTGGGCGTTCTCGAAGATGCGACGCCACAGATCGTTCGGCACGCTCCACCGGTGCGGGTAGATCTCCACGATCTCGCTCTGTGAGGCGGCCTTGCTCTGCTCGGGGGACAGGGCCTTGGGCCAGAGGTAGGTCTCCTCCACGCCGAGGTAGGCCGCTGCCGCGTAGCGGTGACGGCGGTAGGGGGTGCGCCCCTGGGTGATCCAGCGCTCCACGCTCTTGGCGTCCACGCCGATCTCCTCGGCCAGAGTGGCCGGGGTGGCTCCGCGCTGGAGGAGCGCGGCTCGCAACCTCTCGTTCGGCATGTACCTCGGGGGTTCGCTGGATGTCTGGGGACGCGCTCACATTATCGAGACGTCCTGAACACGTCCAGCCATGTAGTGATCCCGTCCCGGCCCTGCCAGGGATGGTGGAACCCTCGCCGCCACCCGAGAGCGGCGACGGATGCGACAGCGACGAACAGGAGCGTGCGGCTATCACTGGTTGCCAACTTAGATACATGCTATACATGTATCGATTCTCGGTTGAGGCGATCGCCTGTCGGTCGTGCCGAGGGTCGTGAACAGCACGAACAACGAGAAGAGGACTCATCCCATGGCTATTCAGGGTGCGTTGCCCGTCGCGTTCGGGACGGTGTTCCCGCACGGTGCGTTCGCGTTGGGGGTGGAGGCGATCACGGGCTTTGAGACCAAGCGGCTCCAGCTCGACAAGGACAGCGGGTTGCCGTTGTGGGCGGTGGACGTGATCGACGCCGACCCCGAGGCGCGGGGCAAGGCCAAGTCGGTGAAGGTCAAGGTCGCCGCCGAGGTGTGCCCGACCCTGCCGGACGAGGTTCCGGGGCTGCCGTTCCGGCCGATCGAGTTCGAGGCGATGGCGGTCATGCCCTACGTGGATGACAACGGTCATCGTCCTCGGGTGGCGTACTCGCTGCGTGCCCGTGGCGTGAAGGCTCCCGGCGGTGCTGGTGGTCGCCGTGCGGCTCCGGCCAAGGACGCCGCCTGACCCTTACCTGACAAGCAAGCGGGGCGGCCTGGTGCTGCAACACCTGGGCCGCCCCTTGAACCCCTCCCCAAGCCCTTGCACAAGCTTCGTGAAGAGGTGTCTTCAGTATGTCCGATGACCCCCGTGACCTGTCCGGGCTGAGTAGTCCGGAGCTGGTCCGTCTGCTGCTGGACGCGACCAACCCCCCGCCTGCTACCGACGCTGAGCGGGCGGAGTTCTTCGACTTCAAGGCCCGTGTGTTCGCCACCCTTGCCGACCAGGACGAGAACCCTGCCGCCGCGACCTTCGCCGCCCGTGCTCACTCCGACCGTGACCGGCTCCTGGCCCAGATCGAGAACGAGAAGTGGGGTGGCCTGTGATGATGCGACAGCCCAAGATCGGTTCCGCCCAGTCCTCTCCGACCCTGCCCACCCCGGCTCAGGGGGTGCGGTGGACAACACCGATCGTGGAAACCCCCGGGATCGTCGTGCTGGCCTCGTGGATTTGGCGGCTGGTGCGGTTCCTGGTCACCCTGCCGTTCCGTTTCCCCGTCATGGTCACCTGCTTGGCCGTCTCGGTGGGGGCCTGGTGGTGGTTGGACTGGCCTGGTCTCGCCGGGCTGTGGGCCACTGTCTCCGTGGTGTCCCTCATCTGGTGGCGGACCTGGCCGGACTCCTACCGCACCTGTGTCACCCTGCGTCTGCTGGCGTGGTGGCGGCACGTGGCGGTGTACCGACGGCACTGGCAACCGGTGTTGGTGATCTCCGGGCTGGCCGAGTCCTACCAGGAACGCCGCTACCTGCCCCGTATCCGCCGGGTCTCCTGTAACGCCTGGGCTGACTACGTGCGTGTCTCCCTCGTGGCCGGAACTGCCCCGGCCGACTTCGAGCACCGCGTGGCCGAACTGGCGCACGGCTTCGCCGCCCCCTCCTGTCGAGTGGTGGTCAACGGTCCCCGGGACATCACGTTGGAGTTCCCCCGCCGTGACACGTTGGCCGAGGCGATCGACGCCTTCCCGATGACCCACCACGTGGACCTCGACGCCCTGCCCGTGGGGCGACGCGAGGACGGCTCGCCGTGGTTGCTGCGCCTGCACGGAACCCACGTGCTCGTAGTCGGGGTGACCGGAGCTGGCAAGGGATCGGTGATCTGGTCCACCGTGCGCGCCATGCTCCCCGCCATCTCCGAGGGCACGGCACAGGTGTGGGCGATCGACCCCAAGCGCATGGAGCTGGCCTACGGACGCGACCTGTTCGCCCACTACGCCGACACGGGCGAATCCGCGGTGACCCTGCTGGAGCGGGCGGTGGCCTCGATGCAGGAGCGGGCCGAACGCTACGCGGGCAAGCAGCGCTCCCACATCCCGACGACGGCTGACCCGTTCGTGGTCGTGCTCCTCGATGAGGTGGCGTTCCTGACCGCCTACCACCCCGACCGGGACGTGCGCCGTCGGGCGGAGAACGCGATCGCCACCTTGACCTCACAGGGCCGTTCGGTCGGCTTCACCGTGCTGGCCGCATTGCAGGACCCGCGCAAGGAGGTCATGAATCTCCGGAACCTGTTCCCTGACAAGGTCGCCCTGAGGTTGGACGAGGCGTCCCAGGTGGACATGGTCCTCGGCGAAGGAGCACGCGAACGCGGAGCGGAAGCCCACCTGATCGACCCCACCCTTCCCGGGGTGGCCTACGTCCGCATGGAGGGCTCACCGGCTCCGATCCGGGTTCGGGCCGCCTATGTCTCCGACGACAACATCACTGCGATGACCAAGGTCTACGGCTCGGACTTCTCGTCGAACGGCGGGGTGGGCTGATGCGGCTTCGTCTTCCGGCGGTACCGGATCCAGGCAACACAGCTGAACGCAACCAGGCCGTAGACACCCAGGAACGCCATGGATTCCACGAAGCCTGCATAGTCGCGAATGGTCATTGCGGCGAAGAACGGCAGCCCGAACATGAGGGCCGTGACGAGCAAGTGTCTTCTATCCATGCGGTGGGGACTCCCGTTCTGCGGTTGTGGGGGTGGGCTGATGCCGACGCCTACCGGTAAGTCCACCCGGGCCGAACGTCTCGCGCAACCCCTGGCACGGGAGGTCGCTGAACAGATCGCCGCTGACAAGGGGGTGTGCATACGGCCGGTCTCCCTACGACGTACCGACATCGCCACCGGCCAAACCGAGATCATCGACTTCCCCTGCGGCTCCACCCTGGAATCCCGGTGCCCTGCCTGTGCAAAGAGGAAACGGTCCCTCCGCAGAACTCAGTGCGAGGAGGGCTGACACTTGGCCACCGAGCCCGTGGTGGAGCCCGGCCCGCCGTCCGAGGAACAGCGCGGACGGGTGGAATAGCGTGCGATGGTCACCGCCGAACGGGAGATCGCCTCGCCGCCACCGGGGCCGCTGACCCGGAACAGTTCTCCGCGTTGGATGCGGCGATCGCGGACCTGGACGAGGAGATCACCGCCTCCGGCCTACGCGGCTCCATCACCCGCTCCGCTGACTCCCCGGCCTCATCCGGGACGCGGCGGGTTCGCTCGACCAAACGCCGTCAGGACGTGCCCGACCTGCCCAAGCGGCCCATGACGAGGAAGACGGTCGAGCGGGTCTTCACTGACCCGGCCTCGGGGAAGGTGTTCCGGCCCTCGCTGTTCATCACGCTCACCCTGGATTCCTACGGGCGGGTGCGCTCAGACGGCACCCCGGTCGATCCCTCGACGTACGACTACCGGCGTGCCGCTCGGGACACGCTGCACTTCTCCAAGCTGGTGGACCGGTTCGTGCAGAATCTTCGCCGGGTCGCCGGGTTCGATGTCTAGTACTTCGCGGCCGTGGAACCCCAACGACGGCTGGCACCTCACCTGCACATGGCCACACGCGGCACCATCCCACGGGCCGAACTGCGCCAGATCGCCGCCGCGACCTACCACCAGGTGTGGTGGCCTGCCGCTGACACGGTCCGCTTCGAAAGTGACCACCTGCCGGTCTGGAACGAGGACAACAGCACCTACCTCGACCCCACCACGGGCGAGGTCCTCCCGACGTGGGATGAGGCGCTGGACACCTTCGATGATGACCCGGACGCGGAGCCTTTCCACGTGGTGCGCTTCGGCCGTCAGGTGGACGCCAAAGGTGTGGTCGCTGGCTCGGCTGACGCTGACCGGTGCGTGCGCTACCTCGCGAAGTACCTGACCAAGGACATCGCCGACTGCCACACCGTCGAGTCCATTTCCCAGGAACAGCACGTGGACCGTCTCCTGGACGCTCTCCGCTTCGAGCCCTGCTCGCCTCGGTGCTCCAACTGGCTCCGCTACGGAATCCAGCCCGAGAACGCCAAAGCCGGGATGCGTCCGGGATTCTGCCGGTCCAAAGCACACCGACGCGAACACCTGGGCTACGCGGGTCGCCGCGTCCTGGTCTCGCGCAAGTGGTCCGGGAAGACCCTCGCCGACCACAAGGCGGACCGGCTCGCCTGGGTCCTGGAAACCCTCGGCGTCGATCCCACCGACGACGACCAGGGCGACGAGGACAACCCGCGTTCCCCGGTGCTGTCCTCGGTCTCCTCGGGCTCCTTCGAATGTGAGTTGGCCAGACCCACCGACCCCGACGTGGCCCCCCGGGAGCAACGCCTCCTCCGCGCGGTGGGCGAAGCACTCAAACGCCGTGCCCAACTCGACGCCGTTCGAACCCCCGCCCCCTCGGCAACGGAAGGGGCTGCCTGATGGCCAGTAAGAAGACCCGTCCGACCGGCCGTCTCCTGACCGTCGCGCAGGCGGCCGAACGCCTCAACACCTCCGAGCGCTACCCCCGTCGCCTGATCGAGGAACGGCGCATCACCTTCGTCCGTATCGGACGGCACGTGCGCATCCCGGAATCGGCGCTGGACGAGTTCATCACCGCCGGAACCGTCGAGCCGGTCAGCCTGCGCATGAGCGGGGCGGCCTGATGCCGGGCAGGAAGACGCGGGCCTTCGGCAACATCCGCCCCCTGTCCTCGGGGCGCTTCCAGGTCCGCTATCGCAGTCCGGACGGGCGTACACGACCGGCCCCGACCACGTTCGCCACCAGGAAGGCAGCACAGCGCTGGCTGACGCTCAAGGAGGCGGAGATCGCGCAGGGGGAGTGGTTCGCCCCCGAGGCCGGCGCCCTGCCCTTCGGTGAGTACGCGGCCGAGTGGATCGAGCACCGTGACCTGACGCGCAAGACCAGGCGCACCTATGAGGACCTGCTCCGCCTCCACCTGGCCCCGACGTTCGGCAACATGCTCCTGAGCGAGATCAAGGAGGCCGACATCCGCCGCTGGCGCTCCTCACGGCTCCGGCGCAAGAGGGGAAAGGCCCAGGTGCCCAAGGCGTACCGGCTCATGCGGGCGGTACTGAACACCGCCGTCAAGGACAGGCTGATCCGCGAGAATCCCTGCCAGATCGACGGCGCGGGCCTGGAGGAGACCGAGGAACGCCCGGTGCTGTCGGTGGCCGAGGTCTTCGAGCTGGCCGAGGCGATCAAACCGCGGTACCGGGCGCTGGTGCTGCTGGCGACGTTCGGCAGTCTGCGATGGGGCGAGCTGGCAGGCCTGCGCCGCCGACACCTCGACCTGGACGCCCGGACGGTGCAGGTTCGGGAAACGGTCTCGGACGTGGGCGGGCTCTACAAGGGCAAACCCAAGTCCCGGGCGGGTCACCGGACGGTGTCCCTCCCCGAACTGGTCGTCCCGGACCTGCGTCGCCACCTGGACGAGTACTCGGCACCCGGGCCGGACGGGTTCGTGTTCGTCGGGGTACGCGGCAACCAGCTCCGCCGGGGCAACTTCTCGAAGTACTGGGCGGACGCCTGCGCGGCCGTGGGCCTGGAGGACGTCCACCTCCACGACCTTCGGCACACCGGCAACACCTACGCGGCCGAGGCCGGTGCCTCCGTGCGCGAACTCATGCGGCGGATGGGACATTCCAGTGCCCGCGCGGCGATGATCTACCTCCACGCGCGCGACGAACGCGAACGCGAGATCGCGGGCCGGCTGGGGGAGAGGGTGGCCGAGGAGCTGAGGGCGAACCGGGCCGAGGAGGACGGCTACGAACCGCCCTCCACAGGTGCCCGTCGCTGAGGTCGGCGTCCGAGCGTGTGGCACGTGTGTGGCACGGCGACCGGAACGGGACCCCGCAAAGCAGTGCGGCCAGGTGTTCGGAGAACCCCGAACGACCTGGCCGTCTGTGTGTCTGGAGCGGATGACGGGAATCGAACCCGCGTTATCAGCTTGGGAAGCTGAAGTTCTACCATTGAACTACATCCGCGTCGCACCCGCCGGGAGTACCGGCTGGCAACGCATGTCATCCTAGCCCAACTCCGGACCGCGTGGGCAAGTCGGCGCGGACCACGAGCAGGCGGGGGACTCGCGACTACGCAGCGTTGCCCCAAGCGGTAGGTTCGGAGCGTGCTGCTCTCCGATCGTGATCTCAGGTCAGAAATCGACGCCGGGCGGGTCAGGATCGACCCCTTCGACCCCGGACTCGTCCAACCCTCCAGCATCGACGTGCGGCTGGACCGCTTCTTCCGGGTGTTCGAGAACCACAAGTACCCGCACATCGACCCCTCGGTTGAGCAGCCTGACCTCACCCGGCTGGTCGAGACCGACGGCGAGGAGGCCTTCGTCCTGCACCCGGGCGAGTTCGTGCTGGCGTCCACCTACGAGGTCGTCACCCTCCCGGACGACATCGCCAGCCGCTTGGAGGGTAAGAGCTCCCTGGGACGCCTGGGACTGCTCACCCACTCCACGGCCGGGTTCATCGATCCCGGCTTCTCCGGGCACGTCACCCTGGAGCTCTCCAACGTGGCCACCCTGCCGATCAAGCTCTACCCGGGCATGAAGATCGGTCAGCTGTGCATGTTCCGCCTCTCCTCCCCGTCCGAGCACCCCTACGGCTCCGCGGGCTACGGGTCCCGCTACCAGGGGCAGCGCGGACCGACGCCGTCCAGGTCCCACCAGAACTTCATCCGCACCCGGATCAACCCGCAGTAGTCGGGGGAAGACAAGAAGAGACGCTTACGGTACGGTCATGGATTGACACTTTCTGTCGCATGGCCCGCATGTCTCTTCTATGTGACCAAGATCACCTCCTGCATGCCTATGGCATAGATCACATATCGGCACTTCGCGGAGTCGGCATCCGCCGCTATAGGTCGGCGGACGGTTTTTATGCGGGTTAAACATGTTATTTGCTGGTTACATGCCGTCTGAACTGCGCGTACGCACCTCGGTAAGGTTGCGCCCTGTGACGTGAACCAGGTAGCGGTTCCGCCCTGGTGAGGGGCGTGCAAAGGGCTCTGAGCAGGCCGACTACCTGTGACAACCGCGGGTCGGCGAAGGGGCGAACTGTGCTCCGCGCACCCCGCGGCCGGGACAGCCCTCATGAGGAGACCGTGCCAGCAGTACGCGCAGACCACTTGTACAAGGTGTTCGGCAGACAGTCGGGAGCCGCCGTCGAGCGGCTCTCCGACGGCAGTCACCGTGACACCATCGCCGACCTCGACGTGACGGCCGCCGTCATCGACGTGTCGTTCGAGGTCGAACCAGGCGAGATCTTCGTCGTCATGGGCCTGTCGGGGTCGGGGAAGTCAACCCTGATCCGGATGCTCAACGGACTCCTGGAACCCACAGCGGGGACGGTCGAGGTCGACGGCGTGGACATCACCGCCCTCAACAGGAAGAGCCTTCTGAAGCTGCGGGGCGAGAAGGTCAGCATGGTCTTCCAGCACTTCGCCCTCCTACCTCACCGCACGGTCCTGGAGAACGCCGCCTACGGCCTGGAGCTGCGCGGCCTGCCGCGCGGGGAACGCGTCAGCAAGGCCCGCGAGACCCTCGAACTGGTGGGGCTCGGCGGCTGGGAGGACAAGCTTCCCCAGCAGCTCTCCGGAGGTATGCAGCAGCGTGTGGGCCTGGCCAGGGCACTGGCCGCCGACACCGACATCATCCTCATGGACGAGGCCTTCAGCGCCCTGGATCCGCTCATCCGGCGGGACATGCAGACACAGCTCCTGGAGCTCCAGGCGAGCCTGGGCAAGACCATCGTCTTCATCACGCACGACCTCAACGAGGCCATGCGCCTCGGTGACCGGATCTGCGTGCTCCGCGACGGCCGCGTCTCCCAGGTCGGTACCGCGCAGGAGATCCTCAGCGAACCCGCCAACGACTACGTCGAACGGTTCATCGAGGACGTCGACCGCACCCGCGTGCTCACCGCCGCCTCGGTGATCGACCCCGACGCCCCCGCGGCCGACACGTCCGCGCCCCGGGTCGAAGCCGACACACCGGTCGCCGACCTGTACGCCAGCGCGGCCGCCTCCGATCACCTCCGTGTGGTCGACGAGGACGGCAGCGTGCTGGGCACGGTGACGCGCAACTCCGTGCTCGCCGCGCTCGCGGCCGGAAAGGAGACGTCGTGACACTCGTCGACTTCCCGCCGAACCTGCCGGTCGGTGACGGTTTCGAGGCTTTCAACACCTGGCTCAAGAGCAGCTTCGGCCCCGTCTTCGACGCCACCGCCGTGTTCATCCGCTGGGCCGTGGAGGCCCTGTCCGGGTTCTTCACCGATCCGGCGGTCGGACAGCTCGCCTTCATCGCCGCCGTGATCATCGCCGTCCCGCTGCTGCGCACCCGGCGCCTGCCGCTGGTGGCCATCGTCGCCGTGGTCTCGGTGCTCTACGTCCTGCACGCGCAGTTCGCGTTCGGCAACACCATCGTCAACAGCCTGCCGCCGCAGGTCTTCCTGTGGGCGATGCACCTGTTCGACCAGCAGTACGTGGACGCCTACCTCTGCATCTCGCTGCTCTTCCTGGCCGCCGTCACCGTGCTGGGAGCGCTCGACAGGGGCACCCGCGTCCGCACCGGCGTCGTCGCGGGCGGCTGGCTGGTGCTGGTCCTGCTCGGCTGGCTCCTCCTCCCGGCCCTGGTCACGAGCCCCAGGGCTCTCGTGATGATCCTGCTGCTGAGCCTCCTGGCGTTCTCGGTGGCCGGATGGCGGATGGGCCTGTTCGGCATCATCGCGCTCACCCTGGTGGCATCGGTCGACCAGTGGACCAACGCCATGGACACACTCGGCCTCGTGCTCGTGGCCAGCGCCATCGCCGTGGTCATCGCGATCCCGATCGGCGTCCTGGCCGCCTACAACGACCTGGTCAGCAAGATCGCCAAGCCGGTCCTGGACCTGATGCAGACGCTGCCCGCGTTCGTCTACCTGATCCCGGCGATCTTCTTCTTCTCCATCGGCGCCGTGCCCGGCGTGGTCGCCACCATCGTGTTCGCGATGCCGCCCGGCGTGCGCCTGACCGAGCTGGGCATCCGCCAGATCGACAGGGAGCTGGTGGAGGCGGGCGAGTCCTTCGGCGCCCCCAGCCACAAGATCCTCACCGGTATCCAGCTGCCGCTGGCCCTGCCGACCATCATGGCCGGCGTCAACCAGGTCATCATGCTCGGCCTGTCCATGGTCGTCATCGCGGGCATGGTCGGGGCCGGGGGCCTGGGCAGCGAGGTCTACGAGGGCATCACCCGCAACGACGGCGCCCTCGGCTTCGAGGCCGGTATCGCGGTGGTCATCCTGGCCATCTTCCTGGACCGCCTCACCGTGGCCGTCACCCGCAACGGCCCGCGCGCCTCAACCGCCTGACCGGGCGCGTACGCACACCGAGGCCCAGCACACGAGGGCCCCACACACCGAGGCCCCGCACAAGGCCTCGCGCACAGAGTTCCCCGAGGGAAGGAATCCCACGATGTACAGCCGCAAGCGCATGACGGCCCTCTCCGCGGCGGGAATGAGCGCCGCGCTCCTCCTGACCGCCTGCGGCGGCGGCAGCGGTGAGGACCTCACCGGCCCCGAGGACGGCGGGGAGGAGGCCAAGGAGATCAACATCGGCCTGATCGCCTGGGAGGAGGCGATCGCCACCACGAACATGTGGAAGGTCATCCTGGAGGAGAAGGGCTACGACGTCACGGTGACCGACCTGGACGTCGCCCCGCTGTTCCAGGGCCTGGACAACGGCGACGTGGACCTGTACCTCGACGTCTGGCTTCCCACCACCCACGCCGACTACTGGGCGGACTACGGGGAGGACCTGGAGCAGCTCAACACCTGGTACGACAACGCCAAGCTGACCATGACCGTGCCCTCCTACATGGAGGACGTGAACAGCATCCCCGACCTGGCCGACCACGCCGAGGAGCTGGACGGCCGCGTCGTCGGCATCGACCCGGGCGCCGGTCTGACCCGCGTCACCAAGGAAGAGGCCATGCCGGGCTACGGCCTGGACGAGGACTTCGAGCTGGTCGAGTCCTCCACCGCCGCGATGCTCGCCGAGCTGGACTCGGCGATCGCCGACGAGGAGCCCGTCGTCGTCACCCTGTGGCGTCCGCACCCGGCCTACGCCCAGTACGACCTCAAGGACCTGGAGGACCCCGATGGCCTCATGGGCGAGTCCGAGACCCTGCACTCGGTCGGTCGTGCCGGTTTCAGCGAGGAGTACCCCGAGATCACCGGTTGGCTGGAGAACTTCGAGCTCGGTGACGAGGAGCTGGCCGACCTGGAGGTCATGACCGTGACCGAGGAGGGCGGGTACAAGGACGACCCCGAGGAGGGCGCCCGCGCCTGGCTCGCGGAGAACTCCGAGTTCCTGGAGCGCACCCTGGGCGAGGACGCCGAGGGCCTGGAGTTCTAGGCTCCGTCCGCCTCGGAGCCCCGACCGCCTCCGGGGCGCCGCCCCGCCCCCCGGGCGTCCTCGCGTGACGACCCGGGCCCGGGGCCTGTGAACACCGACGGGCCGCTCCCCTCTCCGGGGAGCGGCCCGTTCGCGTGTTCCGGTCCGGTGGCGTGCCGGTACCGGCCTCAGGGGGCGTAGTAGCCGCCCTGGGCGCCTCCGTAGCCCTGGTTGAGCTGCCTGTTCCCCTCCCGCTTGGGGAGCAGGTAGGCGGCGAACATGCCGCCGAGGAAGCCGAAGAGGTGCGCCTGCCAGGAGACACCGGGGTACTGGGGCAGGACCCCCCAGATCATCGTCCCGTAGAAGAGGATCACGCAGATCATGATGACGATGTCGATGGTCTTGCGCTCGATGATCCCGCGCAGGACCGTGTAGCCGAAGTAGCCGAAGACCAGACCGCTCGCTCCCACGGTGAGGGAGGTCGGTGAGCTGAACAGCCACACGCCCACACCGCTGACGACGACGATGATCATCGTGGTGAGCAGGAACCGCCCCAGGCCGCTGAACGCGACGAGTACGCCCAGCACGAGGAAGGGCAGCGAGTTGCCGATGAGGTGTTCGAGGTTTCCGTGCATGAACGGTGCGGTGAACATGGTCCAGAGCCCCTGGAAGTCCCAGGCGCGCAGGCCGAATCGCTGGTCGAGCGTTCCGAGGAGCAGGAGGCTGTCGAGGATCTCGATGACCCACATGGCCGCGAGCATCCCCGCTACGGTCAGGATGGCGGTGATTCTGGACTGCTTCACCCCATCGAGAGTAGAGGACACGGGCTTGCGGTGGTATGTCCGTGGGGCGCGTGGTGCGTAATTGTCCGCTGTGCCCGAAGTTGCCCTGATCCTGTTCGTCCGGTTCCGGACCCGTGCGCTGATGGTCATACGGGCCGGACGGCCGTCCGGCCGGGCCGACAGGCCGCGCGGGTCCGGGAGCCCCTCAGGAGACCGCGAGCGGGCCCTCAGGAGGTCAGGGAGCGCTTGCGCGGCGGTATGCCCGCCATCGCCATGAAGGACTCGACCTTGGCCGGACTGGTCATCCCGGTCAGCGGCAGGTACGCGCGCGAGGTGCGGCGGTTCTGCAGCGAGGGGAAGCGCTTGGGCCGGCCGGTGGTGTCGCACAGCCCGAGGGAGCGGATGCGGCCCGGCAGGACGTGGTAGGAGCCGATGTCGTGGAAGGGCACGCGCACGATGTAGCGGCCGCGCTCGTAGCGGAACTCCCCGTCGGAGACCTCCAGGACGGGGGACTTGATCATGTGGCCGTGCACGGCCAGCGCGACGCCGGTGAGGAGCAGGAGGACGCCGAGGGTGAGGTTGGCCCAGTGCGAGGGGTCGACCACGACCGCCACGACGCCCAGTGCCACCAGAGCGTAACCAGCCCACAGTTCCACGTGCTTGCGGCCCGCGGGGCAGACCAGGCGGACTGTTTCGGACACGGCAGAGGCCTCTCTCGCTGGATACTGCGTGTGGGATGACGGTGAGCGCCGTACGAAACCTTATCTGCTCCGGTGGTACGTGGCCGGTGGTTTCGGACAGCTGGGTGTGCAGATTTCAGCACACTTATACGTGCTTTGGTGCTCTTTGCTCTGTTTGTCGGATCTATCTGATTATCATCGGATCATCCTATGAATCACGCATCGAAGCGCATCGAGAGGTGGGTGCTGAGGTACCGGGAGCCTCAACGCGGAGCTTGCATGTTATATGTGTGTTTTGCGTGGTTTGTCTGTTTTTCTCTGTGTAGCCGCCTGGGGCGGATCCGTAGTTAAACGACGTTTACTTTACTATAAACACCGTTGACCGAAGTAAGCGATCCCCAATGCATTTCCGGCTTGTCCGAATCCGGGAGCGTGGGAGTGGACGTCGGCACGACCTCTGATCTGCGGTAACGTCCGTGTTTCCCAGGGGTGTGGATCCGCGCCGGTCGCTCGGGGCGATGAGCGCGAACCGGTTGCGGATGGGTCACGAATCCGGCAGTGGGGCTATACAGACATTTCGCTCAATGGTCTTCTGATCGACTAATCGCCTAAGTTCTGCGGGGCGTGTGCGAACCACACAAACCCAGGGATCCGGCTCGTATTAGTGATCAAGGGTGTAACTGATGCACAAACGAAGGAAGACGCTCGCGCTCGCGGCGGCGGGAACCTCCGCGCTGATGGCGCTGACCGCTTGCACCGGTGGTGGCAGCGGTGAGGAGGCTGAGAAGGAGGTCACATGGGTGATCAACAGCCTGCCCGCCGCCTGGGGAGCGATCAGTAGCGCCGGCGGCAGCGTCTACGTGATCCAGATGCTCTCCGGCGTCATCCCCCACACCGGGCAGTACCAGCCCGACGCGACGTACGAATACAACATGGACGTACTCGCCGAAGAGCCCCAGCTCGTCAACGACGACCCCGACGAGGGCCCCTTCGAGTTCAGCTTCACCCTCGCCGAGGACGCCGTGTGGAGCGACGGGACGCCGATGACCGGCGATGACCTGCGCGTCACCATGATGATGTCCGCCTCCCCCGACGAGGGTTACTGCACCACCTGTGACTCCCGCGGTACCACGGGCGCCGACATGGTCGAGGAGGTCACGGTCGACGGCAAGACCGCCACCTTCACCCTGAAGGAGGACCTGGCCAACCCCGAGTGGAAGGGCATGTTCGACGCGCACAGCGTGGCGGGCGGCTTCTACCCGGCGCACCTGGCCGAGGAGCAGGGCTTCGACGTCGAGGACCCCGACCAGCTGGGCGAGTACTACACCTGGCTGCACGACACCCGGCCCGAGTGGTCCGGCGGCCCGTACCAGATCGTGGACGGAGACCTGGAGAACCAGGTCGTCAAGGAGCCCAACTCCGAGTGGTTCGGTGAGACGCAGCCCGCGCTCGACCGCATCATCATGCCGTTCAACACCGACGAGGGCACCTTCGTCCCCGCGTTCCAGAACGGCGAGATCGACGGCGCCAACCCCGCCCAGTACAGCGAGGACGTCATCACCCAGATCCGTGAGATGGAGAGCGCCACGCTCACCGTCAGCGAGGGCAACATCTGGGAGCACATCGACGTCAACGTCGAGAACGAGTGGCTCTCGGACGTCGAGCTGCGCCGCGCCATCTTCACCGCGATCAACCGCGACGAGATCGCCAGCCGCAACTTCGAGGCCGGCTACCCCGACTACGAGCTGAAGAACAACCACATCTTCGGCAGCGACAGCGAGTACTACGAGGACCACCTCTCCGAGACCAGCCAGGGCGACGGCGACGTCGAGGCCGCCACCGGGATCCTGGAGGACGCCGGGTACGAGCTCGACGGCGACACCCTCATGCTCGACGGCGAGCAGGTCGGCCCCTTCCGCCTGCGCAGCACCGACACCGTCATCCGCAACAACTCCGTGCAGCTGATCCAGGCCCAGCTCGCCGAGATCGGCGTCGAGACCACCCTTGAGATGACCGACGACCTGGGCAACATGCTCGGGGAGCAGGACTACGACATCGTCCAGTTCGGCTGGAGCGGCAGCCCGTACTTCGCCTCCAACGCCGAGCAGTTCTGGCACTCCGAGAGCGGCAGCAACTTCGGCGGCTTCTCCAACGAGGAGGTCGACGGGTACGCCGAGGCCGCCGGCACCGCCTCCTCCCTGGACGAGGCGGCGGAGCACTCGAACGCCGCGGTGGAGGCCATCGTCCCGCAGGCCTACGTCCTGCCGATCGTGGCCGAGCCCAACTACTTCTTCGCCAGCGACAGGCTCTCCAACGTCGAGGACAACCTCCAGTCCAGCTACCGCGCCACCTACAACATCGGTGAGTGGGACATCGCCGAGTAGTTCGGCACAGGCCCATGGCCCGGTTTCGGGATACCCTCCCGGGACCGGGCCGGTCCTCGTTCATCCCTGAAGGATCACACCCATGCTCGTTTACACGGTGCGGCGCATCCTGGGCGCGATACCCATCCTGGTCCTCGCGTCCGTGCTCACCTTCGTCCTGATCGACGTCTCCGGAGATCCCCTCACCGAGCTCAGGATGCAGCAGCCTCCGCCGGACCCCTCGGTCATCCAGCTGCAGGAGGAGCGCCTCTACCTGGACCGCTCCATGCCCGAGCGCTACTGGCTCTGGATCACCGGCATCGGCGGCCACGGCGACATCGGACTGCTCCAGGGCGAGTTCGGCCCCTCCACGCAGAGCAACTCCTACGACATCGGCGCGGCCATCGCCGAGCGCCTGGGCACCACCCTGCGCCTGGTGGCCGCCGCCATGGTCTTCGCCCTGGGCCTGGCCGTCCTGGCCGGTGTCATCAGCGCGATGCGCCAGTACTCCAAGCTCGACTACACCCTCACGTTCATCGGCTTCCTGGCCCTGGCGATGCCCGTCTTCTGGTTCGCGGGCATCATGCAGCAGGCCGGGGTCGCCTTCAACGACCTGGTGGGAGACCAGGTCTTCGCCACGATCGGTGACGGCCTCTACCAGGCGCAGGGCGAGGACCTGTGGGGGAGGATCACCAACGCCTTCGCCTACATGACCCTGCCCACGATCGTGCTGATGCTGACCAGCTTCGCCTCGTGGAGCCGGTACCAGCGGACCTCCATGCTCGAAGTACTCAACAGTGACTACGTCCGCCTCGCCAGGGCCAAGGGACTGCCCAACCGTGTCGTCATCCGGCGCCACGCGCTGCGCACGGCCCTCATCCCGCTGACCACGGTGGTCGCAGTCGGCATCGCCGGGATCATCGACGGCGCGATCCTGACCGAGCGCGTCTTCCAGTGGCGCGGACTCGGCGAGTTCTTCATCACCGCGGTGGAGGCCAACGACTCGTACGCGCTGATGGCGTGGCTGCTGCTCAGCGGTGTCCTGGTCATCCTGGCCAACCTCATCGCCGACCTCCTGTACGGCGTGCTCGACCCGAGGATTCGCTATGAGTGAGAAGAAGGCGCCCGTAGCGCCGCGGAGCGCCGACGCCGAGAGCGTCGGGGGCGTCGAGCGCACCCAGTTCCAGATGATCCTGTCCCGGTTCCTCCGGCACCGGGCCGCCATGGTCAGCCTGGTCGTCCTGTTCGTCGTCGTCGCGGCCGCGTTCCTCGGCCCGTTCGTCTGGAGGTGGGACCACACCGTCCACCTGGAGATCCCGCCGAGCGTTCCGCCCAACGCCGACCACCCGCTCGGCACCACCACCGCCGGGCACGACGTCCTGGGCCAGCTCATGCGCGGCGCCCAGCAGACGCTGAAGGTCGCGTTCACGGTGTCGATCGTGGGCACCGTCGTCGGCTCCCTGTGGGGCGCCACCGCGGGCTACTACGGGGGCCGCGTCGACGGGCTCATGATGCGCGTCGTGGACGTGTTCATGATCGTGCCGCTGCTGGTGATGGTCGCCGCGATCTCGGGCAACGTCCGGGGCGGGACCACCTGGTACGCGGTGGCCCTCATCATCAGCTTCTTCGCGTGGGCGCAGATCGCCCGCGTCGTGCGCGGCGTGGTCCTGTCCCTGCGCGAGCAGGAGTTCGTGGAGGCGGCGAGGGCCGCGGGGGCCTCGCCCGGCTGGATCATCGTCCGCCACCTGCTGCCCAACGCCGCCGGGCCGATCATCGTCGCGGCGACCCTGCTGATCGCCGTGGCGATCCTGCTGGAGGCGGGCATGTCCTTCCTCCAGTTCGGCATCCAGTCACCCGACATCTCCCTCGGGCAGATGATCGGCGACGCGCGCACGGCGGCGTCCACCCGGCCCTGGCTGTTCTATCCGCCGGGTGTGCTGCTGGTGGTGGTGTGCCTGACGATCAACTTCATCGGCGACGGGCTCCGCGACGCCCTCGACCCACGACAGAGCATGGTGCGGCGATGACCACGACTGACCACATGAGCAACGAGGAGACCGCCTCGCCGGGAACCGGCGACGTGGTGCTGGAGGTCAGCGACCTCAGCGTGACCTTCCCCTCCGACGACGGGCCGCTGCCCGCCGTGCGCGAGGTGTCCTACGTCCTGCGCCGGGGCGAGGCACTGGGGATCGTGGGCGAGTCCGGATCGGGCAAGTCCGTGACCTCCATGGCGGTCATGGGACTGCTGCCCAAGAACGCCCGCGTCGAGGGATCGGCGAAGGTGCTGGGCCAGGAGATCGTCGGCCTCAAGGACGAGCAGATCAGCAAGGTCCGCGGCAACCGGATCGCGATGATCTTCCAGGATCCGCTGACCTCGCTCAACCCCGTCTACACGGTCGGCTACCAGATCGCCGAGGCCGTACTCGCGCACCGCAAGGTGGGCAAGAAGGCCGCGACGGCCCGTGCGCTGGAACTGCTGGAACTGGTGGACATCCCCAACCCCGAACAGCGGCTCAAGCAGTACCCGCACGAGTTGTCGGGCGGTATGCGCCAGCGCGTGGTGATCGCCATCGCGATGGCCAACGAGCCGGACGTCATCATCGCCGACGAGCCGACCACGGCCCTGGACGTGACCGTCCAGGCACAGGTCCTGGGGGCCCTGGAATCGGCTCGGAAGGAGACGGGCGCCGCGCTGGTGCTGATCACCCACGACCTGGGTGTGGTGGCCGGACACGTCGACCGGATCGGCGTGATGTACGGCGGCCGCATCGTGGAGATGGGGCCGGTGGAGGACGTCTTCTACCAGCCGCGGATGCCCTACGCCCTGGGCCTGCTGGGATCGCTGCCCCGGCTGGACGAGGACCGGAGCGAGCGGCTCACCCCCATCCTGGGGACCCCGCCCTCACTGCTCTCCCTGCCCGGAGGGTGCGCGTTCGCGCCGCGCTGTCCGATGGCCCGGGACCTCTGCCACGAGCAGGAGCCGCGCCTGCTGGCGACCGACGGGAACGGGGAGCGGGTCAGCGTCCAGGTGGGGGACACCGACACGCACACGTCGGCCTGCCACTTCAGCGACGAGTTGGAGAACGCCCAGCCCACCGACCTGTTCAGGGGAACGGCGGTGGAGGCCGACACCACCGAGGCCGCGGAGGAGCAGGCCGAGCAGGCCGAGCAGGCGCTCGCCGAGGTCGACGGGACCTCGGGGGGCGCCGCCGGCGGCAGCGGCCGGGAGGCCGTCCTGACCGTGCGGGAACTCGTGAAGCACTTCCCGATCCGCTCCAAGGGCCTGCTCAAGAGGAGGGTCGGAGAGGTGCAGGCGGTCTCGGGGATCTCCCTGGACCTGTACGAGCACGAGACGCTCGCCCTGGTCGGCGAGTCCGGATGCGGGAAGTCCACCACCGCCCGGCTCATGCTCCAGCTGATCAGGCAGACGTCGGGCGAGGTCCACTACCGGGGACAGCCGCTGCACTCGATGTCCCCGCGCCAGTTGCGGCCGCTGCGCCGGGACCTCCAGCTGGTGTTCCAGGACCCGTTCGCCTCCCTGGACCCGCGCATGACGGTCGCGGACATCGTCGCCGAACCGCTGCGGATCCACGGTCAGGGCAACGGCACCGCCAGGAAGCGGGTCAGGGAACTGCTGGAGCTGGTGGGCCTCAACTCCGAGCACGGTGCGCGCTACCCGCACGAGTTCTCGGGAGGCCAGCGCCAGCGCATCGGCATCGCCCGCGCGCTGGCGCTCAACCCCAAGGTGCTCATCCTGGACGAGCCGGTCTCCGCCCTGGACGTGTCCATCCAGGCGGGGGTGATCAACCTGCTGGAGGACCTCCAGGACGATCTGGGCCTGTCGTACCTGTTCGTCTCGCACGACCTGTCGGTGGTCAAGCACATCGCCGACCGGGTGGCCGTGATGTACCTCGGCAAGATCGTGGAGACGGGGACGGCCGAGGACCTGTTCAGGGCGCCCGCGCACCCGTACACGCAGGCGCTGATCTCGGCCATTCCGCTGCCGGACCCGGTCAAGGAGCGGACGCGGGAGCGGATCGTCGTCACCGGCGACGTGCCCAGCCCGGCCAACCCGCCGTCGGGCTGCCGGTTCCGGACCCGGTGCCCGAAGTTCGCCGACGAGCTGTCGGAGAACGAGCGCGTCAAGTGCGTGGAGGAGCCGCCGGAGCTGGTGGACCGGGGGGCCGGGCACCCGGACGCCTGCCACTACTCGCGGGCGGTCGAGTTGTTCTGACGCGCCCCGCGTGGCGGTGGACCCGGCGGGCCGGTGCGGGGGCGTGAGCCCCGGCACCGGCCCGCCGCCGTGTGTGCCGACCGGAACCGGACACGGCGTACACGTGGCGGGACGCGTTCCCTCCCGTCACCGGGCGCCTCCGCGGATCCCCACGGCGGCGACCCGCGCGAGAGGTCCTGGCGCCGGGACCCCCCACGGGTTAGGGTTCGATGCCCTTCACCCTTTGTGACCGGTAGGAGACGAAGAGTTGAGAACCTCCGCCCATCTCTGGAATCCCGCGCCCGGACGCCACCGCCCCGGAAGCCGCCCCGGAAGCCGTCGCGGCGCCGCCTGGAAGGTCGCCGCCGCGCTCGTCGCGATGCCCCTGCTCCCGGTGGCGCCGCTGGGCGCCTCCCCGGTCCACGCGGACACGGCCGCGGACGGGGAGCGCCTGGCCGACCTGCGCGAGAACATCGACCTCCTGTTGAGGCACTCGTCCCTGGAGGGCGCGGTGTCCGGCGTGGTCGTCACCGACCCCGACACCGGCGAGGTGCTCTACTCGCGCGACGGCGGAGAGCGGTTGCTGCCCGCGTCCAACATGAAGCTGTTCACCGCCGCCGCGGCCCTGGAGGTCCTGGGCGACGACCACACCTTCTCCACCGAGGTGGTGGCCGAGGCGGATCCCGGCCACCGGCGCTCCGTGGAAAACCTGTACCTGGTGGGCGGCGGCGACCCGACCCTGTCCGAGGGCGACCTGGACCAGCTGGCCGCCGACGTGGCCGGTGCCGGGATCAGGGTCGTGCGGGGCGGCGTGTACGCCGACGACACCTGGTTCGACTCCGAGCGCCTCGTGGACGACTGGTGGCCCGAGGACGAGCCGTACGCGTACTCGGCGCAGATCTCCGCCCTCACGGTCGCCCACGGGGGACGCCACGACACCGGTGTGACGGAGGTCGTGGTCTCCCCGGGGAGCGTGGGCGGTCCCCCCGAGGTCGACCTCGGCGCGGCCGAGGGCTACGCCGAGCTGGACAACCAGGCCCTCACGGGCGCGCCGGGCAGTGGGAACACCCTGGCCGTCGACCGTGTGCTGGGTACCAACACCGTCACGGTGAGCGGCGCGATCCCGGCCGGCGGCGCCCCCGTGACCGCCGTGCGCACGGTGCACGAGCCCGCCGGGCTGGCCGGGCACCTCTTCGAGCGGGCGCTGGAGCGGCACGGGGTCGAGGTCGCGGGCGGTGTGGAGTTCGGCGACGCGCCCGGGGGCCGGTCCGGCGCCAGGGTCCTGGCCGACCACGAGTCCCCCGAACTGGGGGAGATCCTCGTCCCGTTCATGAAGTTCAGCAACAACGGGCACGCGGAGATGCTCGTCAAGAGCATCGGCAGGGAGGTCGCGGACGAGGGGAGCTGGGACGCCGGACTCGCCGGTGTGGAGAAGGCCCTGACCGGACTGGGCGTGGACACCTCCGCCCTCGTCCTCAACGACGGCTCCGGCCTGTCCCGGGGCAACCTGGTCACCGCCGACACGGTCGTGGACCTGCTCACGCGCTCGCGCGACGCCTCCTGGCACGGGACCTGGAGGGCGTCCCTCCCGGTGGCCGGGGAGAGCGACCCGCTGGTGGGCGGCACCCTGAGGTACCGGATGGGGGGCACCGCCGCCGAGGGCGTCGTCTCGGCCAAGACCGGCACCATGACCGGGGTGAGCGCCCTGTCGGGGTACGTTCCCGGGCCGGACGACGGCGAACTGGTGTTCAGCATCGTCAACAACGGTCACAGCGGTCCGGCGCCCAGGGGCGTGCAGGACGCGATCACCGTTCGGCTGGCCGAGTACGTGGGCCACGGGGCGTCCGCCGGAGCCCGTACGCGGAGCGCGCGCGTGGAGGGCGGCGGTGAGCTGGAGTGCTCCTGGGAGCTGGCCTGCTGACGCGTCACGGGTCCGGGCCGCCGGAACGCCGATCCGTCGTCGGGCCGGTGCCCGGTCCGGCACGGTCACCGGCCCATCGGTTCCCACCAGGCGCGGCGGCCGAGGAAGGCGGGGAAGCGGGGCTGGGCGTCGGCGTCCTCGGGCGGGGCGCGCCTCCTCCAGCCCCACCCGACCAGGGAGTTCACAGCCGTCCTCGGTGTCACGCCCGGCCGCTACGCGGCGCGCGCGACACCAGCCGACTGAGAGTCCGGTACACCTCCTCGGCCGTCAGCTCCGGTTCGGTGCAGGCCCGCACGAACAGGCCGTCGACGGCGGCGCACACACCCGAGCGGTCGTCCGGATCGGGCAGGTGGGGCACGAGGAAGGCGTCCACGGCCCGGTTCCAGCGCTCGATCTGGGGGCGCAGGGCCGGGCGCCGCGCGGCGAGCAGGAACAGCTCGCACTCGGCCATCACATGGGCTCGCTCGGGTCCCGGACCCGCCGCGATCATCCCGGCGAGGGCGCGCAGGGCCGCGTCCGCGTCGTCGGGCAGGGTCGCCAGGGCGGCCACGTAGGTGTCGTTGACCCGGGTGAGGGCGTCCACGAGCAGGTCGTCGACGGCCGCGTAGTAGTAGGTGACCGCGCTGGGGGCGACCCCGGCCTCGGCGGCGACGCGCCGCTGGCTGACCGAGGCCACGCCGTCGCGCTCGACCACGCGCATGACGGCGTCCAGCAGCTGTCGTCGGCGCCGCTCGCCCTTGCGCCTGCGGCCGTCGGCGATCGGCTCCGGACCGGCGGCCTCCGCGCTGCTCCCGCTCAATGCCGTCCACCCATCTCCAGGGCCATCACCCCGGCGATGATCAGGGCGATCCCGCCCACCTGGACCCAGGTGAGCGACTCCCCGAAGAGTGTGACGCCGATCACGGCGACCAGCGCGATACCCGCGGCCGCCCACACGCCGTAGGCCACTCCGAGCTCCATGCCCCGGGTGAGGGACTGGCTGAGCATGAGGAAGGCCCCGGCGTACCCGAGCACGACGAAGACCGAGGGAACCAGGCGGGTGAAGCCCTCCGAGAGCTTGAGCGAGGTGGTGCCGATCACCTCGGAGATGATCGCGCCGGCCAACCAGAGCCACGACATGGAGCCCTCCCAACAGGAGAAACGAGCTTTTGGTCAGGCTTGGACGGAGCATAAACCTGAGCGTTCGAACTAGATTCTAGGGGTCGATTGCAGGGCAGGGATCCCCCGGCGCGCGGCGCGGGTTACGGATAGCCGTAATCTCATACCCGAAGGAAGTCGACTCATACCCCCCAGGTGTATTGTCGGTGGTTCCGGTGTCTCCCCGCGTCAGTGATAACCGATCTATACCGATGCGTGAGATCTCAGAACCTTTTGGGCGCTCGCGCGTCTTACTGGCAGTACACGGCGTTCAAGGCATGACATGGAGGTACCAGACGTGACGGGAAAGACACCCCCGGTGGTGATGCGCCGGCTCGGTATCGGACTGGTCGCGCTGGCGCTGGCCGCGACGGCCTGCACGTCCGGTGAGGCCGAGACGCAGGGCGGAGGTTCCGAGCCCACCGACGCCACGCCCCCCGCGGAACTGGTGATCACCCCCGAGGACGGCACCGGGGAGGTCGCTCCGAACTCCCCCGTCCAGGTCACCGCGGAGAGCGGCGTCATCACCGACGTCCAGGTGGACCAGACCGTCGTCGACGAGGCCTCCGCGGAGGGCGAGCAGGAGACCCCGGGCCTCTACGACGTGACCGGCACCCTCAACGGGGACGGCACCGAGTGGGTCAGCGACTGGAACCTGCGCCCCGGCTCGGACGTCGTGGTCACCGCCACCGCCGAGAACGACGCCGGCGAGGAGACCGAACTCGTCCACGAGTTCACCACCCTGGCCGCCGTTCCCGGACAGCGCCTGGAGCTGGCGTCCAACTACCCGGTCACCGGTGACACCGTCGGCGTGGGCATGCCGATCGTCATCAACTTCGACCTGCCGGTCACCAACAAGGCGCAGGTCGAGAACTCCATGGAGGTCGTCTCCGAACAGGAGGTCGCGGGCGCCTGGAACTGGACCAACGACCAGACCGCGGTGTTCCGCCCCGAGGAGTACTGGGACCCCTACCAGGCCGTCACCGTCGACCTCCGTCTCGCGGGCGTCGAGGCCTCCGAGGGCGTCTACGGGGTGAGGAACCACCAGATCGACTTCGAGATCGGCCGCGAGCTGATCGCGACCATGCACGTGCCCGACCACGAGATGGTCGTCACCGTCGACGGTGAGCACGAGCGCACCATCGAGGTGAGCAACGGCAAGGCCAACCGCCGCTTCGACACCACCAGCAGCGGCGTCCACGTGCTGATGGAGCGCTACGAGCACATCACCATGGACTCCACCACCGTGGGTATCCCCGAGGACTCCCCCAACTCCTACAACGTGGACGTGCAGTACGCGGTCCGCACCTCCAACAGTGGCGAGTTCGTGCACGAGGCCTCCTACAACTCCGCCATCGGCTCGGCCAACACCTCCAACGGCTGCACCAACCTGCGCATGGCCGACGCCCAGTGGTTCTTCGAGAACACCCTCATGGGCGACGTGCTGAACACCACCGGCACCGACCGCGAGTTCGAGTGGAACAACGGCTGGGGCTTCTGGCAGAAGTCCTGGGACGACTGGCTGGCCAACAGCGTGACCGGCGAGCCGCAGGTCACCGACGGCTCCGGCACCCCCGGCTCCGTCCACGGCGAGCGGTAACCGCCTTCCGAACGCCGAGGGGGCGCCGGGGACCACACGGTCCCCGGCGCCCCCTCCTCGCGTTCCGGCCCTCCCGCCTGACCGCCGTTCCGGTCAGTCCTCCCGGGACAGCCGGGCGACGACGGCGTCTATCACCAACTCGGTCACGGCGGCCATGTCGACGGCCTCGGGGTCCAGGAGCCACTGCACCTGCAGGCCGTCCATCACGGCGATGACCGCGGCCGCCGCGGCATGAGCCGGGGTGCGCCCGTCCGGTCCCGGAGCGCCGGCGGCCTCCCGGTACTCCGGCCCGAGCCGGTCCAGAACGGCGTCGCCGATCGCCTGGCGCAGCACCCTGTAGCGGTCCCGGAACCACTCCTGCGCGGGGTGCTCGTCGGTGGCGCTCTCCGCAGACAGCACCGCGTACAGCCGGGTGGTTCCCGGGCGGGCCGCGTTGCGCTCGGCGGTGGACACCAGGTGGTCCAGCATCCGGCTGCCCTCCGGGGCCGGGTCGGTGTCGTCGCGCAGCTCCAGGACCGCGGTGAGCAGGTCGGTCTTGGAGCCGAAGTGGTGCAGGACCCCCGCCGGGGTGATGTCGAGCATCGCCGCGATGTCGGCCAGCGAGGTGTTGTGGAAACCCTGTGAGGCGAACACGTCGGCGGCCGTGCGCAGGATCTGCTCGCGCCGGTTCACCCGTCGGCGTGGCGCCGGGGCCTCCTCGGCACCGGGGGAGGGACGTGTGTCCGGCGCTGGTGTCGTCTCGCTCATTCCTGCTCTCCGCTTCCTGCGCTCCTTCGGGGCGCTCGGGGTCCGTGGCTGGGGTCGGGACCCACCTCTACGGTATCGAGACTTCCCACCTCTCTTGCTTAATGAGTATTAAGTAAGTAAGGTTCCGCTCCAAGAGACGTACGTCACAAGAGCAGGGGCTCATGACCTCAGACATCCACGCCCGTGTCACCCGGCTCCCGATCGAGGACAAGGTGCGCATGCTGACCGGCCGCACCGGGTGGGTCCTGCACGAGATCCCGGAGGCCGGACTGCTGCCGGTCACCGTCTCCGACGGCCCCGCCGGGGTGCGCGGCACCGAGGCCACCCAGCAGGAGCACTCGGCCAGCACCCCCAGCCCCACGGCGGTCGCCGCGGCCTGGGACACCGGGCTGATGGAGCGCACCGGCCGCTTCTTCGCCGCCGAGGCCCGCCGCAAGGACGTCGACGTCGTCCTCGCCCCGGTACTCAACCTCCACCGCTCGCCCGTCGGCGGGCGCCACTTCGAGTGCTTCTCCGAGGACCCCGTCCTCACCGGTGAGCTCGGCGCGGCCTTCGTACGCGCCGTCCAGGGAGAGGGCGTGGGAGCCTGCCCCAAGCACTTCGTCGGCAACGAGACCGAGCGCGAGCGCACCAGCTACCGCGCCCGTATCGACGAGCGCACCCTGCGCGAGGTCTACCTGCCGCCCTTCGAGGCCGCCCTGGACGCCGGGGCGTGGACCGTCATGGCCGCCTACAACGGCGTGGACGACGGCGTGGAGTCCAACAGCATGACCGACCACCACCGCCTGCTCACCGGGTTGCTCAAGGAGGAGCTCGGCTTCGACGGAGTGGTGGTCAGCGACTGGACCGCCGCCCGCAGCACCGCGCCCTCCGCCAACGCCGGACTCGACCTGGTCATGCCCGGCCCGCGCGGCCCCTGGGCCGAGGGCGACGCCCTCCTGCGGGCCGTCCGCTCCGGCGAGGTCCCCGAGTCCGTCATCGACGACAAGGTCGTCCGCGTCCTGCGCCTGGCCGCACGGGTCGGCAAACTCGACCACGACACCTCGCCCGCCGTCGAGGGTGAGGACGAGCGCGTCCTCCTGCGCGAGACCGGATCACGCGGCCACGTCCTGCTCCGCAACGAGGGCGGCCTGCTGCCCGTCGCCGTCGACGACGTGCGCCGGATCGCGCTCATCGGCCCGAACGCGGTGGACGCCTACACCCAGGGAGGCGGCAGCGCGCACGTCAACTCCAAGTACCTGGTCAGTCCCGCCGAGGGGCTCCGCGAGGCCCTGCCCGACGGGGTCGAGCTCACCGTCGTGCGCGGCGTCGATCCCCGGCGGCTCCTGCCCGCGGCCTCGCGCGACCTCGTCACCTCCCTGGGCATGACCCTCCTCGACGCCTCCGGAGACCCCGTCGGCACCCCCGAACTCGACCGCACCGCCTTCCACATCGGCGTCGACGACCCCCGTGCGGCCAGGGCCGTCGTCACCGCCGACCTCCACCTCGCCGAGCGGGGCCTCCACCAGGTCGAGGTCGGTGTGGTCGGCCGCCACACCGTCCGCGTCGACGGCGACGTCCTGGCCGAGGGCGGCCGCCCCGCCTCCGACGCCGAGATCCTGGAGTCGCGGCACAGCCACCCCGACGGACCCCGCACCGGGATCGTGGTCGACGCCCCCCGCACGGTCCGCGTCGAGATCGGCCTGGAGGTCTCCGACTTCGGCGACTTCGGCCGCGGCGTCGTCGCCCAGCTCCGCCACCTGCCGCCCGGCCCCTCCGCGGAGGAGGAGATCGCCGAGGCGGTCCGGGCGGCCGAGGACTCCGACGTCGCCGTTGTGGTGGTCGGCACCAACGACGAGGTCGAGTCCGAGGGCTACGACCGCCCCACCCTCGCCCTGCCCGGGCGCCAGGACGAACTCGTCCGCCGCGTCGCCGCGGCCAACCCGCGCACCGCCGTGGTGGTCAACGCCGGAGCCCCCGTGCTCCTGCCCTGGCTCGACGAGGTGCCCGCCGTCCTGTGGTCCTGGTTCGGCGGCCACGAGTACGGCCACGCCCTCGCCGACACCCTCACCGGGCGGTCCGAGCCCACCGGACGCCTGCCCTGGACCCTGCCCCGCGACCACGCCGACGTTCCGGTCATGGACACCCGGCCCGACCGCGGAGTCCTCGCCTACGACGAGGGCGTGTTCGTCGGCTACCGCGCCTACGACCGCGACGGCCGCGAGCCCCACCGCCCCTTCGGGTTCGGGCTCGGCTACACCGACTGGGAGATCACCGAGGCCCTCCTCGGCGACCCCCTCCCCGAACGCGACGGCGGCCTGCTCGGCGGTCCCGTCCGAGTCACCGCGACACTCGCCAACACCGGTGCCCGGCCGGGACGCCACGTGGTGCAGGTCTACGTGGAGCCCCCCGCCGACAGCGCGGGTACCACGCGTCCGGTACGGGCCCTGGCCGCGTTCGCCTCCGTACGGGCCGAGCCCGGATCGGAGGCCACCGTCCACCTCGACGTCCCGCCGCGGGCCTTCGCGGTCTGGGACCCCGCCACCCACTCGTGGCGCACTCCGGAGGGGACCTACCGCCTCGCGGTCGGCTCCTCCAGCCGCGCCATCGCGCACCGCCTCTCCCTCGACGTGCGCTAGTCCGTATCATCCGTCTCGCCTCGCTCGCGTGTTCTGGTGCTCAGGGACCGGGAACCTCGGTACCCGAACCAACCCCCCCCGCAGAAGGTCCCCCCGAGGAGACAGCATGAAAGTTCCCATCCCCCCACCGGGCGGTATGTCCCGCCGCGGCCTGCTCCGCGCGGGCCTGACGGCGTCGGCGCTCGGCTCCACCGCGGCACTCGGCGGATGCGCCGCCACCGTCGGCCCGGCCGAGGACCGGCCGCTCGTCCCGCCCAAGGGCCCCGACGAGAACATCACGCTCACGTACTGGACCTGGTGGCCGGGCCTCCAGGCGGTGGCCGACATCTGGAACGCCGAGCACCCCGACATCCAGGTCAGGGCCGTGACCATCCCAGGCGGGCTCGACGGCGGGTACGCGAAGATGTTCAACTCGCTGGTCGCGGGCAACCAGCCCGACCTGGCGCAGGTGGAGTTCTTCCAGATCCCCTCCTTCCTGCTGGAGAACGGACTGGAGGACCTCGGCCGGTACGGCGCGCTGGAGTACGCCGACCGCTACGACGAGTGGCAGTGGCTCCAGGCCTCCTACGTCGGCGGCCACTACGGCGTCCCCGTGGACTCCGGGCCGCTGACCTACTTCTACCGGGCCGACAAGTACGAGGAGTGGGGGATCGACGGCGCTCCCGCCACCTGGGAGGAGTACGCGGAGGCCGCCCGCCGCGTCGCGGCGGCAGAGGACGGCGCCTTCATCGAGTCCTTCCCCGTCGGGGACGCGGACTGGCTCGCCGGCATGTGCATGCAGGCCGGAGCCCGGTGGTTCAGCACCGAGGGCGGGGAGTGGTCGGTCAACCTCGTCGACGACGCCTCGGTACGGGTGGCCGAGTTCTGGGAGGGGCTGGTCCGCGAGGGCGTACTCAACCTCACCCACGCCGTGTGGTCCACCGGCTGGTACCAGGGCCTGCAGCAGGGCACCATCGGCACGTGGACGGTCGGCAGTTGGGGCGACGCCATCATCAGGGGCAACGATCCCGACAACCCCGGCCGGTGGAAGGTCTCCAGCATGCCCCAGTGGGACGACGGGCAGCGCCGGGAGGGCACCTGGGGAGGTTCGGCCTCGGCCGTGCTCAGCGGGGCGCCCCACCCCCACGAGGCGGTGCTGTTCGCGAACTGGCTCAGCACCGACCAGCGTGCGGTGGACGCCATGATCACCGAGTGCGGCATCGGCTGGGCCGCCTCGGAGGAGCTCAACGGGAACTCGGTCCGCAACCAGGGGCCCGACCCCTACTTCTCGGAGCAGAACTACACGAGCACCATCGCCGAGGCCACCGAGTACATCCCCACCGACTGGGAGTGGGGTCCGACCCTGTCCAGTACCAAGGACCACATCGGTGACGCGTTCCGCTCCGCCGTCGCCGACGGCACCTCCTTCGTGGACGCCCTGGCCGTCGCGCAGGAGAGGACCGTCGACGACATCCGGAACAAGGGCCTGTCCGTGAGGAGCGCGTCATGACCGCCACCACGCGTACCGCGCCCGGAGCGGACTCCCCGGACAGACCGGGCACGGCCCCCGCCGTGCCTCCCCGCCGCCGGTTCCCGTCCAGGGCCCTCATCCCCTGGGGTTTCGTCGGACCGTTCCTGACGCTGTTCGCCCTCTGCTTCGTCCTGCCGATCCTGTACGCGCTCTACCAGAGCCTCATCCAGATCCGCCGGTTCGGCCTGTTCGGCGAGGAGGGCCGGGAGACCGTCTTCGCCGGGTTCGACAACTACGCCCGGGCCCTGGGCCAGGAGACGTTCGTCGACTCCATCGGCCGCGTGCTGCTCTTCGGCGTCGTCCAGGTCCCGGTCATGATCGGCCTGGCCCTGGTACTGGCCCTGCTCCTGGAGTCGGCCTCGGCCCGCTGGCCCGGCTTCTTCCGCGCCCTGTACTTCATGCCCTACGGCGTCCCCGGCGTGGTGGCCTCGCTGCTGTGGGGCTTCCTGTACGTCCCGGGCCTGTCCCCGGTCCTGGACGTGGCCGGATGGGCGGGCCTGGAGCCGGACCTGCTCGGTCCGAACAGCGTGCTGTGGTCCATCGCCAACATCATCACGTGGCTGTTCATCGGCTACAACATGCTGATCCTCGTCGCGCAGCTCAAGACGATCCCGAGCGAGCTGTACGAGTCGGCGCGTATCGACGGGGCCGGACCGCTCCAGACCGCCTGGAACATCCAGCTGCCGCTGATCCGTCCCGCCCTGGTGCTGACCACCGTCTTCTCGATCATCGGAACCCTCCAACTGTTCGCCGAGCCGCAGATCCTGGCGGCGTTCACGGTGAACATCGACTCCGCGTACACGCCGAACATGGCGGCGTACAACTCCGCGTTCACCGACAACGACTACAACGTGGCGGCGGCGCAGTCGGTCATCGTGGCCCTGACCGCGTTCGTGCTCTCGTTCGGGTTTCTCTGGTTGGTCAACAGGAAGGACCGGCGGCGATGACCACGACCGACGTCAAGAAGGGCGACGCGGCGCCCGCGCGGCGCCGCCCCGGGGGCCGGGGCACCGCGACCGGTGCCTCCACCAGGTCAAGGATCCTGGTCACCGCGATCCTCGCCGTCGCCGCCGTCTACTTCCTGGTACCGGTGTACTGGGTGTTCGTGGCCGCGACCAAGACCACCTCGGACCTGTTCAACTCGTTCGGTTTCGGGCTGGGCGAGGACTTCGTCCTGTTCACGAACATCTCCGAGGTCCTCACCTACAACGGCGGCATCTTCTGGCGCTGGACCCTCAACAGCCTCCTGTACTCGGTGCTCGGCGCCTCGCTGGCCACCCTGCTGGCGGCCGCCGCCGGGTACGCCCTGGCCAAGTACGACTTCCGGGGCCGCGAACTGGTCTTCGGCCTGGTCCTGGGCGGTGTGCTCGTCCCAGCGGCGGCCACCGCCCTGCCGCTGTACCTGCTGTTCAGCCAGATCGGCCTGGCCAACACCTACCTGGCGGTCCTGCTGCCCAGCCTCATCTCCCCGTTCGGCCTCTACCTGTGCCGGATCTACGCCGACGCGTCGGTGCCCGACTCCGTCATCGAGTCGGCCCGGCTGGAGGGCGCGGGCGAGGGACGCATCTTCTTCACGCTCGGGCTGCGCATGATGGCCCCCGCACTGGTGACGGTGTTCCTGTTCCAGATGGTGGGCATCTGGAACAACTACTTCCTGCCGCTGGTGATGCTCGCCGACGAGGGGCTGTACCCGATCACCCTGGGCCTGGTGACCTGGCAGTCCTACCAGGGCCGTGACATCGAGATGTACACGCGGGTGGTGACGGGCTCCATGCTGTCGGTCATCCCGCTGATCATCGCCATCATCGTCCTCCAGCGCTACTGGCGCGGAGGCATGACCGCGGGCGCCGTCAAGGGCTGACCCGCGTCGGCGGGACCTCCGACCGAGCCCTTCGGAGGTCCCGCCACCCCGGACCCCTCGGACCGGGTCAGCGTGTGTCGGCCTCCACGGAGGGCGGCGGGGCCCCGACCGGCCCGCCCGGGCCGCGGGGCACCGGTCCCAGCGGCCGGGACAGAGGGGGAACGTGCTCGGGTGAGGGCGCGGGGAACTCGGCGGCCAGACGCTCCATCGCCCGTTCGGTGGGGGAGCCGGGCTCGGGGCAGTACATCATGACCTGCTGGTCGTTGTCGGGCACGGACAGGATCTGGCACTCGAACTCCAGCGTCCCCACGAGGGGGTGCTCCACCCTCTTGCTGAATCCGCGCCGCTCCCGCACCTCGCGCGACTCCCACATGCGGGTGAACCTCGGCGAGGTGCCCAGCAGGGTGGTGACCAGGCGGGCGATGTCCGGATCGCCGGGGTAGCGGGCGTAGGTGGCGCGCAGGTCCGCGACCGAGTGGCGGGTGAAGCAGTCGGTGTTCGGGTCGTCCCAGTGCGGGGCGTCGTCCGGCTGGGAGAACATCCACTCGATGATGTTGCGCCGGTCCTCCGGCAGCGCCGTCATGTCCCCGATGAAGTAGGTGGCCATCCGGTTCCACGCGAGTACGTCGTACTTGGCATCCAGCACGTAGGCGGGGGTGGTGGTCAGGCCGTTCAGCAGGTAGTGCACCGCCGGGGTGATCTCGCGGTTCACCCCCCGGGTGGCCGGTGGTTCCGCGTCCGCGATCCGGAAGAGGTAGGCGCGTTCGTCCACGTTCAGCATCAGGGCGCGTGAGAGCGCCGACAGCACCTGCCGGGACGGGTTGGGGCCGCGCGCCTGTTCCAGCCGCACGTAGTACTCCACCGACATCCCGGCGAGCTGGGCCACCTCCTGGCGGCGCAGTCCCGGGGTGCGGCGGCGCCCGGTCTCGGGCAGTCCGGCGTCGCCGGGGCCGATCCTGGCCCGCCGGTCGCGCAGGAACGCCGCGAGTTCGCCGCGGTCCACCATCGGGTGCCTCCTCAGATCGGTGCCCTCTCCCCCAGGGTGCCCCAGAACCGCGCTCCTGACAGTGGTACCGCTGATACCAGTCTCGACCGTTCCTTCCTCGTCTCCCGGTTCGTCTCCACGATGGGAGACATGGCGAAGACACAGAACGACAGGATCGCCCTCGTGACCGGGGCGAACAAGGGAATCGGATTCCAGACCGCGCGACTGCTGGGTCTGGAGGGGATGACGGTGTTGGTCGGGTCCCGGGACGCCGCACGTGGCACCGAGGCCGAGAAGGCACTGCGCGAGGAAGGGGTCGACGCCCGCGCTCTGGCGGTCGACGTCACCGACATCGAGAGCGTCCGGGCCGCCGCCGCACGGGTGGAGGCGGACTTCGGGCGGCTGGACGTGCTGGTCAACAACGCGGGCGTGGCCATGGGCTGGGGCGATCTCGGTGAGACCGATCCGACCGCGTTCCTCCAGATGCTGGAGGTGAACGTGGTGGGCATGGTGACGGTTACCGACGCGTTCCTGGACCTGCTGCGCCGCTCGGAGTCCGCACGGGTGGTGAACGTGTCCAGCGAGATCGGCTCGATCGGGACGATGACCGACCCGGCCAGCCCGTTCTTCGCGATGCGGGGCAACGTCGGGTACCCCGCCTCGAAGGCGGCGGTGAACATGGTGACGGCCCTGTACGCCAAGGCCCTCGCGGAAACCGGGGCCAAGGTGAACGCGGCCAACCCCGGATACTGCGAGACCGACCTCAACCACAACACGGGTCACCGCACCCCCGAGCAGGGCGCGCGGGTGAGCCTGCACCTGGCGACCCTGCCCGACGACGGGCCGAACGGGGCGCTGTGGGGCCACCTGGCCTCCGCATCGGACCCGGAGAGCTACGGCGTCCTGCCCTGGTAGCCGGTGCCGGTAGCCGGTAGCCGGTAGCCGGTGCCGGGCACCCGGCACCGGCTACCGGTCCTCACCAGGCCCGGACGCCGCCGACCGGAGCGGGCAGGTGCTCGCTCAGCCAGGTCCAGGTGCCGTCGTTCTCGGTGAAGCGGCGCTGGACGCGCTCCACCTCCGTGAGAGGGTTCGCGAACACCTCGGTCCACGCCCCTGCGGTGCGCTCCTCCAGGTAGAGGCTGCTCGCGTCGGTGCGCATGCGCACCGCCTGCAGGGTGTGGGAGGAACCGTCGCGCAACTGGATGCGGTAGTAGGCCATGAGAAGTCCCTGGAGTGTGGTTCGTCCTGGTCGGAAAGGACGGTGCGTTTCCCGGAACGCGCGTGGCACCGGCGGGTGCGTATGGGATCGGTTTCCCGGGGCGTGCGGCGGAACGTACGTGGTCGGGCCGCGAGAGTGCCTGCGGGGTGCGGCGAGGGCGCCGAGACCCGGAGTGCTCCGGAGAAACAGGCGCGGATGCCGGGGCACCGTGCTGTCCGCGTGATCGGACTCTACTCCTGTCCGGTGCGAGGCTCGGCCGTAAACGGAGGCACGGCAGGTGAAATTCGGATGATCCGGCGGTGATCACGGATGCTGATCCGGAAAGAGGCTTCGTTATCGCCACATCGCACTCAATTCGGTATCAGTAGGGCGATAACGAAAAACCCCTTGCGCCCGGTCCCGGCCTCGCCGCGACGGCGGAGGGCTGGTCCGGCGCGTGGTCGGCGAACGTGCTCACCACCGTCCCGCACACCCAGGCTCCGCTCCCCCGCTTTCGGGGACAGGAGGACCGGACCGTCAACGTCAGCTCCATCGCCGCGCTGCGCGGTGGTGGCGGCGCCATGACCGAGGCACGCCACGTCGCCGGCCAGGTCGTCCAGGTCAACGGGGGCGCGTACATGGGCCGTTGACCGCCGTCGGCGGATCCTGCCGGGCCTCGCGCGCCGGAGCGCGCGTTGATGACCGTTCCCGACCCGGCGGCCGACGACCCGGCCGCCGACGACCCGGGCGACCGGACGGGCCACGGGGTCTGGCGCTCGGCGGTGGGTCAGGGGGCGGCCGGGGTGAGGCGGGCGCGGGCCTCCATCAGCGCGAAGCCCAGCAGGTTGCGGCCCCGCCAGCGTTCCGGGACCTGCGCGTCGTCGTTCTTCGCGCCCATCCCGATGCCCCACACCCGGTCACGGGGGCTGGCCTCCACCAGCACCCGCCCGCCGGTGCCCAGCAGGAACTCCCGCAGGTCCGCGTTCTGGCCGAACTTGGCGACGCCGGCCTCGACCACGATCTCGAAACGGGCCGCCTCCCAGGCTCCCTGGTCGAAGCCGCGGACCTGGCGGCCGACCACCTTGGCGTCCCGGGGGTGGCCCGCGGCGAGGATCCGCTTCCCGGCCTCGGCGTCGCCGAACAGGCGTGCCTTGGCGGCCATCATGTAGTGCTCGGCGGTGGGGTAGCCGATCCCGTCCATGGTGAAGGCGGCGGGCCACCACTGCGACAGGCAGCTCGCCGACACACCCCCGTCCGCGGGTGGCTTGTGCCCCCAGAAGCACAGGTACTTCGCCCGCCCCGCCGAGGCGACCAACTCCTCCACCGTGCGTGCGTCCACGGGATCGCGTGTGTCCGTCATGGCGGAAGGGTCCCAGACGGCGGTGACAAGCGGCCCCGCGCGGATGCGCCCTGCCCGCGGGGAGGGCTCGCGGCGGGGGAGGGCTCCCGGTACGCGGGGCCGACGGGTACGGGGAGCCAGGACTGAACCACGTTCTGTTATATGCCCTCACCAGGGTGAATGCCTGGTGTAGGAAATCTTCCGATTTAGCACTCTATGTGACTAGGCGGATAAGTATTACCATTTGGTCTCCCGGAAAAAGGTCGCCGTCTCGGTTATCGGACTGGGAGCGCGGCCTATTTCCGGGTACCCGCTCACAGAACAGGAATCCCCATGACCGAGAGATCACGCATATCCGGAGTCGGCGACGCCACCACACTGCTCGCGAGGGTGGCGGTCGGCCTCGTCTTCGTCTCCCACGGTTGGCCGAAGGCGACCGACCCCGCCGGCACCGCCCAGGGCTTCGCCGCCCTGGGGATCCCCTTCCCCCAGTTCTCCGCCCTCCTCGGGGCCTTCATCGAGGTGGGTGCCGGACTGGCGCTCATCGTCGGCTTCGCACTGCCCCTCGCCGGGCTCCTCCTGGCCTTCATGATGGCCAACGCCTACTACTTCACCCACCTCGGCGACCCCCTGGTCGGCGGTTTCGAGTTCCCCCTGGTCCTCGGCGCCACCGCCCTGGCCCTCGGCTTCGCCGGCGGCCGCTACTCACTGGACCGCCTCATGCCGTGGGGCCGCTCCCATAGCCGGACCTCTGAACCCGTACCGGCCGCCTGACCAGGACACCCGGCCGTCCGTCGCCGGAGACGGACGGCCGGGTGGCTTTTCACAAGCCACCGGGTGCCAGGCCCCTTTTCTTACTTGCTTATCCCCTTTCACGACTCAGACAGAGGAACACCACGTATTTCCCGGCGCCGCACGGCGCTCCCGGCCTTTCGCGAAAGACGGACGGAGCCAGCGCACGAGGACATTCGGTCCGCACGCCGAGGTGGACCGCGCCCCGGCCGACCGCCGCACACCACCGCCGACCGGGTGTCACCGGCGGCCGCGGACCGGCGGAGTGCCATGAGCGGGGTGGAACACTGCCTACCATGCTGGTCATGCGCATTCTCGTGGTCGAGGACGACGACCGGGTCGCCCGTGGCCTGGTGACCGCCCTGCGGTCGGCGTCCTTCGACGTCCAGCGGGTGGCCACCGCGGAACGGGCCCTCGGCGCCCCGCCCGCCGACGTCGTCCTCCTCGACCTCGGCCTCCCCGACGCCGACGGCATCGACCTGCTGCGCAGGCTCCGGGACCGCCCGCAGACCGCCATCATCGCCGTCACCGCACGCGGGGAGGAGCGCGACCGGGTGCGCGGCCTGCGCGCCGGGGCCGACGACTACGTCGTCAAGCCCTTCGGCGTCGCCGAGCTCCTCGCCCGCATCGACGCGGTCCTGCGCCGCACCCGCGCCGCGCGGGCCGGAGCCGTCGACGAGGAGCCCCGGCTCCGGGTCGGCGCGCTCACCGTCGACCCCGGCTCCCGTGCGGCCAGGGCCGGCGGCGCCGAACTCCAGCTGACCCGCAAGGAGTTCGACCTGCTCTCCCTCCTCGCCTCCCGGTCCCCGTCGGTCGTGGCCCGCGACCAGATCCTCGACCAGGTGTGGGGCACCGCGTGGGAGGCCTCCTCCAGGACGCTGGACACCCACGTCGGATCACTGCGGGCCAAACTCGGCCACACCGTGCGCATCCGGACCGTGCGCGGTGTCGGCTACGTCCTCGACGGGTCCTGAGCCTTGCTCCGCAGACTGCTCGCCATCCTCCTGCCCGCCGCGTTCGTCCTGGTCGCGGCGACCGTCATCCCGCTGGGGGCCGTCGTCGCCCAGCAGCGGACCCAGGAGGTGTACGTCGACCGGCTGGGGGACGCGGGCCGGTTCGCGTCACTGGCCCGCACCGCCCTGGAGACCGACCGCCAGGACGCGCTCGTACAGGAGATGTCCCGCTACGAGGAGCTCTACGGCATCCCGGTGGTCGTGGTCGCCCCCGACGGCGAGACCGTGACCGGGTCCGGAAGCACCGGGCGCATGCGCGAAGTCATCGCGGACCTGGACTCCCCGGACACCGTCACCATCGCCCTGGCCGGAGAGCGCCCCGCCCCGCCCACCACCGTCTGGCCCTGGGCAGCCGGGCCCCTGGTGGTCGCCGAACCCGTCGGCCGGGACAGCGAGGTGGTCGGCGCGGTCGTCCTCGTCGCCCCCACCGGTCGCCTCGGTATCGACATCCTCGGCTCGTGGGGATGGCTCGCCCTGCTCAGCCTGGTACCTCTGGGACTGCTGGCGGCGGCCTCGCTGCCGCTGTCGCGCTGGGTCCTGCGCCCCATCGGCGGACTGGACGCGGCCACCACAGCGGTCGCCTCGGGGAACCTGGACGTGCGGGTGGACGCCGAGCGCGGACCGCCGGAGCTGCGCCGCCTCACCGAGTCCTTCAACACGATGGTCGGCGTGGTGCGCAGATCCCTGGACCGTCAGCGCTCCTTCGTCTCCGAGGCCTCCCACCAGCTGCGCAACCCCCTTGCGAGCCTTCGCCTGGCGGTGGAGAACCTCGCGCCCCACCTCACCACGGAGGAGGCCAGGGAGGCGCACGCCGTGGCCGTGGACGAGACCACGGCCATGCACCGGATGCTCAACTCCCTGCTGGCCGCGACCCGGCTGGAGAGTGTGACGGGTTCGGAGACCGTGGAGGTCTCCGAGCTGCTGGACACGCGGATGGAGCGCTGGCGCGCCCTGGGCGCGGCCAGGGGGATCTCCGTGTCCGCCGACGTCCCCGGGGGCGTGTGGGCGCAGGCTCCGGCCGGGGGCCTGGGCAGCATCCTCGACGAACTGGTGAGCAACGCCCTGCGCCTGTCAGGGGGGACCCGGGTGGAGGTGCGCGCCCGGGTGGGGGATCCGGCCCGGATCAGCGTGCTCGACGACGGGGAGGGACTGACGGAGGAGGAACGCGGCGCCGCCCTGAACCGCTTCTGGCGGTCGTCCCGGCACCAGAACACCGAGGGGACCGGGATGGGGCTGGCGATCGTCGCCGACCTGGTCCGCGAGGCCGGAGGGGAGCTGACGCTGGGCGAGGGACTGCCCGGGGACGGGCGCCCCGGGTTCGGTGCGGTGATCGCCCTGCCGCCCGCGCCGTGATCCTCACGGGGATCCTTGGCGGAGGCCCCCGGGCCCGCCAGGGCCTCACGAGGGCTTGTTGTCCCGGTACCAGCGCGCGGCGCCGCGGTGCAGGGGGACCACACCGGTGGATATGCCGGTGCGCACGTTGATCTGGGCCGCCTCCGGGCGGGAGGCCGCGATCCGCCCGGCGCCCGTGTACACGGTGTCGGCGACCAGGCGGGCGAGGTCCTCCGGCAGGTCGGCCGAGCACAGCAGCAGGTTCGGCACGGACATGGTGGGGCAGGCGGGCACGCCCTCGTAGGTGGTCGCCGGGACACTGGCGGGGAAGTACGCCTCGGGACGGGCGTCGGCCATGGCGACCGCCGCGTCGGAGAGGTCGATCAGGCGTATCACGTGCCGCTCGGCCAGGTCGGCGACGGCCGGGGTGGGCAGCCCCGTCAGGGAGAACATCGCGTCGATCTCCCCGCGCCCCAGGGCCAGGGCGGAGGCCGCCTGGTCCATGCGCACCGCCTCCGGTGCCACCCCGGTCTCCGTGAGGATCTGGTCCGCGGTGAACTCGGTGCCGGAGTGGTCCGCGCCCACCGAGACCCCGCGCCCCTCCAGGTCCCCCAGGCGGCGCACGGGCGACCCGTCCAGGACCACGAGGTGCACGAAGCTGTCGTAGAGGCGGCCGACGGCGCGGAGGGGGTCGGCGTCGGCCACCCCGCCGGCCATGACCGAGTCGAGGTTGGCCAGGCCGAGTTGGGCCCCACCCGCCTCGATGAGGCGCAGGTTGTCGTGCGAGGCGCCGGTCTCGACGGTCTCCACCCGGGTCCCGGGCAGGCGCTCGTCCAGCAGGAGCGCGATCTCCGCGCCGATCTCCCGGTACACGGCTCCGGGCGGGCCCGTGGCCACCACGAACACCGGCGGGGACGGGGGCTCCCGCCACGTGCAACCGCTCACCGCGGTCACGGCGAGGGCGCCTGCGACGCCCCGCAAGGCGGTGCGTCGGTTCGGTCCCCTCGGATGCATACGTGCAGCTTAGGCAGTGTGGAGGGGTGTCCGGGCGCGCTGCCCTCCGGGTCACCCTGTGTCCCAGCTCACCGACTCACCGTGTCCCAATGTCAGAGGAACCCCAAATTTCGGATGAGGTGTTGGACACCCCGGGGGGAGGTCACCACCATCGCTGTGTCAAGTCGGAGCAACCCGGGGGAAACCGGCAGGAAAACCCAGTGAGACGCAGGAGTCCCCCGGTGGGCGAACCCCGCCCCCCACTCGCCCGTCAACAGGAGGAATCCATGGCGTCCCCGAAGGGTGTCGACGCGCCGGACACCATGTCGCCCACACAGGACGGCAAGCCCGCGAACAGCTACCCCCGCTCCCGACTCATCGGCCTGGTCGCCGGTCCGCTGGTCGGTCTGCTGGTCCACTTCCTCATGCCGGACATGCCCATGCCCCTCGGCGAGGGGGAGGACGGCGATCCGGTCATGTCGGCCAACGGCCGGGCCGTCGCGGGCATCACCGCGTTCATCGCCATCTGGTGGGCCACCGAGGCCATCCCGATCCCCGCCACCTCGCTGCTGCCCCTGGTGCTCTTCCCGGTCATGGTCCAGGGCACGTCCGTCGACGACGTCGCCCCGTCCTACGGCTCGGACACCATCTTCCTGTTCATGGGCGGCTTCATGCTCGCCCTGGCGATGCAGAGGTGGAACCTCCACAAGCGGATCGCGCTGACCATCGTCTCCAAGGTCGGATCCAACACCGCCGGTCTCGTCGGCGGCTTCATGATCGCGACCGCGTTCATCTCCATGTGGGTCTCGAACACGGCGACCGCCGTGATGATGCTGCCCGTCGGCATCTCGGTCGTCGCGCTCATCACCCAGTTCCGCAACGGGAGGACGGACGCGAACTTCGCCACCGCGCTCATGCTCGGTATCGCCTACGCCGCCTCCATCGGTTCGGTCGCCACCATCATCGGCACCCCGCCCAACGTCCTGATGGTCGCCTACCTGGCCGAGAACCACGACGTCCACATCGGTTTCGGCCAGTGGATGACGGCCGGCGTCCCCCTGGCCGCGGTCTTCCTGCTCATCGCCTGGTTCGTCCTGGTCCGCGTCTTCCGCCCCGAGACCCGGAAGGTCGAGGGCGCGCAGGACCTGATCCGCGGTGAACTCGCCGGGATGGGCCCGATGTCGCGCGCCGAGAAGATGGTGCTCACCGTCTTCGCCCTCGCCGCGCTCTCCTGGATCTTCGTCCCGGTCCTGGCCGACATCGGGGCCGTCGCCTCCGCCGCCCCGTGGCTGGGCGGCCTCGGCGACGCGGTCATCGCGATGACCGCCGCGATCGCGCTGTTCCTCATCCCCGTCGACCGCGGGACCCGCCTGCTGGACTGGGAGACCGCCGTCCAGCTCCCGTGGGGTGTCCTGCTGCTCTTCGGCGGCGGCCTGGCCGTCTCCTCGCAGTTCACCGCCTCCGGGCTGAGCACCTGGATCGGCGGACAGGTCTCCGCCCTGGCGGGCGTCCCCCTCTGGGTCGTCATCCTGGCGGTCGCCGCCCTGGTCCTCGGCCTGACCGAGCTCACCAGCAACACCGCCACCGCCGCCACCTTCCTGCCGATCCTCGGCGGTGTGGCGCTCGGTATGGACGTCGACGTGATGATCCTCGTCGTTCCGGCCGTCCTCGCCGCCAGCATGGCCTTCATGCTGCCGGTGGCCACCCCGCCGAACGCGATCGTCTTCGGTACCGGCCACGTGCGGATCGGTCAGATGATGCGCGGCGGCCTCTGGCTGAACCTCGCCGCGATCGTCCTCGTCCTCGGCGCGATGTACGGCCTCATGAGCTGGGCGCTGGGCATCAGCCTCTGACGTCGGCGCCCGCACGGGGCGGACGGCGCCCACGGGCGCCGCGGTACCGGTGGAGGACGGGTCCTCCGTCCTTCCGGGCCGCGGCGCCCTTCGCGCCGTGCCCGGGCACAGGGCGCGAGCAGGCGTGGAACACGCCGAAACACGAGGAAACCCACGCTTCACCCTGGCGGAGGTCCGCCGAAACACGTCCTCCCTAGCGTCGGTCCCCATGGACACACGGATGTATACACGTCCCGAACCGCTGGTGGAGGCGACGGCCACCCCGCGCCGCGACAGGGTCTACGCCCTGATAAGCGAGGAGGTCCTGAGCGGCAGGACCGGCCCCCACACCCGGCTGGGCGAGGTCCGGCTCGCCGAGCGCTTCGGCGTCTCCCGCACCCCGGTACGCGAGGCGCTGGCACGCCTGCACTCCGACGGGCTGGTCGAACGGCGCGAGAACGGCTTCTACGCCACCGTTCCCAACCTCGTCGAACTCCGCGACCTCTACGAGCTCCGGGTCACCCTCGAACTGCGCGGCATCGCGCGTGCCACGGAGGACCCCGGTGTCCGGCACGATCCCGCGATCCTCGCCGCAGAGCTGGAGCGCTGGCGGGGCCTGCGCGCCGACCCGCCCCCGCCGGACCCCTCCTTCGTCCTCCTCGACGAGGAGTACCACGCCGCGCTGTCCCGGGCCTCCGGGAACGGGGCGCTGACCGACTCCCTGGTCTCCGTCAACCGGCGTATCCGCAGGGTGCGCATGTACGACTTCCTCACCGAGGACCGGATCACCTCCACCGTCGACGAGCACGTCGGGATCGCCGAGCACCTCGTCGCGGGCGAGCTGGACGCCGCCTACCACGCCATGTACGAGCACGTCGGCGCCTCCATGGAGGTCGTCCTGGAACGCGCCCGGCGGGCCCTGACCCGGATGGCGCTGCACGCGCACGTCCCCTGACCTCTCCCCGCGCACCGCAGCACACAAGCCCCCGGACCAAGGAGAGCCAGCGTGTTCGACTCCGTGCTCGTCGCCAACCGCGGCGAGATCGCCTGCCGCGTCATCCGCTCCGCCCGAGGACTCGGCCTGCGCACCGTCGCGGTCTACTCCGACGCCGACGCGGGCGCGCCGCACACCCGCCTCGCCGACGAGGCCGTCCGGTTGGGGCCCGCCCCCGCCGCCGAGAGCTACCTGGACACCGAACGCGTCCTGGCCGCGGCCGCTGCCTCCGGAGCGGGAGCGGTCCACCCCGGATACGGCTTCCTGTCCGAGAGCGCCGGATTCGCCGACGCCGTCCAGGACGCGGGCCTGGTGTTCGTCGGACCCGAGCCCCGCCACCTGGAGGAGTTCGGCGACAAGCACACCGCGCGCAAGGCCGCGGCCGCCGCCGGACTGCCCATGGTCGCGGGCAGCGATGTCCTCGCCGACGTGGAGGAGGCGGTCGCCGCCGCCGAGCACATCGGCTACCCCGTCATCCTCAAGTCCACCACGGGCGGAGGCGGCATCGGACTGCGGCCCTGCTCAGGCGAGGAGTCCCTGCGCTCCGCCTTCGACCAGGTCAGCCGGATGGCCCGGACCCACTTCGGCGGTGGCGGCGTGTTCGTGGAGCGCTTCGTCTCCCGGGCCAGGCACATCGAGGTGCAGGTCTTCGGTGACGGGAACGGCGGGGTGGTCACCCTCGGGGACCGCGACTGCTCCCTGCAGCGCCGCAACCAGAAGGTCGTCGAGGAGGCGCCCGCCCCCGGCCTGCCCGCGGAGCTGCGCGCCGAACTCCACCGCGCCGCGCGCGAGCTCTGCGCCGGAGTGTCCTACCGCAGCGCCGGGACGGTCGAGTTCGTCTACGACGTCGAACGCGGCGAGGCGTCCTTCCTGGAGGTCAACACCCGCCTCCAGGTCGAGCATCCGGTGACCGAGGAGGTCACCGGGGTGGACCTGGTCGCCTGGATGCTCCGCCTGGCCCGCGGCGAGGACGTCCTCGCCGGCCTTCCCCCCGAAGGGCCGGCGCGCACCGGCCACGCGGTCGAGGCCCGCGTGTACGCCGAGGACCCGGCCCACGGATTCCGGCCCAGCTCCGGCCTGCTCACACGGGTCGAGTTCCCCGCGGGGGTGCGCGTGGACGGCTGGGTGGAGGCCGGGCAGTTCGTCACCAGCGACTACGACCCCATGCTCGCCAAGGTCATCGTGCACGGCGAGGACCGGGCCGACGCCCTGGAGAGGCTCGCCGCCGCGCTGGCCGGTGTCCGGATCGACGGGCTCCAGACCAACCTGGGCCTCCTGCGGTCCCTGGCCCGCCACGAGGACGTCCGAGCCGTCGGACACACCACGGCCACCTGCGCCGGGATCGGCGACCGGGAGCCGCGCGTCGAGGTGGAGCGGGCCGGGACCCTCACCACCGTCCAGGACTTCCCCGGACGCACCGGCTACTGGCAGGTCGGCGTCCCGCCGTCGGGCGCCATGGACGACCTCTCCCTGCGCCTGGGCAACCGTGCCCTGGGCAACCCCGAGGGCGCCCCCGGACTGGAGTGCACCATCGAGGGCCCCGCCCTGCGCTTCTCCGCCGCCGCCACCGTGTGCGTGACCGGTGCGCCCGCCGGGGTCACCGTGGACGGCGTCCCGGCCCTCCAGTGGGAACCTGTGCGGGTGCCGGCGGGCGGCCTGCTCGACGTCGGAGCCTGCCGGGGACCGGGCATGCGCACCTACGTACTGGTCCGGGGCGGGCTGGACGTCCCCGAGTACCTGGGCAGCGCGTCCACGTTCACCGCCGGCGGGTACGGCGGCCACAGCGGCCGGGCCCTGCGCCCCGGGGACGTGCTCCGGTCCCTGCCGGAGCCCGCCGACGCGCCCGCGCCCAGGCCCGTCCCCGAGGCCGAGCGGCCCGGGATCCCGGGCCCGTCCGGGATGGCGGACACCGCTCCGGAGGCCACCGCCGCCGGTCGATCCGCGGACGGCACGGGCTCCCACTGGGACATCGAGGTGTCCGAGGGGCCGCACGCCGCACCGGAGTTCCTCACCCGGGAGGGGCTCGCCGCCTTCTACGCCACCGCCTGGAGGGTGCACTCCCAGTCCGCGCGCAACGGGGTCCGCCTGTCCGGTCCCAAACAGTCCTGGGCGCGCCCCGACGGCGGCCAGGCCGGACTCCACCCCTCCAACATCCACGACACCGCCTACTCCGTCGGCGCCGTCAACCTCTCCGGCGACACGCCCGTCCTGCTCGGCCCCGACGGCCCCAGCCTGGGCGGGTTCGTCTGCCCCGTCACCGTGGTCAGCGGGTCCCGGTGGAAGGTCGGCCAGCTGCGCCCCGGCGACACCGTGCGCTTCCACCCGGTGACCGAGGCCGCGGCCGAGAGGATCCACACCGCCCCCGAGGCCGCCGCGCTCCTGCGCGGCAGCGGAGCGGACGGCGACGACGGCGTCCTCGCCCGCGTCCCGGCGGACGAGGGCACACCGGAGGTCACCTACCGGCGCGGCGGCCACGACAACCTCCTCGTCGAGTACGGGCCCATGTCCCTGGACCTGGGCCTGCGCATGCGGGTCCACGCCCTCATGGCCGCCCTCGGCCAGGCCGCACCGCCCGGCATCGTCGACTCCACCCCCGGCGTCCGCTCCCTGCACCTGCACACCGACCCGCGGGTCCTGCCGCTGCGCACCCTCCTGGGCCTGCTCCGGGAGATCGAGGGGCAGCTGCCGCCCACCTCGCGGCTGCGGGTGCCCAGCCGCACCCTGCACCTGCCGATGTCCTACGACGACCCGTCCATCCACGAGGCCATCGCCCGCTACCGGACCGGCGTGCGCGACGACGCGCCCTGGAACCCCGACAACATCGAGTTCATCCGCCGGATCAACGGCCTCGACTCGGTCGACCAGGTCCGCGACACCGTCTTCGACGCCTCCTACCTGGTCCTGGGCCTGGGCGACGTGTACCTGGGCGCCCCGGCGGCCACCCCGCTCGACCCGCGCCACCGCCTGGTCACCACCAAGTACAGCCCAGCGCGCACCTGGACCCCCGAGGCCGGGGTCGGCATCGGCGGCGCCTACCTGTGCGTGTACGGCATGGAGAGCCCCGGCGGCTACCAGCTCATCGGCCGCACGGTCCCCGTGTGGTCCGGACTGCGCCAGTACGGCCCGTTCGAACCCGGCACCCCGTGGCTGCTGAGGTTCTTCGACCGGATCAGCTGGTACCCCGTGGGCCACGAGGAACTCCTGGACATCCGCGCCGACCTGCTGGCCGGACGCCACGAACTCGCCGTCGCGGACGGGGAGTTCGTCCTGGCCGACCACGAGCGCTTCCTCGCGGAGAACGCCGACTCCATCGGGGAGTTCGAGCGCCGCCGGTCCGCGGCCTTCGAGGCCGAGCGGCGGGCGTGGGAGGCCTCCGGAGAGTTCGAGGACAGGCCCGAGCCCGAGCCCGTCGTCCCGTCCGCACCGGACCTGCCGCCCGGCGCCCGCCTCGTCGAGGCGCCCCTGTCCGCCTCCGTCTGGAAGGTGGACGTGGCTCCCGGCGACCTGGTGGAGGAGGGGCAGCCCCTCGTGCGCCTGGAGGCCATGAAGCTGGAGGTCGTCGTCCGGTCCCCCGGAACGGGAAGGGTCTCGGACATCCTCGTCACACCGGGCCAGCACCTCGAACCGGGGAGCGCCATGGCCGTCATCGCCCAAGGAGGGTCCGCCTGATGCCCGCTCCCACCGACCGTGTCCGCTCCGCCTACCGCCGGATCACCGGGGCCGACCGGCCCGAGGTCTGGATCACCCTGCGCCCCGAACGGGAGCTGGCCGTGGAGGCAGAGGCGCTGGAGGACCGGCTCGCCTCAGGAGAGGAGCTGCCGCTGGCGGGGACGCTCGTTGCGGTCAAGGACAACATCGACGTGGCGGGCCTCCCCACCACGGCCGCCCACCCCGGGTACGCGTTCACCCCCGCGGCGAGCGCGCCGTGCGTGCGCAGGCTGGTGGACGCGGGCGCCCTGGTGCTCGGCAAGACCAATCTCGACCAGTTCGCCACCGGGCTGGTCGGCACCCGCAGCCCCCACGGCGCGGTCCGTGGCGCCCACGACCCGGAGCGGATCTCCGGCGGGTCCAGCTCGGGTTCGGCCGTGGCCGTGGCCCTGGGGATGGCCGACATCGCCCTGGGCACCGACACCGCCGGTTCCGGCCGGGTGCCCGCCGCCCTGAACGGCATCGTCGGACTCAAGCCGACGCTCGGCCTGGTCCCGTCCTCCGGTGTGGTCCCCGCGGCCCGCCCCTACGACTGCGTCACCGTGTTCTCCCGGGACCTGGCCTCCGGCCGCGCCGCCCTGGCCGTGATGACCGGCCCCGAACCCGGGGACCCGTTCAGCCGCGACTGGCCCGCCGACGTGCGGCTCGCCGCCCGGCCCGGGGGACGCGTGGCGGTTCCCTCGGACGAGGCGCTGGCACCGCTCGAGGACGGGGAACGGGCGGCCTTCCGGAAGGCCGTCGACGCGCTGCGCGCCTTCGGAGTGCGGACGGGGGAAGTCGACGTGTCCCCCCTGCTGGAGGCGGCGCGGCTGCTCTACGACGGTGCGGTCGTCGCCGAGCGCTACGCCGCCGTGGGGGAGTTCCTGGCCGGCCACCCCGAGGGGGCCGACCCCACCGTCTCCGCGATCATCCTGGCGGCGGAGGGCGTCCCCGCCCACCGGCTCGCCGCGGACCAGCACAGGCTGGCCTCCCACAGGGCCGAGGCCCGCCGGCTCCTGGACGGGTTCGACGCCCTCCTCCTGCCGACCACGGTCGGCCACCCCACCCTGGAGGAGGTGGCGGCCGACCCGGTGGGGGCCAACTCGCGCCTGGGAACGTACACGAACTTCGTGAACCTGCTGGACATGGCGGCGGTGGCGGTGCCCGCCGGCACCGCCGACGGACGGCCCTTCGGGGTCAGCGTGCTCACCCGCGCGTTCGAGGACCAGGTGGCCCTCGACCTGGCGGCGGGCCTGGTCGGTGAGGATCCGGGGGAGGCCTACCCCGCGCCGGGCGTGGAGTTGGCGGTGTTCGGCGCGCACCTGCGCGGTCAGCCGCTCAACCACCAGCTCACCGGTCTGGGAGCCCGGTTCGTGGAGGAGGCGCTCACCAGCGCGGACTACCGCATGGTCGCCCTGCCCGGGTCCGCCGCGCCCGACGGGAGGTCAGCGGCGGTGCCGTCCAAACCCGGCGTGCTCCGGACGAACGGACGGGGCACCTCCCTGCGATGCGAGGTCTGGCGTATCTCCCCGGCGGGGCTCGGCGCCTTCCTGGCCGCCCTGCCCCCGCCCATGGCGCTGGGAGCGGTCACCCTGGCGGACGGTCGCGCGGTGGTCGGGTTCACCTGTGACCCCGCCGCCGCCGAGGGCGCCGAGGACATCAGCCACCGCGGCGGATGGCTCGCCCACCTGGCCTCGGGGAGGGGCTGAACAGCGGCGGGCCCGTCGTCCCGGCGGGTTCCGGGACGACGGGCCCGTGCCGTCGCGTCCTCGCGTCCGCCTACTCGGCGGGCAGGTTCGTGGGGTCGACCGGGCGGCCCAGCTTCCGGTAGTGCCTGGCCCGGAAACCCAGGATGCCCGTGGCCAGGAGGGTGGCGATCAGGGAGGCGACCAGCACACCCGTCTTGGCGTGCGCCAGGTGCTCCGGAGCGCCCAGGAACGACAGCTCACTGATCAGCAGTGAGACGGTGAAGCCGATACCGGCCAGCTGCGACATGCCGACGATGTCGATCCACTTCAGGCTGGGGTTGAGCTCGGCGCTGCTCACCTTGGTGGTCAGCCACGAGCCGCCCGCGATGCCGATCACCTTGCCGAGGATCAGGCCGGCGGTGATGCCCAGGGCGGCCGAGTCGGTGACGATGTCGCCGAAGCCGTCGAAGACCACGCCGGCGGAGAAGAACGCGAAGATCGGCAGGGCCAGCCCCGAGGCCCAGGGGCGCAGCAGCTGCTCCACACCGTGGCTGGGGTCGTGGGTCTCGCCGGGCAGCGCGCTGGTGCGCATCAGCAGTCCCATCGCCACGCCCGCGATGGTGGCGTGCACGCCGCTCTCGTGGACCAGGAACCAGATCGCCGCGGCCAGGGGCACGTAGACCAGCCAGTTGGGGACCACCGACGCGTTGAGCGAGGCGGCCAGCCCCCTGCCCCGCTGCAGGTACCAGAACACCACCAGACCGGCGGCGGCGGCCAGCAGTGCCACGAAGTCGATGCCCGAGGTGTAGAACACCGCGATGACGATGACCGCGCCGAGGTCGTCCACGATCGCCAGCGTCAGCAGGAAGGTCCGCAGTGCCACGGGCAGTCCGCGGCCGACCACCGCGAGGATGGCGAGGGCGAAGGCGATGTCGGTCGCCATCGGGATACCCCACCCCTGGATGGTCTCGGGGGAGGTGATGTTGATGGCGACGTAGATCGCGGCGGGCACGATCATGCCGCAGATGGCGGCGACGATCGGCAGCATGGCACGTCTGGGATTGCGCAGCTCGCCGTGGACGAACTCCTGTTTGAGCTCGTTGCCGACGACGAAGAAGAAGACGGCGAGGAGGCCGTCGGCCGCCCAGGTCTCCAGCGTCAGGTCCAGGTGCAGGAACTCCGGTCCGAAGGTGATCGCGCGCAGGCTCTCGTAGACCTCACCGAACGGGGAGTTGATCCAGACAAGTGCGAGGGCCGCGGCTCCGATCAACAGAAAACCGCCGACGCTGTCGCTGCGGAGCGCGTCGGCGAAACGGGAGAGCACTCCTGGACCTGGGGAGTGCTCGATCGGGTCGATGCTCATGGGCACCTTTCGGGAATACGACGGAAGGACTCGCCGACCAGTCTTCCCGGCACACCTAGGCGCCAGTGCGCCTCGCCCATGCTCCCGGAAGGGGTGGTAAATGTCCAGCCCAGGGGCTATGTGTCCGATTCGGATGGCGCGCCCGGAGGTCGGTGAGTACAGTCTTCCGCAGGTGTGCCGGGAAGACTGGTCGGCGGTCGCTGTCTCCTACCCCGAAACAGCAGGTGGCTCATGCCCGATTCGAACCCGCAAGGTGTGCGTGTCTACCGCTCCGAGGCCGGGGCCCGCGAGGTCCGCGCCTGGTGCGGGAGACGTCTCGCCGACTGGCCGGAGCTCACCGCGCTGCCCGAACTGGACACCGCTCTCGGAGCCACCCGCGCCTTCCGCGCCCCCGGCGGGGACGCCACGCCGGTACTCGTCCTGAGCGGGACCAACTTCAACTCGGCGACCTCGGTGGACACCGCCCGGGTCATCGCCCGGGACCGCCGGGTCCTCCTGGCCGATCTGCCCGGACAACCCGGCCTCAGCGCCGGTGTACGCCCCAGGACGGACCGGGCCTCGGCCTACGGTTCCTGGTTCGACGAGGTGCTCCCGCAGCTCACCGAGCGCCCCGTCACCGTGCTCGCCCACTCGCTCGGCGCCGCCGTCGCCCTGGCCGCGAAGCCCTCGCAGCTGGTCCACGCCCTGGTGCTGGTCGGCCCCGCGGGCCTGACCACGGCGGCCAAGAGCCCGGAGCTGATGCGGGTCGCCCTGCCGTGGATGATCGGTCCGCACGAGGGCAAGAGCACCCGCCTGCTCAACTTCATGAGCGGCCCCGGACACGTCACCACGGGCGTCCACCCCTACGCCGGGTGGATGACGCTGGTCGGTCGCCACTGCCGGACCAGCCTGGCCCCGGGGCCGCTGCCGCTGGAGTGCCTGCGCCCCTGGGAGGGCACCCCGGTCATCGTGGCCACCGGCTCCCACGACGCGCTCTACTCGCCCGCGCGCCTGCACGGCCCGGCCCGCCGCTTCCTGGACGCGGACGTGGCAGTCATGGAGGGAGCGGGCCACCTCGCCCTGAACGAGCAGCCCGAGCGGGTCGCCGAACTGCTGCGCTCGGTGGACTGACCCGGGCGGTCCTGGAGGGGCGGACCGGGGCTGCTCCCCCCACGGGCCGCAGGCCGGATCGTCCGCACCGTTCGGCCACTGCCGTGCCCTCGGATGCGCGCCCTCGGAACACACGCGTGACGACCGGCTTCAGGCCAGCACCTGTTCGAGGGCGTGCGCGCCGACCGACGCCAGAGGCGCGTCGTCGGAGGCGTACAGCAGGCTCCCGAAGAGGAGCGCCCAGGCCCGGGCGCGGTCCCAGGTGTCGGAGTCCACCGGGCAGAGCTCCTCCAGCCGGGCACGGAAGGCGGCGCGGCCGGGGGCGTCGAACAGCAGCCAGGCCACGGCCAGGTCGGTGGCGGGGTCCCCCGAGGTCAGGTCGCCGAAGTCCAGGACGGCCGCCAGTTCCGGTGCGCCCTCGGAGGTGACGAGGATGTTGGCGGGGTGCAGGTCGCCGTGGAGCCACAGCGGCGGTCCCGGCCACGCCGGGGTGGCGGTCAGCCGTTCCCACAGGGACAGGAGTTCGCCCGCGCGGGGGAACGGGCCCGCGTCCAGGCGTTCGCGCACACGCGCGTACCGGGCGGTCAGGGGCACGCCGCGGAAGGGGTTGGCCGGGGCGTCGTCGGGGGCGGGCACGTGCATGCGGGCCGCGAACCCGGCCAGGGGGCGGGCCAGGCGGCGCCGCTCGGGAACCGGCAGGACGGCGGCGGTGCGCCCCTCGAACCAGCGGTTGACGGACCAGTGCCAGGGATAGCCGCAGCCGGGCACCCCGGTGCGCACCGGGACGGGGAGGGCGACGCCGACCCGGTCGGCGATCCGCCCCAGCCAGCGCTGTTCGTTGAGGACCAGGGCGGCGGCGGACTCGCGCCGGGGGAGCCGGACGGTGAGGTTCCCTCCCAGGCGCAGGATCGTGTTGTCCCATCCGCTGGCGAGGGGAACGAGGGGGAGGCGGGCCAGGTCGGGGTACTGTTCCCGGAGCAGCCGCTCGACGAGCGGGACGGTGACGTCGACGTCCGCGGCAGGGGTGTTCATGCGTCCATGATCCGCCACGCCGCCGGGCGCTCCCCGCCGGCGCGCCCACCGCCCCGGTGTACCCGGTCGGACCGGATCCGGGGCGGCCCCGCGGTGCGCGGGTCAGGCCTTGCGGTTCTCGCCCAGCTCGTCCTCGATGGGGTTGACCGGCCTGGTCTCCTTCGTTGACTCGGCCATGCCGGGCTTGCGGTGCTCTCGACGGTGCTGCGCGCGGGCGGACTCGGGATGGGAGTCCGTGTCGGACCGGGGCAGGGGCACCGAGCGCAGTACCTCCTCGGGCTGGTAGTAGTCCGCCGGCGGAATCGCCCGCAGGGCGCTGAGCAGCTCCTCGTCGGCCTCCGCGTCCCGGGCGTGCTCCACGATCCGGTCCTTGCCCGCGGGGAAGTCCACCTCGCCCAGGATTTGCTGCAGCCCCTTGATCCCATGCTTGACGCTCATCGTCAGTCCCTCCGTCTCGTGCGAGGGCCGGACCGCTCCACGCCGTTCAGCGGCGGTGAGCGGTCTGACCTGCCAGGACACGGAGGCTGCTACCCGATCGGAGCGGACCCAATCGTCGGTCCCGCCGCCGCGGACCCGGCGGGACACGGGAGTCCGGCGGACACGGGACGCACCGCACCGCCCGGCCCCGGGCGGATCCCCGCCACGGGCGGCCGGGCGGTGCGGTGGGGGCGGCCCGTCAGCCCCGCTCCGCCTCCGCCTCCTGGCCCGGGCGCAGCAGCGGCAGGACCCTCTCCCCGAACTCCACCATGTCCGCGTGGTAGTCGGGGAAGATCAGCATCAGGCCGTCGAGTTCGGCGTACTCCACGATCTCGCGGATCCTCCCGGCCACCGTCTCGGGCGAGCCGGTGACGAACGGCGTCTGGAACGCCTCGTCCTCGGGCCTCTCGGAGGTCAGCGACAGGGCCTTGTCCAGGGGCAGGCCCCAGGACAGCTTGAGGTTGACGATCGCGTCGACGTCCGCACCGCGACCGTACTCCAGCCTCCGCTCCTCGGCGGCGGCGTCGGTGTCGGCCATGATGACGGTGAGCATCGAGTACGTCTTGATGCTCCGCTCCTGCTTGGCGGCGCGCTCCTTGACGTCGCGGCTGGCATCGCGCAGGCCGGGCAGGTCCTGCGCGGTCAGGAACGAGCCGTCGCAGTGACGGGCCTGGAAGTCCAGACCGGTGTCGGAGCGGCCCGCGCTGATCAGGGCCGGAGCCGGGTCGGGATGCGGACGGGAACGGCAGTCGTCGAGCTGGAAGAACTCGCCGTGGTGGGTCACCGAGTCCTCGGTCCACAGCCTCTTGAGGACGGTGGTCCACTCCTCGGTGTACCGGTAGCGGTCGGCGTGCCCGAGGTCCTCCCGCCACAGGCCCATCTGCGCGAACTCGCCCGCGTAGGCGCCCACGACGATGTTCATCCCCGCCCGGCCGCCGCTGATGTCCTGGAGGGTGGTGTACATCTTGGCGGCGATGGCCGGGTTGAACAGGTTCGTGTGGACGGTCGCCCACACCTTGACGTGCTCGGTGGCCTCGGCGAGCCCCGACATCATCGTCATCGACTCCAGGGTCCGTCCCCAGTGGTCGGTCGCACCGTCGTAGCCGCGCCACTTGCCCATGGACATGACGAAGTCGAGTCCGTAGGCGTCGGCGAGGACCGCGGTCTTCTTGTTGTACTCGTAGGTCGCCTCCGGGTGCGGTGAGGTCTCCGAGACGATCCACCCCCCGTTGCCGATGGGAAGGAAGATGCCGTACTCGGTTTCGGCGGCCGGAGGCCCGCCTGGTGCTGCCATCCTTGGCTCCTCGGTTGTCGCTCTTGTGCGCTGTGCACCTTTCGGTGCCTACTCGCCGCCGGTCCAGGTCACCTCGGAGGCGACGTGGACGGCCTCCAGGTACCGGGGGTCGAACAGGGGCTCCACGTCGGGCATCTCGTCGAGCTGACCGTTGTCGACGAGCGTCCGGCCCTCGGCCTCGGTCAGGGTCAGGTCGATGTAGCCGACCGTGGCGTCATCGGGGGTGGAGGCGTTGACCAGCTCCTGCTCGGAGTTCCAGATCCGCAGGTTGTGGTCGACGTCGTATCCGGCCTCGGCCAGCTCGGCGGCGTACCCGACGCACTCCTCGCCGTTCTCCTGGCAGTACGAGAAGGCCTGGGAGAGCGCCCGCAGGTAGTCCTCGACCACCGTCGGGTTCTCCTTGGCCCACTCGGGGTTGGCGGCCATCACGCCGAACGAGCCGACGACCCCGTAGTCCTCGGGAAGCCACTCGTTGTAGTCCTCGTCCATGTCCGAGAGCAGGAACGGCTCGTTGGAGCGGAACGCGGTCAGCGCCTGCACCTGGTCGCGGGGCAGCACGCTGGGGTCGTAGCCCACCTCCACGATCTCGATGCTGTCGAGGTCGACGCCGTCGGCGACCAGCATGGCCTCCAGCGGCGCGGGCAGCATGCCCTTGTGGCCCAGGGTGGTGCCCTCCAGGTCCTCGAGCGCCTCGATGCCGGTGCCGGTCAGGAGGCTGGCGATGGGAACGTGCCCGTAGGTGGCGATGCCGATGACGTCGTGTCCGGCGTCGTTGGCCTGGAGGACCTCGGCCTCGTTGCCCAGGGACGTGAAGTGCGCGGTGCCCGCGGACACCAGCTGTGAGTTGCCGATGGTGTCGCCGCTGCCCGGCTGGATCTCCACGTCCAGGCACACGGCCTCGAAGTAGCCCAGGGCGTCGGCCGCGACGGCCTCCAGGATGCTGACGGAGGCCTGGTACTGGTAGCCGGTGATGTAGGTGACCGTCCCGGCCGCGCGGTTGGTCTCGCAGCGCTCCTCGTCGATCACGCTGGTGATCTCGGGTGCTTCGTCGGTCGCCTCACCTTCGGCGCATGCCGCGGTGAGGAGGAGGACCGACGCCGCGACCGTCGCCAGGACGGGGCGCAGGCGTCGGTCGCGGGGGTGCGAGGGCGGAGTGCTCATGGGGCTCCTTAGGAGGTGGTTCGCTGCTGGGACTCGTGCCAGAACAGCAGCCTGCGTTCGAGGATGGTGATGAGTGCGAGCATCAGCACGCCCATCACGGCCAGGCAGGCGACGGCCGCGTAGACGTACTCCAAGCGGGCGGTCGCGGCCGCGTTGCGGATCATCGTGCCGAGTCCGCTTGAGGACCCGGCCGCGACGAACTCGGCGACCACGGCGCCCACGATGGACAGGGGGAACACCACTCGCAGCGCGGCGAGGGTGTAGGGGAGGCTGCTGGGAACACGCAGCCGCAACAGCACCTCCATGCGGGAGGCGTGCAGGGTCGAGAAGACGTGTAGGACGGGGACGGACACCGACCGCAGGCCGGTGGTCACGTTGATGAGCACGGGGAAGAACGTGATGATCGCGGTGACGATGACCTTGGGGGCCATACCGAACCCGAAGGCCACGACCAGGGCGGGGGCGAGCGCGACGACGGGGGTCACGTTCAGGACCACCGCCAGCGGCATGATCGCGCGCCGCAGCACCGGGATCTCCGACATCAGCAGGGCGAGGAAGAACGCCGTACCCGCGCCGCAGGCCACGCCCAGCAGGGCGATGCTGAGTGTGGACCAGGCGTTGGCCAGGAACAGCAGGGGGTCCTCGACGAGGATCGCCCCGACCTCCGCCAGCGGGGGCAGGAGGTAGGGCTGGTCCGCGGCGATCGCCGACCAGGCGAGGCCGACGAGCAGCACCGCCACGGCGGTGGGCAGCCACACGCCCGGCCTCAGGGCGGAGCCGTGTGTGCGAGCGCCGCGGCGGCGCACGGGCGCAGCGCCGCCGGAGCGGGAACGCACGGGTGTGGTGGTGGCCATGGTCTCTCCTCCTCTCACTGGTGGACGAGGTCGTCGGGAGCGGCTCCGACCTCCCACGCGGACTGCAGGGACGCGCGGACCCGGTCCTCCAGGGCGTGCATGAGCGGCCCGGTCACCACGGCCTCGTCACGGGGACGGGGCAGGGCGACGGGCAGCACCTCGTGTACACGGCCGGGCCGGGCCGACATCACGACGATCTCGTCGGAGAGGGTGACCGCCTCGCGCACCGAGTGCGTGACGAACACGACCGTCGTGGACATCCGCTCCCACAGGCCCAGGAGTTGGAGCTGGAGCGCCTCGCGGGTGAACTCGTCCAGGGCGGAGAAGGGCTCGTCCATCAGCAGCAGGTCGGGCCGCAGTCCGAAGGCGCGGGCGATGGCGACGCGCTGCTTCATCCCGCCGGACAGTTCGTGGGGGTACCTGTGCGCGGCGTCCTCCAGACTGACCATGCGCAGCAGGAGGTCGGGGTCCTCGCTGCCCCGTCCCGCCCGGCGGTTGACCCTGGCGGGAAGGGACACGTTGCGCCGCACGTTCAGCCACGGCAGCAGGGCGGGGGTCTGGGGGACCAGGCCCACCGCCTTGGCCTCGCACATGCTCTTGGGCGTGGAGCCGAAGACGGTGACGGCGCCGGTGTCGTGGTCCTCCAGACCGGCGATCACCCGCAGGAGGGTGGACTTGCCGCAGCCGCTGGGGCCGATGAGGCTCACGAAGCGGCGGCGGGAGACGTCCAGGTCGATGCCGTCGAGTGCGGGGCGGCGGGGGTCACCGCCCTCGTAGGTCTTGGTGAGTCCGCGTACCTCGATCCGGTCGTCGCTCACGTGGCGTCCAGGGCTTCGAGCCGGAGCACACGGACGTGCGCGGGGCCGTTCGGGAACGCGTGGCCTCCGGCTGTTTCCGGATGGCCGGGGTGTGGGGATGCCATACCTGCTCCTTGGAGGGTGTGATCGGATGATTGCACACCGTGTCTTCATGGTGAATAAGTACTGGAGGGGCGAAGAGGAGCGCGCAGGTCACCGGGTGCGGCGTCATCAGCCGAGCAGGAGGCCGGGCGACACGGGTCCGGAACGGGGCACACAGCGCGTCCCGGTCAGGGACGTGGCGGGTACGCGGGGGTTCGTTCCTGTACGCGGGCCGGAAACGCGGATGAGCTCGGCCGCATGGGGAGAACCCATGGGACACCCTCCAGATGGCTGTCTCCGGGCATGGGGAGCTAGAGACCTTCGATGGAGAGCGGGCGGAAGGAGCATGTCGACGGCCCGCGGGGATCGTTGACGCGTCGAATGATAGGGATTGCTTATTAACGCGTTATGAAGCGTTGATCACGTACTGATATCGAGGGCTCGGATTCTGTGCTGGTCGTCGGCGATGGCGACCGTGATCCGGTGCGTGGCGAACGCCGCGGGCAGCCAGGCGCCGCGCCCGAAGAGCTTGGCGAGTGGTTCGCCCAGCACCAGGAGGACGCGCGCGTCCGGGAAGTGGCGGTCGCGCAGCCAGACGAGTTTGAAGGCGTCCGCGATGACCTTGTTGCGCTGCGCCGACTTGACCGGTCCGTGCAGGGGCGAGAACTGGGCCAGGACGGTCGGCCGACCCCCGTCGGCGCCGTCGACCCCGATCCGCGTCCCGTCCGCGAGAGTGAACTCGCGGGGAGTGAGTTCGGTTCCCAGGTAGGCGGAGAGCGCCCTGGTGAGTTCTGTGTTGCCCTGCCGAGCCGGTCGTGCTATCTCCTCCGGCGGGGGGCTTTCCGCTGAATGCACCATAACAAGGAAACTTTAATGCACGCAGATCACACAAGCACCTTGGTTATCTGTGGGCACCTCCGTATCAAAGATCTCCGGTGTTCCGACCTGGGTTTTTCCATATTACTAGTGTCGTGACTCACATCCCTCGGCTCGTGCCCCGAGCCCCGGCGTGGCGGGCCCTCCCGGTGCTGTCCGTGGCCTCCTGGGCACGGCTCCTTGGTTACTCACTGGTAAGGAGAAGGGCGGGGAACGCGGTCCCAGAATTCTCCCTCTTCCTGCCTTTGGAAGAGCGCCAGTTCAGACGGTGTTCGCCCGGGGCCCGGGTCGGGGTGTGCCCGTTGTTCACCGGGAGGGGATATCTGAGCGGAAAATGCTCGCGTTCCGATATGTGGGATGATGTCCGGTCCTGAGGTGATATGTCGGGATTAGAGGTGTCGGAGTTGCCGCTGACGCGTGGCCGCCCCCGGCCCCTTCCGGACGGGACCGGGGGCGGAGGGCGGAGAGCCCGCACGTGCCACGGGATGTTCCCGGGCGCCGTACCCGGGCAGGGGAGGAAGCAGGTGTTCCGGCAGACCAGCGAGCAGGAGGCAGTGGTGGCGATCGTCCATGCCGAGCATGTGACTCGGCTGCTGAGTACGGAGGACGGAGACCCGGTGCTGATCGTTCACCGGGGCCAGGCCGAGGTCGTGGAGGCGGCCGAACTCGACGACCCGCGTTACGAGGGCGCGCTGCGTGTGGCCGAACGCGGTGACCTCGTACCGGAGAAGGGCGGGGAACCGACGCGGGAGGAGGCCGAGGCCCTCGCGCGTCGGTTGGACACGGCGGTGAGGAACCTCGGCGGCTGACCGCGTCGCGGGGCCCGGCGCGTACTCCCGGCCGGGCCCCGCGCGGACTCCGCTCGGGCCTACCCGGACGCCTTGGGGTCGTAGGTCTCTCCGGTCACGGGGTTGGTGGCCATGCCGGTCGAGGCGTCGTAGTCCACGTCCATCCCCAGGTCCGGATCGTGGTAGAGGCCGGTGTCGGGGTTGCGCGGAAGACCCACCTCGGGGTCGATCTCCCAGCCGGTCACCGGGTCGACGGTCGGGCTGGGCTCCTCGGAGGGTTCCCCGGTGGGCTCGGCGGAGGGTTCCGGAGACGGGTCGGAGGTGGGCTCGGAGTCCTCCCCGGGAGTCTCCTCCACGATGACGATCTCGTTCTGGGCGGGCTGCGACTCCGCGCCGCCCTCCGGGTCGAGCACGCCGAAGCTCACCAGGGCCAGGACGAGGACGCCCAGACCGACGCGGTAGTAGACGAACGGCATGAAGCTGTGCGTGGTGATGAAGCGCATCAGCCAGGCGATCACCGCGAAGCCGACGACGCCCGCGATGACCGTTCCCACGATGGTGGCGCCCCACCCGGCGTACTCCTGGTCGCCGATGTCGGTCAGCTTGTACACGCCGGCTCCGAAGACCGCGGGCAGCGCCAGCAGGAAGGCGTACTCGGCCGCGTCCTTGCGCTTGAAGCCGAGCAGCATCCCGCCCGTGAGGGTTCCGCCCGAGCGCGAGACGCCGGGGATCAGGGCGAGCGCCTGGAAGAGGCCGAAGGTCAGGCCGCGGGGGATGTTGAGATCCTCCAGCGTGCGGTGCTTGCGCGAGTACGTGTCCACCACGCCGAGGATCACGCCGAAGATGATGAGGTTCAACGCGATCAGGCGCAGGTCCCGGAAGACGCTGTCGATCTGGTCCTCAAGGAGCAGGCCGAGGACCACGATGGGGACCGACCCGAGGATGACGTACCAGCCCATGCGCGCGTTGACGTCGCTCCGCAGGTCCCGGTTGACGAGCGATCTCGTCCACGTCGACAGGATCGCCCAGATCCGCTTCCGGAAGTAGATCAGCACGGCCAGCTCGGTGCCGATCTGGCTGACGGCCGTGAAGGCGGCGCCGGGATCGGGCCAGCCGAAGAGTGCCGACACCACGCGCAGGTGCCCGCTGGAGGAGATCGGTAGGAACTCGGTCAGCCCCTGGACCAGGCCAAGGATGATTGCTTCGAAGATGGACACGGCAGAGTCTGCTCCAGGCTGCTTCGGTCGCCAGTGGGGCGACGACTGTCACGGGCACGGCGAGAGACGCGCTCGGGAAAGGGGATGGTCCACGAAGCTTACTGAGAACTCCGGATCGGCACGTCACCGAGGAGCGGATCGTGGGCGGTCAGGGTACGGGCCGAGGATCCGCGGCGGCCACGGCGGACAGCCGGTCTGGGGCGCGGCGGGCCCGTCAGCCCCGCAGGCCGTCGGGCAGCGCGTCCAGGTGGGACCGGTGCGCGGTCACGGACGCCACCTTCCCCGTCTCCCCCTGTCCTGCCGCCGTCCCAGCGTGTAGCGGATGTGAGTGTCGTCGAACCGTGCGACGGGGGAGAGGCGTTCCGCGGGACCGGCGAGGCCGTCGGAGTCGGCACCGCTCGCACTGACCAGACCTCCAAGGGCAGGGAGGGCGTAGGCAGGCGTAGGCACACGGGAAGTGCTCCCGCCGGCCCCGGCCCCTCCCTCCAGGGGCCCTGCCCGGCGACGGGGCTCAGGCGCCCTGGCCCCGGGCCCGCTCGGACATCCGGTCGCGCACCTCGGACAGGGTCGCGATCAGCTTGTCCAGGTAGGGGCGGTCCCTGATGTCGTCGTGCAGGTGCAGGGTCACCCCGGGTGCCACGTCGACCAGGGCCAGGGCCAGGAGTTCGGGGTTGTCCTCATGCCAGAACACCTTGACGTCGTCGGCGTCGGGCTGGCTGATGGAGAGCTGGACGGTGGTGGTGATCGAGGTGTCGCTCACGGGGTGCCTCCTACGGGGTCGGGGTGCGGGACCGGGCCGGTCGCCTGCCCAGCGGAGAGGGGAGTGGACCGGCCACCCGGTTCCGGCGTCCATGAGCGCGGCCGCGACTCGGCTTGTACGTCTCGGCCCACCCGCTCACGGATCCTACCTACCCGCCGTACGGACTCCTACGTTTCGGTGGGCGCCGTCGTCCCCGCCAGCGGACGGGGACCGGCACTGACGAACCGGGGCCGACCGGCTCTCAGCCCAGTGGCGCACGGGAGTCCAGGGCCCTGGTGGTGAAGACCATCAGACGGGCCCGCACCACCGGCACCGTCCAGCGCCTCACCGGCCGCCCGCCGCGCGGTTTCCGCGAGGCCGCGGAACGGGAGCGGGCATGAGAAAACTCCAGGTCGATGGCGACGGGAAGACCGCTCTGGCCTGGGGGCTCGTGTGGTGGGGCCCCAGGGGCCGAGGCCTGGACCTGCGGACTGAAAGTCCATATGGAAATGGTCAGTTTGTCCCTGTATAGGTAGATTCGTTCAAGAATGCCCGTTCTCCGTCGGGCTACCGACGACTACGGAAGTCCACCGGGGACTACCGGGTGCCGGGGCGCCGGAGCCACAACGGAGCTGATTCGGCCGTTCGCGAGGCGCGGACCAAGTCCATCGGCGATTCGACGTACGTGTGCCGGAAGCGCTGAGAACGCTGCGAAGTGAGTGGGCATCAGTTCGGCGTTTCACGCCGACGGCCCTGTCCGACCGCCCGGACAGGGCCGGCCCCGAAATCCTTTCGGCCGTGTTCGCCTCATCCGTTACGATCGCGGGATTGTTCCCACTGCTGGGAGCCCACGAGGTTCGCGTGTGGTCTCCCCCGGCGGTTCCCAGGCTGAGAGACAGGTTCCGTTCATGGCATGCCGTATCAGTGAGCTCGTGCTCGGTTGCCGCGACCCGGAGGTGCTGGCGCGGTTCTGGTGCGAGGTCCTGGACTTCGTCGTGATCGCTCGCGAGGACGACGGCACGGTGGAGATCGGGCCGCGCGAAGGGTTCGGCGGTCCGCAGCCGACGATCATCCTCAGCCGCAGGGACGAGCCGGAGAAGGGGAAGCCCCGGCTGCACATCGACGTCAACGCCACCGACCGCGATCAGGACGCCGAGCTCGAACGCCTTCTGGGGCTCGGGGCCCGCCCGGCCGACATCGGCCAGACAGGGCAGGAGCAGTGGCATGTCCTGACCGACCCCGAAGGCAACGAGTTCTGCCTGCTCAAGGCCCGCCTCGACCCACTCTGACGTTCACCGGCCACGCCTCGGCCCCTGGGGACTTGTGGCCTGGCCTGGCCCCGTGGGCGTGCGGGCGGCTGTGGGACGTTGGTGGGCGTGTGCGGACGGTACAGCAGTGGGGGTCGGGCCGGGGTCTGTCCGTTCGGGTGCGGCTCCGCGGTGGAGCGGGGTCCTCGGGGACCTCGTGAGGTGGGGAGCACCCACCTCGCACCGGGGCAAGCACGGAGCTCTTTCGAGGTGCCGGGCATGAGGTAACCCCAGGTCGGTGGCGGCGGGAAGGCCGTCCTGACCTGGGGTTCCGGTGGTAGGGCCCCAGGGGATCGAACCCTGAACTCGCGGATTAAAAGTCTGCGGGAAACCTGCTGTACTGCCCCATATGTACGGCTTCGTTCCTGGTCGTCCGGCCGCCGTCGTGCTACCGGAGACCACAGGAGTCCATCAAGGACTACCGGGTTCCTGAACAGCGGAGCCACAACGGAGCCAATCCGGCGGCCCACGAGGCGCGGATCAAGTTTGCTGGTCACGGTTCGGTGGTCGTCAAGGATTACCGAACCGTGACTTCGCGTAGCTGCCGTGATGGTGCTGAAGTGCGTCCTTAGGGCCTCGTGCGTGCGCTCTGGACGTCATGAACGCCTTGGGCACCACTCGTTCTGTACTCACAGGAGCCGATGGTATTGCCATCGGTCCTCTCTCTGTCTGCCACCTGTGCCTAGGCAACCCCTGTCGATCGACGGTCAACTCGGCAGGTCTGCAACTAAGGTGAGCAACGTCTGCAGAGCACGGAGATCAGGACTCGCCAGACGTGGCCCACACGCTGGGCACGAAAATGTCCGAAGCTCAGCGTACTCTCGAGCCATGGAGGCTGAAATCAGAAGCTCACAGCATAATCGGCCATTTCGCGAGCTGTTGACGGCTAAGTTCATTTTAGTAGCTGTCGCTGTTTCTTTCATTGGTATCCTCCTTCTCTACTTGGGAAGTATAGAGCGCTTCTGGATAGGGCGTGATGGGGTCCAGGCTCTTGTTAATCAACTGGGATCGATTCTAGTCGTATCCGTTTCTCTAGCGCTAATATGGGAGCTTCTTGGGAAGCGTGCATTTGCTCGAGAGATATTTGAAAATTCCCGAGCAATGGGTGACATTGAAGCCTCTGGTATTCAGAGTATCGGTACAGATTACGTCTCAGACCCCGACTGGGGTGAACTATTTAGGGGTGTGCGCGAGCTGGATATATTCGTAGCTTATGCGCGAACATGGAGAAATTCACACCTGGAGCGGCTGCGCGATCTCGCGCAAGTAAAAGGCGCGCGAATCAGGGTAATTCTTCCTGATCCTGAGTGTTCCGAAACCGTTTCAACTCTTGCACGTAGGTTCGACATGACGGAGGGCGACCTGCGTTCAGCAATTGAAGAAGCTAGGCGCGATTTCATCGGGCTTCGAAATCCAGAAGGTGCTGAGGTGCAAGTCTACTATCGCAAGGGTGACTTGGTGTTTAGCCTGTATCGATTTGATGCCAGAGCTGTCGTAACATTGTACAGCCATAGTCAGCGGCGCGGGCAGGTCCCTAATGTGGTCTGCAAGAGTAGCGGAACAATCTACAGCTTTGTTGTTGACGAATTCAATGGAGTCTTGGAGCAAAGTCGAAATTCAGAGAAATGAATGAATCCAGGAGAAGGAGAAAGCGTTGACTAGTGTGCAGGTGTGTGTTGGCGACCTCACTGAGGAGTTGCTGGCATTAGCGAAATCGCAGAAGTCCCTGGCCTGCGATATTGAGACCACTGGTCTTGATTGGAATGCTGATCGGATTGGGACAGTTCAGATATATGCTCCTGATATTGGTGCAATAGTGGTTCGGGTCTCTGAAAAATTCCCATCGAGACTCATTCAGGTGCTCGAGTCGAACAATATTGCAAAGGTTTTTCATCACGCGCCTTTTGACTTGAGGTTCTTGCGTGCGCACTGGGGTGTAAAAATCAAGAACGTCCGCTGCACCAAAGTTGGCTCACGCCTTCTTCGACCGGCTGTCAGTAGAGAAAGCCACAGCCTCAAGCCTCTGCTTAAGTATTGGATAGGAGTGTCAATTGACAAAAGCCAACAGCAGAGTGATTGGGTTTCTTCTGACTTGAGTTCTGACCAACTGCGGTATGCTGTGAGCGATGTAAGGTACTTGCTGGATCTGCTCAGTCTTCTTAATAAAGAAATGATGAAACGTGATCTTTTCGATATCTATAATGAATGCATGAGATTCTTGCCTACGCAGGTGGAACTTGATGTCTCTGGGCAGTCGGACATATTTGCCCATTGACCTTTTTTAGGTGCCGCATTATGTTGTTAGTCTTTCGTGATTTAATATTTTTGGATTCTGCGGTGGGCTATGACTGCAGCGGTGTACTCCTCGGTGGTCAGATCGCTCTCCTCGATGCCTAGGCTGTTGAGCACGTTCCGGACCAAGGCCAGCCCCTCGGTCACCTCGTCTTCGGGGACCAGGGTCTCAACTTCGATGAACGTTCCTTCGAGTTCGGGGACGGTGACGACCGTGGCCAGGCATTCGCGGCCGTCATCAGTGGTGAGCGAGAAGTTGGCGCAGTGCTTGGTGAGGGACACCAGGTGCTCATAGCCGAGGCCGGTCAGGATCGCGTCGAGTTCCGGGGCCGACTCGGCACGGGTCTCGTGTTCGGGCTTGGAGCCGCTCGCCTCGTCCACGGGCGGGGCCTTGTAGGTGAACACGACCTTCTGGTCGCCACCCCGCTCGATGACGCGTACGCGCAGTTCGCGGCTTTGGCTAGTGAGGGATCCGTCGGGGAGGTCGTAGTAGGTGTCCCGGTAGACGGCGATCACTTCCTCGGCCCGGCCACGCAGGAGTTCCATCATCCGCTCTGGCTTGGCGACCCGTGCCTTGAGCTCCGCTTCGATCACCTTCGTGCCTTCCCTTCGATCACAGGAGACGGTGCGCACCCCGGCGCAGCTCCTCGAACTGTCTGATTAGCCCACGATGCAGGGCGCCGTAAGGGGTGGGCGCCAGCTTGTACATAGCTGAGGAGTGCCCTTCCCAATCGGAGTCGAACGCGGAAACGTACATCAGGCCGTCGATCGCGATGACTCGCCAGATCGGAAGGCCGTCGTAGACGTATAGCTCGACATCACCGGTAGCGACGAGCTCCCGAATGCGTGCGATGGCCAGACGGATTCCCGCAGCGAAGGATTCCGGGCTCTCACCGATCTCTTCGGCCCGGCGCTCGGCGGCAGGGCTGTCCGGATCCAGAAGCAACAGGCGCAGTTTCATCCGTCCTTCGCGAACGGCGTCGCGAAGCAGCGAGTCGTTCATGCCGAGGAGCCCCAGACCGCGAACCGCGAGAACGTCGAGCGAGTCGGCATGAGCAGCGCTCGCACGGATCTCGTTGGCCGCCGCCGACTGGGAGGGGTAGACCTGGACGATCTCGGCTCGGCCGGATGCTCCGAGGTGGTCCAGCCCTGCAGGGTGGCGCGGGGCAAGCCCGAACAGCATGCGTGCGGTATCCGGCATGCCGAGGCCATCGGCGATGCGCTCGTAGACGGTCATCGCGCTCACGGCGCGGGACCCATTGGAGATCTCCGAGACCCGGGCCTGTGTCATGTCGATGGCCGCACCGATGCGTGACTGAGAGACACCATGGGCGCTGAACACCCGGAAGAGAGCAGCGATGTCCCGTCGGCGCAGGATCGCCCGGGTTTCTTCGGATTCCCAGGCTCGTAGGGGAAGCAAGCGCTCGGTCACCCGACGACGCTACATCCCACCGTGAGATACCCGGGCTGGAATGGCCACATCCGGCAACTTTCCGCGACGATCTTTGACAGCAACACAGATCCCTCGGAGCAGAGAGAAGTCGATGGACGAGACACGGAATGAGACCCCGGAGGCCGTTGGAGTCGTGGTCGTCGAGCTCGGAGACGCTGCCGAACTAACCCTCGGTCAGGGGCAGGCCCAGAACGAGAACAAGCGCAACCCCTACAACTGACCGCCTCGGGTGCCCGGGGCAACCCCTCCCGGGCACCCGCTCAGAGCGCAGGAGAAAGCCCATGTGGTTCGGTGGTTCGACAGGTCCGCCCTCCGCCCGTCCCCGCGGTTCCATCCCTCTCGCTCCGTATCTGCCGCAGGTATGGGCGAGTTCTGACTGGCCCGAGCACGAGCGACGTGTCGCCTCTCACCGAGGGCGTCACGTAGTGGTGCTGGGCCCTTGCGGCGTCGATGAGGAAGAACTGGTCCGGGTTACGGGGCACACTGTGCCTGACGACGTGGTCTGGCGGTGGCCGGGCAGCTATGTCGTGGCGCAGATCGAACCGGGGACAGTCACGATCTGGACCGATCTCTCCTCGGCGATCCCGGTGTATACGCGACGAACCCCTGAAGGAGTGCTGTGGGCCTCAAGCTCGCACCTACTGGCCGGCTTCGACGGAGCGCCGGTGGTGAACCTGGACAAGGTCGCCGCACGGTTGGTCAGCCCTGATACGGCGGAGGCCGGAACGGATTCCTTTTTCCACGGGGTCGCACGCGTGCCACCCGGACACCGGCTCCGACTGACCGTTCGTCGTGAACCGGACACAAGGGCGATGTGGCGACCGACCCCGATGGCCGACGGCCACGCACTCCGGCTACGATCCGCGCTAGAAGACGCCGTCGCTGTCCGTGTCGACCACTCGGCGCGGCCGAGCACGGACTTCTCTGGTGGATTCGACTCCACAGCGCTCGGACTCCTGGCCGCGGAACGCCTGGCACCGGAGGGACGCGGGATCGTGGGCGTCACCGTTCATCCGGAAGGCGTCCACCACGGCGGAGACCTCGACTACGCCCGAGAGGCCGCCCACCATCCGGGACTCGATCACCGCTGGATGCCGGTCACTGACGACCACACTCCCTACGGGAAGCTCGATCTGGTCCCCGCAACGGACGAACCAGCGCCATCGACGGTCTCCTATGCCTACTTCTCTGGACAGTTGACCTGGCTCACCGAAGAAGTCGGCTCCGACATGCACATGACCGGAGACGGCGGGGATGCTCTCCTCCTCACGCCCCCGTACTACCTGGTCGAACTCCTGAATCGGGCCAGGATCCGTCGGGCTCTCGGTGAGGCGGCTCGATGGGCGCACGTACGGCGGATGTCGATCCTGGAAGCCTTCCGAACTGCGAACTCCAGGGCAGAACCGGCCCCGGTCCCGTCCTGGGTCGGTGCGAAGCAACCCGTGGCCGGTGGCGAGGACCCCTTCTCCCTAGAGAGCCCGACCCTGCGTGCCCTGATGCGGACGATGGCCCAGGCCGGCCGCACGGCTCGTTCCGACGTACAGATCGCCGAGGCCTTCGGGATTGCGCTGCACAACCCTTACTTCGACTCTCAGGTCATCGACGCCTATCTGTCCGTGCCGGTCGACGGCCTTCCAGGACCGGCCCGCTACAAGCCGATCATGGCCGAGGCCATGCGTGACCTGTTCCCGGAACGGCTCACCCGGCGCACCACGAAGGGAGACGCCTCCAGCGACCACCACCACGGGTTGAGGAAGGCGCTGCCTGCACTCCTCGGCTTCGTTGACGGCCACCTGGCCGGTGAAGGACTGGTCGATGTCGCCGGGTTGCGCGGATCGATGCGGCGCGCCGCCATGGGTGTGGGTGACGAACTGGCCCAGGTCGAGTCCGCTGTGGCCACCGAGGCATGGCTTCGCGCGGTCCGCTCCGCGCCGGCAATCCCATGGGAAACGATCGAGGTGAGGGCGGCATGAAGGTCACGTCTGTTGGCCTGCCTGAAATCCGTGCCTGCGATCTGGGGGCAGCGACCGTGGTCGTTGACTACGGAACCGGCGCCGTTCGTGTCCTTTCTCCTGAGGCCGGAAGGCAGTCGGCCGTGGACGGGCCACCGGCCGTCAGTGGTCATCGGTGGGAGGCGAGCTGGGGTGTTCAGGAACTCCCAATGGGATTCTCCGAGTTTCCCCGAGTGCCCGGCCCCTACCGATGGGCCGCCGCAGCGGCGCTCCTCCTGGTGCTCGGCGTCTCCTGGGGAGGTCGGCGGCGGTTCCGGATGGGGAGGATGCTCCGGCTCATGGAGGCCGTGTCCCGACTGCATCGCCGTGCAGCCGATATACACCAGGCCGAGAAAGCCGTGCACGCGGTACGGGCTCTGGGCTTGTTCTCGCCCGTGCGCGTCGCGTGCTTGGAAGAATCGGTGGCCGCGGTGCTGGCCCTGGCCATACGTGGGCGTGGAGTGCGCTGGTGCCATGGGGTGATCGCGGATCCCATCCGGCTGCACGCCTGGATCGAGGTGGAGGGCCGGCCTGTGGAGGAGCCGGACAGCACACGGCGGTGCACCGCACTGCTGACCATCCCCAGCATGGAGGAGAGCACGTGAGTGAACCCCTGATGTGGCTTCGAGGGGACAAGGCCGGGATCGGCCCGTTGCGCGCCGATCTGGCGGAGGAGTACTGGCGGTGGGAGCAGTCGATTCCGACGATCGTCGGCTACAACCGGCAGACCCCGCAGCCGATGGAGACCACCCGAGAGATCCTGGTCGAGGGCTACGGGCGTGCTTCGGACCGGGAACTGCGGTTCACCGTCTACGACCTGAGCGGGGACGAACCACGTCCTGTCGGGCTGGCCCAGGTGTACGTCGATCCGATGCGCCGCAACGGGGAGTACGTGGTGGCCATGGGGGAGTCCCGAGGGAAGGGTGTGGGCAGTGAGGCGACCCGGCTGGTGCTGGACTACGCCTTCCACGTGACCAACCTGCGGTGCGTGTACCTGACGGTGATCGAACCCAACGCCGGGGCGATCCGCGCCTACGAGAAGGCCGGGTTCAAGCGACAGGGGATACGGCGCAACTCCAACCAGTGGCTGGGCGAGACCGTCAACGACGTGCTGATGGACGCGGTTCCCGAGGACGTTCCGTGGAAGTCCCTGGTGAAGGCGCAGTTCGCGACCTGAAACGCCAGCTGTGTGCCCGCCGCCGGGCGGGCACACAGGGGTTCACGTTTTGGGGGAGTCGATCCCTGAGAGGAAGCCGGTCCAGGCCGAGGCGGGGAACTCCAGGGAAGCCAGGTGAGGATTCTGGCTGTCCCGGACACCGGTGACGGCCCCTTCCGAGACCTCCACGCACGTGCCGGCCTCGTTGCTGTAGCTGGACTTGTGCCAGGGCTTCTTCGCGATGCTCATCTGTGAGACCTCGTTCATGCGTCGAGTTCGGTGATTCGGGTTCGGATCAGGTCGCGGGAACGCTCTTGGGACATGGCCGCGGCCCGGAGGTGGTTGGACCTCAACTCGTGGTGTTGCACGTCCTCGGGTGCGTCGAACAACAGACCCTGTGGCGGGACGTCCACGTGCCCGACGCGGTCGTCACCGATCCACAGTAGGCAGAACCCGTAGTTCAGGCTCATGCCTTCGGACTGGGGCAGGACCTGGAGGTCGATTCTGGGGTGGTCGCTCAGCTCCAGGAGGTGTTCGAGCTGGGTGCGCATCACCTTGGGGCCACCCACCTGGCAGGTGAGGACCGGCTCGTCGATGACCCACCACATCTGCGAGGGAGATTCGCGATAGAGGATGCTGCGGGTCCGTTCCACTCGGGCTTCCAGCCTGCGCTCTCGTTCGGCCTCGTCGGGCACGGCTCCGCGACCCATCAGGGCTCGAATGTAGTCGGGGTGCTGGGCCAGGCCGCTGAAGAGCCCGAGGGTGTACTCGAAGATCTGGTCGGCCTCGTACTCCAGCGGGTAGTACGCGCCGCCGGGGATGTCCTCATAGGCGTTCCACCAGGCGGAGGAGCGGTTGCGGCTGGCTGCCTTGGCGATGTGGGTGAGTTCCTCGCGTAGCTCGTCGGGCGCCGTGTAGAAGCGGCAGAGGGCGTCGATCTCCGGGCCGCTGAGGCGCTTCCACTTCCCGTTCTCGATACGGGAGACCTTGGACTTGTGCCAGCCCATCTCCTCGGCGGCCTCCTCCTGCGACAGGCCGGTCCTGGCACGTAGTCGCTTGAGCTGGCTGATCAGGTAGTGCCGCCGGGCGGGGGAGCCCTGGACCGGAGTGCCCTCGGGCATCTCCACCTCCTGTCGTCGCTGTGCTGGCGTTGTCATCTTCCCACTGACAGAGAAGCACGCATCATTACTCATTGTACGCAAATCAACTTGCTGCACTTGTAATTTGCGTTGTTGCAAATCATGATGGATGCAAGCGGACTGATGCCGGATGGGTGACGGGTCCTGCTGTGTCGATTCGGTATGGACGTAGGCGAGGTGGTGCTCGATGGACGGGGTCGTGTGTTCCTGGGTGAGGCCGAGGCCGGTGGACGTGGGTCTGGCCCGTGGTCTGGTCGACCACGCTCTGGTGGCGGCCGGAGTGGGGGAGGCGGGGCGTGCAGCAGCTCGGCTGGCCGTGAGTGAGGCGTTCACGAACGCCCTCGTGCATGGGCGGCCGGAGGTGGGCGTGGAGGTGTGGTCGAAGCCCGGGCACTGCGCCGTGATCGAGGTGTACGACACCGAGGCCACGGTGCCGGTCTTCCCGCAGACGTGGGAGTTGGCGGATGCGGTGGCCGAGCACGGTCGCGGGCTGGGGCTCATCCAGGCCTTCACTCGCGAGGTGTGCGGTGCCTACCGCTGTGGTGAGGGCAAACGGGTGTGGTTCGCGGTGGCCCCGGACGGGGGCGAGATCGATGCCGATGCCGTTCGGTGTCTGGTGGACGAACGTGCTCGGCGGAAGGCCGACGGGGCTTCGTCCACGGCTGCTTGACCTCGGTCACCGCCGCCATGGGAAGCGCAGCTCCGGCTTCTTCCGGAGCCATTGACACTCATGGTGTTCCGGTCTGGCTGGCTTGAGGCAGAGGGAAGAGAAGGAGGAGAGATGGTGAGTGACCGCCGTGGGAAGCGCCGTAGGCGTCACCGGGGAGCGTGCCCGTACCTGGTTCGGCAGGACGACCGTGTGAGCACGGGTACGGGCTGCCTTGGCGCGTATGCCGGTTCGCTGGGGGCCGGGGGAGCTCGAAGAGTTGGCCGGTCTCGTGCGCATCTGGCAGGCGTTCCGCGCCGGGCCGTGTTGAGGTGGATCTCTGCTGATCTTGCGCTCCGCCCGTACCGGGGAGCGCACCAGGAGCATTTTCGAGGTACCAGGCATGCAAAGACCCCAGGTCGGGAGCACGCTACATGTGCTCTGACCCGGGGTCTCGTGTGGTAGGGCCCCAGGGGATCGAACCCTGAACCCGCGGATTAAAAGTCCGCTGCTCTGCCAATTGAGCTAAGGCCCCGTGTGGACGTCCGGGCGCTGCCGGAGTTTCACCGGGGACAACTCTACCGCAGCGCCACAACGGTCGTGGAGCGGTGAACACGCTTGTGTGGAGAGGATCCAGCCGTTGGCGGGGAGAGCCGGAGGCGGTCCCGGTGACCCGTCGGCGCTACGAGGAGACCGCGCACGGTGCGCCCCGGAACCAGTGCGTGCGGCGACGTGGCACGCAAGCCGTGTGCGCGGGCTTTCCTGGCGCGTCGCCGCGTCCGCGACGGGGCGTGTTGGTGTACTCGGAGGGCATTCCGAGCCAACCGACGACAAGGAGCATCATGGCGTTCTCCGAGAAGCAGCAGGCGGTCCTGCGCAAGCCCGCGTTCGGGCACGTGGCGACCCTCGGCCCGGACGGTGCGCCCCAGTCCAGCCCCGTGTGGATCGACTGGGACGGCGAGTTCCTCAGGTTCAGCCAGACCACGACCCGGCAGAAGCTGCACAACCTCAAGCGCGACGGCCGGATCGCGGTGTCGGCCGTCGACCCCGACGACCCCTACATGTACGTGGAGGTCCGCGGCGTGTGTGACCGGGTGGAGAAGGACGAGGACAAGGCCTTCATCAACGAGATGGCCCAGAAGTACCTCGGAAAGCCCTACCCCTGGGACGACCCCGAGGAAGAGCGCGTCATCGTCTACGTCCGCCCCGAGCGCTTCGTGGGCCGGTAGGAGCGTGTGCGGCCCCGCGTTGGTGGGGCCGCACCGCCGCACATCCCGGTACGCGTGGCTTTCGGCCCGAAAGAATACCTGTTGAGAAAGTTTGCATGGTCTGCAATAATTGGTCGTGCACGGGGGAGGACCATTGGGGCTGCGCGAACGCAAGAAGCAGGCCACGCGCCGCGCCCTCCAGGACGCGGCCGTGAGCCTCATCCTGGACCGCGGTCTGGAGAACGTGACGGTGGAGGAGATCGCGGCCGAGGCCGACGTCTCCACCCGGACCTTCTTCAACTACTTCGCCACCAAGGAGGACGCCCTCCTCGGCGACGTTCCGGGGACTCCCGACGAGGAGACGCGGCGGGAGTTCGTCAACGGCGGCCCCACCGGCGACTTCGTCGAGGACCTCATCACCGTGCTGATCACGTTCCTGGTCAGTACCGACGACCTCGCCACGCAGCGCGCCGACATGCGCCTGCGCAGGAAACTCATGGAACGCGAGCCCCAGCTCGTGCGCGGCATGCTCGCCCGCTTCCACAACGTGGAAATGGAACTCGCCGCGGCCATCGCCGAGCGGACCGGCGTCTCGCCCGAGGACGACCAGCCCCTCCTGGTCGCCGCGTCGGCCATGTCGGTGATGCGCCACACCATGAAGAGCCTCCACTTCTCGGAGAGCGAGGAGACCGCGGACGTCCGCGCCAAGATCCGCGCGGCCTTCCGCCATCTGGGCGAGGCCTACGGGCCGTCCACGCCCACCAGCTGACCGGGGCACTCCGGCCCCTCGGGGCCTCCTAGCAGGCGAACGGAGTCCCATGCCCACCACTCCCAGCCGCACCAGGCTGCGCTGGATCTTCCTGGCGATCATCCTGACGATGCTGCTGGCCTCCCTGGACCAGACCATCGTCGCCACGGCCCTGCCCACCATCGTCGGCGAGCTCAACGGCCTGGAGCACCTGTCCTGGGTCGTCACCGCGTACATGCTCGCGGCCACCGTCGGCATGCCCATCTACGGCAAGGCGGGCGACATCTTCGGCCGCCGCTACGTGTACCTGTTCGCGATCGTGGTCTTCCTGCTCGGATCCGTGCTGTCCGGGATCGCCCAGGACATGACCCAGCTCATCCTCTTCCGCGCCCTGCAGGGCATCGGGGGCGGCGGCCTGATGATCAGCGCCCAGGCGATCATCGCCGACGTCGTCTCCCCGCGGGAGCGCGGCAAGTACATGGGCATCATGGGCGCCGTGTTCGGGGTCTCCTCGATCGCCGGTCCGCTGCTCGGCGGCTTCTTCACCGACCACCTGGACTGGCGCTGGATCTTCTACATCAACCTGCCCCTGGGGGCGATCGCCCTGGTCGCGGCGGCGACCATGATCCGCCTGCCCAAGCCCGAGGGGCCCAGGCCGAAGCTGGACTACACGGGCACCGTGCTCCTGGCCGCCACGAGCGTGTGCCTGGTGCTGGTGACCAGTTGGGGCGGCCACACCTACGACTGGGTGAGCCCGCAGATCCTCGGCCTGGGCGCCGGAGCGGTCGCGGCGGCGTTCCTGTTCGTGTGGGTGGAGCGGCGCGCGGCCGAGCCGATCATCCCGCTGCGTCTCTTCCGTGACCGCGACTTCGTCCTCACCGCGCTGATCGGCATCACGGTGGGTATCGCGATGTTCTCCACGGTCTCCTATCTGCCCACGTTCCTGCAGATGGTCAAGGGTGCCAGCGCCACCGAGTCCGGACTGCTCATGCTTCCCATGGTGCTCGGCATGCTCACCAGCACCATCACGACGGGCCGCCTCATCTCCGCGACCGGCCGCTACAAGCACTGGCCCATCATCGGCACCGCCATCATCACGCTGGGCCTGGTCCTGCTCTCCCGGATGGACGCCGACACCTCCTACCTCTACAACGGCTCGGCGATGCTGGTCATGGGCCTGGGCGTGGGCATGGTGATGCAGAACCTGGTGCTGATCGTGCAGAACACGGCTCCCCGCCGCGACCTCGGCGCCGCCACCTCGGCGAACAACTACTTCCGCCAGATCGGTGCGTCCTTCGGCATCGCCGTGTTCGGATCGGTCTTCGTGTCCCGTCTCAACGAGCGGGTGGCCGACGTGCCGGGCGGCGGTCTGGAGTTCGAGGGCGGTGAGGCCGGGATCAGCTCCATGACTCCGGAGATGCTGCAGAGCCTGCCCGGCCCGGTGCGCGATTTCATCGTGGACGCCTTCGCCGGTGCCCTGCCCCCGATCTTCCTCTACGTGGTTCCGATCGCGCTGGTCGGGTTCGCGCTCTCCTGGTTCATCACCGAGAAGCCGCTGGCCACCACCGTCGGCGGCGCGGAACAGGACAGGGAAGGCGGAGAGGACGCGGAGAGCGGCTCCCGGGACGGGAAGGACGCCAGGAACTCCGCGTAGGCACAGGGCCCGCGTGGGCACAGGGGACTCCCGCCGCGCCAGCCCACGGCTCCCATCACAGGGGCGCACGGCTTTCCCGGGCCGGGGAGGCCGTGCCCCCGTGTTGTGGGACACGTCTCAGGAACGTCGCCGGCCCCTCCGCCGTCGAAACCTCCAAGGGGTGTTCCGGCGCCCCGTACCCGTACCCCTCCAGGGGGCTCGGGGGATGTCAGGGGAGACACCAGGGCTCTCCCCGATGGGAATCGTCGTGGGGAGGGGGCAAGGTGGAGACATGAACGAGAACTACCAGAACAAGCGCTTCCGACGCAGTGGCTCCGACCGGTATCTGGCCGGTGTGTGCGGCGGGATCGCCGAGTTCCTCAACATCGACTCCACCATCGTCCGCCTGGCCTTCGTGGTCCTGACGGTCCTCGGGTTCAGCGGCGTCTTCGTCTACATCCTGGCCTGGCTGATCATGCCGGCCGAGAACGAGAAGCGCTCCTTGCTGGAGCAGATCATCCGCAACTTCCAGGGAAAGCCGAGCGAGAACTGATGTGGACCCTCAGAGCACACCCGGGCTGGGAACGCCGTGAGCTGCGCGTTCCGCGGGAGGAGCGCGAGGTCGAGGAGACCCGCGACACCCCCGCGGAACGCGGCAAGGAACACTAGGGCGGTTCCGGCGGACACACGCCCTAGGCAGCGTTCTCGGTCGCGTTCATCTGCTCGATGGTCTGCCCGGCCATCCGCGACCACGGGATCGCCAGCAGCGTCGCGCAGACGACGCCGAGGGCACCGGCCGACGCGATGACGGCTCCGGTGCCGAAGTGCTCGGCGAAGAACCCGGCGATCAGGATGCTCACGCCCTGTGCGGCCTGAAGCCCCGCCGCGACCAGTCCGAAGGCCAGACCGCGGCCCTCCTTGGGCACGCACAGCACGAACGCCGCGTTGGCCACGAACTGGTAGGAACCCGCGACGCCGCAGAGCGCCAGGGCCGTCACCATCAGCCACAGCGGCGGACTGGCCAGCCACAGCAGCAGGGGCACGCAGGTGAGCACCGCCAGCGGGCCGAGCAGGCGCATGCGGGTGGGCGGCGGGATGATCCGCGTCAGGACGAGCCCGCCGGCGAAGGCGCCGACCGAGGCGCCCGCCATGATGAACCCCGCGGCGGCCGGACCCGCGCCGATCTCCTCGGCCATGGGGTTGGCCAGGCCATAGGGGATGCCGTACAGACCGGCGAGCCAGGCGAGCAGCGCCAGGGTGCGCAGACGCGGGTCGGCGAAGACGAGTTTGGCTCCGTCGCGGGTCATGGCCAGGAACCCGGGACGGTCCTCCTTCTCCGCGCGGGGCGAGGGGCGAGCCCTGACCCCCAGCAGCACGACGAGGGCGGACAGCACGAAGAGGATGCCGGTCGACATCACGGTGATGTTGGGGCCCACGTAGGAGACGATCACACCGCCGGCGACCAGCCCGGCGAGCATGCCGACCTGCGTGGTCAGCTGGATGATGGCGGTGCTCGCCACGTAGCGCTCGCCTTGCACGATCTCGGCCATCATCGCGGCTCGGGCCGCGGCGAAGGGGACCGACGGCACCACCGAGCAGAACAGCAGCACCCAGATGGCCCAGATCGGCATACCGGGGATGCCGATGAGCACGATGACGGCCGCTCGCACGATATCGCAGGCGACCATGACGCGTCGGCGGGGGAGGAGGTCGGCGAGTCCCGCGATCAGGGGGCTGATGATCGGGGGCAGGAAGGTCAGGGCCAGGGTGACGCCCGCGGCGAGCGCCGATCCGGTCACCTGGAAGACGAGGACGCTGGTGGCGATGTTCAGCAGGTTCGTGCCGATCATCGACAGGGCGTGGGCGAGCCAGACGGAGCGGAACTCGCTGATCGCCATGACGTCGCGGTAGCTGCTCCGCCAGTCGTCGCTGTTGGGGGCGCTCGAAGACTCGTGGTCTCCGTTGTCAGGTGTGTTGTCGAGGCGCGGATTGGCCACCCGGCACTCCCTTACTGTTACAGGGTTGTAATCACGCTGTGTCGTGTCCCAATAACCAACAGTTCCGGAAGGTGGGCTTCATCGCAAGCCTTTTCCGGGAATTCGTGTCTGATTCGTTGCTGTGAGTAAGGAATGCCAGGGTGGATTCGGTCATACTCTCCGCAGGTCATGAACGGATCGTTCTCCTCGGTACGGATAATCCGAGCGGGAGCTCGGAGGTGACCAGGAATGCCAGGTATGTGCTAATAGTTCCCTAGTTTGCACAGAGGGTTGTCCGAGGTGCTCACACGGGGGGCCGCGGCGCGGGGGAGGGGACCGGGCGGGCGTGGCGGATCAGCCCCAGCCGAGTTCGGTCAGCCTGGCGTCGTCGATCCCGAAATGGTGGGCGATCTCGTGCACCACGGTGACCAGGACCTCCTCCACCACCTGTTCGGGGGTCTCGCAGAAGGCGCAGATGTTGCGCCGGTAGATGAAGATCTGGTCGGGCAGCACACCGAAGTAGGCGTCCCCGCGCTCGGTCAGCGGGATGCCCTCGTACAGGCCGAGCAGCCCGTCCGGGGACTCCTCCTCGACGGTGATCACCACGTTGTCCATCAGCCCCGCCAGCTCGGACGGGATCTGGTCCAGGGCGTCGGCGACCAGTTCCTCGAAGTCCCTGCGTGTCAGTTCCACCACGTCCGCCATTGTGCTGCCTGACCAGGGTGCTTCGGAAGAGACATAACACTCTGGAGGGGAGGAAACATTGGGAACGGCCTCCCACGACGGCATGATGGGGGGTGTGTTGTCTTGGGAAGCGATCCGCGGGTACGACTTCCGTGGAGCCCTCCAGCGGCTCCGCGGCACCTTCGACCGGCTGCGTGCGGGACGCGCGTGGAGGTGGGGATGCGTCGTCGTGGCGGGCCTGGTCGGAGGCTGGCTGGGCCTGGCGCTGGGCGGGCATGTGGTCACCCCCATCGGCCCCGCGGACGTCACGCTGGGCCTGAGCCCCCAGTGGCACGGTGAGACGGTCGTCAACGTCGCCCCGCTGGGGCAGTTGGCCTTCGACACCCACAACGCCCCTCTCAAGCTCGAGGCGACCATCACCGACATCCGGCTGTCCGCGGCCGAGAAGGTCTTCACCGACCCCGACGCCATCAACCGCATGGCGGCGGGCATCGGCTCCGACCTGCGCGCCGGGGTGATCGACCTGCTGGTGCGCGCGGCGCTCGCCGCGGCACTCGGGGCGGCCGTGACGGGGCTGCTGCTCTTCCGGAACGTGTGGCGGGCCCTGGCCAGCGCGCTCGTCTCGCTGGGCGTGCTCGCGGCCTCCGGCGCCGTCGCCGCCAACACCTTCAACCCCAGCGCCATCGCCGAGCCCCGGTACACGGGCCTGATCGCGGGCGCGCCGCAGGTGGTGGGCAGCGCCGAGGAGGTGGTGGGCCGGTTCAGCCAGTACCAGGAACAGCTGGCGGGCCTGGTCGGCAACGTCGCGATGATCTACGAGGCCACCTCCACTCTTCCCGTGTACGAGGAGGACGAGTCGGTGATCCGTGTGCTGCACGTGTCCGACATCCAGCTGAACCCGGCGTCGTGGAGCATCATCAGCACGCTCCTGGACCAGTACGGGGCGGACATGGTGGTGGACTCGGGAGACCTCACCGACCGTGGCAGCGCGGCCGAGGACGTGTTCGCCGACGAGATCGGCGAGCTGGACGTCCCGTACGTGTGGGTGCGCGGCCAGCATGACTCCATGGGCACGCAGCGCGCCGTGGAGGCGCAGGAGAACGCCGTGGTGCTGGACGGGGAGATCCAGGAGGTGGGCGGCCTGACCTTCTACGGATCGGGGGACCCCCGGTACAGCCCGGACGCGACCCGCCTCAACCCGAACGCCGCCGAGGTGGCCGCCCAGGGCGAGGAGGAGGCCGAGGAGGTGATCCGCTCCAAGGAGGACGTGGACGTGGCCCTGATGCACACGCGCACGCAGGCGGAGGCGTTCGACGGGGTGGTGCCCCTCGTCCTGACGGGTGGCGAGCACCTGCGCTCCACCGAGCTGACCGACCTGGGCACCAGGTTCCTGGTGCAGGGATCCACCGGCGGTGCAGGGCTGCGTGGCCTGGATCACGAATCCGACCGTCCGATCCCGTACCAGGCGTCGGTTCTGTACTTCGATGCCGAAACCGGGCGCCTCCAGGCGCGCGACGACATCGACCTGGGCGGGGTCGGGCTCACGTCGGCGCAGGTCGAGCGGCACATCGAGGCCGATCCGGACCGCCCCGTGGGAGAACCGGCCTCGGGTTCGGAGGAGGAGACCGGCGGCGCCGAGCGCACACCCTGACGGTGGTGTTCCCGCAGGTAGGGTGAATAACGGACGCTCGGGGGAATCACTTTGGTGTTGGTCGGGTATCTCCCCTATGCTTGGCATGTCACACGGGCCCCCATCGTCTAGCGGCCTAGGACGCCGCCCTTTCAAGGCGGTAGCGCGGGTTCGAATCCCGTTGGGGGTACGACGCGGTTCGAGCACTGCCGGACATCTGGCAGAATGAGAAGCGCAACGACGTGCGGGGCCACGCGGCCCGGCGCGACAACAGAACAAGGTCCTGTGGAGCAGTTAGGAGTGCTCGCCACCCTGTCAAGGTGGAGGCCGCGGGTTCAAATCCCGTCAGGACCGCTGTCGCCGAGAGATCGGTGAGCGCGGCTAGGTAGCTCAGTTGGTACGAGCGTCCGCCTGAAAAGCGGAAGGTCGGCGGTTCGACCCCGCCCCTAGCCACAACCCACACACATGCAAAAAGGCCCCGCCACCTGTGTAAACAGATGGCGGGGCCTTTTCGTGCGTCGGTGGCTGTCGGTGGACCGTGGCGGCTTTCAGTGGGTGGCCGCGCTGAATACGCGCTGAAGTCTCAGAAGCGTCGGCGGGCCTCCTCGATCTGCTCCTTCGCCCGGTCCTCCTCTCCCACGAGGCACTTGGCGTAGATCTTCTTGAGCACACCCACGCTGTGCCCTGCCCACTGGGCCACGAGCGTCTCCGAGACGCCCGCGTTGAGCCACGTGGACACGCAGGTGTGTCGAAGGTCGTAGGGACGCCTCGCGAGCGGAGAGGCCGCCTCAGCGTCGCTCAAGGCCTCCTCACGTGCCCATTCCCACGCACGCCGGTAGGTGATCGTCGCCAGAGGACCGCCTCGGATTCCGGTGAACAGCCGCCCCTTGGGGTCGGTGCCGAACTTCTCCATGTGCTCCCAGAGCAGTCTGGTCAGTTCGGGGTCGCAGGGGACTGGCCGGACTTCCCCCTCGCCTCGCTGCTTGGGACTTTTACGAGTGTCACGGCTGGTGCCGTCGTCGGTGAACTCCGGCCGGGCGTCCGGTGTCACCTCGCCCACATACAACGTCCCCCAGCCGTAGGAGACCACCTCACGCCCCTCCTCGGTGGTCTCGCGCTTCGGGGCTGGCAGGGACAGGTCGTGCTTGTGGAGGTTGACTGCCTCCTCGGGGCGGAGCGCGGCGTAGTACATCGACCCGAAGAACGCCACGAGTCGCGGGCCGGACTTCATGCCCCGGCGCCGCTCGGTCTCCTCGTAGCCGTACTCCCGCACCTTGTCGAGGAGAGAGCGGGCCTGCTTCGGGTTGACCACACACCGCCGGTCGACCTGGTGGATGGAGCGGGACCCGGACGCCTCCAGCTCACCGATCGGGTTCTGTTCGAGCAGACCTTGGTCGACGGCGTACCTCAGAGCAGCCTTGAGGATGCCGTGGTTGCGGCGCTGCGATCCGATCACCAGTTTCTTGCCGTTCAGATCCCGGATCGCCGCCTGGAGGGCGGCCTTGGCCACCGACGAGTCCTGTAGGTCCGAGATCGGCCGCGAATGCTCAGAGACCCATTGCAAGGCGTCGGCCACTTCCTGGGGTCGGTCGCCGGCCCGGAACGTCTTGCTGTAGGCGAACCGCCGGAGCGCGGCGCGGAGCAAGACAGGGTCGGGCATCTCTCGTTCGGTGGTGAACAGGGCGGTCGTCGCCATCGTGAGTGCGAACGAGATGTTGCCCCGGTGCTTGGCGGAGATGTCGGGCCACTTGTGGTCCACGTAGGAGACTGCGAAGTCGTGCCATGTCACCTCCTCCCTGGTCTCGGCCTTCTTCTCCATCTCAGCCCGGAGCAGCCCCACGGGAAGACCGCGGCTGATGCTGAATCCCTCACCTTTGCTCTGTGCCTGTATGAGCTGGGAGCGGAACGCTTCGGCCTGAGCGGACGACCCGTGGGGCTGGCGGTGGGGCTTCTTTTCCACTCGCCAGCGCACGGTGTGCGTGGTGACGCGAGCTCCCTGGTAGACCTCGGTCTTCCAGATCCGCACCTGGTAGCTCAGGTCATCGGGGTCGATCATCGAGCGTTGTCCTCAGCGCTGGTCATGAATTTCTCGAACTCGGATCGGCGGATCCGCAGACTTCCGTTGGGCAGCTTCGCGCACTTGGGAGCGCGTCCCTTCTTGCGCCAGTCGTAGAAGGTGTCGCGGCTGATCATCAGCTCCTCGCAGAAGTCGTCGACCGTGAGCCAGCCGCGGGTGCGCTGGGCGGGGATCCTGGGGACCTTGACGGTGCTCATTCGGGTGCGACCTCCAGGTAGACGCGGACGTGGTCGGGATTGTGGCGGCTCGGGTAGGCCCCGGACGGGTCGGCGGACGGCAGTGCGTCGGTGATGGCGTCCACGACCTGGTCGACGGTCTCGGGCGGTCCGATCACGCGGACCTTGGCCAGGTCCAGGCGGCGCTTGCGGTGTTCGGTCATGCTGGGAGTGCCTTTCCTTCGGGTTGGGTGCGGCCCCGGCCGGGCTGGCAGGCATCGGGTCCGGGGCCGCTTTCGGATGAGCGTGGTCAGGTGCGGTGGCGGTGCGCACAGCTGGTGCACACCCGCGGATGGGTCGTGGCCTCGAATCGGCGGAATCCCGCTCCGCACGTGGTGCACGGGCCGATCTCCACGGGTTCGGCGGACGTCTTTTCAGAGAGTGGGGGGAAGCCAGCCTCCGCAGGCTCCGTAGCCTCCGCAACCTGCTGTGACCTGGGATGACGAGCGGAGCCTGGTGCGGAGGCTGCGGAGCCTGGAGTCTCCGTGCCCCTGGGGTCAGATGTGACTGCCTGGTCAAAAAAAAGGGTGTCCTGCCTGGTCACCGTGGTGTCCGGGGCAGGATCAGCGTGCGGAGGCTGCGGGGCCTGGCCGTCGAGGCTGTGGGCGGTGAAGGTGTAGAGCTGGCGGCGGTGGCGCTCCTTGGACCGCCCGGCCTCGGCCACGCTGATCCCGATCGACCTCAGCACCGGGGCGTCCCGCTTGAGCTGGCCGGAGGCGCGGGTGGCGTCCACCGGCCAGGAGCGGGGCCGCGGGTCCGGGGCGGGGATCAGGTCCAGGAGTTGGCTGATGGACCCGGTCCATGACCCGCGCTCGTCGATGAAGTCCGCCACCGCGCTGGTGAACGGTTTGGCGTCGAGCAGGTCGGCGGTGGTCACCTGGGAGGCGGTCAGGTAGGTGTCCAGGGTGTTCCAGCCCAGGACCGTGTCCAGAGCCCCGAGGATGCGTGCGAAGTCGGCCATGCGGGGCAGCTCGTCCAGGTGCGTGGTGGGTAGCTCGGCCAGCACCCGGCACAGCAGGTCCAGCAGGGCGGCCCGGATGGCGGGCGCGTCGCGGGTGTAGGCGGCGGCGACCTCGTTGTGGGGGCGGCGCTGCTCCCTTTTGATGGGCAGGAACTCCACGGTCAGCATCCGCTCGGACAGGTCCGAGGCCAGAGCACCGGTGTCGATCGAGGTGAGCGCGATCAGTCGTCGGAAACTGAGGACGGACACGTCGTCGTCGGAGTACAGGGCCCGGTCGACCAGGCCGTCACCGGTCACCGCCTTGCACAGGGTGTCCGACAGCCACATCGGGATGACCGAGACGTTGTCCAGGCACACCGCCCACGACGCGGAGGCGACGGTGGCCCAGGTCTTGATGTCGCGCGGCAGCGACCGCAGCGCGGCCGGGGAGGGATCGAGCAGGTTGATCAGCATCTCCAGCGCGGTGGACTTGCCGGTGCCCTGCTCGCCCTTGCCGCCCAGGATCGGGTGGGGCAGGTCGGGCATCATCCCGGCCACCATCCACCCCACGATGAGCCGGAAGGAGGGCTCGTCCACGTTGAGCAGGTCCCGCAGCGCGGCCAGGCCTTGGGTGGTCTGCCCGGCCGGGCCGGGCTCGGTCATGGGGCTGGTCAGCTTGGTGCGCCGGAACAGCACCGGGCTGCGTTCGGCGATGTGCCAGCCGTCGGGGCCGGCGACCACGCACCTCCCGTCCGGGGTGCCCAGGTCGATGACCACCTGGTCGCCGTTCTCGGTGCGGTGGGTGGCCAGCCGCAGGTGGATGGGTTGGGGTTCTTGGTCCATAGCGCGTCCTTCCAAGACGGAGATCGCGTCGGTCAGCGCGGACTGGGAGGGCACCGCGTGGTGCTCGGCGTAGTACTGGCGGGCCAACTGCACCCGCAGCCCGTCCTTGC
>NZ_VWVU01000005.1 GCF_008638365.1 Nocardiopsis quinghaiensis | reverse complement strand
GTAGTGTGGGGCATCGAGGGCCTCCTGGTGGTTGGTGTAGACGTCGCAATCCACACCGATACCGGAGGCCCTCTTTGTGTGTGTCAGCCGGGTGGGTGTTACCAACCTCTGTGGTCAGTACATCTAGTTCCGAGTGGTCCCCAACGCCATGTAGTCGTACATCGAGTAGCCCACGTGGTAGTACGCGTTGGTCAGGTTCGGGGGCCGGTACAGCACCGTCCGCTCGAACACCGCCGGAAGGATCGCCGCCTGCTCCATGGCCCGCTGGTCGATCTGCGTGTAGATCGAGGCGCGCTCGTCGGGGTCCTCCACCGTGACGACCTCGTCGAACCACGCGTTGATCTGGTCGTCGTCCAGTTCGGAGACGTTGGCGTTGCCCGCGTCCTGGATGGCGTCGCCGTCCAGGATCTTGCTCATGAACCCGTAGCCGCTGGGCCAGTCCGGCGCCCACCCGTACACGGTCAGACCCAGGTCGTTCTCGTGCACGAAGGACGGCGAACCGGCCTGGGTGTTGGTGTAGGTGTCCGACGGGTACTGCCTGATCCGCACCTCGATCCCCACCCGCGCCAGTGCCTGCTGCAGGGCCTCGGCCGTGCTCACGTCGGCGGGACGGTCGGAGCGGGCCCCGACGGAGGTGGAGAACCCGTCGGGCTCACCGCACTCCTCCAGCTTCTGCCGGGCCATGTCCAGATCACCCGCGTTGTCCTCCGAGGGGTAGGGGTTGATGCTCGGATCAGCGCCCGGCAGCGCACCGGGCATGATCTGGGTGGCGATGTCGCCGCCGATGTCGCCTCCCCACGCCCGTTGCAGCGCGTCGCGGTCGGCCGCGTACATGATCGCCTGACGGCAGGCCGGGTCGTCCAGCGGCTCCAGGACGGTGTTGATGTTGACGTAGCGCAGGGTGCTGCTCTGCGGGTTGTCGACGCTGTCCCGCTCGTTCTCGTCGGTGATCAGGGTGCCCTTCATCGCCGGTCCCACCCCGGTCCCGGCCAGGTCGACGTCCAGCTCCCCGTTGACCAGGCGCTGGTCGATCTCGTTCTGGTCGACTCCCAGCTCCACCTCGATCCGGTCCGGCAGCGCGGCGCGGGTGGGGTCGGTGGAGGCGTCCCACTGGTCGTTGCGCACCAGGTCCAGGGACACGCCGGGCCGGTACTCGCCGTCGAACTTGTAGGGCCCCGAGGAGACGACACGGCTCTGGTACCGCTCGCCGCGGTCGGCCTCGGGCGGGACCGGCGCGGTCTGCGGCTGGATGAGCACGTAGGGGAACTCGGCGAAGCTCCTGTCGAGGTGGAAGACCAGGGTGTGGTCGTCCGGTGTCTCGATCCCGTCGAATCCGGCCAGCGGCTCGCCCTCGCTCGCGTAGGGGCCCTCGTAGTCCTCGCTGTCGGCCAGCAGGTCCTGGAAGTACTTGGGGCCGTTGGGCAGCGCCTGGGCGCCGAAGTTGCTGCGCGCGATGGCGTACTTGACGTCCTGCGCGGTGATCTCCGACCCGTCCTCGTAGGTGAGGCCCGGCTTGATGCGCACCGTCCACTCGGTGAAGTCCTCGTCGGCCTCGGGCATGGCCTCGGCCAGGTCGGGTTGGAGCTCGGTGCCCTCCTCCCCCGGCGCCCCGGTGTAGGTGAGCAGGGTGCGCGCGTAGTAGCGGCTGAAGTTCCAGCTGAACGCGTAGTAGGTGTTTCCGGGGTCGGGCGAGTCGAAGTCGGAGGAGACCGCGTAGCGCAGGGTGCCGCCGGTCTGGTCGGAGGGGTTGACGATCGAACTCTCGCCCTCGTTGAACTCCGCGTCGGTCTCCCCTCCTCCCCCGCCGCCGCCCGCACCACCGCAGGCGGCCAGCAGCAGGGCCGCGGCCGCCCCCAGCGCCAGGGGCGCGCTCACCCGGCCGCGCCCGCGGCGGCGCCGGGAGGGGTCCGCGTGTGTGAGGTGATGGGTGGTCACTCTGCCTCCTGGTCGGATTCGCTGCTGGGGCCGTGCGGCGCACGGCCCCGGGACACGGGGAGGACCCGGGCACGCCCGCCCGGACCCGTCAGTCGGAGGAGCGGGGGTCGAAGGCGTCGCGCAGCCCGTCACCGAAGAGGTTGAAGGCCAGGACGGTCACGAAGATGGCCAGTCCGGGGATGATCACGAAGTGCGGGGAGGTGGTGTAGAAGCGCAGGGCGTTGTCCAGCATGCCGCCCCAGGTGGCCATGGGCGGGTTGATGCCCACGCCCAGGAAGCTCAGGGCCGCCTCGAACAGGATGTTCGTGGGGATGAGCAGGGTGGAGTAGACCAGGATCGGTGTGAGGAGGTTGGGCAGGATCTCGCGGAAGACGATGTGGGCGCTGCCCGCGCCGAGGCTGCGGGCGGCCTCCACGAACTCGCGTTCCTTGAGCGTGAGGGTCTGCCCGCGCACGATGCGGCCGATGTAGGGCCAGTTGAAGAACCCGATGATGAAGACCAGTACACCGATGCGCAGGTTGTTCCCGGTCAGGCCGAAGGCCCCGTCGGGGACGACCCCCACCAGGGCGATGGCGAACAGCAGCAGCGGGAAGGCCAGGAAGATGTCCATGGCCCGGCTGATGGCCACGTCGGTCCATCCGCCGAAGTACCCGGCGACGACCCCGAGGACGGTACCGATGACGACGCACACCAGGGTGGCGACCGTGGCGACCAGGAGCGAGGTACGGGCGCCGTAGACGATGCGGCTGAACAGGTCGCGGCCGTTGACGGGTTCCACGCCGAGCAGGTGCTGGGCACTGATGCCGCCCCAGGGGTCGAGTTCCCGGGAGGGGGCGGCGGGGTCGCGCAGGACACCGCCGGTGAGCGGATCGATCAGGTCCTGGTGGAACTGGTTGGGCGGGTAACCGAACCAGGAGGTGAGCAGCGGGGCGAGGAGCGCGACCAGGACGAGCAGGACGACGACGATTCCCCCTGCCATCCCGACCCGGTCCCCGCGGAACCGCTGCCAAGCGATCTGGCGCAGGGACCGGTTCGCCGCGCCCGCTCCCCTGGCGGCCGCCGCATCGGGCTCGGCGTGCTGGGACGACTCGGGCGCGTCCATCGGCGCGGTCATGTACGCCCCACTCCCGACCTCACCTCGCGTAGTAGGCCTGCTACGAGGAGTCTGCACAAGTCGCACCGGGGTTTCCAGCGTCCGCGCCGGTCACCCCGGGCCGCGCCGGACCGCGCCGGAGGGCCCGGGGCGGGGTTCCTACGACGTCGCGGGCTCCCCGTGCTCGACGACCGCGCCGTCGGCCAACCGCAGCTCCGACCAGGTCCAGTTACGGCGCAGCCACCGGTCGTGCGAGGCCACCACCACCGCGCCCGGTGCGGTACCCAGCGCCTCCTCCAGTTCCTCGGCCAGTGCCAGGGACAGGTGGTTGGTCGGCTCGTCCAACAGCAACACGTCCGGAGAGTGCCCCACCAGCATCGCGAGGGCCAGTCGACGCCGCTGTCCCACGCTCAGCGCGCCCACGGGCCGGTCCAGGTCGCGCGGTGCCACCAGACCCAGATCAGTCAGGCGCGGCACGTCCGCCCGTGCGCCGTTGAGCGCCTCGTAGAGCGCGCGCGGAGTTCGCTCGGGGTCGGTGAAGACCACGTGCTGCTCCAGCAGGGCGACCGACACCCCGCGCCGCCACAGCACCTGGCCCGACTCCGGTCGCAGTCGGCGTCCCAGGGCGTACAGCAGCGTGGACTTGCCCGCCCCGTTGGGCCCGGTGACCAGCAGGCGCCCGTCCGAGGGCACGTCCAGGTGCTCCAGGCGCAACCGGCCCGGAACCACCAGGTCCCGCAGTGTGATGGCGTTGCCGTCGGCCGGACCCGGGGCGCGGGTGAGCGGGACGGTGAACTCCAGCGGCCGGGGCGGCCTGCGCACCTGGTCGCGCTCCAGTTCCTCCAGCCGGCCCCGGGCGTCGCGCACCCGGCGCGAGACCTGCTTTTCGACGCGTCCGCCGCGGTAGTCGTGACCCATCTTCTCGTTGTCCTTGCGCGGAGCGTCGTGCGAAACCCGTCGGGCGGTGCCGTGCACCGACTCACGCAGGCCCCTGAGGGCGGCCTGCTCGCGTTGGTAGCGCTGTTCCCAGTGCTCCCGCTCCACCTGCTTCTCCCGCAGGTGGAAGGAGTAGGCGCCGCCGTAGTACACGGGCCCGTCCACGGCCGGGTCCAGGTCGACCAGTCCGGTGCACACCGCGTCCAGGAACACCCGGTCGTGGCTGGCCAGCACCACCAGGTCCGGCAGGCCCCGCAGGTATCCCTCCAGGAACTCCAGTGCCTGGTCGTCCAGGTGGTTGGTGGGCTCGTCCAGCAGCAGGGCGCGCGGTCGCCGGATCAGCAGGGCCGCCAGGCCCAGCCGCCCGCGCTGGCCGCCCGACATCCGCCCCACCGGCCGGTCCGGGGCGATCCCGTCCAGGCCCAGGCCCGCCACCACCAGTTCGGCCCGGCGCCCGGCGTCCCACACCTCCAGCCGTTCGGCCTCGGTCAGCGCCTCGGAGTACTCCCGCAGGACCCGCCCGTCCTCGGGCGAGCCGTCCAGCGCAGCCGCGCCGGCGTTCAGACGCCGCTCCACCTCACGTGCCGGTTCGAGGGCCTCGTCGACCACCTCGGCCAGGGTCGTCTCCGGGGGGTGGGGCAGCTCCTGGTACAGGAAACCGGTGTCGTCGGGGCGTTCTACGTGCCCGGCGTCGGGCTCCTCCCGTCCGGCGAGCAGCCGCAGGAGGGTGGACTTGCCGGTGCCGTTCTCCCCCACCAGGCCGAGCCGCTGACCGGGGGCGGCGTCCACGCTGATCCCGTCGAACACCACGTGCGCCCCGTAGGCCTTGGCCAGATCGCGGGCGCGCAGCAGCGGGGAGCCGCTCGGGGACGTCGGGGTCGTGCCGGGGAGAGTCATGGTGTGGGACCACCCTTCGTCTGGGGTGGGCCTCGATGCGCCCGGACGCGCGTGGTCGCGGTCTGTCCGGTGGACGACGGGAGTCGTCGACATCGAGACCGCACCACGGATCTTTGGAACTCGGGTACACGCCGAGCGGGGATACGGCTCCAGCCCGGTGGTGGGCGAGCCCCGCGCGCTCGGCGGATCGTCGGTCTCGATGTCAGTGACGCATGTTGGGAACCAGGCTAGCCGGACCCGTCCGGGGCGAGCAAGAAGTTTTCCCGCGCGTCCTGACCTGCCGGGGGCGGCGGGGCGGTGCCGCGAGCGCCGCGCCCCCGGGACGGGCCCCGGGCGGGTGCGCTCGCTGGCACTGGCCACATCCGGTCCCACCCCAGGCTTCGACGGCACCGCCGCGACCGGTGGTCGCCCGGATCCGGCACGCCCCTGGAGGCCGCCCGCGGGCGAGCCGGCGGCCCCACCGGCTCACCCGCGCGGTGGGGAACCGTACTCCGCGCCGGTCAGCGACCGCGCATGGACCGGTACCGCCGCACCAACGACACGGTGGAGGCGTCCAGACCGGGCACGTCGGCGCCCTCGGTGAGGGCGGGCTCGACCCGCTTGGCCAGGACCTTGCCCAGCTGCACACCCCACTGGTCGAAGGAGTTGATGTTCCACACCGCGCCCTGCACGAACACCTTGTGCTCGTAGAGGGCGACCAGCTGACCGAGCACCGACGGGCTGAGCCGGTCGGCGAGGATGGTGGTCGTGGGGCGGTTGCCCTCGAAGGTGCGGTGCGGAACCAGGTCCGCCTCCACACCCTCCGCGGCGACCTCCTCCGCGCTCTTGCCGAAGGCCAGTGCCTGCCCCTGGGCGAACAGGTTGGCCATGAGCAGGTCGTGCTGGGGCACCAGCCTCTCGGGCAGGTCGGGGGCCGGGTTGGCGAAGCCGATGAGGTCGGCGGGCACGAACCGGGTGCCCTGGTGCAGCAGCTGGAAGTAGGCGTGCTGGCCGTTGGTCCCCGGGGTTCCCCACACCACCGGTCCGGTCTGCCAGCTGACGGGCCGACCGTCGCGCTGTACCGACTTGCCGTTGGACTCCATGTCGAGCTGCTGGAGATAGGCGGGGAACTTCTCCATGTTCTGGCTGTAGGGCAGTACCGCGTGGCTCTCGGCGCCCATGAAGTTGCCGTACCAGACGCCGAGCAGGCCCAGCAGGAACGGCAGGTTGCGCTCGACGGGGGCCGTCGCGAAGTGGGTGTCCATCAGGTGGAAGCCGGCGAGCATCTCGCGGAACCTCTCGGGGCCCACCGCCACCATCAGGGACAGCCCGATGGCCGAGTCGTAGGAGTAGCGTCCGCCCACCCAGTCCCAGAACCCGAACATGTTCCGGGTGTCGATCCCGAACCCGGCGACCTCCTCGCCGTTGGTGGACACCGCGACGAAGTGCTTGGCGATGGCGCCGTCGTCGCCGTCCTTCACGCCCAGGCCGTCCAGCAGCCAGGAGCGGGCGGCGGTCGCGTTGGTGATGGTCTCGATGGTGGTGAAGGTCTTGGAGGCGACCACGAACAGCGTCGTGGCCGGGTCGGCGTCCACGAGCGCCTCGTGCAGGTCCGTGCCGTCCACGTTGGAGACGAACCGGAACTCCAGCCCGCGGTCGGTGTAGGGCCGCAGCGCCTCGTAGGCCATGGCGGGCCCCAGGTCGGAGCCGCCGATGCCGATGTTGACGATCCTGTGCACCGGCCGGCCGGTGTGGCCGAGCCACTCGCGGGCACGCACCCGGTCGGCGAAGTCGGCCATCCGCTCCAGGACCCGCTGCACCTCGGGAACGACGTCGTGTCCGTCGGTGCGCACGACCTCGCCCCGCGGCGCGCGCAGGGCGGTGTGCAGCACGGCCCGGTCCTCGGTGAGGTTGACGTGCTCGCCGCCGAGCATGGCGTCGCGCAGCTCCGCGACGCGGGTGGCCGAGGCCAGGTCGCCGAGCAGGCGCAGGGTCTCGTCGGTGACGAGGTTCCTGGAGTAGTCGACGTGGAGGTCACCGGCGTCGAGCGTGTACCGCCCGGCCCGGCCGGGGTCGTCGGCGAACAGCTCGCGCAGGTGGGCGGAGCCCCACCGCTCGCGGTGTTCGCGCAGTGCGGTCCACTCGTCCCGCTGGTCCAGGGGGACGGCCGCGTGGGCCCCTTCTCCGGTGTCCTCAGTGCGAGGGAGTGGTGTACTGGCAGACATCCGGCGACTCCTCGTCGTTCGTGGTGGTCCGTGTGCGGCCCGGTGCGGGCGGCGTGTGCGCCCGGTACGCACACCGCTTCCCGCACGGTCCCGCTCACACACAGAGTGCCACGAAAGCCGTCCGCCACGCGGTTCTCCACAGGCCGGACCGCCGACTTCCCGACCGGGCCGCGCAGGGACCGGGGACGGGCACGAACGGTGACGGTCAGTTCCCGGTGACGGCCAGGTCGGCGCTGAGCCAGCGCTCCACCCGCAGGACGTGCACGGTCGCGGCGGCCCGGGCGGCGTCCGGGTCGCGCGCCACGAGGGCCTCGTGGATGCGCTGGTGGTCCTCGCGGAGCTTGGCGGTGAGCCCGGCCTCCCGGTGCCCCGCCCACACGCGGGCGTTGAAGGTGTGCGAGGACAGGCCGTCGTGGATCGCGGCCAGGGTGGCGTTTCCGGTGCTGGCCACGATGGTCTGGTGGAATCCGAGGTCGGCGGTGGCGGTGTCGGTGCAGACGGTGTCGGGCCCGCCCTCCATCCGGTTCAACAGCGCCCCGATGCGGTCGAGGTCCTCGTCGCTGGCATGCGCGGCGGCCAGGGCGGTGGCGGCGGGTTCGAGCATGCGGCGCACCTGGAGGACCTCCAGCAGGGTCCGCCCCTGGGAGACCTCGGCCAGCACGGAGAAGGTCTCCAGCAGATCGGCCGGGCGCAGCGCGGTGACGTAGACGCCCGCGCCGTGGCGGGACTCCAGGACGCCGAGCGTGGTCAGGGCGCGGATGGCCTCGCGCATGGAACTGCGGGAGACCCCGAGCTGGGCGGACAGGTCGCGCTCGGTGGGCAGGCGCTCCCCCGGGCCGACCTGCCCGCCGGCGATCATCGCCTTGATCCGGTCGACGGCACGCTGGGGGACGGGAGTGCGCTCGCCGTCGGGATCGCTCACGTGGCTCTCCAACTCGTGTGTCGGTCGCGGGGGCGGGGCGTCCCGCGGTTCTGACCGGGCCACCCCTCACTCGAAAGAGATCATACCAATCTTCAACCAGGCCTCTCAAAACCTCCCTTTTTCTCCTTCTTCTTGCCCACAAGTCCCCTGACATGCAAAAGTGGTCGGACCACTACACGCTCGTGGCGAGCGATTCCACCGAGGCGGCACGCGAAGGAGCGGCCGCCCGGCGGCGGACCGGCCCCCGGGCGCCACCCGGCGGGGCACGAAGGAGGCACATGCGGGTCGCACTGTTCATCACCTGTGTCAACGACACACTCTTCCCCGACACCGGACGTGCCGTGGTGCGTCTCCTGGAGCGGCTGGGCCACGAGGTGGTCTTCCCCGAGGGCCAGACCTGCTGCGGCCAGATGCACTACAACACCGGCTACCGCCGGCCGGCCAGCCGCCTGGCGGTGCGCTTCATCAGGACCTTCGAGGGCGCCGACGCCGTCGTGGTCCCCTCCGCCTCCTGCGCGGCCATGGTCCGCGACAACTACCCGCGCCTGGGCGGCAGCGGCAGCCGCCTGTCCCGCAAGGTGGCCGAGCTCGCTCCGCGCGTGTACGACCTCACCGAGTTCCTGGTGGACGCGCTCGGCGTGACCGACGTGGGCGCCTACTATCCGCACAAGGTCACCTACCACCCCACCTGCCACGGGCTGCGCATGCTCGGCCTGGGCGACCGCCCCTACCAGCTGCTGCGCGCCGTGCGCGGCCTCGAACTGGTGGACCTGCCCGGAGACACCGAGTGCTGCGGGTTCGGCGGCACGTTCGCGGTCAAGAACGGCGACGTGTCCTCGGCCATGGGCGCGGACAAGGCCCGCCACGCCGTGGAGACCGGCGCCGAGGTGCTGTGCGCGGTCGACAACTCATGTCTGATGCACATCGGCGGCACCCTGTCCCGGCAGCGTTCGGGCATGCGGGTGGTGCACCTGGCCGAGATCCTGGCCAGTACCGAGAGGGAGGGCGCCCACGGGGTCCTGGAGGGGTCGGAGGCGGGTTCGTGAGGAACGAGCGAACACGCCGGAGGTACCGAAGGTTCCCGTTCTCCGGGCGCCCGAACACGGGCCGAAGCGGAGCGGAGGCCCCAAGAAACACTGCTGAGAAGGAGGGCGCCGTCCTATGAGCGCCACGTTCCTGGGCATACCGCCCTTTCCCGAGGCCGCGGAGAAGGCCGTCAACGACTCCCAGCTGCGGCACAACCTGCGCAAGGCCACCCACACCATCCGTGACAAACGCGCCTCCGTCGTCGGTGAGCTGCACGACGACTGGCAGCACCTGCGGTCCGAGGGCGCGGCCGTCAAGGAGCACACCCTGCGCCACCTGGACCACTACCTGGAGCAGCTGGAGGAGTCCGTCCAGCGGGCGGGCGGACAGGTGCACTGGGCGGCCGACGCCGCCGAGGCCAACGAGATCGTCACCCGCCTGGTGAAGGCCACCGGCGAGACCGACGTGGTCAAGGTCAAGTCGATGGCCACCCAGGAGATCGAGCTCAACGAGGCCCTCGCCGAGGCCGGGATCACCGCCTACGAGACCGACCTGGCCGAGCTGATCGTGCAGTTGGGCGAGGACCTGCCCTCGCACATCCTGGTCCCCGCCATCCACCTGGGTCGCTCCCAGATCCGGGAGATCTTCCTGGAGCAGATGGCCGAGTGGGGTGTGCCCGCGCCCCCGGAACTGACCGACGATCCCAAGGCACTGGCCGAGGCGGCCCGCGTGCACCTGCGCGAGCGCTTCCTGCGCACCCGCACGGCGATCTCGGGCGCCAACTTCGCGGTGGCCGACTCCGGCACGCTGGTGGTGCTGGAGTCGGAGGGCAACGGGCGCATGTGCCTGACCCTGCCCGAGACCCTGATCTCCGTGGTCGGCATCGAGAAGATCGTGCCGACCTGGTCCGACCTGGAGGTGTTCATGCAGCTGCTGCCGCGCTCCTCCACCGGTGAGCGGATGAACCCCTACACCTCCACCTGGACCGGGGTGACGCCGGGCGACGGCCCCCAGGAGTTCCACCTGGTGCTGTTGGACAACGGCCGCACCGACGTACTGGCCGACACCGTGGGCCGTCAGGCACTGCGCTGCATCCGCTGCTCGGCGTGCCTGAACACCTGTCCCGTCTACGAGCGCACCGGCGGGCACGCCTACGGGTCGGTCTACCCGGGCCCGATCGGCGCGATCCTCACCCCGCAGCTGCGCGGGATGTCCTCGGAGGTGGACGAGGCGCTGCCGTACGCGTCGTCGCTGTGCGGGGCCTGCTACGAGGTGTGTCCGGTGGCCATCGACATCCCCGAGGTGCTGGTGCACCTGCGCGAGGAGGTCGCGGACTCCTCCGGGCACCTGGGGGAGAAGGCGCTGATGGCGGGGGCCGAGGCGGTACTGTCCTCCCCGCGCGCCCTGGGCGCGGTGCAGCGCGCGGCGGAGCTGGGACGGAACGCGGTCCCGCGCCACCTGCCCGGGATGGTGGGGGCCTGGACCGACACCCGGGACGTGCCCGACGTGCCCGCCGAGTCCTTCCGGCAGTGGTGGGACAAGCGTGGGAAGGAGCGCGGATGAGCAGCCGCGAGCAGATCCTGGCCAGGGTGCGGAGGGCGCTGGCAGACGTGCCCGCCGACGAGCCGCGCACGCGGGCGCCCGGGGACGGCTTCGCCGACAGCCACGGGGTGGGTCCCACGTTGGAGGTACTGGAGGACCGGCTGCACGACTACCGTGCGCTGGTGCGCCGGGTGGCCCCCGACCGTGTGGCCGCCGAGGTGGCCGCGGCGCTGGAGCGCCGGGGCGCGGCCCGGGTGGCGGTCCCCGCGGGGGTCCCGCAGGAGTGGTTCGCCGAGTCCTCCGTCGAGCTGCTGCGCGACTCGCGCGAGGAGCCGGTACCGGTCAGCGGCCTCGACGGGGTGGACGGCGTGGTCACCGGGTGCTCGGTGGCCGTGGCCGAGACCGGCACGATCGTCCTGGACGGCGGCCCCGACCAGGGGCGCCGGGTGATCACCCTGGTCCCCGACTACCACCTGTGCGTGGTGCGCGCCGACCAGGTGGTGGACGGGGTGCCGCAAGCGGTGCGACTGTTGGACCCGTCGCTCCCGCTGACCTGGATCAGCGGCCCCTCGGCGACCAGCGACATCGAACTGGACCGGGTGGAGGGTGTGCACGGCCCGCGCACCCTGGAGGTTCTGCTGGTGGGCTCCGGCGACTGAACGCGCTGGTGGGAGCGGGCCGGGCGGCTGGAGGCGTCGATCATCCCTGCTGGGCCCAGGGTGCGGTAGCGGTCGGCCCAGCGTTTGGTGGTGGGTCTGGTCTGGAAGCGTTCGACGGCACGCCGCAGCGGCCAGCCGTCGTCGACCGCGCAGCGGGCCAACGCGAGGCGTCCTGCGGGGGCCAGGCGGGCGTTGGCGTGGGTAGTGCGGGGCATCGAGGGCCTTCCGGTGGTCGGTGCAGATCTCGCAATCCACACCGATACCGAAGGCCCTCTTCACTTGCGTCAGGCGGGGCGGGTGTTACCAACCTCCATGGTCAGTACCCCTAGCTCCCTGAGGGCTCCGCCCGGCCATGCCCGCGCGGCACCGGTCGGGCTGGGGCCTCCCTCCGCGGTCCGGGCGGTTCCCGCGTCCGGAGGACACGGGAGGCACCGGACACGCGGAGTATCGGGTTCGGACGGCTGGGTAGGCGCTCCGCATGGTCTTCGTGTCTATTCTCGGACTGCTGTTCTCCGTACTGGTCACCTGCGACGCCGTCGCCACCGTGCTCCACTCGGACTCGGAGGGACTGCTGGCCGGACGGATCCGCAAGGTGGTGTGGCGCACGGCGGCGTTCGCGAGCGCCCGGCTGCCCCGTGCCGCGAGGCGGATGCTCAGCCTGGTGGGGCCGGTGGTCCTGGTGGCGACCTTCGTCACCTGGATCGCGCTGCTCACCCTCGGCCTGGCGCTGACCGTGTGGCCGATGCTGGAGGAGGACTTCAGCGCCCAGCCCGGCCTCAAGCCCGTCGGCTTCCCGGAGGCCCTCTACTTCGCGGGCGGCACCGTGCCGGTCCTGGGCTACGGCGACATCACCCCTCAGTCGACCGGGGGGCAGCTGGTCTCGCTGTTCGGCGCGGCGGTCGGCTTCGCCCTGTTCACGGGCATGGCCACCTACGCCATCCAGGTCACCAGCGGTGTGAGCAAGCGCAACCGGTTCACACTGTCGGTCCACGACGACGCGCGCGGCCGGGGCGGCGTCACCGTGTTCGCCGAGTCCCTGGCCCAGGACGGCCTCGACGAGGCCCGTACGCGCTGCCGGAGCTGGGCGGAGAGCCTGCGCGAGGTCGAGGAGACGGTGCACCGGTACCCGCTGGTGGCGTTGACCTACCGGTCGCGCCGCGAAGAGTACGACCCCGAACCCGCGCTGCGCCACGTCGCCGAGGCGGCGGTGGCCGCCCTCGTGGCGAGCGGACGTGAGCCCGCGCTGCGCGCGTCGGCCGAGTCGCTGTGCCGGGCACTGGTCCGCCTGCAGAGGACGATCGCCAGGACCTACCTCGGAAAGGACGTCGTCCGCCGGCTCGCCCGTCCGCAGCCGACCGAGTACGACCGGCGGGCGGTGGACACGGTCGACCGTATGCTCACGGCCCGCCTCGACAGCCTCCTCGGGGCTGACCACGGCCTCGGGAGGGAGCACGCGGGCGAGCATGACAGGGCGGTCGGGACGGTCCACCTCTGCCAGGTCTTCCTGGAGGGCCTGCACGAGTGGGCGTGCACCGATGCGCCGCCCCAGGAGTGGGAGACCCGTTGACCCGTACCGCCTCGCCGCGCCACCCGTCCCTGAGGGCGTGTCCGGCGGACACCCGCCCTGTCACGCGACGCCCCGGCGCCCACCGGACACGCCCCGTCCTCACTCCCGTGGGTGCCAGGTGGCCAACAGCTCCTCCAGGGGATCCGGTTCGGCCTCCTCCCTCGCGAACGGGGCCTGGTACCGGGCTCCGGCGCCCTGCGGCGCGCGGCGGCGGGGCCGGGCCGCCGGTACGGGCACGGGCTCGGCGACGGCCCGCTCCTCCTCCGTACCGCCCCGGGCCAGGGGTGCCTGGTAGCGGGCCCCGCGCGGTGCGGGTTTGCGCTTCCTGCGGATCCATCGGCGCGCCGGCGCCTCGACACGCTCCTTCCGCGCCTCGGTCGGCTCGTCGCGTTCCCCGGTGGCGGTGAACCACACCGGCAGCTCCACCAGCCCGTGCACGGCCAGTGACGCGCGCCAGCGCAGGTCATCGGTTCCGACGGCCAGGACCATGCCGCGCAGCCGGTCCACGGCGGTGTCGATGGCGGTGCGTACCAGCTCCCGGGCGAAACCGGTGGCGGGGCAGCGGTGGGCGCCCGCGCCCCACGACAGGTGGGAGCGGTTGCCCGCCAGGGCCATCGCGTCGCCTCCGCCGTGGGACACGGAAGGATCGGTGTGCGCGGCGGCGAAGCTCAACAGCAGCGGATCGCCCTGGCGGACGCGGGCCCCGGCGAAGTGGATGTCCGTGGTGGAGTAGCGCCCGGCGAGGATCCGGATCGGGGGCTCGGTCCACATGACGTAGTCGACGAAGTCCTCCGGGGTGAGGGTGCCGCCCAGGTAGGCGGTCCACACGTTCGGATCCTCCAGGAGCCTGAGCAGGGCGTTACCGATGAGGTGGGTGGTGGGTTCGTGTCCGGTCTCCCACAGCAGTGACAGCGCCTCCACCGCCTCGTCGTCGGTGAGCCCGTTCGGGTGGGCGAGCAGCCGGCTGGCGACGTCCTCCCCGGGGTCGGCGCGTCTGCGGGCGACGAGGCCCCTGAAATACGAGCGGATCGCCGGGGCCGCGTGCTCCGCCTGGTCCGGTTCGCCGCTCCACAGCCGCAGGGTGAGGTCGGCCAGCAGGCGGCCGTAGGCGTCGGGCAGGCCGAAGAGCTCGTTGAGGACGAGGGCGGGCAGCGGGGCGGCGAACTGGCCGATGAGGTCGGCGAATCCGTCCGCGGCGACCCGGTCGAGCAGGTGCACGACCGCGCGTTCGACGACCGGGACCAGCTGGGGCGTGCCCACCCCGGCCAGGGTGTCGACGATGGCCGTGCGCAGTCGCTGGTGCTCCTCGCCGTCGTGGGCGAGGGCGCCGCTGCGGGCCGGGGCGGTGCCGCCCGGACTCCACGGGCGCGGGTCGGCGGAGAAGCAGGTCTGGTCGCGCAGTACCCGGAGGTTCTCCTTGTAGCCGAGCAGGAGCCAGCCGGGCACACCGGGGCTGATCTCGACCGCGACCAGGCCGCCGTGGCGCGCGCGCAGCTGAGACCAGGGCATGTCGGCGCCGGCGCTTCCGTGGAGGGGCAGGGCCGCGCCTCCACCATGGGGACAGCGATCGGCGCCCGCCCCGCCGGGCGGGACGCCGCCCCGGTCGTCGGCCCCGGTTCCCTGGCGCATGAAGACTCCTCAGTGGCTGCGGATGCGAGGCGACGGTACGCGCCGCATGTTTCCGTGTGACTTCCGGGAGGAAAGCCGCGCCTTTCCGTACCGGGCACCGGGTGCCACGAGCGGTCAAGGCGGAAGTACCCGTCACGGCGCCCGATTGCGGCGTCGCCACCGCACCGGTGACGTTTCACGCGGCGCACGGCGGCGGGGCGCCGGCCGATAGGATGGCCCGTTGGCTCCACCACCACCCGAACGGAGAACCACGTGGGCAGGAAGGGTCGCGGACGGCAGCGGCGCCCCGGCGGCCGAGCCGCCGGGGACACCACCGAGGCCTGGGCCGGCCCGTCGGCCGGGGACTCCCCCGCCGAGGTGGTCTCCGGGGCGGTCGACGCTCTGGTCCTCGGCCGGGACGGCGACGGCGTGGACCTGGCCGCGGCACGGCTGGCCGACGCCGAGGACCCCGCGTGGGCCGACGCGGCGAGCCGGGCGGTCCTCGACGCCATGCTGGAGGCCGTCGCCTCGGCGTGGACTCGCGGATGGCAGCCCGCCGAGACCGTGCGCCAGGCGGGCCGGGTGCTCGGCCCCGTGGCGGCGGCGGTGTGCGCGGACGCGGTGACGGCCGACCTGGCCCGACACTCCCCCGCCTCGGTGGATTCCCGGTGGAGTGCGCAGGTGCGCGAACTGGGGTCATCGGCCTCCTGGGACGGGGCCGGGGGGTACCTGGCGCACGTGGGCGCCGAGCACGGGCTGTTGCGCTTCGAGGCGGTGGAGACGGCGCTGCGGCTGCTGGCCGCGCTGCGCGTACTGCCGCCGATGCGCCGCCTGTGTCCGTTGCCGGGGACCTTCCGGCCGGGCCGGGAGGACGTGCCGCGCGCGGCACGGGAGTCGGTGGACCAGTCCAAGCTGGCCCGGGTGCGCGCGCTGCTGGCCAAGGCCGAGTCGACGGAGTTCCCGCGGGAGGCGGAGGCGCTGAGCGCCCGCGCGCAGGAGCTGATGGCCCGGCACAGCATCGACCGAGCGCTGCTGGCCGAGGAGCCCGGGCAGGAGTCGGAGGCGGCGGGGCGGCGGCTTCCGGTGGACGCGCCCTACGACGAGCACAAGGCGGTGCTGCTGCACGAGGTCGCCGAGGCCAACCACTGCCGGGCCGTGTGGCACCAGGAGCTGGGGCTGTGCACGGTGATGGGTTTCCCGGGGGACGTGGACGCGGTGGAGTTGATGTTCACCTCGCTGCTGGTGCAGGCCGAGACGGCGATGCGGACCAGCGGTGCGGTACGGGACCGGTCCGGCAGGGCGGCGGGCCGTGCCTTCCGGGCCTCGTTCATGTCCGCGTTCGCGGTACGGGTGGGCGAGCGCCTGGTGGAGTCGGCCCGCGGCGCGGAGCGGGCCGCCGCGGCCGAGACCGGGACGGACCTGGTGCCGGTGCTCGCCGCGCGCGAGCGCGTGGTGGAGGCGGCCGTGGCCGAGGCGTTCGGGGAGCTGACCTACTCGCGGGTGCGCGGTCCCTCCAGCGCGGACGGCTGGCACGAGGGCCGCGCGGCGGCCGACGCAGCGTCCCTGGGTGCGCGTCCCCCCGTCCGCGACCGCTGACCCGGGACCGGCCTCGCGAAACCAGGGCGGGGCGGCACCTCCTGACGGAACCGGTTCCGGGGAGCGGGGATCCCTCGGGGTGCCGATCATGCGGGGGGTGGTGGGCAAACGAGGAGTTCGACCACGTGATGGGGACGTCGATCACGGCAGAACAAGAACCCCCAACGGAATGGGACTGGGCGTGGTCGGATCATCACGGAGACGATGATCTGGAAGGTGCGCGGTGGCTCGGCCGAAACCGTGGGATGTCGATGGCGAACTGTGGGAGGTGATCGAGCCGCGCTGCTCAAAGTGTCACGGTGAATCCGGTACTCCGGGCGCAAGCGGCATCCGGACCGGCTGGTGTTCCAGGGCGTCCTGTCCGTGTTGCGCACCGGGACCGCCTGGGAGCACCTGCCGTAGGAACTCGGCTTCGGCTCGGGCATAACCTGCTGGCGCCGCCTGCCCGAGTGGACCGAGGCCGACGTGTGGCCCCGGCCGCACGAGGTTCTCCTGGCGAAGCTGTGCGGCGCGGACGCCCTGGACTTCTCACAGGCAGCCGTCGACGGTCCCCACATCCGGACCTCAGAGGGAGACCGAAGCAGGACGAATCCCCGTCGACCGGGGCAGGACGGGTAGCAAATACCACCTGATCACCGAAGCCGCCGGCAACCCACCCGATCAAGACATCCACGCCCGCCCACCCGCGAAAAAACGCCCCATGCCTACGACTTCGCCGAGGTATCGGGCAGTACTCCGGAGATCCGCAACAGCTTGCCCTCCCGGTTACTGACATAGACGCAGCCGTTGTCACGGTCCAGTGCGACACCGCAGACTCTGCCGAGATCGTCGGCCACCACGTGCTGACGGCCCTTGGCCTCCCCGTCAGCCACGACGACCTCATGCAGCTTGCCGTTGGCCGGGTCGGAGACGTATGCGTTGACCGTGCCATCCAACGCTACGCGGACGCTGTGGCCGAGATTGGTGGCCACGCGTTGCGGGGTGCCGTGTTCTGCCTTCAGGTCGACCTCGTACAACCCGCCGCTGTTGTACTGACCGATGTACGCCTTGCCCCCGTTCAGCGCTACCCCGGCGGCCCCCAGCACATCCCAGGTGCGCTGTTCCTCCGTTGACTCGCTGTTCAGGTCGATCTCGATCAGCTTCTGCTCGTCGAAGTCGGTGACGTAGGCCTTGTTGCCCGGCAGGTCCAGCGCGACGCCGTACGCGCCTATGTCCTCGGTGACCGTGACCGGGGACGGGGAACGGTCGGACAGGTTCACCGTGAACAGACGCTTACCCCTGTAGTCGGTGATGTAGGCCTTGTCGCCCGGCAGGTCCAGCGCCACATCGCTGACTTCTTCCAGATTCTCCAGGACACAGGTCGTGTCTCCGCTGGCGAGATCCACCTTGTACAGCTTGCCGCCGTTGTACCGCTCGGTGACGTACGCCTTCTGGTTCACCGGGTCCAGTGCGAGACCATCGGCCCACCCCAACCCCGTGGCGCACTCGACGGGAGCCTCTTTCAAGCTCTCTTGCTCTTCACCGCCGCCCTTGTAAAGAGGATGCTCCTCCTTATTGAAATTGAGTTTTTCAAGCTCGAAGACCTCGTGCACCCCGGTGAGGGTGGAAACGACCTCGGCTTCCCCTTTCTGCATAAACTGCTTTCCTTCATCGGTCAGATCGAAGGTATTCGTAGCCTCACCAGTCTCGCCGAGCTTCCATGCAATCACCTTGGAGCATTTCGGCTCCTGTGCCTGTGGGCCTTTCGGGCGGGCCTCCTTGACCTCTACCGGCTCAGGGTAGTACAAGGCGACCCATCCACCAAAGGAGATAGGAAATTCGTAGTCGAACCTCCTCACCTGACGTCGCTGCGTGGCCAGGACATCTACCCGACTATTGACATCCCCGCTCAGCGTAGACGATGTTTTGAACGCAGCGGTCACCGAACCACTGACAGAAGCAGTGATTCCAAGCATGAGCTGTGCCGACAACTCCCCGGTGCCCGTGGCGGCACTCGTGGCTGTTGTCGTACTTGTCGTCTGCGACTGGGACTCTGCGTCAACGCCCCGGTTGTCCTTGCTGTTCTTCAGGGTAGTCTTCTGAGAATGATTCATCGCCATACTCTTCTGCATTTGCTGCTGCAGTGATGCGGTGGCTTTTGCCCCGAGAGTGAGTTGCACCTGCCCCTGAAGCGACCAGCTGATTGTGTTCGAAACCGAGAACTCGACAGTGTGCGACCATTTTGTGGGGGTGGGGTCGGTTCGATTGACGTACGTTTGCTTGGAGATCACGTCAGGAGGCGGCTGTGCAATGTCGCTTCGTTCTTCGACAAGCGGTACACCCACCGTCATGTAAGCGCGCCACCCGCGCTGGTGTGCTGAATCCTCCCCATCGGGAAAGTCGCCGAACCGCCCCTTGTTCAAAGAAAAACCGGTAGGAGAGACATACCGGTCCTCTCCATTCGGTGATTTTTTCTCGGCCTTCCTCCTCAGTTTGTCCTTGTCCCGCTCCAGGATGGCAGATGCCTTGTCGGAAATCCTGAGCTCCTTCAGGTTCCGCCCTGTCAGTGGATGGCGCACGAATCGTTCGCCGAGATGAGTTGTACTCACGTTGTTTGTGGTGGTGACGCCCATATCCTTCAGCCTCCTTGCACAACAGGACTCAATGATTTGTCAGTGATTACTTGTGATCTGTTTCCAGCCTGTCGCAGCCGAGTGAGAAGTCGTCAGGCCACCGAGCGGGACCGTGCCACTCTCAAGGTCTGGACCATGAAACCAGGGATTTTGAACAGCACTCCGGCCCTCGAGTCGGCTTCCTCACGGGACCTCAGGCTTCGGCCAACCATTGACAGTCATCTTGGTGTTTTGGGCCGCTTCATGGTTATCTTTCCTCAATTCTTCTCGCTCTTCGTCGCTGGTCTTTGGTCGGTCTTCGCCCTTGATCTCCACCGCCACCTTTTTGAATGCCTCATCCTTGGCTGAAGATGCCATATCGGATGTCGATTCGGGGTTTTCACTGGCTTCTCTCTGCTTGGCGGATACTGTCTGGGTGTTCTTGAACAGAGGAATGATGAAGCTGTTCATGACATTGAGAGCCTCAGACGACGTCTCGCACATGATCTTCGGGTCACGCGCAGCTTCAGGAATGCCGTCGAAGAGCTCCGGATCGACCCCTTCCCGTTCGGGCCAGGATCCAGGGATTTTTTCATACACGTTTCGAGCGGACTCTTCGGCGGACTTGGCTTCACTTCCGCCACCGTCGAAGATGTTCTTGAAAGACATGGACTTCCCTTCGGATCTTCCCAGTGTGCGCACGTCTTCTCGGTGTACGCACGATCACCGATACCACGGAGGAGCCTCAGCCATATTGCCCCCTCCGCGCCGACAATGACCAGAGCGAGGACCGACCCACCGAGGATTTTGGGCCGCCGCTACTTGCCACAAAAAAGAAGAAAAAACTTAAAGAGGAAAATCCAGAAAACCGATATTTTCGGGAGATAGGGAATGATCTTCCTATCATCCACTGAGTCCTACTATGCAACGGAAGGTGTGTGTATGTCTCCGGAGCGAGCGCGATTCGGCTCGGGATGCAAGAGGCGAGAGAGGTTACCGTTACCACTGTTTCAAGTGATGTTCGGATGACCGGAGTATCAGAGGTCCTCGGCCTTGGCCGGACTCCTCCGTGCGGAGTTCTGCCGTACGACCGGGGAAAGGGAAGTTCCTGGTTCCGGAGTGCACAAAACCGTGCCCGCCCCTCCGTCATCCCCATTCCCGCCGGACTCAGCCGATTCGCCAAGCCGAACCCGGCCACGCCGAGCACCTGCCGAACCTGCTCGACCGGCTCCGCCACCTGCACGATCATCGGCGCCTGGCTGTCCGGGCACGCCAGCACCCGGGACTCACCACCGGAAGCCGACAGGGGCGGCCCTGACCCAGCGCGAAGCCGACGCCGAGAGCAACGAGACCACCGATCCGCGCCCCTGCTGGAGCCGCTGGAGCTGGCCGGGGCCGGTGGTCGCCTTCGACGCGCCGCTCCCCCGAACCTGCCATGCCACGTTCCTGGCCAGGAAGGAGAGCACACACTACATCGCCGTGGTCAAGACCACTCTGCACCACTTGGTGAAGAACCTGCCGTGGAAGGACGTGCCACTGGCCGACCGCACAAGGCCCACGGGCGATCTCGTCGCGCCCCGGACCGGCCCCGTACACGTGGGCTCATCGCACCGTCGACGGCGTCACCTACCTGGTCGGCGGCGCCCACCCGACGCGATTACCGGATACGGCCAGCGCGAGGTCAACGTTGCCCCATGCACACAAAGCAAGAGAGAATCCCGCAAATACAATGCCATTCATCCGAATACCATGCCCATTGGAAAAGATCAACCACAGGAAGGAAAAATCTGATACATACACACACATTCTGTTGAAATGTGAACCAAGGCGATCCGACGTTTCACGCGGCACAACCAGGGGCAGCCATGACCAGGGAAGGAGAATCCGACCCGCAACAACAACGAGGGGGACCAGATGACCGCTCTCAAGAAGTTCCTGCGTGATGTCCGGGCCGCGAGGACCGGCGCGTACCCGTTCTACTGGGGTTAGCGGGCCCATTCCGGTTCCGGACGCGGAAAAGCGCATGCAGAGGGCCGCACCAGCGGCGGTCGGACAACGCACCCAAGAAAGGTTCGGTCGCCTTGAACCGGCATCTAGCACCGGGAAGCGGAGAGATCCTGTCCGCCTCGGAATACGAGGCGGACAGGATCGGCTTCCTGACCCAGGGCACGACGCGCCACGGCGACTTCTGGGAGTTCGCCCCGCACATCTACGTCGCGGCGGGGCCGGAGCTGACCCGGGAGGTGTTCCGCCGCACCGGAGCGCAGTTCAGCCCCTCACGGGGGGCGTTCCCACTTCCTCGCGGGGTGCGCCGTGCCCTGACACCGGGCACGCTGCTGCCCGAGAGCCTGAACGCGGCCAGGCGCTGCTTCCGCCACAGCGGGACCACCGAGCACACCGCCATGGTCGCCGCCGAATCCGCCGCCCTGGCCCGCGACTGGCCCTGTGGCGAAACCGAAGAGGTCATGCCCCGCCTCAAGCGCACGTTCTCCCGTATCGGCGCCGGATTCTGCTTCGGCGCCGACGCCGGTGCCCTCACCCACGCCGAGGCAGCTCTGGCCCGGACCCGTGACAACATCCCCGCCAGCACCCTGTACCTTCCGCGGTGGGTGCCCACCGTCACCCGGCTGCGCATGCGCCGCCGCATCAACGCCCTGGCCGGGCGCATCGGCGCGGTCATGGAGCGGCGTCTGGCCCAGGGCCGCGCAATGGGGCCCGACCTGCTCAGCGCCATGGTCCAGGCGTCATCGGACCACGGCACACCCCCGGGTGCGCCCATCGCCTACCTGCTGTCCACCATCTTGGTGGCCAGCCAGGAGATGCCCACCCGCGCGGGCGCCTGGCTGCTGCTGAACCTGGCCCGCCACCCCCAGTGGGCCGAACACATCGCCGCGGAGGCGGACGCGCTGCCCCTCGACGGGTACCGGGTCGACGCCGGCCACGTCGCGCGCCTGCGCACCGCCGACGCCTTCGTCCGCGAGACCCTGCGCCTGTACCCGCCGAACTGGCTGACCTCCCGCATCGTGGTCCAACCCACCGACCTGGGCGGGCACCGGCTGGTGCCCGGTGACCGGATCCTGGTCTCGCCCTATCTGCTCCACCGCGACGAGCGCCACCACGACCGGGCCGACACCTTCGCGCCCGAGCGCTGGCTTGAGGTCTCCTCCCCCGGCACCACCGGCGCCTACCTGCCCTTCGGGGCCGGACCGCGGCTGTGCCCCGGGGCCTCCCTGGCCTCCCTGGAACTCGTCCTGGTCCTGGCGATGACGGCGCGGGCGCACCGCCTGTCCTGCCCCGAACCCCGGCCCTACCGCCTGGACACCAACGGTGCGCTCACCCCAGCCGGCCTGCGCCTGGTCTTCCACCCGCGCGGCTGACGGAAGAGGAGCACGAGGATGCTGGACCTGCCGGTCAACCACCGAACGGCTTGCGGGCTCCGACGTGCGGGACGGGGTCGTCCCCGGAAGCCCTCGCTATCTGGCGACCGGGGTGTTCGGCCCCGTGACCTGCGGGGTTGCAGATCCCAACACACGAATACCACTTGCAGCAATGGGAGTATCACCATGGGTTTCTCTGGCTTGCTCCTGAGCCTCCTCAGCCGCGAGGATCTGACTGAGGCCGAGCAGGCACAGCTGGCCGAACTGGCCGCAGAACCTGCCACCGTCCAGGACCGGGTCCAGGACGGGCAGTAGCGCTCCCGCCGGGTCCGCCGCACCGAGCGCGCCCGCACCCTACTGGACCGCCCCGTGCACCTGATCGACATGACCACCGACCTGGGCGTCCCAGCATTCTGCGCCTGTGCCCGCCCCCGCGGCGACCACCTCATGCAGGGGTACGGCGCCTCGCTGAGCGCCGAGCACGCCGCGACACGCGCCCTGCGCACCGAGCCCAACGGCGTGTGCACCGTGACGGTGTGCGTGCCCGGCCTGGACCGCTTCTTCACCGTCACCAGCGGCAACGCGGTCCTGCCCGGCCCACGCGGACTGACCCGCGCCCGCCAGGCGGCCGTCCGCTGACCCCGGTCGGGCCGGGACAGCACCCGGTCATGTCGCAGGACCTGTCGCAGAAACACCGGTTCCCTACCTCCGGCAAGCGGGTCGTGGGAGCCCGACCACCGCCACCGGGCGCGCCAGCACGGGCTGGCCGTCTGCGGCGGCCCGTTCGACGATCCGAGCAGGGTTTGTGGTGCCGTGCCGGAAGGAGGGCCCGGTGCGCGCCGCATTCTTCGGAGTCGGATTCCTGAACTCTGGTGCCATGTGACCCCAAGGAGGGCACCGTGGGACGTCGTGGACACCCGGCCGAGTTCCGCCGCAAGGTGTTGGACCTGGTCGAAACAGGGCACAGCGTCGCGGACACGGATCGATCTGCTGGATCGGCGCAGGTGGCGGACCCGGCTGGAGTTGGCGAACGCGATGTCGGACCTCATGGCCCCTGTGGCCGAAACCTGACCCTGGACCCGTGGTCGGGTCTCAGCGGTCCTGGCCGACCGGGACGAGCTCGAACACCGGGTGGTGTTCGGCTTCGGCGGTGAAGTCCTCCACAGGGGAGTCCTTGCCAGCGCGGAAATACGATCGCGTGGCGGGAGCGATGCGGACGTACTGTTTCAGGATGGGTCCGGCCTGGTCGAAAGCGATCTCTCGCAGCTCGTAGAAACCGGTGTGGCGTCGGCGGCTCAGACGTACCCGTCCGGCGGCGCGGGCGTTGTGGACCCAGGCCACCGAGCCGTACGGTGCGACCAGCCACCGTCGCCCGTCCTGCTCGACCAGGGTCACGGGATTGCTGCGCACCCGTCCGGTTCTGCGGCCGCGCGTAGTGAGCAGGTAGGAGTTGGGCACCATTCCGACTCGGACGAGGGCGCTCATGATCTTGTTCTCCACGTGACGCCAACGACCTGGATGGTACTGGCGTGGTGGACGTGTGCCTCCGTCGCCTCGCCCCCGCCGGTCGTGCCCGGCTCCGTTCCCAGGTCCGTGCCGGTCGCCGTCGTCGGGTGGGCCGGGAGCCGTCGGGTCGGACATGGGCCCTTGCTCTCCGATCTGCCACTGATCGTCGCGCCTGCGAGCGAAGCCGTCGAAAGGAGTGAGGCCCTCTGCGTGCTCCGTTCTGGCCCGCCTCCCCGTAGCGGCGCCAACCAGTGGCCGGTACCAGGCGGGCTGTCCAGCCGGAGGACACGTAGTCGGCCGAACCTGTCTAACACGCTGAGGCGTTCGTCGTCCAGGATGAAGTCCATGGCCTCGGCCATCCGGATCGTCCCCCACCTTCGGTCCGGCGGTGGGCCGTGTGGTGGCGTCGAGACGCACGCCCGGTGCGTGGACCTGGCGGCCGCCTACCGGGCGCGTGTGGAGATCGTCTCCGTCGAGGCCCCGCCCCGGGTGCTGCGGGCCCGTGCGGACCGGCGGCGGTCACCGGTCCCGGACGCCGCCGTGGAGCGCCTGGTCCGGCGGGTCACCGGTTGGGCCGGTGGAACCGGGCCGGTCGGCCCGTCGGGTTCGCGAAGCCACTGGTCACGGAGCTGATGGACCGGCCATGAGCGGAACGGGAGCGACTTTCTGCGTTTTCCCACGCGGATACGCGCGGCACGGTTAGCCTGGTGCCGTTTTGGCAGCTCGCCCACTTTCTGTGACGGGTCAATGACTGAGAGCATCTATTCTGCTGTGCACGCGTGCCTGGACTGGGCCCGGACCGTCGAGCCCCGGCCCGTCCTGGACCCCGACAGCCTGCTGTTCCTGCTGACGGCCCACATGGACGTCGGTGCGTCCGGCCCCGGGGACTGGTCCACGTCGGACGTCCACGGCATCGCCCGCACCGTCCGCGCCCGGGAGCGGGTGCCCGGAGACCTCCGGGAGACCTGGCTGACCTGGTGCGACTTCCTGGTCGACCAGGGGCGGCTGCTGTCCTCGGAGAGTCCGCGCGGGTTGCGCGCGGCCATCGCGGAGGTGGACCTCACACCTGGCGGACCGCCGCCCGAGGAGCTGACCGACGGGGCCGCACTGCCGATCCTGGACCGGCTCGGCGTCGGTGAGAACGGCAGACCCGAGGCGGTGCCCCCGGTCGTTCCGGCCGGCCCGGTGGAACTGGACGCCGCGGCACACCGGTGCCGCCCCCTGACCGACGCCGCACGGCTGGCGGAGTGGGTGGGCACGGGCAGGCCCCTGAGCTCCGGCGGCGCCGGAGGCGACACACTCCTGGAGTCCGACGCCGACGAGGCGGCCGCCGACCTGGGCCTCTCCCCCGAGAGGATGTCCGGCCTGTTCGCCGTGGCACGCGGCTCCGGCCTGCTGCGCACCACCTACACCTGTGTGCTGCCCGGCCGGGCCGCGCGGACCTGGCTGGACGGAGACCCGGGAGCGGCCGCCGACGTCTGGGCCGACGCCCTGCTGACCATGGCCGAGCCGCACGGGGTGACGGTGTTCCTCCTGCTCACCGACCTGTTCGTACACGGGCAGGCGCGCACGCCCGCCCAACTGGCGCAGGCGTACGGGCCCGAGGTCGCACTCGGCGACGGGGATCCCGACGGACACGTCCACCAGGTGTTGGAGGTACTGACCGGCCTCGGCGCGGTCGACCGGCTCGCCGACGGCCGCTTCCTCGTCACCCGGCTCGGCGACCACTTCATGGTGCGGCAGCTGCGCCGGTCGGGGGCCGACCCCGTGGTCGCCCCGCCCGTGGCCGAGATGGACGCCGCACAGGTGCTCGACCTGCTGGAGGAGGGCCGCCCGGTGGACACCGAGGGGCTGTTGGAGCGGTGGGTGGCCGCACGCGACACCGAGAGCGCGGTGCTCGGGCTGTTCGAGGCCACCAGCACTCCCGGGTCCCGGTACCGCCGGAGGCGGGTGGCCCGGCTGCTCGCCGCACTGGACGGGAACCCGGCACCCTCCCCGCGGCCGTACGCACACCATCCCGCCGACCACGGAGCGCGGTGACCGCACGACACGTGCGCCCCGCCCCGCCCGAGGCCGCTCCCCCGCACCGGCACGGAGTGGGGGGAGCGGCCGGGCAGGTCAGTCCTTGACGACGAGTTCGTAGGCCAGGAGGGTGACTCCGGGCATCGGCGTCCAGTCGCGTTCGGGTACCCGTTCGAAGCCGCGGGCGCGGTAGACGTACTGGGCCGAGACCATCTCGGGCAGGGTGGACAGCAGGAGTCTGGTGACCCCCTCCTCACGGGCCCGTTCGACGAGGGCGTTGACCAGGTCCCGGCCCACGCCGCGTCCCCGGGCCTCGGGGGCGACGGCGAAGGCCCGGATCTCGGCCTCGTCCGCGTTGCGGGCGATCTCGCTCTCCGCCGACCAGGGTTCGAACATGATCGTCCCCAGGAGGCGTTGCTCCTCGTCGGCGGCGACCAGGATCTCACCGCGACCATCCGTTCCCAGGAGGCGCAGTGCCTCGACATAGGCCGGATTCGCGTCCAACAGGCCATCGGCCGTGTAGGCCATCACGCGCAGTTCGCTGACGGCGTTCATCTCATCGGGAAGTACTCGACGCACGATCATGCACGTCATTCAACATGATGAGGGGGTACCCGGCGCCAGTCCGCCGCACCACCCGGAGGGTCGAAAACGTCACCGTGAGTGACTTTTTACGGAGGTTTATCCCCCGCCGCCACCAGGGAGAAAGGCCGCGCGCCGGCCGAACGCCGCCCGTCAGGTGTCCCCGATGGCGCCGCACTCCTCCTGGTCCTCGAAGTTCTCCCGGTCGTAGGCGTCCTCGGGCACGCCCTTGGGCCGCTCGCCCTCGGGGAACTCGTCGGGGTAGGCGGGGGTGATGGTGTACTCCTCCAGGCAGTGCACGGGCCCCGTGGAACTCCACCAGTTCGGCCACGCCTCCAGCGTCTGGCCGCCCATGGCGTAGAGGGACACCTCCCCGAAGTGCGAGGTGACCAGGCGCACCGACACCGGTTCACCGGGCCGGGCGACGGGGTGGACGATCGTGTACTCGGTGTGCACCGCCAGGTAGTCCTGGCCCCGGTCGTCGCGGGCCTCCTCGGCGCGCATCGTGCCGTCCACCTTCACGACGTCGCCGACGGGTTCGGCCGTCCCGGGCGTGAGGTTGAAGGTCACGTGGCGGCTGTTGCGTTCGAAGTCCCCGTTGTCGATGTTGTCCATGTACCACTTCAGCGACTGACCGGAGAGCAACGCGGTGAACTCGCTGTTGTCCTCGCCGAAGACCGCGTCCTGGTCCAGGTAGACGGCCTCCATGAGGTCCCGGGTCAGGGAGTAGGCCTGTGCCACCTGCTCTGCGGTGAAGGATCCGGCGGGCGCGGCCTCGGGGGTGTCGAAGCCCTCGCCGTAGTCCTCGGCGGGGCTTCCGGCGAAGGGATCGTCGCGGTCGACCTGGTCGAAGGAGTCCATCGGGGTCCCGGTGGTCACGCTCTGCGCGTACCGGTCCAGGTCGTCCAGCGAAACACAGCCGGTGAGGGCGAGCGTGAGGAACACCGCCGCGCAGGAGGCGGCGGAGGCGCGTCGTGACATGGGGGATGCCTTTGTTTCGTACTCTCTGGGTCGGATGCGAACTTCATTCGCTTTGAGAGTTTCTATCATCATGACCGGACATACTCCGACACCGTTCCGGGAGCTTCCGGCGGCGCCGTGTCCGGGCGGTCGCGCGTTCCCGGGAGGTTGTCCACAGCCCCGTGCGCCGAACCCGTGATCGTGTCACCCTTCTTTCGAGGGGAGGCCACGTGTTCGACCACACGACCGATGACCACGGGCCCGTGCCCGTCGTCCGCCTCTTCAGCGACGCGGCGGCCCTCGCCCGGGGAGGCTGCCCGGAGCACCGCCGGATCAGAGCCGACCACTCCGTCGGCGGGGACGACCCACGCGGGCACCCGTCACCGCGCGACGCGCCCTTCGCCTCCCTCGACGCCGTCCTGGACCTGGTCGAGCACAGGGGCTGGCCGGTCGGCGACGCGTGCGCGCACCTGTCCGCACCCGGGGAGCGGGGCCGCGGCGTCCCGGGAGAACGGATCGCGCCCCCGCACACGGGCCTGTCGTCCTGGATCCGGCACGCCTCGCGGTCCTACCTGAACGCCCTGGCCCGGGACGACGAGCGCGACGGCCTCCGGCGCGACCCGGTCTTCGACTTCTGGGTCCGCCAGTACATGCCCGACCGCGGCACACCGAACTCCCGGCCCTACGAGGTGTGTGCCCGGGGTCGCGGGTACGCCTACCTGGCGGGTGCGGACCGGGTGCGGGAGTTGCGCCTCCCCGTCATGGGCACGGCGGAGGGCCGGGAGCGCCCCGGGGCGGAGGTGGCGGTCGCCGCCTACGTGCTCGCCACCGGCACGCGGGTCGACCGGGACGCCTGTGCGGCCAGACCCCGGCGCTACCTGGGCGGCGTCCCCTATCCGATGCGGGCGCGCCGCGGCGACGCCCCCGGACCGCCGGACCGGGTGCGGGTGGTCCAGGTGTCCTGTCTCGACTCCTCCACCGCCGTGCTCTACGACGGCTCCGCCGACGACGCGGAGGAGTCCTTCGCGTCGTCGGGCCGGGAGGGGCTGCGCTCGGCCCTGGTGGGCGGTGCCCGCTCCCCCGGCCGGAACTGCCTGTCGTGCGGGGTGCGGTCGGGATGCGGACGGCTGCCCCGGACCCCGGGGCTCCTCGGCGTCCGCGACCGGTCACGGCCCCGGCGGTCCTGGTCGGTGGGCCTCGGTCAGCGCCATCGGGACTGTCCCGCCAGGGCACACCTGCACTCCCTGGGCCTTCCGGCCGACGGCGACCGCGCACCGGCCGGGTTCGGGCTCGACCGCGCCGTGCGCGCGTGGTTGGAGCGGCTGCACACGCGCCTGCCCAGGCGGCCCTGTACCCCCGGAGACCTCCCCTCGGACCACGGATCCTGGTCCGCCGGAGGACTGCGGCTGGAGGGCGGGCAGGCCCGCCGGGGGGCGGCGATGATCGCCGCCCACAGCGAGGTCTGCCCTCTACACGGCCTGCCGTCGGGGGGCCACGTCCGGGTCAGCCACACGCTGGCCGCCGATGACACCCTCGCCAACGTCCTGGTCCTGGCCCGGGCCGACCTGCTCCACCACCGGGGCGGATCCTGGAACTACCGCGCCGTCGGCACCGCCACCGACGCGCCCCGCCCGGACGGTCACCGCCTGCTGTCCCTCGACCCCCGGCTGGCCCTGGCGGTGCTGTTCTTCTCCTGTGGCGCCCTGCCCCAGGGAGCGGGCTCTGCTGTCGAACTGGAGGTCCTCACCCCCGGCGGCGCCCACGTGCTCTCACTCGATCCGGCCTCGGACCAGGTCAGATCCGAGGCCCGGCGGGTGGTCCACGCACTCGCCGAGCCCTGGCACCGCGACCTGTCCCATCCGGCGAACCCCGGCCGGGCCTGCCTGGACTGCCCCTACCGGCGCTGGTGCCCGGACGCGGCCGGTTCCCCTGGTCCGACACTCGGCTCGCGGTCGGAGGCGCCGGAGAACCGGTAGGCGCCGGCCTGCGGATCCCACAGCTCGCGGTAGAGCTCGCCGGCGGGAGGCTAGGATCCAACGATGGAACGCGTAACCGACGTGCCCGACAGTCCCGCCCCGTCTGCGGATCCAACCCAGGCGAATGACTACGACGGCTTCGCCGAGGCGTACGCGGCGGACAACGAGAGCAACCTGCTGAACGCCTACTACGAGCGGCCCGCGATGGTGTCCCTCGCCGGAGACGTGGCCGACCGCCGGATCCTGGACGCCGGCTGCGGTGCGGGCCCCCTGTCCGCCGCCCTGCGCGACCGCGGTGCCGTCGTCACCGGCGTCGACGCCAGTGCCGGGATGCTGGCGTTGGCCAGGCGGCGGCTCGGTGACGACGCGGACCTGCACGTGGCCGACCTGGGCGACCCCCTCCCGTTCGCCGACGGCGCGTTCGACGACGTGGTCGCGTCGCTGGTGCTGCACTACCTGCAGGACTGGGGGCCGACGCTGGCCGAGATGCGGCGCGTACTCAGGCCCGGCGGCCGACTGATCGCGTCGGTGCAGCACCCGTTCGTGGACTACGCGATCCAGGACCCCCGGCCCGACTACTCCGCGACCACCAGCTATACCGGCGAGTTCACGTTCAACGGGCGGTCCGTCCCGCTGAGGTTCTGGCGCCGGCCGTTGCACGCGATGACCGACGCCTTCACCGCCGCCGGCTTCCGCCTTGCCGTCATCAGCGAGCCGCAGCCCGACCCGGCCGCCCGCGGGCTGTTCCCCGACGGCTTCCAGAGTCTGTCGACCAAGATCGGCTTCCTGTTCTTCGTCGTCGAGGCACCACCGCCGGCCGCGGACTCGGGCTCGGGCTCGGACGACTAGAGCCCCGGTCCCGCTGAAGTCGCCTCCTTCGAATGCCACAGCGGGTCCGGTGGGACCGGAGCCGAAGGGCGGTCCCACCGGACCCGCTTCGACCCTGGTCAGAGGGTCGGCCACAGTCCTGGATACGGGTGGCACCGAAGCGGTGCGCACAGGCACCGCTCCCGTGGCCGCACCGACGGGTCAGGGAGCCGGGGGAGGGGGCACGTTCCAGGAGGTGAGCACGCGCCGTCCGTGCTCACGGCCCAGCGTGCTCATCGAACCCGTGGCCAGGGTGAACAACCCTCCCGAGGCGGGCGGCAGGCCCAGCCAGCGCGCGGTGAGTATCCGCAGGACGTGGCTGTGCGCCACCAGCACCACGTCGGGCTCCGCGTCCTCCAGCAGGGGCACCAGCCGTTCCAGGACCCGGTCGGCCCGTTCCCCCACCCGCTCCACGCTCTCCCCCGGGTGCTCGGGCCCACCCGGGATGACCCCGTCCCGCCACAGGTACCACCCGGGGCGCCGGCGCTGGATGTCGGCGGTGCTGATCCCCTCGTAGCCGCCGTAGTCCCACTCGGTCAGGTCCGGGTCGGTCACGGTCCCCTCCAGCCCGGCCAGCTCGGCGGTGCGCACCGCACGCAGCAGCGGGCTGGTCACCACCCGCCCGACGCCGCGCGGGGCCAGCAGGGGACGCAGCGCCCCGGCCTGGCGCTCGCCCTCCCCGGTCAGGGGGAGGTCGGTCAGCCCGGTGTGCCGCCGCGCCCTGCTCCACTCGGTCTCCCCGTGCCTGATCAGTACCAGTTCGCCCATAGACCCGTCCTGCCCCGCAAACGGGCGTCGGACGCCCCGAACCGGACGGACGACGGTCACGTCCCCGCTCCGGAGGCGAATCCGGCGGATGCCCGGCGCCGGAGCGCTTTCGTCGCTACCCTCCTCACCATGACGCAGCACACCGCAACCAGTGACGTGGGGAAGCCCCTCCCCGCCGAGACGTCCCAGCCCCGTTTCCACCGGCCCAACGAGGACCTGGCCGCGGCCATGGAGTGTGCGCGCTGCAAGGAGCAGGGCGTCAGCGTCCCGCCGGGTGGCGCGCCCCCGAGGCTGACCAACTCCGAGGCCAAGAGGGCCAAGAAGGAGAGGAAGCGCGCCCAGGCCGAAGCCCGGGCCAGGCCCCAGGTGAAGGTCCCGGTCGACCGCAAGCGCGTGCCGCGGATGGGCCCCCACCACGCGGAGTTCTTCCGTGACCTGTGGGCGCGCACGGCCTCGGAGGGGGCGGGCTCCTTCCCGGACAGCCGGTTGCTCGCGCTCACCTTCGCCCTGCGGGGCGCACTGAGGGGGCGGGCGAACTTCACCGGCCAGGACCTGCGCATACTCCGTCTGGAGGACGCCCACGCGGCGCTGAGCGACCTGACCTCGTCGGGGTGGCTGGACACCACGCCGGAGAGGGTGATCGAGGCCGACGCCGCCAACCCGGCCCTGTGCGACCTGCCCAGCCTGGCCGGCAGCCCCTGGAGGATCGGCAACGGTGTCCGGTCGCGGGCCTCGGGATGGTTCACGCGCACCCTCGCCCACAAGAAGATGCGTAAGAAGCCCAACCGGCTCCGTCTCGTGGCCGCCTACCTGGCCCTGCACGCCGACCCCGAGGGGCGGGTCCGCGTCCCGGCCGAGGAGGCCGTGGACGCCTGCGCGCTGTCCGACACCGGCGAGTTGGCGGAGCTGCTCACGTGGCTGACGGAGATCTCGTGGATCGAGGGCCTGAGCGCCGACGGGGGCGTCGTGGGCGCCTCCCTCACCGAGGTCACCCTGCCCCTGGCCTACCAGCCCCTCCCGCCGCCGACCCCGCCGCACACCGCACCGGCCTCCACCCCGCTGGACGTGCCCGTGGCCGACCGCGCCCGCGACCTGGTCCGGGGCCGGGAGGAGCGGGTGGCGCGCTGGGTGGACGCCTACCGCGCCGAGCACGGGCACGGTCCCAGCTGGTCGGCGGTCGCGGACGCCTTCGCCTGGCCGCCGCGCCAGGCACCGGACCACGACGTCACCCACGAGGCGTTCCGCCTCCTGGCCGAGAGCGGCTGGCTGACCGGTTTCGGTGTGCCCTTCGGTCTGCGCTCCGGGAGGGGGACCCCGGCCTGACGCGGGGCACGGGCGGGAGGTCCGGGTTCACTAGGATGCCGCACATGTCACATCATCGGACCGGTCCCGACTTCCCGCCCGCCACCGGAGAGGACGTGCCCGTGGGCAGGGGCGTACTGGTCACCGGCGCCTCCCGGGGCATCGGCAGGGCGGTCGCCACGGCCTTCGCCGAACAGGGCGACCGCGTCGCCGTCCACTGCGGGTCCCGCCCGCGGGAGGCGCAGCGCACCCTCGAAGGACTGCCGGGCACAGGGCACGTCCTGCTACAGGCCGACCTGAGCGACCCCGACGCCGTGGCCGGCCTCGTGGCCCGGGCGGTCGAGGGCCTGGGCGGGATCGACGTGGTGGTCAACAACGCCGCGGTCAACACCGCCCACCCGCTCACGGAGACCTCCTACGAGCGGTGGCGGCGGGCCTGGCGCGACACCTTCGACGTGAACGTGTTCGGCGCCGCCGACGTCAGTTACCTCGCGGCCCGGCACATGATCGACCGGGGCACCCGGGGGCACATCGTCAACGTCGGCTCCCGGGGCGCCTTCAAGGGCGAGCCGGACCACCCCGCCTACGGCGCGAGCAAGGCCGCCCTGCACTCCCTGGGCCAGTCGCTGGCGGTCGCGCTGGCCCCGCACGGGATCACGGTCGCCTCGGTCGCGCCGGGCTTCGTGGAGACCGAGCGCGTGGCCGACCGGCTCACCGACGAGGTCCGCGCGCAGAGCCCCTTCGGCCGGGTCGCCTCGCCCGGGGAGGTGGCCTCGGCCGTGCGCTACCTGGCCTCACCAGAGGCGGTCTGGTCCTCCGGTGCCGTCCTGGACGTCAACGGGGCCTCCCACCTGCGCTGACTCCGCGCCGGCCGCGGACGCGGCCGCACCGGACGCCGCGGCCCGGTCACCGGGCCGCGGCGTCGGGAAGCAGGTCCGGGCAGTCGCCGCCCGGCTCGGTGAGGAGTTCGAAGTGCCAGATCTCGTTGGCGTACACCTGGCACAGCCCGTACGCCGGACCGTGGCGGACGAGCCAGTACGCGGCGTCGGTGGGGCCGATGTCGATCGCCTTCCCCGGCACGTGCCGGGACTCCTCCGGAGCGCTGACGAACCTCCTGGCCTCCTCCGGGGACCCGTACCTGGCGACGGCCTCGTCGCGCAGGTACCGCTGGTACTCCTCACTGCGCCAACCCGACGTGACGCGGAGCGCGATCCCCTCGCCCCGCGCGTCCCGGGCCGCCTCCCGCACGGCCTCCAGCAGCTCCCCGTCCAGGTTGGCGATCGCCGGATACCCGGTGTCGAAGGGGGTGACCGACAGGTCGTCCGGAAGATCGCCGTTCTCGACGGAGGCGGCCGGCTCCCCGAGCGTGAGGACCCCGCCCGTCACCGGGCCCGGCACCGACACGATCATCGACCAGGCCATCAGCACGACGACCACCGTGGCGCACAGCGCCGCGACCAGCCAGTACCAGGACCACCACCCGTGGCCGGCGGATCCGCCGGGGCACTCGTCCGACTTCCCGGCGGGGAGGCACCGCACCGCTTCCTGCTTCGTCACTTCACTCATCTCTCGCCTCTCGGGCATCGCGTGTCCGTTGCGTGGGGTCCGGTGCCACGAGCGAAGTACAAGCGGTGTTGCACGGCCGTATCGGTTTTTCGATACGTTCGCGATACGTGCCCTCGCGTTCAATGGGCCCGATGACCAGCCCCGCGGCGCGAGCGGACCGATCCCTTCGGTTCCGCGGCCTGGAAGGGCGGGATCGGGCGCGGTGTCGTACCAGACGACGGAGGGGGACAGCGGATGCGTGTGCTGATCGTCGAGGACGAGCCCTACCTCGCCGAGGCCGTGCAGGCGGGACTGCGGCTGGAGGCGATCGCCTCCGACATCGCCGGGGACGGCGACGCCGCCCTGGAGCGGCTGGACGTGAACGAGTACGACGTGATCGTCCTGGACCGCGACATCCCCGGCACGCACGGCGACGACGTCTGCCGGGACATCGTCGGGCGGCGGCTCGGGTGCCGGGTGCTCATGCTCACGGCCGCGAGCCGCCTGCGGGAGAAGGTCGCCGGGTTCGAACTGGGGGCGGACGACTACCTGACCAAACCGTTCGACCTGGAGGAACTCGTGGTACGTCTGCGCTCCCTGGCCCGCCGCCCGAGCCGGGGCGCGCCCCCGGTCCTGGAGTACGCGGGAATCCGGCTCGATCCGTTCCGGCGCGAGGTCCACCGCTCGGGCGTCTACGTACACCTCACCCGCAAGCAGTTCGCCGTCCTGGAGGTGCTCATGACCGCCGGGGGCGGGGTTGTCAGCGCGGAGACGCTGTTGGAGCGGGCGTGGGACGAGAACGCCGACCCCTTCACCAACGCCGTGCGGATCACCATCTCCACACTGCGCAAGCGACTCGGGGAACCGTCGGCCATACGCACGGTGGCCGGGGTCGGCTACCGCCTCGAAGAGACCGGTCGGGACCGGTGAGCGGCGAAACGCCGGTCCGCGGCGCGGCGGCGGTGCCGACCGGGCGCGCTCCGGCACTGGCGTGGCGCCCGCGGCGGCTGACGGCACGGATGAGGCTGGCGCTGAGCTACGCGCTCTTCCTCAACGTCGCCGGGGCGGCCACGCTGGCGGTCGTCTACCTGGGGATGCGTTACGTTCCCAGCTATCCGCTGTCCACGACGGACCCGTCGGTGTCGCACGTCGCCTCCCGCCAGGAGATCCTGGGGTCCCTGCTGAAGGCCTCGGGGCTCGCGCTCGTCGCTTTGGCGGTCATCGGCCTGTGGGGAGGCTGGGTGATCGCGGGCCGTGTGCTGCGGCCGCTGCAGGAGATCACCCGGGCCGCCCGGCGGGCCGCCGACGGCTCCCTGGACCACCGGATCGGGCTACGTGGCCGACGGGACGAGTTCACCGACCTGTCCGACACCTTCGACCACATGCTCGACCGCCTCCAGCGCTCCTTCGAGGTCCAGCAGCGCTTCGCCGCCAACGCCTCCCACGAACTGCGTACCCCGCTGGCCATCACCCGGACCATGCTGGACGTGGCCAGGGCGGACCCCCACGGCCAGGACCATCCCCGCCTCGTCGCCCGCCTGTACGAGACCAACCAGCGCGGCATCGAGGTCGTCGACGCCATGCTGCAGCTCTCCTCGCTCGCCCGGACCCCGCCCGACATGGAACCGGTCGACCTGTCGGACACGGTCCGCGAGGCCGTCGCGACCACCGAGAGGGAGGCCGCCGACCTCGGCGTCACGGTCTCGGTCCGGAGCACCCCGTCGCCGGTGACCGGCGACGGGGTGCTGTTGCGCCAGCTCGTGGTCAACCTCCTGCAGAACGCCCTGCGGCACAACCTGCCCGCGGACGGCGGCGTGGTGCTGACCACCATGCCCGACCCGCTGGGCCGCGACCTCGTGCTGCTGACCGTCAGCAACACCGGGCCGCACCTGACCGCACCGGTCCAGAACCTCGTCGAGCCCTTTCTCCGCGGCGGCGGCCGGGTGGCCGGCGGCGGCGGATCCGCGCGCGCGGGACACGGCTTGGGACTGCCCATCGTCGCGCGCATCGCCGAGGCCCACGGAGGTGGGCTGCGCCTGGCGCCCAACCCCGACGGAGGGCTCACCGCGCGGGTCTCCCTTTCCGTGCGCGGGTGATCGGCGGAACCTCGGGAGAAGACCGGGAACGGTCCCCTCACTCACCGGTCTCCTCCAGCAGTGTTCCGGCCGACGACAGCGGGGCGAACCGGCTGGGGGTGATGCCCAGCAGCTCGGCGGCCAGCTCCTCGTTGCCGGAGAACCCGGCGTCTGCGTCGACGGTCTGGGTGCCGTCCCAGAGCATGAGCATCGCCGAGACGGTGTGCGCGCCCTTGTCGTGGTGCATGTCGTAGTGGGCGGCCATGGGAACACTGTCGTAATGCACCCACAGGTCGTGCCCGGTCATGAACATGTCCAGGTCGAAGGTGACCGTCAGCCCCATGAGCTCGGGCTTGTAGCGGTCGTCGATCCCGGCGAAGGCCTCGTCCAGGGCCACCGTCCGGGGGCAGGTGGGCCTGGCGGAGGTGTACAGGGCGTTGGCGGCGGCGAACAGCGGCAGGTGGATCGCGGCGGACTTCTCCCCGCCCGACATCTGCTCGTGCTTGTTCTTGGTGAGCTTGACCTCCTCCTGCCCGGGCACGGCCATGCGCAGCTCGAACCGGTACCAGGTGCGGTAGTCCAGTACCGCCGACAGGACCTGTTTGTAGGTGGCGCGGGGGTGGGCGGCGTGGTGCTCGCTGATCATCTCCCGCAGGACCTCGCGCAACTGGGTCAGCCCCGAGTCGCCCAGGCCGGTGGTGTCGCGTTTGAGCAGGCGTGCGGCGATGGCCTGGTGTTCGGTGACGCGGTCCGAGCGGCTCCAGCGGATCCCGATCTGCGTCCCCGAGGACATGCGGCGCGAGCGGGTGTCGCGGTCCATCCCGGCGACCAGGTCGCGGGCGATACGCACCCGCTCGTGGATCTGCTGGGCGATCCCGGTGAGCAGTTCGTCCTCCAGGACGCCACGCTCCTCGTCGCGCAGCAGCGCGCCCTGCTCCTCGACCCGTTCGGCGATGACGCGGGCGAAGGCGGAGACGGGGTTGCGGCCGGTCTCGTCGTTGACGAACACCGTGATGACCCCGCTGACGCCGAGGTCGTGGTCGACCCGGTAGCCCTCGGCGTCGCCGCCCAGGGTGTCCTGGAAGACGCGCAGGGCGTGGGAGATCCTGGTGGAGGCGGACTTGAGGTCGCTGTCGTTGACGGCCGGGCCGGAGCCGACGACGGCGTCGAAGGCGTCGAACAGGTCCGCGGCCTGACCGGGCAGCACGGAGCGCACGACCGCCTCGGGGTCGGCGGAGACCGACTCCAGGATCTGCTCGGCGGCCCGTCCGGCGGTAGGCCAGGAGTTCCGGTCGGGCCATGCGGACGCGGTGTCCACGCCCAGGGTGGCGCGCAGGTCGGGATGGGTGAGGGCGGCGAAGGCGTCGGCCTGCTCGAACAGGGTGGCGAACGCCTCGGTGAGGGCCCTCTGTCCGCCCTCCAGTTTCTCGTCGGCCCGGATCATCGACTCGTGGGCCGCCGCGGCCTCCCGTTCCGCGCGCTGGTGGGCCTCGCGGGCCCCGCGCAGCTCCTCCTTGACCTGTTCCAGCTCGGCCATGAGCTCCTGGACGGGGGCGCTGATGCCGTCCAGCTTGGCGGCCAGCTCGGCGGCGGCCCGCTCGTGCTCGCGTACCCGTTCCTCGTGGCGTTCGCGGTCCTGCTCCAGCCGCCCGCTCAGCCGGGTGACGGTCTCCATGCGGCCGTCCAGGTCGGTGGTGTGCCGGGCGACCTCGGTGCGGGCGGCGTGCAGGGCGCGGGCGCTCGCCATGAAGTCGTCCACGGCCCGGGCGACGGCGTCCACGGCCTCGGGGTGGACGGGCATGGCGCGTTCGGTGGCCACCGCGCGCACCTGGTGGCGGTGGGCGTCCACCTCGGCGACCGCGGCGTCCAGGTCGCGGCGGCGCTCCTCGCTCTCGGCACGCGCCGAGGCCAGCAGGGCGGACTGCTCCGCGACCCGGCGCACGCCCCGGTCGACGGGGGCGGTGTCGGGCAGGGCCGTGCGCGCCCGGGCGAAGGCCTGGAGGAGTTCGCCCGCCCGGTCGATCTGCCCGGTGATCCGCGTGCGCCGTTCGGTGAGCCCGGCGATGCGTGCGTCGCGGTCGGCCAGGCGTTCGCGGCGGCGGTGGGCGCGGTTGGTGGCCCCGACGAACTCGGGGGCGGCCTTGGGGTGCGAGCCCACGAGGATCCCCTGGGCGAAGTGCGCCCGGGTGCTGACCGTGTGCGCGACCGCTCCCCCGGCACCGCCGGTGTCGGTGAGGCGTACCGACTCCAGGACACGGGCGATGACGTGCTCGGGGACCAGGTCCTGTTCCTCGGGCACCAGCACGTCGGCCAGGGTGGGGCCCCTGTCCACGACGGTGGTGTCGCCGGGCAGCAGGTAGGCGTCGGCGTCGCCGTCGGCGAGGGCGGCGCGGGTGGCGTCGGCGTCGGGGTGCACCCAGGCGGTGAGCAGGCCCGCGCCGTACAGGGCGCCCTCGACCGCCGCGGTGTCGGAGTCGGGGACCCCGTCGGCGAAACGGACCAGTTGCCACAGCGGGGCGCCGGGGCGGCCCTCGCGCGAGGCGGTGCGCAGGTCGTCGGCGGGCGGCGCGTCGTCGCGTTCGGCGGCGATGTCCTCGCGTTCGCGGGTGAGCAGTTCGACCTCGGCGTCGAGCTGGTCGCGGCGGGTCTCCAGGGTGCGCACGTGCGCGGCGGCGTCCAGGCGCTGCTGGTCGGTGTGCTCGCCGTAGACCTCCGCCAGGGTGGGGGTCCCGGGTTCGCCGAAGCCCTCCAGGGCTTCGGTCAGTGCCCTCACGCATGCGGTGTCGGTGACCGGGGCCGGGCCCCCGGTCCAGTGCTCGGTCCACACGGTGAGCGCCTCGGCGGCGGTGCGGCGGGCGGCGGCCAGCTCCCCGTCCGCCCGCTCGCATTCCTGTTCGCGCGACCGGAGCCTGTCGTCGGCCTGGGCGTCGGCCCTCTCGGCGGTGCCGCGCGCGGTCTCGGCACGGGCGAGGTCACTGAGGCGTTCGCGTACCGCCGCCACGTCGGCGCGGCGGGCGGTGGCGCGCGCCTGGGCGGTGACGGGCAGGTCGTCGCCGGTGTCGACGGGGCCCTCGCCGTCGTGGTCGAGTCCGGCCTGCACGACGGCCTCGGCCAGTTCCGCGGCCAGTTCACGGGTGCGGGACCGTCCGTGTTCGAGGCTGGCGGCGACCTGGTCGGCCTCCCGCCGCAGGGCGGCGACCTCTCCGGCCTGCTCGTCGAGACTGCCCCGCTGCTCCTCCAGCTGGAGAGCGGTCTCGGTGCTGTGCGTGCGCTCGACCTCCAGGGCGGCGTGGCTGCGGAAGGCCTCGTGCGCCTCCAGCCCGCTCCTGCGCGCCGCGAGCCGGCGGACCTCGGCGTCGTGCTCCTCGGACTGCTTGGTCGCGGTCGCGTGCGCGAGGGTGGCCCGCTCGCGGGTGTCGCGGGCACCGGTGATGGCACGGGCCTGCTCGGCGGTCTGACCGGTGGCGGTGCGCACGCGGGCCAGGCGGTGGCGGGCGTGGAGGGTGAGGTAGGAGGCGTACTCCTCCACGAAGGCCGTGGTCGCGGCGTGCGCGGTGGTGGCCTGGTCGAAGCGGCGCTGCACCGCGGCCAGGTTGGTGAAGTCGCGGGCGGCCTGGTCGACGAGCTCCTCGTCCAGGGGGCTCAGTCCGCTGGTGAGGGTCTCGGAGACCTTCTCGGGGTCCAGGTCCTTGGCCAGCAGGGGGCGGCGCAGCGCCAGGAGCAGGTCGAGCAACTGGACGTAGCGCTCTCCGAGGCCGAACAGGCGGGCGTCCACGGCCCTGCGGTAGTCGGCGGCGGTGGACTGGAAGGCGGTCTCGCCCAGGGCCGCCTTGAGCTGCCTCTCGGTCAGCGGGCGCCCGTCGGAGGCGAGCAGGCCGAAGTCCACGCCCAGGCGCTGGTCGGTGACGAAGAAGGAGGGGATGACGCCGTCGCGGTGCCTGTGCGCGCGCAGCCCGATGACCAGGGTGACCGTCTCGGTGCCCGCGTCCCCCGGCGCCGGGGCCGGGCGGGCGAACTCCGTCCACACGTACCCGTACTCGGCGTCCTGGCCGCGGTAGAGCAGGTTGGACTTCATGGTGCGGTTCTGGCCGCTGAAGGGATCGAGGCGGCGGGCGTCGGTGTACCCGTCCAGGACGAACGGGAAGAGCACCTCCAGTGCCTTGGTCTTCCCCGAGCCGTTGTGTCCGCGCAGGACGAGGCGCCCGTCGGCGAACACGAACTCCTCGTCGACGTAGTCCCAGACGTTGATCACACCGGCGCGGCTGGGCCGGAATCGGTCGCTCCTGGGGGACATCAGTTTCCTTCCGCGGGAGTGTGGTCGGCTGCGGTGGCGGGCGCACCGGCCTCTTCGGGGGTGGCGGGCGCCCCGTCGGAGGGGAGCGCGTCGTCGGGGGTCCGGGTGTCGGACAGCCCCAGGGGCAGCTGGCCCCCGTCGGCGCGTTCGGGCAGCGCGCCCTGGAGGTTGCGGTAGCGGGAGGCGGCCGGGAGCACCAGGGCGCCGCCGGGGACCGGCCGGACCAGGGAGAGCTCGGTGAGCAGGTCCAGAGCGGCGTCCAGCAGGCCGTAGGGGTCCTGCTGCCAGGCGCCGCCGAAGGAGGAGGCGCCGAACTCCGCGAAGAGTTCGTGGATCATGGTCTCCCACCGGCCGTGCTCGACCAGGGGGACCTCCAGTCGCGCGGACGCCTCGCCCTCCCGTGTCCCCGAGGAGGGCTCCCCGCTCCAGGCGAGTTCGGCCACGACACCGTCGCGGGGCAGTCCGGCGTCCACGAGCCGGACGAGTTCGGCCTGGTCGACGGCGTGCGGGGGCACGGGCAGCACGACCAGCGCGGCCAGGGAGGTCTCCAGCAGATCGGCCACCTTGGCCAGCAGCAGTCCGGCGGTGCGGTTGACCGCACCGCCCCTGCCGGGGAAGGGCCGGTCGGTGAAGGTGCCCGCGGGGTCGGCCAGCAGGACGCCCTCGGCCCGGCGCTCGACCCTGAGCCCGGTGGCGCGGGCCAGGTCCTCGGCCACGCCCCGGCCGCGCAGGACGGCGGCGACCACGGGTTCGACGTCGGCGTAGTACACGACCGGCCGCTCCACCAGCAGCCGCCGGGCCCGGCGGGCCGCCCGCTCGCGCAGCGAACCCTCGGTGAGCGGGTCGGAGAGCAGCCCGGCGGCGCTGTTGAGGTGCTGGACCGGACGCGCCGGGCGGAACAGCACCTCGCACACCTCGTGGTCGATGTCGAAGAGGGCGTCGCCCTGCTCGCCTCCCGCCGCCCACGCCTCCAGGGACCCGTCGGACAGGTGCAGGGCGCCCCGGTCCACCAGCCAGTGGGCGACGTCGACCAGCGCGGCCTTGTGCGTGCCGTCGGTGGGGTCGTAGCCCAGCCCCCCGACGGCGTTGGCGGTGGGGGTGAGGCGACCGACCAGGTCGGCGAGGCTGATCTCGATCTGCGAGCGCTGGAAGGCGGCCAGCAGCAGGCACAGGTAGGCGAGCCTGCGCCGGTCGAAGGGCCTGCTCCTGCGCGAGAAGGTCTGGCGCTGGGTGGGGTCCAGGGCGTCGAGTTCGCGGACCAGGCGCACGTGGCCGGTGGTGGCGACCAGGGTGTAGCCGAAGAGCCGCTCCAGGTCGGCGGCCAGTTCGTCGGCCCAGCGCAGTACCTGGTCCAGGACGCCGGTGCGCGGGCGCGCGGCGGTGATGAGGTCGCACGTCAGGACACGGCGCATGGCCTGCTGGTAGGAGCCCAGGTCGGCGGGGGCGACCGTGCGGGCGAAGAGTCGGGGCATCACACGTTCTTCGTTCGGGTCCGGTGGCCGACGACCTCCAGGCGCAGGCCCGGCAGGTGGAGTCGGCCCTGGCTGGTGCGGACGGTGCTGCCCGCCGGATCGGGGACCAGGCGGACCATGGTGCCGTCGCCCGCGCCCGTGGCCGAGGACAGGCGTCCGGCGACGACCGTGCGCCCCTCCAGGGCGCGGGTGACCAGGCGCAGCAGGACGCGGGTGTCGGCCTCGCCCAGGACCCGGTCGTGGGCGCCCCGTTCGATCAGGCGGGCGGCGGCCTCGCGTTCGGCGGACCGGTCGGCGACCTGCTGTCCGCGCAAACGCGCCTGGGCGCCGGGGTTGCGCCGCACCGGCCTGGGCACACCCGTGGTGGGCGCGGTGCCGCTGCGGAACAGGGTCACCGACACCTCCACCCCGGGAGCGTCCCACCAGGTCATGTCGGGCGGGATCTGTTCCTCGTCGTCGTGGGCCACGCCCAGGTGGCGGGCGGAGCGGACGTTGAAGGCGGCACCCATCAGTGCGTGCGCGGCGCCGTCGTCGGGGGTGTTGAACACCCACTCGGCCAGGTGCCTCAGCTGGGTGGAGCGGTTGACGCCGCCGCGCTGGGCCTCGGTGATCTGGCGCAGCAGGGCGATGACGCCCGAGACCGCCGAGCGGGTGGCCGAGTGCAGTTCGGCGGCGCGTGTGGGCATGGCGTCGTCGGAGGCGAACCAGGCGCGCAGGGCCTGCCAGCGGCGCCGCCAGTCCGCCAGGCGCTCGTCGCGCTCCATGAACAGGCGCTCGTCGCGCTCGGAGGCGCGGGACAGCAGTGTGGCCAGCCCGGTCGCCTCCACCTCGCGCACGGCCCGGTCCAGGCGGGGCAGGTAGCGGTCGAGTTCGGCCATGAAGTCGCTCATGTGCACCAGCAGGGCGTTCTTGTGCCGCAGGAACATGTCCGGGGAGGCGTCGGTGGAGCGCAGGATCTCACCCAGGGTGACGTGGAACTGGGCAGAGCGACGCCCCATGTCCTCCATGGCCGAGTCCAGGCGCGAGAGCCTGCGGTAGACCTGTTCGTCCTGTCCGGTGCGGTTGGCCTCGGCCAGGGCGCGCAGGTCGTCCAGGACCTCGGAGAAGACCAGCCGTGACAGGTTGACGTCCTCGATGCGGGCGCCCAGCAGGTTCTCGACCGCCTGGTAGGCCCAGTAGCCGAGTTCGCTGAACTGGTACACCGACTGGCGGTTGCGGTAGCGCGTGAGGTTCCCGGCCCGGGAGGCGTCGTCGAAGCGGTGCACGACGCGGTCGGCGTGGAGTTCGTCCAGGCGGTCGCGCAGGTTCCGGTCGGCGACGGGCACCTGGTCGTGGGACGCCGCGAGTTCGCGCAGGGCGGCGGCGACGTCGTCGGGGGCCACCTGGACCTGGTGGACCTCGCGCAGGCGGTCCATGGCCCGCAGGATCCACAGGTAGGTGACGTGGTCGTCGCGCCGGGTGAAGTTGAACAGGCGGAACCGGTCGCTGATCGCCAGGGAGTCCATGTCGAGGGCTCTGCGTTCGACCATGGGCCATCCCTTCGGTTGGTGTGCGCGTGCCTGCCCGGGCGTCCCGCGGACGCCCCCACGTCAATGACGCTAAGTGACCGAAGAGACGGTACACCCGTTTTCCACAGGACCGATTCACGGGAGGGCGCGTGGAGATCGCCGCGCCGGGCAGCCCGTCGGAACCCTAACGTCGGCGCCCGCGACCGAGCACGAACAGGCCCGTGGACAGGCTGACCACCAGCAGGACCGCCATGGCCGCCAGGAAGCCCACCGGCCCCACATGGGGGCTGAGGATCAGCGGGATCGCGGCCGCGGTGACCAGGCCGCCCGCGAAGAACGGTTCGAAGAGCAACTGCTTGTAGCCGAACGCCAGGTACGCGGGCGACTTCATCTCCGGGTCGACCATGCGCATCAGTGCAAGGCCGGTGGCGGTGATGCCGAGCGACTTGCCGAACTCGCCGAGACCGCGCTCGAACCAGTAGCCGGGCATCATGCGGGGTGCCAGGAACAGGAAGGCGCACACCGACCACAGGACGCCCGCGACGGCCAGGATGGCGAAGACGGCGAAGTCGGCGGCGATGCCCCGCAGCGGAACGGTGCCGATCGAGGTGAGGATCAGCATGTCCAGTGACAGGCCCTGGACCCGCTCGACGCTCCTCTGGTCCACGACGTCGTTCCGGTCGAAGCGACCGATGAGCAGCTGGAGGAGGAGGCCGCCGACCATGGCCAGCGGGAACAGCGGCACGTAGACCATGATCTGGAGGATGTCGGCCCACAGCACCCGCTCCAGCCACTGCAGCCCCATGAGTAGAAGCTGGCCGATCAGCACCGCGAGGGCGATCAGGCCGACGTGGAGTGTCAACGGGTCTATGGAGGAGGGGTGGACCGTCATGGTCGAGCCCGGTGAGCGCTCCTCCCGTTCGATCAGCCCGGCCCGCTCCCCTGCGGTGCTCCCGGCCTCGGGGCCGATGAAACTGGTCTCGCCTCGGCTCGCGCCCCGGTTGAGGAGGACGACGCCGACGACGACCCCGGACAGCAGGCCGACGGTGGCGAGGCCCAGGGCCAGGTCCTGGCCCGCGGCCCAGCCCGCCTGGTCGAAGGTGTCGCCCATACCCACCGCGGTGCCGTTCCCTCCCATGAAGCCGATCTCGATCAGCGCTCCGGAGATCACCGGCACGTCGAACAGCGGGGCGAGCACCAGCAGCGCGAGCAGCAGTCCGATCACGTACTGGCCGCTCGCGACGGTGACGCCGAAGGCGAGATTGGGTCCCGCCAGGCTCGCGGCCTCGCGGAAACGGGGTAGGGGCTTGCCCAGGAAGAGGGTGGCGAAGACCACCGGGATGAGCAGGCCGGGCAGCGCGGACCAGACCGAGACCACGTCGGGACCGAAGAGACCTCCCCGGGCCAGGCCCGCGGTGAAGCCCCCGCCCCATCCCTGGTCGGAGAGCCATCCCATGAGGTTTCCGAGGACGCCGGGGCCCAGGAGCAGCGCGATACCGCCGCCGATGACCGAGCCGGGTAGGTGCAGTCTCCGCGGCAGCTTCCACCTGACCCGGATCATCTTCACTACCAGCAGCAGCGCTCCCAGAAGCAGGAGTGCGAGTCCGACGGTGTCAGGGGTCATCTCCACCTCTCAGGCCGTCCCGCGGGGAGAGGGGTACGCCGCCGGGCACGGTCGTGCCGGGCGGGTACGCCTCGGAGTCGGGTCCGTGGCGGGAGACAGAGGCCACCACGGACCGCGGGCGGCCGCGACCGGCCCACCCTCGTGCCTCCCCCACGCGCCCTGCCGCTACCCGGCGGAGTCGGAGCGTAACGCTCACGACCGAGGGGTGCCGGTTCCGTCACGGTAAGCCAGCCGTCTCGGACCCGCATGGAAGCGCCGCCGAGAGAGGGAAGCCCCTCCCCCGGCTGCGTGGGTTCCCAAGGACACAGGACTCATCTTTCCATTGACAAGATAAAGGCGAGCGGAGGAATATCTCCAGCGGAAAGATTCTGCGTCCGGCCCAGGAGGAAACCCCATGGCACCCCTCATCGCCCTCGTCTGCACCACCGCCCTGCTGCTCGCCCTCGGCGCCGCGGGCGTACGCCCCCTGCGCTCATGGCCGTCGGCTCTACGCGGCGGGCTCGCCGCCATGTTCACCCTGACCGGCGTGTCCCACTTCGTGGGCATGCGCGAAGAGATGATCTCGATGGTCCCGCCCGCGCTGCCCGCGCCCGACCTGCTGGTCACCGTCACCGGGGTCCTCGAACTGGCCGGTGCGGCGGGTCTGCTGTGGGCTCGGACCTCTCCCTGGGCCGCGGCCGGGCTCGGCGCCCTCCTGGTCGTGATGTTCCCGGCGAACGCCTATGCGATCACCGCACAGGTGAACACGGGCCTGACCGACGACCTGCCGGTCCGCACCGCGATGCAGGCGGTGTTCCTGGCCGCGGTGCTCGCCGTACTCGTCCACCACCTGCGCGGTGGGCGCCGCACGGCCCCGGCCGCGCCTCGGGCAGGCGACGGGACGGAGCCCGCCGGGGCCGGGCACCGGAGGGCTGTGTAGGGTGACCGCGGACCGGCGCCGACACGGGGGGAACGGTGGGATGAGCCTGCTGGCCATCAGCGACCTGCACGTCCGGCACGGCGGCAACCGTGCCTTCACCGAGGCCCTGCGGCCGGAGTCGAAGGACGACTGGCTCCTGGTGGCCGGGGACGTCGCCGAGACGACCACCGACATCCTCTGGGCGATGGAACTGCTGGCCGACCGGTTCGCCACCGTGGTCTGGGTGCCCGGCAACCATGATCTGTGGACCGTGCCCGCGGACCCCCTCCAACTGCGCGGGGAGGAGCGCTACCGGTACCTGGTCGAGGCCCTGCGCGGCCTGGGCGTGCACACTCCCGAGGACCCCTACCCCCTCTGGCCCGGGCCCGACGGCCCCGTCGCCGTGGCTCCCCTGTTCGTGCTCTACGACCACACTTTCCGCCCCGGGGGAACCAGCACCAAGGAGGAGGCGCTGGCCGTCGCCCACGAGGCGGGGGTGGTGTGCACCGACGAGTACCTGCTCCACCCCGATCCCCATCCCGGGCGCGACGCCTGGTGCCGTGCCCGGTTGGAGTACACGCGCTCGCGGCTGGACTCCCTCGATCCGGACCTGCCCACCGTGCTGGTCAACCACTTTCCGCTCGTGCGCGAGCCCACGCGGGTCCTGCGCTACCCCGAGTTCGCCCAGTGGTGCGGCACCGAGGCCACCGCCGACTGGCACGTGCGCTACCGGGCACGCGCCGTCGTCTACGGGCACCTGCACATCCCGCGCACGATCGTGGTCGACGGCGTTCCCCACGTGGAGGTCTCCCTCGGCTACCCCCGGGAGTGGGGCGCGCGCCCGCTCCCGCCCGAGGGACCGCGCCGCATCCTGCCGTAGGGCCGAACGGGCTCCAGGCTCCACCGCCCTCCGCTTCGGAAGGCGGGGATCCGCCCCGGCCGGCACCGACCGGGGCTCTCTCCCCCGTTGGTGTGTCCGTCCCGCAAGGTTGAGGGGACCTCACGGGACGGACCGGGGGGAGGGGGAGGGAATTGCCTGCACGAACCGGCCGGACCCGCTGGCGGCGGAAGCCTCTTCGTGAACTGATGATCATCCTAGGAGGGGACATTCGAAAGGCGCAAGGGATACCGGATTTTTTTCCACACGAAGCGAGAAAAGGTTGTCCAATACCTATCTAGGCCCTTATCCAGGTCAACAACTGCACATACGCGCCCTCACCTGCCCCCACACACTCACGTAAGGCTTTGACCAGTGGGAACCCACGGGCAGGAGCCCTCACGGGACTCCGCCCACTCGCCGCGATGATTCTCCTGAATTCATGACATTTTGTGATGTGCATTCCCCACGGGGAATGACATGCCCGGCCGGGGCCGAGAGGACGACCGGGGAGTTTCCGGATGACCGATGGAGGCGCACCGCCACGTCCGCACCCGCCCCCGCGGTGCGGCCCGCACCGCGGGGAGACGGGACCGGCCAGGCCAGCGGGGCCGGCGGGATCGGTGGGGGCGGCGGGAGTCAGCTCTCGGTCTCGCCGACCCGGCTCAGGCGCGCGGCCTCGTCCTGCCAGTGGCGCAACCGCCTCTGCATGCGGTTCTGATTGTGGGCCAGGGCGGCCATGGCGAAGGTCGCGACCAGAACGGCCCCGACGAGGAAGAACGTGATGGCGGTAGCGGCGACCAGGATGACGGTGACGTTCACGACGCACACCTCCGATGATCCTTTGTCTCTTCTGCGAGGCCGTCCCACAGGCGGAAGAACAAGCGGGAAACGCGTCGAACCTGAGGCAAGGTCAGTGACTTGATGGTTACTATGGGGCCTGAGTTCAGGGCCTCTTGCGGAGGACCCGGCTCAAGGTTAAGCTAAACCCTTCACATCCGGAAATGTCCATTTTGGGGACTATTCGCGGATAAGCGCACACCCAAGGGACGTGAAGGGTACATCCGATGTACGTCAACATTCCCCGTGCACAGGGCGAGTACGAGCATGCCCTGAGAGAACTGCGCCGGGGAATCGGCTGCACGTCGGACAGACTGTCGGAGAGCATCCTTCTCGAACGCTCGATTCGGGAGAGGATCGAGGCCCGAGGGGAAGAGGTCACCGCCGACCGCCTGATCATGGAGCTCACGCACCTCATAGATTCCATCGAAGACCCCAAGTTCCGCGAGTCCCTGCTTGTGGCGCTGCGGCTGGATCTGCGATACCAGCAGCGCACCCTGATGGAGCGCCGCAAGGACTACAACCGCGACCTGAGGAATTCACCGGACTCCGAGATGCGACGCCTCCATGTGGACAGCCTGCGCACCATGGAGCGGCGCGAGAACAAGGCGATAGAACAGGTCTCCCGCTACCTGGACAACGGCCACCAGGTGTCCGACCGGGCCCATCTGCATGATTTCCCGCTGCGCCCGATCGCGCCCCAGGGAGAACTCGCGGTGGAGGCGATCTCCTACTCGTGCGCTTTCTCCGACACCGGCGTCCTACGGACCCAGGACGTCACGCGGTGGGTGAGGGCGACCTCACCGCAGACCAGTCCCGATCTGACGGTGACCCACCGGTACTTCAACGAGAACAAGACCGGTTTGCTGGACATCGAGAGTCTCTACGGCTGCCGTGTGGTCGAACGCTCCGAGACCGTCAGCGGCGACCTTCTCGCCAGGATCAGCATCCACAAGGACCTCGCCCCCACGGACGGCGTCTACTCCTTCGGATCCCGGATCAACGTGAACAGCGACGCCACGTGCAGGCCCGTCATCGTGTGGCGTCCTCGCACGTCCTTCACCAAGCGCATCGAGTTCCATCTCAGGTTCCGGGAACCGCATCTTCCTGTCCGCGCGTGGTGGTTCGTCAGTTCCCAGGAGGTCGAAGGAGAACTGGAACCGCCGATCAGCGAGGGCCGGCATCTGGAGCACCTCGACGAGGGGAGATACCTCTACAGGATATTCGAGAACGAAGACATCACACCCGACCTGCGCTACGGTATATCATGGGTGTGGCCAGGCTAATACATATTTTACGCAGAAAACCTGCACAAGCACGCAGAAACCTGCACAAGCAAGAGAGAACGTCAATGGAAAACGACGGCTGAATTCCACCGAGTGGCCCCAGGCGCCACTGGTGCTTTTCTGGCGCGCCCGGCTCCCTGATCGGGCCGGGCGCATGTGTGTCGGACCTCAGTTCTCTCCGTTGTCCATGCTTCCCTTCCCCGACGGACCCTCGCCAGCCTACCGGCCCGCCCGCACAAGACACGGTAGCCAAACCCATCTCGAATTCCAAGAGTCCCGACCAAAGTAATGTTGTTTATCCCATTGTTCTTGGGGCGAAGGTTTAAAAAGGGTGGGCGACGGGAATCCTATTTCTTATCCCGCATATTTCTCCCGGCCTCCCCCGACCTCCTGAGAACCTCGCCTCCCGATATCCGCCCCGCCCTCCCGGGTTTCCCGGCCGAACGCGGCACCGGAGCGGAACCCGGAACGGGCGCCGAAGGAGGCTCACACCGTGGCGCCTCCGGGTTTGCGGGCCAGGCCGCAGAACTCGTCCATCTCCCTGGCCCACTCCACCTGGGCGGGCTCGGGCCGCCACAGCGGGCAGGAGACCACGCCAGGCTCCACCAGTTCCAGGCCACCGAACAGGGCGGTGAGCCGCTCGGGGGTGCGCAGGTGGTAGACCGCCGACCCGGCCTCGTTCCACAGGCGCACCGCCTCGGCCATCGTCTCCCCCGTCACCGCACTGGTGCTGTGCACGATCGCCAGGAAGCTGCCCGGGGCCAGCGCGCCCATCAGGTGGTCCAGGATCGCCCCGGCCTCGGCGTCGTCGCCCACGAAGGGCAGGACGCCGAGCAGGATCACCGCCACCGGCCGCCCCCGGTCCAGTGTCCTCCCCGCCTCCGCCAGGATGGCCGCGGGATCGCGCAGGTCGGCGTGCACGTAGTCGGTGGCGCCCTCGGGAGTCCCGGCCAGCAGGGCGCACGCGTGGGCCAGCACCAGCGGGTCGTTGTCGACGTAGACCACCCGCGCGGCGGGGTTCGCGGCCTGGGCGACCTCGTGGGTGTTGTTGGCGGTGGGCAGACCGGCGCCGATGTCCAGGAACTGGACGATGCCCTCGTTCCTGACCAGGTGGGTGACGACGCGCGTGAGGAAGCCGCGGGTGGCCAGGGCGATGTCCACGATCTCGGGCAGGACCGCGACGATCTGGTCGCCCGCCTCCCGGTCGACGGGATAGTGGTCCTTGCCGCCCAGCCAGTAGTTCCAGACACGCGCCGAGTGCGACACCGTGGTGTCGACGGGGGGTGGGGTGGTCATCGTGCTCCAGGGGTGAGGGGGCGGACACCCACAACCTACGAGCGAGACCGAAGGCCGCGCACCGGCCTTTGGTCCCTCGCCCGCCTCGCTCCGAGCTCGCTTCTCCCCGGCGGCACCCGGAGCGAGCGTGAGCGCCACCGGCCCGCCCGTGCGGTTCCCCGCGGCGTTCCGGCGGCACCCACAGCGCTGCCACGGGCGCACGGCCCGCACGGCCCGAACGGTACGGCCACGCGGTGAGGCCCGGCCGCGGGGGGACTGACCCGGCGCACCGACCGCTCGGTGCGGGGCGCCGCTTCGTCCGGGCGCCCCGCACCGTCACCACCGCACGGCGCGCACCGCACGTACGGGTGGAGTCACCAGTCGGGGCTTCCGGTCAGTTCGCGCACCGCGGGCAGCACGGCGTCGACCACGGTGGGGAACCACGCCGAGAACGGCAGGGTCTCGCACATGCGCTCCAGCTCGGCGGAGCCGGCGAACGCGGTCTCGGCGACCTCGTCCGGATCGGGGCGGAGCCGACCGCGCACCAGTCCCACGAAGAGGTGGTTGTACTCCTGTTCCACCAGACCGGAGTCGGGGTCCGGGTGGTTGTAGCGCACCGTCCCGGCCTCGCGCATGAGCGCTGGGGCCGCGCCCAGTTCCTCGCAGGTGCGCCGGGCGGCGGCCACGAAGGGCGGCTCCCCGGGGTGGGGATGGCCGCAGCAGGTGTTGGACCACACCCCGGGCGAGTGGTACTTGCCGAGGGCGCGGCGCTGGAGCAGCAGGCGGCCCCGGTCGTCGAAGAGGAAGACGGAGAAGGCCCGGTGCAGTCGCCCGGGGGGCAGGTGCGCGGAGACCTTCTCCGCGGTACCGATCGTCGTCCCGTTCTCGTCGACCAGTTCGAGCATGACCGGCTCGGCGCCGGGGTCGGCCAAGGATGCGGTGGAACGGTGGTCGGCGGCTGGACTGGTGGGCATGGGCGTCCCTCACGTTCGAACGTTCGACGGCGGATGCGGGGTCGCGGCGGCGCGGGGTCCGCGCCGCCGCGCGACGCGTCAGACGCGGTCGGCCGCGATGAGCAGGTAGTGGAAGCTCCCCTCCCGGTACGCGGTGAGGAAGGGGTCCTCGATCCCGGTGGCCACCGAGGACCGCGCACGCAGCTCCCAGTACGGGATCGTGCTCGCGGTGAGGTCGACGACCTCGATCGGGACGAGGCTGTTGGCCGCCATCGCCCTGAAGTACTCGCTGCGGGAGTGGATGTTGCAGGTGTAGTGCTCGTCGATGCGGCTGACGGCCTTGGAGCGACCTCCGGTGACGTCGTTGTAGCATCCGGTGATGGTGACGTAGCGGCCGCCGTACTCCAGCAGGCGGGCGTGCTCGCGGAAGAGGTCGAACAGGTCCACGTACATGGTGGACTCGTTGTTCCAGCTGGCGCGCAGGGAACCCGTTCCGAAGCCGGTGTCGAGCATGTTGCGGAAGTGGAACCGCACCCGGTCGGCCACACCCCTCTCCTCGGCCTGCCCGTTGGCGAAGGCGACCTGCTGCTCGGAGATCGTCACCCCGTCCACGTGGCAGCCGAAGCGCTGGTGGGCCATGAAGCTGGTGCCGCCCCGCCCCGAGCCGGTGTCCATGATCCGGTCGTCCGGTGAGATCCGTCCCAGGTGGTCCAGGAGCAGGTTCGCCTGCGCCGTCTCCAGGCGGTGCATCTCCCGGATGACGCGCTCGTCACGGGTCTCCTCCGGGCCCTCCAGCACGGAGGGGTCGTAGTCGCCGATCCCGTAGTGGTGGTGGTACAGGCCGTCGACCTCGCCGAGCCGGATGTTGACGGGGTCCTTCTCGGCGTTCCAGTACGCCGCCACGGACTTCTGGTAGGCGGTGCGCAGGACGTTGGGGGCCATGGTCTCGGTCATGAGGGAGAACTCCTTGTCGTGTGGTGTCCCGGTCGGCCGGGGCCGGACCGGGCGAGCAGGCGGATCGGGGTGAAGGGCGGATCAGGGCGGGCCGTACGGGGCCGCTCCCCCGCTCAGGAGCTGTCCGCGCCGTGGTAGCGGGGGCTGCGGGCGTGCCATTCACGGCTGCCGCCGAGCCAGGCCCACAGGCCCCACAGGAAGCGGCGCAGTTCCGGTGAGCCGCTGAGGGCCAGGGCGGCGGCCTCGGCCTCGAAGGCGTGCATCAGCTCGTCGTGGACGTCGACGGTGCGCTGGACGGCCTCGCCCAGCGAGCAGTCGTCCTCGGTGGCGATCAGTCTGGGCAGGCTGAGGTCGGTGACGTCCTCCTTGCCCATCGAGTACAGGTCGTTCACGATCACGCTCGCGCTTCCCGCCAGGGTGAACACGCGGCGCACGCTCGGCTGGGCGAACTCCGCCCAGGGGAGCTCGTATCCGGCGACCGGGTCGATGAGCGCCATGCACGGCACGAAGCTGTTCTCGTGCCGGTGCATGAGGAACTCCCAGACCGGCGGCCTGTGCCCGGTGGCCAGCCAGACGGCCTCCTGGTTGTAGGCCACGAACATGATCGCCAGCTCGTGGCGGAGCCTGCGCACCTGTGCCGCCGTGGCGTAGGCGCCCAGGTTGGCCAGGCTGGAACGGAGGGCGACCATAACGGGGTCCCCGCGGACGACCTCCTCCAGCTGGGGCGCGTAGCGCCGCGGCAGGTGGGCCTGGTCGATGACCGAGTGCGCGATCGCCAGGCGCCGGCCGAGCGTCTCCGGACGGGCCTCCTCCACCTCGCCGTCGACGTAGTGGTCGTCCACCGACCACTCGGACAGGGCGCACTTGGCGGCCGCCAGCAGCCGGTCGGGGTCGTCGGTCTCGGGGTGGGCGAGCATGATGAGGCGTCCGAACCCGGCCGCGCGGACGCGGTCGAGCTGACCGGGGTAGACCCCCACCTCCTCGGCCCACTCGACCAGCCGGTCGTCGACCTCCTCGCCCAGGGCGGGGTCGTCGCGCACGGCGGGCGGGCAGTACAGCGCCGGGACCTGCTCGACCCGCTTCTCCCGTGGACCGTCGCCCTCCGGACGCTCCGCCCCGTCCCGCGGATGGGCGGCGTCGGTGGTGGGGGTCCCGGGGAGACGCGCGCCCACCGGATGGGCGGGAACGCCCGGTGCGATGCCCGCGGCGGCGGTGCTCGGGCTCTGGTCGGCCGCGTGCCGCGGGGACAGCCGGAGCCGGAGCGCCGACGTCCCGATCCCCGAGCGCCCGACGGGCAGCCGGGGCGCGGGCGGTGTCCGCGGGGCCGGTGCGGACGCGGGCGCCAGCAGGTCCCGTTTCCCCGGGCGCCGCGGGTCGCGGAGCAGGGCCCCCACCAGGTCCGCCACCTCCGGGGAGACGGCGGGGGCTGACATCCTGGACAGCGGTGACACCGTCTCAGACCTCCTTCCCTGACAGTGCCGGATCGTCAACCACGCGGGTGGACCTCGGCGTTCTCCAGGATCCCGACGGCGTCGGGGACGAGCACCGCGGCGGAGTAGTAGGTGCTGACGAGGTAGGAGATGACGGCCTTGTCGTCGATGCCCATGAAGCGCGCGTTGAGGCCGGGCTCGACCTCGTCGGGGAGCCCGGTCTGGTACAGGCCGATGACGCCCTCGTTGTCCTCTCCGGTGCGGACGGCGATGATCGACGAGGTCTGGTGCTCGGAGACCGGGATCTTGCCGCACGGCAGGAGTGGAACGCCGCGCCATGCGGGCAGGTGGTGGCCGCCGACCTCCGCGGTGCCGATGTTCAGCCCCCGCTTGTTGCACTCCTTGCCGAAGGCCGCGATGGCCTTGGGGTGCGCGAACATGTACTGGGTGTTGCGGCGCATGCTCAGCAGGTCGTCCAGGTCGTCCGGCGTGGGCGGCCCGTCGTGGGTCTGGATCCGCTGCTTGAACTCGGTGTTGTGCAGCAGGCCGAACTCGCGGTTGTTGACCAGCTCGTGCTCCTGGCGCTCGCGCAGGGCCTGGATGGTCAGCCGCAGCTGCTGCTCGGTCTGGTTCATCGGCTTGTTGTAGAGGTCGGCGACCCGGCTGTGGACACGCAGCACGGTCTGGGCCACGTCCAGCTCGTACTCGCGCGGTTTGAGGTCGTAGTCGACGAAGGTGACGGGGAGTTCTGCCTCGCCGACGTGGCCCGAGGACAGGGCGATCTCGGCCTCGCCGTGCTTGTTCTGCCGCTGCTCGGGCAGGGACAGGTACTCCTGGACGTGGGCTTGCAGGGTGGGCGAGTCGTCCAGGATCGCGATGAACTCGCGTCGGGGCATCTCCAGCAGCGTGCCCGCCGTCGCGGCCTTGACGGTGAACTCCCACCGGGGTTCGGTGTCGAGCAGGTAGCGGTCACCGAACTTGTCGCCGTCGGCCAGCACGCCCAGCCAGTTGGTGTCACCGTAGTGGCCGTTGCTGGTCTTGTGCACGCGGCCGTGCGCCAGCAGGTACAGGTGGTCGGCCGGGGCGCCTTCCTCCGCCAGCACCTGGCCGGGCTCGAAGTCGCGCTGGACGAAGCGGTCGGCCAGGGCCGTCAGCACGTCGACGTCGTCGAAACCGCGCAGCAGGGCCAGCTCGCCGAGCTCCTGGGGGATGACCCGGACCTGCGCACCGGTCTGCGAGAACTCGATGCGCCCGTCGCCGATGGTGTAGGTCAGCCGCCGGTTGACCCGGTAGGCGCCACCGTCGGTGTGCACCCACGGGAGCATCCTGGTCAGCCAGCGGGAGCTGATCCCCTGCATCTGCGGCGCGGACTTGGTCGTGGTCGCCAGGTTGCGCGCGGCGGCGGTCCCCAGGCTCTGTTGCTTGCCGTTCCGTACCTCGGGAGCTGAATCGATCGACATCCGCCGGGTCTCTCCTGTGTGGTCGCGTGCCCGCTCCGCCGGGCCTGAGGGGCCCTGCGAAGCGGATCGGGAGGAAAAGGGGTGAGGACTACGCGGATACGGGGGCTGACCAGGGCCGTTGACGCGCAGGAAAGCGCCCCGCAAACCATTGGCAACCCTAGGACCGTCCATTCGGGGCGTGCAAGATAATCACGATTTTTCTCAACGCACGGAGAGGAATACCTGTCCTATACCTACGTTGGTCCTTATGGCACACCGCAAGGAGCACACCTCCGCCATGCGGGATTTCACCGACCACGTCAGCCACCTGAACAGCGAAGACGACAAGCTCTTCACCCAGAGTGACTAATCCACTACACAAACGCCCCACGGAGGAAATCCATGAAATAGGGACATGTCATGACGTGAATTCTTCATGAAAGGCGTTCCGCGAAGCCGATTCACGGTCACATACGGAAAGGGTTACGGTCGGCCGATGCCACAGCGGGGACCCGCCCGTCCCGGACCCGGCGAGCCCGGCCGCATGGAGCACCCCGGAACCGACCGCTTCCCCGAGGGGCCGGACCCCTCTTGCTGCCCAACGCCTGGGACCACGCGTCGGCGGCCGCACTGGCCGCCGCCTACGAGGAGGCCGGCGCCGACGGGGTGTTCGTTCCCGGTCTGTGTGACGAGGAGGAGCTCGCCGCCCTGGCCGGGGCCCTCGCGGAACGGTTCGCGGTGCCTCGGGGGCGACCGACGGCGGGGTAGGGGAACGTCCGTTCAGGCCGCTGTCCGTGGGAGACCATCAGGAATCACAGCAGAAACAGCACTCGCAACAGCTACAGCACTCGCAAAGGTTGCACCAGGCGTCACGGGGCTTGCCCGTCCACGGCCCGGGGTGGGGGTCACGGCAGCAGAACTGGCAGGTGCAGCACATGAACAGCGCGGCCACGCAGCCCGCCAGGATGCCTCGCGGCTTGGGCGGACGCCGGAGTTCGGGGGTGTCGCACGAACAGGAACCGCAGCAGTTGCCCTTGTGTCCGTTCCCGCCGGGGCCGGAGCCGTCCCCGTGTTCTCCGTCCCCGTGTCCGCCGCCGTGCTGGGCTCCGTGGCTCCCGTCCCCGTCCCATTGCTGCCGGGGGTGGGGGTGGCGGTGGTGATTCTGGTGATGGTCGTTCTGGTGGTGGCCCCGGTTCGGATGCCCTCCGTGGGCGAAGGCGCGCTCGACGGCTCGGCGCAGCTCCCCCACCAGGAGCGCGCGGGTCAGGCGGTCGTCGGTGAACTCGGCCTCCTCCAACGCCAACCGGACGCCAAGGACCGCGCCGTCGCACAGCTCGCGGGCCCGGCCGAGCCCGGTGCCGGTGGCCGTGAGCGGGTTCCAGGCGTTCCTCTCCCGGTCCTCCTCGCGGTCCTCGACCGCGTCCAGCAGGTGCGCGACCCGGCCGAACAGGCGTCCCGCGTCACGCAGCGGTTCGACGTTCGCGGGACGCCCCGCCAGGACCGCGGTGTGCGCGAACGCCTCGCCGGTGGCCTCCTCCGTCGGCCGGGTCACCGCCAGGACGTCGGTGCCGGGGCCCGCCGCCAGCTCGGCCTCCCGCTGCCGGTCGACCACCGCGACCAGCTCGGCTCCGTCGAATCCGAGCCCTGCGCCCGCCTCCCGCGCGCCACGCCGCCAGCGCTCGGCGACCCGTCCGGCGAGCGCGCGCACGCCGCGGCGGGCGTAGGGGCCGTCGCCGTCCTCGATGTGGTCGGCGATCTTGGCCGAGGCCAGCATCAGCGACACCGACGCCGCCAGGTGGGCGCCGGAGCCGTCGGCGACCTCGGCCCCGCGCATGCCGCGCAGGGGGCAGCGGCCCGCCCGGCGTGTACCGGCGCACTCCTCGGACTGGGCCGCGGTCAGGACCGACACCACCAGCCCGTCGTAGTTGGTGGCGATCCGGGAGGCCTGGCCGTGGTCGTCGCGCAGTGCCAGGCACAGCCCGCACATGTGCGACATCCACTCCCCGGCCAGTCCGTCGGACAGTGTGTGCCGACAGGGACGCAGGATTCCGAACACGGGCTGGTGGCCTCCTCTTTCCGCCGCCGCGACGGCGACCGCGGGCTGGACAAGGGGGTTCGACGCCCGGACCGCACGGAAAGTTCACGGCCGCGCGAACGCGTCGAAGGCGCGCTGTCGGCCTCGGGGCGGGCTCAGTGGTCGCCCGTGTCCAGCAGCCGCTCGAAGTTCCCCGCGGGACGCGCGCGCGTGGGCATGGCCTCCACGAACGGCAGCAGTTCCCGCCTGGCGACCCCGTAGACCCGGCGTAGTTCGGCCACCGGGTCGGAGTGCTCGTCCACCCTCAGGTCCAGGTAGGGATAGGGGTGACCGGTGTGCACGTACAGCGCTGCGCTCTGTCTGCCCCGCCTGTCCCCGCCAGCCGCCTGCCCCGCTTCCAGGGCGCTCAGCAGACGCTCGTCCATGCGGTCCCCGGCACCGGATTCGAACCGCTCCGCCATCGCGTCGAGCGTGTCGGCGCCGGTCAGGATGTTTCCCGCCACCGCGTATCCGACCCCCACCCTGTGGCCGCACCACGGATGCGTCTGCGATCCGGTGTGCGCGGCGGCGCGACCTCCTCGGTCGACCACGGCGACCTGCCGCGAGTCCGCGGCGGGGTCGGTGCCCAGGACCCGGTGCAGCGCGTCCTCGGCGGTGTGGGACCGCAGCAGATCCAGGGCGTCCGTGCCCAGCAGCGGGTTGATCAGCGCCTGTGTCGCGACCGCCCCCGCGTCCGCGTGGGCGAACACCGACAGCGCGCCGATCGCGGGCATCCGGCTGCTGACCGCGACACCGCACGTTCTGGCGGCGGTGTCGTAGGCGACGATCGAGAAGGTACCTGCGTACAACCGGAACCACCCTCGGGTGTTCGGGCGCCTGGATCGGTGCGGTGCGGCACCCTCGCCAGGGGCCGGGCGATCAGACGGATCGCCGGGAATGGTACCGGACGCGGGGACGGTACGTGCGCCGTCAGGCGGGACAGCGCGGAACAGCACCGCCCGGCGGGTCCTCATGCGGTGACCGCAAGGGTTCACCGGCTCGCCCCCCGCGCCGTGATCTTGTACTTATAGCGCACTTCGGCGCCTTGGGGTCAAGTGGTTGTTGCAACGAGGAACTTGTTGAGGACCTCGGCCGGAGTAGCCCAGCCCACTAGCGTCCCTCCGTCAGGGGGTCGAAGTGGTAGAGGCCGATCGGGGCCGGTGGCGGCAGGTCCGGTGCCGAGGTGGTGTGGTCGCTCCGGAAGGCCTGGAGGAAGTAGGCGACCAGTCGGCGGGAGGCGGCCGCCGCGGCTTCGGAGGACTCCGCGACGACGCCCTCGTTGGCCTTCATGACGAGGGTGAGGTCGGTCCGGGCGAAGTCGGCGCGCAGGTGCCCGGCCTCCTGCGCCCTCCGTGTCAGGGTGGCGAAGCCCCGTTCGGCGCACATGCGCTCACGCTCGAATTCGACGGCCCCGGGGAACTCGGTGAGGAACGCGGCGGTGAGCCCCCGGTCGGCCACCTGCATGGCGCACACCTTCTCGATGACGGTGCGGAACCCGCGCCACGGGTCCGGGTCCGCCAGGGCCTCGTCGACGACGCCGACACAGTCCGCGAGCTGGTCGGCGAAGACCTCCGTGACCAGCGACTCCCTGGTGGGAAAACGCCGGTAGAGCGTGGCCACGCCGACACCGGCACGGCGGGCGATCGCGGCCATGGGCACGTCGAGGCCGCGCGCCGCGAACGCCTCCCGCGCGGCTTCGAGGATGCGGGCGCGGTTGTGCCGCGCGTCCGAGCGCAGCCGCCCAGGCCCGGCTGCGGTGTCGGGGGCGGCGGTGTCGGGGTCCATCCGAGAGGAATCGGCAGCCATACCTCTCACATTAGCCATAAATGGACGGTGGCCTCCGTTTGCGGCGTAGCGTGCACGAGTGAAAGCCCGCCCACATTCGGTGTGCGGTGGCTGACGGAGGGAACCAGGACGGTGAATCGGATGCGCGCGGCCCTGTACGACCGGTACGGCGGCCCGGAGGTGCTGCACGAGGGCACGGTGGCCAGGCCCGGCACGGGGCCGGGGGACGTGCTGGTGCGCGTCCACGCCGCCAGCGTGAACGGCGGCGAACTGCTGGGCCGTGCGGGCGGGGTGCGCCTGGCGACCGGACTGCTCGACAGGGGCTTTCCCAAGCGGACCGGGAACGACTTCGCGGGCGAGGTCGTCGAGGTGGGGTCCGGCGCCTCCGGGTTCGCACCGGGAGAGCGGGTGTGGGGCGCGCTGCCCCGGACCTTCGGCAGCATGGCCGAGTTCGTGGCCGTCTCACCTCGACAGTTGGCCCTCGCCCCGGCGGGCACCGACCTGGTCGAGGCCGCGGCCCTGCCCGTCGTCGGTACGACGGCCGTCACCGCGCTGCGGGACAGGGCCCGTCTCGCCCCGGGCGAGCGGCTGCTGGTGCGGGGCGCGAGCGGCGGGGTGGGCAGCGTCGCCGTCCAGCTCGGCCGTGCCTACGGCGCCCACGTCACCGCTCTGGCCGGGGCCGAGCACCTCGACTTCGTGCGGGAGCTGGGCGCCGACGAGGCCTTCGACTACGCCGACACCGGTGCCGCCGACCTGCCGCCGTTCGACGTCGTCCTGGACACGGTGGGAACCGGGATGCCCGCCTACCGCAGGCGGCTGACCGGGAACGGGCGCATGGTGACGATCACCTTCGACAGCGGGCGCATGCTCGCGTCGCTCTCCTACGTCGCCGCCTCGGCCGTCTTCGGCTCGCGCCGTGTCCGCTTCTTCAGCGGCAACCCCAAGCACGAACTCTTCGCCGAACTGACCCGCCTGACCGAGTCCGGAGCCGTCCGTCCCGTCGTGGACAGGATCCTGCCCCTGGCCGAGATCGCCGAGGCCCACCGGGCGCTGGAGGCCGGAGGGATCCGGGGCAAGGTGGTGGTCAGCATGGCCGGCCCGGACGCCTGAGCCATGAGTGCGCGCCCTGTGCGGACCGCGCCGTCGCGCGATCCGCGCGCACCCCGGTAAACCGGGTGGCGCGAATGCCTCCCGACCCGGCCCCGTCCACCTGGGACAGCCGGCGCCGCCAGCCGGAAGATGCCGCCCATGGGAGTGGGCGGCACGCGACCCGCCCGTCAGGTCCGGACCGCCACGGTGCGGGAAGCCTCCCGCAGCCACTCCAGGTACCAGTCCACGAAGGTCAGGGGTGTGCCGTCCTCGCCGGTGAGCGGCTGGAGGTCCTCGTCGTCGACGCGGCCGTCGTTCCACATGCGCCCGGCCTCGGGGCCGGACACGACCAGCCACTGCCGTAGCGCGCAGCCCAGATGGCACAGGCAGAGCGCCCCGGCCGTGCGATCCTCGGCCCACAGGAGGTCGCCCATGCGCGCGTCCCAGGCCTCGTAGACCCTGTCGAACTCCTCGATGTCCTCGAAGTCCTCCTCCAAGGGCTCCTGGGCCCGCAGGGCGGCCAGCGACTCCGGATCGGGCCCGGTGACCGGGAACGGCTCCGCCAGCCGCGTCGGCGCGGCCAGGTCCGTACCGTCACCGTGCCACCGCCACCGGCCGTCCGTTCCTCTGACCACGGGAAAGACGCCGTAGGCGGGTCCGGCACCGCCCGCGCCCACCCTGAGCAGGAACTCCCGGTACCCGTCTGGCAGTCGCGTCCCCAACTGTCCCTCCAGCTCGGCCAGTTCCCCGGGTGTCAGCGGGTCCAGCAGCTCGAAACCGTGGTGACGGGCTCCGAACACCTCCCCTGCGCCGGGCGCACGCCCCAGTTCCCACACCTGCTCGCGGACTCCCGCCCACACATCCGTACTCGTGTCCATGGCGGCATCGTAGGGAGCGTCGAAGACAGTACGGCGGCGGCGGGCTGCCGGAGAAAGCGGGACGGCTTCCTTCACGCGCCGGGGATTCGATGCCCGCACTCCGGAAAAAGGCATGGACCACGTGATGCGGTAGGGCCGATTCCACAGATCAGCACCGCCGATTCATGTGCATAGTCCTGTGCACATTCACGTGCATGATGACATTATCCCGCATATTACATGCGCATCATTCATGACAACCCCATGCCATCGCGTCACACCAGGTCAGACCATGAACAACAGCACCGACTAAGCGTTTCACGTGAAAGCGTGGACTCCACGAGCACACCTCGCATAGTACACACAATCACCTCCAACAGACACAGAATAGTTACCGGACGCTATTCAGCGCCATGTTATTTTATCTTCAGCACACCTTCCCCCGATTCGGTGTGCACGGAAAGGAAAGCAATGGCACGCCCGTGGGAGGCAGACCCCGACGCACGGATGACCCGACGCCTGGGTCGGTCACCCCAGGCGCTCGGCAACACGAACAACGTCCAGGGCTGCCCCGACATCTGGGAGCTGGAGAACGGCGACATCGCCGTCATCGGCCGCGACCTGACCGCCCACTACGCCGACCTGCTTCCCCCGGAGGCCGCCATCGACGACGACGAGCGACTCGTCGTCATCCCGCGCAACGTACTCGTCGCGGCGAAGGCGGACATCCCGGATGCTTGACGTCCTCACCGACCTCCGGGGCGACCTCCTGGGCCTGGACGCCTACGACGAGGACTTCGCACGCCGATTCGGGGCGCTGCGCGGAGCGGACGCCTGGAAACTGGAGCGGCTCCAGGACTTCCACGAGCCCGAGAACCCGAGCTGGATGAGGTATCGGTCCGGCGAGGTCCACGAGTCCCTCCGCATGCTGGAGGAGGACCGGACCGGGCTGGTGGAGATGTTCTCCGGCCTGGAGCGCGAGGGCACCCGTGTGCTGAGGGTGCGGGTCGTGGAATGGCCGCTGACCCCCTACCTGCACTGGGAACTGCACTCCCTGCACGTCCGGGCCCAGTGCGGCGAGCACATCCGGGTGGTCGGCCCCGAGGCCGTCGCGCACCTGGAGGGACGAGGGGTGGTCCCCGAGGTGTTGACCCTCGGAGACGAGGTCACCTACCGCATCCGCTACGACGAACGCGGTGTCCTGGCCGGGAGCGTGCGCCACACCGACCCGGGGGTCACGGCGCGCTGCCGCGAGGAGATCGCCGCCCTGTACCGAGGCGCCGAACCCCTGGAGTCCTACTTCCCCCGCGAGGTCGCCCCAGCGGGGATGCCCCGTGCCTGACCGCGACGGCCCCGGGGCCGATCCCGCGCGCGGGTCCGAGCCCGAGCCCGGTGTCCGGGACGGCCGTTCGTCGTGGATCAGCGAGGTGTCCGGCCGCGCCGTCCAGGCGGGACAGGTGCACGGCGGGGTGCACTTCCACGGGCCGGAGTCCGCGTCGGGTCCGGTGCCCCGCCAGCTGCCCGCCGACGTGCACGGCTTCGTCAACCGCGTGGGCGAACTGGAGGTACTCAGCTCCCGGCTGCGCGGTGAGGAGTCCGGAGGCCGCGACCGGGAGGTCGCGCTCCATCTCATCACCGGCACCGCCGGTGTCGGCAAGACCGCCCTGGCCCTGCACTGGGCGCACCGGGTCCGCTCGCGTTTCCCGGACGGCCAGCTCCACGTGGACCTGAGGGGATACGGTTCCGGACCGCCGGTCGCCTCCGACCAGGTCCTGGACCGCTTCCTGCGCGCCCTCGGCGTGCCCGCCGACGCGGTGCCACCCGACACGGACAGCAGGGCGGCCCTGTACCGGTCGCTGCTCGCCGAGCGCAGGGTGCTCGTCATGCTCGACAACGCGGCCTCCGCCGCCCAGGTGCGCCCCCTGCTGCCCGGAGCCTCGGACTCGGTGGTGCTGGTGACCAGCCGGGACCGCCTGTCCGGCCTGGTCGCTGGCCAGGGCGCCCAGCGCCTGACGGTGCGCACCCTCAGCTCCGCGCAGGCCGTGGACCTGCTCACGCACGCGACCAGCGGCCACCGCGGCGGCGACACCCCGCACGAGGTCACCGAGCTCGCCCGGCTGTGCGGGCGCCTGCCCCTGGCCCTGCGCATCGCCGCGGAACGGGCGGCGAGCCGACCGCACATGCCCCTGCACGACCTCATCCAGGACCTGCGCGACGAGTCCGGGCTCTGGGACGCCCTCGCGACCGACGACGAGGAGGAGGCCCACGCGGTCCGCTCGGTCTTCGCCTGGTCCTACCGGGTGCTCCACCACCGGGCGGCGCGCCTGTTCCGGCTGCTGGGCCTGCACCCGGGAGCGGACTTCGACGCGACGGCGGCGGCGCTGCTGGCCGACGTCCCGGCACGGGAGGCCCGCCAGACCCTGGACATGCTGGTCGGGGCCCACCTGGTGGAGCAGACCGGCTCCGACCGGTTCCGGTTCCACGACCTGCTGCGCTCCTACGCCCAGGCCCAGTTGCGGCAGGAGGAGCCGGAGCGGGAGCGGGAGGAGGCCCTCGGCAGACTGCTGCGGTGGTACCTGCACACCGCCGACGCGGCCGCCCGGGCCTTCGGCTCCCACCTGCGCCACCTGGACCCGGTGGACCTTCCGGACTCGGCGGCCCGGAGCTTCCGGGACGGCGCCCAGGCGCTCCACTGGTTCGAGCGTGAACACGCCAACCTCATGGCCTGCGTCGAGTCCGCGGCCTCCGCCGGGATGGCCGGGACCGCCTGGCGGCTGGCCTCCGTGCTGCGCCACTTCCACCTCTTCCACGCCCCGATGACCACATGGGAGACCACCGGGCGGACCGGGCTCGCCGCGGCCCGGAGCGAGGCACGCCCGGGGGCCGAGGCGGAGCTGCTGGAGAGCCTGGGGATGGCCCACCTGCAGGCCAACCGGGCCGAAGAGGGGCTCGACCACCACGAGCGGGCCCTGGCCCTGCGCCGGGAGCTGGACGACACCTTCGGCGTGGCGATGTCCCTGAACGCCCTGGGACTGGTGCACCTGCGCGCCCACCGTCTGGACCGGGCGCGGGAGCTCTTCGAGGAGTGCCTGCGTCTGGCCCGGGGACTCGGCGAGCGCCGGTGGGAGGGCATCGCCCTCGGCAACCTGGCCGCGGTGACGCTGCGCCTGGGCGACCCCCGCGAGGCGGTAGCCCTGTGCGAGTGGGCGGTGGCGATCCACCGGGAGACCGACGACCGGATCACCGAGTTCGCCACCCTGGCCTGCCTGGGCATGGCCTGGCGGGAGCTGGGCGAGCGGGAGCGGGCCCTGGGCAGTATCCGGGAGTCGCTGGAGGTGGCCAGGGATCCGGGCAACCTCGTCCAGGAGGCCTACGCCCTGCTGCAGCTGGGCCACGTCCAGGCCGGACTCGGCGACCACGACGAGGCCCTGGCCTCCTACCACCACGCCGCGGCCCTGCACCGCCGGGTCGCCGACCGGCGCCGCGAGGCCGAGTCCTTCGAGGGCGTGGGCGAGGTGTACCGGTCCCTGGACCTGCGGGAGGAGTCGGCGCGCTTCCTCCAGCAGGCCGCGGCCGGGTACCGCGGGTGCGGCGACCGCTGGCGCCTGGCGGTGTGCCTGCACCGCCAGGCCGCCGTCCGGGGCTCCCTGGGCGAGGACGAACGGGCCCGGGAGCACCGGACCGAGGCCCTGGAGCTGCTGGAGGAGTTCGACGACCCGGCCGCGGTGGCCCTGCGGGAGGAGGTCGGCGCCCTCGTCCGGGATCCTGGGACATGAGCGGGCGGGGAGCTCGCGTTCGGGCCCCGCCTTCCGCACTGCTCTGCTTGACTGGGCCCATGCCTGGACTCTCACGCGAGCACCTGTTGGATCTGGCCGACCGGAAGTCCTTCGACCGCGGCCTGGACTACCTCGGACGGGTGTCGGGACTGCGGAAGAGCGGGAAAGCCGTGCACACCGCCGTCGGCGGACAGCGCCGCTACCGGGTGCGTCTCACCGCCGAGGGCGCCTTCTCCTGGCACTGCGACTGCCCCTGGGCCGAGGAGGGGAACTGCTGCAAGCACGTGGTCGCGGTGGGCCTGGCGCACCTGTACGAACGTAAGCACGGCAGTGCCGCGCCACCGGTGCCCGACATCGCCTCCTACCTGTACACCCTCGACCGCGAACGGCTGGTGGGTCTGCTACTGGAGGAGGCCGACCGCTCCCCCGCGCTCACTCTGGCCCTGGAGGCACGCGCGGCGGTGGCCACCCGAGTCCCGGAGGCGCTGCGAACCCTGTTCGAGGGCGCGCTACACATCACCGAACCGGTGCCCTACGAGCAGGCGGACGAGTACGCCCGGGCGATGCACAGCGCCGCTGATGCGGTACAGGAGCTGGAGCGCTCCGGCCAGGCCGAGGCCGCCGGGAAGTTCCTCGACGCCGTGCTCGCCTTCACCGCCGAGGCGGATGAGATGGTGGAGGACCCCGACGGCGTGGTCCTGTCTGCGCTGGAGCGCCTGCACGGGTAGGAGACCGCCGGTGCCGCAGGCAAACCGTCAGAGGGACGCCGGGAACACGGCGTCCCTCCGCCCCTGGCACGGACTCGTCCTCAGGTGCCCCTGGCCGCGGGGACGGCGGCGGCCGAAGGCTCGTTCCAGCGGCCGGTCGAGAGGAAGTCCTCCAGCGCCTTGGTGTAGGGCGCGAGATCCAGCTTGAGCGTCTGCTCGACCCACGTGTCGTCGTAGTAGTTGTGCATGTACCGCTCGCCCTGGTCGCACATGAGCATGACGACGCTGCCCCGCTCCCCGTCGGAGAGCATCTCGGCGACGATCCGCATCGCTCCCCACAGGTTGGTTCCCGTGGAGGGGCCCGCGCGGTGGCGCAGCCGGGACAGGAGCAGGCGCATGGCCGCGATCGAGGCGGCGTCGGGCACCGAGATCATCCGGTCGACGACGGCGGGCAGGAACGAGGGCTCGACCGTGGGACGCCCGATACCCTCGATGTGGGAGGGCTTCCCCTTGGTCCAGGTCGAGGGGTCCTCCGGCCACTGGCTCTTGGGGTGGCCCTGGTTGGCCGTCCAGTTGGGGAAGAACGCCGAGTTCTGCGGGTCGACGACGCACACCCGGGTGTCGCGGCGGCTGAAGCGGATGTGCCGGCCGATGGTCGCGCTCGTGCCTCCAGTACCTGCTCCCACCACGATCCACTTGGGGTCGGGGTGACGCTCCTCGGCGATCTGCCGGAAGATCGTCGCCGCCACGTTGTGGTCGTCCCGGTAGTCGTAGGCGCGCTCGGCGTAGGTGAACTGGTCCATGAAGTGACCCTTGGGCTCCTTCTTGGCCAGGCGAGCGGCCTCCTTCTCGATGTCGCCGTCTTCTCCGGGGTTGGCCACCACTCCCCCGTAGGACCTGATGAGCTCCACCTTCTCCTGGCTGGTGCTCTTGGGCACCACGGCCGTGAACTTCAGCCCCAGGAGATGTGCGAAGTAGGCCTCGGAGACCGCCGTGGAGCCGCTGGAGGCCTCGAACACGTGCGTGTCGGGTTCGATCCACCCGGTGCACAGTGCGTGCAGGAACAGTGCGCGCGCCATGCGGTGCTTCAGGCTGCCGGAGGGGTGGACGGACTCGTCCTTGACGTAGAGGTCGATGCCCCACTCCGCGGGGAGCGGGAACTGGAAGACGTGCGTGTCCGCCGAGCGTGTGGCGTCGGCGTGCAGCAGCCGGACCGCCTCCTTCACCCAGGCCCGCTCGCGGCTGTCGTAGTAGTCGACGATCCGTGTCGTGACGGTGCTCGTGTCCTGTTCACTGCGTGTCGTGGTCATGAGCCGGGGCTACCCCCGCACGGGTTCCAGGGACCATCCAGCGGATGAAATCGCTGGTCAGGCTACCGATTCCGTCCTGTTTCGGAGCCTTGGTCCGTGCCGACGCGAACGGTTTCGGTTCCTCCCCTTCGCATGTTGTGGAAAGCCACTCTTGCCCTGCTGGCCACGCGGGGCACCAGCGGGAGGTACGGCGGAGACCGGACGCGGAGTCCGTTGGTCACAGGGACCGTGCATCATCGAGGTCATGGAACGCTGTGATTTCTGCGAACTCCCCGTCGGCGGCGGCTGCGCATGCTCGCTCGTGCGCGAGGACCGGAGCACGCACGAGCAGAGGGCTGGCACCACCTTGGGGGACGCGCACTTCCCCGGCGGCACCATCCTCGTCTCACCACGGGGCGTAGCCCACCGCCCAGGCTGCCTGCACCAATCCGACTCCGAGATCCAGGCGCCGTTGTGGGGCTGGATCGCCGACCCCGATCCGCAGCTGTGGCGCCGTATCAACGAGAGCTCCCCCGCCCGCGCCACGCACGGCAACACCGAACAGATCGCCACACGCCGCTGCCAGAGCTGCGACATCTGAGAAGGAGGCCCCGGTGAGCGACCGCCCCCGTCCGCCCGCACTGCCCCGCCCGGTCACTGGTGTGTTCGTCCGCCAGGTCATCCAGACCTCCTGCTCGGGCCACTTCGCCATGGTGTGGGTCGACGCCGAGCCCCTGCCGGAGGGCACGGCCGAAAGCTTCGCGTTCGTCGACGACCTTCCCGAGACATGCCGGTATCCCGAGGAACCGCTCCCACAGGAGTTCGTCGATGAGTTCGCGGAGTCGGTGCGCGAGACGTGGCAGGAGGCGGACGACGGCCAACCGGCCTTCGCCGCCCGTGTGGTCCTACGCGACGCCGCCTGGCACGAGGTCGACTCCGGCGTCCACGGCTTCCGGGTAGCGGAACGGCTCGCCGTGAGGGAGATCCTGAGCTGCGTCGCCGAGGAACGCGAGCCCCGACCGGTCGGTCGTGGGGCGCGGCGGGACCGGCCCGTCCCGCCGATGCCCAGGACTCTGACGTCACCCGACGGGTCCTCGCCTGCCTGACTCGTGGGGTTCGCGCAGCACATCCGTGAGCTGATGGACGAACAACGGTCGCGCCACCAACAGACCATGGGCGACCTGAGCGCCCACGAGATCATCCTCCTGGGCGGCCCGGACGAGGGCCGGACGTCCTGAGCCAGCGCCCAGGCGTCCACACGACCCGGACCGCTGAACCAGAGGACGTTCGTCCAGGATTTCGACTAAAAGGGAACGGGAGTTCGGTTTCCAGGGGCCTACTACGTATTTCTCATAGGGAGAAACCCGTCTCCAACGAGCACGGGGGTCCTTCTGGTACGTCCTACCAACTCTCCGATGGTAGAAGTGGGGGTGAAAGAGACATAAAAGAACGGATGGCACCGTTTGGACGAGCTCGACCTCGCAGAAGCACAACCCCCCGATGACGCGGGTTCCCGCAGCTTGAACAAATTCGCATGGCAGTGCAGTATCGCCACGCGCGACCTGCTAATTCTCCTCGCCCGCGATATTCGTGACCGCGAAGCGGGACGTCAACCTCCGCACCGCGCGCTGATCAGCGAGTACTGGGAGGACTGGGTCCTCATCGACGGAGACGAGACCATGCTGGTCTCGGCCAAGGAGCGGGACCTGGACCAGGGGCCATGGGAGTGGACCGACCTCATGGAACGGGGCGGAGTGGCCCATCTGTACCGCAACCACCGCAGACTGCCCGGTGCCAGCTTCTGGCGGCTGTCGACCAACAACGCGCTCCTCAGGGCCAAGACCGGTTCCCTGGGGGACCTGTGCCTGGTCAGTGACGTCGCCTCCGGCAGCCCCCGGTCTCCAGTGACCACACAGCAGTACACGACCGTGGTGCACAAGTTCGCCCAGCATCTTCTCATCAGCGGTGAGCGAGCCGGGCTCACCGGAGAGGAGGCCCAGGGGCGCGGGGCCAGAGCGCAGGACTGCGTCCCCACCGGTGCGCTCCTCTCCTCCGTCAGCCCCTTCCTCGACAAGCTCCGTCTGGACACCAACATCCCCGGACGTCGGGACATCGATTTCTCGGCCCCTCTCTCCTCCGTCAAACCAATCCTGAAGGCCCTGAAGTACCCCGAGGAGTTGTCAGAGCCGGTCTGGTGGGCCCTGAGGGGATTCGTCGAACAGAGCATGACCGCCTCCGTTCCCCTCGAATGGGGAGAACTCAGCGAACTCGTCCATCTCTCCAACAGCCGACAGCGCGACGGACTCCCCTATGATCTGCTCCGTCGCAGGATCACCACCGAGCAGGCACGTGAGCAGATCGACCAGGCTGTGACACACCCTCGCCGTTTCCTGGTTCCACACAGACCTCACCGGCACACGGTGTCGGTCAAGATGGACGCGGGCGGCTGCGGTGCCAACGCCATCCAGCGTGCCAAGGAAGACATGAAGGAGTGGCAGGACACAGTCTCCGCGGAGGTGGACGACTCCCCCGGAAACCACGCCCAGATGGAGGTCTTCGCCAAGGAGCTCCGTCAGCACGTGGACGACGTCGAGTACGACCTCTTCAACCAGGGCATATCCGGCAAGGACTTCGGGCGCCGCCTGTGGGGGGACAGCATCCGCCTTCCCGTCGACGGTTTTCCCTCCCTGCCCTTTCCCCTGACCCGGTCCCTGCTCACCGGAGCCATCGCCGACGCCTCCGATCACTGCCGCATCTGGTTCACCGAGGAGATGTTCGACGCAAGCGGGGAGCTACAACGCTCCGGTGAGGCCAGCATCAGCGCGCTGGCTCCGCCCACAGCTCGCGGGGAGGAGGAGTGAACGCCCCTCCCTCCGCGCACCACCTGCCCCTCTTCCAGCGGGATCGCACCTACCACGAGGTCCGTGTCCTGATGCTGGTGAACGCCGTCGCCCGGGCATATCCGGAACCGGGTCACGTCGACGGACTGACCCAGCTCGCCAAGCTCGACTTCTTCCTCCGTTATCCGCATTTGGCCGTGAGAGCACTGGAAGGGCTGGAACCGCGGGATCCACGTCTGCACCTGTCCGCTCCGGACGCCCAAGCGGTGGAGGCACCCATGCGCCGCCACCGCTACGGCCCCTGGGACGAGCGCTACTACACGGTGGTGGGAGCTCTCATCAGCCGTCGTCTTCTCCAGCGCGGAGAAGAGGGTCGAGCTCGGATCACCCTGAGCCCCACGGTCAACGGCACGGGCCTGGCGCTCCATGCCGCCACCCTGAAGCCCTGGGCTCGGACCGCGAGCCGCTGCGACGCGATCGCCGAGGCGGCCGGACACCTCAACGGCAACCAACTGGCCGGGCTGATCCGCGACAGCCTTCCGGAGGTTGGCCTCCACGACTTCGGTGAGGAAATCACATGAGCACCCGTTTTCTCATCAGGGCCCTCGAAGTGGCGACTGACCGCTGGCATACCCCACGTCGCCGTGAACCCCATCGCCGTGAATTCGATGAGGGCCTGAACCTCCTCATCGGGCCACCGGGTTCGGGTAAGAGCACCGTGATCGAGCTCATCCGCTTCGGCCTGGGCATGAACGCCCGCAAGACCCCGGTCGTGGAGAAGGTGCGCGGGGTACACGTGGAGATCACGGTTGGTGAGCGTCTTCTACGTCTCTACCGCAGCACGGTGTCCCACGGCGAGGTGCGCGCCCATGACATGTCCTTGGGCAGGGACATCGGTACCTTCCCCGTCACCTCGAACGACCCCGACGAGACGACGATCGGCAAGCAGCTCATGGTGTGGCTGGGGCTGCCTTCGGACGTGGATTTCACCTCCGGAGGGCAGCGCAGAACCCTGTCCTTCGAGCACGTCTGGGAGTACGTCCACGTTCCCCAGACCGACATCGACCAGCGCATCGCGCGCCACGACGCCACGGGGCTCACACCACGCCGAATGCGCCTCTTCCAACTGCTGTTCGACCTGATCGACGAGGAGCTCCAGCAGTTGGAGCAGCTACTCCTGGAAGCCAGAAAAGAACACACCGAGGCCAAGAACCGCAACGAGGGCGTGACCGCCTTCACCGAGAGAGCTTCCCTTCCTCCGGCCGCAGACCTACGGGGAAGGTTGTCGGAGGCCCTCCAACGCCGGGAGCGATTGTCCGGGGCCCTGTCGGAGCTGCGCTCGACCATGGGAACGCGCGACGACCGGGTACTGACGCTGCGCGGCATGCTCGCGGCCAACAGGAACAACGCTCTGCGGACCCAGGCGGCCCTGCGGGAACTGACACAGGTACAGGCGAGCCGCCAGGAGCACGCCAACGGCCTGAGGCGGTCCCTGGAGCGGTTGCAGCGCCTGCGCAGCGCCAACGACCTGCTCGCACCCATCGAGTTCTCCCAGTGCCCTCGCTGTATGCAGGACGTCGACGGGCGGTCCACTCCGGCGGAAACGTGCCGTCTGTGCCTGCAACCCGAGCCTCCGACGGAGGAGGAAGCCCGCGAGAAGAGTTCATCCGACGGGGAACTCCCCCTACTCATTCCCGGAGAGTCAGGAGCCCAGGAAGTCCAACTGGCGGCTCAACGGGAAGAGCTGCTGTCCCTGATCTCCCAGGGCGAGCGGGAGAGGCAGACGCTGCTGGGCCACCTCGACGAACTCGCGGAGGGCAACCGCGAGATCCGGGAAGAGGAGGAACTCCTCACCGGGACGGGGGGACCGCACGTCGAGGAACTGTCCCGGCTGACCGAGGGGTTGGCCCGTGTGGACGGCGAGGTGGAGCAACTACGCCATTCACTCGACCTCGACAGGCAGGTCCAAAGCTTCCGCGACGACGTTGAAAGAGCCGGCCTGGAGGCCCGCGCGGCGCAGGAGAACAAGAAGGGACACGAGGCCTACCTGCGCCGCCAAGCCCAGGGGTTGTTCGCCCGACTGAGCCGGTCCTACGACAGGCTTCTCCATGACCTGGGGACTCCCAACGCGCTCAGAGGCGAGATCTCCCCCAAGGACTACCTGCCCCACATCGACGAGAAGCGCTTCGACAGCGTCAACCTCAGTGGAGGCAACCAGATCCCTTTCATCGTGGGCTACTGGCTCACACTGCACGAGGAAGCGCTCGGCAACCCCCTCTACCTCCTTCCCGGTTGCCTCATTCTGGACAGTCCGCAGAAGTCCCTCGGCCCGCTCCAGCCGTTGAGCCAGCGCCTCTACGAGCAGTTCCGGAGGATCACCGCGAACAGCGAACGCCCCTTCCAACTCTTCGTGCTCGACACGGACCTGCCTGACGGATTCGATCCCGGCTCGTCCCTGATCTCGGTCGACTACCCCTCTCCGGGAATTCCCGGAATCCACCATGCAGGACCGGAGAACCAGCCCCACGTGGAGGACATGGAAGGCATGGAGGACTGGTAGGCCCCGCTGTCCGGGCCTCGGGGCCGAGGTCCGGACGGGTTCTCACTGCGTCACGCCGCAGGCATATGACGCCCGCCTACAGAAGGTCTGCTCAGACCTGGCCAGGGACGTCCTTGTCCAGTTCGATGGTGAACTCCCTGACCACAGGGCGGGTGGCCTCAGGGTGGTGGCGCAGCCCACCCGGTTGGCCCGTGCCCGCATCGGGCATGTCGATCAGCCAGAGAAGGGTGTCGTCGTCCAAAGCGTCGGGGTCGGCCAAGTCGCGAAGCAGTGCCTTTGGTCCGGCCTCCCGGTAGGCGGTGGGAAGGGGCAGTCCCTCCCTGATCGCGTCCCTCATGATCCGTCCGCAGATGGCGCTCCAGCGTCCCTGTCCCCACCAGCTCCGGGTATAGCTCGTCGCGCCTCCCACGCTGAGCAGACGCAGCGTCGGCTCCGGACCCAGGAACTCCTCATCCATCCGCCTCCAGAAACACAGCTGCTCGGACACCGTCCGCTGTACCTCCGGCCAGCCCTCGCCGAACAGCTCCGAGACCTTCCGCCCGTCCGGCAGCGCCCACTCCGGATCGGTCAGCTGCGCCTCGATGGCCTCCCAGTCAGTCCCCTCGATCTCGTCGAGATGGGGAAGAACCGCCTTGGTCACGGCGATGTTGACCCGTGCCATGAGGACGTCATCCGGCAGGTGCCACTTCTCCACCGCTGTGTCGTTACGCCAACACCAGGTGGCGATGCCAAGGGCAGCCGCGCTGGGCACGTAGTCGGGGAACACGTTTCGACCGATGAACCGGCATACGAAGCCGTAGTAGTTCGACATCCCCTCCTCCGCGTCCAGCCTGGCGGCCAACTCCTGCGTCGAGAGCCCGCTGTGGGAAGCCGCCGGCGCGAAGATCCAGTCTGAGTAGGCGCAGGAGGCGAGTTCGCCGGTACTGACGTCGCTGCCCTCGGCCGCCTTCAGCCGGAAGGGGTCCAGCAGCCCGCGTGCCCCCAACTGGTGGGCCATCTCCTGCTGGGCCTGCTCACCACCCTCGCGGACATCCACTTTCACGGGTTTGTCGAGTGGCTCCACGAGCGCGTAGGGCAGGGACTCAGCATTCTCCACGCGCACGTGGGAGAAGAAGTCGATCTGGTCGGCCCAAACGTCATAGTCGGCTGACAGACCTATCCCGGTGCGGAGGAGTTGAGCTGTGATATGCGGGCCGTGCCCGGGCTCGTGGTAGCCCTTCTGGTCGTCGTCCCAAAGCGTCCAGCCACTTTCCAGCAAGGGGCTCACCAGGGTGTGGAGTGTGTCGAAGTAGGTCTCCCACTCCTCATCCGACGGTTCACTCTTCTCCTGCAGTGCGGCCAGCGCGGCGTGAACCCCTCTGCGGTACTCTGGATCGCTCCAGGGTGTCAGGAGCTTCCGGATTCGCTGGACCGCTGCGCCTCGTTCCTTCTCCTGCGCTTCTTTCTCGAAGCTCTCGGTGAGCTTCTGAATTCTCCAGAGAGCATCGACCGTCTCCTCAGGCTCACCTTCAGCACGGCGCCGATCCAGCTCACGCAGTTCGGCGATGAGCTCTGCTTGGGACTTGTCGAGGTGCACTACAGGACGCCTCTGTGCCAGTTGCCGCAGCTGGCCGAGCGTCATGCGGTCGTAGTTGTCGGGTGGAGTGCCTGGGGACGTGTCACTGGACAACGAACCGGGTGCTTTCCGTGAGGAGAACACGTGCCCCGTCCACGTCGGCCAACCGCGCCGACAGGGTGCGTTCGGCCAGGTGCTGGGGCAGGGCCGCGTTGAACTTGAGCCCGTCCAGGGCGCGCACGCCCACGTCGGGCAGGGTGATCCGCTCGGCGGCCTCGCGCTTGACGGCGGCCCACGTGCGCGGGTCCAGGTCGGCGTTCAGCCGCAGGCAGGCGTCGTTGGGGTGCTGCTTCGGGTCGGCCGCCCGACCCAGGGTGGCGGCCAGGGTGAGGTTGGCCTTGGCCCCCGCCCACGTCCACCACCGCAGGTCGCCGCTGTCACCGCGCACGATGACCGATCCACCGGGGTGGACCAGCTCCATGTACTCCTCGCGCGCCTGGGCCAGGGCGTCGACCGCGCGACGGGTGAGCTTCACCTTCGGGTCGGTGCCCAGCAGCACCTCGCGAACGGCCCGGGTCAGGTGGAAGAAGGAGCCCAGGTGACCACCGGAGTCCCACTTGGCCTTGCCCCCGCCGCCCTCGACCGGCTCGACCTGGCACCGCTGCCGGCGCCAGTCCACCCAGGTAACCTGCCAGGTGCGTCCGGCCAGCAGCAGGCGGCGCGGCCCGCTCTCCTTCTCGTCGGCGGCCAGCAGCGCCGGATCCACCCTGCCGATCTCGGTGCGCCCGTTCAGGGCGGTGAACTGCGGCGGTGCGGTGAAGACACTGGTCAGTTCCATGAAGTGGCGGCGGCCGAAGCGCTTCTCGGCCTCGGGGCCGATCATCATCAGTCCGCCGTCCAGGCTGATGAAGCCCTCCCGGATCAGGTGGGCGGCGATGGGCGCGCCCTGGTGGAAGGGCTCCAGATCGCCCCACCACTCGGGCCACAGCCTCTCCCCCACCTCCGGCTCCTGCAGGCACAGCGCCAACAACTGCTGGGCGACGATGTGCCGGGGTTCGGGCGTGGGCACCACCGGCTCCACCCAGTGCCGTCCCCACAGGTGCAGCAGCCCGGCGGCGTCCAGGAGCCCGCCCGTGTCCACGGCCAGGAACAGGCAGTTGCGGGCGCTCCCCCGGCGACGGCCGGTGCGACCGATGCGCTGCAGGAAGGAGGCTACGGTGCCGGGCGCGTTGATCTGGATGACGCGGTCCAGGTCGCCGACGTCGATGCCCAGCTCCAGCGTGCTGGTGGCCACGATGACGCAGTCGCGGGCCTCGGAGAAGGCGGCCTCGGCGCGGCGGCGCTCGTCCAGGGCCAGTGAGGCGTGGGACAGGAAGGTGGTCACGCCCAGTTCGCGCAGGGTGTGGCCGAGTTCCTCCACGTACTTGCGCGAGTCGCAGAAGACCAGGCGCTTCTCTCCCCGGTGCAGGGAGGCGATGACCTTGGCGGCGTTGCGCAGGGAGCCGACGTAGTCGAGTTGGACCTCCCCCGGCGGGGGTTCGTCCGGTACCTGCCCGGGCCGGGGCAACCGCAGATCGGGGGCGATCACCCTTCCCGGACGTTTGCCCGCCATCGATCCCTGCAGCCAGGTGAGCAGGTCGTCGGGGTTGCCGACGGTCGCCGACAGCCCCACCCGCTGGATGGACCGCCCGGCCACGCGGCCGAGCCGTTCCAGGACGGCGAGCATGTGCCAGCCGCGGTCGTCCCCGGCGAAGGCGTGCACCTCGTCCACCACGATGCCGTGCAGATTCCTGAAGAAGTCCCGGTGGTCGACCTTGGTGCTCACCAGCATCGACTCGATGGACTCGGGGGTGGTGAGCAGGATGTCGGGGCGGCCTCGCAGGATGCGCTGGCGTCCGGCCGAGGTGACGTCGCCGTGCCAGAGTTCGGCGGTGCGCCCCATCCACCCGGCGTAGGCCTGCACACGCGGCAGCAGGTTGTTGAGCAGTGCCTTGATGGGGCACACGTACAGCAGGGACAGCCCGTTCCCCGTCCGCCCGGCCATGGCGGTGAGCAACGGGAACAGGGCGGCCTCGGTCTTGCCTCCGGCGGTGGGGGCGAGCAGGACCGCGTCGTCACCGTCGATGAGCGGCGCCAGCGCCTCGCGTTGCAGGGGCCGTAACCCGGGCCACCCCAGGGTGTTGACGACGTGGTGGGCGAGGGTGGGGTGGAGCAGGTCCAGGCTGCTGGGCCCCGAACCGTCCGCCGCCTCCAAAGGCGCGCTCACAGGTCCAGTTCCACCTCGTCGGCGCTGGCGGCCCGCTGCACGTGGGCTCCGCGTTCGACCTCGGTCAGCTCGTGGCCGCCGACGGTGAGACTGTAGTGCCGCCTCGGGTCGAAGTCGGGGTTCTGGTCCACCCGGTCCATGACGTCCACGAGTTTGCGCAGGAACAGGCGTGGTGCGATCCCGATCCTGCCGCCCAGTTCTCCCGCGACCGCCTCGGCGAAGGCCAGCAGGTAGCTGTCGTCGACAAGGCCGCGCACGCGCTGCGGGTCGTCCGCGCCCTCGGCGTACAGCTCCCGGACCGCCACTCCCAGGTGGTGGAGTTTGTCCAGGTCGAAGCCGGTGAGGCGGACCTGTGCGGCGCGCAGGTTGTCGTAGCGCGCATCGGGCAGGAAGTCGGTGGCCAGCCGCTGGGCCAGGGGGGCCAGGCGTTGGACGCCCTGGGGCCCGTCGAAGAAGGCGGGCGTGCCGGTGATCACCAGGTACAGCCCGGGGAACTGGTTGTTGGCGATCTCGTCCAGGAGCTGGCGCAGCGCGTTGAGGCCCTTCTCCCGGGTGTCGGTGCGGGCGCGCTGGAGGGTCTCCAGCTCGTCCAGGACCACCAGCAGGCCGGGGTGACCGCAGTCGCGCAGCAGCACCAGCAGCCCCTTGAGCGCGGCCAGGGCGCCGAAGTGGTCCAGGTCGCCCTTGATCCCCGCGTAGCGCTTGGCGGCCGAGGCGACGTTGGGCTGTCCGCCCAGCCAGGCGATGAGGGCCTCGGCGATGGCGGCCTCGCCCGCGGCCTGGGCGCGGTGGTAGCCGCGCAGGGCGGCAGCGAACCCGGGGTTGGTGGCCGCGACCTCGGACAGGCGCCGCTCCAGCAGCTCCAGGACGGCCGCGTCGAGTGCCTCCTCGTCCGTCTCGGCCACCTCCCCGGCGGCCAGGACGTCCTCCTCCAGGGCGTAGACCCAGTTGTCCACGATCTCGCGCAGCGCACTGGGAGGCTGGGTGGCGGTGGTGAGGCGTTCGGTCAGGCGCCGGTAGACGGTCTCCAGCCGGTGCAGCGGGGTCTCGGTCTCGGAGATCTGGATCTCGGTGACGGCGAAGTTGGCCCTTTTGGCCCGCTCACCCAGCCAGCGGACGAAGAAGGTCTTACCGGAGCCGTACTCGCCGCGCACCGCCTTGAAGCCCGCCCCTCCGGAGGTGACGGTTCCCAGCTCCCTGTCCAGGACGCTCTCGAAGCGTTCCAGCCCGACGGCGAACAGGTCGAGTCCGCCGTGGGGCACGGTGCCGCGGCGCAGCGCCCCGACGACCTCTTCTCGGCGTACCGGGCTGACGGTGTTCACGGTCAGCTCCCTCCACTCAGGAACTGCTGCTGGAGCAGTGCGGTGTTGAGTTCGGCGTTGCGCTCCCCGTCGGGCAGGGTGAGCACGGGGTAGGCCTCCACGTTGAGGACCTTGCTGACCATCTTCACGAAGCGCACGGCTCGGTGGACCGCCTCGGGCTTGCCCGCCGCCCGTGCCACGGCGCTGACCGGCAAGCGCGGATGGGTCTCGTCGACGGCGGCGAGGGCGTCGATGACGGCGGCGATCTCCTCGGCGGAGGGCGCCTTGGCCACACGCTTGCGACTGATCTCGAACTGGGCCGACCCGATCACCTTGGCGCCCAGTGTGCGCGGGGCGAGGGCGTCGTCTCCGAACAGGGCGGGGGTCTGGTCGGGCACGGGCTGCTTGCGTGAACGCCCGCCTCCGGTGGTGCCTCCGGCCTTGCCGGGCGCGACCGGGGCCGTACCGGCAACGCCTGGGGCCTGAACGGCCGTCGCAAAGACCCCGCTCCTGACCGTGTCGTCCGCCGACGAGGTCGCGGCCCCTGTGAAGGCGGCTTCCAGGGGCTGGGACCACCACACGGGTTCCGTCCGGCCGGGGGCGAGCCGGTCCCAGCCCTTGGGCGCCTCGTCCGGAGCGGGCAGGAACACCAGCACGGGGATGACCATCTCGGCGGCGCTGAAACCGCCGTGGTAGCCCTCCTTGCGATCGGTGTAGCGGATGTCCTCCCGGTGGGGCACGACGAGGCGGCCGTCACCGAGCAGGACACGGTCTCCGGTCACCACGACCTCGCCCGTACCCGCCTCCCCCGTGCGGTAGCGGGCGGACTCCCCCGACTGCGTCCTGACGCAGTCCCCGCGGTCCCACACGTGCCCGTGGTCGGAGGTGAGCACGACGGGGCGCCCGGCCCGGGCAGCCGCGTCCAGCAGCGTCCCGAGCTTGCCGACGTGGTGCAGCTCCCAGATCTGGCTGTTGCCCTCGCGTCCCTTGGCGAGGGCGTCGTCGATGGTGTTGAGGACGACACCGACCACGGTGCCGGTGTCGTCGAGTGCCTCCTGCACCTTCAGCGGTAGGTGCAGTCCCGCACCGCTCTCCAGGTCGCGCTGGTGGTACAGGACCGCTTCGCGGCGCCCGAAGGCGGGTGTGCCCCACAGCTTGGTGAAGCCGGACCGCTCCTTGTCCTGTTTGCCGGTGGTGAGGCTGCCGGTCAGCAGGGAGGCGCGGGAGCAGTTGGTGGTGGAGGGGACGGTGGCCAGCGCTCCCTCCCGGTCGGCCGTCTCCCCGTTGACGCGGCCGATCTCGGCCAGGCGGCCGCGGGCGTTGACCTCCTCGGCGAGCTGCACGGCCACCTCGACGCTCATCCCGTCCAGGACGACGACCAGGGGCGCGCGGTCCGCCGCAAGCGGGCGGACGAACTGGGCGAGCAGGTTCTCGGCGCGCGGCTGGGCGTCGCTGGGGGCGTGGTTGCCGTTCCACCGGTTGACCACCCGGGCGAACTCGGCGTCGATCTGTGCCCGCCAGGCGCGGACCCTGCGGTAGAGGGTCTCCAGGGCCTGGTGGAGTTCGGGGATCTGGGTCCCGGTGTGCCAGATGCCGGAGGCGGCGCGGTCCACCCATCCGGTGTGGTGCACGTGTGTCTGGATCCATTGGTGGGCGGTGGTGGGGGTGTCGGCCCCCAGTGGCCGCTGCGCGGTCCCGCCCGCCAGCCGGCGCAGGAGTCGGACGGCGTCGAGCGCGGCCCGGCCCTCGGCATCTCCCGGGTCGTGGCGGCGGTGTCCTCGGAGCCGTTCCAGGGCCGCCTCCACCTCCCGCAGGTCCTGCGGAAGGGGCAGGGAGTCCTCCGCCGCGTCGTCGGAGCCGCCCAGGGCCAGGGTGATCTGGTGTCCCAGGTCGGCGAGGCGGCTGTGCAGGCCGGCGTCGAGCAGGCGGCTGGCCCGCGCGACGGGGACGGCGTCGAGCTCGGCGAGGAGTTCCTCGGCACGGCGGATGGTCTCGGCGGCCTGCGCCTGCTCGTGCCCGTCGAGCAGGCGCAGCAGGGCAGCGACACAGGCCAGGGAGAAGTCGGCCGTGTCCTCAGGCCCGGGCTGGTGCGCGCCGAAGTAGCGTTCCTGGGCGCGGATCCAGGCGGTGTGGGCGGTCTGGTCCTTCCTGGCGGCGTCGGCGAGTTCGGACAGGGCCAGGCCGATGGGGACGGCGTCCAGGACCTGGCCCCGGTCCAGCAGCCGGAAGAGCACCCGGGGGACGGCGCCGAGGCTGCGCTCCACGGCGGTGCGCAGCGCCTCGCGTTCGTCCTCGTGCAGACGGGTGAAGGCGGTGACGGCGTTGGGGTCGCGGCTCCACTCCAGGAGCGCGGCCCCGTCGATCTGGTCGCCCGGCTCGCGGCCGAAGCGGACGGAGACGGCGATGGACAGGGCCTGTTCGAGCTTGAGCACGCCCGCGCCCAGGCGCAGCGGCCGGGTGGCGCGGATACCGCGCAGGGTGTCGGCGAGCCAGCTCCAGTGCCGGGAGTACAGCCGGGGGTCGACACCGGTGATCCGAAGGTCGGTGGCGAGCAGCTCCCAACTGTTGAGGCGCAGGACGTCCTCTCCCAGGAAGCGGCCCAGCAGGGCCTCGCCGAACTCGGCGGGCTCACGCGGGGTGAGCAGGACCAAGTACTCGTCCGTACCACGGGGCATGCTGAGCGCGCGCACGGCGGCCAGCACGCTGTCGGCACCCGCCACACGCACCGTGAGGTCGGCGCCCTCGTGGGCGAGCGTGAGGGTCTCCGGTCCGTCCCAGTGCGGGTCCGCGGACAGAGCGAGTACACGGGAGGCGGAGGCGGGGTGGCCCTTGGACACCCTCTTGCGTTCGGCCTTCAGCACCCGCTCCAGCGCACTGAGCACGGCCTCCTCGGTGACCCGGCCCAGAGCCGGGGCCGCCGGGGCCGGACCGCTGCCGTGGACGGCGGTGCTCACTCAACCTCCCGAATGGTGATCTGGATGCTCTTGCCCGGGGCGATGTCGAGTTCGGCGCGCAGGTCGGCGACGGCCACGGCGACGTCGGTGTCGGCGTCGATCCGCACCCAGCGGTCGGAGGCGCGGACCGGGTCGGTCCGGCCGTCCTGTCCCGTGCCGGTCCCGGTGAGGTCCTGACCGGGACCGGAGCCGGTACCGCGGATCGGGGGCTGGGGGTCAGAGCTCGGGGTCTTCTTGACCAGGAGCGTGACGACCGCGCTGTTGGTGGCGCTGAGCACGGTGGCCAGGCGCTTGCCGTGCTCGTTGTGGCGCGCGGCCTCCTGGAGGTCGGCGAGGATACGGGCGGCCTGTTCGGATTTGTCCCCACCTTCCTGGGCGATCTGTTGGAGTGCGTCCAGCATGTCCCACTGGACGGCGCCCAACGCCTGGGCGAGGTTGGCCGCCCCGGCCATGCTGGTCTTGTACACGGGCGCCTCTTCGGGTAGGTCGGCCTGTCCGAGCGCGCTGACCAGCTCCGTGTCATCGGCCAGCCCGCGCAGCCGGGTCAGCAGCTCGTCGCAGGCCCTGGCCGTGCGCAGCCGTGGCGCCTGCTCGTCCAGGCCGAGCACACGGGTGTGCCGGGTGAGCTCCCTGACCAGGCTCTCCGAGGCCACCTGCCAGCGTCCGGCCTGCTCCTTGAGCTGTTCGGCCATGCGCTGAACGGCCCGGGCGTTGAGGACGGGCTGGCGGGTGAGCCCGAAGATCTTCGCGGCGCGCTCGTTGGCGCGGTCGAAGTCCTCCTCCGAGGGCAGTTCCTGGCGGCGCAGCACGATGTCGCCGCTGAGCTGTCCGAACCCGATACCGGTGTAGCGCTTGCCCGCGCGGATCCAGGCCCGGTCGCTCTGGATGGCGTAGACCTGTACGAGCAGGTCGACGACGTCCTCGGGCAGGCCACGGCCGTCCTCACGGTCGCGGATCCACTTCTTGAGGTCGGCGACGCGCACGTCGGTGGTGTCGGCCCGGTCCAGGCTCGCGTACCTGTCGAGCCTGCGCACCCACTCGTCGCGCAGCACGAACACCTCGGTGACCTTGGCGATCTCCAGCGGGTCGGCAATGCGCCGCAGGGCCGACAGGTCGGTCTTGGGCGGGGTGTAGTTGTGCAGTTTCTCGGCCTTGGCCGCCTCGACCGCGTTCAGGACCGTGGACAGGTCACTGCGGCGCACGGGGGTCTTGCCGGTACCGATGGAGAAGTCGGGGTGCCCGGGGTAGAGGTGGTCCAGGAGCTTGCGGGTGATGCGCTCCAGGGCGGCCGGGAACTGGCTCCCGGCCTCCAGCGGGATGTTCAGCGAGGGGGTCAGCGGCTCGATGTGGGGGTCGGCGGGTGCCCCGTAGTCGCTGTTGTCCCGGCCGGTCTCGATCAGCCCGTAGGCGCCGCGCAGCAGGGCGCTGATCTGGTTGGTGAGCTGGTTGCGCTGGTTGTCGAGCTGGGCGCGTGCCTCGCGCCGGTCGTCGCTGCTCCAGTCGGGCGCCTTCTCCTCGATGACGTCGGGCTGGAGGAGGTACTCCATCATCAGGATGCGGCGGGCGTCCTCCAGCCTGCCCGGGGACAGGAAGGTGGGCAGCCACACCAGGGTGGCGGGCGGCTCGGGGAACTCCTCGCGCAGCTTCTGGACCCGGGTCCGGTCCTCGGAGGGGTTGTGGTCCCCCTCGTCGAAGGGGTAGTCCAGGACGGTCCGCACGGCGTGGGGGGTGACGGGCTGGAACTCCTCACGGCCCATGTCGTCGGTGGAGCGCACGTTGCCGAAGACGATCTCGACGGTGCGCTGGGTGCCCCGCCAGACGACGTTGGTGCGCTCGGCCCCCTCGTCGAGCCCGAGCTCCTTCCACAGCAGGCGCTTGAACAGTTGGCGCAGGGCGTGGTCGTTGGCCGCCGGGTAGGCGCTGCGCATGAGCGACTCGGTGTCCACCCGCAGCAGGTTGAGGGAGACGGTGGGGTCGCTCTGGGCGCCCACCCGCACCTCGCCGAACTGGGCCGCCATGGCCTTGAAGAACTCGGCGACGGCGTGCACGTCCTGGCCGGGGCGGCGGGCCTTGACGATGCCCTGGTTGAGGGCGATGGCCCGGCCCGCGGTCAGGTCCTTCAGGGCGGGCACGTTGGGGGTGAGGGCGCTCAGCAGCAGGGTCTTGACGAGCAGGTCCTCCCTGCGGAACTGGGCGCGCACGTCGAGGTCGCTCACCTCGACCTTCTCGGCCTCGTTCCGCTTGCGCAGCCAGGGCAGGACCTTGTTGCGGTAGAAGGCGCGGATCTTGGCGTACTCGGAGCTGAGGTGGTCCTTGAAGGGGCGCTCCTCGCCCTCGAAGAGCACGTCGAAGAGCGCGCCGAGCGGCACCATCTGGCCGACGGGCAGGGTGGTGCGGTGCCTGACCAGCAGCAGGAGGAGGAGCCTGAGGGCGCTGCGCTGGCGTTGCAGGGCGCCGGACAGGTCCACCATGACGTGCAGCAGTGCGGGGCTGAACGGGTAGAGGGCCCGGAAGTCCTCCCAGGTGTTGGTGTCACCGCCCTCGGTGTCCAACAGGGCGTCGCGGACCTCGGCGCGGGTGTTGAGCACGCGCTCGAAGGCCGCGTCGATCTCGGCCGCGGCCTCCGCGTTTCGTGGCTTGATGAGGCGGTGGCGGACCACCTCGGTGAGGTTGGCGTCGGCGAGCTTGATGTGGCCGAAGCGCCCGTCCCAGTAGCTGATGGCCTGCGAGACGCCCTCGGTGCCGCCGCCCAGGCCCACGAGGTCGCGCAGGTCGCGCTGGCGCGGCACGAAGCTGACGATGGGCGCGGGCCTCTCACTACGGGAGGACTCCACGAGCTTGGCGATCTTCTGGATCTCGGCGTTGATGCGGCCCTCGTCGCCGATGAAGGCGGTGAAGCGCAGGATCAGCTCGTCCAAGAGCAGGACGACGGCGTCACAGTTGAGCTGTTCCTTGGCGTGACGGCTGATGATGGACAGGCCCTCGTCGATGGGGACGTAGGCGTCGCCGGAGTCGCCGACGGTGTCGGCGAAGCGCTGGAAGGGCCCCTTGAGCAGCGCGCTGATGAGCTCCTCGCGCAGGGACCGCTCGGCGCCGTCGCTGCTGCCGGGCAGGGCCGCGAAGGCCCGGTCGAGGATCTCGGTGGCCCACCTCTCGGGGCCGGCGTACTTGCCCCAGGAAACGGGGTCGGCGGCGGTCCCCTTGGCGCCGGAGTCGGCGGCGCGCGGCGGAAGCTGGGCGATGAGCGCCTCGTCGCCCTCCCGCTCACGCATGGCGCGCGCGTCGGCGAGCAGCCCGTCGGCCCGGTAGACGGGCGGCACGGGGGCGTCGGGGTACTCCGCGCGGACCTGGCGGACGTAGCCGCCCAGGATGTTGGTCTCCAGGGAGACCTCAGGGTCGATGAGGTGGCACTTGACCTCGACGAACTTCCTGTCGGTCAGCCAGGCGTCGTGCTTGGCGACGGTGTCGGCCAGCCCCTCCTTGCCGCGCGCGTCGGGGTGGTGGTCCAGGATCGCGGAGAGCACGGCCAGGAAGTGGCTCTTACCCACGCCGAAGGAGCCGTGCAGGTAGGCGGCCTGGGACTTGCCGTCGACAACGGAGGAGCGGATGGTCTCCAGGGCCTGGTCGAAGCACTCCGCGAGCTGGTCGGTGACGACGTAGGTGTCGATGGCCTGGGCCTGTCGGTGCGACGTGCTCTCGGTGAGCTTGACGACCAGGTCGCCGTCATGGACGGCTTCCGGGATGTCGATGAGGTCGCTGATGACCCGGCCGTTGCCGACCCGTGCGCTGTCAGTGCTGCCCGGTCCAGGGGGAGGAGTCGCCACCATGCACCTTTCTGCTGTCTACAGGGGGTGTGAACCACGTGCGGGCCACGGGGAGGGTGGGACGCGGTTCCCGAAGTTGTCTGGAGTTCCAGCCTATGCCGACGTGGTGACAGCGAGACACTGCGAAGAGCCCGGAAAGCACTGCCAGAAGGCCCTGTTGGAGGGCACCGCCGGGAGATCACCGACCGCTGCGCCCCGGGGAGACGGACAGGGGTACGGACAGCCGTGGCCGACGGGCTTGCGGCCGGACGACCGGGCAGCCGTCACTGGGCCGGATGGGTGGAACACACCCGTGGGACGGGTGTGCGGCCCCGCGGGTTGTCATCGCGGGGCCGCACACCTTCCGCCGGAGGGCTGGCGTCGGAAGCGGGTCAGGCCTTCTTACGCCGCCCCCGGGTGGTGGGAGCGGGCCGCCACTCCCGCATCTGTGAGTCGGTGATGCCGGTGGAGTTACGCAGGGCCGTGAGGTCCTCCTCGACGTGGTCGGCGGGGGTGTCGCCGTACTCGTCAGGCTCGGTGTGCCACTGCTTGACCCAGGGCAGCAGCTCGACGATCCCGGCCAGCAGCGGTTTCATCCGCTCCGGCTGTTCTGTCCAGCCGTCCTGTTCGAGCCGCTCGTGCGCCAGGGTGGCCAGCGCGTCGGCCTGCTGGGCGTGGTCCCAGCCCGCCCAGCCCAGGAGAAGAGTCGGGTCGGATTCGCCCTCAGCGCCGGGGTAGGAGATGAACCGCTCCTTGGGCACGTCGAGCTTGCCCCGGTTGGACCAGTAGGTGGTCTTCAAGAAGTCCGTGGACTTGTACTTGGGCGGAACCGGGATGTCGAGACGCTTCTCCGGTTCATCTTCCTCCAGGTCGGCGTTGAGGGCGTCCTCCTGGCGCTGGAGGTCCCACACGTGCTCCCAGTCCGCGCGCTTGCGCAGGCCGGAGTCCTTGTAGCGCAGCGCGGCGAGGTAGGGGACGTGCTCGGTTGCGACAATCTCGGCGATGACCTGTGAGAAGTCCTGGGCAGGGTCGTAGAGCGCGGCGACCTCGGCGGCCTCGGGGAAGAGGTCGCGTACCCGGTTGGCCAACCCGCGCACGGAGAGCGGACGGGCACGCTCGTCACCGTAGTCGTCGGTGGTGAACCACAGGCGCCGGTCTTCGCACTTGTCCAGCAGCCAGGACTTGAGGGCGGCCTTCTGCTTCTTCTCCCAGGGCTCGGACTGCCAGCGGCGCTTGAACTCGGGGCGCTCGATCAGGCCGATGTTCTTGTCGGACTCGATGAGTTCGATGCGCTTGGCCACGACGTTCCGATAAGCCTCGGGCCAGGAGGAAGGAATTTCGGTGATGGGCGTGGATCCGTGGTGTGAGAACCACTTGGTCTTCACTTCACTGGCAGCCAGCTTCCGAGCCAACACGATCTCGAAGGCCCGCTCCCCCAGGTTGATGGAGGGGATGTCGGCGGTTTCAGGGAGGGTCAGCTCGGCAAGCTGGGTGTCGGTGATGAGCCCGTATCGGTGGTAGACATCCCAGTCGAGCTCTTCCTGGAGAGCGATCATCCTCTGACGGGTGGCGGTGTACTCGGTGTGGGCTTCCCGGAGCCGGTCGGCGGTGGGGACGCCCGCCTCAGCAACGGCGGAGGGTTCGAGGGCAGAGAGTTTCTGCGCGAGGGAGTCGAGTTCCTGGGAACGCGCCAGCGGCAGTTTCTGAGGAAGCGGGAACTCTTGGAGCTTGGTACCGGTGAACTCGTAGCTGAACGACCATGGCTGGTCAGAGCTCCCGCCTCCGGAGTTGGCAGCGCCGCCCTTCTTCTGACTCACCTGCTTGAGCCAGAAGCACGCCGCTGAGGAGTTCAGCACTCCCAGCAACTCCAGATGCTGCTCCTCCGTCGCATCCTTCGGCAACTTGATCACTGGAGCCGAACGGTTGAAGACCTTCCCTCCCCGGTCAAGCACGAAGTGGTTATGCGTCGCCACGAAAGCAAAGGAAACAGAAAGAGGAATCCTATAACGACCCGAGAAGAACATTGAATATTCATACCAGCTCAACCCGCGCTCGATTTGTGTTTTTCCATACGCACTGCGCTCGCGAAGTATTGTCCTATAAGGCGAAAGGAAGCGAAGCGTACGCTCATCAGAAGCAGGCTTCAAACTCTCAGGCTCATAAGGCCAACAAGAGACAATCGAATTTTCCGCAGACCAATCCCGCACAAATTCGCCCTCCACAAGAGGGCGTTGATATTTTTCTTCCACCCCATGGCGATTCAGGGCGCCTTCGCCAACCATATAAGCACTATCTTCTCGCGTTACCGCGCCAAACCCTATCTCTTCAACTATCGACGACAAAACAGAGAAGGAAGGAGAATTTATTAGCGCGACTAGCTTATCCGCACCGCCACCGCTCAGACTCCAAGGATGCGACTTGAAGCTGTCCCACGGTAGATCTACGACACTAACCCACTCAGATTCCGCTTCGCCAGCCTCCCGGATCTGCTTGGCAATCGCAGACCAAACCAGCCCTTCGGCTGGAATCTCCGGCTGCTGCGGCTCTCCCCGAATTCCGAGCGCAGCTCGGATCGATCCTTTGTGCGAATTTTTCTCGTTCCTTCCAACAAGAATTACCGTGGGCGTACCATGCCCAGGAATGTAAGCACCCGAAGTATCGATCACATGTGTGAGGCGAACCTCGTTCCGAAAGAACTCCCCGATGAGCTTCTTCCCGAATTCCCGCTTCATGAAGGAGTTAGCAGTGATTTGCCCAACGAATCCGGCACCGACCCTATCACCACCCGCTCTCCTAGCGAGATTGAAGAATCGCTCCGAAAACGGCACCGAGAGAGCATACGAACCCGAGCAGGTATCATATCGATCTCGGTAGTTCTGGTTTTCCTGCTTGTCCTTGACGGTAATGTATGGAGGGTTGCCAACCACCGCATGGTAGCTGGCCACTCCCAAAAGATCGAATTTCTGGGCGTACTCACCAACATCCTCAGTTGAATATCGGTGAACATCATTAACGCTGAACAAATCATCTTGACGCTGTGGTGCTCCCCGCCCGTGCAGAAGGGAGTCCCCGACCGCCACTACAATGGGCCAGTCAGGGTTGCCCGGATTCAGACGCTTTATCCCACCTTCCTTCATGGCAGCGACAAGCAGTCGAAAGCGAGCAATCGCGACCGCGAAAGGATTCTTGTCAACGCCATGGACGCTGCGCAAGCTACGGCTAATCAGATCCCAGTCGGAAGCACCCGGCTCAGCCTCTCGCCACTTGGCAAGCAGTCGATGGAAAGCCCCTAGCAGGAAGTGTCCCGAACCACAGGTCGGATCAATCAGACGGAAACCCTTGTTCTCGGACTGGTAGATCCGATTACCATCAAGTCCGAACTCCTCCAGCGCAGGTTCAAGGGTGTAGTCGAGAATGAACTCTTCGACGAACTCCGGTGTCTGGAGCAGTGCGTATGTCTTGCGGGTCTCCTCGGACAGGTCCTGGTAGAGGTCCCCGAGGAAGCGGGTGTTCCACTCGGGATCGGTGAAGTCATGGACGAGGTGCCCGTCGTCTCCCACAGACCGCCAAAAGTCGATCAGGGCCTTGGCCGCCTGGTGAGACGGAGTGACGCTCCACATTGCGTTGTGCTTCTTGTCGAACAGCCCAGCCATCACCGATGACACGCTCATCTGCTCGAAGGCGTGCTCCAACCAGTCACGGTCAGTCCGCTCAGGAGCATCCGGGTTCTCGCTACGCCCTTCGAGGACCCAGGCGTCCTTGAGTTCCTGAGCGATGTTGTACCGGTCGTGCCCTCCCTTCGGCCCGGCGATGAAGGGCTGCTCCAGAAGCCCGTTGTCCTCACAGAAGCGGGCGAACACCGTCGCCAGCACCCACGCCACGGCAGCCTGGGTTACCTGACCCTCACGCCACGCGCCTTCGGTGATCGCGGTGCGCTCGCGGTCCCTGGCCCGCTGGTACTCGCGATTCAGAGCCGCATCGAAGGTCTCGGGATTGCTGTCGGGATTAGGCCCCTTGATAGCGGTGGGGTCCTCGCTGCGTTCCCGTAGGTCCGTTTCCAGCAAGCGGACTTGCTTCTGTAGGTCCTTCAGCAACAGGGCGTGATCGACCACGGGGGCTCCAGAACAACGATGAGGGACGGAGTACCTCTCCATTCTGGAGGCTGGGTGCACTTGCTCGCACCCAAAAAGCCCAACTTCACGGTTGGTACATGCCTCACCACCTCCTGGAACGGTGAAGCGGCGGTGACCGCCCTTGTTATGGAGCAGGCCACCGCCGCTGTGTGAGCCGACAGGTCAGGCGAGTGCGGATGCCGGTTCCAGGAGGCGGGCGAGGGTTGCGATGTCGGAGGCCTCAGCCAGGCCGGTGGACGAGGCCACCCAGTACGAACCGGTCTTCTCCCCGTACCAGATCACCAGGCACGGGTTACGGCGTTGGAAAGCGGCGGCGAGGGCGTGCTCGCGAGAGTACTCGGAGCGGTGCCCGCCCAGCAAGGGCAGGCGTGCGGCTCGGCGCCTGCGGCACGAGGGGTGCTCGCAGGCGGGACAGAAGGGCCCTTCCAGAGGGCGCCGCCGGGGCAGGGGCGGCGGGTTCAGGTACAGCGGGTCGCTGGAGGGGCGCGGGTCAGGGATAGGATGCGTCATCGATCCTGCTTTCTGAACATGTGAGAGTGTGCGGATTTTGGGATTGGAGGGCCCGGGAAGAGCGCGGCAACGCTCTCCTGGGCCCGTTTCACGTCTGGCGTGATGAGCCGCGCTCTACGCGGCGGTGTTCCACAGGTTGTCGGTCAGGTCGTAGGCCAGGAAGAACCACACCTGCCGGTACTCGGGGATGCCGTTGTCGCCCCAGGAGGTGGCCAGGGCGTTGACCAGGGCCAGGCCGCGCCCGGACTCAGCGGACAACTCCAGCCCGTTCGGGCGGGCACGCAGGTACGAACGCCGGTCGGACTCGGCCCGCGCACAGTTGCGCGCACCCTGGTCGCGGCAGGTCAGCTTCATTCCACCGTCGCGCCGTTCGCACTTGAGGGTGTAGGTGCCATAGGGCTCACCCGAGCGGCTGTGCGCGATGGCGTTGTTCGCGATCTCGGATCCGAGCAGGGTGAACAGGTAGCGGTAGTCCTCGGGCTGGGTGGCGGCGCAGGTGTTTAGGAAGGCGCGCACCAGCGGCAGGTACTGGACGGAACCGCCGAAGGAGTAGCAGCGCGCCTTGTAGCTGCGGACGTCGGCGTCGCCGGTGAAGTAGTGGCGGCAGCGTGGCGGGACCAACTCACCGAGCGGGACGGTTACCTCGGGCAGGCCGGTCAGGGATGCGGTTGCGGGCATGACGAACAGACTCCTTGCGTGGGTGGAGTGACAACGGGGGTTCGGCGTGCCTGCAGGAGTGGAACCTTCGCGTTTCCCCAGTGCAGGGAAAGGGGCACGGCGTAGCCTGACCAGAAGAGACTCTGTGTGAGCAACTGATCACTAGCCACGCCATGAGCTTAAGTGTGAGACTCAGATAAGTCAACGGTGAGAAGCGATTCTCGCATCTATTGGGCTACACTGGTGCCATGCAACGCCCTCACAGCCCGACGCTCCGCCGCCGCCGACTGTCCGCCGAGCTCAAGCGTGCACGAGCTGATGCGAAGCTCACCTCGACCCAAGCGATCAAGGCACTCGGGTGGGCCGCTGGCAAGCTCAGCCAGATCGAGAACGCTGAGACTCAGAAGGTCAAGCCTGATGACCTTGACAAGATGCTGGAGCTGTACAAGATCAGCGATCCAGCTAAGCGCGAAGCCCTGCACGCTTTGGCGCAAGACGCCAAGGTCCGGGGTTGGTGGTCGAAGTACCGGGAGGTGTTCGGACCTCAGTCACTCCCGGACTTCGAAGCGGAGGCCTCCGCCATCCGGACCTTCGAGGGACTGGTGATCCCTGGCCTTCTCCAAACACCTGACTACGCCCGCGCCGTGTTCCAAGGTGGTCGCTACACCAGCACGGAGGAGAGCGAACGCCGCGTCAAAGCCCGCATGGGACGACGCGATATCCTGACGCAGTTCAAACCGGCAAGTCTACGTGTCGTCCTGGATGAAGCAGCGCTACATCGTGTGGTCGGCAGCGCTGAGGTCATGGCTGAGCAGCTGCGTCACCTGCTTCACATGGCCAAGCTTCCCAACATCGACCTTCAGGTAGTGCCCTTCGGTTCAGGTGCGCATGCCGCATTTGTTGCCCCGTTCAGCATCCTGGACTTCCCAGACCCACTTGATGCCTCGATCGTGTTCGTGGACACCGCCTCAGGTGGCCTCTTTCTGGAAGAATCGGACGAAGTAGAAGCACACAGCGTCACCTTTGGTGACGTCCAAGGCTCTGCGATGAGCGCGGCACGATCCGCCGGGGTCATTACAAAAGTGCTAGAAGCCCTAGAGAGCAAACCATGAACGACCAGCTGATTTTCAAGAAGAGCAGCTACAGCAGCGCTCAGAGCCAGAACTGTGTAGAGGTCGCGCACATCCCTACCGGCTTCCGGAAGAGTAGCCACAGCGCGCACGGCCAGAACTGCGTCGAGGTCGCTGACCTGCCCTGCGGTGCGGCCGTCCGGGACTCCAAGCACCCCGCCAAGGGCCAACTCCCCTTCCCCGCCGCCGAGTGGACCATCTTCCTCCGCCCCGCCCGAACCGCCCAGAGTTGACCTCGGCGACACGTGGTGGTCGACGGGTAGTATCCCGTCGACCACCACACTGCTTCACTGCTTCTTGCCGCGGTTCCCCATCGACCGTCGGCTGCGCTACTCCGCCCTCGCCCTTCGACGAGTCTTCGGACTGGAATCGGTCAGCGGCGCCAGCCCCCTCGCCAGCTTCACCCAGACCCGAAATCTGAGCACACGGGTGACCGAGGACTCTTGCGCTCGCTTTTCTCGGAGTAGCAGTCCGGACGCCACCGAAGGAAGCCAGGCAAACCACCACCGTCCTCACCGCACATCAGCATTCAGCACCGGCATCAAATACCACGTCATCCGCATACTTCACCGGCATGGCCGCATCTTTCCGGCACGGGTTCCAGCACCCGCTCCGATCCATGTCAGCTTCGCTACCGAGAACACATAACCAGCCTGGCTCGACACGACCACCGTGGTATTTTTCTCGCACGCGCTCACCCCCGATTCCAGGAGCGCGTGGGAGGGCCACCATGACACGTCCCTGGGAAGCGGACCCGTCCGCTGACATGACACGGAGGCTGGGCAGGTCTCCAGCCGAACTGGGCAACACCGACAGAGCCAGCGGTTGCCCCGACATCTGGGAACTCGACAACGGCGACATCGCCGTGATCGGGCGGGACCTGACCGACGCCTACGCGGAACGTCTGCCGTCAGGTGCCGCCATCGCAGAGGACGAGCGTCTGGTCATCATCCCCCGCAACACCCTGATATCAGCGAAAGCGGACATCCCCGATGCTTGACACCATCGACGGCCTTTCCGGTGACCGGCTGGAGCTCGATCCCTATCTCGACGACTTCGACGGGCGTCTGGCCTCGCTCAGGAACACCGATGTCTGGAAGCTCGAACGGCGACAGATCTTCCACCAGCCGGAAAGTGACAGTTGGATGGCGTTCCGGGAGGGACGCCACGATGAGTCCCTCCGGCTTCTGGAGAACAACCGCTCCTCCTTGCGGGAGGAATTCGCCGAACTCGCCCGAGCGGGATGCGTGCTGCGACGAACCCGTGTCGTGGAGAAGCCTTTCACGACGTATCTGCTGTGGGAACTGCACTCCCTCCATCTGCGGGCCCAGTGCGGCGAGGACGTCCGGATCATCTCCCCCGAACACCTCGCGGCGTGGGAACACAGTGGCCAGGTACCCGAGATCGTCGGGCTCGGCGACGAGGTGACGTACAAGATCCGGTACGACGATCAGGGTGTTCTCCGTGGCGGAGTCCGGTTCACCGACCACGCCATCACCACACGGTGCCGCGCCGAGATCACCGCGCTCCACGAGACCGGCGAGGATCTGAAGCGCTACTTCCCGCGCGACGTCGAGGGAGCTGCGCTCAGCCGTGACTGATCGCAGGCCCTCCGTACCCGGTGAGGATCCCGACGAGCGACCCGGTACCAGTGTCAGTGCACAGATGGGCGCGGTCGCGGGCCGCGCGGTGCAGGCACGGGACGTCCGAGGCGGGGTGCACTTCCACGGTCAGGGCCCGACGGCGCACTCCGCTCCCGTACCCGGGCAGCTCCCCGGTGACGTGCATGGATTCGTGAACCGGGTGGGAGAACTGGAAGTGCTCAGCACCCATCTGCGCGCTGAGGACTCCGCCGGCGGCTCCGAGGCTCCCGTTCACGTCATCACCGGCACGGCCGGTGTCGGCAAGACCGCTCTGGCCCTGCACTGGGCCCACCGGGTGCGCGACCGCTTCCCCGACGGCCAGCTCTACGTGGATCTGCGGGGATACGGGTCCGGCCCACCGGTCGAACCGGACCAGGCGCTGGAACGCTTCGTCCGCGCCTTCGGGGTGCCCGTGGACGCCGTACCCGCGGACGTCGACAGCCGCTCCGCCCTCTACCGCTCCCTCCTGGCCGAACGGCGCGTGCTCGTCGTCCTCGACAACGCGGCGACCGCGGCGCAGGTACGCCCGTTGCTGCCCGGGTCCTCGGCGTGCGTCGTGCTGGTCACCAGTCGGGACCGATTGTCCGGGTTGGTCGCCAGGGACGGAGCGCGGCGTCTGACCGTGCGTACGCTGGAGCCGGCGGAGGCCGTGGAGCTCCTCGAACACGTCACCGAGAACCACCGGCCGCGCGATGAGCCACACGAAATCGCCGAGCTGGCCCGCCTGTGCGGAGAGCTACCCCTTGCCCTGCGTATCGCCGCCGAACGGGCCGCCGGACGACCCCACATGCCCTTGGCGGAGCTGATCCAGGACCTGCGGGACGAGTCCGCTCTCTGGGACGCCCTCGCCACCGACGAGGAGGAGGAAGCCGACGCGGTCCGCACCGTCTTCGCCTGGTCCTACCGGGCCCTACCGGAGGAGACCGCACGCCTGTTCCGGCTGCTCGGGCTGCATCCCGGCCACGACTTCGACGCGGGCTCCGCGGCCGTCCTCAGCGGTCTACCGGTCCGGCGGGCACGGCGCGTCCTGGACATGCTCGTGGGCGCACACCTGGTGGAACAGACCGGCCCGGACCGGTACCGCTTCCACGACCTCCTGCGTTCCTACGCGCTGGACCAGGCACGCCGCGAGGAGCCACCGGAGAGTCAACAGGAGGCCTTGGGGCGCCTGCTGAGTTGGTACCTGCGCACCGCTGACGCCGCAGCCAGGGCTGTGGACTCACCACTGCGGCAGCTGGAGCCGGACTCAGGTCCGATCGAGAGCGCTTCCGGTGGCATTCGCGAGTTCACCGACAACGCGGACGCGGTCCGATGGTTCGAAGCCGAGAGCAGGAACCTGGTCGCCATGGCCGAGGCCGCCGCCGGGGCGGGGATGGACGGAATCGCCTGGCGCCTACCGGTCGTACTGAGACACGTCTATGTGTACCGAACGCCCATGAGCGCCTGGATCGCCACGACCCTCCTCGGGCTCGGGGCGGCCCGGCGAGAGCAGGAGCACGCGGCCGAAGCGGACCTCCTGGAGAGTCTGGGCATGGCGTATGTGCAGTCCCACCGCATGCGGGAGGGCATCACGCACCATCGGCAGGCTCTTCGGTTACGGCAGGAGCTGGGTGACGAGCTCGGGGAGGCCATGTCGCTCAACGCGCTGGGGCTGGCGCATCTGCGCGAGCACCGGCTCGACGAGGCGCGCGGGGACTTCGAACGCTCACTCGAAATCGCCCGTCGTCTGGGCGAGTGGCGTTGGTCGGGGATCGCGCTCGGCAACCTGGCGGACGCGCTGCTCGATTCGGGGGATCTTCGTGCATCAGTGGCCCTGGCCGAGGAGGCTGTCGCGATACACCGCGAGACCGGCAACAGGATGAGCGAATTCGCCTGTCTGGTCTGTCTGGGTGCGGCATGGCGGGAACTGGGCTCGACCGACCGCGCGCTGTCCTACGCGCAGCGTGCTCTCGATGTCGCCCGGGAACTGGACAACCCGGTCCGGGAGGGGTTCGCGCTCCTGGAGCTCGGCAGGGCCCAAGCTCTGCTCGACCGACCGGAGGAGGCCCTGGCGAGTTTTCATGAGGCAGCTGCTCTGCACCGCTCGATCGGCGACCACGTGCGCGAGTCCGAGTCCTTCGAGGGCGCGGGCGATGTCTACCAGTCACTCGGACGCCTGGTCGAGGCAGCGCAGTTCTTCCGCCAGGCAATAGGCGGATACCGCAGGAACAAGGCCCGCTGGAACCTCGCGGTATGCCTTGACCGCCTGGCCGCCGTGGTGTCCCGGAACGGCGAAACGGAGGCGGCGCGCGGGCACTGGCGCGAAGCACTGGAAGCCCTGTCGGACCTGGCTGATCCCAGAGCCGAGCACCTACGTGAGACGGTCGCCGGCCGCCTCGGTGGTGCGACCGGTTGACGCCTTTCGAGGCGCAGCGGACTGCACGGGTGGGTCAAGACCTGTGCGCACGAGGTGCCAGGTACGGCTGGGAAGCCCGCGCTCTGCTGCTGCGCGCGATCGATGGGTTGACGGGCCTGCCCACCCTCACGCCGTAGCCCGCCCTCCCCCGGCCACCAGCGCCAGGATGTACCCCGGCCTGCGCAGATCCGCCCACGTGAAGCGGACGATACGCACCCCGGGATACAGCCTCTGCAGCGCGTTCTGTCGCTCCCGGTCCCTGGCCAGCGCACGCGGGGCGCTGTGCGGCCCGATCCCGTCCGCCTCACCGATGAGCCGGGCCCCCTCCCACCAGAAGTCCACCACCGCGACCGTCCTGCCGCCGGAGTCCGTGAAGCGGCGCTGGAGTTCGTCGGGAGGCAGCCCGCCGTCCCGGCAGATCAGCCGGATCCGGGTCTCCAGCGGACTCTGCGACCTTCCGTCGGCCAACCCCCACCACCGGCGCACGTCCACGCACCCCCGCCGCCCCCGCATCGCATCGTTCAGGGCCCCGATCTCCTGTTCCCTGAGTAGTCCCTGGTTGAGGGCGGAGTCCATCAGGCACACGGCGGTCTCACGCTCCAGCTCCGGCAGGGTGTCGCGCAGGGTCCTCCCGGGATCGGTAACCCTTACCCCAACCCCACCGGCCCCACCACCGCCACCAGCACCAGCACCAGCACCAGCACCAGCACCAGCACCAGCACCGACCACGGTGGTCTCCTCCGGCCGCACGTCCCAGCCGCGCAGTTCCACCCCGGCCAGTTGCCGCTGGACCTTCCGCTCCGGGACGGCCATGTGGACCACGCGCCCGTCCCACGGCTCCAGCCCCCGCATCCCCCACAGCCTCGCCGCGGTCCGACCGGCCGCGCACGCGGGCGGCCCCAGCGCGAGTTGGGCGGCCAAGGCCACGCAGCGCAGCCGGTCGAGGCGGTGCGCCTCCGGCATGAGGGACCGCACGACGTAGACCTCGCGGTGGGGGTGCAGCCACTCCCCCTGCCGGACCAGCCGCTGGAGGTCGTTCTTGGTGAGCCCGCACCCCCGGGCCTGGGCATAGGAGAGGACGCCGTACTGACCGATCGCGGTCACGGTGGCCGCGGCCATGGGGCTCTGGGACATGGGGCTCATGCCCTCAACTATCCGCGCGCACCGCCCCGGGCGCCACTGCAGTTCCCACCCCTGTGGACAGTCAGCCGCCATCCCTGGTGAACCCCCGTGCCAGAGGCACCCTCACCCGCCTCAGTGCTTCCAACCGGGGGCTACCGCGCTGCGCCACGACACCGGTTCACCCCACCGGCGCGGCCTCCGGTACCGCGAAGCCCTTCGGCAGCAGCACCTGCTCGACGTCGCTGATGATCCCCGCCGGGTGGCCGTCCAGGGTCGCGGGCCCTTGGGGGCCGCGCATCGGGCACAGCAGCCACAGTCCGTACGGGCTGGTGCCCGCCTCGCGTGCCTCCTGTACGAGGGCGCCCAGCAGGGCGCGGCCCGGCGCGTAGCGGGCCAGGGGGGTCGCCCGGTACAGCAGCACCACCGCGTCCTCGCCGGGTCCCGCAGAGCCCGCCGAACGCACCCGGTGGCCGAGCCGTTCGAAGACGTCTCCCAGCATGCGCTCGAAGGCAGCGGGGCGGCTGTTGTCGGCCTCGACCAGGACATCCCAGTTCAGGCCGCCGCCGATCTCGTCCAGTACCCCGTCGACGATCGAGATGAACTCGGCGGAGACGTCGAGGGGCACCACACCGGGGGTGTGGACCAGGGCCTCGGCGCTGCGCTCGGTGTCGGGCATCCACGTCTTGAGCGCACGGAAGCCCCCGCTTCCCACCGAGGCCTCCAACTGCTGCCAGGCTCTGGCGGAGGCGGCGTCGAGCTGCCCCGGAGCATGGTACGGCCCCGTGTGCGTGGAGGGCTGGTACGTGGTCAGCTCCGGCTCCAGGTACCAGTAGACGGTGCCCTGGTACTCGCGTTTGCGGAGCTTGGGATACTTGCTGACCAGCAGGTCCCACAGCTGACCGTCCCCGGGGCCCTCGATCGCGGGGAAGCGCGCCCTCACCCGGTCGCGTACCTGCTGCGGGGTGATACCGGGCGCGCCCAGGTAACCGACGGCCTGGGTGAGCTGGAGCGCCCGTTCCAGGTCCAGGTCGACCGGATAGAGCTCCAGCCGGGGCGTGACCTCGGCGCGGTTGGAGGCCACCGCGGCCAACTGCACCAGGTCGGTGTCGCTCAGGGGCTCCATCCCCTCGGGCGGGGTGACGGCGCGCAGCGCCTCCCGGACCGTGGCGGGGGTGGGCAGGGGCTCCCCGGGCCGGACACGAACCAGTTCGTCCGCACGGCGAGCGAGGGCCTCGGCGTAGTCGAACAGCTCCCCCTCCACCGGGACCGAGGGGTCGTCGTCGATGACCTGTGCGACCAGTACCTTGCGGTCGTAGCGGCGAACGACGAACCTCTGGTCGGTGCGGCGCTCCTCGCACTCCACCGCCACGCGCAGCGCCGCCATCGCGTAGGCGGCGCGGGCGTCCCCCTCCAGCGAGGTGCCGCGCAGGGTGAGCAGTTCCGCGGCGATCTGTCCTACCTCGCGGACACGGCCGTTACGGGCGAGGATCTCCACCACGTCGTCGCGGACCGAACTCAGGAGCGAGGCACTCTTGGACCAGTAGGTGACGGCGTGTTGCAGATCCCGGTCCACGAGTTCCTGGGGAAGCCCCACGCGCTCGGCGACCTTGCGGTGGGTGGGCCACCAGCCGGTGCGGGCCGCGGCCTTCTCGGGGATGCCGAGCAGTTCGCGCACCACCCGCACCCACTGTCCATTGGCCTCGGTGGAGGCCGGGATGAACTGGCGGATCACCTGGTCGAGGGTGGCCTTCCTCTTGTCGTCACCGTCAGCGCCACGGGGCAGCTTGGACCGCGTGGCGACCGCGTACTCGGCCACGTCCAGGCGCTTGCGCCAGTCGGTGACCGCTTTGACCAGTTCGTTGCGAGTGGGCAGGGATACACCGCGCAGGCGGTGGAGTTCCTGGACGGGTTTGGTGAGCAGGTCGCCCACCGTTTCGCACTTCAGTACCCGCGTGGCGGTGTCCAGGGCGAGCGGGGTGAGCCCGGCCAGGTGCAACGGCGTGTTCAGATCCGCGCTGTCGGCGTTGCGTCGACGGGTCTCCTCGTCCTCGACCACGGCCTCGGCCACCGGGGAGAAGGCGTTGAAGGCAGCCTCCCACGCACGGCGCATGTCCGAGAGCGTGGCGAAGCGCCGCTCCACCCGCCGGTGCAGCGCGCGGTGGAAGAAGGAGAGCAGGAGGGTCCGGTTCTGTTCGGGGAAGGCGTCCTCGGAGAGTTGCGGGAGCTCGACGTCGTCGGCCAGGAACTCGGGGCCGACCCCGTCGTCGTCCCACACGGGGAGCTCTCCGGTGGCCATCTCGTGCAGGGTCACGGCCAGGGCGTAGCGTTCGGCGAACTCGTCGTAGGGACGGTCCTGTCCCAGGAACGGATCGAGGTAGCCGCGGGTGCCCGCGGCGGTGTTCTCACGGGGTGTCCTGGACAGGGAGAAGTCGAAGAGCACCAGGGCACGGCCCTGCTTGCGGGTCTTGCGCACACCGAGGTTGGCCGGCTTGATGTCGCGGTGGAAGACCTCCTTCTCCTCCAGGTGCTCGACCGCGTCGAAGAGGTGCTGCCCGAACCGGAAGAGTTCGCCCGTACCCAGCGCCCCCTGGCGGGACAGGTAGTCCGCGAGGGTGCTCTCCCCCGCCCGTTCCAGGGGCAGGACGGTGCGTTCACCGATCTCGCGCACACCCGCCTCCTGGTCCGCTCCGGCAGAGGCCAGGGCCACGATTCTGGGACTGGATCCCACGATCCGGAGTGTCTGGGCCTCTCCCCGCAGCGAGGTGGCCGCCGAACCGGAGTTGAGGGCGACCTTGTGGACGACCTCCGCGTCCTTCGGTCCGCTCATGAGCAGGGCGCGCGCCGTGGCGCCCTTACCGAGGACCTCCCGGACCCTCCAGCCCTGTTCGGTCTCGTCGCCGGGTCGTGCGGTGAGCGGGTCGGTCTTGATCTCGGGCTGGGTCAGGTACTCCTCGACCTGGTCGAGTATGCGCAGGAAGGCCTGGACCGTCGACAGGCGGTCACCGGGGGAACGGCGGGTGGCCTCACGAACGAGTGTGTCCAACTGGGGGATGACGTCGTCGCTCACCGCGGCCGGGGTGAGGCAGCCGTGCTCCTGGATCTGCCGGCTCAGCTCGCGGCGGTTGCGGCCCGGCGGCCGACCGGTGAAGACGAGGTAGGTGAGCGCGCCGAGGCCGAAGATGTCCTGGGGTGCGGCCCTGCCCCCGTAGTCGGGAAACTCCGGCGCCAGATAGGCCTGGGCGGCGGCCTCGACGTGCGCGGCCAGGGCGCGCTCGCCCAGCGCGGCCTCCAGGTGCTCCGTCGCGCCCCCGCCACCGGAGGTGTGCCGCGTGTGTCCCCCGCTGCGCAGACGCAGGCTCTCACGGGAGGCCACCTGCCAGTCGGCGATGTAGAGCCTCGGGAAGGAGCCGTCCAGCTCCACCCACACGCTGCGTGCGGCCAGGGCACGGTGGAAGAGGCGGTTGCGGTGGGCGTGGTTGACCGCCTCGGCCAGTTGGCGGACCATCTCCATCCGGGTGTCGATTTCGAGGTCGTCCCCGTGTTCGGCCATGAAGTGGTCCAGCCGCGTCCAGGAGGACTGGTGCCGGAAGGCGATGCCCGGACCGACCTGGTCGACGACCCCGAAGTACTCGGCCTTGACGATTCCCTCGTGGGAGATGCCCTCCAGGGACATGTACTCGCGCTTGGCCGCCCGCTCGACCGAACGGCGGTCGTCCTCGCTGGGGGACTCGCCGTAGTGGTAGACGCGTACTCGGCTGCTGCTGCCCAACTGCTGGTGCCGGGCCCGGTAGTCGGTCCAGGTGGGTCCGCTGTCGAAGGAGCGCTTCTCCAGCGTGTACTCGCCCAGTTTCAGCGCGCGGTCCAGCGACTGGACACCGATCGTCTCCATCAGGAGTGAGACGTTCTTCAGAAAGCCCGGACTGACCGTGGTGTGGGGGCGGCCGAGCAGGCCGCTCCAGATGCCGTCCAGGCCGGTCTGGTCCTCCAGCCCCTCCCGGCCGTAGACCTCCGCCAACTGCACCTCGTCGAAGTCACAGCGCAGGTCGTCGGCGGAGAGGAAGACCGCGGCCTTGATGAAGGGGATCCGCACGTTGTCGGGCAGGCCCAGTTTCCTGGCCGCCCACTGGAGGCGGTCCTTGAGCTCCTTGGCCTTCTGCTCGGTCAGGTGCAGCGGGTTGGTGATGGTCTGGCGGTGGCCGTTGGTGAAGGTCCACTCACCGCCCCGGTTGGTGGCGCGTCCCGGGTTGCTCTTGATCTCGACGAGGAAGGCGCCGGTGGGGGTGACGGCGAACAGGTCGCACTCGCGGACGCGGTGGTTGCGCGCGGTGAAGGACATTCCCTGCCAGGCACGGTAGGGCTCCCGGTCGGGAAAGTACTCACGGATGTGTTCCAGGGCCGACTGCTCCCAGCGGAACTCCGAGGGTTTGCCCCACCATCGGTTCGCCATCCGGCCGCTCCCTCTCCAGTTCTGTCCCGCCTGACTGCCCGTCCAGCATAGGTGGCAGCGGTGACAGAGGCACGTTCGGACCGAGAAGGTACACGTGGCGGCTCGCGAAGAAGGTCGTGACGGGCGTTCCCCGCCGCCGAGTAGGACGCCTTCCTCACCATCGCCCGCGCCGAGCACCCGTACCCCACGCGCCATCACCCCACCTTCGGTGCCCCGCCCGCACCAACCGGGCCGGGGCGCAGCCTCGTGTCCGGCCAAAATGCCGGTGCGTCCAGTGATGCGCTCACAAGGCAGGGATCGAGCAGGATCAGGCCGACTACGTGGACCCGTTGGACCAACCCCAGTGCCAGGGGACCCACCCCAGGCGGGAACCGGTAGGTCACAATGCCGGCCGAGGCGGAGGTGTTCCCCGCCAGCACCGCGATGGGCTGGTCCGGTCGCCGACGGCAGGTCCACGCCCTCTTCCGTGCTCGTTCGCCCGACCGGTCGTTCGCCGCGGCCGTGCCCTGGACCGCCTCGGACTTCCCCGCCGGTTGCGCGCGGAATCGGCGAAAGACTCAGTAGCGGTTGAGCCGTTCGCCCCATTTTCGGATGGCGGCCTTGTAGGGGTCGGGCATGTTGAGGGCCGGAACCTCGTCGTAGCCGAACACGCCCAGCTTCTTGTGTTCGTGGGAGTAGCGGATGGCCTCCGAACCCGAGTAGACGCCCCCGTAGGCGACCAGGAAGACGTGGCGGACCGGGGTGATCTCATAGACCCATGAGCTGACGATGTCCTGGGCGTCCACCGTGAGGTTGAGCTCCTCGCGCACCTCCCGCCGCACACACCCCTCGGGGGTCTCCCCCTGGTCCAGTTTTCCGCCGGGGAGCTCCCACTCCTCACGCTCGTTCATCAGGAGAGGGACCTTCCCGTCATGGTCGACGACCATCTTCACCGAGACCGGGAGCCAGTACTCGAAGTAGCCGGGGTTGCGTTCGACCATGAAGGGTGGGCGGGTTTCGTTCAACACTTCTCGTCTCCAGTTCTCACTTCACAAGGATCGCGGCGATGTCATCGGATTTCTTGAACCTCTCCGCCGTGTCCTGTCTCCACCGGGCGCGACTCGTGCTGCCTGATCCTGCGCACCACCTGGCCAAGCCCATCCGGGCCCAGGTCCTTCCACAGGTCGGCCCAGTCGGAATAGATCGCGTAGTCGTGCACGGCGCGCGAGAAACCGTCGGTGCAGGCGAGGACGGAGGCCACCCGGTCTCCGGGCAGAGTCTCGGAGTGGATCCTGAGCTTCGCCCGGGGGTGACCGGAGAAAACGGATTCCTCGTGCACTCCCTCGATCTCTCTTTTTATGGTGAGGAGGCGCGCTCTGGTCTCGTAGTAGTGGGCTATCTTTCCCTGCGAGAGAGAAATAGCATGATCAACACTACGCTCGACTTCCAGAACCTCTGATGCATCCGGAGCCTCAGATCTTTCGAAATACTCTATCATGAAGGCTGCCAACTGATGGACGACGCCGGCCACATCCGGAAGGCGCCGTGCGGCCTCTCTGGAAAGCTCGACAGACTTACGCAAGTTTGCCCTACCCCCTCGGTTTCGCGCGACAATGGCCCGAAAAGTCAGGAAATATGGTTCTCCTCCGAAGTATGTGTCATACCGGTTGACCACTTCAGCGTACTCCTCGTTCCTCTCCTCCCTTCGAAGGCGCAGAAGCCATCCGTAGAGTGCGACGAAACGGACCCTGTCGTCCAGCGACTGCTTTGACACGATCGACCGGAAGACTTCCTCAGGATCCCTCAGCCTCTCTCCGAGGCTTCTGATCTCCTGAGGAAACTCAGGACTGTCCACCGGCGGCAGTCTGTTGATGTACGCGATCACCGAGCCCATTCCATGCTTAATGATGGAACCCTTCCCTCCTTAGTATCTGAATCCCGTGTTCAACCAGCTCAGAGAAAAACCGGGGTCGACATCGGCCAGGATCCTCGCTATGGACCTGCCTCCCTCGAACCTGGTCCTTCCGTGCAGGTATCGGTGATTGTGGATGATGCACCCCGTCCCCAGGGGAAGCGGAAATCTCCTCGCCCGTCTCAAGTTCTCTATGTCGTCGAGTGCCCTGCCCGAAGCTTTCCCCAGCGCCACCGGTCGGGCTATGTCGTCGCACCTGTAACGGATTCTCACGAAGCCTCGGCCTCCCGCCTCCTCGCACACGGGAAACAGCACACGGGATCCGGCCCCAAGGAAGAAGTCGTTCTTCGCATCCCGGGTTCCGATGTCAGGAATGCTGCGGAGCAGCTCGGCTCCATCCATCAGGAGGGCCTCGCCTCCGCTTCTGGGGCTCTGGAGTACAAGCAGAGCGACGATCGAGGGAGGAGTCCTGGACGTCGCCCTGTCCGTGTGCAACCCCATGTCCTCCCTGGAAAAACCGTCCTCTCCCCGGCCCGTGGCACCCCGGGGCTCGATGAGCGTCAGACCGGGTTGTGTTTCATGGGGATGCACGTAAGGCGAGGTCCACTCCGTCAGAAAATGCCGCAGGTCGGCAAGGTGGGTGTCACGAAAGAACACCACCCCTCGTTCGCGAAGGTGTGCGGTGCGTGTTCCATGGGGATGTTCTGATCGGCCAGACCGAAGAACCTCACCTTGGGACATTCCTCCCTGGAAGGCTTGACAGCGATGGATGCTGTCGCCACCTGATCGGAGAACCTCACAGTTTCGAGTGTTCCACACCGAACCATCCCCACGCCCTGGCCTGGAGGTAAGGGACCGTTCGCTTCGAGGGGACCGGCGACCGTAAATCCGCCAGAACCCATTCGTCACATGGCCCCATCACTGACGGCACTCCAATAGGGGCCCACCTGAGCTGCGTGTTCAACCGACCCGGCTCTTCGCCTCGTGCGGAGTTCACAGACGGCCTTCGATTCCCCCGACAACCCTTTCCGCGTGGGCCTGCGCGGGCACGGGTCCTGCGAACAGGTCCGGGAAAGGTTCCTGCGAACCTTTGACGCACCCACCGAAGCCGTCCCCTCCGGCACCGGCAGCCGCACCTCCCCGTACCGCTCCCTGCCTGCGGACCGCCGCGTCCCCGTGGTGCCGGACAACGCCGCGACCGTCGCACAGGTACGGCCCGCCGACCACTGATCGGACAGACGCTGCACCTCCTGCTTTTCACGGCATCAACAGCAGGAACAATGAAGTAAGTAGACAAAAAGGTCATCCGAGACTTCAGTTACGAAGGTGGCTGGTTTCTCCCCTTCCGCACTCCGGCAGTGCGGCCGTGCTCCAATCGATACAGCTCCGCTGAATTGAAAAGCCATACCGCGCGCAACCTCCTCTGCCATCCTGGAAGCCCTCAAGGACCGCTTCCCCCAAGGATCCCTCTTTGATCAAGCGCATCACCCATGTCAAGGACTTTCGGTGCTACCGGAAGTGGAGGCAGAACCCCCGGGCCATCGACTTCCAGGGCCTGAATGTCATCTACGCACCGAACGGCACGGGAAAGAGCACCCTGGCCGCACTGCTCCACGGGGTTCCGGACGACAAGGAGTGGTCACACGGGCTGAAGGCGCTCATCCAGCCCGGTGACGACGAGGCACAGCGGGAGAAGGTCGAGGGGCCGCACTGGATCTGGGGCGACGTGTGCCTCTTCAGCGCCGACTACGTGCGCAGGAACCTCAGGTTCGACTCGGAGGACCCCGAAACCGGTGCACCGGCCCTGATGTACCTGGGCGAGCTCAGCGTCGAGCAGCGGCAGCGCCGGGAGGAGGCACAGCAACGTCTCCAGGAGACCACCCTCCACCTGGAGGAACTCCGCAAGCGGCACCGCACGGCCACTAGGAACCGCCAGAACACCGTCCGGACCGTCGGAGGGCGGGCCGTCAACGAGCTGGCCCCCTTCAACAGCCGCTTCAGGAGGGGTTTCGACGGACGCCACGTCGAGCAGGCGCTGGCCACTCCCCTGACTCCCCCGGCCGAGCTGGAGCAGGCTGGCGAACAGGACCGCGCGCTGCTCGGCGGCCACGTGTGGAAGCAGGTGCCGCCGGTCACCGGAGGCGTGGTGAGCACACGGGACCTGTGGCAGCAGGTCAACGCGGTACGGCGGCAGACGGTGATGTCCGTCGCGATCGAGGAGCTCGCGGAGGACCGGTCACACGCTGACTGGGTGGGCCTGGGCCTCAAGCTCCACACCGGCCGTGACACCTGCCTGTTCTGTGACTCCAGGATCGAGGAGACACGGCTGCGGCGCCTGGAAGGGCACTTCGACGAGAGCCACGCCCGACTCGAAGAGGAGATCGCCGGTGTCCGGCGGCGCATCGACGCCCTCCGGCAGCAGGCCTCCCAGCTCCTCGCCGAACTCCCGCGGGATGTCCAGTTCTTCGAGCACCTGCGCCGCCCCTACGAACATGCGATCAAGCAGGTGCAGACCGAGATCGACGACCTCCTGCTCGGCCTCGACCGGCTCGCCGCCAGCCTGGAGGAGAAGAGGGCGTCGATGTTCGGCGCCCTCTCCCCCGTGGAGGAGGACGCCGTGGCCGGTCTCGACCTGGATGAGCTGAACGGCATCATCGAGGCGCACAACGAGGGCACGCAGACCCACGAAGCGGACCGCGCCCGGGCGGCCGAACGGCAGTTCCAGCGCATGCTGCACGAGATCCGGGACACCTGGCAGGGCTTCCGCGAAGAACAGGACTCCCTGGACGAGGAGATCGACGGCTGCCAGGCCGTGCTGCGGGAGTGCCGGGAGACCCTCATGGAGACCCCCGAGGAGGGGCCCGACCCTCACCACTTCCTGCCCATGCTCAACACCGACATCGCCAGCCTCCTCCGGCGAAGGGAACTCACCTTCGACCACGTGGACGGGCACTACCGGGTCCTGCGTGACGGCGAACCCGCGCGGAATCTGAGCGAGGGGGAGAAGACGGCGATCGCCCTGCTCTACTTCCTCCAGAGCCTCAACGAGAAGAACCGCGACCTGAGCCGCACCATCGTCGTGGTCGACGATCCGGTCTCCAGCCTGGACGACCACCTCATGGAGGGCGTCTACGCCACCCTGGTCACACGGCTGGACCCCGGGAGCATGTGTCGCCAGCTCTTCGTGCTCACCCACAGCACGGCCTTCCTGCGCTACTGGAAGGACGACCTCACCCGCGGCAAGCGGGAGAAGCGGGCCGAGAAGGCCACGCTCCACTTCATGAAGTCGGTCGTACGCGCGGATCCCGGCGACACGGGCCGCACCACCCGCGACCCCGTACTCGTGCCGATCGACCTGGCAGGGCCGGGTGTCGACGCCCTCAGCTCCGAGTACACGCTGGTCTTCCACCGGGCCGCGTGGGACCTGTTGGAATCGCTGGAGTCAGCGTCGGTGAGCGCCGACGTCCGCCTGGCCAGTTGCACCCCCAACGACGCGCGCAAACTCCTGGAGCACTTCCTGCAGTTCAAGTTCCCCAAGCAGGGGGAGAACCTGACCGCGGCGATCGAACAGGCACTGGTGGACGACCCCGTCCGCCTGCAGCGCCTGAAGAAGTACGTGCACGGCAACTCGCACCGCAGTCCCCGGGGAAGTGCCTGGCAGATCCTGGACCCGGACACGCGGGACGCGATCTCCGACGTGTTCGCCCTCATCCACCAGACGGACCCGGACCACCTCGAAGGTATGTGTGACAGGTTGGGGCTCACCGACCACCTGCCGCAGTTGATCAGGCGGTAGGCACGGGCGTGCGTCCCGGCAGGCGGTGGCGGCGCTGTCCTTCCCGTGCGGGAAGGGCTGCGCTGCACGTACCCGCCCCACCAGGGCGGGGAGGGTCCGCCGGTCGCCCCGGTCGGCGACGCCTCCGGGTGCTCGTGGACTTGACGGGAAGGCCCCGGTGGGAGTGATCGCGAACGGAGCGCACTCACAGAGGCAAGGAGGTTTCCCCGGACGCCGTTCTTGGGACAGCGCTCCTCGACATGGTCGAGGTCGGCTTGCACCAGGAAACAAGGTCGGGGTCCGCGTCTTGCTTCAGCGGAATCCGACCGGTGTGCACTTCGAGGCGCGGCGACGACCCACCAGACGGTCGCCTCCGGAGCCCAGCGGTGAAGTCCCCTCCCTGGCACGAGCCGGTGAGCGATGTACTGCCCGCCTGTGACGGCAGAGGAAGTCCGCTCCCGCTCTGGCGGGGTTGTCCCCCTACTCTCACCGGCCACCTTCGCGTCCACTGAGCACAGTCGGTCACTTCGCCCGTCGTCTTCTCCCTCTCGGCTTGCCCGGCGCAACCCCAAGCCTCTCAGCGATCTCCGTCAGCGCCTTCTTCTCAAGTTGACGGATACGCTCACGGGTCACTCCGAACCTTTCTCCGATGGCGCCCAGGGTCTGAGGATCATCTCCTGTGAGGCCCATACGCAGTTCGACGATCTGCTTCTCGCGTTCCTTCAGAGGCGTCAGCAGCGCGCGGACCTCCTCACGCTGCGCCTGTTCCACGACGGCCTCCTCCGTAGAGGGGATCGCGTCACGGGGGTCATTGGCGATGAGCTCCATGAGGGGGGTGTCGCCGCGGATCTGCCGGTCCAGGGAGTCCACGCGCCAACTCGCCTTGCGCATGGCGATGACGCTGTCGACTGTGAGGCCGCTCTCCAACGCGACGTTGACCGCTGTGGGGAAACGGCCCCGATCCTGGAGCCGATGCTCGGCTCGTGTCAGTTTGGCCAGGTTCTCGTGGACATGGACGGGGAACCGGATGGGACCCGCGTCATCTTTCGTGTACCGGTCGATCGACTGCCGGATCCACCATATCGCGTACGTGGAGAACTTGGTCCCCTGCCGACCGTCGAACTTCACCACGGCACGCATCAGACCCAGCATGCCGTACTGGGCCACGTCCTCCTCGTCGAAACCCTCCACCCTGAACGCCTGAGCCGTCTTGTAGACCAGACGGACGTTGTGGACCGCGAACGTCTCGTACGCCCTGCGGCGTTCGTCCGAGGGGGGCAAAGCGGCGATCTCCTGTTCCGTCGGGGCGACATCCGGTGTCTCCACACCCCGCAACAGGTAGAACAGCCCCACCTCCTCCTCAGCCGTGAGAAGTGCCCTGTCCGGCCTCCCCGTCCAACGGTCCCGATCCATGCGGCTCCGGGCAGCGGCCACCGCCGCCTCCACCGCGTGATCCACCGAGCGGTTCGTCCCCGGGCGCCTCCGTGGCGGTTCGGTGCGCTCGGGTGACACCCGTTCCACGTGTGCTACCCGCGGCTCAGGCACAGAAGGTCCCCCTGTGGGCGCGGGCCCCTCCCACCGATCAACGATGGTCACGCCTCGCCGCCGCAGGGCCCGGGCCAGTTCCGCGACGCCGTCCAGACCACACATCCTGGCCACTCCGGAAACGGCCTGGGAAGGAATTATTCCCGCTCTCACGTAACGTTCGGCCAACGACACCACGGAGTCCATGTCTCCAGCGGTGGAACTTCGTTTCCTCTCAGATACCGGAACGTCACCTTGGGCGACGATCCGAATTCCCCTTTCCTCGAGAAGCGAAGCCACACGCCTCCTGAATCCAGGTGGAACACCAGCTTTATCGCACTCGCGTTCGAAGACTCGACGCTCGAGGACCCCATTCTTCATACTTCCCAGCAGTCCCGACGCCAGCCCCTCGATCCGACCGCCGGAGAAGCCCCCGCCTGGGACTTTCCTGCCACCTTTTTCCTTCATATACCAAGAATGACACCAGACACTGACATAATGTAGGCCTTCGCGAACACCAGAGGAACAACTGCGCACAGCAAGCCAAGGTGACAGAGAATGACATTGTCCAAAGACCCGGACAGATCACCTGACCGTCGGCGGATCCGGGCAGAGCTCACCCGGGATCTACGCCTCCATCTCGTCGGCCCCTTGCAAGGCCCCAGAGAAGTCCTGACCGATCCTCCCGATCGGCACTACCTGATGGGCACGCTGTACCCGCAGGAGATGAACCTGCGTTCGCACGTCACCGAGGCCCTGACCGAGGACCCCTACTCCGAGGAGAGTGCCCCCGGCGAGGAGTCGGCCTCCGCCGAGGACCCGGTCGACGACGCCAACAGGTGGCTGCCTTCCGCTCTCGGCCTGTCCCTGTTCACAGACGCAACGACTCTGCGCATCACCTGCCGGGCCGCCCACTACACGACCAACCGCTCCGAGAAAGGGCGGTACTGGACACGGAACCCCCTGAACGAGGTGACGGTCGAACTGGAACAGGACCAGAACGAACGCTCCCTGTGGGACGGGCGCGCCATCGTCCACGTGCGCTGGCGGCCCTATGCCGGGGCACGGCTCGTCACCGTCTCCCTGGTCAACGCCAGTGTCCGCGATCCGTCCTCCGAAAACAAAGGGCAGTCCGTTCGTACGGACTGGGACCACATGCTCTTCCAGTCGGAGCTGACCGTCGAACCGCTGGGCGGAACCCTTCTCGAGTACCCCGGTGTGCGCTTGAACAGCAGCGACCCCGAAGAGGAGGAGTTGCGGCTGCAATACCGTCACGTGCGCACCCACAGCGTGGGGCACGGATGCGCGGTCCAGGAGGAATGGGAAGAGCGGGAGCCAGGCGAGGGGCCTCCCGTCCGGATCCGCACCGAGGTGATGCCGACGGAGGAGGTGCCCAAGGTCAAACACAGTGGTGGAAACGGCTCGCGCGCGTTGCGGTTGCTGTGGCTGGCCTCAGCGGGAACGGAACCGGACGCGGTGGAAGAGGAGCTCCTCGGCTTCGTCGGCCACTACAGGGAATGGTACGAGGACCAGGTGCACCAGGCCGGACACCTGCCGGAGTGGGCCAAGGGGGCAGCCGAACGTGTCCTCTCCCGGATACGCTGTGCCGTGGAGCGTATGGAAACGGGGTCCCGAGACCTGTGCGCCGACCTTCAAGCCCTGGCAGCCTTCCGTCTGGCCAACCAGGCCATGGCCCTGCAGATGCGGCACAGCGAGTCGGACCTGGCCGGAGAGCAGCGGCACCGGACGGACCCCCTACCCCCTTCAGCCTCCCCCGCGGAGGACTATGCCTGGCGCCCCTTCCAGCTCGGATTCTTCCTGCTCACGGTGGCCGGACTGATCGACACGGACCATCCTGACCGGGAGACCGCGGACGTGATCTGGTTCCCGACCGGAGGGGGCAAGACCGAGGCCTACCTGCTCCTCTCCTGCTTCGAGATACTGCTGCGACGACTACGGCACGGGGCCCGGGGCGGCGGTACGACTGTTCTGAGCCGGTACACACTCAGCCTGCTGACCACCCAGCAGTTCCAACGTGCCGCGACGAGCGTGTGCGCTCTGGAGTTTCTCCGAACCCATCCCGAGAAACGGGTCGTGTCCGGTCTCGACCTGGGTGGGGAACCGTTCTCCATCGGTCTGTGGACGGGGATGGCGACCACCCCCAACAGCTATTCGGACGCGGACGAAAAAGCACAGGACCTTCGGCACGAGGCCCGTCCTGACGACGTCTTCGTCCTGGACCGCTGCCCGTGGTGTGGAACCCGAATCGTCCCGGAACGCAAGTCCTCCGATCCCGGAGACTACGGACTGCGCACATCCCCCGGCTCCTTCGCCTTCTTCTGCCCCAGGGAGAGCTGTCACTTTCACGGCGAGCTACCCGTCCGCGTGCTCGACGACCACCTGTACGACCATCCCCCGACCCTGCTCCTGGGCACGGTGGACAAGTTCGCCCGGCTGGCGTGGGAGCCGCGCGCCGGGAGACTGTTCGGCTTCCAGCGCCCAGAAGGCCGGGAACGACTGCGTCCGTCCCTGATCCTGCAGGACGAACTCCATCTGCTGACCGGACCGCTGGGAACCACGGTGGGCGCCTACGAGTCCGCCGTGGTCCAGCTGTGCGGATGGGACGGGACGACTCCCAAAATCGTGGCGTCCACCGCGACGATCCGCCGTTCCGAGGACCAGATCCGCCGGATGTACGGACGCGACGTACAACTGTTCCCCCCTACGGGGTTGGACGCCCGATACTCCCACTTCGCCGAACCCGACCCCGGCGCCCCCGGCCGTCTGTACGTGGGAGTGATGGCCCAGGGCCACACGGCCGGCCGTGCGACGGTCGCCACCGCGGCCACGATGCTGCACACCGCCGGCGGACTTCCCGAGGAGCACAGGGACAGTTACTGGACTCTGGTGGCCTACCACCACAGCCTGCGTGAACTGGGGCGTACCCTGAGCGCCGCCCGAGACGACATCCCCGCCCAGTTGAAGGGCATGTCCGGCAACGGTGGAGCCCACCGCGACCTGCCGGAGTCGGCGATGCAGGAGCTGACCAGTAACCTGGACCGCAGGGACCAGCCCGGAGTGCTCGCACGGCTGGAGAGCAGGTGGCCCTCGTCCTCGGCCGTGTCCTTCCTGGCCTGCACCAACATGCTCTCCGTCGGCGTGGACGTGAGCAGGTTGGCGTTGATGCTCATGCTCGGGCAGCCCAAGGCCGCGGCGGAGTATATCCAGGCCACCAGCCGTGTGGGGCGTTCCGACGTACCCGGACTCGTGGTGGCCTTCTTCAACGCGACCAAACCACGGGACCGCTCCCACTACGAGAGTTTCGGTGTCTTTCACCGGTCCCTGTACCGGCACGTGGAGCCCTCGAGCGTGACTCCCTGGTCGATTCCCTCACGCGCCCGCTCTCTACACGCGGCACTCGCCATCCTGGTACGGCACGGCCACGGTGCCACCGCACCCGACCAGGCCTCCGTAATCCTGGACCGGCCCGAGATCGTCGAGGACGCAGCTCGCAGGATTCTCTCCTGGGTCGAGAAGTCCGACCCACAGGCGCTCTCGGAGACGGAGAGGAATCTACGGGACCTCGTCTCGGACTGGAGGGACGCAGCCGCCACGGCGCAGTCGGACGGAAGCCCCCTGTACTGGAGCGGCAGTGGCCGCAACCGCCACCATCTCCTGACCGGTTTCGGCAACGGGAAAGGGCTCTGGCAGACGTTGCACTCGGCCCGTTCCGTCGACCTCGAATGCCAGATCTCCGTGAAGGGGGCCTCGTCGTGAACCGCAAACTCCGGGTGCGGCAGGCACAGACCATCGTGCCCTTCGGGGTCGGGTCGATCCTGGAGACACAGGGGGAGGCCTTCGTCGCGGCGGACGTCACCCAGTGGCCACAGGCAAGTTGTTCTCCGGTGGAGTCACCTCGGCTGGCCAGACGTCTCGGGGTGGGACGCTTCCTCGCCCCGCCCACGGCCAAGAACGACTTCTTCGACAACGACAGGAGCGCGGGTGTACCGTACGTGCGCTTCCCCGCCTGGCTGTTCTGTGGTGCCTGCCGCCGTATGGTGCGCTGGGGAGTGTTCCAGGAGGAGCCGGACAAGGCACCCCGGTGCCAGGCCTGTCCCAGGGGTCCTGTTCTGGCCCCCATGCGTTTTGTCCGCATCTGTTCGCGCGGGCACATGGACGATGTGGACTGGTACTGGTGGGCACACAGCGGCCCGAGCACGTCCGAGGAACCGTGCCGGCGCGGGAAGGGGCAACTGTCGTTCCTCGTCGACGAGGCGTCCACCGGTTTGGAGGCTCTGAGTGTTCGTTGCCGCGGCTGCGGTGCGAACCGAAACCTGCTGAACCTGTTGCACTCCAGAAGCACCCCCTGCTCCGGTCGACACCCGTGGCAGCGCCATACGCGGGAAAACACATGCCAGGAACGGGCCTGGGTGGTCCCCCGGAACGCCGGAAACCTTTACTATCCGGTCACCTTCTCGGCTCTGGACATCCCCGCGGTGGAGGACCCAACCCCACCGGTTGCCCTTGAGGTCATGGACCGCATCCACGCACAGAACCACCTCTGGCAAGCGGTACTCACCTCGGACGGAAGCACACGTGACACCCTCATCGACACCCTGTGCCAGGTCAGCGATGTGAACCGTGAGGACGCCCTCGCTCTGATGGCGCACGAGACCGGACAGACGGATTCCGCACCCAACGATCCCAAAGAGAGCCCCTCCCCCGCGGTGGAACTGAGCTGGGACGAGTGGCACGCACTCAACGGCCGCACACGGATCAACGAGAAACACCTCGTCACACGCCCTCTGTCCTGGATGGCCGAGACCCGAAGAACCGACACACAGGAGCACCTCAGTTCACGGTTCACGGTCACTGTGGTCGACCGCCTCCGTGAGGTCCGCACGCTTCTGGGTTTTTCCCGGGTGAGTCCGTCGTCCCAGTCCATGGTGTCGGCTGCGGGCGGCCCTCGACCTTCGTGGCTCCCAGCGGTGGAGGTGTTCGGAGAGGGGATCTTTCTCTCCTTCGACGAGGAACGGCTGTCCGCGTGGGAGAACGACCCTGGTGTGCGCGCACGTGTGCAGGACCTCTCCCAGGACCTCGACAGGGCCTTCCAACAGGACCGCCTGCGCGGGATGACCGGCGAGCGGCTGCTACCGCGAATGCCCATGCTCCACACCTTCGCCCACCTGCTCATCCGCCAACTGGCTTTCGAGAGCGGCTACGGCATCGCCTCCCTGCGTGAGCGGATCTACGCCCGGCCTGGGGACCGTGGACACCAGGCGGGTGTGCTCGTGTACACCTCCGCTGGAGACACTGAGGGAACCCTGGGCGGGTTGGCCGCACAGGGATCTCTCATCCCACTTACGGAAACGGTGCTGCGCCTGTTGGAGACAGGTTCCTGGTGCTCCACCGACCCGTTGTGCTCCGAGCACGGTGCACGCGGGTTCGGAAACCTGAACCGGGCTGCCTGCCACGCCTGTGTTCTGCTCCCCGAGACCAGTTGCGAAACTGGCAACACCCTCCTGGACAGGGTGCTCCTCGTGGGAGGAGCGGGCGTGCGTGGTTTCTTCCAGCCCGTGGTCGAGTCGGCCCTGGACCGTGCCGCCCGGGTCGCGCTGCGAGAGGAGTGAACATGGGTACGCAGACCCCTCCGGTCACCACTTACCTGGAGCTATCCCCGCATCAGCACGAGGTGCTCAAACTTTTGGATTTCGAGGGCAACCACCTCGTCCACGGACCTGCGGGAAGTGGCAAGAGCGTCGTGGCCGTCTACCGAGCGGCCATGCTCTCCCTCACGGGAGTCCCCGTGACCTTGTTGAGTCGGTCCAACGTACTGCGCCAGCAGGCGGCCAGGCTCGTAGAGTCAGTCGCACCACAGGTGAATGTGGCGACCTTCGACTCCTGGCTGCGCCAGTGGTTCAGATCCGTTACTGGCAGTGACCTTCCTGCACCGGAGGACGCCTCCTCCCCATGGGAGATCGACTGGAGCAGTGCCCTGGTATCGCTTGCCGGACAGGACGAGGTCCCTTCTCCAGGAGCGCTGGTGATCGATGAGGGCCAGGACCTCCCGCCCACCTTCTACGTGCTGTGCGCGCTTATGAAGGCACAGGTCACCGTTCTCGCGGACGAGAACCAGACCATCACCGACACCAACAGCACCTTGGACGAGATCCAACAGGCGTTGCAGGCCAACGTGCTCGCGTTGACCGGAAACCACCGCAACACCCGACAGGTGGCCGCACTGGCCGCGTACTTCCATCCCGGTACGGACACACCCACCGGATCCCTCAGTGACGGGCCTTCTCCAACCCTGACCCACTACAGCTCCTGGAACGATCTGGCCACACGGGTGAGGGGATATCTGCGGTCCCGCCCGGAGGAGACCGTAGGCATGATCGTTGCCCGCTCATTCATCCAACGGAAGCTCATGACGGCCTTCGCCCGGATCGGAATGCCCTTCCAGGTGTACGTGGGGGCAGGGCACCCCCGTTACCGAACCCTGGATCCCTTCAGGACCGGACTGTCTCTGCTGACCAGGACCAGCGCCAAGGGTTTGGAGTTCGACTCGGTGTTCGTTCCGGACACGCACATGGACAATCTCCATTCGACTGATCCCACGCTGCGCTCGATGTACTACATGCTCACCACCCGTGCGCGCGCATCCCTCCATCTTGGATACCTGGGGGACCAGGAACCGGGTCACCTCCGTCCGGTTCCGGAAGGCTGCCTACGGCGCAGGTTGTGAGAAGCTCCGCTGGCAGGGCACCTGTTCGGTTTGGGGACACGGATATCTGTTTCGTGCTGGGTGTGATGGAAGCTCCGGTGCGTCCCGCCATACCGTGATGGCGAACGCGCCGCTGCATGTAGTACATCGCCGCTGTGACAACCCGATGTTCAGCGCGTCCAATCGTGTCGCCTACCAGTGGGATAGTGCACGACGCTCCTGAGCAGCCCGAATGCGGCCTGTGCCAGAGCCTGTGGATCTATGTCCCCAACCGTGACGGGCACAGTGAGGAGAGCTGGCCCCCTGACGAGGGGCAACGCTCAAGCGTGTGCTGAAGCAAATACAGGGCATCGGCCAGGACATGAACCGTGTGTTCGTGATCTCCCCGTTCCACACGGTCGCCAGAGTTCCGGCGCTTCGGCGACAAGTCCGGCCTGGTCTCCGCGCTGTTGGACCAGCGCGAACGCGAACTCCAGGAGGCCGTCGTCTTCGGCGCCCCTCCGCTGGGCCCCGGAGCGCCCGCGCGCGAGCGGGCGCGGGCCTTCTTCGACGCCTACCTGACGTACCTGGCCGATCACCTGGACCTGGTCGGGCTGTCGGAGACGGCCTCGCCGGGAGCCCGCTTCCGCGTCGGTGCGTACGTGTTCTGGCACCGGCACCTGGCTGTCTCGTGCCGGGTGTGATGGAGGCTCTCAACCCTGGGAAGGATGAGGGACATGCCAGCACCGAGGAAGTACCCGCCTGAACTGCGCGAACGAGCGATCCGGATGGCCGTGGAAGCCCGGCAGCACGCAGCCACCCGAGCCGGAGCGATCGCCCGCGTCAGCGACCAATTGGGCATCAACCGCGAAACGCTGCGCAACTGGGTGAGCCAGGCCGAGGTCGACGCCGGCCACCGGCCCGGTACCACCACCGACCAGGCCCAGCGCCTGGCCGAACTCGAACGCGAGAACCGCGAACTGAAGCGGGCCAACGCGATTCTGAAGTCGGCCTCGGCTTTCTTTGCGGCGGAGCTCGACCGCCCACACACCAGGTAGTCGCCTATATCGACGTCCATCGGCAGGAGTTCGGGGTCGAGCCGATCTGCGAAGTGCTGCAGATCGCCCCGTCCACCTACTACGCGGCCAAATCGCGGGCTCCGTCGCTGCGCTCGCGCACCGATGAGGCCACCACGGCCAAGATCCGCACGGTGCACGCCGACAACTACGGCGTCTACGGGGTGCGCAAGGTCCACGCCGAGTTGAATCGGCAGGGCCACCGTGTGGCCCGCTGCACCGTCCACCGGCTGATGAAACGCGCGGGGCTGCGCGGCATCACCCGCGGCAAGGGCCCGCGCACCACCGTGCCGGGTGCGGCTCCGGATACCCGCCCGGACCTGGTGGAACGCTCCTTCGCGGCGGATGCGCCCAACCGGTTGTGGGTCGCCGACATCACCTACATCCGCACCTTCGCCGGGTGGGTCTACGCGGCGTTCGTGATCGATGTGTTCTCCCGCCGCGTAGTGGGCTGGCAGGTGTCGAAGTCGCTGCGCACCGATCTGGCGCTGGACGCGCTGGAGATGGCGGTGTGGAACCGCCAGCACGTGGGCCGGCGCATCGACGGCCTGGTCCACCACTCCGACCGCGGCGTGCAATACCTCGCGGTGCGCTACACCCAGCGCCTGTTTGAGGCGGGGGCGGTGGCCTCGGTCGGGTCCACCGGCGATTCCTACGACTGTCAGTCTTCTTACACCGGATCCCGCAAGGATCGGGTAGTCCCGGCCGCGGCGGTCTGACTCTTGCTTACGACCGACCCTGCGGGTGTCCTCGCGTTGATCTGTCGACCGTCCGGCCGGGCACGCAGCAAGCGCTGTCGCCGGGCGGGCGTGACCTCATAGGAGCCTGGAGCCGACTCGTCAAAGCGTCCCCGTGACAGTCCTGTCCGTCCCACCGGCGACAGCGTGTCCTTCACACGACCGGGCGGAGCGAACACGGTGAACAGCAACGAGCAGACCAGGTCCGGGCACGTCGTGGTCGGAGTCGACACCCACAAACACGTGCACGTCGCCGCGGTCATGGACACGATCGGCGGGATCCTGGCCACGCTGACCATCCCCACCGACACCGGCGGATTCCAACAGCTCTCTGACTGGGCGTCCTCATTCGGGCAGGTTCTGGCGTTCGGGATCGAGGGCACCGGCTCCTACGGCGCCACCCTGGCCTCTTTTTTGCGCCGCCGCGGCCACAAAGTCGTCGAAGCCGGCCGTCCGGACCGGCGGCTACGCAGGATGAACGGCAAGTCCGACACCCTGGACGCCGAGAACGCGGCCCGCGCAGTCCTGGCCGGATTCGCCACCGCCACCCCCAAGAGCGCCGACGGCGAGGCCGAGATGATCCGTCGGCTCAAGATCGCCCACGACCAGGCCGTCGAGCAGCGCACCTCCGCGATGATCACCATGAAGGCCATGCTCGTGCACGCCCCCGACGTCCTGCGGGCTGAGACCGCAGGCAAGACCCAGAGGGCTCTGGCCCGTCACCTGGCCGGTCTGCGCACGCGAAACCTGCACGACCCCGAGGACGCCCTGCGTTACGCCCTGCGCACGCTCGCCCGGCGGTGGCAGTACCTGAACAATGAGGCCAAGGAGCTCACGGAGATGATCGGCGCTCTTGTGCGCCGTGCCGCTCCGCAGCTGGTCGAGTCGTTCGGCATCGGTACGGACACCGCTGCCGAGATCCTCGTGGTGGTCGGTGACAATCCTGAGCGCATCAAGTCCGAAGCCGCCCTCGCCAAACTCGCCGGGATCGCTCCGGTGCCCACCGGCTCCGGCATGAGGAGCGGGCGTCACCGCATCAACCATGGCGGGCACCGTCGGCTCAACGCCGCGATCTACCGCACCGTCATCGTCCGAATGCGGTTCCACCAGCCCACGATCGACTACGTCGTCCGCCGCACCACCGAGGGCAAGACCAAACGCGAGATCATCCGGTGCCTCAAGCGGTATGTCATCCGCGAGGTCTGGCATCTACTCCGCCCAGCACCCCGAGCAGCTCTTACCGGGAGTTGACAACTATAGGAGCGTCAACGCCCTGGCCGAGGCGTTCCACTCGTTGTTCAAGGCCGAGCTGGTCCGCAACCGCGGGCCTTGGAGGAACCTGGACCACCTCGAGATCGCGGTGGCCGAGTACGTGGACTGGTTCAACCACCGCCGGTCGCACGGCGAGATCGGCCTGGTCCCGCCAGCGGAGTTCGAGGAGAACTTCTATGGGCAGCGGGCCGGGTCAACAGAAGGCGAAGCGTTGGTTCCGAGCCTCCAATAAAGCCGGTACGAGACAGTGCGGCCGGGCGCACGAAAGGCGTGGCCGCTCCGGACACCGGCCGAGCCATCGGCGCGCACCGCTGTCAAGGAATCCGCTCCGGAGGGAGCGCACAAAGCAGAAAACGAGGTCCCCTCGATGCGCCGAGACGGCGGTCGAGGACGCTCTGCGAGGAAGGGTGTCCGCAGCGGCGAAGAAGAGCTCCTCCGAAAGGTTCTTCAGCCGTGGTCAGGAGAAGTACAGCAGGAGGTCGTTTCCGCCCCGGTCGACGGAAAAGTCCTCCACCCGTCAGGCCACCACGTGCGCAGGCTCGTTGCGCACCGCCTCCGCCCGAAACCGCCCATCCCCGGGTCACCGAGGCCATCGGTCAGGTGGGGTGCGTCCAAACGGCCCAGGGGTTCGAGTACGACTGGGCCGGCGTCATCATCGGCCCGGACGCAAGGATTCGTAACGGCCGCCTCATCACCTGCAACGGTGCCAACAAGGATCAGGGAGTTCCGCCTACGTCCCTCACCGAGGAGCAGGCCTCGCCCTACATCCGTCACAGCTACGAGGTGCTGCTGACCCGCGCCCTGCGGGGGCGGTGGTCTACGCGGCGGCCCCGGAGACCCAGGCGCGTACTGAAGGAGCTGGTCCCGCCTCTCAAAGCGCCTGCGGACTCCCCGGCCACCCGCCGACGTCCGCCGGGTGAGCAGTTGTCCCTGTTCGACGCGTATTCCCAGGCCGCACGCCTCGTCCGTGTTCGGTGACCGGAAGCGGACACGGGCGTGCGCGCGTGGCCGCCACCGAGGAAACCGAGGGTAACCGTCAACACGGACCCACGAGGTGAAGCGGTGCCCACTCCCCCCGGGCAGATTCCGTCCCCGTCCGTCAGCCCCGACCCGATCGACACCCTGGCCGCGGTACGCGGCCGGATACTGCTACACGTCAAGGACATCACCAAAGCACCACTGCGCCAGGTGTCGCACAGCATCAGTGGTGTGGTCTTCTCCGGTAAGAGGGCCCTCGCCAACCAGGAGTGGTTCACCAGGAGCATCAACACCGAGTGCCCCACCCTCGTGGACCCCTCCTCCTACGAGGAGCACTACGCCACCCCCGAACGCCCCTTCTACGATGAGGATCCTCCCCCGCTGTTCGAGATCCCCGCGCCGCGCCCGGGTTCACCGCGCGTGGCTCCCCGACACCTCAGGCTGACCTCGACCCGGTACCTCAACTGCGATCCGACTGGTGAGGCCGCGCTGCGCACAGCGGTGGCGCGGGTGAACACGACCAATGACCCCGCGCTGGTCCTGGCCATCCCCGTTGACGTGCGGTGGCTCGACGAGCGACGGGACCTGCTCGTCTCCCTGCTCCGCGAAGCCCGTCCGCCCAAGGCGCTCATCCTGGGGTACAACGGCAACCCCGTGGAACACGCTGGCAGGGCCGGGAAGCTGCGCGAGATCATCTCGCACTGCCCGGAGACGGCCCTGGTGCGCACCGACCTTGCGGCGGTGGACGTGATGGTCCACGGAGCGGCGTTCGCGGCGATCGGCGACTCCTCCAGCGTTCGACACACCGTCCCTCGGAGCAGGAGGGGAGGTGGGAACGCCTCGGACTCCAGTCCCAACGTGCTGTACGAGCCCCTGCTGGACTACTTCCGCGGCTCCACCCTCGCGCGCTATCTGGATGAGAAAGCCCGGGAGTGCACGTGCTCCGCCTGTTCCCGATGGGCGGACGACCACCACCGCTCGTCGGGAGGCCGAACGCCCACCAGCTTTGTCGACCCGGCCGACATCAGGAACACGCATGCGCACAACATGGCCATGTGGTCCCGGTTGTGGGCGGATATCAGTGCAGAGCCCACCCCGAAAGGGCTCGTGGCCATTGGCAGCGACTCTGCAAGAACGCGGTCAACGAGTTCAGCTGGCACCACAGAGGGGTTTCCGAGTACACGAAGGTCTTCAAGGAGCCAAAACACCTACGATTCTGGGCCGGACTCAGCGACTGACCACACGGCCCGACGCATTCGACCCCGTGGACCCGGTCGCGTGCCCTCGCTCCTGGCGTACCCGTGCGAAGACCCGCTCAGCGAGTTGCCAGTGCAGCGGCGCGACGGGCTCCCGGATCTCGGTGCCCGGAGGCACCAGGACCCGCATGTCCTCACTCCGGATATCGGCGAGCCCCACACCGTGGTAATCAGCCTCCAGACGGGCGTGGTCGGTCTCCCCGGAGGGAACACGAGACAACGCCATGCGTGGGGCTACGGCGCCCAACGCACAGCTTCGGCCGAGTGCGGCACGCCAATCCCCGCCCTGGGTGACGAGTAGATCCAGTCGCACCGGTACGTCAGCGAGCCGAAGCACCCGACGGTTCCTACGTCTGCGCGTCCAGGCGGGAACGGAGGGGAAGATGTCCTGCTCACGGTCGGTCAGGGTGTCGACCGGAACCCACTCCCCCAACGGCAGTGCCTGAAGCACCTGGTAGACCCCCAGTCGTGGGCCGAGGGCCCTGCCTCCGGCGCGCAGCGCGTACTGCTCCTGCACGGGACGGTAGACGGCCGTGACCGGGACACCGAGCACGCACAGGTCAACGGTCCGCGCGCCCGCGGATCCAACCAGTGCGCCCACGTGCCGGGGTTGAAGGCCCAAGTCCATTCCACCGATGGTGGCAGAGAACGTGCTCCCTCGGCGTGGTCATCCACAGGCGGGCCGGTGGGCGGCCGGGGCCGCCCACCGGTCTCAGGAGGTCACGCGCGGGCTTTCGGCATGAGCGATGTCAGAAACTCCTGGGTCTCCTCGTCCGTGGAATACAACCGGCACGAACCCATCCCGCGTGTCATGAGCACGCGGTAGATGTTCCGTGCGTAGGTCAGGTACTGTTCCCGGGTCGTGTCCCGCATGACCCAGTCCTCGCTGTGTCCCGGATCTGCCTGCCAGCGATCGTCGCGCCACACGAAGTCCGGGCCAAGGATGACGCCGGCGTCGTCGTACTCCAGGCCCTGTGCGGTGTAGACACATCCGATCTGGTTCTCGCCACCGGACTGGGTCGCCCACATCTGGCTTTCGGGAGCGATCTCCTCACCATGATCGTCCCGAAGCACGAAATTGAGGTTCCAAGGCCGTTTCCAGACCTGAGGACTTCCGTTCTGGCCATGGCGCCATTCGATGCGAACCTCGGGAAGCGGCGGCTTCACCTTGACCTTCTTCCACGGCCAGCAGAATCCCGCGCTGATCCTGGGAACGCGTCGGCGGCTCAGGCAGTCTTCGAGCCAGAGCTCCAACTCGGAGGGATTCTCCGCCACCCCCAGATCGTAGTCAGGTCCCTCCCAACGTCTCGGCACTCCGTAGAGCAGATCGTCCACCCACGTGGCGAACGAACGCGAACCGCTACACCGAAAGTTTCCGGCCAGGTCGTAGGTGACCACACGTGCGCCTTCGGCCCGCGCCGCTGCGAGGACCTCCTTCTCGGTGACACCCTCGTCCGGGCGGACGATCTGCCGCTCGTCGAGGAAAGCGACCACGACCGGCACGTTCCTGAAATGCGTTCCCAAGTGCCTGGCGAATCCACCTCCTGCCCGTTTGAGTCGGTGTACCTCGTCGAAGAGGACGATCAGGGAGTCCTTCACGACCGACCCGGGAAGTTGGAAGTAGTCGTGGTACAAAATGTCTCCGGACTCGCTGCGCAGTTGCTTGACGAGGGTGCCCGAAGGAGTGATGTAGCGCGGTTTGGTCCCTCTGCTGAGGAAGAACGCCAGCAACTGGACCGCCAGCACGGTCTTGCCACTGCCAGGACCGCCCTTCACCAGGACGACTTGCCGTTGACGTTGTTGCAGAGCCGTCTCCACTGCATGCCGTACGGCCACATAAGCCTTCTGCTGGCCACCGACGAGAGCGAACCTGGTGTTGTTCCTCAGAGTGTCGGACAGCTTGTCCAGAAGGCTCTGGTTGATCGACCAGTCGGCGGCCTCGAACGCTTCGACGTCGCTGGGCGCTGGCGCGCTGATCCCGACAACCCGCAGGAGTCGGGCCAGTTCTACGCCGCCCGGACTCTCATCGGCTTCCTGCCCGCTGACGATGGGGAATTCCGCGTCCGGATCCGTGGTCAAATCGCTGACTTGCTGCGCGGTGGCGTTGTGCAGGAACACCACGCCCCTGGACTCCAGATCGAAGGAGTCGTGGCTGAAGCGCCGACGAAGGAAGTGGACATAGCCTCCGACCTGGGCGACCGGGTTGAGCGCTTCGTCAGTCGATCCGTCCGGGAACCGAAGGCGGACCAGGTACTTGCTCAGCACCTTCACATCGGTCCACTGCTTCAGCTCCACCACGGCGGCGACCAACCGCGTGTCACTCCGCTTACCGAGAAGGAGCGCGTCGAAGCGGCTCGCGCCGTCTGCCGCGCTGCACTCCAGGTACAGCCACAGGTCTCCGAGGCCGGCCTTGGCCAGCGCTTCGACAAGCGGCTTCCAACTCATGCGCCAGCTACGGAACTCCGCGGTGCTCGGTTCCCCGAAGCCCGCCGCACGATAGCGCTCCCGGCACTCCTCGAAGAAACCGGGACGGTCCAGCTCACTGAGTGTGTCACTGACCGTGGCGGCGTGGATGTGCAGCAGGGAGGTGGTGGGGGCGGTTTCGGGCATCAGCTCTCTTCCACGTGGGCGATGTTGTACCGGTGCCAGGCGAAGTAGTCGGCGCTCGCGTCGGTGTGTGCGGTGCACGTGGCACCGAGGCGCCCGACGGCGACGGTGAGGTCGGCGGAGTCCTCGGACTGGGCCGCGGGACGGATCGCCCCATCCGCGTCGACGTAGACGTAGCCGTGTTCGAAGAGCGAGTCGCAGCCGAGCACGCAGGCGAACATGACGTTGCTGAGGTCTCCGCGCTCTTGACGGGAGGTCACACTGCGCCGCTTGATGTGAGCGGTGTGCACGAGCCGCTTGGGCAGCAGGAGCTGACAGAGGTCGCAGGGAACTTCGTTCCTCCCTGCGAGTTTTCTGCGGCGCAGTGCCTTCTGCTCCGTGCGAGCGCGGACATAGGCCAGACGGTCGGTCACCGGTGGCAGGTCGAGTGCCGCGATGTCCGCGGGGTCGTCGGCATCACCGGAGGCGTCCGCCGGCTTTCCGGCCTGGACGAGTTCCTGCTGCCATTCCCCCAGGACCTTGGCCAGGACCTTCTCCATGAAGGAGTCCTCGTTCGCGGGAGGTGTGGCGGTGCAGCTGTTGGTCGCGGAGCGCCGTAGGGCTTCCCATGCGTCGTCGCCGATGTCGGTTCTGCCGACGTCCTTCCATACCTCCAGCACGTCCATTGGCAATCGGTACGGATACGTTTCGTCATCCCAGACCGGGGTGTGTGCCTCGTAGAGACCGCCGGTGAGCCGGGTGATGATCAGCTCGGACACCGTGCGTCCCTGTGCCCGCTCCGCCTTGATCCTTCCCAGGCCCAGATAGCCCAGGACGAGGTAGTCCCCCGCGTGGAGGGACTGGAGTACCTCCAGGTGCGACTTGCCCTCCACAGCGCCGGGCTTCCAGCCCCATACCGATTCACGGATCCCGGTGTCGAGGTTCTTCCGCCCCTTCTCACCCACGTACACGAAAACCGTCGCCACGGTCCTCCCCTCTGGCGGGCACGACCCGCGAACTCTAGAACGCTCATATCTGGCATCACGGCAAAATGTCAGCAAGTCGGCATATGGTACGAGTTGCTCACGACGTTCGGAGCCAGTACCGAACAACACCGCGTCCCACCTCGTGTTTCGTGGAGAACCGTTTCCGTCGGCGATGACGCCGTTAGCCTGGTCAGATACGACCTGCGGCCCGACAGGCTTCCGCCGAGGACACGCCTCCACCCGCACGAGTTCCCCTTCGTGCTGCCCTGGAGTGTCTTTGACGGCCTTTCGCCGATCCGCCGCGTCCCTGTCCCGCTTCTCCGAACTCGAGGGGCAGCTCGGCGAGCTCCTCGCCGAGCACATGCGCTTCTCGACCGGACGCTCTACCAGCCCGTCGGAGGTTCGCTCCTGGAACCGGAGCCTGCCCGCCCTGGCCGGCGACCTGGTCGACGCGGGCCTGGGCGACGTCGAGGTACTGATGGAGTATCGCCTGCCCCTGTCCGACAAGCGTGTGGACGTGGTACTCGCCGGTCACCATCCCGAGACGAACGACCACAGCTACGTGGTCGTCGAGCTCAAGCAGTGGAGCGAGGCCGAGTCGTGGGAAGAGGACCCGACCATGGTGCTGGTCCCTCACCAGCCCGGAGGCCCCAAGCTGCATCCCGTCCTGCAGGTGCGCAACTACTGCTCCTACATCGGCGACTTCGTCTCCTCGGTCACCGACCCCGACAAGCAGATCCGAGGCGCCGCCTACCTGCACAACGCCTACGATCCGGCCGTGCGCGACCTCTTCGACCTTCCGCAGGACGGCAACGGCCAGCTCTTCACCGCCCAGCGGCGCGGTGAGTTCCTGGACTTCCTTCGCAGCAGGCTCGCACCGCTTCCGGGTGCCGAGGCCGCGGACCGCCTTCTGGGAGGGAAGGTACGTCCCAGCCGCCAGTTGATGAAGGTCGCGGCGGCCGAGGTCAAGGAACGGACCCAGTTCACCCTGCTGGACGAACAGCACACCGCGTTCCGCATGGTCATGCACGCGGTGGAACGGGCCCACGAGGAGGACCGGAAGACCGCCGTCATCATCAGCGGCGGCCCCGGCAGCGGCAAGAGCGTCATCGCCCTGTCCCTGCTCGGCGAGCTCTCCCGCAAGGGGGTCAGCACCATGCACGCGACCGGCTCGAAGGCCTTCACCACGACCATGCGCAAAGTGGCGGGGAAGCGCAGCCCGCGGGTGCAGGAGCTGTTCAAGTACTTCAACAGCTTCATGACGTCCTCGCCGAACCAGTTCGAGGTACTGATCTGCGACGAGGCGCACCGCATCCGCGAGACCTCGGCCAACCGCTACACGAAGGCCACTCTGCGCACCGGGAGGCCCCAGGTGGACGAGCTGCTCTCGGCGGCCAGGGTCCCCGTCTTCCTCCTGGACGAGCATCAGGTGGTGCGGCCCGGCGAGATGGGCACCATGGAGACCATCCGCCAGCACGCGAAGGACAAGGAGTACCAGGTTCACCAGATCGACCTGGACGGGCAGTTCCGGTGCGGTGGCAGCGCGCTGTACGAACAGTGGGTCCTGCGCCTGCTCGGCCTCGCCCCCGGCGGGCCGCTCCCCTGGGAGGGCGACGAGAACTTCGTCCTGAGCACGGCCTCCTCCCCCACGGAGATGGAGGAGTTCCTGCGTCCGACACTGGAGCAGGGCTACACCGCGCGACTGAGCGCCGGATACTGCTGGCCCTGGAGCAAGGCCGAGAAGGACCGCCCCCTGGAGAACGACGTCCGCATCGGTGACTGGGCCCGCCCCTGGAACAGCCGACTGGACCGCTGGCTTCCGGGTGTGCCCCCGAGCGCTCTGTGGGCGACGGAGGAGGGCGGCTTCGACCAGGTGGGGTGCGTGTACACGGCCCAGGGCTTCGAGTACGACTGGTCGGGAGTCATCCTGGGACCGGATCTAGTCTTCCGTGACGGCCGACTGGTGGTGGACCACATGGCCAACAGGGATCCCGCCCTGGGGAAGAAGACCACCGACGCCGAGGCCGAGGCGCTGATCCGCAACACGTACAAGGTGCTGCTCACTCGTGGGATGCGGGGCACGGTCCTGTACTCGACGGACCCGGAAACCCAGGAGTTCCTGACCCACCTGGTCGGACGGTAGGAGAATACTCAGGTCGGGTGGGTCGTCGTCTACGCTCCCTCTGTTCTGCGATGCAGGCCTCCGAGAGGTGGTGAGGGTGCCGGGTTCCACTCCGAACCGCATGTTGATGGGTTCCGGGTCGCGTGCCCGGGGCCCACCGGACCGACTCAGTCCTGGGGTCACCGGCCTCGAAAGCGTTCCGGTCAGTTCACGGCGCTCGGAAGCATGCAAGAGGTGACCCCGACGGCTGGCTTCTCCTACCCGTCCAGGACCGGACCGCTCTCAGCCGCACCGAGCATCCTGAAATCCTCGGTGTCCTCCTCCGGTGTGGCCGAAGGTCCGGCACAGGACCGCTCCTAGCGCGGCCTTCCGCAGATACCCGATCTACTGAGGGTGCCTGTTCGGGAGCCGGTGTGAGCACGGCCCCCAGGTGTTCAGGCGACCACCACGGACACGGCGAGCTGGGCGACCGCGGCCATCCCCGAGACGATGGTGGCCGCGGCGACCACCGCGGGAAGCGCCCTCTTCCAGCTGGCGAAGACCTTCGCCCTGAGTTCCGCCCACTTGCCAGTCCGCAGCATCCATTTCACGTTCTGCCAGCGGTGCGCCTCGAGGTGGCATCCGGGCAGGAGACCGGAGGAGTTGTTCCGGCACCGTCCCTTGTCTCCCCGGTTCCACGCACCACACGGCAACGGCATCTGGAAGAAGATGTAGAGCACGGACACGACAGATCCGATCATGATCATCATCGGTCCGACTTCCGGAATCAGCCATCCGAACAAGGTGAACAGGATAGCCCCGATACCCCAATAGCGCCATGTGTCCTTTGCTTTGCTCTTCGTAGCCATGCCCTGATCATTCAGGAGATGTCTCTGGCTGCACAAGGAGAATCAGGAGTGGATTCTGTCCCCTTCTGGACAGGCAAGAAGAGCATACCCGCGCGAGATCCGGGAAGATCGAAGTGCTCTTAAAAAAGAGGTGGTCAGCGGACTTCACTCATCCCACTTGGCAGAACTGGCTGATATCCAGCCAGCATTATTCGACGCCAGAAACCATCGCGGACACAAGTGACAAATCAAGACATTAATATATGCAAGCGGCCTTTTGGGCAGAAGCCATAGCGGGTTCACCACTGCTTCCAAGTGAAGAAAATGCGTGCGAGCTGGTAGCAGGTCCTCGTGCCGCGCATGTGACTGAGGTTGAGTGGCGGGTCCAAGAGGGCGAGCACCTCCTACTCCGGTGCGCGCTGACGACGTCCTGGTCGGATGGGAGCAGCCGTTCGAGCACGTCGTCCTGGGCGAGGCGCCGACGACAGCGGAGTGCCGTCGAATTCCGCCCGACCGCATCATCGTCCCCAACGGCACCACCGTGGAGGGGAGGACGTGTCGCTGGCTCAGAGCTCCCGAGGGGGAGAGCACCCGGACCCCGGCGCGGCGGGGCCCGGGCGGGGGTCAGCCCCTGGCGGCGGGCTGCCCGGCCTCGACGGGCAGACCGGCCTCCACCCAGTCCTGGATGCCCTCGCGGTACTTGCGCACCCGGGTGTAGCCGAGCCCTTCGAGGGCGGTGGCGACGGCCTGGCTGTTGCCGCAGGCGGGATTGGAGCAGTACACGGCGATGAGGGCGTCCTTGTCGGGGAGCAGTTCCGCCGCCCGGTCCGCGACCTCGTCGGCCGTCAGCGCTAGGGCGCCGGGCAGGTGCTGCTGCTCGTAGTAGATGCCGCCCAGGGCGTCGACGACGGTCACGGTCCCGTCGTCGATGTGCTTCCTGAGGTCGTCACGGCTGATCAACGTGGTCATGCCACTCTCCTGACCGGACCATGGTCCGGTTTTGTCGGCGAAAAAAATCGGACCGCAGTCCGCTTACATCCGTGAGCATAAGCGGACCAAAGTCCGCTTGTCTAGTAGAGTGACGGTGTGAACGACGAACTGCTGCAGGTCCTGCGCCGTGCTCCCCAGGAACGCGCGGACGCCGCCCGCAACCGGTCCCGGGTCCTGGAGGCCGCCGACCGGCTGTTCGCCGAAGGCGGCGTGGCGGCCCTGACCGTGGACGCGGTCGCGCAGGAGGCCGGAGTCGGCAAGGGGACCGTGTTCCGGCGCTTCGGCGACAAGTCCGGCCTGGTCTCCGCGCTGTTGGACCAGCGCGAACGCGAGCTCCAGGAGGCCGTCGTCTTCGGCGCCCCTCCCCTGGGCCCCGGAGCGCCCGCGCGCGAGCGGGCGCGGGCCTTCTTCGACGCCTACCTGACGTACCTGGCCGATCACCTGGACCTGGTCGGGCTGTCGGAGACGGCCTCGCCGGGAGCCCGCTTCCGCGTCGGTGCGTACGTGTTCTGGCACCGGCACCTGGCCCTGCTGTGCGCGGACCGGCCCGACCCCGACCACCTCGCCCACGTGCTCCTGGGGATGGCCGCCGCGGACCTCAACACCGAACTGCTCGCCCAGGGCGTGGGGTGGGACCGCATCCGCGCGGGCGTCGCCTCGGCTGTGGACGCGCTGGTCGACCCCTCCTGCTCCCCCTGAGCGCGGGCCCCGGACGGTCGGCCAGGAGCCGCTGGCGGATCACAGGGGCAGTGTCCGTGCCCGCCCGGCCCACACTTTCGCAAAGGACGGGTGCGGCAGGGTGGTGGGGCGTGCGGTGGATGGAACCCTGGAGCGACGTGGACCGGCGGCGTCCGGACCCGACGGAGAAGGTCCGTGACGTGCCCGGGGAGCGGATGAGTAGACGGTTAGGCCTGGGCCGAGCCCCTCCGCGCGGAGGGATGAGGTGTGTGCCCGTACGGACGACGGATGGACGGACGGATGAGCGAGGGGACGACCGGCCGGGGCGACATGGTGCTGGGCCGGATCCTGCAGGAGAGCCACCGGATGGCCCCCGACGAACTACCCGCGCTGCTGCGCCGGCACTACGAGGACCTGGGAGTCACCAGGCTGACCGTGTACCTGGCCGATATCCAACAGCAGACCCTGATCGCGCTACCCGACGAGCGGACCGAGCAGCCTCGGCCCGTGGCGGTCGAGTCCAGCCTGGCGGGCTGGTGCTACCGCACCATGTCACCCCGGATCGCCACCTCCGACAGCGGAGACCTGACGTTGTGGCTGCCGGTGCTGGACGGCATCGAACGGGTCGGCGTGCTGAGCGTGCAGGCCCCCGTCCTGGACACCGCCGCCCTGGAGCTCTACCGATCGCTGTCGCCGCTGATCGCCCTGCTCGTGATCACCAAGGGCCTCTACAGCGACGCCTACACCCGCGTGAAGCGTACCGCTCCGATGCGGCTGCCCGCCGAGATGGTGTGGACCTTCCTTGCGCCGCGTACCGTCGGCAGCCATTCGGTCACCTCCAGCGCGGTTCTGGAGCCTGCCTACGACCTGCACGGGGACGCCTTCGACCACACTCTGAGCAGTAGCACGCTGTACACCGTCATCCTGGACGCCATGGGTCACGACCTGGTCTCCGGCCTGACCGCCTCGGTCGCCCTGGCCGCCTACCGCAACGCCCGCCGCAACGGCGCGAACCTGGAGGAGATCGTCGACACCATCGACACCAGGGTCAGCGAGGTCTTTCCCGACCGCTACGTCACCGGAGTCTTCTCCAGTCTGGACCTGGTCAGCGGACAGCTGAGCTGGATCAACTGCGGTCACCCCGCACCGCTGCTGCTGCGCGACTACGAACCGGTGCCCGGAGCGCTGGAGCGTGCCCCCGAGCCTCCGCTGGGCCTGGGCCGCGACTTCCCCGGCACCGAACGCCGGGTCCACCGGAGCCACCTGGAACCCGGCGACCGCATCCTGCTCTACACCGACGGTGTCACCGAAGCCCGCTCTCCCCGTACCGGGGAGCTGTTCGGAGAGGAGCGCTTCGCCGGATTCGTCATGCGGGCCCTCGCGGCCGGGGAGTCCGCTCCCGAGGCCCTGCGCCGCCTCGTCCACGCCATCCTGAGCTACCAGCAGAACCGGCTCACCGACGACGCCACCATCGTCCTGTCCGAATGGCATCCTCCCCAGCCCTCCACTTAGGTCTGATGGAAGATTCCGTTCGGTGAGTCCGCAGTGGCAGACCAGGGCTGCTCCCGGGCGGGCCTCGCGGCCGTGTCCTTCGCCCTGACGCACCCGGCCAGGACGACACGTCGCCTCCGGTCGGGCGGGCTCCTCGGAGAAGGTCCTCGCGCTCTGTCGGCGCGCGGTACCCCACATCCGCCTCACCGGGGCCTGGGGGTGTTTCGACGGTACCGGCCGTGTTCCGCGCCTCGTTCGTGGCGGCGGTGGATCGGTCCGCTCCAGGGCCCCAGGCCCCGAACGCTCACCGGTTCGAAGGGGAACCGCAGCACTTCTTGTACTTGCGGCCCGAGCCGCACCAGCAGGCCTCGTTGCGGCCGGGCGGCCACGACCGGAGCCTCGGGTCGTCCGGGGTGAGCTCCAGTTCCGCCCAGTCCAGGGCGGTTTCGCCGTCCGCCGGTCCCAGGCCGAGCCGTTCGGTGAACTCCACGATCTCCTCCACGCCGTGCAGCACCACGCTCCACCGCGTTCCGGGGTGCTCGCGGGCCCGCTCCCGCAGGGTCCGTTCGGCGGCGCGGTAGTAGGCGTCGGCGCCGTGCTCGGCGGTCTCCCCCGTGAGCAGTTCCCGGGAGCGGGCCTCGTCGAAGGCCTCACGGGAGTAGAGCGCCTCCACCTCCCGATCCGAACCGTTCCCCTCCGGTCCGTCCTCCCCCGGCCCGTCCCCGCCCTCTTCACCGGAGAACTCCAGTGCGCCCTCCACCTGCCGTCGGGCCACGGCCATGGCCACGTCGTCGTGTGCGTCGAGTGGCAGTCCCAGCTTCATCCGTGCCAGCAGACGGCTGACGAGCGGGGCCAGGGAGAGGTCGCTCTCGTCCGCGAGCTCCTCCGGTGGTTCGGCGAGCAGCCGCCGGGCGGCGACGTTGTGGCAGTGCAGCGCCTCGTCCCACCGCTCCAGCTTCTGGAGGTCCTCGCCGAGGACCTGGGCGGGGCCCTCGGCCAGGTGGCCTGGACGGAGCAGCCCGGCGGTGATCCGCTCGGCCTCGGCCTCGTCCCGCACGCCCCGGCCCTCACGCAGGAGCTTGGCCAGCCTGATGGAGGCGTGCTGGCGGTCCTCCGGAGCGGGAGCGTGGTCGCGCACGGTCTCCAGCAGGCGGCGGGCCTGGTCACCCAGCTCCGTACGGTCCAGGTCCGCGACGAAGTCCATGAGGAGACCGCCCGCCTGCTCGGGGGCGGCGGTCATGTCCTGCAGGAGGCGGTCGGGTAGGCCCAGGTCTCGGAGCGCGGCCATCAGGGACGCGCCATCGCTGGCGGGGGTGGCGGCGGGAGCGTGGTCGGTCATGGTGGTCAGCCTAGGGTTCGCCCACACCCCGAGCAGCCCGTTTCCGGGGACCGATGACCCCGATGAGGCTCCGCGGGCCCGGCGGGGGCGGTGTCGGCGGGGTCGCCGTCTCCGCCACGCACCGGACCTTCGCCCGACCCGGCCCCTTCACGCCCCCGGGTCAGTGGTGGGCCGGGGAACCGCAGCACTTCTTGTACTTGCGGCCCGAGGCGCACCAGCACCTCTGGTTGCGTTCCGGAGGCCAGGGCAGGATCCAGAAATCGTCGCGCCTGTCCTGTGCCCAGGCCCGGCGGGTGGCCTCGTCGGCCGGATCCAGGCCGTGGTCCCTCGCGAAGGCCGCGATCTCGTCGGCGCCGGCCAGGAGCGTGTACACGGGGGTTCCTGGGTGCTTTCGGGAGTACCCGCGCAGCGCGCGCTCGGTGTCCAGGTAGTAGGCGTCGGGTTCCCGGCCGTCCGTCTCCGGGCTCAGCAGTCCCAGGGAGCGTGCTTTTTCAAGGCTCTCGCGGGAGAAGGCCGCCCGGACCTCCTGGACGGGCTCGGACGCTTCCGGCCGGAACCCGTCGCCGCCCCGGCCGGGGGATTCCCCGTCCCAGTCGAAGGCGTCGCTGTTCTCCCGCAGGTAGCGCTCCACCACCGCCAGGGCGAACCGGTCGTGCGCGTCCAGGGCCAGTCCCAGTTCCTCGCGTACGCGGGCACGGCCCACCAGCGGTACCAGGTCGACGAGGCCGAGGCCGGCCAGGCTCTCGGCGGACCGGGCGAGCAGGCCGCGGGAGGCGATGTTGTAGCAGTACAGGGCCTTCTCCCGGTTCTCCGCCCGCCGGAAGTACCCGGCGAGCACGTCCGCGGGGCCCTCCAGCAGGTTTCCGGGGCGCAACAGCTCCTCCAGGATCCGGTCGGCCCTCGCCCCCGCCGCGTCCTCTCCGCTCCCGTCCAGCATCCGCACCAGGTCGATCGAGGCGTACTGACCGCTCTCGGGCGAGACGGGGTGGTCCCGGAGCGCCTCCACCAGCCGTTGTGCCCGGTCCGAACGGCCGTCCGCCTCCAGGTCGCCCACGGCGTCCCGCAGGATCTCCTCGGTCCGATGGGGGTGGTCCACAAGGTCCCGCAGGACCTCCTCGGGCAGACCCGCCTCCCGGGCCACGGCCAGGATCCGGGTCGGGGCCTTCTCGGAGACGGGTGTTCCGGGTGTGCCATCAGCCATGGCCCGACGCTATCGCCGCCGCCGTGCCGGTGCGGGGCGTTCGAAGAACTCCGTCGGACGCGGTCCCGCGCGTCGCGGCCGTGGACGTGGGGTCGGTGCGGTGTCAGTCGGGCTCCTCGTCCAGTTCACGCCAGCGCACGGACGACACGTCCGGCTCCAGGCTGAGTCTGCGGACCAGCTGTTCCATCACCTCGTCCTGGTGTCCGCTGACGATGATGTCGGCGTAGACGATCATCGAGCCCTCGTCGCCGTCGGAGCGGCGGCAGTCCAGGGAACGAAGTGTGTATTCGGTCTCGGACAGGGCCTGGAGCAGCAGGGCCCGCACGTGGGTGTCCTGGGAGTCCGTGCACACGACCCGGATCCGGTAGACGGTGTCGGTGTCGGTGTCCGGGATGTCGGCGTTGGAGCGCTTCTGCAACCGCCGGGCGACCGGGCGCAGCAGGACGTTGGCGCCCACGACCGTCACCGCGCCCATCGCCGCTCCCACGTAGAGGCCGCTTCCGGCCAGGACGCCGACGGCCGCGGCGCACCAGATGGTCGCGGCCGTGTTGATGCCGCGGATGTTGATGCCGTCGCGCAGGATGACGCCCGCGCCGAGGAAGCCGATGCCCGACACCACCTGGGCCGCGACACGGGTGGGGCTGACCTCGTCGACGGTGTTCGCGGCCAGCAGCACGAACAGCGCCGAGCCCACGGACACCAGGGCGTTGGTCCGCAGGCCCGCCATGCGCGCCCGCCACTGGCGTTCGACCCCGACCAGCGCTCCCAGGGCGAACGCGCAGCCGAGCCGCAGTGCGAACTCCCACCATTCCAGCATTCGCGCCCCCCACAGGTCTCTCGTCCGGTCCGTCTCGGCAAGGACCGCGGCGAGCCGTACCGGGTGGCGGCCTTTCGAGGCGTGCCCGAGGGAGCCGCGCCGCACCCACCGGTACTGGCACGGCTACCCCCCGTCGTACCCGCATACACCCACTCGCATGTGAAGTGACCCAACCACGGCGGGATTTCGGACAGGGAGGTCGTCCTGTGCCCACACGGGACACTGGTGTGTATAGTCATGACCGATCAGCTGTCGGCACAGACGGGATGGGTCCATGGGCACCGGTGACGTGGAGGTCAGCTCGGCTGACATCGCCCGGATCGCGGGGGTCAAGCCCACCGCGGTGAGCAACTGGCGGCGTCGGCACGACGACTTCCCCAGACCGGTCGGGGGCACGGACCGCAGCCCCCGGTTCGACCTGGGCCAGGTGGAGGAGTGGCTGTCCACCCACCGCCAGGTCACGAGCATCGACCCCGACCAGCGGCTGTGGCAGGCCCTGGACTCCCTGCGCGCCTCGGTGCCCGCCGACTCGGTACTGGTCTGGGTCGGGGTGCTCCTGCTGCACCTGCACCGCGAACCCGGCGACCTGGACACCGACGACCCGGTCGCGCTGCGGGGAGGGGCGCGCCAGGCCTTCGAGGACTCCCTGAGGCGGGCGGGCCTGGCCGCCCTGGCCGATCAGCGCCCCGGAACGGTTCCCGACGAGCGGTCGGAGGTCCTGGCCGACGCGGCCGTGCGGGCCGCGCGCCAGAGCGGGCCGCGGGCCGCCTTCGAGCACCTCCTGGGCCGCCTGGACCAGCGCGCCCCCTCCGGCTCGCACACGGTTCCGCCCGAGCTGGCCGACCTCATGGCGCGCCTGGCCGGGATCAGGTCCGGGGCCGAGGACACAGGAGCCGAGGACACAGGAGCCGGGGACACCGTGGCCGATCCCGCCTGCGGGCGGGGCGAACTCCTGCTCGCCGCCGCGCGCGGTGGACGGCGCGCCCTGCTGGGGCAGGACCGGGACCCGGTTTCGGTGTGGTTGGGCGCGCTGCGGCTGGCCTTCGCCGACGCCCTGTCCGGGGAGGCGGACCTGCGCGTGGCCGATGCCCTGCGCTCCCCCGCCTTCGTGGCGGGCGGCGCCGACACGGTCCTGTGCGCCCCGCCGTTCGGCGAGCGCAACTGGGGCGCCGAGGAACTCGCGGAGGACCCCCGGTGGACGCACGGTGTGCCCCCGCGCCTGGAGTCGGACCTGGCCTGGGTACAGCACTGCCTGTCGCAGGTGCGCCCCGGCGGTTCGGCGGTGGTGCTGATGCCGCCGGGGGCCGCGCAGCGCCCGTCGGGGCGCCGCGTCCGCCGGTCCCTGCTGCGCGCGGGGGTGTTCCGCGCGGTGGTCTCGCTCCCGCCCGGGTTCGCGGCCCACTACGCCGTGCCCCTGCAGCTGTGGGTGTTGCACCGCCCCGACCGGGACGAGGTGCCCGCCCCCGTCCTGCTCGTGGACACCGCCCCGCACGAGCCCGGGCAGGTTCCCGCGCAGGCCCACGTCGTCGACCTCGTCGACCGGGCCTGGAAGGGCTACCTGGCCGACCCGAACGGGTTCGCAGAGCAGCCCGGGACGGCGCGGGCGCTGGAGGTGGCCGACCTGATGGACGAGGACGTCGACCTCACCCCCCGCCTCCACCTTCCGCTTCCGCGCACCTCGACCGGGGACCTGGAGTTGTTCGCCGAGCGCCGCAGGAGGCTGGAGGGCGCGCTGCGCACACTGCGCGCGCTCCTGCCCGAGGCGCCGCGGGTCGAGCCCGGCGGCGACGCGGCCGGGCTCGTCACCCTCGGGGAACTGGCCAGGGCCGGGTCGGTGACGATCCGGCGGCCCGTCCCCCGGCGTTCGGCGGAGGAGGCCGGCCCGCGGACCAGCGCCAGGGTGGTCACCGGTGAGGACGTGGTGCGGGGGGCGGCCCCCTCGCGCACGGGGGAGGTCGACGCCGACCCGATGCGCAATCCGCCGATCCAGGAGGGCGACGTCCTCGTCCCGGCCGTGGCGCGCAGACCCGCCGCCCGCGTGGCTACCGCCGACGACGAGGGGGCCTACCCGGGCGGCGGCCTGTACGTGGTGCGCACGAACCCGGGCGCGGTCGACCCGTGGTTCCTGGCGGGCTTCGTCACCAGTTCCGGGGAGTCGCAGAACACCGCCCGGGTGAGCAGCAGCATGCGCGGCCAGCTGAGGGTGGATCCGGCCCGGATGCGGCTTCCGGTGCTGCCGGTGGAGGAACAGCGCCGGTACGGGGAGCTCTTCCGGCAGGTGTCGAGGTTCCGTGAGGCGCTCCTGGAGTTCCAGGAGTGGGGCGGGGAACTGGCCGACCAGGCCGTGGACCTGATCGCCGGGCAGTGGGAGACCACCGACCACCCGTCCTAGTCGTTCTGTCCTGAGAGGTCGGGTCCGCGGGAGGGCGTGGCGACCAACGGTCCTCGCCACGCGGCGGGTCCATGCCGGGCGTCCGGCGGGTGTGGTGGGCGGGGTCAGGAGCCGTCGATGACGCGCTTGCCGTCTTCCTCCTCCTTGACGATGGTGAAGGAGTCCACCGTCTCACCCTCGGCGGTGGCGGCCTGGTACACCAGGGTGCCGCCGTTCACCGAGACCGTCTGGAAGGTCTGGGCTCCGGTGCGCTGCACACGGACCTCGGCGCCGTTCCCGGTCCAGTCGTCCTCCTCGGCCTCGTACATCTTGGGGCCGGTCACCGCGGTCACGTAGACCGGACCGGTCTGCACCTCGGGTTCCCGCGTGCGGTGCTCGGCCAGGTTGCCGCGGCTGTAGGAGTGGTCGTGGCCCTGCAGGACCAGGTCCACGTCGTACTCCTCCAGTACCGGGAGCCACGCCCGGCGCAGCGCTTCGTTGTCTCGTCCGGGGTTGCCGGGGAAGAGCGGGTGGTGGAAGGTGACCACGGACCACTGGTGGGGGTTGTCGGCCAGTACCTGTTCCAGCCACCGTCGCTGCGTGTCCAGCCACCGGTCGGCGCTGCGCGGGGCGGCGTCGCGGTGGTTGGAGTCGAGCACCACGAACCGCACCCCCTGGTAGTCGGTGTGGTAGACGGTCCTGGCCAGGCCCGTGGGCCGTTCGGGACCGTTGCCCGCGCCGGGGAACTGGGGTGCCCAGTAGTCGCTCAGGCCCTCGGAGCCGTAGTCGTGGTTGCCGGGGCTGGCCAGGTGGTTCATGCCGCCGGTGGCCAGGGGGCCGAAGGCGTCGAACCACGCGTCCCACTGGGACTCGCTGTCGGCCGAGTCGACCAGGTCGCCGGAGTGCACGGCCAGCCGGGCGTCGGGGGCGGCCTCCAGCCCGGCCCGGATGACGGGGGCCGCCTCGTCGGCGATGTCGTCCTGGACGTCGCCGAAGTACAGGAACTTGAAGGGCTCGGCTCCCTCGGCGGCGGTGGTGAAGGTGTACCAGTCGCTGACCGCGTCCTCGTCGTCACCATCGCCGTCGCCGTCGCCGTCGCCGTCGCCGTCTTCGCCGCTGCCCTCGCCGATCCGGTAGCGGTGGTCGGTGTCCGGCTCCAGGCCGGTGACCGTGGCCGCGAAGACGGAGTCGACCTCCTCCCCGCCGGTGGGCCTGCCCTGGATCCGGCTGGTCCGTCCGGAGCCGTCCTGGGGCTCGATCTCCAGGAAGGCCTCCTCGGCCCCGGCCGCGCGCCATGTCACGGTCTGGGCGGTACTGGGGTCGGTGGTGGGCGAGAGGAGGACGTGGTCGATGGTCTCCGTGTCCGGGGACTGGGGAGCGCAGGCGCACAGCCCGGCCGCGACGGCGGTGCCGCCCAGGACCGCCAGAGCGCGGCTCCGCGCGGAGCGGAGCGTGGTGGCGGACATGGGGTCACCTGACCTTTCCTCCGGCGGGGACCGGATCACGAACGCGGAAGAGGCCCGCGGGTTGCTCTGGTTCGGGGCCCGGGGCCCGAAGGCCCCGGGCCCATGCCCTTCGACTACCCCGTACCCGGCTACTGAGTCCGGATCAGTGAGTTCAGCAGGGGGCCGAACTCCTCGTCGGAGGTGTGCAGTGAGACCGACCCGGCCTCGTGGTCGATCGTGGCCCCCACCGCACGCAGGTCGGGCGGCGCTCCCTGCTCGCGCGAGCGCGAGTCGGGGTGCCACCAGTAGAGCTGGGGGCTGACGGGCTTGTCACCGTCCTCGGTGAAGCGCTCGGCGATCTGCCGCATGCTGTCCATGGCGGCGATCGGGTTCCCCTGGCCCAGGGGGTGGGCGACGAGTGCCTCGGGTACGGGGAGGACCACCAGCGCGCCGTGCGGGAGGTCGCCCAGATGGCGGTCCAGGGCGTGCACCTGTGCCGCCACGTAGGGGTGCTCGCCGCCGATGTGCACGATGCGGGCTCCGTTGAGCTCGTGCTCGCTCGTCTCCACGTCCTCGTCCACGGAGGCGGCCACGGCCTGGGCGAAGACCTCCCCGTCGGGACGGCCGGAGCGCTCGTGCGCCTGCCGGGGCAGCGGCTGCAGCGACTCGGGGGTGTCCACGACCACGGTCTGCCACAGGCCCGGGGCTATCTCACGGGTCACGAGGGAGTCCAGCACCCCCTCGGGGAAGGCGGAGACGGGGTAGAGGCGGACCCGGAGCTGCCCGGCGGGGTCGTCGGATCCGGCCTCGCGCCGGACGGCCTGCCCCAGCTGGTCGAGGGCCGCGCGGGCGAACCCGGCGGTGTTGTCCGCGACCTGCTCGGGGGTGGCCCCGCCCAGCGCCGAGCGCAGGCCGCTGATGTCGGTGCTGGCCTGGTTGCCGTCGGGCAGCGGCAGGACCAGGGTGTCCGCGTCCTGGAAGGACACCTGTGCCCCGGCCTCGGCGAAGGCGGTGACCAGGGCGTTGGCCACCGTGTCATCGGGGTCCACGGGGTGCTCCCCGGCGGACCCTCCCCGTTCCTGCGCGGCGCGGGCCATGTAGCCCGCGAAGTGGGCCGCCAGGCTCGCCTGGTGCTCGATCGGGGAGATGATCGCCTGGTCGAAGGTGTCCTTGAGGTCTCCCTCCAGCAGGACCGTGCCGTCGGACGCGGACACACGCAGGCTGGTCGGCGGCAGGTAGTCGGCGTTGAGGCCCTCGTTGGCGCACGCCTGCACCAGGGCGTTGCCGAACTCCGACACCATCTGGTCGGGATCCAGCTGCCGCGCCTGGTCGAGCCTGGCGGCGAACCAGTCCGGGATCTGGTCCTGGGGCCGGGGGAAGCGCTCCAGCTCCTGCGCGTAGGCGAGCGGGCTCACCTCGAAGGGCAGTTCGGGCTCGGTGTCGTGGTTGTACTCGATGTTGAGCTGGTGGGAGTGGTGGACCGAGACGATCATGGAGAGCCAGGTCCCCTCGCCCTCCTGGAAACCGGACCGCTTGAGCGCGTCGACCGTTTCCGCGACGCCCTCGGGCACCTCCACCTGCCGGACCTGGCCGTCCGCGTCCTGGACGGCGAACATGTCGCTCTGATGGGCGCCGATCACCCTGGCCAGGTAGGTGAGCTGCTGCCAGCCCTCGGGGGTGGCCGCGACCAGTTTCCTGGCGAGGTCCTGGATGAGGTCTTCCTGCTCCAGCGGGCCGGGGGGTTGGGTGGTCATGGTGCGCTCCGTGTCCGTGTGGGCGTGTGGCCTGTGCGGCGGGTCCGGTGAAGGTGACGCGGTCCGCGTCCTCCTTCCTATCTGGTCGCCGGGACGGAGTGTGTCCGGGCCCGTACCCGACCGCATTCGCCGGATCGGAGAAGAGCGCCGGAACGCCGAGCCGGGCCCGGTCGCCGGGGCTCGTCCGGTTCAGTCCGGGAGGGCGTCGAGGTAGACCCAGGCGCCCTCGTGGCGCACGAAGCGGCTGTGCTCTTCGAGGGCCTCCTCCTGGCCGCTCTCCCGGTACACCGCGCGGAAGGCGACCGTGCCCTCGCTGTGGAAGGGGGTGCCGCCGGTCGTGGACAGGATCTCCAGGCGCACCCACTCGGTGCCCGGGTCCGGGTCCAGGCGCCGTGGCCGGGTGCTGGGATGCCAGGTCCGCAGCAGGTGGTCGCGGTCGCCGACGGCGAAGGCGCTGTAGCGCGAGCGCATGAGCTGCTCGGCGGTGGACGCCGGGGCCTCTCCCCGGTGCAGGCGGCCGCAGCAGTCCCGGTAGGCCGCTGACCCGCCGCAGGGGCAGGGAGCGGCGGCGTCGGCCGCGGGCGGGGGCTGGCGGTGGCGTGGTCTGCGCTGCGACATCCTCCCATTGTGGCCTCCCGCGCCGGCAGCCCCTGACGGGGCCGTGCGCCCCGACGGAGCGGCCGGCCCCGCCAGGGGATGACCGCTCCGCCAGGGCGCGGGCCCCGGACGGCCTCGGACGCTCACATGGTGTTGACCACCAGGCCGATGTGCGTGTAGTAGTTCAACGCCCCGAACAACAGGAACACGATGCCGGCCAGTCCCCACACGACGCCGATCACGGTCCACAGCCGTGACTTCAGGGACCTGAGGGCGAACGGGAACAGCACCGCGCCCACCCCCACGAGGACGTAGAGCCCGGAGATGAAGGCCGCCTCCAACCACGGGTAGTCGCTGAACGCACCGGAGACGGGTTCCTGCGGCGGTGCCGCGAACAGCTGGAAGACCCAGCCCGCCGCGGCGATGCCGAACGACGCCAACCCCATGCCGAACACCAGTACCGACACGGGACCCGCCACCCGTACGACGTGCGCGGCGGGGTTCTCGTGGCCGGTCAGGACGTCACCGCGCTTCCACAGGTACAACGCCGCGGCCAGCAGCAGTACACCGAACACCAGGCTCGGCTCACCGAAGATGATGTTGTCGAAGGCGAACCCGCCCGGCGCGAGCGGCCAGGTCAGGGTCATGTGCAGGCCCGTGGTCGCCAGCAGCAGACCCAGCGTTCCGAAGGCCAGGGCCCACCCGTCCGGCACGATCCGCCGACCGCTCAGCAGCGCACGGCCCAGCGCCACCACCAAAATCAGCCCGGCCCCCGCCGCGACCGCCATCACCGTGTTGTACGTGGGCATCGTCGCCCAGTCGATACGGAGTCCGCCTTCGACCCCGGTCAGAAAATCCCCCATATGCCGTAACTCCTCGCTCTCAGCGTCGAAGCGCCGTGCCGGGCGCCGGATGGTCCTGCGAAGCCGGGGGGCCTCCCGCAAAATTCGCACGACGGATCCGGCGGTGTCACACACGAACCGCCGAGAACGAACAACTGATTCACGGCAAGCGACACGGCCGGGGCTGTCGCGGCGGTCCTGCTCTGGGGCACCCTCGCCGAGGCGGCCCGTGCCCTCCCCGGACACGGGCCGCTCACCGGCTCACCCCCGCCCGGACGCCTCCGCGCACAGGGCGTCCACCGACGGAGCCCCGGGCAGCGCCCGCACCAGTGCGACGATCCGGTCGGGGTCCGGGACGCGCTGGAGCGCGTTGAGGCGGAACTTGGCCGCCAGCTCCTCGGCGGACAGCGGGTGGTCCGGCCCGCCGCGGTTGGCCGAGATCCGGGCCTGCCTGCGCGTCCCGTCCCGCAGCGTCGCGGTGAGGACCGCGGGGAACTGGCGGGGGAAGACCAGGTCGCACTCGGGGTCGGGTACGCACCTGACCTTGGCGGCCAGGGTCAGGCGTGCCGGGTCGAGGGCGGCCTCGTCGGTGAAGTCCTCGTGGAAGAGCCCCAGGCCGCCGCCGCCCAGCAGTGCCGCGGCCACGGTGTAGGGGCCGCTGAAGGCGGCGTGGTAGCCCGAACGCGGGTTGGCCTTCTCCGCGGCGGGTTCGCCGATGGTGCGCAGCACCGCTGAGGGCACGCCCAGTTCCAGATCGGTGACGTCCTCCGCCCTCACGCCCTCGGCGCGCAGCCGCAGGGCGGCGTCGACGCCGGCGTGGGTGAAGTGGTTGCAGGGGTAGGGCTTGAAGAAGATACCGGGCAGCTCCCACTCGGTGGTGAACCCCCTGATGACGTCGTGGGCCCGGCTGGAGTCGCCGCAGAACGCCTCCAGGAATCCGAAGCGGCCCTCCACGACGGTCGGTGGGCCGGTCAGGCCGTGCCGGGCCAGGTCCGCGGCCGAGACACCGGCGTGCGCGGCCCAGCCGCAGTGCACCCGCTTGATGGTGCCGCCGGTCCGGTTGGCCTCGATGATGCCCGATCCCATGCTGGCGGCGATCCCGGCGGCGTGGGCGACCCCGGCGGCGTCCAGGCCCTGGAGCAGGGCCGAGGCCGTCGCGGCGCCCACCGCTCCGCAGATGGCCGTGGCGTGCAGGCCGCGTTCGAAGAAGACCGAGTTGCCCAGCTTCTCGTCGTATCCGGCCATGCCCAGACGGACCGCGAGTTCGATGCCCAGGCCGGCGGCGTCCAGAAGTTGGGCGCCCGAGCGGCCGTGCGCCTGCGCACTGGCCAGGGCGGCGGGGATGACCGGAGCCGAGGGGTGCAGGACCGAGGGCAGATGGGTGTCGTCGAAGTCGAGGGCGTGGGCCAGGGTGCCGTTGACCAGCGCCGCGGACGGGGCGGGGTAGCGCGCCCCGCTGCCGAAGGCCGTCGCGGCCGGGGCGCCGCCCCATTCGGCGGCCACCGCCTCGGCGATGCGGGCGGGCTCCTGCTCGGCCGCGGCCAGGCTGTTGCCCAGCAGGTCCAGGACCCGGCGGGAGACGTCGGTGCGCAGGTCCGCGGGGAGCCCTTCGGTGTAGGCGGCGTGCGCGAGCTCCGCCGCGGTGACGATCACGCCGCTCACGCGCCCACCACCGCCAGGGGACGCACGGGCGAGCCGGTGCCGCCGAGGATCTTCAGCGGGCTCAGGACGAACACGAACTCCCCCACGGCCTCGCGCGAGAGGTCCTCCAGCATCATGTGCTCGATGATGTGGATGCCGTTCTCCACCAGCAGCACCCGGTGCACGGGCAGGACGCTGTGCCCCCTGCCCTCGGGGATCTGCTCGAAGGCGGTGGTGTCGGCGCCGGCGGCCGCCACCCCGCGCTCGGCCAGCCAGTGCCCGGCCTCCTCGGTCGGGCCCGGGACGCCGTCGGCCTGGCCCAGGTAGGCGGCGGCGTCGGCGAAGCGGGTGGCCCAGCCGGTACGGACGAGGGCGACGTCGCCCGGACCCGGTTCGGCGCCGCCGTGGGCGGCGGCCTTCTCCAGGTCGGCCGCGCTCACCCCGTAGCCGGGGTCCAGGCACGCGACACCGTAGGCGGCGGCCACGTCGAGCAGCACGCCCCGGCGCACGAGCGGCTCCATCCGGTCGATGCCGTGGTGCTCGAAGCGTCCGTTGACGGTGGCCTCGGCGGCGTCGATCCCGCCGTTGAGGCAGCCCAGGTGCGACACGTGCGAGAGCGCGTCGACGTGGGTGCCGACGTGTCCTCCGGTGATGATGAGCTCGTTGGCGGCCGAGCCGCCGTCGGGGCGCACCATGTCGCCGTGCCTGCGGATCAGTGTCATCCGGAAGCCGGGGTGGTTGGGCGAGGAGGGCATGCCGGTGAACAGCGGCTGGGCCAGGTCGATGGTGCGGACTCCGCGGCGGACCGCCGCCAGGAGTGGGTCTGTCATGGGGTCTTTCCCTTGTGGTCGGGGGCGGTGCCGGGTGCGGAGGCGAGGACGGCGCGCGCCGCCTGCACGACGGCGGGGTCGACGAAGCGTCCGTCGGTGGTCAGGAAGGCGCTGGAGCCGCGGGTGCCGGCGGCCTCAAGGCCGGCCAGGAGTTCGGCCGCCTCGCGGCGTTCGCGTGCGCTGGGCGTGTAGGCGGCGTGCACCGCCGGTATCTGTCGGGGGTGGATGACGGAGCGGCCGAAGAACCCCATCGCCCGGCCGTGCTCGCTGGAGGCGCGCAGCCCGTCCTCGTCGGCGACGTCGGCGTAGACGCTCTGGACCGGGCTGGGCAGGTCGGCCGCCCGCGCGGCGTTGACCACCCGGGAGCGCGCCCAGTCCAGGGCGGTGTCGTCGTTGGTGCGCAGGCTCGCGCGCAGGTCGGCCTCGCCCAGGGAGACGCCGGCCACGTGCGGGTGCGCCGTGGCGATGGCGAAGGCGTTCTCGACTCCCAGGGCGCTCTCCAGCAGTACGTGGACCGGTACGGGCCCGCCCGAGCCGGCCAGGGCGTCCACCGCCCGGAGTACCTGGTCGGCGGATTCGACCTTGGGCAGGCGCACGCCCGCCACGGGTACGCGTGCCAGGGCCCGCAGGTCGTGCAAGCCCCAGGGGCCGGCCAGGTCGTTGACCCGCACGTGGAGGGGGCGCCGGGCTCGCGCGACCAGTTCCAGCACGGAGGCGCGCGCCGACTCCTTGGCGGCGGCGTGCACGGCGTCCTCCAGGTCGACGACGACCGCTTCGGCTTCGCCCGCCAGTGCCTTCTCCACCCGGTCGGGCCGGGTGGCGGGCACGTAGAGCCAGCTGCGCGGTGGGCGCGCACGCGTTCCGGGGCCGTTCAACGCCGCTTCCCGGTGATGCGCGCGACCGCCTCGGACCCGACGCCGAACCGGGTGAGCACCTCGGCGGTGTCGACGCCCTGGGCCGGGCCGGTGGTGTGGATCGCGCCGGGCGTCTCCGAGAGGCGAAAGAGCACGTTCTGCATCCTCAGCGGGCCCAGTTCGGGGTCCTCGACGGTGGTGATGGTCTCCCGTGCCTGGAACTGGGGGTCCTGGAACACGTCCCGGACGTCGTAGACGGGGGCGACCGCCGCCTGGGCCTCCTCGAAGGCGGCGACCACCTCGGCGCGGTCGCGCTGGGCGATCCACCCTCCGACCGCCTCGTCCAGTTCGTCGGCGTGCAGGGCGCGTTCGGCTCCGGAGGCGAACCAGGGCTCGTCGATCAGTTCGGGCCGCCCCACCAGGCGCATCACCCGCTCGGCGATGCTCTGGGCGCTGGTGGAGACGGCCACCCAGCCCCCGTCCGCGGTGCGGTAGGTGTTGCGGGGGGCGTTGTTGGAGGAGCGGTTGCCCAGGCGCGGCTGGACGGTGCCCAACTGGTCGTAGACGGTGGGCTGGGGTCCCAGGACGGTGAGGATCGGCTCGGTGATGGCCAGGTCGATCACCTGGCCGCGTCCGGTGTGCGTGCGGGCGTGCACCGCGGTCATGACCGCGTAGGCCGTGGTGAGCGCGGCGATGCCGTCCGCGAGCCCGAAGGGGGGCAGGGTCGGCGGACCGCCGGGTTCTCCGGTGATGGCCGCGAAGCCGCTCATAGCCTCGGCGAGGGTGCCGAACCCCGGGCGTTTGGCGTAGGGACCGAACTGGCCGAACCCGGTGACGCGGGCCAGGATGAGGCGCGGGTTGATCTGTGAGAGCACGTCGTAGCCCAGGCCCCAGCGCTCCAGGGTCCCGGGACGGAAGTTCTCGATGACGACGTCGGCTCCGGCGACCATCTGCTTGAACGCCTCGCGGCCTTCCTCCGACCCGAGGTAGAGGTCGACCGACTTCTTGTTGCGGCCGAGCATCTTCCACCACAGGCCGACGCCGTCCTTGGCCGCGCCGTGGGTGCGCACCGGGTCGCCCCTGTCGGGGTGTTCGACCTTGACCACCTCGGCGCCGAAGTCGCCGAGCATGGTGGCCGCCATGGGCCCGGCGAACAGGGTGGCGATGTCCAGCACCACGAGGTCGTTCAGCGCCCCCGGGGCAGGAGGGGGGTTCGGTCCGGCGCGGCCGGTGTCGGAACTGTCCACCATGGTGGTCCTCATTCGTTCGTAAGCGGTTCCGGAGAGCTCCCGGGAGGAGGCCTTCGGGCGGTCAGGGTGACGGGGTTCGCCGTGGTTCCGCGGGTGCCGGGGACACGGCCCGCGGCCTTGGCTTCACTGACGGCGGAAGCCGCCTCCTCGTTTCACTCACAGAAACATGATTCCACTTATCAAGCCATGCCGCAATGCGTGCCATGAGACGGCACACTCTAGGACAGCGACAGTGAACAGGCATACCCCAGGAAGCCTTGACGCTCCGGTGCGGCTGATGACATCTTCAACCGACAAGGTACTGTTCCTTCAAGCGAAACACTGATCCAATCAAGTGCCGAAAGGTAGGGCATGCGAAAACTCATCGGAGCGGCGGCCGCCGCGGGCGCGTGGACACCGGCCCCGGGCGGGCGCGCGGGAGTGCGCCCGTGAACCCGGCCGAGCACCCGCAGGAGGCGGCCGTGGACCTGGTCGTGGCCGGGGCCGGCGGAGGGCTCGCGGGCGCGCTGCGCGCGGCCGAGGCCGGGCTGGACGTCCTGGTGGTCGAGGCCAGCGAGGCGTTCCGCCGCGGCAACAACACCTCCATGTCCACCGCGATGATCCCCGGAGCCGGGACCCGCTGGCAGCGGGCCGCCGGTGTCGAGGACTCCGCGGACACCTTCCTCGCCGACGTGGCGGCCAAGACGCACGGCGAGGCCGATCCGGTACTGGCCGGCGCCCTGACCTCCTTCAGCGCCGAACTCGTCACCTGGCTCGCCGACGGATTCGACCTGCCTGTGGAACTGGCCGCCGACATCGCCTACCCCGGCCACTCGGTGACGCGCTGCCACACCGTCCCCTCCCGCACCGGGGCGGAACTGCTGGACCACCTGGTGGCCCGGGCACGGAGGCATCCGCGCATCGACTTCCTCATGCCGGCCCGTCTGGTGGGGGTCGGAACACACGGGGGCCGGGTCCGTACGGCGGTCGCCGAGTACCCCGACGGATCAACGGAGGAGATCCCCACCCGTGCGCTGCTGCTGGCGTGCAACGGTTACGGGGCCGACAGCCGTGCGGTCCAGGACCTGATGCCCGAGATCGCCGGCGCCGTCTACCACGGCGGCGAGCACTCCCGCGGCGACGCCCTGCGCATCGGCGCGGACCTGGGCGCGGCGACCGGCTACCTGGACGCCTACCAGGGGCACGCGGCCCTGGCACGCGGCGCCGGCACCCTCGTCGGCTGGGCGACGGTCATGCACGGCGGCGTGCTGGTCAACGCCGGGGGCCACCGCTTCGGGAACGAGACCGTGGGCTACTCCGAGTACGCGGCGATCCTCGCCGCCCAGCCCGGATCCACCGGCTGGATCGTCTTCGACGAGCGGGTGCACGAGCTGTGCCTGGCCTTCGGGGACTACCGCGACACCGTGGAGCAGGGCGTGGTCCTCTCGGCAGAGGACCTGCCCGGGCTCGCCCGGACCTGCGGACTCCCCGCCGGCCCGCTCGCCGAGACCCTGGACCGGGCCGCCCGCGGTGCGGCCGGGACCGCTTCCGACGAGTTCGGCCGCCTGAGCTGGGAGGCGCCGCTGCGCGCCCCCTACCGGGCGGTGCGCGTCGAGCCCGCGCTCTTCCACACCCAGGGGGGTCTGGCCGTGGACGGCAGTGCCCGGGTGCTGCGCGAGGACGGCTCGCCCATCGCCGGACTGTACGCGTCCGGCGGCGCGGCCATCGGCATCTCCGGCCACGGGGCGGGCGGCTACCTGGCGGGCAACGGCCTCCTGCCGGCCCTGGGCCTGGCCGTGCTCGCGGCCGACCACTGCCGGGGGTCCTCCCCGGCGCGAGAGAGTTCCTGAGAGGGGATCAGCGTGTCCGACTTCGAGTTCGACTCGATCATCAAGAACGTCAGAGTGGTGCGCCCCGACACCGACACGGTGGAGGAGGGCGACATCGCCGTGGCCGGGGGCCAGGTGGCGCAGGTCGCGCCCGGCATCGACGCCTCCCTCGCCCCCGAGGTCGTGGACGGCGGCGGCCGGCTGGCCTTCCCCGGCGCGGTGGACGGCCACCAGCACTGGGGAATCTACAACCCCCTGGACGTGGACACCCGCACGGAGAGCCGCGCCGCGGCCCAGGGCGGGGTGACCACCGGTCTGACCTACATCCGCACCGGCCAGTACTACCTGAACAGGGGCGGCGACTACGCGGACTTCTTCCCCGAGGTGCTCTCCCTCGCCGAGGGCCGCGCGCACATCGACTACGCCTTCCACGTCGCGCCGATGCAGCGCAGCCACCTGGAGGAACTCGACGCGCTGGTCGACGACTTCGGTGTCACCTCCTTCAAGATCTTCATGTTCTACGGCGGCCACGGGCTGCACGGGCGCTCGGACGACCAGGCCTCGTTCCTGATGACCCCGCCCGGGGAGCGCTACGACATCGCCCACTTCGAGTTCGTCATGCGCGCGCTCCAGGGCGTGCGCGAGCGCCATCCCCGGATCGCCGACCGGCTCTCGCTGTCGCTGCACTGCGAGACGGCCGAGATCATGTCCGCCTACACCCGGATGGTGCAGGAGGAGGGCGAACTGAGCGGCCTGGCCGCCTACAGCGCCTCCCGGCCGCCGCACTCCGAGGGCCTGGCGGTCACCATCGCCTCCTACCTGGCGCACGCCACGGGCCTGCCCACGATCAACCTGCTGCACCTGACCTCGGCCGAGGCCATGGAGGCGGCGATGACCATGGCCCGGACCTTCCCCCACATCGACTTCCGGCGCGAGGTGACCCTGGGCCACCTGCTGACCGACATCGACACCGGCCACCCCGTCGGCGGCAAGGTCAACCCGCCGCTGCGCCCGCGCGCCGACGTCGAGGCGTTGTGGGAGCACGTGCTGGCCGGCGACGTCGACTGGGTCGTCAGCGACCACGCCTGCTGCAAGGAGGAGATGAAGTTCGGCGCCGACCGCGACGACGTCTTCCTCTCCAAGTCCGGATTCGGGGGCGCGGAGTACCTGCTCCCCGGGCTCTTCTCCGAGGGGCGCCGCCGCGGCCTGTCCGAGACGGACGTCGCGCGGCTGGTCTCGTGGAATCCGGCGCAGCGCTACGGGCTCCGGGACAAGGGCACCATCGCGCCCGGCTACGACGCCGACATCGCGCTGCTGGACCCGGACGCCTCCTGGACGGTGCGGGCCCGCGACTCGGAGTCCGTCCAGGAGTACTCCCCCTTCGAGGGCGCCGAGATCAGCGCCTCGGTCACCGACGTGTTCCTGCGCGGCGCCCGGATCGTGGAGGCCGGCAAGGTCGTGGGCGAGCCCCGGGGCCTCTACGTCAGGCGGGGCTGAGCCGGGCGGCCCGGCCGCGTGCCCTCGGGGCGCGCGGAAGGGCCGCCGCGCGTTCCCCGGCCCTTCCGCCTCGGAGAGGCCCGGGGAACGCGCTCCCCCACCGGGGGAAGGAAGGGCCGCGCCCCCGCGCGGGGCGGACCACCGGCGCGGGGGCGCGATCGTGCGCCGGAGCCGCTCAGGCGCGGGAGACGAGCATCGAGCTCACCCTCAGGTAGTCCCGGGCGCTCGCCGGGTCCGCGGCGGTGCGGCTCAGCTCCTCGTGGTTCCTCCGGCGCTGGTCCGCCGACTTCTGCTGCAGGTTCTCCCAGTTGCGGTGGGTGGCCGTGCGCACCAGGTTGAGGGCGGCGTCGCGGCGGCGTCCGGAGTAGCCGTCCGCGGGGGAGGTGTCGCCGCCGATGGCCGCCAGAACCGAGTGCGCGGCGTCCACGGCGTCGTGGATGCCGCTGTTCATCCCCATGCCGCCGAGCGGGTTGTTCAGGTGCGCGGCGTCGCCGGCCAGGAGGAAGGGCCCGTGTCGGAAGCCGTCGGCCACGCGCTGGTGCACGTGGTAGAGCGAGGTGTGGGCCACCGTGTACCCCCCGGGGTTGGGGGCCAGCGCCCGCAGGCGGTCCTGGACGGCCCCGGGCGCGGTCACGGAGGCGGTGTCGGCGGCGTCGGGGACCGGGAACAGCACGCGCCAGTGCCGCGGGGTGCGCAGCAGGACCAGCCACTCCTCGGGGTCGGAGACGTAGTTGACCTCGCAGATCCCGGGAATGAGCGCGGACAGGTCGTCCTCGACCGAGACGATGAGGAAGCGCTCGGGATAGGTCATGCCGGGAAAGTCCACACCCAGGCACTTGCGGACGGTACTGCTCGCACCGTCCGCCGCGAGGACCCAGGGCGCGCGCCACTCGCGCGGCCGCTCCCCGCCGGTGCGCACCACGGCGAGACCGTCCTCGCGGCGGGCCGACTCCACGCGCGCGCCCAGGACGATCTCCACGTTGGGCATCGTCGTGAGCCTGCGGTGGATGATGTCGACCAGGTTCTGCTGTTCGCTCTGCAACCGGTAGGGGAAGGCCGTGTCACCGTCGAGCACGGACAGGTCGAACTCGGCCACCAGACCCTCGTGGCGGTCGCGGTACTGGTAGGAGCGCGAGATCAGGCCGCGCCGGTGCAGCTCCTCGCCGACGCCGAGATCATCCAGCATCTGCAGTGTGGGCGGGTGGAAGGTGGAGGCACGGGACTCGGCGAGGTCGCGGTCCAGGGAGGCGTCCGCCTCCAGGACGGTGACCTCGCATCCGGCCTGGGCCAGGATGAGCGCGGCGGTCGCGCCGACCGGGCCGAGGCCGACGACCACGACGGGGACGCCTGGTGTGCGGGGGGTGGAAGAGTCGGTGCTCACTCGATTCCCTTTCCTGTGTGCTCTCACAATGCAGGAATCGAATTCCGTCTACTGAGAAAGTACCGCCCACGCCGCCCGGCGTCAAAGCAACCGGTCGATCGCACCGCTCACCTCGGCCGCGCCTTCGCGGACCAGGGCGATGACGCGTTCCCGCTCACCCTGGTCCAGGCGGAACAGTGGCCCCGCCACGCCGACGGAGGCGACCAGGCGCCCCTGCTCGCGCACCGCCGCCGCGACCCCCCAGATCCCCTCGTCCACCTCCTCGAAGCTCTGCGTCCAGCCCTCCTCGGCCACCAGCGCGAGCTCCCCCTCGGTCGGGAGGCGCCGGTCGGCGCCGGGAGGGCGCACCGCCTCCTCGGCCAGGCGCGCGAGGTAGTCGGCGCGCTCGCGCTCGGGCATGCCCGCCAGCAGCACGCGCGAGGCCGAGCCCCGGTGCAGCGCCATCGGCTGGCCGGGGTCGAACTGCAACCGGACCGGATGCGGCGATTCGGCCCGGTCCACGCACACCGCGGCCGTGTTGTTCCTCTTGACCAGCAGCGCGGTCTCACCGGCCTGTGCGGCGAGCCGCTCCAGGACCGGGCGCGCCAGGCGCTCCACGCCTCCCCACGCGGCACGCGCCGAGCGGGCCATGCCGATGGCCCTGAAGGTCAACCGGTAGCTCCCCGCGGCCTCGGCCTCCTCCAGCAGGCCGCTGTCGCGCAACACCGACAGATAGCGGTACGTCGAGCTCAGCGGCGCCTCGATCGCCTCGGCGAGTTCGGCCGTGGTCAGGGTGTGGCGCCTCTCGTCGAAGGCCAGGAGCAGGCCCAGTACCTTGCGCGAGCTCTCCGCGCCGCTCCGACGTTCCGCTGCCGCCATGACCACTCCCTTGACGAGGGTTCCACCCACCGCTTATCGTCTATCAACTATTAAAAATCATGCTCTCACAATGTAGTAATTGGCGCAATCTGAGCGGGTCCGACTCCCTCGGTCCGCTCCCCGACCGAGGGAACGCACAGTGATCCGACACGTTCTGCTCCTGCGGTGGACGGCCGAGGCGACCACCGCCCAGCGGGAGGCCGCGCTCCGGGGCTTCCACGAGCTCAGCGACAGCGTCCCCCAGATCCGGTCGCTGGCCGCGCGGCCGGACGCCGGCCTGGCCGAGGGCAACGCCGACCTCCTGGTCACCATGGACTTCGCCGACGCCGACGCCTGGCGCGCCTACCAGGAGCACCCCGCCCACCGCGCACTGATCGAGACCGTGCTGCGCCCGATCCTGGCCCGGCGCGACGCCGTCCAGGTGGCGCTGCCGTGACCGGGCCCCGGGGCGCCGCCGCCCGGGAGGCGGCCACAGCGGACCACACCCGCGCGGGGTTCTTCGGAGAGCTGGCCCCGCCGCGCCGCCCGGCCCTGCTCGTGGTCGACCTGGTCAACGCCTACCTCGACCCCCTCTCCCCCCTCTACGCCGGGGACGAGGACATCGTCGACCGCGTCGCCGGACTCGCCGAGACCACCCGCTCGGCAGGCCTGCCCGTGGTCTTCACCTATGTCGGCTACCGCTCCGACGGGCGCGACGGCGGCCTGTTCTACCGCAAGGTCCCCGCGCTGGAACTCTTCGCCGAGGGCGCCGACCCCCGCCACGGTGAGCCGCCCGAGCCGCTGCGGCCCCGGCCCGAGGACATCACCCTCACCAAGCAGTACCCCAGCGCCTTCTTCGGCACGGCGCTGGCCTCCACACTGCACGCGCTGGGCTCCGACGGCGCGGTGGTCACCGGGACCAGCACCAGCGGCTGCGTGCGGGCCACCGCCGTGGACGCGCTGTGCCACGGGCTGAGCCCGGTCGTGGTGACCGACGCGGTGGGCGACCGCGACCCCGGTGCGCACCAGGCGAACCTGTTCGACCTGGGCGCCAAGTACGCAGAGCTGCTCACCACCCGGGAGGCCACCGAGTGGCTGGAGGGTCTGCGATGACTCCCGGACACGGCTCAGCGGGGACGCGCCTGCGCACCCTCCTCCACGCCGGGGACACCGGCCCCCTCCTGGCCCCCGGATGCTTCGACGCGCTCTCGGCACGCCTGGTGGAGGAGGCGGGATTCCGCGTCGCACACGTCTCCGGGGCCGCCGTCTCGGCCGTGTCACTGGGCCTGCCCGACCTCGGTTTCGTGGGCGCCACCGACATGGTCGAGGCCGTGTCCCGCATCTCCGCGGCGGCCTCCGTCCCGCTCATCGCCGACGCCGACGCCGGGTACGGGGGGCCGGCGCAGACCGCGCGCACCGTCCACCGCTACGAACTCGCCGGCGCGGCCGCCCTGCACGTCGAGGACCAGGTGCTGCCCAAGCGCTGCGGGCACATGGCGGGCAAGGCGATCGTTCCCATGGCCGAGGCCGTGGCCCGCGTGGAGGCCGCCGTCGGGGCGCGGCGCGACATCGTGGTGATCGCCCGCACCGACGCGCTCTCGGTCGCCGGAGCCGACGAGGCGGTCCGCAGGGCCGGTGCCTTCGCCGCGTGCGGCGCCGACGCGGTGTTCGTCGAAGGTGCGCTCGACCAGGCGACCGCCGACCGGGTGCGCGCCGCCGCGCCCGGCCTCCCACTGGTGCTCAACGCCTCCGAGAGCGGCACGGCCGACCCCGCGCCGGCCGGAGCCCACGCCGCCCTGGGCGCCCGGGTGGTCCTCTCCCCCGTCGCGCCCCTGCTGGCCGCGGCCCGTGCCATGCGCGCCACCCTGCACACCCTGCGCACCACGGGCTCGGCCGCCGGGAGCACCCGCATGCCCTGGGACGAGCTCACCGACCTGCTGGGCCTGCCCGAGTGCGCCTCGCTGGAGGAGCGCCTCGCCCCGCGGCCGCCCGGCCCCTTCGACACGACCAGGAGTTGACGTGACCACCGTTCTCGCACCCCGCGCCGCGTTCGGCGTCATCGTGCCCTCGACGAACACCGTCGTCGAGGACGAGTACAACCGCATCCGCCCCGAAGGCGTCTCCTACCACGCCGGCCGTATCCTCATCGAGAACGGCCGGCTCGACGACGACGACGTGTTCGAGCGCTTCCTGCAGAACCTGCGCGGCCAGGTCGAGAGCGCGATCGCCTCCGTGATGACCTGCCGTCCCGACCACCTGGTCATGGGAATGTCCGCGGAGACCTTCTGGGGCGGGGCCGAGGGCAACGCCCGCTTCGAGCAGTGGGTCCGTGACGCGTCGGGCCTGGAGGTCACCTCCGGCGCCGCGGCCTGCGACGCCGCGCTGAAGGCCGTGGGGGCACGGCGCATCGGCGTGATCACCCCCTACCAGAGTGTCGCCGACGAGGAGGTCCGGCGCTTCTTCACCGAGATCGGCTACGACGTCGCGGCCGTCCACGGGCTCAAGTGCCCCTCGGCCACGGCCATCGCCGACGTCGCGCCCCACGAAGTGGAGGCCGCGTTCCGCACGGTCGACGTGGAGGGGGTGGACGCACTGGTCCAGGCCGGTACGAACCTTCCTGCGGTCGGGGTCGCCGACCGCCTGGAGCGCGAGATCGGCAAACCCGTCATCCCCATCAACGCGGCCACGGTGTGGCACGCCCTGCGCACCCGCGGGATCACCGACCCCGTCGACGGCGCCGGACGGCTGCTGCGCGAACTGTGAGCACCGGGCGCCCCACGGGCGCCGCTCCCCAGACCCCACCCAGGAAAGCGAGACGATGACCCTTCACCGTGTGGCGGCGGCACAGTTCTTCTCCGGAACGGACGTGGCCGCCAACCTCCAGCTGTGCGCCGACCACATCAGGCGCGCCGCCGACGCCGGCGCCCGGCTGGTGGTGCTGCCCGAGAACAGCAACCGGGTGCGCGACCACGCCGACCGCCGGCAGTGCTGGGAGCTCTCCGAGACGCTCGACGGCGCCTTCGTCAGCGGGCTGCGAGAGACAGCCCGGGAACGGGGGGTGTACGTCGCGGCCGGGGTGGACCTGCGCGGCGAGGCCGCCCCCGACGTCTACATCTGCTCGGTCCTCATCGGCCCCGACGGCGAGATCGTCGGCGTGCACCGCAAGCACGTGCTGTGGGACTACGAGTACACCCTCTTCGTCCCCGGGGACGAGCCCTACCAGGTCCATGAGACCGAGCTCGGCCGGATCGGGCTGCTGCTGTGCGCCGACGGCATCGTGCCCGACACCCCGCGGGCCCTGGCGCTGCTGGGGGCCCAGATCCTGTGCAACTCGCTGAACTCCCGGGGCCCCGACGAGTTCCGGGTGCACGTTCCGCTGCGCGCGATGGAGAACCGCGTCTTCCACGTGGCGGCCAACACCGTCGGCGGCCCCGCCGACGGCTGGCCGTGGATGGGCGGCAGCCAGATCGTCGCCCCGGACGGGACCCGCCTGGCCGACGCCGGCGAGCTGGAGCCGGGGATCGTCGTCGCCGACATCGATCCCGGCGAGGCCGACGACAAGGCAGTGTCCGGGATCGGGGACGTCTTCGCCTGGCGGCGCACCGACCTCTACGCGCCCCTGACCGCGCCGCTGGAGGCACTGCCGGTCGCGTCGATGTGCGGCCCCGCACCCCAGGAGATGCCGACCCGGCCGCTGCGTGTGGTCGCGCTCCAGGTCAGCCACTTCCCCAACACCGAGTGGACGGTCACCCGAGCGCTGGACCAGATCGCCTATGCCGGGCGGCGCGGTGCCGACCTGGGCGTACTGCCCGCCCTCTTCTGCTTCGCTCCGGGTGAGGAGGCCGCCGACCCGGCCGCCGCCGCGAAGCTGTCCGCACAGGTGCTGGAGCGTCTGGGCCGGGCCTGCGCCGAAGCGGGGGTGTGGGTGGTGGCCCACCTGGTCGAGGAGTCGGCGGCGGGGAGGTACCACTCCACCGCCTACCTCGTCGACGGCACCGGGCGGATCGCCCACACCTACCGCAAGACCCACCTGAACTCCGCGGAGCGGGAGTGGGCCGTACCCGGAGACCGGATCGACGTGGCCCGCACCGAGATCGGGACGATCGGCCTGATGGTCGGCGACGAGGTGTGGGTACCCGAGGTGGCGCGGCTGCTGACCCTGGCGGGCGCCGAGGTCATCGCCCACCCGGCCGACTGGCGTGTTCCCGAGGCCGCGCACGTGGCCGCGACCGAGCGCACGGAGGAGAACCGGGTGCACCTGGTCTCGTGCACCCGCCTGGACAGTCCGGCCGGTGTCGGCAGCCAGGTGCTGCGTGCCGACGAGTTCGCCCCCGGGCAGCCGATCGCGCTGATGCGCTATCCGACCGGGTACTGGTCGAGGCCCGGGTTCGAGGAGCAGCTGCTGGTCGACCTGGACCTGCGGGAGTCCCACAGCAAGGTGATGGGCCACCACCTGGACCCGGTGGCCACCCGCTCACCCGGTCTCTACGGGATGTTCCTCGGCTGAGGCGGGGCAGGACCGAACGGTCGGCGGGCGTTACCCGGAGTGATGCCCGCCGACCGTTTTCGCCGTACGGCCGGGGAAGGCGGAGATTCCGGGGGACAATCGGTTCTCACCACCGCCCACCGTCGTCGGCCCGGGCCATTCCAGGCGCGGTTCCCGGCTTGGAAAGCGGATTCCATTCGTTCCGTTTACTGAAACCGTGTTACCGGATATACTCCTCCTGATCCCCAGTGAATCCATGACACCGTTCCTCGTACAGGAATAGCGGCGGCGCGCGGACTCTGGTCCGCGCACCGCCGCGCCCCAGCTGTGGGACACTCCCATCCCGTACCCGCTGAGGAGCCCCCGCCATGCCCACCCAGCCTTCCCCGGCGCAGCCGCCGGTCGTCCGGCGCGACTCCGGTAGCCAGACCGTGGCCACCGTCGAGCGCGCCGCCGACGTCCTGGTCCTGTTCACCGAGTCGGACTCGCCCACGCTCGGCGTCACCGAGATCGCCGAGAACCTGGGTACCTCCAAGGCCGCCGTGCACCGGATCCTGGCCTCCCTGCGCTCGCGCCACCTGGTCCACCTGGACGAGGAGAGCCACCGCTACTCGCTGGGAACGACCGCCATGCGGCTGGGCGCGGCCTACCAGGAACGTGTGGACGTACGCCAGATCGCCGCCGCGGACCTGCGCGCGCTCTCCCGGCTGACGGGCGAGACCACCACCCTGTCCGTGCGCACCGGCGACGCCCGGGTCTACATCGACCAGGTCACCCCCCAGCGCGAGGTGATCATGGCCGTCTCCCTGGGGATCCGCTATCCGCTGCACGCGGGCAGTTCGTCCAAGGCGTTCCTGGCGTTCCTGCCCGAGGACGAGCGCGAGGCCTACCTGGAGCGCGAGCCGCTCGGCTCGCTGACGGGGGAGACCATGGTCGACGTCTACGAACTGCGCCGCGAGCTGGACCGGATCCGCACGGCGGGCTATGCGACGTCCTTCGGCGAGCGCCAGGCCGGAGCCGCCTCCACCGCGGCCCCGCTCCTGGACCACCGGGGCGAGCCCGTGGCGGTCATCAGCGTGTGCGGCCCCCGCGAGCGCTTCCTGGAGGAGGCCGACGCCTGCTCGCGGGCGCTGCTGGAGACCACCCGCAGGCTCTCCGAGCGCTTGGGCGCCCGCGCGTGACGGCGGGGCGGCGGGGGGGTCCCCGCCGCCCCGCCGCCGCGTGGCCGGTGCGTGCTCAGCGCGCGAGCGCCGCCTCCACGCGCGCGTCCTGGTCCAGGACCGCGCCGAAGACGCGCCGCACGAACGCGGCGCGCTCGGCCCGGATCCGCTCCAGGAGCTCCCCGTCGGGGTGCAGCTCCTCGATCACCTCCGGATCCACTGTGCCCTTCTCGGCCAGCAGGTGCTCCAGGATCATGTTGCGGTCACGCAGGATCCACACCTCCGAGGCGAGCTCGGTCACCATACGGGCGATGTCGTCCAGCCGTTTGGAGTCCAGGTAGTGGTCGGTCTTGCTCATGGGACGTCCTCTTTCGTGTCCGGACGCCGGCGGGCGCCCGCATGCGGACCCGGTCGGTCCGGGGTCAGGTCTGCTCCGGCTTGCGCGCCCGGTTGACCCAGGGGTAGTTGCCCGGCCCCACCCCGTAGGCCTGGACGTCGGTGAAGCCGATCTCCTTGAGCAGCCCGGGCACGTCGAGCTGCAGGGCCGAGCGCCAGTAGGGCTCGCCGCGGTTCTCGGTCTCCCAGTCCAGGACGACGGCGCGGAACGCCTCCTGGTGCTCGTAGGGGGCCACGTCGCCGATGACGAGGTCGCCGCCCGGCTCCAGGACCCGGAACATCTCGCGCAGGATCGCCTCGGTCGCCTTGGGCGGCGTCTCGTGGAACAGGATGTAGGCGGCGACCAGGTCCACGGAGGCGTCGGGCAGCCCGGTGTCCTCGGCAGCGGCCTGGATCAGCTCCCAGTCCAGGCCCCTCTCGGCCGCGGTGGCGTGCGCGTAGCGCAGCATCTGGGTGGACAGCTCCACCCCCGTGATCCGGGCGTCGGGGAAGACCTTGCTGAGGGAGAGGGCGAAGCGGCCGGTGCCCAGACCCGGCTCGAGGACCCTGCGGTAGTCGCGCCGGGGCGCCTCCATCGCCAACAGGGTGCGCTGGTCGTTGAGGTCCTGGCCGGTGCGTACCGCGCCCACGCCCCCGGGCTTGAGGACGTACTGGTAGCCGAAGTCCTGGGTGATGACCCCCATCAGGTCGTGGCCGTCCCACCCGCCGGGGGTGAGGTGGAAGCCGTTCTCCCAGTAGGAGGGGGGTTTGACGCCGGGGTTCAGGGTGAGGCTGCCGGGGGCCTCGGACACGTCCAGCCACTCCTCGATGGACGGACGCACCTCCTCTGCGGCGGGAATCGCCCGTACGTAGATCTCCTCGGCCACGTAGCGGGTGAAGAGCCGGTCGAAGCGCCAGGCGCTGTTGTCGGCGAGGGTCCGGGTGACGGAGTCGCGGCGCTCCCTGAGCTTGGTCGGGGGCTCGGGGACGGCTGCCGCGTAGGCGGCCGCGGCCTGCTTCTGGAGCACGCCCCCGGCATACCCCTGGAGTGATCCCAGGAACTCCATCCCTGCACGGCCCCGGTGGCGGATGGGCACGTCCATCAGCGCTCCTCTCTTGTTCCACTCAGTGGAACAGCATTCCAGCCAATCGCGTACCTACACCTTATCCGTCGCAGGTCGGGTGTCAATGGTCTTTTTCTCCCTCTTGACGCCTGACATGCCTTGTGTCCATTATTAATGGAACGCCTTTCCATCAGAGGAAACAAAGGCTGTTCACGTTAAGCCGCGTGAAACCCCGTCACCATGAGTGACGAAATTTTCCGGCAGGGGTCCGCGCCCACCTTCGCCTCCCCCTGAACCAGGCATCCAGCACCCGCAGGCCGCGCCGGGAAGCCACCCGTCCCGGGCCCCGACTCAGCCGCACCACGCAAGCGCGACCTCCAGAACGCGCACGAGGAGAAACCATGTTCGGACACCCGGCCCACGTGAACGGCCCGGCGCCGTCCCGGCCCGGCCCCGCCCGAAGGGGCACGGCCGTCACGGCCGTCGCGGGTATCGCGACGGCGGCCCTGTTCCTGACCGCCTGCGGAGCCCCCGGGTCCTCCGGCGGCGAGGAGGAGGAGACCTCCCTCATCACCGTGGGCACCTCGATCACCGAGGACGCCATCAACCCGCTGAACAAGCAGTACGCGACCTTCCAGTTCAACGCCTTCGACGCCCTGGTCCGGCAGATGCGGAGCGACGAGGAGCCCCAACCGCGTCTGGCCACCGACTGGGAGCAGGTCAGCGACACCCTGTGGAGCTTCACCCTGCGCGAGGACGCCACCTTCCACAACGGCGCCCCGGTCACCACCGAGGACGTCGTCTTCAGCTTCAACGAGATCCTCGACCAGCAGTTCGCCAACGCCTCCTACCTCGCCACGGTCTCCGAGGTCCGCGAGGGCGAGAACGGGACCGTCGAGATCGAGACGTCCGAGCCCGACCCGCTGCTGCTGTCCCAGGTCGGCCAGATCTTCATCGTGCCCAAGGCCCATTGGGAGGAGGTCGGCGGCGCCGAGGGGTTCAGCGCCGACCCCGTGGGTTCGGGCCCCTACGAGATCACCTCCTACGACCCCTCCACCGGGGTCGAGTACCAGGCCTACGAGGGCTTCTGGGGGCAGGCGCCCGCCACCGAGAACATCCATGTCCGCTACATCGCCGACACCGGGGCCCTGTCCTCGGCGCTGGAGTCCGGCGAGATCGACATCGCCCACGAGGTGGCGGCCGACGCCATCGAGGTCCTGGACGGGCGCGACGACATCCTCGTGCACAACGAGTTCAGCGGCCTGCAGAACATGTTCCAGCTCAACACCGTGCAGGAGCCCTTCGACGACGTCCGCGTCCGCAGGGCCGCGGTCGCCGCCATCGACGCACCCGCGATGATCGACGCCCTGACCTTCGGCGCGGGCACCATCGAGGACGGCCAGGTCGCCACGGAGGGCGTCTTCGGCTACTCCCCTGACATCGAGCGCCCCGCCTTCGACCCCGACAAGGCCCGCGAACTGCTGGAGGAGGCCGACGCGGTCGGCGCCGAGGTCACCCTCTCCGGCCAGGCCCGCGACAGCTCCCTGCTGGAGTCCATCGGCAGCCAGCTCGACGAAGCCGGCTTCACCACCACCATCGAGGCCAACGAGATCGGCGTGTGGGTGGAGCAGTTCCGCAACGGGACCGACGCCGACATCTTCTACCGCGGTTCCTCCTACAGCGGGATCTTCGACGCCGGACGCCCCTACTCCTTCATCTCCACCGGCGAGCGCCCCTTCGTCGAGGACGAGGACTGGGACGCGCTGTACGAGGCCCAGCGCAACGAGATGGACCCCGAGGTGCGGGAGCAGGCCCTCATCGAGGCCTCCGAGTACGTCCGCGACCAGGCCTACGTCCTCTACACCTACGGCCGGCCCTCGGTCTCGGCCCACCAGGCCGACGTCACGGGCGTCGACTACGGTGACGGCCTGGTCCTGTTGCTGGACGAGGCGGTCAAGGCCGGCTGACCAGCGGCGACCCGGGGCGCGTGGGCCAGGCCGGAGACCACGTGCCCCGGGCTCCTGCAGGAACCCGAGCACGATCCCAAGGAGTGACCATGACCACCGCAGCACAGTCCGCCGTTCCCGACGGGATGCGGGCCGACGTCGAGCTCGCGCAGCGCGGCCGGTCCGAGATGCAGTTCCTGCAGGCCATGCGCGCCGGTCTGCGGCCGTTGCAGGCGCGCCTGCGCGATCGGCTGGAGAAGGGGGACGCGCTGGCTTGGGACGGCACCGACATCGCCGGGCTGCGCGCGGCGGTCGACGGGGAACTCGCCGAGGACGCCGACCTGGGAATCATCGGCGCGGCCCTGCGGTGGAACCGCTCCGTCCTCACGCCCCGCGCGGTCGACGCCTTCGGGGAACGCGCTGAGGACCTGTCCGCCAAGGCCGCGCCGGTCGACGCCGAGGCGATCACCGACCGCGGCGAGGAAGCGGTCCCGCGCTACTGGCGCTACGAGTTCCACGGAACCACCGGCGGGTGGGACGGCCACGAGCACATGGGCTTCGTCCACCACGAGCTGGTGTACCGCTACCTGCTGGTCCCCTCCTTCCCGGGCGACATCTTCGGCCAGCGCGCCAGCGTCGCCCGGCTCGCGCCCCGCGAGGACTACACCGACATCTGCGACCTGGGATGCGGAACCGGGCAGTTCACCATGAAACTCGCACAGACCTACCCCGGGGCCCGCATCACCGGGGTGGACCTGTCCGTGTCGGAGCTGCGCTACGCCCAGCGCCGTGCCGCCGAGGCCGGCCTGGAGTGGGACCTGCTCCGGGCCCCCGCCGAGGACACCGGGCTGGCCGAGGGGGCGTTCGACCTCGTGACCTCCTTCATCCTGCTCCACGAGATCCCGCCGCACGCCATCCGCAAGGTCTTCGCCGAAGCGCTGCGCCTGCTGCGCCCGGGTGGCGACCTCGTCTTCTCCGACGTGGCCCCCTACCGCCTCCGCAGCCCCTACCAGGCGTGGCACGACGACTGGGACGCGGAGAACGGCCACGAACCCTGGTGGCGCACCGCCGCCACCACCGACCTCGCCGGTATCGCCCGCGAGGCGGGATTCACCGACGTGCGCCAGGAAGCCCTGGGCAAGGAGTCCTACCCCTGGGTCACCCTGGCCCGCAAACCCGGACAGGAGCGGCTGTGAGCACCGACACGGACATCCTCCGCCTGGACCAGGTGGGCGTGCGGCTGCGCACCGCGGGCGGCAGCGCCCAGATCCTGCGCGACGTCTCCTTCTCCGTCGGCCGCGGCGAGATCGTCGCCCTGGCGGGCGAGTCCGGGTCGGGCAAGTCCACCGCGCTGCTGGCCGTACTGCGGCTGCTGGCGCCCGGAGCGCGGATCAGCGGTTCGATCGTCGTCGACGGCCAGGACATCGCGCCCCTGCGCGGGCGTCGGCTGCGCGACTTCCGTGCGCGCACCGCCAGAATGGTGTTCCAGGACCCGTGGCGGGCCCTGCACCCCATGCACTCGATCGGACGCCAGCTCGTGGAGTCGGCCCGCGCCGCGGACCCCTCCCTGTCCAGGAGCGCCGCACGCGACCTGTCCGGCGACATGCTCTCCCGGGTCGGCATCCCCGATCCGGGAGCGCGACTGAACTCCCACCCGCACGAGGTCTCCGGCGGCCAGCTCCAGCGCGTGGTGATCGCCATGGCGCTGGTGGCCTCGCCCTCGCTGCTGCTGTGCGACGAGCCCACCACCGCGCTCGACGTCACCACCCAGGCGCAGATCCTCGAACTGCTCCAGGAGCTCAACCGCGACCTGGGGATCTCCATCGCCCTCGCCACCCACGACCTCGACGTCATCGCCGACATCGCCGACAAACTGGTCGTCATGTACGCGGGTGCGGTCTCCGAGGAGGGCCCCACCGCCCAGGTCATGGCCAGGCCCGAGCACCCCTACACCTGGTCGCTGCTGCATGCGGCTCCGGGCCAGCACCCGGGTGAGCGGCTGCGCGCCATCGAGGGCAGGCCGCCCTCCCCGCTCACCGTCATCACCGGATGCCCGTTCCTACCGCGTTGCGAGCACCGGCGCGGCGTGTGCGAGACGGCACCGCTCACACCCGTGCCGGTGACGGACCAGCCGGACCGGCGCTCCTCGTGCGTGCGCGTCACCGCAGGAACCGCTCAACCCAGGGAAAGGACCTCGGGATGACCGCTGACCAGGGGGCCCAGGCGAGCGGCGAGCTCGTCCTCAGGGCTCACGGACTGGCCAAACACTTCCCCATGGGCGGTTTCGGCCGCTCACGCAAGGTACTGCGAGCCGTCGACGGGGTCTCCCTGGAGATCTCGCGGGGCGAGACGCTGGGACTGGTGGGCGAGTCCGGCAGCGGCAAGACCACCGTCGGACGCACACTCATCCGCCTGTACCAGCCCACGGCGGGAACGGTCGAGTTCGAGGGCCGCGACATCACCCGCAGCTCCGGAGCCCGGCTGCGCCGCGACGCCCGGCGCCGGATGGCCATGGTGTTCCAGAACCCCTCGACCTCGCTCAACCCCTACATGAGGCTGGGTGACGCCCTCACCGAACCGCTGGTGGTGCACGGCATCGGCGACGCCGCGCAGCGCCGCGCCCGGGTCGCCGAGATGCTGGACCTGGTCGGACTCGACACCTCCATGGCCCAGCGCTACCCACAGGAGCTCTCCGGCGGACAGCGCCAGCGGATCGGCATCGCCCGTGCGCTGATCACCGACCCGTCGCTGATCATCGCCGACGAGCCGACCGCGTCCCTGGACGTGTCCGTCCAGGCCCAGATCGTCAACCTCCTGGACGACCTCCAGCAGGAGTTCGGACTGGCCTACCTGTTCATCACACACGACCTCTCGCTGGTCCGCCACATCAGCCACCGCATCGCCGTGATGTACCTCGGCAGGCTCATGGAGGTCGCCCCCGCGCACTCCCTGTTCACCGAACCGCTGCACCCCTACTCCGCCGTGCTGGCATCGATGCACCAGGACCGGGAACACCGCATCGTCCCGAACGGGGAGATCCCCTCGCCCATGGCGCCGCCGTCGGGATGCGTGTTCCGCACCCGCTGCCCGATCGCACGGGAGCGCTGCGCCTCAGAGACCCCGGCCCTGCGCGAGGCCGCTCCGGGCCGGTCCGTCGCCTGCCACTTCCCCGGCGAACTGAAGCTCGACCAGACGGCCGCGGGTGCGCGCCCGGAACCGGTCGGCCTGTCCTTCGCCGACACCCCGTCCACCAACGAGCCCCTGCGACCGGTGTCCGTCGGCTCCACGCCGCGCGCCAGCGAGGAGAGGTAACCCATGCCAGGTTTCGCCAATGACGACGCCGTGTACCTGACCCGCCCACAACACATGGACGCGCTCTTCTCCATCACCATGGAGCTGGCCTCGGAGCTGTGGGTGCTGCGCGACCGGCTCGCCGTCGTCGAGCAGCTGCTCGACGAGCACGGCACCCTCGCCAGGGACGACATCGAGAAGGCACAGCCCCGGGGCGAGTTCGCCGAGCAGCTCGCCCGCGAACGCGAACGCTTCCTGACCCGGGTGTTCGACTCCGCCTCACAGGCCGGCGAGAGCTAGCACCATGCTGACCTACCTCGTCCGGCGCCTCGCGCTCATCGTCTTCGTCGCGGTCGGCGTCTCCACGCTGCTGTTCGTCCTGGTCCGGCTCTCCGGCGACGCCGCGGCGCTGATGGCTCCCGCCGACGCCAGCCCCGAAGTCATCGCGTCCACCCGTGCCCGGTTCGGCCTGGACCAGCCCTTGGCCGTGCAGTACCTGAACACGGTCACCGCCAACTTCACGCTCGACTTCGGGCAGTCGTTCATGTTCAGCCTGCCCGCCTCGCAGATGGTGTTCGAACGGCTGGGGCCGAGCCTGTGGATCGTGCTGCCGCCGCTGGTCATCTCACTGCTGGGCGCGCTCTCCATCGGCATCTACGCGTCGCTGCGGCCCAGCCGCCTCTCGGGCCGCTCCCTGATGGTCGTAACGTTCCTGTTCGACGGCGTTCCCTACTTCTGGCTCGCGATGCTGCTCGTGCTGGTCTTCTCCATCAACCTGCAGTGGCTGCCCGCCACCGGCAACGCCGGCTTCTCCGCGCTGGTCATCCCCTGGACCGTGCTGAGCATCTACGGGCTGGCGACGCTGAGCCGGCTGACGCGCGGCCAACTGCTGGACGCCTTCACCGAAGGGCACGTCATCACGGCCCGGTCCAAGGGCCTCAGCCCGGCCCGGGTGCTGCTCCTGCACGCCCTGCCCACCGCGCTGCCGCCCGTCCTGGCATGGCTGGGCATCCAGTTCTCCCTGATGTTCAGCGCCCTGCTCATCCTCGAACCCCTGCTCAACTACAACGGGCTGGGCGCACTCCTGGTCGGGAGCGTGTCCAACCGGGACTTCCCGGTGATCCAGGCGAGCGTGTTCAGCCTCGCGGTGCTGATCACCGTGATGAACATCCTCATGGACACCATCGTCAGAACGGTCGACCCGCGGCTACGGACGAAGGCGGCACATTGAACAGCACGGCAACCCCACAGAACTCCGCGGCACCCGAGCCGGCCCCGGTGCCCCGCAGCACGTCCCGCGGCAGAGAGATCCTGGGCAGGGTGTGGGCCGCACCCATGGGCAGGATCGCCGTCCTGATGATCACGGCCCTTGTGCTGGTCGCCTGCTTCGCGGAGCTGATCGCCACGCACAACCCGACCGACCAGGTGTTGACCGCGACGAACGAGCCCCCGTCCTGGATGGGAGGCGAGGGCGGCCACCTGCTCGGGACCGACCCCCTGGGCCGCGACGTGTTCAGCCGTATCCTCGTCGGGCTCCGGCTCAGCCTCCTCATCGGCTTCCTGACCGCCACCGCGACCGCGGTCATCGGCCTGACACTGGGCCTGTTGGCCGGCTACTACGAGCGCTTCGTCGGCGGATTCCTCATGCGGATGGCCGACATCCAGTTCGCGGTACCCTTCGCGGCCGTCGGTATCGCCCTGGCCGCGTTCGCGGGACCCAGCGTCGTCCTGCTGATGCTGGTGCTGGCGTTCTGGGGATGGACCAACTACGCGCGGACCATCGTGTCCTCGGTGCAGCAGACCAAGCGGCTGGACTTCGTCACCGCGGCCCGCACCACGGGCGCCTCCCCCGTCAGGGTGCTGGTACGCCACATCACCCCCAACGTCCTGGGGCCCGTCATCATCCTGTGGTCCACGAGCGTGGGCACGCTGATCCTGGTCGAGAGTTCGCTCAGCCTGCTGGGCCTGGGTGTGCAGCCTCCCGGGTTCTCACTCGGGAGTATGCTCGCCGACGCCCAGAAGACCCTGCGTCTGGCCTGGTGGTCGGCTGTCTTCCCCGGTGTGGGGATCACTCTGGTCGTCATCGCGTTCAACCTGCTGGGCGACTCCCTGCGCGACGCCTTCAACCCCTCGCTCAGCTCTCTGGCCGAGAACGATCCCGAGCTGACGTGAGGCCCGGCGCCCGTTCGCCGGAGGCGCCCCCGGCGAACGGGCCACATGGTGTTGACCACTGAAAGACCCGACCCGCCGCAGCGACACCGAACGACGCCAACCCCATACCGAACACCAGGCTCGGCTCACCGAAGACGATGTTGCCGAAGGCGAACCCGCCCGGCGCGAGCGGCCAGGTCGAACTCATGTGCGGACCCGTGACCGCCGACAGCAGACCCAGCGCTCCAAAAGCCAGCGCCCACCCGTCCGGCACGATCCGCCGAGGACGGGCAGCTGGTTCGCGGCGGTCGGCCGCACCCGGTGCGCCCGGTCCGGGTTCCGGAGCTCTGGTCCGGTCCGCCCGGTCCGTCGGGTCCCGCCCGCGCGGGCTTGGCGAAAGCATCGGCCGATCAGCCCGAACGCCTGTGCCACAGGGCTTTCGGGCTTGCGCTGCGCACCTGGAGACCGGGACAATGCACGGCATCACACCTCCGGTGACGGAGAGGCTTCCCGTGACGGACGCTCCCGCCGTGGACGACACCGCCGTTGCCCACCCGGCGCGTGTGCTCGACTACTGGCTGGGCGGCACGGAGCACCACCCCGCCGACCGCGGACTCGACGAGCAGATCGCGGCACACGAACGGATCGGACGAACACGATGACCCACCCCCACGACCCCGCGCCCCCGGCCGGCGTCGACACCACCGTGGCGCACTCCGCACGGGTGTGGAACTACTGGCTCGGCGGCAAGGACCACTACCCCGTCGACCGCGAACTCGGCGAGCAGATCCTGCGCACCTACCCGAACATCGCCGTCGACGCCCGGGCGGGCCGTGGCTTCCTGGTCCGCGGCATCACCCTCCTGGCCCGTGACGAGGGGATCCGGCAGTTCCTGGACATCGGCACGGGCCTGCCGACGTACGACAACACCCACGAGGTGGCCCAGTCCGTGGCCCCCGAGTCCCGGGTGGTCTACGTCGACGACGACCCGATGGTCCTGGCCCACGCCCGGGCCCTGCTGGTGAGCAGCGAGGAGGGCGCCACCCAGTTCGTGGACACCGACCTGCGCGACACCGGCAGAGTCCTGGAGGCGGCGAGCGAACTGCTGGACTTCGACCGCCCCGTGGCGCTCAGCGTCGTGGGCACGCTCGGGCACATCCCCGACCTGGCGGAGGCCCTCGACACCATGAGCCGCTACAAGGACGCTCTCGCCCCGGGGAGCTTCGTGATGGTGGGCGACCACGTGATGCCCGACGACCCCGACGCGGCCACGGCGCTGGAGCAGTGGAACGAGGGAGCGGCCCTAGCCTACCGTTCCCACACGCCGGAGGAGTTCGCCGCCTACTTCGACGGCCTGGAGCTGCTCGACCCCGGAATCGTACCGGTGACGCGGTGGCGCACGGGGCAGCCCGAGATCGGCGCCCATCTCGACATCGCCATGCGGGGAGCGGTCGCCCGCAAACCCTGACCCCGCGGGGTTCTCCGGGCGGACCTCCGCGGGCGGACCCGCGGCCGGGCAACGCACGGGCGCGGACCACTGGCCGAACCCACTCGTTCGACCAGCGGTCCGCTTGGGGGCGGTCCCCGTCCGGACCGCCCGTCCATCAGGAGCGGGGCGAGAAGGACGCCGAAGCATCCGCCACGGCCGCGAACGGATCGGGGGCCGAGTGGCCCACCAACACGGCCGGGCCGCTCCCACTCCTCCGACGGCTATTCCAGCGTCCACTCACAGCCGCCGGACAACTCCAGGGCGGCGTCGCCCTCCTGGACCACGAGGGAACCGGGTCCCTCGATGTTGTTGTTGGCGATGATGTCATCGAACTCCCCGGACAGCCCGGACAAGCGTGCGTAGTAGCACATGGGGACGATGTCGTCCGGGTTCGGACCATCGGTCGTGTACGTGCCGGGTTCGATGTCCTCACCGACGCGGTGAACACCGTTGCCGATCGTCGAAGGAGTCTCCTCCTCCACGACTTCGGGCTCCTCCTCGGCCTCGTCCGGGGTGCCTTCCTCCTCCGGAGCGCCCTCCTCCTCGGCGGGAGCGTCCTCGTCCTCCTCCTGAGCCGTCTCCTCCTCGGTGGCGGCGGGCTCCGGGGCCCCGCTTTCGGACACGCCGCCGGACAGCGCGGCCACACACCCGCCGAGCAGGAGCAGGACGAGGAGAACACCGAGGCATCCACCGCACCCGAGACCGAACTTCTTTCCCGTGGACATGCCCTGCCCGGGGGGGCGCGGGCGGCATGGACTGACCGTAGGGCGGCTGCTGGGGCTGGGTCATGGTGTGCTCCGGTCTGTGCGTACGGGGGAGCCGCGCGCCGGGGGGACGACGGGCGACGGAGAGGGCGGGACGGCATGTTCACGCCCTTCCCTGCCAAGGGAAGACACATCCCCTCGGGCGTAAGTACAACATACACCATGACTTGTGAATATGGCCAACCATAGTCAACGGCTCTTGTTCCTCCTGTGGGTGTCTCGGTGTGGAATCCGCGTGCCCGCGTGCCCCCGCGACAGCACGCGGCGGCACGCGTCCCGGATCGGCCCCGGGCGGGACCGGTCCCGTCCGGGGCCGGGCACGGTCGAGCTCAGGCGCGGTCGGAGCCGTCGGAGGGGGGCGGCGACCAGGCCCGCGGCCTCTGGGTGCGCCCCTCCCCGCCCGCGAGGGCGGAGTGCACTCCCACGGCCACGGACTCGATGGTCTCCACCCCGTACCGCATGCCCGGACCGTCGTCGGTGAGGACGACGAGGTCGTAGTCCCCCGCCGGCGTGCCCCTGAAGCCGCCCACGCTGTTCACCCGCCAGGTGTCCGTGCCCTTGTGGGGCAGCCAGCCGTTCTTCAGGTACACCTCGGCACCCTCGGGAGCCCCGCCGGACACTCCCCACCTCTGGTCCTCGACGACGTCGCCCATGAGACCGCGTGCGTAGGAGCGCTCGTCCGCGCCGAGCACGTCGTTGTCCGTGCGCAGCAGGCCGAGCAGGACGAGCTGGTCACCAGCGGTGATCCTCATCAGTCCGACGTAGTTCTCGGGATGCAGCTTCGTCTGGTCCATCCCGGCCAGGTCGAGGAAGCGCTGGACGCGCTCGGAGCCGAGCCGGCCGTACAGTTCCCCGGCCGCGTCGTTGTCGGACACGGTGATCATGTCGGTCGCCAGCCTCTCCTCCTCTGCGGTGAGCTCGCGCCCCTCGTCCACTGCGGTGCGCAACAGCGCGCCGAGGACGACGACCTTGCCGACGCTGGCCGCGTCGAATCCGGCGTCGGGGTCGAGTCCGCAGGTGAGATCGCCGTCGTAGGCGGAGACCCCCACCGCGACGGTTCCCTCGCGCCCGTCCGTCTCCCGCAGGATCCGCTCGTTGAGGCGCTTCGCGGCCTCGGGGCGCGACTCCGAGACACAGATCGGCTCCCGGGCTCCGGCCACGGATCCGGTCACGGACCCGGCTGCCGACGGTGTCCCGACGGCGAGAGCCGCGGTGAGAACGGCGACGAGGGTCCGCGTCCCGTCGCGGCTCCCGGAGGCGGTTCGGTGGATGGGCATGGTGGTGGCTCCCTCTTCCGGTCGGCTCGGCGAGCGGCCGCCGGGCGCACCACGTCACCTCACCTCATTCTCCGACCACCCAAAGCAATCACCCGGACACGGAGGGCTCCAGAATGCGGACTTCTCGCGATTCGGCCGCGAAACACCACGGGAGCACATGAGAGCGGACCGATCCGGGCAACGGGTTCACCGCATGACAAGACGGCCGGACCCCGGACGGTCGCCTGCCATCGACCGCCCGGGGAATCCGTGGAACCGGTAAGCCCGGTGGTCCTACGTGAGGTTCTTCTGCCGCACGTCCCACTCGGTGGAGCACAGGCCGCAGTCAGGGCCGACGAACTCCTGTCGGGCCTGCTGGTCGCCCTTGAGCCGCCACTTCAGCCAGGCGACGCCCACACGGCCGTACTCGCCGCCGTCGGGCTCTCCGAAGGTTCCGTAGTGACCGACGTCCAGGTGGCCCATGAACGCGGGCAGGCCCTGCGGCAGCCGGCCGTAGTCGTCCACGGCGTTCTCGTAGGCGATGTCGTCGGGGCCTCCGGTGAAGTAGGCGACGGGCGCGTGCAGGTCGTCCAGCAGGTCGTTGTCGCGGTCGGTCAGAAGGCCGCTGTTCCACAGCACGGTGGTGTCGATACGCGGGTCGTCGGCGACCTCGTAGGTCTCCACGCCGCCGCAGGACTGGCCCATGACCGCGATGCTGTCGGTGTCGATGTGGCCCCGGTACTGGCTGAACCATCGGTCGTTCTCATCGACCGCCCAGTCGACGGCCTCGGTGAGCATCTCGGCGTCGGTCCTGCCGGAGCCGCCCGGACGACCGTTGGCGATGACCAGGAAACCGTGCGAGGCGATCTCGGTGAGGAAGTTCTCGAACCACGTCCCGTCGGCGCGGCAGGCGCCGTTGCCCCAGGCGACGATGGGCAGCTGTTCGTTCTCGGGCAGGTCGACGGGACGGTAGATGGTGTGGTCACGCAGGCGCAGTGTGGTGACGTACTCGGCGTCGTAGGGCCCCGACCCGCCCATGGTCTCCACGGTGTCGGCGGCCGCCGACGACGCGGGGACCAGGGCGGCGGCCATCAGCAGGCCGAGAAAGGCGGACGACGCACGCCGAGCCAGATATCGTGCTCCCATTCCATGCTCCTCACGAGGTGTACGGAGAATATTGACGGTCATATTCCAGCGCGCTGAACACCGAATATTCGACACGGTGAGCCAGATGTCAATAACACTCCGAAACAACACGTGCTTTCACCGATTCCCCGCCCTCCCCTCCGCTTCCCGCTCCCCGGAGGCAGCGGAAAGAGTCCCGCACGACCTCGCTGCAAAGGGATTCGGTGATTCCACCCGCAAAAGACCTGTCCGAGCTCAGAGCCTTTTCAGCCCCCGCGTGACCGGACCGGTCGCACTGCTTGCGGTTCGGGTTCCCCCGTTGGCCGGGACGTGAGCGGGCCGTGTGAGATCGGCCGGTCCGCGGTGTGCCCGGGCGGGAGTCGCGTCCGGGAGGGAGAGGGGCCGTCGGAACCAGCCGGCCACCGGTGAACCGCGGCCGTCCGGAACACCGACCGCGGCCACAGCGAATCCGTGGTCCCACGAAGCTGCCAGACCCGCTCAGAGGTCGATGACGGTCTTGATGTTGTCGCCGCCGGGCTCGAACGCCTCGTGCGCGCGCTCCAGCGGCAGCCGCCGGGTGATCATCCGCTCCAGCCAGGAGCGGTCGGCCCGGGCCAGCGCCTGGGCGGCCAGTTCGTAGTGGCGCAGGTTGGCGTTGACGGACCCGACGAGCACGTCGTTCTCCAGGACGATCTCGCGGTTGACCGCGCCCGCGTCGATACCGATCGTCCGGCCGCTCGTGGAGATGCCGGTGAGGCAGACGATGCCGTAGGGCGCGTTGTGGGTCATCGCGTCCAGGATGAGCGGGGACGCGCCGGTGGCCTCGATGATCACGTCGGGCTCTCCCCCGGCGACGACGTCGGCGATGCCCCCGGTGTGGTACGTCGCTCCCAGGTCGGTCACCAGGTCGGGTTTGGGCCCCGTCTCCACCCGGTCCAGGACGTGCACGTCGAGTCCGCGCTGGACCCCGAGCAGGGCGGCCAGCAGGCCGATCGGCCCGGCGCCGGTGACGAGCAGGCGGCGCGGATCGAACCAGGCCCGGTTTCCGATCCTCTCGATCTGCTCCCACGCCTTGGCGACGATCGTGGTGGGTTCCATCAGCACGCCGACGCGTTCCAGCGACGGGTCGAGCCTGACCGCGTAGTCGGCCTCCACCGTCCACTGCTGCGCCCCGTAGCCGTGGATGCCCTTGATGCCGCGTTCGGTGAACCGCCCGTTGCGGCACATGTCGAACTCGCCGTGCCCGCACGCGCCGCACGGCTCGGGGTCGGGCCGCCGCACGACCCCGACCACCAGGTCACCCGGCGCGAAGCCGCTGCCGTCCGGTGCCTCGCGCACCCGCCCCAGGGACTCGTGCCCCAGGACCAGGTGCTCCTCGCCGGGCGGCGCCTCACCGTACTCGCCCCGGGCGATCTCGCGGTCGGTACCGCACACGCCCAGCGCGAGGCCGTCGACGAGCAGCTCCCCCGCGCCCGGCACGGGGGCCTCGGCCTCACCCACCCGCACCGTGTCGGCCTGCGACGGCACCACTGTCAGAGCACGCATGATCGTCCATCCCTTCGTCCGAGCCGCTCGTCCACTGCTGGGTCGCCGTCGGGCCGCCCTGCCGAGCGAACGGCCCCGGGGCGTCGGCCGACCGGGCGGGCACCCGGCCGACGGCCCGGAGGAGGCGGAGGCGCTCCCGCCTACCCGGCGATTCTGCCAAGCGGCTACCCGGCTGCCGCGTGTGACACACGAGGGAGGGGTCAACCGGTCGGATCCGGCGCCCGGGGCGTCGATCCCGCATACGCACGGGTGCGGTGGGGCAGGCGGAACGAGATGACGGTGACCGGCACCGCTTCCGCGGTCGGCGCGGGGCTCGGGGCCGTCGGGGCCCGAGGCGGGAGCACCGTGCGGCGCCGCACGCCGGGCGGTCCCCCTCCGCCTGGTCCGCGAAGCCCGCCACTCGGTACCGGTCCTCCACGCCGAGGACCACGGAAGCGACCCACGGTCGCGGCCCGGCCGCCGCGACAGCGACCACCGCTAGGAGGAGGATGTGCCGGATTTCGAACTCACCGTGATCGACATGGTGGCCATCGCGGCGTGTGTGGCCGCGATCGTGGGCGTGGCCCTGTGGGTGGGGCGCAAGCAGAAGGGCTCCGAGAGCTACTTCCTCGCCGGCCGCACGATGGTCTGGCCGGTGGTCGGGTTCTCCCTCTACGCCACCCAGTTCGGGGGCACGCAGTACCTGGGTCTGGCAGGTGCCGGGTTCGAGACGGGCATCTCCGTGTGGAACTACGAGTGGATCGCCACGATCGTGCTGCTCGTGTTCGCGCTGCTGATCCTGCCCTTCTACCTGCAGTCCAGGATCACCACCGTTCCGGAGTTCCTCGAAAAACGCTACGACCGCCGGGCCCGTTACGCCTTCTCCGGCTTCACCGTCGTCACGGCCATGCTGCTCGACAGCGCCGGATCGATGTTCGCCGGTTCGCTGGTGCTGTCCCTGCTGTTCCCCGAGGTGCCGCTGGGAGTGCACATCGCGATCATCGCCGTGCTGGGCGGCGGGTACGTTCTGGTCGGCGGCCTGAGAGCGGTGATGGTCACCGACACCATCCAGGGCGTGGTGCTGTTCTCCGCCGGTGCCGCGCTCTTCGTCACCGTCCTGGCCCAGTTCGACTTCGACCTGTCGGTGCTGCCCGAGCTGGCGCCGGAGGGCGGGTTCACGGTCGCGCCCCCGGCCGACGACGACTTCCTGCCGTGGCCGGGGATCTTCACCGGTGCGATCTGGCTGTCGTTCTACGTGTGGGTGACCAACCACATCGTCGTCCAGCGGGTCCTGGCCGCCAAGAACATCGACCACGGCCGGTGGGGCGCGCTCTTCGCCGGGTCGCTGCAGCTGCCCGTGCTGGTCCTGCTCGTCTTTCCCGGGGTCCTGGGCCGCGGCATCTACGACGCCGACGAGGTGCCCAACAGCGACATGGTGTGGCCCGCGCTGATCTTCGACTTCGTTCCCGTGGGCCTGCGCGGCGTCATCATCGCCGCGCTCCTCTTCGCCCTGATGTCCACGCTCGACTCGGTGCTCAACGGTGCCTCCAGCCTGGTGGTCAACGACTTCATCAGGACCCGACGGCGCGAGTTCACCGAGCGGCAGCTGCTGACCATCGGACGGATCCTCGTCGGCGTCTTCCTGCTGGCGGCGGCCCTGTGGGCACCGGTGATCCTGACCTTCTCCGGCATCGTGGCCTACTTCCAGTCGTTCCTGGGCTATGTGACCATGCCCCTGGTCGTGGTGCTGCTCGGCGGACTGTTCTGGAAGCGCGCCTCCACCCCGGCGGGGGTGTGGACCCTGGCCGTCGTCCCGGTCGGGCTGGCGGCGTTCTTCCTGGGCGAGGTCTTCGGGGTGTTCGACCTCCAGTTCCTGTACGCCACCGGGATCATGCTCGTGCTGAGCCTGGTGGTGTTCGTGGCCGTCTCCCTGGCGACCGAGGCGCCGCCGGCGGAGAAGGTCGCCGAGATCACCTGGAGCAGGAAGACCTGGCGGCAGGAGTCCGAGGACCTGGTCGGGACGCCGTGGTACAAGAACTACCGCGTGCTCGCGCTGGGGCTCGGGGTGGCCACCGTCTGTTCCGTGGTCCCCTTCGTGTGATCCCGCTTCGTCCGGCTCCGTCGGGAAGCGGTCCTGGCCGTGTCCCCCGAGCGGCACGCGGCCGAGCCGCGCTCATCCCAGCAGGCGGGCACGCAGAGCGGTGAGGTCGTCGGCCCCGACCACCCAGGGCCCGACAAAACCCCAGTTCACAAGCTTGAAGGGGTCTTTGTTGGAACTATTCCAGAAAAGATGCTTCAATGGGAGCATGCACCAGACCGAGACCGAGGTCCTCCTCAGGGAGGCCTCGCTACGCGTGACCCGACCCCGGATCGCGGTGTTGGCGGCGCTCGGGGCCCACCCGCACGCCGACGCCGGCACCGTGCTCCAGGTGGTCCGCGGCCAGATCGGTGCGGTGTCCACACAGGCGGTGTACGACGTGCTCAAGGCTCTGACGGACGCCGGCCTCGTGAGACGAATTGAACCGGAGGGGTCACCCGCGCGCTATGAGCGGCGGGTGGGTGACAACCACCACCACGTGGTCTGCCGCCGCTGCGGAGCGATCGCCGACGTGGACTGTGCCACCGGATCCGCCCCCTGCATGACGGGTTCGCAGGACCACGGTTTCGCCGTCGACGAGGTCGAGGTCACCTACTGGGGCCTGTGCCCCGGGTGCCAGCAGGCCTGACAACGCCCGGTGTCCCGACGCAGCACCGGCAGACCCCATCGAAGACCAAGGAAAACATGTCCCAGGACAACACCCAGCCGATGACCACCGCCAACGGCGCCCCGGTCGCGGACAACCAGAACAGCCTGACCGCGGGTCCGCGCGGGCCGATGCTGCTGCAGGACCTGTGGTTCCTGGAGAAGCTCGCGCACTTCAGCCGTGAGGTCATCCCCGAGCGCCGGATGCACGCCAAGGGCTCCGGTGCCTTCGGTACCTTCACCGTCACCAAGGACATCACGCGGTACACCAAGGCCGCGATCTTCTCCGAGGTCGGCAAGCAGACCGAGATGTTCTCCCGCTTCTCCACCGTGGCGGGCGAGCGCGGCGCCGCCGACGCCGAGCGCGACATCCGCGGTTTCGCCCTGCGCTTCTACACCGAGGAGGGCAACTGGGACATCGTCGGTAACAACACCCCCGTCTTCTTCTTCCGCGACCCGCTGAAGTTCCCCGACCTCAACCGCGCCGTCAAGCGCGACCCGCGCACCAACATGCGCTCGGCCGAGAACAACTGGGACTTCTGGACCAACCTCCCCGAGGCCCTGCACCAGGTCACCATCGTGATGTCGGACCGCGGCATCCCCGACGGCTACCGCCACATGCACGGCTTCGGCTCGCACACCTACTCGTTCGTCAACGAGGCCGGCGAGCGCTTCTGGGCCAAGTTCCACTTCCGCACCCAGCAGGGCATCAAGAACCTCACGGACGAGGAGGCCGCCAAGGTCGTGGCCGACGACCGCGAGTCCGCTCAGGCGGACCTGTTCGAGGCCATCGAGCGGGGCGACAACCCCAAGTGGACGTTCTACGTCCAGATCATGCCCGAGGCCGAGGCCGCGGACTACCGCTTCCACCCCTTCGACCTGACCAAGGTCTGGTCCAAGAAGGACTACCCGCTGATCGAGGTCGGCGAGTTCGAGCTCAACCGCAACCCGGAGAACTACTTCGCGGACGTGGAGCAGGCCGCCTTCACCCCGGCCAACCTCGTCCCGGGTGTGGGCGTCTCCCCCGACCGCATGCTGCAGGGCCGTCTCTTCTCCTACGCTGACGCGGCCCGCTACCGTCTGGGCGTCAACCACCACCAGATCCCGGTGAACTACCCGCGCGGGGCCAAGGTCGTCAACACCTACCACCGCGACGGCACGATGCGCGTGGACGGCAACCAGGGCCGCGTTCCGGGCATCGAGCCCAACTCCTACGGCCGCTGGCAGGAGCAGCCGGCCTACGCCGAACCGGCGATGGCCGTCGGCGCGACCGCGGACCGGTTCGACTACCGCGAGGACGACGACAACTACTTCGAGCAGCCCGGCGACCTGTTCCGCATGATGAGCACGGACGAGCAGCAGAGGCTGTTCGAGAACACCGCGCGTGCGATCGACGGTGCCTCGCAGGCCACCATCGAGCGTCACATCGGCAACTGCACGCAGGCCGACCCGGCCTACGGCGAGGGTGTGCGCAAGGCCGTCGAGGCCCTGCAGGCGAGCAAGGCCTGAGGTTCCGAGGCCACCGGGTCCGACCCGGAGCACGTCCGGTCAGCGCCTTGAACGGCACCTGACCGGCGGCTGAAGGACCGCTCCAGGTCTGACCCACCGAGCCGACGCGGCCCCGACCGCGTCGGCTCGGCCTGTTTCCGGCCCCCTGCCGGGGCCCGGTTCCGGGTCAGGGCAGCAGGTGGGCGCGGCCGAACATCTCGGCCGCGGCACGGGCGCTCGGCGTACCCGCGTCGAGGTCGGCGCCCGCGGCGACGAACATTGCCATGATGCCGTCCTCCCCCTTGAACAGCGCTCCGGCGACGGGTGTCTGGTCCCGTTCGTTGCGCAGGTCGACGTCGGCGCCGCGGTCGATCAGGGCGCGGACCGTGGCCTCCTGGCCGTGGTAGGCGGCGAGCATCACCAGGGTGTTGCCCTGCTCGTCGCGGGTGTCCACGGGCAGGCCGTGGTCGAGAAACTCCAGCAGCTCCTCCGTACGCCCCTCCCGGGCGAGGTCCATGGCCAGGGCGATGACCCGGTTGGTCTGCTCCGCTGAGAGTTCGTTCATGCGTCCATGCTAGAAGTGCGCCCCCACCTGCGCCAAAACGCGGCCTTCACCGGATGATCTTGCCCGTACTGGCGTACTCGACCGCCGACGTTGCCGCTACGGGCAAGATCATCGCTATTGGGAGCCTGACCGGGGGCCCGAGGGGTCGGCGGAGGGTGACGGGCGGGCCGCGCACCGGGCCATGTGTCCGCCGGACATGCCTTAACGGTGCGTGTGCCGCCGGGGGTCCAGCAGGAGGATCAGGATCCGCGAGGCGCCGACGGCCGTGACCGCGTGGGGCACGGATCCGGCCACGTGGATCATCGCTCCGGGACCGAGGTCGTGCCCCTCATCCCCGATGTCGAACCGGATCCGCCCCTCAAGGACCTGGACGAGGATCGGGGAGGGGGCCGTGTGTTCCTTGAGTTCGGCGCCCTCGTCCAGCGCCAGGTGCATGACCCGGACGTCGTCGTCGGAGAACAGACGCGAGGGCGCGGTGTGCCCCTCCCTGAAGGGTGTCTGTTCCCTGAGCTGGTCCAGCCCCGTCGCGATCAGTGTCCATCGAGCGTCGTCGGCCATACGGTCCCCGTCTCCGTGTCTCCAGAAGGGTTGTGCGTCCGGTCGTCCACGGCCCTACCCGAGTAGCCGCGGCGCGGTCGCCTCCATCCAAACCGGCCGGGGGCCCGGCGGCAAGGGGAACACGGCCCGGGCCCGCCTTCGAAGGCGGCCTGTGGTGTACTGGCTCGCGGTCGGGTCAGGGACGACGGACGGGAACGCGACATGCTGCTGGGGGCCGGAGCGGGCGAGGGGCTCGCGGCGCGGGTCGGTGACGAGGAGCTCGACCGCGGGGGACTGTGGTCGGCGGCGGCCGCCGTGGCCGAGCGGATCACCGGCGCCGAGGCCGTCGCCGTGCACGGAGAGGCCTCACTGTCGACGGTCGTCGCGGTCGTCGGCGGCCTGCTGGCCGGGGTTCCCGTGGTCCCGGTCCCGGCGGACGCCGGCACCGCCGAGCGCCGCCACATCGTGCGCGACTCCGGCGCCGCCCTGTGGCTGGGGACCCCGCAGGACGGGGTCGGACCGCCCGCCGTGCCCGTGAACCCGGCCGAGCGCTCCTCGTACACGGTGCCCGAGCCCCCGGCCGAGGCCACCGCGCTGGTCATGTACACCTCCGGGACCACCGGCCCGCCCAAGGGCGCCGTCCTGTCGCGGCGGGCCGTGGCCGCCGACCTGGACGCGCTCGCCGACGCCTGGGACTGGACGCCCGACGACGTGCTGGTCCACGGGCTGCCGTTGTTCCACGTGCACGGCCTGGTCCTGGGCGTGCTGGGGGCGCTGCGCGTGGGCAGCCCGCTGGTGCACACCGTCCGCCCCTCCCCCGCCGCCTACGCCGCCGCGGCCGAGGCGGGCGGGACCCTGTTCTTCGGTGTGCCGACCGTGTGGTCGCGCGTCTCCCGCGACCCCGGCAGCGCCCGCGCCCTGGCCGGGGCACGGCTGCTGGTCTCGGGCAGCGCCCCGCTGCCCGACACGGTGGCCGAGGGCCTGCGGGCGGCCTCCGGACACAGTCCCGTGGAGCGGTACGGAATGACCGAGACGCTGATCACCGTGGCCGCGCGCGCCGACGCGCCGCGGCGGACCGGCTGGGTGGGGACGGCGCTGCCGGGCCTGGAGTCGCGGCTGCGCTACGAGCACGGCGGAACCGTCCCCTCCGACGGTGAGGGCATCGGCGAGCTGCAGATCCGCGGCGCCACCCTGTTCGACGGCTACCTCGGGCTCCCCGAGGCCACCGCGGCGGCGTGGACCGACGACGGCTGGTTCCGCACCGGCGACGCGGCGGTCCGCGGCGAGGACGGCTGGCACCGGATCGCGGGGCGGATGTCGGTGGACATGATCAAGACCGGCGGCTACCGGGTCGGCGCGGGCGAGGTCGAGGCCGCGCTGCTCGGCCATCCCTCGGTCCACGAGGCCGCCGTGGTGGGCGAGGCCGACGACGACCTCGGCCAGCGCGTCGTCGCCTACCTGGTGGGCGACGGTATCGAACCCGGGGCCGTCATCGACTTCGCGACCGCGCACCTGTCGGTCCACAAACGCCCGCGCGAGGTCCGTGTGGTGGACGCCCTTCCGCGCAACGCGATGGGCAAGATCCAGAAGAAGCTGCTGGGCGGCGGGCGCCGCCGACCTCCGGTCAACGGCGCCGGAACGGCCGGCGGCGGAGGCGACGGCTCCTGACCGACGAGGAGCCCCGGCTCGGCCACGGCAGCCACGGCTCCCTCGGCGGGTGGGCGACCTTCGGTTCCTCGTCCTCGCCCGACAGCGCCTGCGCGGCCCTCTCGGGTTCGAGGCCGGCGAAGAGCATGATGTCGGTGGCGACCATCTGCACGGACAGATGGGTGGCCGCGGTCACGGGGTCCCCGACCTTGTCCTCTCCGAACGGCCGGGCCACGTCGAGCACCAGGTCGACCGCGCGCTGGCGCGCGTCGCGGTCGCCGAGGTCGTCGGCGAGCACGTCGAGGACGGCGGCCATCTCGCACACCACCGGCGCGATGCGTCGGCGCTCGGACGGGTCCATGGCGGCCGCGGTCCGTGCGAGCGACAGGCAGCTCTCACCGAGGATGATGAGCCGGTCGACCCTTTCGTCCTCGTACCGCAGCGGCTCGGGACTGGACCACCGCGCGGTGGTCCACCGTACGCTGCGGTGGCTGTTCTCCTGTGCGCGGCTGAGGTCGGCCATCGGCCTGCTCAGGGCGCCCAGGCGGTCCACCGTCCGCAGGGAGGGGTCCTCGTCCTCCTCCAGTGCGCGTCCGGTCGCGTCGAGCAGGCCGACGATCTCCACCAGGGCGGCCGTCTCGATACGGCGCAGCCGGGTGGTCGGCCGTGTGGGGAAGAGCAGCTGGCTCATCACGAGCGCCACCCCGGCCCCGATGAGCGCGTCGGTGAGCCGGCTGAGGCCCACCTGGCCGCCCGCGAAGGCCACGGTGAGGATCGCACCGGCCGCGGACTGGGCGATCACGAGGCGTGCGGCACCGACGGCGACCGCGATCGTCATCGCCACACCGATGGCGAGCGCCATGGCCACGTAACCACCACCGGTGAGGGCGATCGACAGTTCACCGATGACGATGCCGATGACCACACCCAGCAGCATCCGGACGGCGTTGGTCCCGCGCTCGCCGCCCACGGTGTTGAGCGCGATGACCGCGGCGATCGGTGCGAAGAACGGGGAGTGGTCGTCGACGAGGCCGCCCGCGATGATCCACGCCGCGGTCGCGGCGATGGCGGCCTGCAGTACCGACCACATGTTGGCGGACAGGCGCTCCAGCGCCGCCGAACCCGCTCGGCACACCCACCGCCACACGGAGCGGGCGGGAGCACTCAGATACCGCATGCCCCTCCAGCCCCGGACTCGGCGGACGCCGCATGTCCGCATGTCCGCGTGGAAACACCCTCCGTGGCCCTCGCTACCCAGGTGGACACACGGGGACACCAACAACGAGGGAGGAGCGGGCGGCTTGGCCGGGGCGTCCGGGCCACCGGCGAGCGCCTGTCCAGGGTGTGCGCATGCGGTTCCTCCCCGCCCTCCACGGTCCCCCACGACCGCGGTGGTGCCGGGGCCGTTGTACGGCCTGCCCGCGTCGGCCGCCGCGTTCACCCCCGCCCCGGTTCCGGGTCGCGAGGAGGGAACCGCCGCGTACCCGCGTCGGGCCGTCTCAGCCGAACACCTCCAGCAGCACGATGACCAGGCCGATGACGAGCATGGACGCGAAGACGAAGTAGCACCCGATGCTCCCGGTCGGCCCGGGGTCCCGCGTCGGTCCGCGCCGGATGTCGTTCGCGCCCTTGCCCCGGCCCGCGCGGCGTCCCGACTTGCTCTTCTTCTTGGCGGCCATCTCGGGCACGTCCTCCCCACACCGTGTACGGTCCTCTGCTCGCTCGGACTGCAGACCCTACGCCCGGGCCGGTTCTCCACGACAGGTCCCGTTCCGAAACCAGCGGTCTCCGAACTCCGGGCAAGGACCCCTGGCCGGGCCGCGCCGTGTTCCGTACGATCACTAACGGTGAGGGAAAGAGCGTCCCGACCAGGAAGGGCCCACGCGCTCCGCCCCACCGCCTCACCCCCACACCACCCCTGCCGCCAGGAGAAACGTGAGCAAGAGGATCTGTATCGTCGGTGCCGGGACCGCGGGCCTGCACCTGGGGCTCCACCTGCTGCGGCACGGGGTGGAGGTCACCCTCTTCACCGAGCGCTCACCGGACGAGCAACGGCGGTCGAAGGTGCTCAACACGGTGGCCCACCACGCGGTGACCGTGGAGCGCGAGCGCGCCCTCGGCGTGGACCACTGGCCGGCGGAGGAGTACGGCTACCCCGGACACCAGTACCGGGTGGGCCCCGGACCGGAGCCCACGGCCTTCGAGGGCCTGCTCCACGCTCCCAGCCGGGCCGTGGACTACCGGATCTACCAGCCCCGGCTGACCGAGGACTTCGCCGAGCGCGGCGGAGAGCTCGTGTTCGGCCGGCTCTCGTCCGAGGACGTCCCCTACCTGGCCTCCCGGTTCGACCTGATCGTGGTGTGCACCGGACGCGGCCCGTTCGCGGAGATGTTCGACCGGGACCCCGCGCACTCGCCCTTCGACCGCCCCCGGCGGGCGCTGTGCGCCGGCCTGTTCACCGGTATCGCCCAGCAGCCCGTCCCCAACGTGACCTTCCACGTCTCCCCGGGCGCGGGCGAGATGATCGAGATCCCCACGTGGACCGACGGCGGCCAGGTCATGGCCCTGGTCATCGAGAACCACTACGGATCCGCCCTGGAGGCACTGGCCGCCACCCCCTACGAGGAGGACCCGAAGGCCTACCGGGACCTCGCCCTGGGCCTGCTCCGCGAGTACTACCCGGCGTGTTCCGAACGGATCGACCCGGCGGAGTTCGGCCCGCTGGACGGGCCGCGCGGCATCATCCAGGGCGCGGTCACCCCGGTGGTGCGCCGCACGCACGCAGTACTGGACGACGGCACCGTCGTGCTCGCCCTCGGTGACGCTCACGTCACCGTGGACCCCCTGCTCGGTCAGGGGGCCAACATGGCCTCCCACGCCGCGTGGGTGCTCGCCGAGGAGATCGTCCGCCAGGACGTCCTCGACCGCCGCTTCGTCGAACACGTCGACCGGCGCAGGCAGGACCGTGTCCTGTCGGCGACGCGCACCACCAACATGCTCATGGAGAACCTGGAGACCCTGCCCGAGGACTTCCTGGGGTTCCTCGGGGAGCTGAGCCGGAACCGCTCCCTGGCCGACGAGTTCACCGACTGGTTCAACTACCCCGAGCGGTTCTGGGACGACCTGGCCGACCCCCGGCGTACACGGGCCTGGATCGCCCGGCACACCCCGGATCCCGTGTGAGGCACGGTCTGGCGGACCACCGGGCCACCGGACCTCCCGGCCGCGGAGAGCGGCGACGGGGCCTTGGTAGGCTGCCCGGGCCAGTCGTACCACGTCCGTGGTCAGGGAATCCGGTGCGAATCCGGAACTGACGCGCAGCGGTGAGGGGGACGGGCGGGGTAACAGCGCCACTGGGGCGAGGCCGTACCGACCGGAGCGTCGACGCGGCCCCGACCTGGGAAGGCACCCTGTCCGGACGAGCCCGAGTCCGAAGACCTGCTGGCCCCTCCGCGTCGAGTGCGCGGAGGAGAATCCGTGCCAGGCTCCGCGTTCGAGCCCCGACATCCGAGGCATGCCCATGTCGCGTCCCGCGCCCCTCCCCCTCGCCGTCCTCGTCCCGGCCCTGCTGCTCACCGCGTGCTCCTCGCCCACAGGCGGGGGAAGCGACGGGACGGGGTCCGCCGCCGACGCCGGTGGCACCCGGGCGATCGACAACTGCGGACACGAGGTGACCGTCGACGCCGCGCCGGAGCGCGTCGTCTCCCTCAACCAGGGCAGTACCGAGATCCTCCTCTCCCTCGGTCTGGAGGACCGCATCGTCGGCACCGCCACATGGACCGACCCGGTCATGGAGGAGCTGGAGGAGGCCAACGCGGACATCCCGCGGCTGGCCGAGAACACCCCCTCGTTCGAGGTGGTCCTGGACGCCGAGCCGGACTTCGTGACCGCCTCCTTCGTCTCCACGCTCGGCACGGGCGGCGTCGCCGCCCGCGAGCGGTTCGAGGAGCTGGGCGTGCCCACGTACGTCTCCCCCACCGACTGCGCCGCGGGCAAGGACAACGGGAGCGGAGGGGACGGCTCCCGCAGCGAGCCGCTCACCCTGGACGTCGTCCACGGCGAGATCCGCGACCTGGCGCGGGTCTTCGGTGTCGAGGAGCGCGGGGAGGAGCTCGTCGCCGAACTGGAGCAGCGGGTGGACACGGCCGCAGAGGACCTGGACGCCTCCGACGTCTCCCTCATGTACTGGTTCGCCAACTCCGAGTCGCCCTACCTCGCCGGGTGCTGCGGCGCCCCCGGCGCCATCACCCGCGCGGTCGGCGCGGAGAACGCCTTCGCCGACACCCACGACGAGTGGCCCCAGACCAGCTGGGAGACCGTCGCCGACCGCGACCCGGACGTCATCGTGCTCGGCGACCTGACCCGGGAGTCCCAGACGGCCGAGACCGCCGAAGCCAAGATCGGCTTCCTGGAGGCCCACCCGGCCACCCGCAATCTCACCGCGGTCCGGGAGGGGCGGTACATCCTGCTCAGCGGCCAGGCGATGAACCCCTCGATCCGCACGGTCGAGGGAGTCGAGCAGGTCGCCGACGGTCTACGGGACCTCGGGTTCATCCGGTGAGGGGTGCGCGCCTCGTACTGCTCACCTCCGGTGGACTGGTGGTCCTGGCGGTGTCGGTCGCGGTCACCGTGACCATCGGCCCCGCCGACATCGGCACGGCCGATGTCTGGCGCTCGGTGTCCGCCCGTCTGGGGTTCGGCGACAACCCTCTGCCGCCGCTGCGCGAGGGCATCGTGTGGAACCTCCGCATGCCCCGCACCCTGCTCGCCGCGGTGTGCGGGGCGGGACTGGCCCTGTGCGGCGCGGTCATGCAGTCACTGCTGCGCAACCCGCTGGCGGACCCCTTCGTACTGGGGGTGTCCTCCGGTGCCTCCACCGGGGCGGTCGCCGTGATCGTCCTGGGGTGGGGCGGCGGTGTGGTGTCGCTGTCGGCGGGCGCCTTCGTCGGCGCGGTGCTCTCCTTCGGGATGGTGGTGCTGCTCGCCCAGAGCCTGGGCGCGAGCATGGACCGCGTGGTGCTGTCCGGGGTCGCGGCCATGCAGTTGTTCTCGGCACTGACCTCGTTCATCGTGCTGACCTCGGCGGACGCCGAGACCACACGGGGCGTGCTGTTCTGGCTGCTGGGGTCCCTCAGCGGCGCGGGATGGGCCGACGTGGTGCTGTGCACGGCGGTGCTGGCCGGTGTGCTGGCCGTCTGCCTGGCCCACACCACCACCCTGGACGCCTTCGCCTTCGGCGAGGAGGCCGCGGCGAACCTGGGCGTCCGGGTGGCCCGGGCCCGCCTGCTCCTCCTGACCGCCACCGCCCTGCTCACCGCGGCTCTGGTCAGCTCGGCCGGGGCGATCGGTTTCGTGGGGCTGGTCCTGCCGCACGCGGCCCGCACGATCACCGGTTCCTCCCACACGCGGCTCCTGCCCGTGACCGCGCTGAGCGGCGCCGTGTTCCTGGTGTGGGTGGACACCGTCGCGCGCACCGCGCTGGAGCCGCAGGAGATCCCGGTGGGCGTGGTGACCTCCCTCATCGGCGTACCCGCCTTCGTCGCCGTGCTGTACCGAGCCAGGAGGAAGACGTGAACGACCCCCAGCACGCGGTGGCCGGCCGGCGCGGCCCCGCCGCCGCGCCCGGAGCACGGTGGCCGACCGGCGGGGCCGCGCCGGAGGCGTCCGTCGGGGGCGATCTGCACGCCGAGCGGGTGAGCCGCCTGATCGGTGGCCGGCTCGTCCTCGACGGCGTCACCGTCACCCCCCGCCCCGGCGAGACCATCGGCCTGCTCGGCCCCAACGGCTCGGGCAAGTCGACACTGCTGCGGCTGCTCGCGGGCGTCCTCGCGCCCTCCTCCGGCGTGGTCACACTGGACGGGCGGCCACTCGGCCGGACCACACGCCGGACGGTGGCGCGGCGTGTGGCCACCGTGGAGCAGAACGTGCACACCCAGACCGAGCTGACGGTCCGCGACGTCGTGGCCCTGGGGCGCGTCCCGCACCGCCGCGCCTGGACGCCCATGTCCGCCGCGGACCTGGGCGCCGTGACGGCGGCCCTGGAGCGTACCGGTCTCACCGGCCGGGCCGACCAGTCCTGGCACACCCTGTCCGGAGGTGAGCGCCAGCGCGCCCAGATCGCCCGCGCCCTCGCCCAGGAGCCGAGCGAGCTCCTGCTGGACGAGCCGACCAACCACCTCGACATCCAGCACCAGCTCGACCTGTTGGAACTGGTCACGAACCTCCCGGTCACCACCGTGATCGCCCTGCACGACCTCAACCTGGCCGCGATGTACTGCGACCGCCTGCTCATGCTCCGGGACGGCCGTGCCGTCGCCGAGGGCACGCCCTCCGAGGTCCTGGCCCCGTCCCTCATCGAGGAGGTCTACGGGGTCCGGGCCGAGGTCGCCACCGGTCCCGGCTATCCGGTGATCCGCTTCCTGCGGCGCGGCGCCGAGCAGCCGGCCCGATGCGCCGAATCGGACCGCCCCGCCGGAACGGAGGCGAAGGCGGCGGACTAAGGTGTGGATCCTTCGCTCGTGGTCCAGGAACCCGGTGCAGATCCGGGGCGGTTCCGCCACTGTGAGACCCCCGTCGTGGGGTTCAGCCAGACACTGGCCTCGGGCGGTCCGACCGCCGATGGGGCGAGAACCCCGAGGGAGGAATCCGGCCATGACGGTACGGATCGCACTACTGTCCACATCCGACACCGACCTGCTCTCCGCGCGGGCCAGCGGCTCCGCGTACACGTGGGCGAACCCGTCCCGTGCCTCCGACGCGGAACTCACCGACACCGTCGGGGGCGCCGGCCTCGTGGTGGTGCGGCTGCTCGGCTCCCCGCAGGACCTGTGGCCCGGCCTCGCCGCCGTACGTGAGCGGGGCACACCGCTGGTCGTCCTCGGCGGCGAGCAGCAGCCCAGCGCCGAGCTGATGGAGCACTCCACCGTCCCGATCGGCGTGGCGACCGACGCCCACCGCTACCTCGCGGAGGGCGGTCCCGCCAACCTGGGGCGCCTGCACGCCTTCCTGTCGGACACCGTGCTGCTGACCGGTGAGGGCTTCGACCCGCCCGCGCCCGTCCCGCTGTGGGGCTTCGCCGAACGCGACGTGCCCCAGGACACGGCCCACCCGTCGCCCGCCACCACCTTCAGCGGACGGCCTTCGGCCGCGGCCTCCCCCTCCGACGGAGACCTCCGGCGCGGTTCCTCCCTCCCGCGGGTGGGCGTCCTCTACTACCGGGCCCACGAGGCCAGCGGCAACACCGCGTTCGCGCACGCCCTGGCCGACGCCGTCGACGCGACCGGGCAGGCCGTGGGGGTCCCCGTGTTCGCCGGATCGCTGCGCTCCGCGCCCGACGAGCTCTTCGAGGCGCTCGGCGGCTTCGACGCACTGGTGGTCACCGTCCTCGCCGCGGGCGGCAGCGTGCCCGCGTCCGCGAGCGCCGGCGGGGACGACGAGGCGTGGGACGTGGAACGGATGGCGGCCCTGGACGTCCCCGTCCTCCAGGGCCTGTGCCTGACCAGCTCCCGAGCCGACTGGGAGGCCTCCGACGACGGTGTCACCCCGCTCGACTCGGCGAGCCAGATCGCCATCCCGGAGTTCGACGGCCGGATCATCACCGTGCCGTTCTCCTTCAAGGAGATCGACCGCGACGGGCTGCCCCGCTACGTCGCCGACCCCGAGCGCTGCGCCCGTCTGGCCGGGATCGCGGTCGCCCACGCCCGGCTGCCGCACGTGCCCCCCGCCGAGAAGCGGATCGCGGTCGTCCTGTCCGCCTATCCGACCAAGCACTCCCGCATCGGCAACGCCGTCGGACTCGACACGCCCCGCTCACTGGTCCGCCTGCTGCGCCGGCTGCGCGCCGAGGGCTACGACCTGGGCGCGCCCGACGACCTGCCCGGACTGGACCTGCCCGACGACACGGAGGCCGGCGACGCGCTGATGCACGCCCTGATCGCGGCGGGAGGCCAGGACGAGGACTGGCTGACCTCCGTCCAGCTGACCGACGCCCAGGTGCGGATCACGCCCGAGGAGTACGCCGCCTGGACCGAGGGCCTGCCCGCGTCCCTGAAGGACGCGATGACCGAGGCGTGGGGGCCCGCCCCCGGCCGCCTGTACGTGAACGACGCGGGCGAACTCGTCCTCGCCGCGCTGCGCGCCGGCAACGTCGTCGTCCTGGTCCAGCCGCCGCGCGGCTTCGGTGAGAACCCGATCGCCATCTACCACGACCCCGACCTGCCCCCGAGCCACCACTACCTGGCCGCCTACCGCTGGCTGGAGCACGGCTTCGGCGCCCACGCCGTGGTCCACCTCGGCAAGCACGGTTCGCTGGAGTGGCTGCCCGGCAAGAACGCCGCGCCGTCCGCCGCCTGCGGCCCCGACGCCGCGCTCGGCGACCTGCCGCTGGTCTACCCGTTCCTGGTCAACGACCCGGGCGAGGGCGCCCAGGCCAAGCGCCGCGCCCATGCCACGGTCGTCGACCACCTCATCCCGCCGATGGCCCGCGCGGAGACCTACGGCGACATCGCACGCCTGGAACAGCTGCTCGACGAGCACGCGAACATCGCGGCCATGGACCCGGCCAAGCTGCCCGCGGTCCGGGGCGAGATCTGGTCCCTGATGCGCGCGGCGGAGCTGCACCGCGACCTCGGCCTGGAGGAGCGGCCGGGTGACGAGGAGTTCGACGACTTCCTGCTCCACGTCGACGGCTGGCTGTGCGAGATCAAGGACGCGCAGATCCGCGACGGCCTGCACGTGCTCGGCGAGGCGCCGGCGGGTGAGGCGCGGGTGAACCTGGTCCTGGCCGTCCTGCGCGCCGCCCAGGTGTGGGGAGGCGTCGGTGCCGCGGTGCCCGGTCTGCGGTCCGCCCTCGGCCTGAAGGAGGACGCGCCGACCGGCGAGGTCGACGAGGCGGAGGCACGCGCCCGCCGCCTCGTCGAGCGGATGGAGGCCGCGGGCTGGGACCCGGCCGCCGCGGCGGACCTGCAGGAGGAGCCCGAGGTGCGCCGCGTCCTGGAGTTCGCCGCCGCACAGGTGGTGCCCCGCCTCGCCCGCACCACCGACGAACTCGACCACGTCGTCCACGCCCTGGAGGGCGGCTTCGTCCCGGCGGGCCCGTCCGGCTCTCCGCTGCGCGGCCTGGTCAACGTGCTGCCGACCGGCCGCAACTTCTACACCGTCGACCCCCGCGCCGTCCCCTCCCGGCTCGCCTGGCAGACAGGTCAGGCGATGGCCGACTCCCTGCTGCGCCGCCATCTGGAGGAGACCGGCACCTACCCGGAGTCGGTGGGCCTGTCGGTGTGGGGCACCTCCGCCATGCGCACGTCCGGCGACGACATCGCCGAGGTGCTGGCGCTCCTCGGCGTCCGGCCGGAGTGGGACGAGGCCTCCCGCCGGGTTTCCCGGCTCGACGTGGTACCGCTGGAGGACCTGGGCCGTCCGCGCGTCGACGTCACGGTGCGCATCTCCGGCTTCTTCCGCGACGCGTTCCCCCACGTGGTCGCCATGCTGGACGACGCCGTGAACCTGGTCGCCGACCTCGACGAACCGGAGGAGCAGAACTTCGTCCGAGCCCACGCCCGCGCCGACCTGGAGGCGCACGGCGACCGGCGCCGCGCCACCACCCGGATCTTCGGCTCCGCGCCCGGCTCGTACGGCGCCGGCATCCTCCAACTCGTAGAGTCCGGCAGCTGGCGCGACGACAGCGACCTCGCCGAGGTCTACACGGCCTGGGGCGGTTTCGCGTACGGACGCGGCCTCGACGGCGTCCCGGCCGCCGACGACATGCGCACCAACTACCGCCGGATCAAGGTCGCCGCGAAGAACATCGACAGCGCCGAGCACGACATCGCCGACTCCGACGACTACTTCCAGTACCACGGCGGCATGATCGCCACCGTCCGCGCCCTCACCGGCGCCGAGCCCAAGGCCTACGTCGGCGACTCCACCTCTCCCGACGCGGTGCGCACCCGCACCCTCGCCCAGGAGACCGCCCGCGTGTTCCGGGCCCGGGTGGTCAACCCGCGCTGGATCTCCGCCATGCGGCGCCACGGCTACAAGGGCGCCTTCGAGCTGGCCGCCACCGTCGACTACCTCTTCGGCTTCGACGCCACGGCCGGCGTCGTCCACGACTGGATGTACGAGAAGCTCGCGGCCGAGTACGCGCTCGACCCCGAGACCCAGGAGTTCCTGCGCCGCTCCAACCCGTGGGCGCTGCACGGCATCGTCGAGCGGCTGCACGAGGCCGCCCGGCGCGGGCTGTGGGCCGAGCCGGACCCGGCGACGCTCGAAGCCCTGACGGAGGTCTACCTGGAGGTCGAGGGCGACCTGGAGGACCGATCGGAATGAGGGTACGGATCCTCGGCATCGGCATGGGGCCGCGACACGTCACGCAGGAGGTCGCCGACGCGCTGCGGGGCTGCGACTACGCGGTGGCCGCCCGCAAACACGATGACGACGGGCTGCTCGCCCTGCGCCAGACCGTCTGCGACACGTACGGCGTCCCCCTGGTCACCGTGCCCGACCCGGAGCGTGACCGCGACGACCCCGCTGACTACCCGGCCGCGGTCGCCGCCTGGCACGAGGCCCGGGTCGCCGCCTATGAACGGGTGCTCGGCGCATGCGGCGGCACCGCGGCGTTCCTGGTCTGGGGCGACCCGGCCCTGTACGACTCCACCCTGCGGATCGTGGAGCGGATCGCCGCGCGGGGCGTCGTTCCCGTGGAACACGACGTGCTCCCCGGCGTCAGCGCCCCCCAGCTCCTCGCCGCGCGGCACCGGATCGTGCTGCACGAGGTGGGTCGTCCGGTCCACGTCACCCCGGCGCGCCGGCTGCGCGAGGCCGTCGACGCCGGGCAGGACAACATCGTCGTCATGCTCGGCGGGAAGCCCGCGTTCGAGGGCCTGGAGCACTGGTCGGTCTGGTGGGGCGCCAACGTGGGCACCGACACGGAGGAGCTGGTCGCCGGACGGGTCGGCGACGTGCTGCCCGGGATCGACGCGGCCCGGACACGGGCCAAGGACCGTGCCGGATGGGTGATGGACGTCGCGCTGCTGAGGAGGCCGGTATGAGCGGGACCGGGCCGCAGGCCTCCGTCGGGGGTGGTGGCGGCCTGCTGGTCGCCGGGACCACCTCCGACGCCGGCAAGAGCGTCGTCACCACCGCTCTGTGCCGGGCCTTCGCACGCCGCGGCGTGCGGGTCGCGCCGTACAAGGCGCAGAACATGTCCAACAACTCCATGGTCTGCCACGGCCCCGACGGCCGCCCCGCGGAGATCGGCCGGGCCCAGTGGGTGCAGGCGCTGGCCGCCCGCGTCACGCCGGAGCCCGCCATGAACCCCGTGCTCCTCAAGCCGGGCACCGACCGGCGCAGCCACGTCGTCCTGCTGGGGCACCCCGCCGGGGACGTGTCCTCGGCCGACTGGGAGTCCGGCCGCCGCCATCTGGCGAAGGCCGCGCACGGCGCGTACGACGACCTGGCGGCCCGCCACGACATCGTCGTCGCCGAGGGCGCGGGCAGCCCCGCCGAGACCAACCTGCGGGCGGGCGACTACGTGAACATGGGCCTGGCCCGGCACGCGGGCCTGCCCGTGGTGGTCGTCGGCGACATCGACCGGGGCGGCGTCCTCGCCGCGCTGTACGGCACGGTGGGTCTGCTGGAACCCGCCGACCAGGCGCTGATGGCGGGCTTCGTGATCAACAAGTTCCGTGGGGACACCGGACTGCTGCGGCCCGGACTGGACGACCTCGAACGGATCACGGGCCGCCGGGTGTACGGCACCCTGCCGTGGGACCCGGGGCTTTGGCTGGACTCGGAGGACGCCCTGGACCTGGAGGGCCGCCGGACGGCCGGGGGCTCCGGCCGACGGGTGGCGGTGGTGCGCCTGCCCCGGATCAGCAACTTCACCGACGTGGACGCCCTCGGCCTGGAGCCCGGCCTCGACGTCGTCTTCGCCTCCGGTCCGCGCGACCTCGCCGACGCCGACCTGGTCGTCCTGCCCGGTACCCGCTCCACCCTCGCCGACCTGGCCTGGCTGCGCTCCCGCGGACTCGACCGGGCGATCACCGAACACGCCCGCAGCGGCCGGCCGCTGCTCGGCGTCTGCGGCGGGTTCCAGATGCTCGGCGCGGCCGTCGCCGATCCGGACGGCGTCGAGGCCGAGCCCGGCACGTGCGCGGACGGCCTCGGGCTGCTCGACGCACGGACCGACTTCACCGCCGAGAAGACGCTCCGCCTGCCGTCCGGGGAGGCGCTCGGCGCGCCCGCGCGCGGATACGAGATCCACCACGGCCGGATCACGGTCGGCGGCGGCGCGGAGGAGTTCCCGGGAGGCGCCCGCTCGGGGAACGTCTTCGGCACCATGTGGCACGGCAGCCTGGAGGGAGACGCCTTCCGCACCGCCTTCCTCTCCGAGGCGCTCGGCCACGAACCGTCCGGTGTGCGTTTCGCCGACGCCCGGGAGCGGCGCCTCGACCTGCTCGCCGACCTCGTGGAGCGGCACCTAGACGTCGACGCGCTGCTCGCCCTCGCCCGCGAGGGAGCCCCGGCGGGTCTGCCCGCGCTGGCGCCAGGGAGCCCTCCCGTCGCCCACCATCGCCCGGGTGGGCGCTCCGCGCCGGAAACGGGCTACCACCCTCAACAGAGGCCTCCGGCCCAGTCTCCTTCGGTGAGGCTGCTGCTCCTCGGCGGCACGTCCGAGGCCCGTGAGCTCGCCGCACTCCTGGTCGGTGCGGGCGTCGACGTGACCACGTCGCTGGCCGGGCGGGTGGCCCGTCCCCGACTACCGGTGGGAGGGGTCCGGATCGGCGGCTTCGGCGGAGTGCCCGGACTGCGCGCGGCGCTCACCGCCTACGACGCGGTGGTGGACGCCACCCATCCCTTCGCCCTCGGCATGACCGCCAACGCGGCGGCCGCCTGCACCGACGTCCCCCTGCTGCGGCTGGAGCGGCCCGGCTGGACCCCCGATCCGGCCTGGCACTACACCTCCGGCCACGAGGAGGCGGCGGAGAGGGCGGCGGCGCTCGGCGCTCGGCCGTTCCTCACGGTCGGCCGCCAGGAACTCGCCCGCTTCGCTCCGGAACTGGGCCGACGGGCGGTCCTGGCCCGGGTGGTGGACGTTCCCGAACTCGAACCGCCCGCCGCCTGGCGGCTGGTGACCAGCCGGGGACCGTACGACCTCGACGGTGAACTGGACCTGATGGACGGACACCGCGCGGACGTCCTGGTCACCAAGGACTCCGGCGGCACCTACACCTGGCCGAAGATGGAGGCCGCGCGGCTGCTCGGCGTCCCGGTCGTGGTGGTGCGGCGCCCGCCGGGCCCGCCCGGTGTCCCCACCGTCCACGACGTGGAGGCCGCGTTCGCCTGGGTGACCGCCCTGGGGTGACCACCGGGACAGCCGTGACGAAGCACCCGCGCTTCGCGCTGGTCAACGCGGGAGGACGGTGCCGAGGAAGCCGCTCCACTCGGTGGGGAGGGGGAGATACCCAGCGGCGGGACGCTTGGAGTCGTGCATGACAAGGCCGCAGGCGAGGTCGGCCACTTCCACACGGTTCCCGCCGATGCCAGCGCTGTAGCTGCTCTTCTCCTCATCCACGTGAGATTGGCGCGGACAGGCTTCGCGATCATGAGTAGTCCTCCATGCACCGCACCACTGCCGCTGCTCCTCCGCTCCAGCTCGGGCCAGGATGAACGGGTACAGGCGGACGCGAATCCGGTCCCCGCAACTGATGAACAAACCAGTGGAAGACAGATGCGTCTCGCTTACCATGTCAACATGACCGTCACCGACCACCACCCGCGGCCCAGCCCCGAACCGCCCCTCACTCCCGAGCTGTTCGAGCGTCTCGCTGAGATCGCCCGTAACGAGGAGGGCGTCACCCTCGAACACATCAATGGAAAGGTCTGGGTTCACAAGGTGACCGACGGGGCTCACGGCGGAATCCTCATGTGGCTGATGCGCCAGTTCATGGCGCACCGGCCCGACCTGGATCTCAATGTCACCGGGCAAGGGCTGAAGGTCGACCCTTACCGGAAAGGACGCGCACGCCCCGACGGGATCCTCGCCCCGGTCGGTCATTTCGACCAGTCTGGAGAATGGGCCGACCCCGGCGGTATCAACGCGGTCGTCGAGGTGACTTCCTGGGACGCTGACACACACGCCCGCGACAGGGTGGAGAAGCCCGCCGCCTATGCCGACAGCGGCATCAGCGTGTATCTGCTGGTGGACCGCGAGACCGACACCGTAGTGGTGCACTCCCGGCCTGTAGGCGGCAGATACCTGGACCGGTCGGAACACCCCTACGGGGAAGCGGTCGAGATCCCGGGAACCGGGGTTGTCCTGGACACGGAGGGACTCAAGCGCTTCGCCCGCTGAACCTCTCCGCGCTCCGGAGCCACGGCCGCCCCGCTCACACCGCCGAAAGAGCGTCGAGCAGGCGCCGGGTGGTGTCCGGAGGCCGTACGGCCACGCGCACCCAGGAGGCGTCCAGCCCCGGGAAGGTGTCGGCCCGCCGCACCGCGACGCCCTGGTCGCGCAGGCGCGCGTGGACTTCCTCCCCCGCCCTCACCAGGACGAAGGGCGCACGGGACGGAACGAACTCCAGGCCCGCCTCCCGCAGCCCGGCCTCCAGGCCGGCACGCCAGCCGTCGAGCTCCTCGGCCCGGCGCCCCGCTTCCGCGCTCGCTTCGTCGGTCATGCAGGCGACGGTGGCGGCGATCGCGGGCGCGGACACCGACCACGGCGTCTGCGCCCGGCCCAGCCCGCCCACCGCGGCCTCGTCCCCCACGGCGTACCCGGCCCGGATGCCCGGGATCGACCAGTGCTTGGTGAGGCTGCGCAGTACCACCAGTCCCTCGGTCCGCTCGCCCGCCAGGGACTCCGGCTCACCCGGCACGGCGTCCATGAAGGCCTCGTCGACCACCACCAGCCGACCGGGGCGGCACAGCCCGCGCAGTGCCGCCGCCGGGTGCAGGACACCGGTGGGGTTGGTGGGGTTGCCGACCACCACCAGGTCCGCGTCGTCGGGTACGGCTGCCGTGTCGAACGCGAAACCGTCCTCAGCCGTACAGAGCACGGTCGTGACGGTGTGCCCGGCCTGTTCCAAAGCGGCGTGCGGCTCGGTGAACTGGGGGTGCACCACCACCGGACGCCGCCACGGCCGCAGCCGCGCGACCAGGGTGAACGCCTCCGCCGCGCCCGCCGTCGGCAGGACCTCGGCGGGCCGGCGGGCGTGGCGGCGGGCGATCGCGGCTCGGGCCGGCTCCGGGTCGGGGTAGACGGCGGCGTGGTCCAGGCTCTCGCGCAGGGCCCGGTCGAGCCAGGCGGGCCGATCCCCCGCGTAGACGTTGACGGCGAGGTCCAGCAGGCCGCCGCGCGCCTCCGCGTCGCCGTGGTGGCGGAGCGGATCGGCCACCGGCACGGTGCCGGGAACGGTCGTCCGGGCGGCGGGGACCGGATCGGCGGGTACCGGGGCCGGGGCGGCACGCACGGCATCGGCGAAGCGGGCGGCGAGCCGGGGGTGTCCGGCCCAGTGGACGTGGAGGTAGGAGGCGTGCAGCGTCGGCGAGGCGAAACCCTCCGGCGTGCCGTCGATGTCCCACGCCGGGCAGGCACCGGAGGCGCCGGGGGTGGTGCCGGTGCGGTGGAACTCGTGTCCGGTGACCCTCTCCCCGGCCCGGGTCAGCAGGGTGTCCCCGGGCGAGGTCGCCTCGGGGTAGCGCAGGGTGAGCCGCTCCGTCATCCGGGCGTGCGCGGGGACGGCCCCGGCCATGGGCGCGCCGTCGAGCGACTCGGCGAGGTAGAGCAGGCCCGCGCACTCGGCGACGGTCGGCACCCCGTCCCGTACCGCGCCGCGCAACTCGGCCAGCAGGCTCCGGTTGGCGGCGAGCCGACCGGCGTACACCTCGGGGAAGCCTCCGCCGAGGTAGACGCCCCGGGTGTCTGCGGGCAGTTCGGTGTCGCTGAGCGGGTCGAAGCCGACGACCTCGCACCCGGCGGCGGTGAGCAGCTCCTCGGTCTCCGCGTAGCGGAAGGTGAAGGCCCGGCCGCCCGCCACCGCGACCACCGGCCGCCGGGCCGTGGGGGGTGCCTCCAGTGCCTGTGCCGGATCCCAGGGCCGGGCGTCCAGGGCGGGCGCGGAACGGGCCAGGGAGAGCAGTGCGTCCAGGTCCACCTGGCGCGCGACGTGCTCTCCGAGCCGTTCGACCACGTGCGCCGACTCCGCCCTCTCCGACGCCGGGACGAGACCGAGGTGCCGGGACGGGCTGGCGAGCCGCTCGTCGCGGTGGACCACGCCGAGGACGGGCAGGCGTGTGGCACGGGTGATCTCGGCGACGTTCCGTGCCGAGCCCGCCTGGTTGAGGATCACACCGGCGACCTCCACCGCCGGGTCGTACGCGGCCATGCCCGCCACCAGCGCGCCCACCGAACGGGACATCCGGGACACGTCCACGACGAGCACCACCGGTGTCCGGGTCAGGGCCGCCACATGCGCGGACGAGGCGAACCCGTCGGTGCCGATCCGCCCGTCGTGCAGGCCCATCACCCCCTCCACCACGGCGACGTCGGCACCGCGCGCCCCGTGCAGGAGCAGCGGCGCCACCCGCTCCTCGCCGACCAGGTGGGGGTCGAGGTTGCGGCCGGGACGCCCGGTGGCGAGGGCGTGGTAGCCGGGGTCGATGTAGTCGGGGCCCACCTTGTGGCCGCTCACCGCGTGTCCGGCGTCACGGAGCGCGGCCATCAGCCCGGTCGCGACCGTGGTCTTGCCCTGCCCGGTCATGGGGGCGGCGATCATCAGCCGGGGCAGGGCCGTCGGCCCGGAGGCCGCCGGGGACCTCACCACTCGATCCCCCGCTGGCCCTTCCGTCCGGCGTCCATGGGGTGCTTGACCTTCGTCATCTCGGTGACGAGGTCGGCGGCCTCCACCAGCCGCGGGTCGGCGCGGCGGCCGGTGATCACCACGTGCTGGCGTCCGGGGCGGTCCACAAGGGCGGCCACGACGTCCTCGACGTCGATCCAGCCCCAGTTGACCGGGTAGGTGAACTCGTCGAGGATGAGCAGGTCGTGCGTCTGGTCGGCGAGCCGCCGCTTGATCTCCTCCCAGCCCTCGACCGCGTCCGCGGCGTGGTCCTCGGTACTGCCCTTGCGGCGGCTCCACGACCAGCCGGAGCCCATCTTGTGCCATTCGACCGGGCCGCCCTCGCCGGTCTCCTCGTGGAGCCGGCCCAGGCGTTCCAGCACGGTCTGCTCGCCGATGCGCCACTTCGCCGACTTGACGAACTGGAACACCCCGATCCGCCAGCCCTGGTTCCAGCCGCGCAGCGCGAGGCCGAACGCGGCGGTCGACTTGCCCTTGCCGTCACCGGTGTGGACGGCGAGCAGCGGCTGGTTGCGGCGCTGCCGCGTGGTGAGCCCGTCGTCGGGAACGACGAGCGGTTGTCCCTGAGGCATCAGGCGGCCCTCTCTCGTACGGCGCTGCCCAGCGCGTCCGCGCTGACCTCGCCAACGGGTAGGTGGTCGGCGCCCAGTCGGGCGGCGAGGCGTGCGGCGAGGCCGAGGCGCAGCGGACCGGACTCGCCGTCCACCACGACGGTGGTGACGCCCAGCCCGGCGACGTGGTCGGCGGCGCCCATCGCACGGCCGACGGCACCCCGTCCGCCGGTGGCCCGGCCGTCGGTGACGACGAGGAGGAGCGGGCGCAGCCTCGGGTCCCTCAGGCGTTCGCGCCGAAGGACGCGGGCCGCCTCCAGCAGACCCTCGGCGAGCGGGGTGCGCCCCCCGGCGGGCAGCTCGTCGAGGCGGGCCGCGGCGGCGTCCACGGAGCGGGTCGGCGGCAGCACGAGTTCGGCGCCGCTTCCCCGGAAGGTGATCAGGCCGACCTTGTCGCGGCGCCGGTAGGCGTCGAGGAGGAGGGAGAGGACCGCGGTCTTGACCTCGGTCATGCGCTTGCGCGCGGCCATGGAGCCGGAGGCGTCGACGCAGAACAGGATCAGGTTGGTCTCCTGGCCCTCACGGACCGCCACGCGCAGGTCCCGGGGGCGGAGTCGCAGCCGGCCGCCGTCCCGCGGCCGGGACGCGGCGGCCCGCACGGTCTCGCCCAGGTGGAGCGAGCCGCCGGATCCCCGGCCGGGCGCGGCGGAGCCGATCCGGCGGCCCCGCACGCCGACGGCGCGGCTGCGTCTGCCGTCGGCCCCCTCACCGGAGCCCCGCGCGGTGAGCAGCCGGGTCCGGTAGGGAGCGGTGGCCGTGGCCGGGGCCGGAGAACCGCCGGCGGGGTGGGGCTCCGGGGCGTCGCTGTCGGAACCCACCGGTTCCCGCTCGGCGGACGCGGGTTCCCGCTCGGCGGGTGCCGGGGGCTGCCCCTGGCCGTCCGGCTCGCCGTCCGAGGCCTCGGCGGGATCCTCGGCGTCCGACGGGTCCTCGGCGTCCGACGGGTCGCCGGTGTCGGAGGGGCCGTCGGAGTCAGCGGGGTCGTCGGTCCCTCCCGGGCCCGGCGGCTCCGGGGGGTCGGGCGGCGGTTCCTCGTCGCCCAGGATCCGGTCCAGGAGGTCCTCGTCGAGTCCCGGCGCGTCGAACGGGTTGCGTCGGCACCGGTGCGGCAGGGCGAGCGTGGCGGCGCGGCGGATGTCGGCCCGGGTGACCGAGGTCCGGCCCTCCCAGGCCGCGTGCGCCACCGCCGTGCGCGCGGTGACGATGTCGGCACGCAGGCCGTCCACGTCGTAGGCCGCGCACACCTCGGCGATCTTCAGCAGCGCGGCCTCCGACAGCCGTACCCGCCCGAGCGCCTCCCGGGCCAGGGCGATGCGCTCGGCGAGGGCCTCCTCTGCCTCGCGGTAGCGCCCGGCGAAGGCGTCGGCGTCGGCGTCGTGGGCCATGCGCCTGCGGACCACCTCGGCGCGGGTCCCGGGCTCGCGCGGCGCGGCGACCTCCGCGGTGAGCCCGAACCGGTCGAGGAGCTGCGGCCGCAGCTCGCCCTCCTCGGGGTTCATCGTGCCGATGAGCAGGAACCGGGCCGCGTGCTCCACGGAGAACCCGTCGCGTTCCACGGTCACCCGGCCGGTCGCGGCGGCGTCGAGGAGGAGGTCGACCAGGTGGTCGTGGAGCAGGTTGACCTCGTCGACGTAGAGAAGCCCGCGGTGGGCCCGGGCCAGCAGGCCGGGCTCGTAGGCGACCTTGCCGTGCGTGAGCGCCTGTTCCAGGTGCAGGGAGCCGAGGACCCGGTCCTCGGTGGCGCCGACGGGCAGTTCGACGAGTCGCACCGGGCGGCTCTCCACGGTCGCGCCGGGCTCGAAGGGGCCGTCCGGCGACCGCTGCGCCGGGTCGGCGGGGTCCACGGAGAACCGGTCGCCCTGGTAGACGTCGACGGGCGGGAGGAGGGAGGCGAGGGCCCGGACGGCGGTGGACTTGGCCGTGCCCTTCTCCCCGCGCACCAGGACGCCGCCGATCTCCGGCGAGACGCTGGTGAGGACGAGGGAGAGGCCCAGGTCGTCGAGCTGCTCGGCGTCGCAGCCGACGATCGCGGAGAAGGGGTAGTGCGACGTGCGCAATGGCATGTGAGGCTCCCGCTCGTTTCGCCATCCGTCAGGGGCGGGCGCGAGGCCGGTCTTCGGACTTGCCGAGTCCTCCTGTACGGAGGCTCGGTTCACCGCAGCGGGCCTGTGCCGGAGTCTCACCGGGCTTCCCAGATTCTCCCCTCCCGCCGTCCCCACCGTTTCCGATGGCTGGGCCGTTGGGGCACCTCGTGCCTGTGGCCGCCACGATAACGTCACGGCCATGAAGGACGACACCCGCCCTCCCCTCCCGGAGGCCGCTCCGCGGCGAGACGGGACACCATCGACGGACACCCACGGCACGAGGCCCCCGCCCGGAACCGGGATCACCGTCGTCGGCGTCGGCGCCGACGGCTGGTCCGGCGTGCCGGAACGGCTGCGCGGGCTCGTCCTGGACGCGGACGTGGTGCTGGGCGGCCGCAGGCACCTGGCGATGCTGCCCGGCCGGCCCGGGCAGCGCCGTGAGGCCTGGCCCTCTCCCCTGCGGGAGGGCCTGCCGTCCCTGCTCGCCTCCCTCGACGGCGCCTCTGCGGTGGCGCTCGCCTCCGGCGACCCCCTCGTGTCCGGTGTCGGCACCACTCTGATCGAGCTGCTGGGCGCGGACACCGTGCGGGTGGAGCCGTCCGTCTCCTCGGTCGCCCTGGCCCGCGCCCGGATGGGCTGGCCCGCGGAACGGTGCGCGGTGGTGGGACTGGTCGGGCGCGATCCCCGCCTGCTGCTGCGGGAGCTGGCGCCCGGTCACCGTGTCCTGGTGCTCTCCTCGGACGGGGACACTCCCGCGGCGGTCGCCGCCCTGTTGGCCGGCGCCGGCTACGGCGCCAGCCGCATGACCGTGCTGGGCGACCTGGGCGCGGACTCGGAGTCCCGCCTGGAGACCACGGCGGACGGCTGGCTGACGGCGGCCCCTCCCGGGAGGGTGCCCGCACTGCACGTGCTGGCTCTGGAGCTCGCCGGCCCGTCCGGGTACGGCCTGGTCCCGGGGCTGCCCGACGACGCGTTCGAGCACGACGGGCAGCTGACCAAGAGGGACCTGCGCGCCTCGGCGCTGGCCCGGCTGGCGCCCTCGCCGGGGCAGCACCTGTGGGACGTGGGCGCGGGTGCGGGCTCGGTCGGCGTCGAGTGGATGCGGGCCCACCCGACCTGCACCGCAACGGCGGTGGAGGCCGACGCCGGACGTGCCGCGCGGATCAGCCGCAACGCGGGCCGCCTCGGCGTCCCCGGGCTGCACGTGGTCACCGGCCGCGCACCGGACGCGCTGGACGGCCTGCGCGCGCCCGACGCGGTGTTCCTCGGCGGCGGCGCGACCCGTCCGGGCGTGCTCGACACCTGCCTGCGAGCGCTGCGGCCGGGTGGCCGGCTCGTGGTGCACGGGGTGACGCTGGAGACCGAGCACCTGCTCGCGGACGCCTACCGGCGCCACGGAGGGGAGCTGGCCCGTGTCGCCGTCGAGACCACCGCGCCCGTCGGCACGTTCACCGGCTGGACGCCCGCCCGCACGGTCACCCAGTGGTTCGTCAGCTTCTCGGCCGTGAACGACCGAGCGTGCAGTTGAACACCTGACTGGCCGCCAGGAACATCCACCGCGTCTGACCCGAAAACCCCGTTAGAGGTCCTCGGGTGGGACGTGTGACTTCCGCCCCGCGTTCCACGTGTCCTGGCCCCGACGGGCCAGGACACGGGAAGCATTCCGGTCCGCGTGCGCAACGACGCCGCAGCCCCGGCAAACGAACAAGGCCTGACAGACCCGGTTGGCCTTGTCGGTGTAGGAGCACTCGGCGCACTCGCGTGAGGAGTGCGCCGGATTCACGAACACCACCGGCACACCCTTCAGGCGGGCCTTGTAGGCGATGAACTGCCCCAGTTGATGGAAGGCCCAGGAGTGCAGCGCGGCCCGTTGGGACTTGCGTTGCCGTACCCGGCCGCGGATCCCCCTGAGGTCCTCCAGGGAGATGCCGCGCCCGGTGCGTTCAGCCACGGCCACGATGCGTTGGGAAATCTGGTGGTTGGTGTCCTTGGCGTGCCTGGCCTCACGGCGGCGGCGCTTCTTGAGCAACCGCCGGGCGGACCTTGTGCCCTTGGCCTGGAGCTTGGCCCGCAGCCTGTGCTGGCGGCGGCGGTACCGGTTGATCTGGCGCCCGGCCATCACCTGCCCGTCGCTGGTGGTGGCGATGTTGACGATACCCAGGTCGACCCCGAGAAAAGAGTCTGGTTCGAACTCGGGGGCGTCAGGGACGTCGACGCTCACGGCAAGGAACCAGACGCCGTCGCGGCAGAGCAGGTCGCACTCGCCCCGTTTGTGCTCGGCCAACCTCTTCGTCTGGTCGGGTGAACCGGCGAACGGCACGTCCTTGAGCCTGCCGCGGACGGTCCACAACGAGATGGTGCGCGCGTCCAGGGCGAAGGACAGGTTGCGCTGGTCGTAGGGGTGCGCCGCATCCGCACGGAACTCGATGGGCGTGGACTCGATCCGCTTGTGGCGGGCCGATCCCTTGAGTCCGTAGTTGCCGTTGTTCAGGTTCGAGCGTTGGGTGCGGTAGGCGTCACACACCCGCTTGATCACATGTTGGGCGGCTTGTGAGCCCACCCCGGCCTCACGTAGCGGTCGGTAGGTGTGCTTGCGCAGTTCGTAGTTGCGTGTCACACCGCGTTCGTGGGCGACCTTCGCCACCCAGGTGGCATGGTCGTTGAGCGCGCGCAGGGTCGAGGCCAGCACCGTGGCCTGCTCCGGCGACGGTGTGAGCTTGATGCGCACGACGATCTTCGACACGCCCACCATCGTGCACCCGGACAGTGACAGAACGCAGCCAAAGCAGCCCGGTGTGACCCCTGTCACTAGAGGATCGGTGTGGGTCGCGCGGCGATTCCTCCCGGGGCTGAAGCCCCCGGGGTTCCTCGCCAAAGCGAAGCTGAACCTAGTCGCCGGCCCGGGGGCGGGCCGGATCGTAGAGATGGGACTCACCACCCGTGCCGGGGTCGAGCGCCCGCCCCACGAGGATCACCGCCGCCTGCCGGAACCCGGCCTCCTCCACCGCGTCGGCGATGGTGGAGACCGTGCCGCGCAGCACCGCCTCACCCGGCTGGCTGGCCCGGTGGACGACGACGACCGGGCAGTCGCCGCCGTACTCGGGCCCGAGCTGCGCCATCAGCTCCCGCACCCGCCTGATGGCCAGGTGCAGCACCAGCGTGGCCCGGGTCGCCGCGAACGCCGCCAGCGACTCCGTGTCCGGCATGGCGGTCGAGCGTGCCTGGGTCCGGGTCAGCACCACCGACTGGGCCACCAGCGGAACGGTCAGCTCCCGCCCCGCCAGCGCCGAGGCGGCCGCGTACGCGGGCACCCCCGGCGTGACGTCCCACGGGACGCCGCGGGCGTCGAGCCGGCGGGTCTGCTCGGCGAGCGCCGAGTAGAGCGACGGATCGCCGGAGGTGAGCCGGACGACGTCCCGGCCCTCGGCGTGCGCGGCGACCAGGTGCTCGGTGATGCGGTCGAGGTCCAGGCCCTGGGTGTCCACCAGTTCGGCGCCGGGCGCGCAGTGGGTGAGGACCTCCGGGTCCAGGTACGTGCCGGGGTACAGCACCACGTCGGCCTCGGCGAGCATCCGCGTGGCGCGGACCGTCAGCAGGTCGGCGGCGCCGGGCCCCGCCCCCACGAAGTGCACGGTCACGGTCTCACCCACCTCGGGGTCCAGACACGGCCCGTCCCGGAGACCCGGGTGCCGGACGCGCCGACGATCAGCAGGCAGCGCATGTCGATGGTGGCCGGGTCGAGTTCCCCGAGGGTGGTCACCGTCAGGGACTCGCCGTCCCGGCCGATGTCCCGGCCGACGACGACCACGGTGTCGGGCTCGCGGTGCTCCAGCAGGATCCGGCGGGCGGTGACGATCTGTTCGGTCCGGGACCGGGAGGCCGGGTTGTAGACGGCCAGCGCCAGGTCGGCCCCGGCGACGGCGCGCAGCCGCCGCTCGACCACCTCCCACGGTTTGAGGCGGTCCGAGAGGCTCATCACCGCGAAGTCGCCGCCGACCGGAGCGCCCGCCCGGGCCGCGACCGCCTGAACGGCGCTGACCCCCGGCAGCACCCGGACGGGCACGTCCTGGTAGTCGGGGTCCTCGGCCGCCTCGAACACGGCGGTGGCCATGCCGAAGACGCCGGCGTCCCCGCCGGAGACCACGGCGACGCGTTCGCCGTTCCTGGCCAGGTCGAGGGCGAACCGGGCGCGCTGGAGCTCGACGGTGTTGCCGGAGGCGTGCCGGGTGAGTCCGGGGCGCTGCGGGACCCGGTCGACGTAGGAGGCGTAGCCCACCACGTGGTCCACCTCGGCGAGCGCCGCGGAGGCCTCGGGGGTGAGCCAGTGCCCGGGACCGGGGCCCAGGCCGACGACCAGCAGTTCGGCCGCCGGTTCGACGGGCTTCGGTGCCGTCGGCGCCGCCGTGCCGGTCCGCCGGGACCGCTTGCCGTTGCGGCTGTCGCCGGTGACCAGCACCAGGGAGAAGTAGGGCACCGTCTCCGGGTCGACCTCCGCGACCGGCAGCCGCCGCTCCCCGTCCATCGAGGCGCGTTCCACGTACACCGCGTGCTCCAGCCGCCCGGCCGCCTCCAGGGCGCGGCGGACGGCCGGGAAGGTCCGGCCCAGCTTCATGATCACGGCCGCGTCGGTGTCCGCCAGACGGCGGGCCAGCTCCGGTTCGGGCAGGGTGCCGGGCAGCACGGTGAGCACGTCGGTCTGCCGGGCCAGCGGGGCCGCCGCGGCGGCGGTGAACGCCGGGACCCCGGGCACGATCTCGGTCTCGTACCGCTCGGACAGCCGGTCGTGCATGTACATGTACGACCCGTAGAACAGGGGGTCGCCCTCGGAGAGCAGGACGACGTCGAGGCCGGCGTCGAGGTGGGCGGCCAGCCGCGCGGCGGACTCCTCGTAGAAGTCGGCCAGCGCACCCGCGTAGCCGCCCGGATGGTCGGTCGTCCCGGTGGTCACCGGATAGGTGAGCTGTTCCTCGACCGCCGAGTCCGGGATCAGGGCTTCGGCGATGCGGCGGGCGTTGGACTGCTTGCCGGCTCCGGCATGGTAGGCGACGACGTCGGCTCCGGCGATGAGCCTGGCCGCCTTGAGGGTGACCAGCTCGGGATCACCGGGTCCGACGCCGACACCGTGGAAACGACCGGTCACTCCTCCTCCTTGGCGAGTGCGTTGAGGGCCGAGGAGGTCATCGCTGACCCTCCGCGGCGGCCATGGGTGGTCACGTAGGGGACGTCGACGCCGTGTCGGCCGGCGAACTCCGCCAGCGCCTGCTTGGACTCGGCGGCGCCGACGAAGCCGACCGGGCAACCGACGACCGCGGCCGGGCGCGGGGCGCCGTCGGCCAGCATCTCCAGCAGGTGGAAGAGGGCGGTGGGCGCGTTGCCGATCGCGACCACGGCGCCGCCGAGCAACGGCTCCCACAGGGACACCGCGGCCGCGGTGCGGGTGGTGCCCCACTCCCGCGCGAGGCCGGGGACCCGCTCGTCGCCGAGGAGGCAGAGCACCTCGTTGCCGCTCGGCAGGCGGTTCCTGGTCACGCCGGCGGCCACCATGGTGGCGTCGCACAGGATCGGAGCACCGGCCCGGAGGGCCGCGCGCGCCGCGGGGACCAGGTCGGGGTGGACGAGCAGGTCGTCGGCGAGGTCGACCTGGCCGGTGCCGTGGATCATCCGTACGGCGAGCCGTTCCGCGTTGGCGGGCAGGTGGCCGAGCCGGGCCTCGCGCCGGATGACGGCGAAGGAGTCGGCGTAGATGGCGGGCCCGTCGTCGACGTACTCGTAGTGCCGGTTGGGCCGGCGCGGAATGGTCACCGTGTTCCTCCAGGGATGAGAACGCCGCGCCACGGGGTGACGACGAGCTGGCCGTGTCCGGCGGCGACCGCCTCCTCGGCGAGTGCTTCGGCGGCGGACCGGTCCAGGCCGTCGCCGGGTACGGGAACGTGCCGCCCGCCTCCGGGCAGCGGGCCGTACGGCAGCGGCGGAGCGGGGTCCGGCAGCCGCGGGTCCGGCGGCACCGGGTCGGTCAGCGGCGACGTGAGCTCGGCGACGTGCCACGGCGCGGCGGGACCGCCGCCGCGCCGTTCCAGGAACTCGTCGGCCAGCCGTACGAGCGCGTCGGCGGCCTCGCCGAGCGGCGTCAGCGGGCCCCAGCCCTCCCCGATCCTCAGCTGGGCGACGTGTTCGTCGAGGGCGACGAGGCCCAGGTCGCAGGAGCGGTCGAGCAGGTCGCCGCGTCCGTCGTCCAGGACGAACAGGAAGCGCCCGGGAAGGGCGGCGCGGTGCTGTGCGGCGCACAGCAGCCCGTCCAGTGCGGCGGCGACGGGGCGCAGGTCCGCCCTCCCGCCCCTCACCCTCAACGGACGGCCTCCGGCCGCGGCGCCCCCCTCAAGCCGAGGGCCCCCGACCCCCTCGTCCACCAGGCCCGTGCACGGGGAGACCATCACGTTGCGGACCAGCTCGTGGGTGGGCGAGGGCAGCAGGCCGGTCCGCTCCAGGGCCCGGAGCACTCCGGGGGCCAGCCGCCCGTCACGCCCGGGCAGGGCGCGCAGCTGCACGTTGGCCCGGCCGGTGACGTGGATCCGCCCTGCGCCGTAATCGTCGGCCACGGCGGCCAGGGCGCGCAGCGAGCGGGCGGGGATGCGACCGCCGACGAGCCGGAGCCGGACCAGCAGCCCGTCGTCGGCGGGCCAGGGCCGCAGGGCTCCGGGGCAGCGGTCGCGCCGGGTGCGGAGGGCGGAGGATGGGGGTTCCGTCGGGGGCATGCGAGTCCTTCGGGTCAGGGCCCGTTCGCGGGGCCGCGGACGACCTGGCGGCCCGTCACCGCCAGCGCCAGCAGGTCTTCGGACTCGGGGTCGACCGGTGCGGAGCGCCTTCCCGGAGCGATGCTCCAGTGGCTGTCCCGGGAAGCGCGTTCCCGGGGCGTGCCCGCCCGTTACCCTCACCGCTGCGCGTCAGTCCCGGATTCCCACCGGGTTCCCTGCTCCACGAGGTGGAGTTCGACTGGCCCGACGAGGGTAGTACCCCGCCCCTTCCCCTCCTGACCCAGGGTCCCCACCATCCTGCGCGAAGGCATGGCAGGGGGCGGACCGCGGCGCCCCGCCGCGGTCGTCCACGGCAGGTTTCCACGGCCCGCCCCTGACGGCCGCGCACGGCTGTCGAACGCGTTCGGACCGGAAGGGCCCGTTCAGGAGTTGCGGCCGGATCCCCAGGGAACGGTCGGCTGGAGCACGGCCTCGGTCAGGGCCTGGGAACGCAGATGGGTGATCTCCTGGTACTCGGGATCGGCGACCATACGGCTGAACGTCTCCCGGTCGGGGTAGCGGACGAGCAGTACCGCGTCCCAGTCCTGCCCGTCCTCGGCGACCAGGGGCGTCGCGCCGTCACCGGCGTAGAGCAGCTCGGCGCCGTACTTCTTCAGGAAGCGAGCGGTCCGCCGCGAGTACTCCTCATACGAGGAGCGGCCGTCCGGAGCGAATCGCAACAGGTTGAGCATGACGAAGGGACCGCCCGGGTCCTCGTTCAGCATGTCTGCGAGAGCGGATCCCGCGGGGTCGACAGCCATCGGTGACTCCTTGTCATGGGTGACCGGTCCGAGACGACCGGCACCGGCCGTGTCGGGGGTGCCTGGAAGCCTGGGCACATGTTCCTACCAGTGTCGCAAACCGGCCGGTCGGTATCCACCTCGGGTGTGCCCCGCTCCGGATCCCGCGCTCCGGAGCCGTCGCCCTTGTGGGACCCAACCGCCGGAACCGGTCCGCCGGATGCCGTCCGGACGCGCAGTGCCGCTGCACACGGAGTGCCCCTGAAGAGGCTTCCGCCCCGGGGCCCGGTCACCGGTCCCTGACGGACGGCTCCGGTTCGAGAGGCGGGCGGGGACTACCGCGGCGACGGGCCGAACGCCTCGGCCGCCCTGTGGGCCTTCACCGTTCCGGTGACCAGACATGCCGTCGAGGCGGTGTACCCCGCGACCGCGACGATCCAGACGACGGGGAGGAGAGCCTCGACCGCCATGGACGCGAGGACGGACACGACCGCGACCACTCCGGCGACGTATCCGACGCGCACGGTGGCCGTGAGCCAGGGAACCGCTGCCAGGTGCCCCTCCCTCCAGGCGCGGTCCGACGCCAGGGTGGCTCGCGTCCTCAGCCCGATGAGGACGTTCCTCTCCAGGGCGCCTCCCGCGGCGGAGTTCCTGACGTGGTGCACCGCTCCCGCGGCGACGATGAGCCCGAAGGCCAGGACGAGGAGACCGACCGCTTCTTCCATCGATGTGCCTCCCCACCGCTGTCCCGGTTCCGGACTGGAGAGGGTACCGGAGGCGGCGCTGCGGCGGTGGTGCTGCGCAGCTTCACCGGCCAGGTTTCCCACACCCTTTCCCACGGGGCCGACATCCCCCTCAAGCCGGTCCGCGGCTGGAGGGTCGCCGACCGGGGCCTGGTGCCCCTCGACGAGGCGCAGATGTTCGACGCCCACTGCACCGACGCCGCGTCGGGCGAACCCGTCCCACCCGAGCGGGGTGTCGTGTACACGAACGCACCCGCGATCGACCTCGCGGTCTTCCACGGCACGTGAGGCTCCCGGTCCCGAGGGGGTCCCACGGGGCTTCACCGGCAGAACGCGGACCTCTCACGTCCGCGTCGCGGCGGCGGGGTCACCGGGCGCCTCGTCGGGAACCCGAGGGCCCACCGCCCTCGGTGACGGGGAGCACTCCCCCTCACACCGGTCCGAGGTCGGCCAGCAGGCCGTCCAGAACCGTCTCCTCCTCGACCCGTACGCCGTGCGCGGCCATCGCCTCCGCCAGGGACGGGTCCCAGTCGGTCGGGGCGGCGGCACCGGTCAGCGGCCGCGCCCGCTCCCCCAGGGATGAGCGGTAGTCGGCGGCGGTGAGCCGCCACGGCTCCCAGGGAACCTGCCGGGTCAGCGCGTTGGCGATACGGACTCCGCCCCAGTCGAAGTCGGTGTGCACCCGCAGCCGGGCTCCCCCGTCCACCGCCTGGCGCAGCAGGGTCAGGGCGGCCGCGCTCGGTCCCCCCTGGAGGCAGACCAGCGGTGCGCATCCCGCTCCCCAGCGGTCGGCGGCCCCGGCGGCCACGACCGGGTTCTCACACACCGAGACCGACCGGTCCGACCACAGGGTGTGCCGGGGATCGCGGACCAGCTGGCGCAGGGTCAGGACCGCGGGCTCCCCCGCCCCGGCCAGGGCGGCCAGGGCCCGGCCCGTGGCGCTCATCGCCGTCCCGGGGAGGTTGAGCACCAGCACGGTGGAAGACAGCTCGTCCCTGAACACCCCCACCGACGCCCACACGCGCCGCCGCCAGGCCGCCCCCTCACCCGCGGCCTCGCCGCCCAGCAGGCGGGCGGCCCCCAGGACCAGGGTGGCCACCGACCGGTCGTCGTCCAGGGCGTGGGCGTCGCCCAGGACCCGGGCGGCCAGGTGGGACAGGGCCACGCCGTCGGCGGGCAGCGCGTCCACGACCCGGGCGACGGCGTCCACCAGGGGGCCCGCCTGCTCGGGCCCGGCGACCATCCTGCGGACGCGCCCGTCCCGGCGTACCCCGGCGCACCAGGCCTCCAGGGCGGGCACGGGTGCGCACACCCGTTCCAGGGGAGCGAACACCCGGGCCCAGGCTCGTTCTTCGCGCTCGCGCTCCTCCTCGCGCGGTGCCACGGGCCCGGTGAGCAGTTCCACCGCGGCGGCCAGCCCGTCGGGGCAGGCGCCGCTGTCGCGCAGGAGGACGTCGAGCTGTTCCAGGCGCACGCTCACGGTGGTCCCGCGGCCCGGGCGGCGGCCCAACAGCGCGGAGAGGGCGGCGCGCTCCTCCTCCGTCGCGCCGCCGCGGGTGACGGTTCCGGTCAGCGGCCTGCCCTCGCGCAGGCGGCGGCGCGACCGCTCCAGGAGCCAGGCCGTGGCCGGGGTGTCCAGCAGGCGGCGCAGCCGGGGCATGTCGGGCCCGGTCACTTCCACAGGCCCTCCTGGGAGGCCTCCCCCTCGGCCCGGCCGCCGGGGAGCGCCTCCCACGGGTCCGCTGCTCCGGTCCCGTCCGGCTCGGGCGCCAGGAGGCGTTCCCGGCCGTTCCACTCCCAGCGGGTGACCAGCACCGCGGGAACCCCGTCCATCCGGGACAGCTGGGCGATGGCCAGGCCCGGCACCTGCGGGTAGCAGCCCCACTCGCGTTCGCTGGTCATCACCACGTCCAGGTCGAAGGCGTGCAGCAGCCCCAGGCACTTGGCGCGGGAGTCGTCGTCGACACCGGCGAAGGCCTCGTCCAGCATGATCAGGCGGGGACTGTGCGGGTTGGTGGCGGTGGCGTAGTAGGAGGAGGCCGCCGAGAACAGCGGGATCGACGCCGACAGCACGCGCTCGCCGCCCGAGGCCGGGCCGGTCGCGCTGTTCCACTGGCCGTGCTGGTGGCGCTGCACGGCGAACCGGTGCCAGGAACGGTAGTCCAGGGCCCGGCTGAGGCGGTCGAACCACGGGGCGCTGGGGTCGGCGTCGCGTTCCCGCTCGATGAGGCGTTGCAGGAAGTCGCCGACGGCCCCGCGGTCGTCCGCCGACCAGGCGTCGGCGGTCTGGCGCAGCAGCCGTCCGCGGGCGCCGACCACACCTTCGGGAGCGTCCCTGCGCAGCCGCCACAGCAGGCGCAGCCGCATACCGGTGCTGGTGGGGCGCCCCTCCAGTTCGGCGTTCATCCGCTCCACCTGGAGCTCTGCGGTGGTGATGAGGTGCTGCAGGGTTCCGGCGACCTCGGTGAGCAGGTGGTTCTCCAGTACCTCGCGCTCGCGGGCCGAGAGCAGCGCGCGGCGGGCGTCCACTTCCTCCCCCAGCGCGGCGGCGATCTCGGGCACGGACCGCTCACGCCCCTGGAAGGTGACACGGACCAGGACGACGCCCGCCTGAGGCCAGGACGCGGCGCCGTGCCCGTGCTGGGACAGGGCGTCCTGAAGGTTCTTGAACTGCACGGACAGGTTCTTCTGGAGCCGGTCCCAGGTCTGGTCGGAGTCCTCGGTCTCCTCCAGGGCGCGGTCGACGGCGCGTGCCAGTCGCACAGCCGGGTCGGGCGCCCACTCCCGGGCCGGGTCGGGCACCTCCAGGTCTGGCAGGGCGATGCCGAGCACCCCGGTGGCGGCGAAGGCCCGCAGGGCCTCGACCGCCTCGTTGCGGGCGTGCACGCCTTCGGCGATGTCGGTGTCGAGCCTTTCGACCTGTCCGGCGGCCCGGCCCCGGCGGTCCAGGGCTTCGGTGCGCTCTGCCTCCAGCAGGCGCGCCTGGTCATCGCACTCACGGAGCTCTCCGGCGACCTGGGCGAGCATGCGGTTGAGCTCGGCCACCGCCGTGCCCACGGTCCGGCCGAGGGTGTCGCGGCGCTCGGCCGCCTCCTCGGCCTCCAGCCGCAGGTCCTCGGCCCGCTCGCCCAGGTCGGCGGCCAGGTGCGCGGCGCGTTCGGACTCCTCCCGCTCGTTCTGGCGCGCGTGGGAGGTGTCGAGGCGGGTCCGGGCCGCGGGCCACAACTCCGCCAGGGCCACCCGGTAGGAGGACAGGGCTTCGCGCTGACCGGACAGCTCCGGACCGGTGTGCGGCGTGCCGAGCTCGGCAGCGGTGTCGACGAGCTCGTCCCGTGCCCCGTCGAGCCGGGCGCGGGCGCGGTCCAGTTCGCCGGCTCGCTCGTCCCTGCGCCGGGTGAGAGCGAGGGCGGCCCGGACGGTGTTGGCGACCCGTGCGTGGGCGGCGCGCAGGGCGGTGTCGTCGGGCAGGGCGTCGAGTTCGGTCCGCAGCGTACGGCGGCGTCCGGCCAGGCCCTCCAGTTCGTCGTCGGCGGAGGCCAGGCGCTGGGCGAGGGCGTCGAGTGCGCGGGTGATCTGGCCGAGGCGGTCGCGGCGGGCCTGCTCCCGGGCGCCCTCCCCCAGGTGGCGGGCCCCGTCCTTGGTCCAGCTGCCGCGCAGGGCCCCTGTCCGGAAGCGGCCCCGGACGGTGACCCAGGTGGGCACGTCCTCGCGCTCGTCGGTGCCGATGGCGGCCAGGAGCGCCCCCACCTGGGAAGGGGTGACCGCGCGGGCGTCGGGATCGTCGGGGTCGATGGCCGGCTGCAGGAGCTGTCCCAGATGGGGGCCCGGCACGGGGCCGTCCGCGACGGCCAGGGTGTCATCTCCCCCGGCGGCGGCGAGGGAGCCGTCGGGTCCCACCCAGGCGTCCAGGAGCCCGGAGGCCTCCAGGGCCGCTTCGAGGAGGGCGCGTTCGGTGCCGGTGAGGTCTTCGGCGAAGTCGACGAGCTTCCACAGGGGCGCGCCGGGGCGGCCCCGCCCGCGCGGGGCGGTGCGGGTGTGCGGAACCGGCGGGGGCGCGGGGCGTCCGGCCTGGAGCTGTGCGCGCTCCTCCTCCAGGTCCCCGCTCTGGCGGTGCAGGTCCCCGCGTTCCACGCCGAGTTCGGCCTCGCGTGCGGCCAGCGCGGTCTCGACCCGCTGGGCGTGCCTCTGGGCTCCCTGTCGTGCGGGGTCGGGGCCGTCCAGGGTGGGGGCCCAGTCCGTGACCTGGTCGAGCAGGCCCGGCAGGTCGTCGGTGCGCAGCTCGGCGCAGGAGCCGAGGTGGTCGCGTACGGAGGCGACGTGGTCGCGGGCGGCCGCGTCCAGGTCGTGTTCGGCCTCAGCACGGTTCCGGCCCAGGTCGGCGAGTTCGGTCTCGGCGTCCTCCAGGCGGGTGCGGGCCCGCAGGTGGTGGCCCTGGGCCTCGTCCACGGCGCGCAGCAGTGCGGCGGTGTGGTCCAGGGCCCGGATCCGGCGCCGGACCAGGTCCTCGGCGTCGCGGCGGGCGGGGCCGGCGTGTTCGGGAAGGGCGCGGTCGACCGCGTCGCGGTGCTGTTCGGCCAGGCCCGCTTCCCGAGCCGACCGGAGCGCCTGCTCCCGGGTCCGCTCCAGGTCCAGGCCCGCCCGTTCGGCGTCCCGGTCCGCCTGGTCGGACCGCTGCCGGGCACGGGCGGCGTCGCCGCGGGCGCGCGCGGCGTCCACGGAGGCCTGCTCGGACCGGCGGGCGCTCCGCACGGCCTCCTCGCGCGCCCGGTCCAGCTCGCGTGCGCTGTCCATCTCGGGGCTGCGGCGCAGGGACTGGTCCTGGCCGCGCAGCCGGGCCGTGCTGGAGGCCAGTTCCCCGGACCGGGCCTCGATCCGGTCCAGGTCGACCTGGGCCTGCTCGCGGGCGGCGAGCGCGGCGGTGCGTTCGGAGGTGAGCCTCTCGTACCGGGAGTGCTCCCGGCGGGGCGGGCGGGCGGCGCGCCGGGCGGCCACCCGCGCGTAGTGCCGGTAGTGGTCCAGGAAGGCGGAGGAGGCGCGCTCGGCGTCGGCCATCGCCCGCAGTTCGTCCTCGTCGTCCTCCAGTTCCCGGTAGGCCTCGGCGACGTCGGCGATGACGGCCTGGTCCACCGGGGGCAGGGCCTCGGTGAGCGCCCTGGACAGTGCGGCCTCGCTGGGGCGCTTGGACAGCTGCGGCTGGCGCAGCTGGACGAGCAGGTCCATCAGGGAGCCGTAGCGCTCCTCCCCCAGTCCGAAGAGAGCCTCGTCGACGGCCCTGCGGTAGTCGCCCGCCTGGTCGTAGACCATGCCGTGGCCCTCGACGGCCTCGACGAGCCGGTCCCGCGACAGGGCGGTGCGCGTGGCGTCGAGCAGGCCGAGCCCGCCGGGCCCGGTGCCACCGACGCGCTGGGTGGTGGAGAAGTACCAGCGGCGGGCGATGCCGCGCCCGGAGACCGCTTTGAGACCGCAGCCCAGGGTGCGGTACTCGGCGGTGCCGTCGGCGGCACGGCGGCCGAACTCGACCCAGGCATAGCCGAGCCGCTCGTCGTGGGGGTGCTCCCCGCCCAGCAGCAGGTTCCACTCCATGCGCTTCTTGGGGTCGCCGTCGGGTTCGACCCGGTGGGCCGACAGCTCTCCGTCCAGCAGGAACGGCAGGGTCAGGGCGAGGACCTTGGACTTGCCGGTCCCGTTGTTGCCGCGCAGCAGCAGCCGCCCGTCGCGGAAGTGGAACTGCTCGTCCTCGTAGTAGAACAGGTCGACGACGCCCAGGCGCAGGGGCTGCCAGCGCTCCCGTGCGGGTTCGGGCAGGGTCACGGGCTCTCTCCCTCGGGTGTGCTGAGGCGGGGTGGGGCGACGACGTAGCGGGCCAGGGCGGGGCGGGGCGCGACGGCGGGGCGGCCCCCGGCCAGGACGGTCCCGACCAGGCCCAGCGCGCGCAGGCGCTGCACGGCGGTGGCCACCAGCGCGGGCTCGTTGCCGGGGGCGCGGGCCGACTTGGACCAGTGGGAGGAGTGCTCGTCGGCCAGTTCGCGCACCCGGGCGTGGAGCTCCTCCAGGGTGAGCGGACGCCCGGCGGCGGCCAGGTGCTCGGCCAGCAGCAGGGTGGCGTGGCCGGGGGTGCCCTGTTCGGGCATGCGCAGGTCGGTGAGGTCGTCGTCGGGGTCGACCATGGCGATGCCCTCGGCGCGGACTTCGGCGACCAGGCCGGTGAGCTCGTTGATCCTGCGGGCGATGGCGCCGCGCTGGCTGAGGAGGTAGGCGTGCTCCTCCTCGGTGAGGGTGTCGAAGTACAGGACGGGGTCGTCGAGCAGGCGCCGGGTGAGCCGGTGGCGGACGGCGGTGTTGCGCAGGTCGTCGCTGTCCAGCTGGTGGGCGACCCCGTCCTCGGTCAGTGCGTGGAGCCGGTCGCGGTGCTCGGTGCGGTCGATGGTGGAGGCGCCGCGCGCACCGGCCAGCATGCCGCTCAGTACGCGCCGGTCCACGTCGTAGAGGGCGTCGCCCCGGTCACCGACGAAGGCCCCCTCGTCCCCGGCCACACGGGAGAGCACGCCCAGGTCGACCAGGTGCCGCACCACGGCCACCAGGTCCATGCGCTGGTCGCGGGTGGCCAGGGTGAAGGCCAGGTCGGCGAACTCGGGGGCGGAGGCCTCCAGGACGATCTGCTCGGCCAGGCGGCCCAGGGCGGTCTGGGCCTCGGCCCGTTCCAGGACGGCCAGGGACAGGCAGAGCAGGACGTAGCGGCGCCGGTCGAAGGCGAGGCGGCCCCGTCCCGCCTCCCGGGCGGGGTGGGTGGGGTCCTCGAAGTCCCCGGGGACCTTGCGCAGCCGGGCCGTCTCGGCGTCCACGTGCAGCCGCCATCCGGTGTTGCGGTCGAACCACCGGCGCAGTTCGAGGGCGTGTTCCCGCACCAGCCGGAACTCCCGGGGGTGGGCGGAGGCGCGCAGGAGCGGCCGACGGAGCAGGGCGCGCGCCGCGCGGTGCAGGTTCTCGGGCGTACCCACCCTCAGGCACTCCCCTCGGTCAGGTCGACGATGCGTACCAGGTGGTCGGGGCCGTGGAAGGTGCCGTCGGAGGTGCGCACGGCGGCGGTACGGCCGTCGGACAGGGCGCTCAGGTGGATCTCCATGGTGCCGTCGTTGCTGGTGGCGCTGGCGCGGGTGGTCTCGGGGCCCCAGCGGGACAGGGCGTCGCCCAGCAGCTGGAGGAACAGTCCGAAGGCGACCGGGTCGAGTTCATCCAGGTCCGACAGGCGCACCCGGCCCCCGGTGGCCAGCCGGGCGCGCGCGTCGGCGATCTCCCGGGCCTGCTTGTGGGCGAGCTCGGCCAGATAGCGGCGTTCGGAGCTGCGGTCGATGACCTTGCGGGAGCGGCCGCGCCGTTCGTAGCTGCCGGTGCGGCGCAGGCGCGGGCTGATGGTGATCGGCTCGGCCTCGGCCCAGGGTGTGGTGGGGGCGACGGGTTCGCGTTCGCGCCGGTCCGCCGTGGCCGGGTCGACGGTCAAGTGGCGTGAGGAGTGCAGGGCGAAGGCCGTACGCCACAGCTGGTGGCGGGCGTCGTCGTCGGGGGCCTCTGCGAACCAGCGGGCCAGGGTCCGAAAGTCCGCGGAGCGGTCGGAGCGCCCGGTGCGGCGCTCGTTGATGACGGAGACCACCCGCAGGAGCTGGGGGACGGCGCCCCGGGCGCTGACACGCAGGCGCTGGGCCTGGGCCGGGGAGCCGGGCGCGGACAGGAACCAGGAGCGCAGGCCCTCCCAGCGGCGCCGCCAGCGCTCCAGTGCCTCCTCGAAGGCCTCACCGCCGGCGGCCGCGCCGCCGTGGTCGCCGGTTCCGGGGGCGGCGTCGGCCGCCTCGCGTGCGGCGGCCGTGCGCAGCAGGTCCCCGGCCGGCCCGGGCCCGGGTCCGTCGAGTTCGGTGAGCAGGGCGGCGATCTCGCCGCCCCGGGTGATGAGGTCGCCGATGAACCGCTCCAGATAGGAGATGAGGCGGTCCTTGTAGGCCAGGAAAGCCTCGACGTCGGCGTCGTGCAGGTCGATGGTGCGCTGCAGGGACCCCATGAAGGCGCGTGCGTTGTCGGCCAGTTCGGTGAAGCGCTCCACGAGGCCGAGCAGCGTCAGGTGGACGACGGCCTCGTCGGGCCCCTCCTGTCCCGCGAGCTCCAGCAGGGCGCGCAGCTGGGTGGCGATGTCGGCCAGGGCGACGGTCTGCAGGGACCCCGTCCGCCCCAGGGCATCGTCGTAGGCGGCCAGGGCCCTCTCGGCGGCCTCCCCCTCGCGGGTGAGCTGGTAGATGTGGCGGCGCCGGTAGAAGTCCTCCACGGCCGTGACCCGCTCGGTGTCGGGGTCCTGGCGCAGGTTGCCCCAGGCGTAGAGCCTTTCGAGTGCCTGAGCGACCGGTTCGGCGGAGGAGGGGCGCACCGCCTCGGGCAGCCCGGTGTGGACCTCCTCGGGGCGCAGGTGCACCCGGAACTGCTCCTTGGCCCGGACGAAGACCCCCATCACCGCACGGTAGAGGTCGTTGTTGGGCGCGGTGAGGTGGGCGAAGACCGTGTAGGGGGTGTCGTGGCCCTCCGGGGCGTGGGAGGGGCCGGACGCTCCGGGGACGGGCCCGGCTTCTGCGGCGGAACTCATCCCCTCCAGTATCGGTTCTTTGGGGACCTGCCGGTGCGCGTTCGGGGATTTTTCACCCGGCGGCGGTGTCCCGTCCCTGCGAGCGGACCCGCCTCATCCGCGGTCTCGTGCGGGCCGCCCCCGGCTGCCGTCGCCGCGCCTCGCCACCGACGGCTGTTCCGTCCGGTTCGGCGACGCCCGCACGCGCGATGGCCGCAGGAGGCCGGGTCCCTCCCACGGACGCGGGAGAGACCCGGCGACGGGCGCGGCTCACGCAGTGCTGTGCTCGGGGGAGGTCCCGGAGCCGTGGGCGCCGCCGCCGCGCAGACGGCCGAGAAGGGTGTCCAGGGCCCAGGTGCCCGGGCCCAGCGCGGCGATGAGCAGGAAGGCCCAGCAGTACAGGGCCGCGAGTTCGCCGCCGTTGTCGGGCGGCAGCAGTCCCCGGGGCTGGTGGACCACGAAGTAGGCGTAGGCCATCGAGCCCGAGGCGAGCACGGCGCTGCCCCGGGTGGCCAGCCCCGCCAGGACCAGGGTGCCGCAGACCAGTTGGATGAGTGCGGCCCACCAGGAGGGCCAGACGCCGAGCTCGACGGCGAGTCCGGTACCGCGGTTGCCGCCGAGCACACCGAACAGGGAAGCGGCACCGTGCAGGAGGAAGAGGAAACCGGTGACCATGCGGAAGAGGGACAGCACCGGTCCGCGGAGTCGGTCGGAAGTCATGGGATCACCTCGCGGGATCGGCGGACGGGGCGGGACCGGGGCGGATCTCGAATCCGCCCCGGTGGTGGACGGGGTGGGTCACCGCTCGGTGATCCAGCCGACCATGATCCCCATCACGCCGTCGTGCGAGTGCCCGGTGAGTTCGTACCGGCTCGTGATCCTCAGGTAGTCGCCCCGGCGGATCGTGGCGATCGGGTCACCGCCGCAGGGCGGCATGTCCGAGATCTCGGTGTGACCGTGGTGGTCGACGAACTCGGGGCTACCGCCCTCCTCGGCATCGATGTGGCACAGCGTCGACCTCCTGCTGAGGTTCTCCAGCCACAGGGCGGTGCCGCCGTGGTGGAGGTGGCCGCGCACGTGCACCAGGTCACCGGAGACCGTCGACCGCCACAGCCGCGACTCCTCGCTGACGCCCTCGGGCGCCTCGTACTCGCTACCCGAGCAGCCGCCCACGTCCAGCCAGAGCGGGGTGACCGGTGTGATGTCGGAGCCGGCCACGGGCTCGTGGGTGAAGGTGAACTCGACGTAGACCGTCTTCTCCTCGTGGCCGTGGTTCATCAGGTCGTAGTTCAGCATCCACCGGTCACCGGAATCGATCCCGGCCCCGTATCCGGACGGAAGGACGCTTTCCACACGCTCGTTTCCGGTGGCGAACACCCGCTGTGGGCCGCTGCACACGGTGTCGCGCTCCCGGGAATTGAACAGCACCGCGTGGTGCAGCATGGGCCCGGTGTCGATGTTGGCGTTCGACCCGTCCGCATAGACCAGATCGGGTTCGAACCCGGTGATGTGGCAGTCCTCGCACGGCTTTTCCACGTTCAGGAGGAAGCCGCCCTCATGGCCGTGGTCCTCCGAGGTCGCCGCGGGAATGGTGAAGGGGCCGTACCGCACGGTCGCGGCCCCGGCGGCGGACCGGGCCTCGGCCTGCTCGGCGGCGACGGGCGCGGCGTTGGCGGGCTCGGGGCCTTGGGGGGTCAGTGCGACCCCCGCCGCAAGTGCCGCTGCGGCTGAGAAGAGTGCGAGTCCTCGCAGGTACATGGTGGTCTCCTTGACATGTCGAATACGGGTCGGCGCGGATCGGGGGCCGTACCGGCGACGGGCGGCCCGTTCCGCGATCGCAGAGGCGCCGGAGGGAACGGCGGCCCGGCTCCGGTCACACGCGGGATCAGCTCTCCGGTGTCCCGCGGCACGGACGGATTTCCAGGCAAGGGGAAAGGGCCCGCTTGCGCTGCCGAATGTTCTTTCGCGTGGAAGAACCCGGGCAGGCGGTACCGCGGTGGACGCGAATGAAAAGCGGGTGAGCGGTCGACGTCTGTGTCGGCCTTTCGCGGAGTTCCGTTCCACGGCCGGTGGGCCGCGTGGAATACGCCCAGTCCACTACTGTGTACTCAGTGTGTCCTATTGACGAGAGTGGGTCCTGGAATCGTTTGTGTCAACGGGGTGCGAGAGGTCCGAATGGGCCCGGGTCCCACGGACCGTATTTCAGCTGGTACTTCATGAACCCATTCGAAGGGACACTGGTGGTGTCACCGATTCCGGCCGACGGGCGTGTGGCCGCGCGATCTGATAATCGACGAACAATCCGCTGAACGTGATCCGAGCCGTTCAAGGGCCGGGGCGCCGTGAACGGTGTCGGGGCCCCGGCGGCGCGGACGGTGCGAGTGGTTCCCCTGGCCCGGGCCGGGTAGTGGGCCCGACATGCTGGAAAGTCTCTTCGGGGTCCCGTTCGACAGGCTGCTGCTGATCCTCGTCTCCACGGTCGGCATCTTCGCCACCGTCATCACCTACACGCGCATCGCGGGGCTGCGCAGCTTCTCCAAGATGTCGAGCTTCGACTTCGCCATGACCGTCGCCGTCGGATCACTCGTGGCGACGGTCGCGGTGGCGCAGGTGTCGCTGCTCGAAGGCATGACGGCCCTGGCCGTGCTCTACCTGCTGCAGGTCGCCATCGCCCTGCTGCGCCGCTTCTCCCCGTTCAAGCAGGCGGTCGACAACACGCCCCTGCTGCTCATGTCCGAAGGCACGATGCTCAGGGACAACATGAGGAGCTCCCGGATCACCGAGGACGACGTCAAGTCGAAACTGCGCAGCGCCAACGTCAGGAACCTGGACTCGGTGCGCGCGGTCGTGCTGGAGACGACCGGTGACATCAGCGTGCTGCACGGACCGGGCGAGCTGGACCTCTCGCTGTTCGAGGACGTACGAGACGCGCGGAGGATCGATGGAGGCGACGCATAGCCGTGCCGAGGCCCCCGGAACGTGAACCCGGTTCCCCCGTTACCGGATGCCGTGGTCGGGATGGGTCCGGTCGTACCGGTGCCGCGCCTCGGCGATGGCGGAGCGGTGGGTGAGGGACCAGTCGGCGAGTGCCCTGACCAGGTGGGTCAGGCTGGCCCCGGTCTCGGTCAGGCGGTAGTCGACCTGGGCCGGGACGGTCGGGTACACGGTGCGCAGGACGAGTCCGTCGCGTTCCAGCCTGCGCACGGTGAGGGTGAGCATGCGCTGGGAGATGCCGTCGATCGCGCGTTGCAACTCCCGGAAGCGGCGCGGCCCGCCGGCGAGTTCGACGACCACGAGCACCGACCACTTGTCCCCGATGCGGTCCAAGACGTCGCGGATCGCGCAGTCCGGGTGCTCCTCACGCCCGCAGGGATCGAGGTCGGCGGGTGCGGCGGTTACCCCGGTGTGCGTGGGTGACATCAAACTGCCTCCTTGTGGCCGGTACACGAGCGGATCAGGATCAGACGTAGTTACCAAAGAGAACCACGAAGGAAGACTATGACTGACATGATCCTGGTGACCGGAGCGAGCGGGAACCTCGGCTCGGCCACGCTCGCGGAGCTGCGGGCCCGCGGCGCGGCCGCGACGGGCGGCAGCCGCACCCCGAAGGACGGGATGCGCCGGCTCGACTTCGACGACCGCTCCGCCATCGACCTCGCCGGCGTCTCGACCCTGGTGCTGGTCTCCACCGGCTACGCCGAGGACGACCAGGTCATCGGGCGGCAAGCGGCCGTCCTGGACGCCGCCGTCCGGGACGGCGTCCGGCATGTGGTCTACACGAGCCTGATCGGCGCCGGCGACCATCTCGGTTTCGCACTGGCGCACCGCGCGACCGAACGGTTCGTGCGCGCCTGCGGGCTGCCGTGGACGATCCTGCGCAACGGCCTCTACGCCGAGCTCTTCGGCGGTCTGCTGATGTGGACCGACGACGGGATGGAGTCCGCGTTCGGCGACGGCGCCCTGGCCGCGGTCACCCGTGCGGACCTCGCCGAGGCCGCGGCGGTCATCGCGGCGGATCCGGCGCAACACGGCGGACGCACCTACGACCTGACCGGCACGCCGATCACGGCGGCGCACGTGGCCGACCGGCTCGGAGCCTCGCACCGCACCATCGGCCTGGGTGAGTACCGGCGCAGGCTCCTCGACGAGACGCCGGGAATGCTGCCGTTCCAGCCGCCCATGCTCGTCTCGATCGCGACGGGCATCCGGCACGGCTTCCTGGACGGCACCGGACCCGACCTGGCCGACATCCTCGGGCGCCCGGCCTCCGACCCGCTGGCCACGGCTGTGGCGGCCTCGGCCGCCACGAGACCGCAGGCGGTCGGATAGCGGCGGACACGTCGTCGGTCGGCGGGGGCCGGGCGAGGGCGGCCTTCCCCGGAACGCACGGTGGAGCGGAGCCGGTCCGCTCCACCCGCGTCCCCGGCATCGTCCTACGCCGACTGCGCGATCTGGATCAGGTTGCCGCAGGTGTCGTCCAGTACCGCGGTGGTGACCGGGCCCGTCTCCAGCGGCTCCTGGGTGAAGCGCACCCCGCGCTCGCGCAGCTGGTCGAACTCCGCGCGCACGTCGTCCACGGCGAAGGAGGTGGCCGGGATCCCGTCGTTGACCAGCGCCTCCTTGTACGGCTTCACCGCGGGATGGCCGGAGGGCTCCAGCAGCAGTTCGGTCCCCTCGGGCTCCTCCGGCGAGACCACGGTCAGCCACCGGTCCTCGCCCAGGGGGATCTCGGTCTTCTTCACGAAGCCCAGCACGTCCGTGTAGAAGCGCAGGGCCTTGTCCTGGTCGTCGACGAAGACGCTGGTCAGATGAATCCTCATGGTGTGCTCTCCTGGTCGTCGGGCCTGATCCACCGCTCGGCGATGTGCTTCAGCGGTGCCGTGTTCAGGGTGTGGAACTTGTAGCGCCCCTCCCGCCGGGTCTCGACCAGCCCGGCGGCCTCCAGCACGGCGAGGTGCTGGGAGACCGCCTGGCGCGACATGCCGAGCTGGTGCTTCATGCTCAGCCGCGAGCAGATCTCGAACAGGGTCTGCTCCGGCCGCTCGGCGAGTCCGTCGAGGATCTTCCGGCGGGTGGGGTCGGCCAGGGCTTTGAATATCTCGTCGGCCACACCCACATTATAGGCAAGTACAGACTTGCATATCAATCCGCGGCCTGCGATCTTCGGACCAGGACCTGGTTCTCCGAAGCGGTCGGACCGAACTCGCGAGGCGGCGACCTCTCCGTCCCGGTGGGTTCGACCCTGATCGTGGGCGATCATCGAAGGCGGTGAACGGTGGCCGGGCGACGGCTCCGCCGTGGGTACCGACAGCACCAGGACCACGGGGACGCCCGGCCCGGCGTCCAGGGAGGGAACACATGGCGGACGACCGGCACACCATCACCCGGGAGCAGTGGCGGCAGGCCGAACTGCTCTGGGACTTCCACCGGATGCGCCACCGGCTACGGCCGTGTGACGTGGCGATCGGCCTCGGCAGCCACGACCTCGGCGTCGCGGACCGCTCCGCCGAGCTGTACCACGCCGGTCTCTTTCCGACCCTGGTGTTCACCGGCGGCAACAGTCCCCCGACCGCGCCGGTGTTCCCGCGTGGAGAGGCGGTGCACTTTCGCGAGCGCGCCCTGGAACTCGGTGTCCCCGACTCCGCGATCCTGCTGGAGTCGGAGGCCTCGAACACCGGCCAGAACGTCACCCTCTCCCGCCAGGTCCTGGCCGACGCCGGCATTACCCCCGCCACCGTGCTGCTGGTCTCCAAGCCCTACATGGAGCGGCGCTCCTTCGCCACCGCCCGGAAGCTGTGGCCCGAGGTCGAGGTGACGTGCGCCTCGCAACCGCTGGGACTCGACGACTACGCCACAGGCATCGGCGACGCAGAACTCGTCGTCGACATGCTCGTCGGCGACCTCCAGCGGGTGATGGAGTACCCCGCGCGCGGATTCGCCATCGAGCAGGACGTGCCCCGGCGGGTCGTCGCCGCCTACGAGTCGCTCGTCGCCTCCGGATTCGACGGCCACCTGATCCGGGACTGATCTCCCTGCCGGGCGAGGTCCACGGCACGCGGGAGTCCGGGGCCCGGGACCGCACGTGACCGGGTGGAGGGGCTGTTCGAAATCCGGCTCAGGCCCGGACCAGGGACACCGGGGTCGGCGGGGCGGCCAGCAGGTCCTCGGGGGCCGTCAGGCGCCAGGCCTCCAGGGTGAGCTCGCTGAGCTCGTCCAGGCCGATCCCGTTGAGGTGCACGACCACCCAGCCGAACCCGCCCGCGGTGAACTGCACCTCGAACACCTCGGGCCGCTCGGCCACAAGCGCGGCCTGTTCCCACAAGGGCTGCTTCAGCCCCACGGTGGCGGTGTCCGGCCACAGGTACCCGAAGGGCCTGCCACGCACACGGAACGTCGTGTACCGCTCCGACTCCTTGTGCTCACACTCCGGCAGCGCTCTCACCAGCCGCAGGAACCGCTCGATCTCAACACCCATGGAAGGAGGTAACCACACACCGCCGACACTCGTGTAGCGGTGGGAGGGACCTGGAGAGGACCGGGGTCCCCATAGGCGAGGACCGGTGGAGCGGACCGGCTCCGGACTCCGCTCCACCGCGCTCACGCCGCCTGGTGGAAGCCCGGGTAACGGTTGAGCCGACCCGTGAGACGCGCCACGGCGCTGCGCGGCAGCAGCCGCGGGATCCTGGTGGTGGCTCCCATGACCGCGCGGCTGGGGTAGGAGTTCGTGCGACCGCGTTCGAGGTCGTCGACGCCCCGTCGGGCGACGAAACCCGGCGCCCCGGTCGCGCATCCGTCCCCCGAGGACGTGGCTCAGCGGCTGTTCTGCAATGCCCCGACCTGACGTTCGTCGTCGACCAGCTGGTGGCCCGCGGGTTGGCCGAGCGAGCAGTCGACGAGCCCTGACCGCCGCGTCCCGCACCCCGCACGGGGACCGACGGCCGACACCGGCGGGCCGTGTGATGGGGAGGCGTTCACCGGGTGGCCGCGTCACCGCGGTCACCCCCGGTTCCACACCGCGACCGGTGGCTCCCCCGCGGCCCGTGTACCTGCCCTACCAGGTCGATGCGGTCAGCTCAGCGCCGCGACCACCGCCTGCTCATCGCCCCACCGGGCGAGAAGCCGCGACCTTCCCCCGGGCTCACCGTCCAGGACGTGCGGGATCAGCACCCGCCCGTCCCGAGCCGGCCCGGTGCCGTCGCCGCCGGGTCCGGACTCCCTGGTGATCAGGACCTGCTGCGGCCTGCGCTCCAGGAGGCGTCCGTCCTCCCAGACCTCCAGCTCCGCCTGCTCCTGCTCACCGGTCAGGGCCCGCCGGAAGCACGCGAGGGCCGCCTCGTCCTCGGTGCCGTCGTAGGCCCAGCGTGTTCCCAGGACGGAGTGCTCCATGGTGCCGACGAGGTGGTCCCCGTGGCCGGGCAGGGGCGCGGCCCGGTAGGTCAGCGGCACGTGGAGCAGACGGTCCCCGCGTCGGAGCAGGAACACCTCCACCCCGACCTCCCCGTCCGGGTCGTCGAACCTGTACGCGCCGAGGATCTCGTCACTCCCCCGCCCCGCCCACGGCCGGCCGTCCAGCCAGGAACTGATGAGGGTCGGTTTGTCCGGTGTGAGGGTGGCCCTGTAGATGATCGCCATGGACACCAGTATCCGGCACGTCCCACCGGCTCGGGCGGACCGCCGGGCGGGCACCACGGGCCGTCCGGTGCACGGCCGGGTCAAGTCCGCCCATGGGTTCGGCGTGGCGGGTCCGTCATGCTTGACCGGCCTCCGCGGATTTTCCACGATGGGCGGCATCCCTCGTTTCCACAACGGCTCGGGAAGGCCTCGTGATCACTCCGGAAGTCGCCGACGGCGTCCACTTCGTCTCCCACGCCCATGTCAACTGCTACCTCGTCGAGGACGAGGACGGAGTGACCCTCGTGGACGCGGGCCTGCCGAGCATGTGGCCCATGGTCCTGCGGGCCCTGGAGGGCCGGGGGCGGCGCCCGGACGAGGTCAGGGCGCTGGTACTGACCCACGGCCACTTCGACCACGTGGGTTTCGCCGTGCGCGCGCAGCGGGAGTGGAACGTGCCCGTGCTGGTCCACCCGCAGGACGCCCACCTGGCGGCCCACCCCTACCGGTACACGCCCCAGCGCAACCGCTTCCTCTACCCGTTCACCCATCCCCGGTCCCTGCCGCTGCTGGGACGGATGGCCGCGGCCGGGGCCCTGAACGTCAAGGGGGTGGGCGACGCCGAGCCGCTGACGACCAGGACCGCCCTGCCGGTGCCCGGCCGCCCCGTCGCCGTGCACACCCCCGGGCACACCGACGGGCACTGCATCCTTCACCTGCCCGACCGCGACACCGTCATCAGCGGTGACGCCCTGGTCACCCTCGATCCCTACACCGGCCGGGCGGAACCGCAGATCGTGGCCTCCGCGGCCACCAAGGACACCCACCAGGCCCTGGCCTCCCTGAACGCGGTGGCCGAGACCGGCGCCACCACGGTGCTGCCCGGCCACGGGGAGCCCTGGACCCGGGGCGCCGAGGCCGCGGTACGCCGCGCACTCGACATCGGAGAGCACTGAGGCACGGTTTCCCGTCCGGCGGGCCACGGGCGGTCCGCGTCGGCCCGCCCCTTTTAGCTGAATAGGAAGAAACTTCCTGAGCATACTGTTGGTGCGGACAGAGGCTGCTCACCCTCCGAGGCGCCGGAAGCCTCGGACCGACCCTGGGAGACCACCATGTCCGATACCGCGAAGCCGGCACCGCACGCCCCGTCCGTGGACGAGCGCCACCTGAACGACGACACGGGCATGGACGCCGTGACCCTGCACGTGGGCGACCTGGAGTCGATGACCTCCTACTACGCGAACGCGCTCGTCATGGAACCCATCGATGAGCGGTCGCACGGCCGCCGGACGCACCGTGTGCTCGGCCGAGGCGGGACCCCGATGGTCCGGCTGGTCTCCACCCCGGGACTGCCCGCCGTCGACCCGCGCCAGGCTGGGCTGTTCCACACCGCGTTCCTGTTCGAGGACCCGGCCTCGCTCGCCGCGACCGTCTACCGCGCGGCGCGGGAGCCGCGCAGCCGGTTCGTGGGCTCCTCCGACCACCTGGTCAGCGAGGCCTTCTACTTCACCGACCCCGAGGGCAACGGCATCGAGCTCTACACCGACCGGGACCGGTCGGCCTGGAGATACGACCACGGGCGGCTGCGGATGAGCACGCTGTACCTCGACCCCGACGCCTACCTGCGCACACACCTCGACGAGGCCGTCATCGCCCAGGGGCCGAGCCGGGCGGGCGAGGTCGGACACGTCCACCTGCAGGTCGGCGACATCGAGACCGCCAGGGCCTTCTACGTCGGCGCGCTCGGGTTCGAGACCACGGTCGACACCTACCCGGGTGCGCTGTTCGCCGCGGCGGGCGGCTACCACCACCACGTCGCGATGAACACCTGGCAGAGCGCGGGCGCGGGTCCGCGCGCCGCGAGCCTGGGGCTCGGCGACGTGGCGGTCACCGTGCCGGAGCGGCGGGACCTCGACGCACTCGCCGCGCGCCTGAGGGCGCACAGGCTGAACCACGCCGACACCGGCAGGTCGGTGGTGCTCCGCGATCCGTGGGGTACCCAGGTGACGGTCGCCCTTCCCGGCACCAGCACCGAGGAGCTCATGGAGCGGTGAACCGCGCCTCGGACCGCTCGGCCACGAGCGCGGCCCGTTCCGGCCGGGTCCGCTTCAGCCCGGACGGGGCGGGACGCCCTCCGGGTACAGGACCTCGCGCAGCTCAGTCCTGTCACGCACGCCCAGCTCGCGGTACGCGGCGGTGAGCTGGTTGTCGACCGTGTTCGGGGAGCTGCCGAGCCGGTGGGCGGATCTCCTTCGAGGTCAGGCGGCGTGCCGCCAGGAAGGCGACCTCGGACTCCCCGAGGTGAGAGGCGCGTAACGGTCGAGCGCGGCCGACCACGTCGTGCTCCACCTGGACGGGCCTCGGCAGGGTCACCGGCCCTGGCCCGGCCCAGGCGAGCGGCTCGGGGCTCTCGCTCACCAGGACGGACAGCATACGGGCGAGGTGAGGCTTCGGCCAGTGCGTGGTGCCGTCCCTGCGTCCACTCCCCGGTCATCAGTTGGTAGAGCTGGTGCTGACGGTAGGCGTCCCGGTTTCCAGGAGCCTTGCGGGGAGCGGGGACAGGAGCCGGCCGGGGTTTCGGGACCCTCACGCTCTGACCGCGGTCCTTCAGCCGAGCCCTCGCTTTACGACGGAGCCGACGGAAGTCGTCCATCGTCACCCTGATCCGCTGACCCACCTGGGTGGGGAGCCGCCGCTCCTCCTTCAGGGCACGTTCACAGATCTCCAGCGTCCGCTCCGACTACTTGGCCAGGAACCCCTTCGCCCGCATGCGCATCCGGCTCAGCTCGGGAACGTCGATGGGCCTGGGAGCGGGGACGAACCTCCCCGTGCGCAACCCCGACCTGTCCGCGGACGATCCCACCTTGTCCAACGGCCGTCGGCCTCGGGTGAGGCGGTCCGCCTTCCACCCCGGGTCGACCGGCAGGGGCTTTCGGGGCCGGGGAGCGCGCGGAGCCTCCATGCCCCTGTGCTTGGTGCAGCGGGGTTCCATCGAGGTTCCACCGAAGTCGTGGTCGATGTCGCCGCGCCCCCGGATCACGGACTCGCTCGCGTTGCGGTCCCCGCAACCGGGGTATCCACAGGGCACCCCGGTATGGCCGAGACCGGCCAGGCGGGAAGCAGGACCGCTCTTGGGGGCGGACTCCTTCTTCGTCACCGCGTCCTCCGATACGCAGCGACAGGGACCTCATCCCTTTCGGGACCAAAGCCCTGTTGGGAACAAGCCTCCGAACCGGGTCACCCGGAGACCCGCACCGCCGTCATGATCACCGAGAGCTTGCCACGGCGTCGCCAAACCCAATATACACGTCTTTCTTGTGAATATAGTTAGCAATCAAGTTTCGGTCATCGGAGCAGTACCCCGACGAGCACCAGTGCCCCACGGCACCGAGCGAACCCCTTTTCCACGCTCGACAGCACTCCTTGCAAGCTCCGTGCCGCCCGCGGCACCTGGCCCTGGACCTGGTCGCTCGACCACCACCGCAGGGGTCGGCACTTGCCCTGGCGGGCGATGGTTGTCCACGGGTTCGTACTGGCCGCTGTCCTCCTTCCGGAGGAGGTGCGGGATGGCCGAATGCGGCCATATCCCAAGACACCGGTCCGCGGCACCGGATACCAAAAACACGCAGGCCAGGGCGTCTTATTCGTGAAGGACGAAGGATCATCCCCTTCTCTCGCGTTACACACGGAAGGAACCAGGAAAGCCACTGACCTGGGACGCTCTCCAAGAAAGGGCAGATACTCCGGCCAACCGTGCATTCCGGTTCACTCCCATCGACCTCGGAGATGTCTCTCCTTGGTTAGTATCGGTGCGCAATCACTCCTTCCCCTCCCCCCGGGAGAAGCACATGGCCGAAGCAGGAGCGAACCCGGGCGATGCCGTGAATTCCGCTGGCAACGCGGTGGACATGGCCGACAGCATGGCCACGCTCGCCCGGGACTTCGGAAACGACATCTCTCCGCTCTACTCCGGAGCACCGGAGCTCGGCGGTTCCCTGGTGGACTACGACATCGAAGGCAACGAGCGCATTCTTCTTGCGGTGATGAGCAGCAGGAGCCTCGCCGAGAAGGGCGGACACGCCGGTAGCGAGATCTCCGAGACGGACTACCAGTCCTCCTCGGACTACGGGGGCGCCGTTCCGTCCATTCCCCGACCGGTCAACTTCTGAGGGAAGGACAGATGTCACCCGAATACATGGTGCTCGGGCTCCCCGAAGACGTCGACGCGAACGAGGGCGCCATACGCGACAGCGCCTCCGACCTACTCACCACCAGGAACACGATGCTCGGGCGGTCAGCCGACCTGGAGACCGGCTTCTCGGCGACCGCGAACGAGTTCAGCGACACGATCGCCTGGGACATCAGGGAGGCGAGCGACCAGGAGATCCAGACCTGGGAGGAAGCGGCGGAGATCCTGACCCACGGGTCGGGCACACTCACCCTCTACGCCGACGCCGTCAAGAAGTACCGGGGCGTGCGCGTCGACCTGCATCTCCGCTGGAGCGAGTGCAAGCGTGAGGCCCTGGCCCGGATCGAGGAACTCGGCGCCGACACCCTGACGTTCAGCGGTGTCTCCCAGGAACAGGCCGAGGTGGACTACCTGAACGGGGTCCGCGAGGGACTTCTGGGCGAGCACACCCAGGCCCGCTCGGACCTGGACGACGCGACCGACGAGGCCAAGGACGCGCTGACCAACGGCCCGAGCGCCGCGTCCTGGAAACGCATCGAGGACGCGGGCCTCATGACCGGCAGGGAGATCCACCTCTTCGGCGGCGTACCCGATCCCGCGGTCGACTTCGAACCCCAGGAGGGCTGGACGCCGGAGGAGGTGGCGCAGTGGTGGTCCACCCTCGCTCCGAACCAGTGGGAACACGCGATGTCGGAGTACCCGGACGACCTGCGGAACCTGGACGGTGTGCCCGTCGTCGTCCGGAACGAACTGAACCGCGCGGCGCTCGAGGAGGCAATCGGCCACTTCTCCTCTCCCGGTGTTGGGGGCGATCCATTCACTCTCGAGCAGTTGCGGGAAATCCAGGAGGCCACCAAGGGGGATGACGACAAGTTCCTCATATACTTCGATCCCTTTGCCCCTGGGGGAGGACAGGCAGCTCTCTCCACCGGCAACCCCGACTTGGCGGACCATGTCTCCACCATGGTCCCCGGGATGTTCAACGACATGGGGACTCTCGCGACTCCGATCGAACGCTCCGAAGCGCTTCACGCCCAGATGGCTGAGAACGATCCGAACGGTGAGCACGCCTCGATCACCTGGATGGGATACAACGCGCCCCCCACCCACTGGGACTCGAGGGACGGCGCCACAGCCCTCGCCTCGTTCCAGGAAGGACTGCGTGCCACACACCAAGGCGATGCACCCTCGCACAACACTGTGCTAGGACACAGTTACGGTGCCTACATCGCCGGTGCCGCGGCCAACCCTCACATCGGTGGCGGTCTTGACGTCGACTCGCTCGTTTTCGTCGGCGGGGCGGGAGCGAGTGTCGACCACATCAGCGACCTCACCGTCGACGAGGAGAACGTGCACGTCATCCAGGGAGACGATGACTGGATCGAGAATGCCAGAGACGACTTCGGGCTTCTCATCGAGGGTTTCGGCACCCCGCTACACCACGATGAGTTCTTCGAGGATCCAGACACCCCCGGAGGGGAACTGGGCAACCGACTCGATCCCGAAGCGGATACCGACCACAGCGGGTACTTCACGGACGAGGAGACACTCGGCTACCTGGGCGAGGTCCTGACAGGAGGCACCCCCCAGTGAACACGAACCCCACCCCTTCTTCCCGGAACAGCCCGGCAGGCGGGGAGAACAGGTCTCAGCAAGAGCTTCCCTCCGCCATCCGGGATTTCTTGGATCAGCACCTGGGACTGTTCCTGGCACTGTCCGTGGGAGCGGGCTTCGGCTGCGGAGCGCTTGCCGTGTTCGTCGACGGCCTCAGTTCCGAGGGGCTCCCGTTCCTGGAATGGTCCGTCGGCCTCTATGTCACACCGCCGTTCCTGATCGGCTGGATGGCGGTCCGCTCCCGGACGGCGGCCATCGCCGGTTCGGTCACGTACCTGTCCGCCGTTCTCGGGCACCTGGCCATCACCCACCTGACAGCCGACGACTACAACATGCGGGAGTACTGGGTCTGGGTGCTCGTCGGGTTCATCACGGGGGCGCTCCTGGGGTTCCTCGGCAACAGGTTCAGGTCGCACGTCCCGGGTGTCAGGGCCTTCGCCGCGGGTTTCCCCCTCGGGCTGATAGCGGTCTTCCTGTGGGTGAGCGTCAGGGCGTACGTGCGCTCTGGTGGGGAGGACATCCACTTGGGCGTGCTTCTCCTCGAAGGAGTCCTGGCACTGCTCCTCTTGGCGCTGTGCCGTGGATGGGCTGCTCGGGGTGTGGCCCTGGTGTGGGCGGCCGTACTGAGTATCCCGTTCGCCTTCGGCATGTTGTCCGTGTTCTCGCTCGTGTGGTTCGCGAGCGGAGACTACTGAGGCTTATACATAGGGAAACAGATGATCCAATATGCTGGCGAGTGGTGAGAGCACGCGAATGCCCCTGATCTGATCCGGGTCAACAGTAGGGTGATCCGAATACTCCGGTGGGTGTGTGACCGGACGGCCCACGGCCGCACGGTGGTTGCGAGCACGGGTTCATCCGAAAGCGATGGTGGCTGCTCTGTGTGCTCGCGGTGGTCGTGGGCTTCTCCGCCGGGCTGGCGGCAGGGCTGTTCGTCTTCACGTGGAACGAATGGAACAGCCCGTCGTTCGGCGCCTTCGTCATCCCAGCCGCAGCGTATCCGTTTCTTCGAGGGATGTGATGAGTGCCGGCGCCGAACCGGTCCTGGGAGCACTTCCAGCGCATCCATCCGGACGAGAGCACGGGCGCGGAGATCAGGAACGTCTTCACCGACGCGGACGACTTGCTGCGCAAGCCCTACGGCGGCGGCACAGAGGAACAGGTCACGCATTGGGCGGAGCATCCGTGCCTTCCCGGCACTTCCGTGCGCCAGATCCTCGGCGACGAAGTGCACAGCGCCATAGCCGTCGCCAGGCAGGACTGAACAGGCGAAAACAGGAACCGGACGAGGTCGGGAAGACGGTGTGGGCCGCCCCGAGCCGCTGCCGTCGAACACCATCGCCGACCCCGCCGAGGGCGCCCGCGCCCGGCTCGACGGCGTGGGGCTCATCCTTCACGGGCGGTGAGCCCTCAGACCGCCGCGGCGCTCACCAGGATGTCGTAGGTGTCGGTGGTGCGCTCCAGCTCCACACCGAGCCCACGGGCCCACGCGTCCAATTCGGCCTGGACGGCCAGGCCGTCGCGGTCGTCGCGGTCGTCGTCGACGACCAGTTCCAGTTCGAGGAACGCTCCCACACCCTCGACCAGGTCGACGCACACCCCGATCCGCCCGGCCCTCCCCGTGCGCCGGTGCTTGACGATGCGCACGTTCGGCTCGAATCCCATGGCCAGGACGGCGCCGTGCATCTGCTCCCGGTCCGCGACGGTCGTCTCGTACTCGGCGCACTCCATGGGGTTGGCCAGCGGGGTCTTGGTCGTGAACACGTGCATACCGCCGTCCAGGCTGCGCAGACGGGCGAAGGTGTGGCCGACCTTGCCCGTCTCGGGCCGCCACCCTGCGGGAGCGTAGGCCTGGTCGTCCTGGAAGACCGGGTCGCCCAGCTCCACCCCGGCGGCCTGGAGCTCGACCAGAAGCGCTTCCAGGTCCGCCACCCGGTACTTCGTCTCGATCTCCCGCATCAGGGCCCCTTGTGTCTCGGCGTCACCGTCCTTCGGGAGCGTATCGAGAGCACATCGCCGATGAGGGGGATACGGAGAATCCCAAGCCCCGATACCGGTACCGCTAGGAGAGCCGGAAGTCGCAGGGGATGACCGGGGGTGACGAATGCGCACATCAACTGCGAGCGCTTGTGCTTTGACAGCCCCAGCGCCCCGGCACGGTGAGCGCAATGGCGCCATCAGGTACCGCCGGTGGACTCGCCGCCTGTTCCTGGAACAACGCGTGCCGCACTTCGTCTGACGCGCGGAGACAGGGCCGTACCCTACTCCGGCCGTTCCCGCTCCTCCAGTTGGCCGAGGCGCTGAAGAATGCGGTCGGCGAGCTGGTCGGGGGAAAGACGGAACCGTACCCACTGGTCGCGGGAACCCGTCTTCATCGAGGCGCTGAAACGGAATCTTCGGTGGGAGTCGAGGGGCGGCTCCATGGCTGCGAACTCCTTGCTCGGGATCAGCCAGGCAATCCGCAGGGCTCCCACCTGAGGGTCGATCACCGCGAAGAGCAGATCCAGGTCGGAGCGGGGGCGAAAGGTCTGGGAGCGAACAAATGCGACACAAAGCTCCTTTTCGTGCACCATTTTTCCATCGGACATGCGCGCCTTGACCTGGACCGCCAGTGTGCGAGACGTTCCGCGCCGGTGGAAGACCAGGTCGACTCCCTCATCGTCCACCAGGGAGGTCGAAACGTTGAGCTCTCCGCGAGTGGCCAGGATGCAGGTCGCCGCGATCAGGTACTCGGCCGCCGCACCCATCCGTCCCGCCCTCGGGCTCTTTGCCAGGTAGTCGGCGTCCTCGTCTGCCATAGGACGACCCTAGCGAGCACAGCACCGCCCGCGAGTGCGATCAGAGATTTTGATGCGGCGGAGAACATCTCTATCGCACCTTCTCGACCCGGGTCCATGCGGGTCCGTGAGATGCGATGGCCCCGGCCCCTGGTGCGCGAGTCGGGGCGGGACGCCCACCACCTGCACAGAAAGGGTTCCGCGCGGGGACTTTTCGGTGAGCCTCACACTGACCATCCCCCGTAACCTTCACATTACGATCAGCATGATCTGTACTTTTCCGGCAAATCTGGCAGGCGATTGGCATAGCTTCACACAGGCCAGTCGCACCAGCCCGCACTCCAGACTCCTGGTGCCTGTCCGCCTTGCCCCACGTGGATTCTGGAGTATCCATGACCGTTCCCCAGCCTGCCCTGCCACCGGACCCGAAGCCGGGTCTGCCGCTCGTCGCGAAAATCGGAATCGGATGCGGCGGATGCGTGTCCATTATCGTGCCCGGATTCCTGTTCCTGCTATTCATCGGGCTTCTCGTCGGCCCATCAGAAACGGAGACGGAATCGGTGGCGGCCGAGCCGCTGCCCTCCCCCAGCGAGTCACCGTCCCCCACCGTGCCCGACCTGGTCGGGCTCCATCTGCCGGACGCGGAGGAGGAACTCGACGGGTCCGACTTCACCCTGGGCGAGGTCGGACTCGCCGCCGCCGGGGATGACTCGGCGTGGAACCGTTCGGCGATGCTGGTGTGCGCCCGGGAAGCCGACGGCACCGAGGTCGACCTGAACGTCGCCCCGGCGGGCACCGACTGCCCCGACGACCCCGAGGCGTCGGAGGAGTGGCCGACCCTGCCCGGCTTCGTCGACGGCACGGTCTCCGAGGCCAGGGAGTGGGCCGAAAGCGCGGGGATCTCCGGGGTCAGGGTGGCGTCCGCGTTCGGCGACGTCGACGCCCCGGAGCCCGACGAGGCCGACGGCCACCTGGTGTGCGCGCAAAGACCCGAGGAGGCCGAGAGGAGTGCGCCCTACCGGGACGCCCTCAAGGTGAAGGTGTATGTCGTCGGCACCGACGAGAAGTGCCCCGACGAGATCGGGGACCCGCGCCCCGAGCCCGAGCCTGCCCCGGAGCCGGAACCGGAGCCCGAACCCGCCCCGGAGCCGGAGCCACAGCCCGCCCCCGAACCGGAACCGGAGCCCGAACCGGAGGCTCCGTCCCACGTACAGGGAGTACACCCCGGGGCGTTCTGCTCCGAGCACTGGCGGTACGGGTACACGTCCGCGGGCACCCTCATGCAGTGCACGACCACGGCCGAGGACAGCAGGTTCCGCTGGCGCAAGGCCTGAGTAGCCTCCAGGGGAATCCCCCGCCATGCCGTCATGGTCGGCGCGCTCCCGCCCGGCGGCGGATGGCGCGCGGAGCTCGGTCACGGGCACGTCCCACGTCCCACGTCCCGGGGGGCGATCGGCCACGCCGGCTCCACCCCGGTGCGCGGGGGGGCTCCACCGCCCACCACCACTTCCACTCGCACAGCCAGGCCCACCCGGCCCAGGTCCCGGACTTGTGGCCGGGGCAGCCGCCGGAGCGCTTCCGCCTTCCGCTGGGGGTGGGTGTGCTCATCCTCGCCGCCCTTGTCCTGGTCGGCGCCGACACCATGTCGTCGGCGCTGATGTAGGCGTCAGTAGCACTTCCAGGCCGGACAGCCGGAGAGCGGCGATCCGGGAGGGAAGCCGAGGGGCATGACCGGACCAGAGCTGTCCTGCCCGCGGCTGAGGAAGTGTCCGGTCCAACTGCTCTTCGGGTGCGTACCTCGGGTCACGCCGCAGGGCGACCGCCACGGGCTTGCACACGGGTCCACTCCTCACACGGGGTGTCTCCACCGGAACTCGAAGTAGTGTCCGGCAACGGCGAAAAGCCCTTCCGGCACCGCACCATCCATTCCATTCGACCCATAAAACCCACGGGAACCACAAGACATATCCACCCGAGTTAGACTTAGTGCGAACAATTGACTTTCCGGAATGGCGCGTGTCTTCTGATAGCGGATTGGAATGGCCCAGCCCGGAGGTCCGATGACCGCGCTGCCGCACGATTCCGAACAGAGCACCGCCCCCCCCCCGGAGGGATCCCCGCCGGAGACACGGTGTCACCGACCGGTTAGTCCAGGTTTTCGTCAACGACGTCGTCCGGGTCCTGGGACGCGGCGGTGGGGACGAGGAGCAACTCCGGGCGCCCCTCAAGGTGCTCGTGGAGAGGATGGGGAAATCGCTGGGACTGCCGAACAGCGTCTACGGCGAGGTCCCCCTACCCGGGCTCCAGGCGAGACCGGACTTCGGGGTCGACCTCACCGGGGTCGGCCAGGGGCCGCACAGCAGGGTCGGATACATCGAACTCAAGCGCCCGGGGAAACCCGTTCCCCCCGAGAGGTTGGCCGACAGACGCGACCGCGAGCAGTGGAGGAAATTCCAGAGCCTGCCGAACGTCCTCTACACCAACGGGACCGAGTGGTCCCTGCTGCGCCACGGAGCCCCGGTCCTGCGGACGGTCCGCACACCCGACCTGGTGCCCGTGCGCAGAAGGTTCCCCGAGGTCGACCCGGCGTTCACCGACCTGGTCCGCGAGTTCCTCCTCTGGCAGCCGGAGACCGAGCCCGGGCTCGACCGGCTGATCACCCGCGTGGCGGGCCTGTGCGCCCAGCTCCGCGAGGAGGTCTCCGAGATCCTCGCCAAGGAACGGGCTCGCGGACGGGGTGACTCCTTCACCCGCCTCGCACACGAATGGCGCGACCTCCTCTTCCCCCACCTCGAACCCGACCGGGAGTTCGCCGACGTCTACGCGCAGACCGTCACCTTCTCCCTCATCCTGGCCCGTGAGGACGGAGTGGACTTCGGCGGCCGTGACCTTGACGGCATCGGCGAACTCCTGGACAAACGGCACGCCTTCCTGGGGCAGGCCCTCTCCCTGTTCACCGAGTCCCGGGACGTGCGGACCCTCACCGTCCCGGCCCACGCTCATCCGGGTCCTGGAGGCGATGGACTGGCCACGGATGACGCGCGGACGCCCCAGAGCGCACGCCAACCTGTACGAGACCTTTCTGACCAGGTACGACCCGGCGCTGCGGAAGAGCTCCGGCTCCTACTACACACCCGCCCCCGTGGCGGACTTCCTCACGGAGTTCACCGACGCGGTGCTGCGGGAACGGATTTACAGAGCTTTCCTACTTTCGGCCGCTCTGACATCCTGACCTGCGCATACGTACGGTCCGGCACGTGTTCCAATTCGGGGTCGAGCCGCTCTGCAAGGTGCTGCAGACCGCCCCGTCCACCTACTACGCGGCCAAGACCCGGCCACCGTGGCTGCGCTAGCTGCACCGATACGGCCACCATTGAGAAGATCCGGACCGTGCACGCCGACAACTACGGCGTCTACGAGGCGCGCAAGGTCCACGCCAAACTCAACCGCCAAGGCCACCGGGTGGCCCGCTGCACCGTCCACCGCCTGATGAAACGCGCGGGGCTGTGCGGCATCACCCGCGCCAAGGGGCCGCGCACCACCGTGCCTGGACCGGCTCCCGAGACCCGCCCGGACCTGGTGGAACGCTCCTTCACCGCCCAGGCACCCAACCGGTTGCGGGTCGCCGACATCACCTGCATCCGCACCTTCAACGGATGGGTCTACGCGGCGTTCGTGATCGATGTGCTCTCCCGCCGGGTGGTGGACCGACAGGTGTCGCGGTCGCTGCGCACCGACCTGGCGTTGGACGCGTTGGAGATGGCGGTGTCCAGCCGCGGGCACGCGGGACGTCGCATCGACGGCCTGGCCCACCACTCCGACCGGGGCGTGCGGTACCTGGCCGTGCACTACGCCCAACGCCTGTCCGAGGCCGGGGCGATCGCCTCGGTCGGCACCACCGGCGACTCCTACGACAACGCCCCGGCCGAGGCGTTCCACTCGCTGTTCAAGGCCGAACTGATCCGCAATCGCGGCCCCTGGAAGAACCTGGACGAGGTGGAGACCGCGGTGGCCGAGTACGTGGACTGGTTCAGCCACCGCCGCCTGCGCGGAGAGATCGGCCTGATCCCGCCAGCGGATTCGAAGACGACTTCGATCGGGGTGGGGGTGGTGAGCATGGGAGTGTTCCTCGTGGCCGGGGGATGCACACGAAGAACATAACGGGCACGGGTGACGTTTTCCGGCGGCGGTCCGCAGTCCGGTACCGCCGTCCGCCATGCGCTACGGCCGGGGACGGCTAGACCCGCCAGAGGGGCCACCGACAGGTCGGCCGGGCAGGTCAGCGGACCTGCCCGGTCAGTGGCGGGTGTCCTTGGCGGCGGTCAGTCGAAGTGGCAGCGGGGGTGGGGAATGATGCTCCGCGGCCACCTGGAGGTGCGCGGGCAGGGAGCACGGTCGCGGCCGCGGCGGGATCCCCGGCGCGGGGCGGACTCCCTCTCCTCCACCAGGGCGGTGGCGGCCGCGGTGTGCGGGACGGGAGCGCGGGGTGCGAGGAGGACGTGGGGGTCGCCCAGGACCATGGCGAGGGTGAACGCGAGGAGTCCGGAGCGGAGGCGGGAGAACGGACGGCGTTGCTCTGGCATGGGCAACAGCCTGGCACGCGTCACCGTGTGTTGTGGATTGATCACGAGAAGAGGGATGTCCGGTTCAGGCCAGGGAGGACGTGTGTGAACCCGGTTCCGCCCGGGTAGCCGGTTCGACTCACTGGCACGGGATCCCGCCGCCCGGACGGGCGGTCCCGGGCGGCGGGACGGGCTCAGGAGCGGGGTGAGTCCTCTTGGGCGGGCTCGACGGAGGCGTCCTCGGGGGCGCGGCGGGCCCAGTAGGTGGCGATGAGCGCACCGGACATGTTGTGCCAGACGGAGAACAGGGCACCGGGCAGAGCGGCGAGCGGCGCGAAGTGGGCGGTCGCCAGGGCGGCGGCGAGACCGGAGTTCTGCATGCCCACCTCGACGCTGGCCGCGCGCCGGGCGGCCTCGGGCAGCTTGACGGCCATGCCGATCAGGTAGCCGAGTCCCAGGCCCACGCAGTTGTGCAGCACCACGGCCAGGGCCACCAGGAGGCCGGTGGAGAGCACGGCGTCGGCGTTGGCGCCGACCACGGCGGCGACCACCACGACGATGCCGGTGACCGACACCAGCGGCATCGCCGGCAGGACCCTCTCCACGAACCGGTGGGCCGCCATGCGCAGCAGCAGGCCCGCGACCACCGGGAGCAGGACGACCTGGAGGATCGAGACGAACAGGTCCCCGGCCGGGACGGGCAGGGTCGAACCGGCCAGGCCCAGGACCAGCAGCGGGGTCGCCAGGGGTGCGAGCAGGGTGGAGACCGAGGTCATCGCCACCGACAGGGCCACGTCGCCGCGGGCGAGGTAGACGATGACGTTGGAGGCGGTGCCGCCGGGCGAGGCACCCACCAGGACCATGCCCACGACCAGCAGCGGCGGCAGGCCGAGCGCCTGGGCGATCGCCCATCCCAGGAGCGGCATGACCGTGTACTGGGCCAGGACGCCGAGGATGACGGCCTTGGGGTGTCTGGCGACGACGGCGAAGTCCACCGGGCGCATCGTCAGTCCTATGCCGAACATGATGACGCCCAGGAGCAGGGAGATGTGCGGGGCGAGGAGGGAGGCCTGTTCGGGGACGAGGAGGCCCGCGACCCCTCCCATGAGGACCAGCAGGGCGAATCACCGGCCGACGAAGTCGGCGATGTTCCTGAGGAGGGTCATGACTGCTACTTCCCGTGGGTACTCCGGGGCGGCGGGACACCGGTCCCCGGGCGGTTGCCGCCACCAGGGGTCGACACCGCGCGGTCATGGTAGTCCCCGGACGTCCCGTACGTTCGGGCCGGGGCGCCGCGGGCCGCGCGGCGGAAGCACGTGGCGCCGTGGTGATCCCCACAGGGCCGCGGCCGGGGATCGTGTGACGATCCGCGCGTGTGGGGCAGGTGCCCACCTATGACGAACACCTCCTCCGGCAGCGGGACGAACGCCAGGCCCAGGGAGTGGCGTTTCGTGTGGCGCCACCGGCACGCCCTCGTCCTGGCCCTGGTCGTGGCGCTGATGGTCGGCACATGGGTGGCGCTGAGCGCGGCGCGGCCACTGCTGTGGGTCGCGGCGGCGCTGCTCCTGGCCGCCCTGGCGCGGTGGGCCCGGACGCGTGTGCGCCTGGCCCGGGAGGAGCGGGCGCTCGCGCTGGTCGACCTGTCCGAGGTCGACCGCATGTCCGGCACGGAGTTCGAGGAGCACGTCGCCCGGCTGATGCGGGTGCACGGCTACACCGCGGTGACCGTGGTCGGCGGGGCCGATGACGGAGGGGTGGACGTGCTGGGCCGGACTCCGGACGGGCAGGCGGTCGCGGTGCAGTGCAAGCGGTGGCACCACCCCGTGCCGCCGAACGAGGTCCGTGCCCTCATCGGTGTCCTGAACAGCAGCTACGAGGGATACCGGGGGATGTTCGTGGCCACCAACGGGTTCACCGAGGCCGCGGCCCATGAGGGCGAGGGGCACATGGCCCTGGTGGACCGGGACCGCCTGGCCCGGTGGATGGGCGGCACCGAGGTGCCCGAGCCGCCCCGGGCGTGAGCGGCGCGCCTGCCCCGAAGGGCGTACCGGGTATCGGAGGCCCGGGGCGAAGAACCGCTCCGCCCCGGTTCTTTGTCACGAGAGGGCCAGCAGCACGTCCAGACCGGTGTCCGGATGGTAGTTCCAGGAGGCCTCGATACCGTTCCAGTCGCCCTCTTGGCGCCCGTCCAGGGCTCGCGTCTGCTCCATCTGGGAGATCACGCTATCGGGCGCCTCCAATTCGTCGAGGACGCAGTGCAGACTGGCGATCTGGAGCCCGCTGCTCTCGTCCTGCCCCTGGTGGTCAAGGTCCAGGGAACGGCCTTCGTCACCGATACGGGCGGACGTGCCCTCCTTCAGGCCACAAGCGTCGAGGGCTCCCTCGAAAGGACTTCCGGAGAAGTTGAGGCTGCTCATCAGGAGGGTCCCGCCAATTCCGAAGAACAGCCCGATAACGACGCCGACGGATACCAGGAGTGGCGCGGGTCCGAGCCTGCGGACGGGAGGTGCCGGTGAGGGCTGCTCAGGGAAGCCGAACGGCTGTGCAGGCTGGCCTGGCGGAACATGGGGCATGTTCGATCCGGTTGTCACCAAAAACCTCCATGGGAAGGGGGGAAATCCTCCGGGGAGGACAGATAACAGATTCCTACCACAAGGCATCCGCCAAAGAACCAGAAACCGGGTAAACGCCTCCGCCTCATATCGGCACATCATACGCGCGCTGTTTCGTGACGCTGGCGAAGAGAGATGGTTTACAGGGCAAACAGATCTCTTCCCCGCTTTTCTGTGCTCCCGGTGAGCCGGAACCGCCTGGCCCGGTGGATGGGCGGCACCGAGGTGCCCGAGCCGCCCCGGGCGTGAGCGGCGCCCCCCTCAGTTCCACCAGAAGTGCCAGACCGGACGGTCGACGAGTGAGGCCGCGTAGGACTCCAGGTTGGAACGGGCGGAGTTCTGCCAGACGTTGTCCGGGCAGAACGCGAAGTGCTCGGCCACCACATGCAGGGCCGACGCGGGGTCGGTGGGCGGGGCGCCGACGGACAGGGTCAGGGTCGCGAATCCCATGCCCAGCACGCGCACACCGAAGCGACGCTCTCAGTCGGCCACGACGGCCGCGAACACGGCGGTGTCGTTGTCGTAGTTGAGGGGCCCCGACCATCCGGACGCGGCCATCGCCTCAGCCCCCGAGGTGGCGCGCACCAGGCCCAGACGTGATCCCATCCCGTTCTCGACCATGATCTCGGCACACTCGTCGGCCTTCTCCCCGGGGTCGTCCTCCGTCGGCGCGACAGGCGCGCGTCCCGGCCAGGACGTCCCGTAGGGCGCGGTCACCGACATCGGGGCAGGAACCGGATCATCCGCCTGTCCTTCCACGTGCTCCTGCCACCACCGGGCGAGCAACGCCTCCGGTTCGTGGTGGGCGGGCAGGAGATCTGCTCGGGGTAGAGCTCCTGCGACTCCCAGGGCCGGTCCGGTTCGCCGTGGACTCCGTCCAGCAGCAGCGGCCATAGCTCCGAGCGGGGATGTTCGGCCGACAGCAGGGACCACAGCCCGAACGGCGCGGCGTCCTCACTCAGCCACAGGAGGGGAGCGCCTTCCTCGGAGCGCACCACGTGTCCGGGCGGCAGCTCCACGGACAGTGTCTTCTGGAGGTCCATGGCCCCGACCGCAGGCGTCCCCGGTGACAGTCCCCGCTCCGTACGCGCCCCGGCCGGTCAGGAGGCCAGCGCGCGCAGGCGTCCGTCCAGTTCCCGCTGGTAGAAGTCGATGAATCCGTCGGGGTCCGGGCCGGCGTTCTGCATGACCAGTCGGTCGAAGCCCGCTTCGACGTACTTCCGGGAGGCCTCGACGTAGCGCTCCGGGTCGGGGCCGCAGGCGAAGTGGCCCAGGACGTCCTCCTCCCGGACCGTGGTGGTGGCGGCCGCGAAGTTGACGGGGTTGGGCAGCTCGCTCATGACCTTCCAGCCGGTCAGGGCCCAGCGGGAGGTCTCCAGGGCGGCCCGCGCGGCGGTGTGCTCGTCGGGTGCCCAGGCCATGGGCACCTCGGCGTAGCCCGGTCCGTCGCCTCCGGCGTCGCGGTAGTCGCCCACGATCTGCGCTTTGGGCTCGGTGGCGAAGAGCCCGTCGCCGAGTTCGGCGGCGATCTTGGCCGAGACCCCGCCGCTGGCGGCGACGGCGATCAGCGGCGCCTCCTCTGGCAGGTCGAACACCCGGGCGTCCTCCAGGCGCAGGTGGTCGCCCTCGTAGGACTGGTAGCCGCCGTTCCACAGCAGCCGGATGATTACCAGGGCCTCGCGCAGCATGTCGTGGCGCACGTGGACCGAGTCGGGGAACTCCTCGCCGACGACGTGCTCGTTGAGCCGCTCCCCCGAGCCGACCCCGAGGACGAAGCGCCCCTTGGAGACCAGGGCCAGGGTCGCGGCGGCCTGGGCGATGATCGCCGGGTGGTAGCGCACGGTCGGGCAGGTCACCCCGGTCGCCAGCCCGATCCGCTCGGTCCTGGCCGCGATGGCGCCGAGCACGGTCCACGTGAAGGGCGAGTGGCCCTGGTTGTCCAGCCAGGGGTGGAAGTGGTCGCTGATCTCCACGAAGTCGAATCCGGCGCGCTCGGCCAGCACCGCCTGCCGGATGAGCTCCTCGGGCCCGAAGGCCTCGGTCGCCAGTTTGTACCCGATCTGCATCCGCTTCCCCGCCCGGTGGTTCGGTGTGTTCCCGTGGGCTCCGCGTGCCGCGGCCCGCCCGTATCAGACACCCCTACAACTACCCTGTGTGGCGAATCGATCGCCTCCGCACACGCCGGGCGGGCGTGCGCGGATTCCTGGGCTGATCCGCTCGACCACCGGTTCGCCCGTAGGCGCCCGCCGATTCCCGCCAGCGCCCGCTGGTACCCGTCGACGCCCGCTGGTGCCCGCGCCCCGGAAAACCGGTTGCGACTGCTCGTCGCGCCGTGGAAGCCTTCCGGGGCGCCGGCGCGGGAGTCGGCGCGTCCGGCGGAATCCACGTGGAGAGCGGTCTTGGGCTACATCGACGTCAACCAGGTCGGCCACACCCTGCCCGACGGCCGGGTCCTGCTGGACGCGGTGTCCTTCCGCGTGGGCGAGGGGTCCAAGGCGGCGCTGGTGGGCGCCAACGGCGCGGGCAAGAGCACCCTGCTGCGGATCGTGCGCGGCGAGCAGCGCCCCCAGGGCGGCGCGGTCACCCTGGACGGCGACCTCGGCGTGATGCCGCAGTTCGTCGGGCACGTGCGCGACGAGACCACCGTCCACGAGCTGCTGGTGTCGGTCTCCCCCACGGCGGTGCGCGAGGCGCACGCCGACCTGGAGGCGGCCGAGACCGCGATGACGGTCGACGACGGCGAGAGGACGCAGATGCGCTACGCCGAGGCCATCGCCCGCTACGGCGACGCGGGAGGTTACGACGCCGAGGTGGTGTGGGACCAGTGCTGCACGGCGGCGCTGGGCGCCCCCTACGAGCGGTGCCGGTGGCGTGAGGTGCGCACCCTGTCCGGGGGTGAACAGAAACGCCTGGTCATCGAGGCCCTGCTGCGGGGTCCGGCGCCGGTGCTGCTGTTGGACGAGCCGGACAACTACCTGGACGTGCCGGGCAAGCGCTGGCTGGAGGAGGCGCTGCTGGCCACCCCGAAGACGGTCCTGTTCGTCTCCCACGACCGCGAACTGCTCAGCCGGGTCCCGGACCGGATCGTCACGCTCGAACTGGGCGCGGCGGGCAACACGGCGTGGGTGCACGGCGGCGCGTTCGACACCTACCACGGCGCCCGCCGGGAGCGGTTCGCGCGGCTGGACGAGCTGCGGCGGCGCTGGGACGAGGAGCACGCCAAGCTCCGGGCGCTGGTGGCGGCCTACAAGCAGAAGGCCGCCTACAACTCGGACATGGCCTCGCGCTACCAGTCCGCCCGGACCCGGCTGCGCAGGTTCGAGGAGGCGGGCCCGCCGGAGAGGCTGCCCCGGGAGCAGAACCTGCGGATGCGGCTGCGGGGCGGACGGACGGGCAAGCGCGCCCTGGTGTGCGCGGGGCTGGAGCTGACCGGGCTGATGCGTCCGTTCGACCTGGAGGTCTGGTACGGCGAGCGGGTGGCGGTGCTGGGCTCCAACGGCTCGGGCAAGTCGCACTTCCTGCGGTTGGCGGCCGGGGGCGGCAGCGACCCGGAGTCCTCGGCGCTGTCGGAGGAGGAGCGGGTGAAGGTGCCCCCGGTGGAGCACACCGGCACGGCCCGGCTGGGCGCGCGGGTGCTCCCGGGCTGGTTCGCGCAGACCCACGAGCACCCCGAGTTCACGGGCCGCACGCTGTTGGACGTCCTGCACCGCGGCGAGGGCGCCCGCAGGGGCGTGCCCCGCGACGAGGCGGGGCGGGCGCTGGACCGCTACGAGCTGGCCCCGGCCGCCGAGCAGACCTTCGACACCCTCTCGGGCGGGCAGCAGGCGCGGTTCCAGATCTTGCTGCTGGAGCTGTCGGGGGCGACGATGCTGCTGCTGGACGAGCCCACGGACAACCTGGACGTGGTGTCGGCGGAGGCACTGGAGTCGGCGCTGGAGGCCTACGAGGGCACGATCCTGGCGGTGACGCACGACCGCTGGTTCGCGCGCGGGTTCGACCGGTTCGTGGTCTTCGGCGCCGACGGCGGCGTGTACGAGGCACCGGAGCCGGTGTGGGACGAGGGGCGGGTGCGCCGCGCGAGGTAAGAGGTCCTTTCCGGAGCGCGGTTACTCGACGGGCAGTGCGACGTCGACCAGGGCCGAGCACTCCTCCAGGCATCCGCCCACCCTGAGTGTGCCGCCGGGGGTGGCTCCGGGGAAGGAGAACGCGGCGCGGGTGGACTCGCCGGCGTCGAGTTCGTAGCGCCCCACCGCCTCCTGTGCCTGGTCCTCACGGCCTTCCCCGTGCTCGTAGGTGGCGTGGGGGAGGCCGAGGCTGGCGTTGTCATCGGTGGTGAACTCGACCGTCACCACCAGGGACTTGTCGGTGACGGACTGGTAGGCGGTCAGCAGGGTGGCGCGCACTCCCTCGGATTCGAACTCCACCCCCTCGGGGGCCAGCAGGCCGGGGCCGGGGTCGCGGCCTTCCACGAGCAGGCCGGTGATCAGGCCGTCCCGCGCGGTGAAGTCGCCGTGGGCGGCGCAGGCCCGGTCGGAGGCCGGGCCCGGGGCGGGGCACAGTTCGTAGCCGTCCCCGGTGCGCTCCACCTCGATGTCCGGTGCGGAACCGCCCCCGTCGGCCCGGGCCCGGGCGACCGCCGCGTGGTGGGTGAGGTAGGTGTGGGCGGTGGAGCCCTCGGCGGCACGCTCCAGTCCCTCGCGCATCCGCTCGGGCTCCCCGGTGCGGGCGAGGGCCGCCACGTACGCCGCCGCGTTCTCCTCCTCCGCCTCCCGGTCGGTGGACGCCAGCGCCCGCTCGGAGCGCTTCTCGACACTGGTCGGCGCCGTCTCCTGCGCGGGTCCGTGGCCGGTGGCGACGAGGAGGGCCAGGGCTGCGGCGACGGTCAGCCGAGTCGGCATCATGTCCGCTTCATCCCCTTCCTCCCGCTATGAGAAACCGTGACCAGGTGAGCCTACGGTCCACGACCGTCAACGCAGGGGTCGCGCGGGGTCAGGGGTTCTTGGTGCGGACGGCCGGCACGGGCGACGCGGCCCGTGCCGACCGGTCCGGACGCTCCCGCGTGGCCGTTACGGCCGGGGACGCAGCACGACCGGGAACTCCCTGAGGCTGGTGACCGAGAGCGCGGCCTGGATCCGGAGTTCCCCGTCCGGGACGGCCAGCCTCAGGTCGGGGAAGCGGTCGAAGAGCATCGGCAGGATGATCCTCGCCTCCAGGCGCGACAGCGGGGCCCCGGGGCAGATGTGCGGACCGTACCCGAAGGAGATGTGGCGCCCCCTGGTCCGCGTCGGATCGAAGACGGCCGGGTGCGGGTCCTGCCCGAACTCCTCGCGGTCCCGGGTCGCCGCGCCGTAGTGCGTCATCAGGGCCTCGCCCCTGCGGATGGTCTCACCGCCGATCTCGACGTCCTCGGTGGCGAAGCGGAACATCATGACGTTGTTCGGGGGGTCGTAGCGCAGCGTCTCCTCGATCACCGCGTCCCACGTGACCTCGCCCCGCCTGAGCATGGCGAACTGGTCGGGGTGGGCGAGCAGGGCGCGCACCACGTTGTTGAGCAGGTTGACGGTGGTCTCGTGCCCGGCCGCCACCACGGTCAGCAGGGTGATGGTGATCTCGGCGTCGCTGAGGGAGTCGCCGTCCTCCCCCGCCCTGAGCAGGTCGGTGGTGAAGTCGTCGTGCTCGTCGAGGCCGGCGCGCTTGCGGGCGACCATCTCGGTGAAGAACTGGAACAGGGCGCCGTAGATCTCCAGGTGCTCGCCCTCCTCGGTGGTTCCGGAGAAGAGCTTGGCGTACATCTCGCCGAGCTGGGCGTACTCGGTCTCGGCCACCCCGTACAGCTCTCCGATCACCCCCATGGGCACCTTGAAGGTGAACTCCGACTTCAGGTCCAGGGGCTCGCCGGAGCGCGGCTCCAGGGCGTCGAGCGCCCTGGCGGTGATCTCCTCGATGCGCGGGCTCAGGCGCTCGACCCTGCGCGCCGAGAACGGGCTGGCGATGAGTCGGCGCATGCGCCGGTGGGCGGCCCCGTCCAGGGCCAGCATGTTGGAGCCGTCGGTGGGGATCGTGCCCATCAGCGGCCAGCCCTCGGGGACCCGGCCGCTCTGGTAGTCGGCCCAGTGGTCGACGCTCTTGACGAACCGGGGGTCGTTGAGGGTGGCGCGGCTGGCCTCGTGGTGGGTGGTGGCCCAGGCCCGGACCCCGCCGGGCAGTTCGACCCGTGTGAGGGGTCCGGCCTGGTAGAAGCGCTCCCGGTCGGCCTGCACGTCGTCGGGGACGGCGTGCAGGAGGGGGACTCCGTCGGCGGTGTGCTGCATGGGGCAGGACATCAGTGCACTCCTTGCGGGGGTGTGGGGGTGAAGGTGACCGGCAGCGACACGACTCCCCTGACCCAGGGGGAGGGCCGCCAGCGCACCTGTTCGGCGGGGATGGCCAGTTCGACGTCGGGGAGGCGGTCCAGAAGCACCTCGACGGCCGTGACGGCCATGGTCTCGGCGATCCCCCGCGCGGCGTGGGGGCAGCTGTGCTCACCGTGGGAGAAGGACAGGTGGGCGTGGTTGCCCCGGACGCCCTCGTCGTGTCCCCCGACCCGCAGGCGGGGGTCCTTGTTGGCCGCGGCGAAGCCCAACAGGACGAGGTCGCCCTTGCGGATGAGCTTGCCGTCCAGCTCCACGTCGTGGGCGGCGAAGCGTCCGGCGTTCATCTGGGAGGGGGAGTCCTCCCACAGGACCTCGGTCAGGGCCTCCCCCACGCTGCTGCGGGCACCCGCCATGGAGGCCGAGAAGCGGTCGTCGGTGAGCATCAGGCGCAGGGCGTTGCCGATCCACTCCGCGGTGGTCTGGTGGGCCCCGCCCATGATCGCGACCAGTTCGGCGATCAGGTCCTCGTCGCCGTAGTCCGCGGGATGGGCGATCATGCGCGAGACCACGTCCGGTCCCGGCTCGGCCCGGCGCGCGGCGATGAGCCCGGTGAACTCGGCGACGATCTCGGCGTGGGCCCTGACGGAGTCGGGACCGGCGTCGAACATGGTGCTCATGAGGGTGGTGACCGCCTCGCCCCGGTCGTCGTCCAGGCCGTACATCCAGCACAGCAGCAGGGAGGGGAGCCGCTGCGCGTACTGGACGCGCAGGTCGGTGCCGGTGGAGGCGCAGAAACCGTCGATGAGGCGGTCGGCCAGCCGGGTGAGGACCGTGCGCAGCTCGTGGGGATCGGCCCCGTCGAGGGCCTCGTTGACCGCGGCCGTGCGGCGCCGGTGCTCCTCGCCCTCGGCGGAGAGCAGGTTGGGCAGGGGCGCCAGGACCGGCAGCAGCGGCCAGTTCTCGGGCACACGGTCCCAGGCGTTCCAGCGGCGCGAGGAGCGCGCGAACACGTCGGGACTGCTCAGGACGTGGTGGAGCTCGCGGTAGCCGATCACCAGCCAGGCGGGGACGTCGCCCTCCATGAGCACGGGCACCACCGGACCGTGCTCGGCGCGCATCCGCTGGTAGAAGCCACCGGGATCGGTGTTGAAGCGGTCGTCGTACAGCCGGACGGGTTCGCCCATCGCGGACCTTTCCGTTGGCGGAGAGAGGGGGTCGGTGGAACGCGGCCGGGGACCGGACCGCCGTGTCGTCGTGGGCCTTCCTTCGCGCCCGGTCCGGCGTGGCCCCGTTGCGGCGGGGTGGACGCCGGGACGCGCTACGGGTACGGGAACCCCGTGGGGGAGGCCTCCTGGCGCACACACGCGGCACTTTCGGTCGGACCGTCAGGGGCGCAGGAGTACGGGGAGTTCCTGGAGGCTGTTGACGATGATCGAGTGGTGGTTCCTCAACTCCTCGTCGGGAACGGCCAGTTCCAGGTCCGGGTAGCGCTCGAAGAGCATCGGCAGGGCGATACGGCCCTCCATCCGGGCCAGTGTGGCGCCGGGGCACACGTGCGGCCCGTACCCGAAGGAGATGTGGCGGCCCTGTTCACGGGTCAGGTCGAAGGTAGCGGGGTGGGGGTCCTCTCCGTGTTCGGCGCGGTCGCGGCTGACGGCCCCGTAGGAGACCATGAGCGCCTCGCCCTTGCGGATGGTCCGCCCGTCGGCCTCGACGTCCTCGGTGGCGAAGCGGAAGACCATGTTGGAGGTGGGCGGGTCATAGCGCAGGGTCTCCTCCACGACCGCCTCCCAGCTCACCCGGCCCTCCTTGACCAGGGCGAACTGGTCGGGGTGGGTGAGCAGGGCGCGCACGGCGCCGCACAGAAGGTTGACGGTGGTCTCGTGCCCGGCGGCCACGGTGACCTGCAGGGTGCCGCGCACCTCCAGGTCGGTCAGGGCGTCGCCGTTCTCCCCCGCCTGGAGGAGTTCGCTGGTCAGGTCGTTCCCGGGGTCGGCGCGCCTGGCGGCGACCATGTCGTCGTAGTAGCGCTCCAGGGCCGCGTAGACCTCCATGAACTCCTCGGGTCCGGTGACCGAGGAGAAGAACTTGACGTACATGTCGCGCAGGTAGCCGAACTCGCCGCGGTCCACCCCGTACAGTTCGCCGATCACGTTCATCGGCAGCTGGAAGGCGAACTCCGACTTCAGGTCCAGGGGCTGGTCGGCCTTGGGCTCCATGGCTTCGAGCAGTTCGCCGGTGAGTTCGCGGACGCGGGGGCGCAGGCGCTCGACGCTGCGCGCGGAGAAGGCCCTGGCGGTGAGCAGGCGCAGGCGCCGGTGCTCGGCCCCGTCGGTGCCCAGGAGGTTGGTGGGGGTCGGCGGGATCGTGCTCAGCAGGGGCCAGCCCTCGGGGACGCGTCCGCTCTGCAGGTCGTCCCAGTGCGCGACGTCCTTGACCAGTCGGGGGTCGGTGAGCAGCTCGCGGGCGGCCTCGTGGTGGGTGACCGCCCAGGCGGTCACGCCGCCCGGCAGTTCCACCCGGGTGAGCGGTCCGGCCGCGTGCAGGACCTCGCGTTCGGTGCGCAGGTCGGTGACGTAGGGGTCCAGGACCACTGTTCCGTCGGAGCCGTGCTGAACGGGGCAGGACATCAGATCTCTCCCAGGGGTGGTACGGGGGTGAAGGTGACGGGCAGGGAGGCCACGCCCCGCACCCAGGGGGAGGGGCGCCAGCGCAGTTCCTCGGGGGCGACCGCCAGATCGAGGTCGGGCAGCCGGTCCATCAGGACCTCGATGCCGGCCACCGCGACGATCTCGGCGATCTCCTGCGCGGGGTAGGGGCAGCGGTGCTCGCCGTGGGAGAAGGACAGGTGGGCGTGGTTGCCCCGGTCTCCCGGTGCACCGGCTCCCGGACGCACGTCCGGGTCGGTGTTGGCCCCCGCGATCCCGAGCAGCACCAGGTCGCCCCCGCGGATGAGCTGTCCGCCCAACTCCACGTCGTGTACGGCGTAGCGTCCCGCGTGGACCTGGGTGGGGGTGTCCGCCCACAGGACCTCGTTGAGGGCCTCCTGGGCACTGCGGCGGGCTCCCGCGATGGAGGCGGCGAAGCGGTCGTCGGTGAGCATCAGGCGCAGCGCGTTGCCCAGCCACTCGCCGGTGGGCTGGTTGCCTCCGCCGAGGAGGACGATGAGCTCGGGGACGGCCTCCTCGTCGGTGTAGCCCGCCGGATGGGCGAGCAGGCGGGAGACCATGTCGGCTCCGGGATCGGCGCGCCGCTGGGCGACGATCCCGGCCATGGCGGCCATGAGGGCGCGCTGGGCGTCCATGGCCTCGGAGCCGCCGTCGATCATGGTGGACATGAGGGAGGCGATCTCGCCTCCCCGGTCGTCGTCCAGGCCGTAGAGCCAGCTCAGCACCAGGGCGGGCAGGCGCGCGGTGTAGGCCTGGCGCAGGTCGGTTCCGGTGGAGGCGCAGAACCCGTCGACGAGGCGGTCGGCCATGCGTGTGGTGACCGTGCGCAGCTCGTGGGGGTCGGCTCCGGCCAGGGCGTCGCTGACCGCGCCCGCGCGCCTTCGGTGCTCCTCCCCTTCCGAGTACAGGACCGTGGGGAGCTGGATCACCATGGGCAGCAGCGGCCAGTCCTCGGGCACACGGTCCCAGGCGTTCCAGCGGCGCGAGGAGCGCGCGAACACGTCGGGACTGCTCAGGACGTGGTGGAGCTCGCGGTAGCCGATCACCAGCCAGGCGGGGACGTCGCCCTCCATGAGCACGGGCACCACCGGACCGTGCTCGGCGCGCATCCGCTGGTAGAGGCCGCCGGGGTCGGTACGGAAGCCGGAGCCGTGGAGGCGGACGGGGCAGGCGCCCCGGCCGCTCACCGGGAGCCTCCCGTGACGAGGGAGCGGACGTGTCGCACCAGGGCGATGAGGACCTGTTTGGCCGAGGCGCGTACGCGCGCGTCGCAGCGCACCAGGGGAACGGCGGGGTCCAGGTCCAGGGCCGCGCGCACCTGTTCGAGGGTGTGGTCGGTGTCGCCGAAGTCGTTGTGGGCGACGACGAAGGGGGTGCCCTGGGCCTCCAGCCGGTCGATGGCGTACCAGGAGTCCCGCAGACGCCGGGTGTCGACCAGCACGACCGCGCCCAGGGCTCCGGAGAACAGGCGGTCCCACAGGAACCAGAACCGCTCCTGGCCGGGGGCGCCGAAGACGTACAGGACCGAGGTGGCGTCCAGGGTGATGCGGCCGAAGTCGAAGGCGACGGTGGTGGAGTGCTTGGCCTCCACCCCGTCGGTGTCGTCGATCCCGTCCCCGGCGCGGGTCATGGTCTCCTCGGTGCTGAGCGGACGGATCTCGCTGACCGAGCGGACCAGGGTGGTCTTGCCGGCCCCGAAGCCGCCGACGACGGCGATCTTGAGGGCCTGTTGGACGGTGGCGGGGAGCGGGGAGTACGCGCCGCCGGGGGCGGGCCCCGGCCGTGCGGCACTGGAGGGGGGATCGGGCGGTCCGGTGCCGGAGGGGGGTTCCGGGGCGGGGGACTCAGAGGTCGTGGAGTGCAACGAGCACCTTCTCCAACACGTCCGGGGAGGCGAGGGGGTGGGCCGGTGAGGGCGCCGGCCGGGGGTGGCGCGCGGTGATCCGTCCGGTGTCGAGCAGGTCGGTGAGCAGGATGCGCACGATCGCCACGGGCAGGCGCAGATGGGCGGAGACCTCCACCACCGCCGTCGGGTTGCGGCACAACCGCAGGATCCGGGCGTGCTCGGACTGCATGCCGGGGACGGGCTCGCTCTCGGCCACGACGAGGGTCACCGCGTCCAGGGAGTCGTCGGCCCCACCGCTGCGGCCCGAGGTGATGACGTAGAGGCGGTCGGGCCCCTCCTGCCGGTGGGAGCGGGTCATGCCGTGTCGGTGACGGCACGGACCGGGGTGGACAGGTACTCGCCCATCTGCTCGACCAGTTCGTTCATGTTGTGCCCGACCAGGCCCGGTTCCGCCTCCCCGGAGGTGATGACGGCCAGGTGCGCGCCGTGCCCGGCCTCGACGATGAACAGCAGTCCGCCGTAGAACTCGGCCATGGCCTGGCGGACCCCGCCCGCCCCGTCGCCGAACTCCACCGAGGCGCTGTGCGCCAGGCTCTGCACGCCGGCGGCGATCGCGGCGAGGTGGTCGGCGCTGTCGGTGCGCAGGCCGGAGCTGTGGCACAGCTTGAGCCCGTCGCGGGAGAGCACGAGGGCGTGGCGGGTGCCGGGGGTGCGTTCCAGCAGGCCTTCGAGCAGCCAGGTCAACTTGTCGAGGTCCATCATGCGTCCTTATCCGGTCGGGTCCTGGCCGCGCACCGCGGAACGGAAGGCGCCGAATCCCTGCGCCGAGGTGACGGGACCGCTCCTGGGGGGAGTGGCCCGGGCGCTCTCGGCCGCCGCGAGGGTCTGGCCGCGGCGGCGCTGGGGAAGCCCGTTGGTGTCCGGGGTGGCGGCGTCCGCGGCGGTGGAGGGGGCCGCGGCGGGGAGGGGGGTGGTGTCGGGGTCGGTGGGTGGTGCGGCGGGCGCGGTCGCCTTCGTCCCGGAGGCGGGTGCCGGGAGTGCGGGGAGTGGCTTGATGAGCTTCTGGGGCAGGAGCAGGATCACCGCGGTACCCCCGCGGGCGGAGGAGCGGAAGGACACCGACAGGCCGTAGCGGTGGGCGATCTGGCCGACGACCGACAGGCCGAGGCGGGTGCCGGAGATGGTGGCCAGGTCCAGTCCGTTCTCGACGGTGCGGCGGGCGCGGCGCAGGGCCTCCTCCCCCATGACCAGGCCGCCGTCCTCGACCATGACCGCGACCCCGGCCTGGACCTCCTCCACGTGGACGTGGACCTCGGCGGTGGGCGGGGAGAACCTGGCGGCGTTGTCGAGGAGTTCGGCCAGGGCGTGGATGACGCCCTCGGCGGCGAACCCGGCGACCGCGTGGGTGGACACGTTGTGGACACGGACGCGCTGGTAGGCGCCGATCCGGGCCATGGCGCCGCGCACGACGCTCTCCAGGGCGATGGCGCGGCCCCAGCGGCGGCCGGAGCGGGCGCCGGTGAGGACGGCGATGCTGTCGGCGACGCGTCCGGCCTGGGCGGTGCTGTGGTCCAGGTGCATGAGGTCGCCGAGGACGTCGGTGCCCGCCTCACCGTCGCCGTGGCGCTCCTGCATCCGGCGCAGGTCGGCGAGCATGGTGGTGGTCAGGGCCTGGACGCGTCCGGCGGCGGTGGCGCAGGCGACCATGGCGGCGGAGCGGCGGCGTTCCGCGGCGGCGATCTCGGTGGCCACGGCCCGCAGGAGTGCGCGTCCGCCGCGGTCCCCGGGCACGGGCAGGCGGCGCAGGGCGGTGTCGGCCGACTCGCCCTCACGCAGGCGTTCGACCAGGCGGGGCAGGTGGTCGTCGGCCAGAGCCGCGGTGTCGGCGCGCACGGCGTCGAGCCGGGCGCGCAGTTCGCCCGTCTGGTGGCCGCGCCGGTTGAGCAGCAGCGCGAGGGCCGTCAGCAGCAGGAGGGGAACCGCGGAGACGACCAGGAGGGGCAGGGCGCGGGCGCCGGGAACGATCCAGGGAGTCACGGCCCACAGGGGCAGTGCGGCCAGCGGGAGGAGGAGCCAGCGCGGTGCCGTCAGCCACGGGGGCACGGCTTCGCGCAGGTGGGGGATGTTCCAAGCAGTCATCGGGCTCCACGTTCAGCCGCTTCGTCACTTCTGGTCGGGCACGGGAGGGGCGCACCGGGCAGTTCTTTCCGCGTACGCCGGGCACACCGAAAGGGGGATGATTTCCTGGATCCGCGCTTTTCGGCGCACAGCGAGTCAACATACCAGCAGATGTCACAAACAGCTATGTCAGGATAATGAACTCTTTATCGCTCATGCGGCGCGAAGGCGGCAGGCCCCGTGCACCGGAACCCGCCCGGGGTCGGTAGTTCGCCTTTGCGGAACGTACCGGGAATTTCCGGACAGCCATTGCCGGAGCACCGCCTTTCCCGGTCGTGAACTGCGGGAACGGCGCACACGGGGACCACGGGACATGGAGGACGCGGGGGCGGAGGAGGGGACGGCCGAGGACGGGGACGCACGGACGCGGCGCGACGGGCCGGCCCCTGTGGTGCTCACAACGAACGCCGGTGCGGCTACCGCCCACCACGACGGCTGGGCCGCCCCGGAACGCCGGGGTGGCTTCGGAACGGCGAGGCCGCTTCGGGACGACAAAGATGATTTCGTGACACTGGGGACGGTTTCGTGACAATCGCGCCCGTAGCACCGGGCGTCCGTACCTCCGTGCGACACAAAGAACACAGGGGGCGTGAGAACGAAATTCTGCTCGGCTGCGGGAACGGCCGTCCCCTCACCCGGAGGCAGGCGCCCTTACCTGGGAAGAGACGCACGCGGTGGTGCGGATGAGGAAATAGGAGGATGTTTTCTTCCCCCTGAGTCTGGAATAGAGACACACCCGAAAAAGGCACCCTGGAGTGTCACAGGTCACATGTGCCAGACTCGGCGCGACGGACGAGTTTCGGGAAACGGGGTGGGCCCGAGGTGCCCGAGGTGGTTCGACCTCGGGTGAGCGGGGAATCTTGACGTGGACCGACGCGTTACACCCCGCGAGACCGCACAAGCGCCTGGAGGCACCCACACGATGGCCGAGCGAGCACTTCGCGGCACCCGGCTCGGGGCGACGAGCTATGAGAACGACCGCAACACCGACCTGGCTCCGCGGCAGGAGGTCACCTACGACTGCACCCGGGGCCACCGCTTCTCGGTCACCTTCGCGACCGAGGCCGAGGTTCCCATTGAATGGGAGTGCCGTTTCTGCGGCGACCGCGCACGGCGCCGTGACGGTACCGGCGAGGAGCCCAAGAACGCCAAGCCGGTACGCACCCACTGGGACATGCTGCTGGAGCGTCGGAGCATGGAGGACCTGGAAGAGGTCCTCGCCGAGCGGCTGGCCCTACTGCGCGCACGCCGCCGCGAGGAGGCTGCGAAGGTGGAGGAGCTCGCCAAGCAGCGGCAGAGCGCCTGACCACCCCGCGACACGAGGGGGCGGTGGACACTGGTCCACCGCCCCCTTCGTCGTGTCGGGGCGCCGGCGAACCGGGTTCCTCGGGGTGGTCGTGCGGCGTCCCGGCGGCCGGAGTGCTCCCGGCGGTGCGCGTGCCCGCCTGGTCAGTCCTGGCCGAAGGGGTCGAGGGTGGCGCCCACCAGCTCCTTCACCGACTCGATCACCCGGGTGGGGCGGTAGGGGAACTGTTCGGCGGTGTCGCGTCCGGAGATGCCCGAGAGCACCAGGACGGTCTGCAGGCCCGCCTCCAGGCCGCTGAGCACGTCGGTGTCCATGCGGTCGCCCACCATCAGCGTGTTCTCCGAGTGCGCGCCGATCCGGCGCAGCGCCGACCGCATCATCAGCGGGTTGGGCTTGCCCACGAAGTAGGGGCGGCGCCCCGTGGCCTTCTCGATCAGCGCGGCGACCGCGCCCGTGGCGGGCAGCGGACCCTCGGCGCTGGGGCCGGTCACATCGGGGTTGGTGGCGATGAACCGGGCGCCGTCGCGAACCAGCCGGATCGCGCGCGTGATGGCCTCGAAGCTGTAGGTGCGGGTCTCACCGAGCACCACGTAGTCGGGATTGCGCTCGGTCATCACGTAGCCGACGTTGTGCAGGGCGGTGGTCAGGCCGGACTCGCCGACGACGTAGGCCGAACCGCCCGGACGCTGGCTCTGGAGGAACTGGGCGGTGGCCAGGGCCGAGGTCCAGATGGACTCCTCCGGGATGTCCAGTCCCGTGTTGAGCAAACGCGCGCGCAGGTCGCGCGGGGTGTAGATGGAGTTGTTGGTCAGCACCATGAACGGGGTCCCGTTCTCGCGCAGCTCCGCGATGAGCGCGTCCGCGCCGGGGATGAGGTGCTCCTCGCGTACGAGCACGCCGTCCATGTCGAAAAGATAGTTCCACTGGTTGCTCACGTGCCCCATTGTGCCGCCCGGGGCAACGGACACGCCATTGTTACCTTCCGGTAGTTGAGGATCCTCACACTGCTCGACCCGGATCGGTGGCCGGAGGACGGCTCAGATCGGCGGCCAGGGCACGGAGGGCCAGTCCGGTGCCGGGTAGGGGTGGATGCCGTGGTCGATGAGCAGGTCCACCCGGCTGCGCACCGCGTAGGCCTCCGGGCCCGACAGGTGCAGGGCCAGTTCCCGGGACAGGGTGCTGTCGGGTTCCCTGAGCTGGACGCGCACCGATGACAGCGCCGTCAGGGCCTCCTCGGGCAGCGGCTGCCCCTGCCACTGCCACAGCACGGTGCGCAGCTTGTACTCCTCTGCGAGGGAGACCCCGTGGTCGCAGCCGTACAGATGGCCGCCGGGGGTGGGCAGCAGGTGGCCGATCTTGCGGTCGGAGTTGTTGATGACCGCGTCGAAGACCGCCATGCGGCGCAGGGCGGCGCTGTCGGTCCTCCGGGACAGGGCGACCAGGTCGACGGTGGTGTCGCCGTGCACCCACAGCTGCACCATGCCCTCACCGAACGGGCCCCCGCGGTGGACCGTGGGCGGGACGACCGCCCAGCCCAGGGCCTCGGAGACGGCGTAGGCGCTGACCTCGCGCCCGGCCAGGGTCCCGTCGGGGAAGTCCCACAGCGGGCGCTCCCCCGCCACCGGCTTGTACACGCAGGCGGCGGAGTGGACGCCGTCGGAGACGGTGCAGTACAGGGTGGCGTTGGAGGCGCTGGTCAGCCGCCCCTCCACGGTGAGCTCACCGGTGCGGAGCAGGTCGAGCCCGAGGGCCGGACTGAGGCCGTCGAAGGCGTCGGCGGTGTCCGTCATCTCGGGCTCCCGGGTGTGCGTGCGCGGAGGCCCGCCGATGTGGTGGTCATGCCCGGCCTCAGACGAGGCGGTCCGGACGGTAGCCGTTCTGGCGCGGACAGACGTGGCCGCCGGGGTCGAGCGGGCGTCCGCACAGCGGGCAGTCCGGCCGTCCGGCGGAGACCACCTTCATGGCGCGTCCGGCGAAGGCGCGGGCGGCGCCGGGGGTGAGGTAGACGCGCAGGACGTCGCGGTGGGCGGGAGCCTCCTCGGCGAAGACCTCCAGTTCCTCCTCGTCGTCCTCGACCATGTCCTCGGCGGCGGTCTCGTCGATCTCCTGGGCCTCGATGATGACGCGGGCGGCCTCGGCGTCCCAGGCCAGGGCGAGCGTGCCGACCCGGAAGTCCTGCTCGATGGGCTGCTCCAGGGGATCCTCGTCCTCGGGCTCGGGGACGTCCTCCGGCGGGGAGCCGAAGCGCCGGTGCACCTCTTCCAGTAGTTCCTCGATGCGGGTGGCTAGCGCTTCGACCTGCGCCTTCTCCAGCACCACGCTGGTGATGCGCCCCTCGCCCACGGCTTGGAGGAAGAAGGTGCGGTCTCCCGGCTGGCCCACGGTTCCGGCGACGAACCGCTCCGGCGGATTGAACTGAAAGACGGGCATGCAAAGAACCTTACGGGATACGGACGGTGCGGCGCCAAACACCCCGGACGCGCTGATGGACCGGCTTCCCGGGGCCGTACCCCCTCCCACGGAGCGGGGACGCCACCCTGGGCCGGGGTTTCCGGGCGGCCGCCGGCGACGCGGACCGCCCGGGCCGTGGCCTCACGGCGGCCCACGCGTGGCGGGCCCCTCAGGAGACGTCGGTCGCGGACTCCTGGGAGGCGGCGGAGGGCTCCTGGGAACCGGCGCCGCCGCCGACGACCGCGTCACCGCCGGCCTCGGCCGGGGTGGGCAGGCTGGCGGCCAGGCTCTCACCGGTGTCGTTGAGCTTGTTGAGGAAGGGACGGGTGCGCGTGTAGGTGATGGAGGTGACCGAGCAGGGGTCCACGCGCAGACGCTGGAAGAGGTCCAGGTGGATACCGAGGGCGTCGGCGACGATCGACTTGATGATGTCGCCGTGGCTGCACACCACGTACACGGGCGGGGGCGGGGGCGGTGGCGCGGCGTCGGCGGCCGGACCGGAACCGGCGGAGGGGGCGGGCGAGGTCATGAGCAGGCGGCTGTTCCAGTCGCGGACGGCCTCGACCGCCCGCGCGGAGGCGGTGGCCAGGGCCTCACCTCCGGGAAAGCGGACGGCGCTGGGGTGGTCCTGCACCACGCGCCACAGGGGCTCCTCGGACAGTTCGCCGATACCGCGGCCGGTCCAGGAGCCGTAGTCGCACTCGATGAAGCGCTCGTCCGTGGTGACGGGGACGCCGAGCCGCTCCGCGACGGCCCCGGCGGTCTCCTGGCAGCGTTCGAGCGGGCTGGAGACCAGAGCGGCCGGGCGCAGCCCGTCCAGGCGGGCGGCCAGGTCGGCGGCCTGGGCGCGGCCGGTGTCGTTGAGGTGGACGCCCTCGGCGCGTCCGGCGAGACGGGGACCGGTGACGTCGGTCATCCCGTGCCGGACGAGGATGAGGGTGACCGCCTCAGGAGTGGAAGGGGTGTCCTGGGATGCTGCGGGTGTCGCCATGGGCACCAGGGTAGGCCCGCCTCCGGCGCGGGGGACGGTAGGCGGGCCCCGGAGTCGCGGCCGCCCCGGGCCGGAGCGCACCGACCGGGCCGCCAGGTTCGGACCACCGCCCCCCCGGCCACGGTCACGGAGGACGCCCTGGTCGGAGCCGCGCCGAGGGCACACGGCGCGGGTGTGTCCAAGGACGACGCCGGACGGACACGGTACTCTCCGCCGCATGGAACAGCGACAGGTGGGCAGATCAGGGCTCTGGGTCTCTCGTACCGCTCTCGGCACGATGACCTGGGGTAAGGACACCTCCGAGGAGGAGGCCGGGCAGCAGCTCACCGCGTTCGTGGACGCGGGCGGCACGCTCGTGGACACCGCGGACATCTACACCGGCGGCCAGAGCGAGCGGATCCTGGGACGGCTGCTGCACGCCTCGGTACGCCGCGAGGACATCGTGGTGGCCACCAAGAGCGGCCACACCCCCGAGGGCTACCGTCCGGTGGACGCCTCCCGCAGGCACCTGCTGGCCTCCCTGGACGCCTCGCTGCGGCGCCTGCAGACCGACTACGTGGACCTGTGGCAGCTGCACGTGTTCGACCCGGTCACCCCGCCGGAGGAGTCGCTGGCCGCGATGGAGACCGCCGTGGCGGCGGGCAAGGCCCGCTACGTGGGCACGGGGAACCTGGAGGCGTGGCAGTTCGCGTCCCTGGCCACCTGGCAGCGCGCGCAGCCCGGTCGTGTGCCGCTGGTGAGCGTGGGCACCGAGTACTCGCTGCTCAACCGCGGCGCCGACCACGGGCTGCGGCCCGCCGCGGCCTCGTCCGGGGCGCACGTGATCGCGTGGTCGCCGCTGGGCCGGGGCGTGCTCAGCGCCAAGTACCGCAACGGGACGCCACCGGACTCGCGGGCGGCGTTCCCGCACATGGCGCCCTACGTGGAGCCCTACCTGGACGACCGCAGCCGCCGGGTGGTGGAGTCGGTGTGCACGGCGGCCGAGGGGCTGGGAGTGTCGCCGCTGGCGGTGGCGTTGAGCTGGGCGCGCGACCAGGAGGGCGTGGCGGCGGCGGTGGTCGGACCGCGCACCCTCGCCCAGCTGGAGGAGATCCTGGGCGTGGAGAACGTGGAGCTGCCGCCCAAGATCCGCGACGCCCTCGACGACGCCACCGCGCGCCCCGAGCGCTGACCCGGTGCCTGCCCTAGGTCCGGGCGGGCGTGATCGGGAAGTTCTTGTCGAACACGTCGTACGGGTCGTACTCGGCCTTGAGGGCGCGCAGCCTGGAGAGGGCGGGCTCGGGGAATGCCTGCGCGAGGACCCCGGGCCCGGTACGGGTGTCGAAGCTCAGGTACATGCCCTCCAGGTGCTTCTCCAGGGCCGACCAGCGGGCGTCCAGCCCGGCGGCGCGCCGGGTCGCCGTCATCACCCCCAGCGAGAAGTTCTGCGACCGGTGGGCGTAGGCGGTGGCGTCGGCCGGAACGTCGTTGACCGCGCCGCCCGCCTGGCGCAGCTGCATGAACATCACGTCGCCCGAGGCGAGCATCTCCCCCATCCCCTCGGCCGCCTCCGGAGTGATGTGGCGCAGCAGGCCCGAACGCGACTCGGGCAGCCCGTGGCCCTGGTGCGGCCCGTCCGCGCCGACCAGGATCGCGGGATAGGGCGCGACCTGGGCCCGCTGGTCCAGGACCGGCCCCACCCCGAGGAAGGGCTCCAGCGCCCGGACGGCGGAATCGGTGTCCTCACCGGCGTAGACCACCATGGCCTGGGCGACGGGGCCCTCACCGCCGCGCGCCGGACCCATGGTGAGGAAGGCGGTGACCTCGCGCGGCGCCGCCTCGGCCGTCTCGCCCCAGGCCCGGAGGAAGGCCGCGGTGTCGGTGGCGTCGTAGACGAACTGTCCGAGGACGACGTCGCGCACGGGCGCGGCCGTGACCTCGACGGCGGTGAGCACGCCGAGGTTGGCGCCCGCTCCGCGCACCCCCCAGAACAGGTCGGAGTGGTGGTCGGCGTCGGCACGCAGGATCCGGCCGTCGGCGGTGACCACCTCGGCCGCGGTGACGTTGTCGATGGTCAGGCCGTGGGCGCGGGCCATGTAGCCCAGGCCGCCCGTGGTGGCCAGGCCCCCGACACCGACGCCCCCGTGGTCGCCCGAGCTGATCGCCATGCCGTACGGGGCGAGGGCCCTGGCGACCTCGCCCCAGCGGGCCCCCGCGCCGAGCCGGACCAGGCCGGCACCGGAGTCGAGGACCTCGACCCCGTCCATCCTGGCCAGGTCGACGATGACACCGCCGTCGCCGGTGGAGCGGCCGCTGATGCCGTGGCCGCCGCTGCGCACGTGCAGGTCGGCCTCCTGGGCGCGGCCGTAGGCGAGGGCCTCGGCGACCCGCTCGGCGGAGTCGGGCCGCAGCACCAGGCCCGGGGAGCCCTTCCGCATGTACCCGTGGCGCACCTTGGCGTAGGCGCGGTCACCGGGCTCGACGGCGTGGTCGCGCAGGTCCTCGGGGACGGCGTCGTAGTCGATGCCGGGACGGCGCGCGGCCAGCGAGGCGGCGGCCCGGGCCGGGCCGGTGACGGTACCCGCGTCGGCGCGTTCGCGCGCGACGGCCTCCCTCAGCGCGGGGGCGACCTCGGCGCCGAAGGTCTGGATGGTGCGCGGGTCGTCGGTGGCCACGAGGAAGGTGGAGTAGCCGTGTTCCAGGACCAGGGGCAGCAGGTCCTCGACCCACTGCTCGGGCGGTCCCTGCAGGAAGCCCCGGCCGGTGGGCAGGAAGGCGCTCTGGGCGAGGTTGAGCATCCGGCGGATCTGGCGGGGGTCGCGCCCGGCGGCCAGTGCGGCCTCGTCGATGGTGCGGTTGGAGGCGGCCATGTCCTCGGGCTGGAGGTAGCCGAGGCTGGGCAGCCAGCCGTCGGCCTTGGCGCCGACCAGGCGGAGCATGCGGGGCTTGTAGGCGCCCAGGCTGATGCCGATGGGGTGGGCCGGCTCGGGGCCGCGCTTCATGCCGCGCACGGTGTAGTGGTCGCCGTCGACGCGGACGCCGCCGCGGGCGTCGGTGTCCCAGACGGCGCGGATGACGTCGATGCCCTCGCTGAGGGCGTCGACGGCCTGGCGCGGGGTGAGGCGGTCCACGCCCATGGCCTCGATGCCGTCCCAGAAGGCCCCGGCGCCCAGGCCGAGTTCGAGGCGGCCGTGGGAGAGCAGGTCCAGGGTGGCGGCGGAGCGGGCGAGCATCGCGGGCGGGCGCAGGGGGAGGTTGAGCACGTTGGCCGACACCCGCAGGCGGGTGGTGCGCGCGGCGACCCAGCTGAGCAGGGTCCAGGTGTCGAGGAAGGCGGGGTTGTAGGGGTGGTCCTGGTAGGTGGCCAGGTCCAGGCCCGCCGCCTCCGTGAGTTCGGCGAGCGTGACGGCCCGGTCGGGGTCCTGCGCCGCGGGTGTGACGAAGGTGCCGAACCGTAGCGGGTGTCCGTAGTCGGACATGGGTGCTCTCCTCGGGGGCGCCAAAACTAGTTTGTCGATCAAACGATGGTGACAACAACTTATCTTTGACGACACCTATTCCTGGTAACCTCAGGCCATGGCATCCACCACTCCGGAACCCGCGCGGCTCCCGGACGCGGGCCCGGACCCGGACACGAACCTGGGGTGGTCGCTGGCCGTGGTCCTGCGCCGCTGGCACGAGCGGGTGGAGGCGGCGCTGGCCGACCTCCCGCACGGCAGCCGGGGCTACCACGTACTCGCCGCCGTCTCACGCGGCGAACCCCCCACACAGGCGGCCCTGGCCGAGCGGCTGCTGATCGACCGCAGCGTGATGACCTACCTGCTCGACGACCTGGAGGCGGTCGGCCTGGTGCGGCGCCGGATCGACCCCCACGACCGGCGGGTGCGGCGGGTGTGCGCCACCGGGCACGGCCGGGAGGTCCTGGCCGGGGTCCGCGAGCGGGTGGAACACGTGGAGGAGCAGGTGCTGGCGGGACTGGACGCGCCCAGCCGGGAACTGTTCCGCGGGCTCGCCCAGCGCGCGGCCGTGGCCGTCCAGGAGGCGTCCCCCGCCACCGACCCGTGCGCGGCCGTGCGCCAGGTGGTCGGCGACGGCGCCGAGGACCCCGGGGGAACGGGGAGCCGGGGAGGACGGCGGCGCACGGGGCGCGGGACCAGGAACTGAGCGTCGTCGCGAGTCGGTAGGCTCCCAGGGTCCGCGAACCGTATGACGAGGGGAACCGCCCGAGGTGTCCGAGGCCATCGAACAGGTCAACGCCGTCCTTGACCGGATGGGCGCCCCGCGCGCCCTGGCGCCCCGGCTGCTGGCCGCGCTGGGAACCGGTGCCGCCGAGCGGTTGGACGCCAACCCGTGGCTGCTGCTGCGACTGCCGCAGGTGACCGTGGAGCAGGCCGACTTCTGCGCCCGCAAGCACCTGGGCGAGGGAGCCCGGCCCGACGACCCGCGGAGGCTGGCGGCGCTCACGGCACACGTACTGCGGATGTCCGAGGCCCGGGGGCACACCGCCGTGGAGGAGAAGCGGCTGGCCACGGTGGTCGGCAGACTGGGCGTGCCCGATCCCGCCGCGGCGCTGGAGGCGGCCGTGGCCGAGGAGAGCGCCGTGGTGCTGGAGAGCATCGACGAGGGCGACGACGACTTCGACTTCGAAGAGGGCGGGGTTCCGGAACTGCCCGACCCGGACCGCTTCTACGCCCTGCCCGACGTGGGGCACGCCGAACAGCGGTTGGGCGACCAGCTGCTGCGGCTCATCGGGGGCAACGACCCGATCATGGACTCGGCGACCGCCGCCGAGACGGTGGACGAGGCCGCCGAGAGGGGCGGGTTCACGGTCTCGGAGCCGACGCGCGACGCCCTGGTGACGGTGGCCCTGCGCCCGGTCACCGTGCTGCGGCACGGTCCCGGCGACGCCGCGGAGGTGGCGCGGGCGCTGGTGTGCATGGACGCGATCGCCACCGACAGCCAGGTGGGGATCGCGGTGGCGGCGCCGACCGCGCAGGCCGCGGCGGCGGTCAACGCCGACCTTGCGAGAATCCGCAGGACGGACGGGGACCCGGCCCCCGCGGAGGCCGGGGGCACCACAGGGGCCGGGGGCACCGCGGCCCCCGAGGGCGCCGGGGAGGAGCCCGGCGCGGCCCCCGGATCCGAGGACGCCCGGGGAGCCGGGAACTCCCCCGTGCGCGCGGTGTCACTGGCCGCGCTCCTGGCCGGTGCGCCGGTGGAGGCAGGACTGGTGGTGCTGTGCGAGGCGATGTCGGTGGGTGTGGGCCGGGCCGCCGAGCTGGCGTCGGTGTGCGCGGACGACACCCACCTGGTGCTGCTGGCCGACCCGGACCAGGCGCCGTCGGCGACGCCGGGCCAGGTGGTGCTGGACGTGGCCGCGTCGCGGACGGTGCACGTGGCCGGGGTGGTCGGACCAGCCGAGCCGGACCCGATCGCGGAACTGGCGGCGGCCGTGGCCGAGGGCGAGGTCCCCGAGGTGGAGGCGCCCGAGCGCGAGGTGGTGCGGGTGCCCGCGGCGTCGGCCGAGGAGGCGGCGCACCGGGTGGTGCAGCTGGTGACGGACTCGATTCCGCGCGCGCTGGGGATCGGAGCCGAGTACGTGCAGGTGGTGGCCGCGCGTGAGGACGGGCCGGCGGGCGCGCGTGCGCTCAACGCCGCGTGCAAGGAACGGGCGAACCCGGGGCCGGGCGCGCACGGCGGGTTCGACGTGGGCGACCGGGTGCTGCTCACGGCGGACGGTCCCGGCTACGGGCCGGGCGACACGGGGTACCTGCGCGAGGTGGACGGGGGCGCCGTGGTGGAGCTGACCGGCGGTACGCGGGTGAGGGTCGCCGACCCCTCGGCGCTGCGCCCGGGCTGGGCGGTGACGGTGGCCGCCGCGCACGGGGGCCGGTGGCCCGCCGTGGTGGCGGTGTTCCCGCCGGAGGTGCCGGTGTCGCGTCCGCAGGTGTACACGACGCTGACCCGGGCGACGCGGCACGTGTCGCTGGTGGACGCCACGAGCGGGGGGCTGGAGGCGGGCGTTCGGGAGAACGCGGCGAAGGAGCGGACCACCCGCCTGATGCGCATCCTCCGGGAGGGATAGGCGTTTCGCCCGGTCCTCGTGAGGTGGCGCGGACCGCCGACCGGACATACCTGTGGCTAATTTCCTACTGATCGTGTAGGAAAGAGTTCGTGACGAACCCCGAACCAGCGCCGCGCCCGACGGTCGCCGAGTCCATGGTCCAGATCCCCGCCGGAAGGATCGTCCTGCGGGACGAGGGCACGCGCACGGACTGGCGGGTCGGGGTCGCGGCCTTCCGGCTTGCGTCCCGTCCCGTGAGCCGCGAGTCGTACCGCGCGGTCCGCGGCGAGGTACCGGAGAGTTCGGCGGGGCCGCGGACTCCGGTGACCGAGGTCTCCTGGCTGGACGCCGTCCGGTTCTGCGACCTGCTCTCGCGCGCGGAGGGGCTCGATCCCTGCTACTCGACGGGCGAGGACCCCGACGCGCGGGACGTGACCTGCGACTGGGAGGCCGACGGCTACCGCCTCCCCTCCGAGGCGGAGTGGGAGTACGCGTGCAGGGCCGGGTCCTCCGGCGTGCGCTACGCGGAACTGGACGAGATCGCCTGGTACCGCGCCAACTCCGGCGGGGAGGTGCACGACGCCGCGACCAGGGCGCCGAACGCCTGGGGTCTGCACGACATGATCGGCAACGTGTGGGAGTGGTGCTGGGACCTCTACGATCCCGGCGTCTACGGCCCCTACCGCGTGTTCCGCGGCGGGGGCTGGCAGGACCACCCCCGGAGCTGCCGGGCCTCGTGCCGCCGCAAGAGCCACCCGACCCTGCGCGTGGACGACCTCGGGTTCAGGCTCGCCCGGTCGCTGTGAACCGTTCGTACGCTCCGAGCGGATGCCCGGGTGTCACGGTCACGGAGAACTCTCGGATACCGCATCTTTACGACGTAGATCAACAATAGCCCGCCTGGGGAGCGGACCTCCTCGGACGTACCGGCGGCACTCCCCGGTGAACACGGCGGCCGGTTCGTCGCGCAGCACGGCCAGTGCGCGCCCGGCCGCGCCGGGCGTTCCCGTTCACGGCCCCGACGGACCCCGCCCGCGACTCTCAGACCTGGTCGAGGAAGGCGCCGTCGACCACCAGGTTCTGTCCGGTGACGAAGGTGGCCGCCGGGCTGGCCAGGAAGGCCACCGCCCGGGCGACCTCCTCGGGGCGTCCGAGGCGTCCGTAGGGGATGCGCTCTCGGACGGACTCGTAGAACTCCGGGTCGTTCTCGCGACGGCGTGCCCATCCCCCGCCGGGGAACTCGATCGGGCCGGGCGAGACGGTGTTGACCCGCACCCCCTCGCCCGCCCACGCGCGGGCCAGCGAGGACGCGTGGTGGTTGAGCGCGGCCTTGACCGCGCCGTAGGCACGCGGACCGGCGGGCGCGGTGGCGTGCAGCGCCGAGGTGCTGGAGATCAGCACCACCGCGCCGCCGCGTCCGGAGGCCAGCAGGTGCGGCCTGGCGGCCTCGGTCAGGCGCACGAACGGCATCACGTCGGCCGCGAAGCCGCGCTCCCACTGGTCCGGGGTGGGCGCGCTCCCGCCGGACACGTTGGAGACCAGCACGTCCAAGCCGCCGAGTTCGGCGACCGCGTCGTCGACGAAGGAGGGCAGCGCGTCGTGGTCGGTGACGTCCAGGGCGCGCGAGAACACCCTCGCCCCGGTCTCCCCCAGCTCACGGGCGGCCTCGGCCAGCGGCTCGGGCGTGCGCGCGCAGATCGCCAGGTCGGCGCCCTCTCCGGCGAACACCTGGGCGATGGCCCGGCCGATCCCCCTGCTGGCCCCGGTCACCGCGACGCGTGCCCCCGACAGTCCCAGATCCATACGTTCCCATCCTCCGACGCGCTCCACCGGCTCTCACATCACCGCCTGCCAGGGTCACACGGGCCGTGGTGGACGCACCGGCGCACACGCCGCGCCAGACCCGTGGGACGGCAGACGGGCGGGCGCCCCCGAGGGGCGGCCCGCCCGCGTCAACCTACCGCACGTGCGTCCGGCGGGTTCAGGCTCCGGTGGAGTGGAAGCCGCCGTCGACGTGGACGGTCTCACCGGTGGTGGCCGGGAACCAGTCGGACAACAGGGCCACGACCGCCTTGGCGGCGGGCTCGGGGTCGGTGACGTCCCAGCCCAGCGGAGCGCGCTCGGGCCAGTGCTTGGCCAGGTCGGCGAACCCGGGGATGCTGCGGGCGGCCATCGTGCTCAGCGGCCCGGCGGAGACCAGGTTGACCCGGATGTCCTGCTCTCCGACATAGCGCGCCAGGTAGCGGGCGGTGGAGGTGAGCGCGGACTTGGCCACGCCCATCCAGTCGTAGATGGGGTAGGAGACGCTGTTGTCGAAGTCCATGGCCACGACCGAGCCGCCGTTCCTCATCAGCGGCGTCAGGGAGGTGGTCAGCGACTTCAGGGAGAAGGTGGAGGTGTGCATGGCCGTGGCCACGTCCGACCACTCGGTGTTGAGGAAGTTGCCGCCCAGCGCCTCCTGCGGGGTGAACCCGATGGAGTGCACGATGCCGTCCAGGCCGTCGACGTGCTCGCCGACGCGCCCGGCCAGGCTGGCGAGCTGCTCGTCGTCGGTGACGTCCAGCTCCAGGACCGGGGGCGTCTCGGGCAGGCGTTTGGCGATGCGCTCGACCAGGCTCATGCGGCCGTAGCCGGTGAGGACGACCGTGGCGCCCTGCTCCTGGGCGAGCCGGGCCACGTGGAAGGCGATGGAGGAGTCGGTGAGCACCCCGGTGACGAGGATGCGCTTACCTTCGAGGATTCCCATGGTTCGGGTTGTCCGTCCTGTCTGTGTTCGGTTCCGGAGGGAGTGCTCCTCCGGGAAGTGGAAGGGGGCGCGGGCGCGGGTCAGTGGCCCATGCCCAGGCCGCCGTCGACGGGGATGACGGCGCCGGTGATGTAGGAGCCGCCGGGCCCGGCGAGGAAGGCCACCGTCCGGGCGATGTCCTCGGTGGCGCCGATGCGGCCCAGGGGAACGTTCTTCCTGATCTCGGCCTGGCGCTCCTCGGGCAGCGCGGCGGTCATGTCGGTCTCGACGAAGCCGGGGGACACGACGTTGACGGTGATGTTGCGCGAACCGAGCTCGCGGGCCAGGGAGCGGCCGAAGCCGACGAGGCCGGCCTTGGAGGCGGCGTAGTTGGCCTGCCCGCCGGAGCCGAGGAGGCCGACCACGGAGGAGATGAGGATGACGCGGCCCGAGCGCTTGCGCATCATGCCGCGCACGGCCCGCTTGGCGACACGGAAGGAGCCGGTGAGGTTGGTGTCCACGACGGTGGAGAAGTCGTCCTCGCTCATCAGGGCGAGGAGCTGGTCCTTGGTGATCCCGGCGTTGGCGACGAGCACCTCGACGGGCCCCTGCACCTCCTCGACCTCCTTGAAGGCGGCGTCGACCTGGGCGGAGTCGGTGATGTCGCAGCGGACGCCCAGCAGGCCCTCCGGGGGCTCGCCGGAACGGTAGGTCACCGCGACGTCGTCTCCGCCCGCGGCCAGCTCACGGGCGATGGCCAGGCCGATTCCGCGGTTGCCGCCGGTGACCAGTACCGAGCGCGACATAGGGGCTCCTCTTCTCCTGCGGTTGCTGTGAACAGCCACGACATGACGTTCAAGGGGGTGGGATCGCATTGCAGCGTACCGAGCTACCGGTCGGTAAACGCAACCGAGGTGAGGAACGGTACTCCTCCCCCGCGCACGGGCCTTTCCGGACATCTGGAAGGGCTCCCGAGGCGCGCGGGGCCGGAGTGAGGTGTGTCACCGCACCGTGCCGCTCCGCGCCGCGCCGGCCGGGCCGGGGGTTCAGGTCCAGCCCGCGTCGTGGGCCAGGATGGCGGCCTGCACCCGGTTGGACATGCCCAGTTTGGACAGGATCCGGCTGACGTGCGCCTTGACCGTGGCCTCGCGCATGCCCAGTTCGCGTCCGGCCTCGGCGTTGGACATGCCCCGGGCCACCGCGACGAGCACGGAGCGCTCCCGCTCGCTGAGCACCGACAGGCGGTGACCGGCCTCGTCGCGGCCCGCGGCCGAGTCGGCGAGCGCGGGGGAGGCGAAGCGTTCGAGCATGCGCTTGGTGACGCTGGGGGAGAGCATGGCGTTTCCCTCATGGACGGTGCGGACCGCGCTGATGAGGTCGCGCGGCGGGGTGTCCTTGAGCAGGAAGCCCACCGCCCCGGCGCGCAGCGCGCCGTGCACGTACTCGTCCAGGTCGAAGGTGGTCAGCAGGACCACGCGGGGCGGCTCGGGCAGGGCGGTGAGCAGGGACGCGGCGGTGATGCCGTCGGTACCCGGCATGCGGATGTCGAGCAGCACCACGTCCGGGGCGAGTTCCCGGGCCAGGCGCACGGCCTCGTCCCCGTCACCTCCCTCCCCCACCACCTCGATGTCGGGGGCCGCGTCCAGGATCATCCGCAGGCCGGATCTGACCAGGAGTTCGTCATCGACCAGGAGCGTGCGGATCACTGTCGGGGACCTCTTCCGTGCCGGGTGGGTTGTCGGTTCGCAAGATAGCGCGCATCCGCCATCCGCCGTCGGGGCACGCCCCGGCGCTGAGGCTGCCGCCCGCGAGGACGACGCGCTCCTGTAGTCCGGTCAGCCCGAAGCCGCTGCGGGGCATGGGAGCGGCCGGGGCCGGCACGGGCTCGTTGGCCACCTCCACCTCCAGCCGATGGGCGCTCCGGTGCAGGCGCAGGGCGACGGCGGCGCCGGGCGCGTGCTTGGCCGCGTTGGTCAGCCCCTCCTGGACGATGCGGTAGGCGGTGCGCTGGACGCCCGCCGGAAGCGGCGGCCCCTGCCCGCTGTCCTCGCGGATGATCCGCATCCCGGCGGCGCGCCACTCCCCCACCAGGCGGTCCAGGTCGGCCAGGACCGGCTGCGGCGCGGTGGGCGCGGCCGCGGTGTCGTCGCGCAGCACCCCGAGGATGCCGCGCAGCTCCGACAGGGCCTCGCGGCCGGTGGTACGGATCAGCCCGGCGGCCTCCACGGTGCGCGGGTCGTCGGTGGAGACCTCCAGTCCGCCCGCGTGCAGCACCATGAGGCTGACCCGGTGCGCGACCACGTCGTGCATCTCGCGGGCGATGCGGGTGCGTTCGGCGGTGATGGCCTGCTCGGCCATCATGTGCTGCTCGCGTTCGAGGCGCTCGGCGCGCTCGTGGAGCCGGTCGATGAGCTGGCGGCGGGTGCCCACCCACAGGCCGAAGGTCATGGGCACGACCAGGAACATCCCGATCATGAAGATCTGGCCGAAGGGGTTGGCCTCGTACGCGAGGATCATGGCCAGGCCGTACAGGGCGAACCAGCCCACCAGCAGGCGCCGGTTGTCGAAGTAGACCGCGTAGGAGTACAGCGCGATCGCCGCCGGGACGAAATTGGCGAAGAACAGCAGCAGTACGAACGCGGTGACGAGCAGCCACCGGGGGTGGCTGCGCCGCAGGAGTACCGTCAGCCCGGCCCACAGCACCGGGATCACGTAGAGGATCATCCCCAGGGGCAGGGCCAGCAGGGGGTTCATTGCGATCAGGGAGCCGACGAAGGCGGCGAAGACGCCGCCGAGCAGGCCGAGCCCTTCGGCCCCGGCTGCGGCGGAGAGCTGCATGAGCCCGCTGAACGGAAGGGGCAGGACGGCGTAGAGCCAGTCGGCGATGCCCAGCCGGCGGTGCCACCACCACTCCCGGTTCCTGTCCCACAGGGCACCGGCGGCGCCGCCCCGGTCGTTGACCCAGCTCCTCATGCTGCGGAGTCTACGGCGGCGCCTCCGGTGGCTCCGCGTGAGAGCACGAGGACACATCCTCACGGCCGGCCGTCGCCGGCTCCACGTATCCCCAGTTCATAGCACCTTTTCACTCGGAGCCGTCACGGAAGGTGAGGTGTCCGCCCCCGACGAAAGTCGGTGGCCGGACCCGACGAAGGAGTCCCGAACCCGTCCGTCACCGTCCCTTTGGCCGAGTCCGGGATCAGCCCCTCGGTGGACGCCCGAGGGGGTCGCGCGGCCCTAGCGTGGTGGAGTGCCGAGGCGGAGCATCCGCCCGGTCCGTACCGCCATCCCTTTCCCGATTCCTGGAGCTGTCTGCCGTGACCGAGTCCACTGTGAAGCCCGTCCCCCCGGTCGCCGCACCGCCGGTGGTGGTCGCCCGGGGCCTCACCAAGACCTACGACACCGGCGACAGCCAGGTCCACGCCCTGTCGGGGGTGGACGTGGAGTTCCACCGGGGCGCCTTCACCGCGATCATGGGCCCCTCCGGGTCCGGCAAGTCCACCCTGATGCACTGCCTGGCCGGGCTGGACGTGCCCACCTCCGGCACCGTGCACCTGGGCCGTACCGAGATCACGGGCCTGCGCGACGCCGAGCTGACCCTGCTGCGCCGCGACCGGATCGGGTTCATCTTCCAGTCGTTCAACCTGCTGCCGATGCTGACCGCCGAGCAGAACATCATGCTGCCCTCCCAGATCGCCCGGCGCGGGGTCGACAAGCAGCGGTTCGACCACATCGTCGACGTGGTGGGCCTGCGCGACCGTCTCAGCCACCTGCCCGCCAAGCTCTCCGGCGGCCAGCAGCAGCGCGTGGCCGTGGCCCGTGCCCTGCTCAACGCGCCCGAGGTCGTCTACGCCGACGAGCCCACCGGCAACCTGGACTCGCGCTCGGGCGCCGAGATCCTTCGGTTCCTGGGCGACTCGGCCCGCGACCTGCACCAGACCATCGTCATGGTCACCCACGACCCGGTCGCCGCCTCCTACGCCGACCGGGTGGTCTTCCTGCGTGACGGCCGCCTGGTGGACGAGGTCACCGATCCCACCGCCGAGCTGGTCTCCGCACGACTGCTGAAGCTGGAAGAGGCCTAGAGGACATGCTGCGCACCACACTCGCCGGGCTGCGACTGCACAAGTCCCGGTACGTCACCACCGTGTTGGCGATCCTGCTCGGGGTCATGTTCGTCTCGGGCACCATGGTCTTCGCCGACACGCTGAGCGCCAGCTACGAGAAGTCCGTCATGGGCTCCGCGACCAGCGTCGACACCATCGCCGTCCCCTCCCAGCCGGAGCCCGGGGGCGGAGAGGCCCCCGAGGAACCGACCCCCTTCACCGGCGGGCAGATCGACGACGTCCGGGCGCTGCCGGAGGTCTCCGAGGCGGGCGGGCTCCTGGAGGACGAGGCCGTGCTCCTGGACGCCGACGGCCGCGCGGTCGGCTTCATCCCGCCCGCCGCGATCGCCCTGGACGGGGTCGGCCGATTCTCCGCCGACGAGGGCTCGCTGCCCTCGAACGGGGACGAGATCGCCCTGGCCACCTCCACCGCCGACCAGACCGGTTTCACCGTCGGCGACACGGTGACCGTGCTCGACGCCGAGGAGGAGAAGCGCGACTTCACCGTCACCGGACTGGTCGAGTTCGGCGTGGACCCGTCCTACAGCAGGAGCGGCGCCGTCGTCTTCGATCCGGACACGGTCCGGGAGATGACCGGTGTGACGGTCTACTCCGAGATCAACGCGCTCGCCGCCGAGGGCCACACCCCCCAGGAGGCGACCGACGCCGTGGCCGGGGCGCTCGGCGCCGGAGCCGAGGTGCGGACCGGTGAGGAGTACGGCCTGGCGATGGCCGAGAGCCTGGGCGGCCAGACCGAGATGATGCGCGTCGCTCTGCTGCTGTTCGCGTTCATCGCGATGTTCGTCGCCGGGATCGTCATCTACAACACCTTCGCCATCCTCATCGCCCAGCGCCAGCGCGAACTGGCCCTGCTGCGGTGCATGGGCGCCAAGCGCGGCCAGGTCTTCCGTTCGGTACTGGCCGAGTCGGTGGTCGTGGGACTGGTCGCCTCCGCCCTGGGCGTGCTGGCCGGTATCGGCATCGGCACGGCCGGCTCGGCCTTCGGCGGTCCGCTCATGGGCACGGGTGACGCGGTCTCCGTCGTGATCACGCCCCTGGCGGTCGTGGTCGGCCTGGCGGTCGGCACCGTGGTGACCGTGTTCTCCGCCCTGATCCCGGCCACGCGCGCCACCCGGGTGGCACCGCTGGCGGCGCTGCGCACCAGTGCCACCGCCGCCGGGCTGGAGAAGGGTACGGGTTGGATCCGCGTCGTCTCCGGCCTGCTGGCCTTCGCGGTCTCGGCCGGTCTGGTCGCCCTGGCCCTGGTGGCGGATCTGGGCGAGACGGGCCTGGTCGTCGTGACCGCCGCCGCCCTGATCGCGTTCGTGGGCGTGGTCGTACTGGGTCCTCTGCTGGTGCGCGGCATCGTGCGCCTGGTCGGCGTCCCCCTGCGGAAGGTGGGCGTGCCGAGCATGCTGGCGGTGGACAACTCCACCCGCAGCCCGCGCCGCGCGGCCACCGCGATGATCGCCCTGACCGTGGGCGCCACGCTCATCACCGGGTACTCGGTCGTCAGCGCCTCCACCGAGACCACCATGACCAACATGCTCGAAGAGCAGTTCCCGGTGGACTACCAGGTCTCCCCGCAGTTGACCAGGGGGGAGCCGGAGAGCGAGGAGGCCGGGGAACCGCAGGAGGCGTCCGCCGAGGGCTCCGAAGGAGCTGAGAACACTGAGGGCGCTGAGGGGGCCGGGGGTCCGGCCGACGGCGCCGAGGGCGCCACCGAGGGAACCGGCGGCGACCCCGCAGAGCAGGAGGGCGGAGCCGACGAGGCGCCGGAGACACCCGCGATGCCCACCGTCCCCGCCGAGGTCGTGGCGGCGCTGGAGAGCCAGCCCGAGCTGGGACAGGTCATCGGCCAGCGCAGTGCCACCGTCGAGACGGACAACGACTGGATGGCCTTCGTCTACACCTATCCGGGCGCCGAGATCGGCGTCGACCTCACCAGCGACGTCGTCGAGGGCGACCTGGCCGACATGGGTCCGGGCAGGGCCGTGATGGCGGAGGGGCACCTCGACGGTGTCGGGGTCGGTGACACCGCCGCCCTCCCGTCCGAGAACGGGGAGGACCTGTCCCTGGAGGTCGTCGCCGTGGTGGAGGAGATGCAGATGCTCTCCGGCGTGACCGTCGCCGAGGAGGACTTCGCCAAGGCCTTCCCCGAGGTGGACGGGAACGAGATGCTCTTCGTCCGCGCGGCGGAGGGCGCCGACCCCGCCGAGGTGCGCGACGCGGTCTACACGGCGGTCGAGGACCACCCGACCATGCAGGTCGGCTCTGCCGCCGAGATGAAGAACCAGTTCTCCCAGATCCTGGACATCGCCTTCTACACCATCGCGGCCATGCTGGGCCTGGCGATCATCATCGCGGTGTTCGGCATCTCCAACACGATGGCCCTGTCGGTGCTGGAGCGCACCCGTGAGTCCGCGCTGCTGCGGGCGCTGGGGCTGGCCAGGGGGCAGCTGCGCCGGATGCTGAGCGTGGAGGCCGTGCTGCTGTGCCTGATCGGCGCCGGGATCGGCGTCGTGCTGGGCGTGGTGTTCGGATGGGCCGCCGGCGCCTCGGTGCTGCCGGACATGATCTTCACCGTTCCGGTCGGCCAGATCGCGGTGTTCATCGCGGTGGCCGTCCTGGCGGGGCTCCTGGCCTCGGTGCTGCCCGGCCGCCGGGCCGCCGGGACCTCGATCACGGGGGCGCTGGCCAGCGAGTAGGCGCTCCGGCCCCTCCGCGCACGGAAGAGGACACGCGGGCCCTCCCCAGCCTTCGGGCGGGGAGGGCCCGCGCCGTACTGTGGGCCCGGAGGTGCGTGGTGGGATCTGCTTCGGTACCGGCCCCGGCGGGCGGGGTGGTGTGGGGTACGGCCACGGCCCGGTGGACGCTCACGGCCACGGTGCTCGGTTCGGGGACGGCCTTCCTGGACTCGACCGTGGTGACGGTGGCGCTGCCCGCCATCCGGGACGACCTGGGCACGGGGCTGTCGGGACTGCAGTGGATCGTCAACGGCTACATGGTGACGCTGTCCGCGCTGATCCTGCTCAGCGGTTCGCTGTCGGACCGGTTCGGCCGGGTGCGCCTGTTCATGCTCGGAGTGGCGGTGTTCGCGTTGGCGTCGGCACTGTGCACGTTCGCGCCGACCCTGGAGTGGCTGGTCGCGGGACGTGTGGTGCAGGGCGTGGGCGGAGCACTGCTGACTCCGGGAAGCCTGGCGATCCTCCAGGCGGGGTTTCGCGAGCAGGACCGGGCACGGGCGATCGGGGCGTGGTCGGGGCTGACGGGCGTGGCCGCGGCGGTGGGGCCCTTCGTGGGCGGCTGGCTGGTGCAGATCGGCGACTGGCGGCTGATCTTCCTCATCAACCTGCCCATCGCTGCGGCGGTTCTGGCGATCGCCTGGTTCAAGGTGCCCGAGTCGCGCGACGCCGGGGCCTCCCGGCGCCTGGACTACCCGGGGGCCCTGCTGGGCGTGGCCGCGCTGGGCGGGATCACCTATGCGCTGATCCAGTGGGGTGCGGTGGGCGCGGCCCCGGGCGTGTGGACCGCGGCGGCGCTGGGTGTGCTGGCCCTGGCGGGGTTCCTGCTGGTGGAGGCGCGCAGCCCGAATCCGATGCTGCCGCTGGGGATCTTCTCCTCGACGGCCTTCAGCACGACCAACGCCGCGACGGTGCTGATCTACGGATCCCTGGGGCCACTGCTGTTCCTGCTGGTGGTCTACCTGCAGGAGGTGGGCGGCTACTCGCCCGTGGCGGCGGGGGCGGCATCGCTGCCGATCACGCTCATGATGCTGGCACTCTCGGCGAGGTCAGGCAGGCTCGCGGCCCGGATCGGTCCCAGGCCGCAGCTGTTCGCGGGCCCGCTGCTGTTGGCGACGGGATTCGTGCTGCTGTCGCGCCTGGAGCCGGAGGCGCCCTACCTGACAGGGGTGCTGCCGGGCGTGCTGCTGGTGGCGCTGGGGCTGTCGACGACGGTGGCGCCGCTGACGGCGACCGTGCTGGCGTCGGTGGGCGAGCGCCGCGCGGGTCTGGCCTCGGGGGTGAACAACACCTTCGCGCGCGGCGCCCAGCTGATCGGGGTGGCCGCGGTCCCGGTGCTCGCCGGGATCAGCGGGACCGCTGGCGAGGGCGCGGGGGCGAACGGGAGCCCCGCGGCGCTCGCGCAGGGCTTCGGTCCGGCGATGCTGATGCTGGCGGGCCTGTGCGTGCTGGCCTCGCTGTGCGCTCCGGCGCTGCCGCGCGGACGGATGCCAGAGGCCGCGGAGGAGGCGAAGCCGGATGCGTCCCCGCGGTTCTGCGGGGTGTCGGGACCGCCGCTGCGCTCGTGTCCGGGGTCCAGAGCCGGGGAGTAGGCTCCGGCGGCTCCGGAGGGTCCGCGGCGGCCGGGCCACCGGTCACCCGGCCGGAGCCGCCGGAGCAGGGATCAGGGCTCCGGGTCGCCGGTGTCCGGGACCTCGGTGTCCGGGATGACGGCGTCCGAGGCACGGGTGTCCTGAGGCGCCCCGGTGTCCGGGGCGCCGGTGTCCCGCGGGTCCGCGGCGTCCGGAACGTAGCCGGACGTGTCGGTGGTCCGGTCGCGCTCGTCGTCCCGATCACCGTGGGGGGTGTCCGCCGGGTGCTCGTACGGCCTGGCGGGGTGCTCGCTCCTGACGGCCGCTCCCTCGCCGGTGTCGGGCGTGCTCCCGTCGTCGACCTCGTGGACGGCCTCCTGCTCCGCGCTGCGGGTCTCCCCTCCCCAGTTCTCGCGCGGGTAGAGGTCGCTGCGCTCGGAACGCACCGCCTCGTCGATACCCCGGGGAGCCGAGCTGTCGGTTCCCGGCATCTCGGGATCCACGAAGTCGTACTCCTCGATGCCGTAGTCCGGCTCGATCCGCCGTTCCCTCGCGACGGCCTTGCTCAGCTCGGGGTCGTCACCCATGTCGGTGTCCACGTCATAGGGCTCTTCAGTGTCGCCCGAGCCGGTTTTCTCGTCAAAGGGCTCTTCAGTCACTGTCTCCCCCTTTCCCTCACTAGTCCGATGCCCCAAACCGTCCTGCGTATGTCAACTTTCCGGCCCGAAAAGCACGGGCGAGAGGAAGCCCGGCGCGGTGACCGCTGAGGTCGGCCGGATCGGACTCCCGACAGCGATGATCTTGCCCGTACTGGCGTCCTCGGCGGTCGAGGACGCCAGTACGGGCAAGATCATCCGGGGAAGGACGGCACCGCGCTAACGGCGGGCGCGTTCGGCGCGGCGCAGGAGCAGGGGGCGCAGGGCGGCCTCCAGGGCGACGGCCCCGTCGAGTTTGCTCTGGCCGGCGACGCGGTCCTCGAAGTGGATGGGGATCTCCACCATCTTCTGGCCGCGCCGGTAGGCCCGGTAGTGCATCTCCACCTGGAAGGTGTAGCCGGTGCTCTCGATGCTGGGCAGGTCCAGGGCACGCAGCGCCGAGGCCCGCCAGAGCTTGAAGCCCGCGGTGACGTCGCGCACGGGCATGGACAGCACGGTCTTGACGTAGGCGTTGGCCCAACCGCTGAGGAGGCGGCGGCTGCGCCCCCACTGCTCGGACAGGCTGCCGCCGGGAACGTACCGACTGCCGATCACCACACCCGCGTTGGTGGAGTGCAGGGTGCCGAGCAGCTGTGGGAGGTAGCCCACGGGGTGGCTGAGGTCGGCGTCCATCTGGGCCACGTAGTCGGCGCCCTCCTCCAGTGCGCGGGTCATGCCCGCGACGTAGGCGCGGCCCAGTCCGTCCTTGCTGGTGCGGTGGATGACCCCGACGCGTCCGGCGTGATCGACGGAGAGCTTCTCGGCGAGCTCTCCGGTGCCGTCCGGAGAGTTGTCGTCCACGACCACGACCCGCAGGCGGGGCAGGTCCAGGGCCATGAGCTGGCCCACCAGCGCGGGCAGGTTGTCCGCCTCGTCGTAGGTGGGCACGACCACCGTGAGCCGGGAACCGGCCCAGGGTTCGGGGAGCACCACGGGCTTCGGTGTGACGCGCACGGGTTCGGACGGCGAGGGCTGCTGAGAGGACATGCGCGGCGGCTCCTGGGGCGGGGCGGGTCGGGATCGCGAACGGTGAGTCCGGGACCACGCGGTGGACGCCGGCCCCGTGAAGGCGTGAACGGTAGGGTACGTGCTCCCCGCGTCCGTGGGGAGAGGGTGCCCCGTCAGCGGTTCCTCACTGTCCCCGTTCTCCCGCGACCACGGCGACGTGGACGAGGGCGCCCGTCTCCTCCAGGGTCATGAGCACCTCGGGGTCGGCGCTGCTGTCGGTGACCAGGTGGGCGATCTCCTCGGGAACGACGGTGGGCACCATGGTGTCGGCGCCGATCTTGGTGTGGTCGGCCAGGACGATGGTCTCCTCGGCACAGGCGGCCAGGGCCTGGTCCACGCTGGCCACGGCCGGGTTGGGGGTGCTCAGGCCGCGGTCGGCGCTGACCCCGTTGCCGGAGAGGAAGGCCCGGTTGACGCGCAGGCCGGCCAGGCTCTGCTCAGCAGCGGCTCCGACCAGCGCTCTGACGGGCCCGTGCAGGGTGCCGCCGGTCATGACCACCTCGACTCCCGTGGCCCCGGCCAGGGCGTCGGCGACACGCAGGGAGTTGGTGACCACGGTCAGGTCGGTGCGGTTCAGGAGTTCGCGGGCGAAGGCCTCGGTGGTGCTTCCGGGGCCGATGGTGACGGCGTCGCCGGGGCGGACCAGGCGGGCCGCGGCCGCGGCGATGGCGGCCTTCTCCACGGCGCACTGGCCGCTCTTGCCGGAGTAGCTCTGTTCGTGTCCGATGCGTCCCGGGAGGGCGACCCCGCCCCGACGGCGGTCGACGAGTCCCTCGGCCTCCAGCGCGCGCACGTCGCGGCGGATGGTGACCTCCGAGGCGCGGACCTTGGTGGCGATGTCGCGCAGGGACATGGTGCCGTTGGCGCGCACGAGTTCGAGAATGCGCTCCCGGCGTTCGGCGGCGAACGCCGGACGGCTCTCCTCGGACATGCGACCCACTTTCCGTGCTCTGTTCCCGGCACGGGCAGCGGTCCCGCGCGGCTCCTAGACTACGGACCCGTTCCTGGCGGTGGCCCGCTCAGGTTCGGCGGTGTCCGAGGGGGGCTCCTCCGCGGCAGGATCCGGTCTCTCCATGAGGAGGGTGACGATGACGACCGCCGTGAGCGCCACCAGGCCGATGAGTGCTCCCACTCCGAACAGCACCACGACAGACATCTGGGCCTCCCAGGGGACGGGCTGACCTGCCAATAACCGAATTCCCGGTTTGGGTTGGCCTCACACCACCAGCCGCGGGAAAGATCACGTCACAATGGAGGCATGAAGCTCGATCCGGTACCCCTGGCCACCGAGGTCTGGTGGGCCCGTACCTCCGCCGCCGACGACCGCCTGCTGCGCCTGCTCGACGAGGAGGAGCTCGCCCGCAACGCCCGCTTCCGCCACCAGGCCGACCGGGACCGGCACCTGCTGGGCCGGGCCGTGATCCGGCTGCTGCTGGCCGAGCGTGCCGAGTGCCCGCCCGAGAAGGTGACCTTCGCCTTGCGCTGCCGTTCCTGTGAGGAGAAGGAGCGCACGGGCGCCGGCGACGGTACGGACGCCCGTCAGGAGCCCCACGGCAAGCCCCACCCCACCGGTCCCGCCGAGGGGTGGGAGGTCTCCGTCAGCCACTCGGGCGAGTGGGTCGCACTCGCCCTGGCCTCCGGCGTGCCCGTGGGCGTGGACGTCGAACGCGTCTCCGGGGCCCGCGACCTGGAGGGCCTGGCGGGCTACACCCTGGGCGACCCGGAGCGCCAGGCCTGGGAGCGCCTCTCCCCCGCCGACCGGATCGGCGCCTTCTTCCGCTACTGGGCGCGCAAGGAGGCCCTGCTCAAGGCGACCGGCCTGGGCCTGTCGGGCGGTCTGCGCCGGGTCCTGGTGAGCCCGGCGGACGCCGCTCCCGAGCTGCTGGCCTGGACCGGTGGCTGCGGCCCGGAGGCGGCGGCACTGCTGGATCTGGAACGGGGCGAGGAGTACCGGTCGGCGCTGGCCGTGCTGACCGACCGCCCGGTGGAACTGGCGGTGCATCCCCACGAGGAGACCGTCAGGCTGCTGCGCTCCCAGCCGGGAGGCGGCTGAGTCGGCCGCGGACGCGCCGGCGCCCCCGCATCCCCGTCAGCCGCCCTCGCGGGCCAGGTGGCGGCTGATGACCATGCGCTGTACCTGGTTGGTGCCCTCCACGATCTGGAGCACCTTGGCCTCGCGCATGTAGCGCTCGACGGGGAAGTCACGGGTGTAGCCGTAGCCGCCGAAGACCTGCACGGCGTCGGTGGTGACCCTCATGGCGGTGTCGGTGGCCAGGAGCTTGGCCATGGCGGCCTGCTTGCCGAAGGGGCGTCCGGCGTCGCGTAGACGGGCGGCGGCCAGGTAGAGCTCGCGGGAGGCGGCGACCTGGGTGGCCATGTCGGCGAGCATGAAGCCCAGGCCCTGGAAGTCGCCGATGGCGCTGCCGAACTGGCGGCGTTCGCGGGAGTAGGCGACGGCGGCGTCCAGGGCGGCCTGGGCGAGGCCGACGGCGCAGGCGGCGATGCCCAGGCGTCCCGAGTCGAGGGCGGCCAGGGCGATGCCGAATCCCCGGCCCTCCTCCCCGACCAGGGCGTCGGCGCCGATCCGGACGTCGTCGAAGAGCACCCCCGCCGTGGGCGAGGAGTTCATGCCCATCTTGCGTTCGGGCGCCGCGGAGCCCAGGCCGGGGGTGTCGGCCGGGACGTGGAGGCAGCTGATGCCGCGGGATCCGGAGTCGGGGGCGCCGGTGCGGGCGAAGAGCGTGTAGTAGTCGGCCCTGCCGCCGTGGGTGGTCCACGCCTTGGCGCCGTTGACCCGGTACCCGTCCTCGACGCGCTCGGCGCGGGTGGCCATGGCGGCGGCGTCGGAACCGGAGGTGGTCTCGGACAGGCAGTAGGCGCCCAGGAGGTCTCCGCCGAGCATGTCGGGCAGGAGCGCGGCCCTCTGGTCCGCGGATCCGAACGCGGACACGGGGTAGCAGGACAGGGTGTGGACGCTGACGCCCAGGCCGACCGCCAGCCAGCCGCGGGCCAGTTCCTCCACCACCTGCAGGTACACCTCGTAGGGCTGGTCACCGCCGCCGTACTCGCCGGGGTAGGGCAGTCCGAGCAGTCCCGACCCGCCGAGCACGCCGAAGACGTCGCGCGGGAAGAGGCCGTCCTCCTCGTCATGGGCCGCGCGCGGGGTGAGTTCCTTGTCCGCGATCTCCCGGGTCAGTTCCAGGAGCTGCTCCGCCTCGGGTGTGTGCAGCGTGCGTTCGACCGTCATGGGCTTCTCCCGCGCTTTCGGACTGTCCAGCATGTGGATGTAGTAGGACGTCCAACTATATGGTGACGCAGGGCACCCTACCCCACGAGACGACATCTCCGACGTCCCGGATTCGACAACCGGAACGCGGGACGCTGGTCCGTTGAACAGCGCGCCCTCCCCCGACCGTGGGGACAACGCGTCTGTACACGAGCCCCCTCCCCGCCCTAGATTCCACGCATGGACCTCGAACTCCGCCACCTGCGCACCATCTGCCTCCTGGCCGACACCGGCAGTGTGACCAAGGCGGCCTCCGCGCTCGCCACGTCCCAGCCCGCGCTGACCACCCAGCTCCAGCGGATCGAGCGCGAGGTCGGCGGACCGCTGTTCCACCGCGGCCGTTCCGGTGTCCGCCCCACCGAGCTGGGTGAGTTCGTCCTGGTGCGCGCCCGTTCGGTCCTGCTGTCCATGGACGACCTGCTCCACGACATCACCGCGCGCGGCTCCTCCCCCGCCACACTGCGCGCGGGCGGGGTGGGGCCGCTGACCATAGAGCTGTCGGCCCGCCTGCCCGAGGTCTTCCCGAACGTCCCCGTCCACGTCCGCACGGAGTACTCCCCCAAGCTGGTCACCGACCTGGTACGCGCGGGCCGCCTGGACCTGGGAACCACGATCGACTACGTGGACCGCGACCTGTCCACGGACGGCCCCCTGTCCTGGGCCATGCTCTCGGTGGAACCGCTGCACGTGGCGCTGTGGGCCGACCACCCGCAGGCGGACAGACCGCTGGTCCGCCTGGGCGACCTGGCCGGGTCCCCCTGGGCGCTCACCCCGCCGGACGGCACCGGCTGGCCCGAGTGCTTCTACCTCGCCTGCCAGCGGGCCGGGTTCACCCCCGAGGTGCCCTACCGGCTCTACGACCGCTCCGAGATACACGACCTCATCGCCGGCCGCCGGGCCGTCGCGCCGTGCCAGCCGGACTTCGACACCGGCTCGGGAGTGGTGGTCCGCCCGCTGGAGGGCGCACCCATACAGCTGCGCCACCTGCTGGTCTGGCGGCGCGACAGCCCGATCCACCAGGCCTCCGACAGCATCGCCCGGCTGGCCCGCGAGATCCTGCGCGGCTCGTCCCGCGCCCTGTCCCCCGCCCCGCCCGAGGCTCCGGCCGGGGACGCCTCCGAAACCGCCGGTCCCACCGGGTCCACGGACGATCCCGTCGAGGCGCTGGGGGACCGCCGCAACGGCCGTGCACCCGACGCGCCCACCGGCTGACCCGTCCGTACCGGTCGGCCCGCAGAGGGGAGTCCGCACGGCGAGCCGCGAAGAGACGTGGGAGTCGGCTCTCCCTTCCCCGCGTTCCGAAGAGGCGCACGCCCTCGCCGCCATTCGCGTGGAGCCCTCGCCCCGCCCCCCGTCCCCAGCTGACGGCGGGGTTCGTGACTCGCGCCACAGCCAGTACACGGACTCACTAAAAGTTCGACATTTCCAGCCGTTTCGCACCCGCTGCCATTTCTTCCCACCCACTGGTCGGTTGCATCGAAGTTTGGCACGCGTACAGTGTGTACTCGCGAGTAACGTACTGGCGAGTAGGTAGGCCCCCACCGTCCGCTCCGCACCACGTACCTTCCCCCGGGCGCCCTCGCGCCTGTTCCCGAAAAGGCACGAACGAGTCCAGGACACCATCATGCGACCACTGAGAATCCTCGCCTCGACACTGACCGTCACGGTTCTCCTCACCTCCTGCTCCAACGGCGAAGGCACGAACGGCGCCGCAACGGAGGCCGACACCATGGGGGTCTCCGAGGACGCCCTCGTCATCGGCACGCACCAGCCGCTCACCGGCGCGGCCTCCCCCGGTTTCCGCCACGTCTCCACCGGCGCCCGCGCGGTGTTCGACTACATCAACGACAACGGCGGCGTCCACGGCCGCCGGATCGAGTACCAGGTCCAGGACGACTCGTTCGACCCCGCGCAGACCCTGAAGGCCACCCGCAGCCTGGTCGACGACCACGAGATCTTCGCGATGCTCGGCGGTCTGGGCACCCCCACCCACGAGGCCGTGATCGACGAGCTCAACGAGAAGAAGGTCCCCGACCTCTTCGTCTCCTCCGGCGCCCTGGCCTGGGACCAACCCGAGGTCTACCCCTACAGCTACGGCTTCCAGGTCGACTACACCAAGGAGGCCAAGGTCCAGAGCAAGTTCATCGCCGAGCAGTTCCCCGATGACAAGGTCGGCCTGCTCTACCAGAACGACGACGTGGGCCCCTCCTCGCACGCGGGGATCGAGCAGTACCTCACCGAGGAGATCGCGGCCTGGGAGTCCTACGACCCCGGTGTCCCCGAGCTCGCCGGACAGGTCGAGGAGCTCAAGAAGTCCGGCTCCGACATCGCCGTCTGCTACTGCATCCCCGCCTTCCTCGGACTGGCCGTCCTGGAGGCCGCCGCCATCGGCTACACGCCGCAGTGGGTGGCGCCCAGTTTCGGCGGCGACGTGGAGGTCGTCACCGGTCTCATCGAGGAGTACGCGCAGGGGACCCCGGCCGAGGACATGCCGCCCGAGGCCTTCCTCGACGGACTCATCATCACCGCGTTCCTGCCGATGGTCGCCCAGCGCGAGGATCCCTGGACCGAGTTCTTCCTGGGGATCCACGAGAGGTACAACTCCGGGACGCCCTTCACCGACACCACCGTCTACGGCATGGCGCAGGCGACCCTGTTCGCCCAGGTACTGATGGAGGCCGGCCCCGACCTGACCCGTCAGAAGCTGCTCGACACCCTGAACTCCCACGAGTGGAGGGGACCGGGCCTGGTCCCGTTCGCGGCCACCGAGGAAGACCACAGCGGTTACACCGGAGTCATGGTGGTGCAGCACCACGCCGGTGAGGAGCCCGAAGTCCTCCAGGAGCCCATGGTCACCGACAGCTCCGGCGGGGAGATCCTCCCCTTCGACATGGAGCGCCCCTCCCCTGGCGAGGTGGTCCTGTTCGGCAGCGGCACCGGCGGGTAACGCCGCCGCGGGGAAGCGGTGCCACGCGGAAGAGACGCCACCCCTCGAACCGCGCCTCCGGGGACGCGGCCGTAGCGGGAACCCACGAGGGCGGGTGCCCCGGCTACCCGGGGCACCCGCCCTCGTCGGCGGCCTCGGGGCTCTCGGGGACGCGAAGGACGAACGCCGCTCCGCCGAGCAGCTCACTGTGTCCGGCCACGAGGCTGCCCCCGTAGCCGCGCGCGATCTCCCGCGAGATCGGCAGGCCCAGACCACTGCCGTGGGGATCGCGCTCCTTCGACTCCGGCAGCCGCGCGAAGCGCTCGAAGATCCGCTCCCGCTCTCCCGCGGGGATCCCCGTGCCGTCGTCGTGCACCTCCACCACGGCGCAGTCCCCCTCGTGGCGAACGATGACGTCGACGCGGGACCCGGCGTGCCGTTGCGCGTTGGCGATCAGGTTGGTGAGGACACGGATCGCGTGCAGCCGACCGATCTCCGCGTGGACGGGGCCCGAGGAGTGCAGCCTCAGCTCGGGGTGGCCACGCTTGTCCACGAACTCCTCCTCGACCAGGGCGGACAGGTCCACCCTCTCCCGTTTCCGGGAGGTGCCAGTGTCCAGGCGGGCCAGTTCGAGCAGGTCGTTGACGATGTTCTCCAGCCGTTCGGTGTCCGACAGCAGGCTGGTGAGCAGCAGTTCGCGCATCCGCGGGTCCGGATCGGGGTCGGAGAGCTCCACCTCCAGTTTGGTCCGCATCCCCGCGATGGGGTTGCGCAGCTCGTGGGAGGCGTCGGAGACGAACCGCCGCTGCCTGGTGACGGCCTCCTCCAGCCGCTCCAGACCGGCGTTGGCGGTGCGGGCCAGGTGGGCGATCTCGTCCTGGCTCCTGGGCACCGGGAGCCTCATGTGCAGTTCGCGGGCGGAGAGGTTGTCCAACCGCGCGCTGATCTTCTCCACCGGGCGCAGCGCACGGCCGACCCCGTACCAGATGACCAGTCCGATGGCGGGGATCAGGACGCACGACATTCCCAGCAGCGTGGCCTCGAGCGTGTGGGTGACCACGATCGGGGGCATCATGACCGCGGCCAGGACGAGGACGTCGCCGTAGGCCGTGTCGTCGACGGCGTGGCCCACCACCAGCAGGCAGAGCCGGGAGCCGGTGTCCCCGGCCGGCCGGCAGACCGTGGTGTCCATCCAGGAGTCCCCGGCTTCGGGGCGCTCAGGGGTCAGCCGGGGCGCGCCCTCCAGGGCGCTGCTGGAGGCGAGCACCTCCCCGGTGCCGCGCGCGACGACCTGGAACCGCAGGACGGGCCCGTCGTCCGGGATCGGCCCCGGGTAGCGCTCGGACGTGATGTGGTCGGAGACCTCACGGGCCTCCGCGGCGACCATGTCCCGGACCTGGGTCACGATCGCCCCACGGATGAGGAAGGTGGTCAGGGACAGGTCCAGTCCCAGGATCAGCACCATCACCACGACCGCGCCGAAGGTGACCTGGGCGCGGATCGAGCGAGGGCGCATCCGACTCCACGCCCTCCTGAGTCCGTCCCTCCATCCTGGCACCCGCCCATTGTCACCCGAGGGGTCTGCCATCCGACGAAACGTCGGCGGTGTGGCGGACAACGGGCATGAAGGGACCAACGTCCGCCCTCAGGAGGATTCGGACAGGGGCCTCGGATACTCGGTGGGGGCTTTTCAGGCGTCCCCGAGCGTTACTCGTAGGGATCCGGCGGGTCGGTGACCTCCTCCATCTCCAGGATCTCGAACTCGTGCTCGCTGACCTCGGAGATCTCGCCCTCGGGTTCGACCCAGGTGCCGCGCGCCGTCCACCAGGTGTCGGTCTCCGGCGCCGGCTCGCCCAGGACGCGGACCTTGTTGACGATGGCGTCCGCGGCGCAGCAGGCCATCTGCAGGCGCGCCAGGTACCACCCCTCGCCCTCGGATGCGGGTACCGCGAACCCGGTCAGCTCGATCTCGCGCCCGGCCATCCCACGTTCCTCGTCCACCCAGGCGCGCATCACGAACTGGCGGACGTCCATCGCGACGACCTCGTCCGGAGCCGCCTCGTCCAGCCCGTCGTCGAACCGGCCCGACCGGGGCTGCTCCGGCGGCGGGCCGGTGGAGCCGGCGGTGCTCTCCACGGTGTAGGAGCCCAGCGCGGGCGGGGCGACGACGAAGACGGCGAGCACGGGCAGCAGGAGCAGCCACGCCACCCCGGGGGCGCGGGAGTGGTCGTGTCCGTGCCCGTCGGCGTGTCCGTGGTGGGCTCCGGAGGCCTCCTCCCCGACCCCTCCGGCCCTGCCTGCCTCCCCTCCGGTGGCCGCGGCCTCCTTCTCCCCCCGCAGCTCGGCCACGATGACGAGAACGCCGAGTACCACCATGACCACGCCCGCGGCGATGAGGAAGGGCCCGAAGCTCTGCTTGACCCAGTTCAGGTACAGGTCCGTGGCCACGGTGCTGGTCAGCGCGGCGGCGCCGAGCAGCACGAGGGTGAGCCCCTGGGCGATACGGTTCACAGGACCAGGCCTCCGATCAGGAACGTGCTGAGCAGACCGACCAGCAGGCACAGCGGCGCGAAGCGCGCCACGAAGCGCCAACCGAACACCCCCGCCTGCATCGCGATGAGCTTGAGGTCGACCATCGGACCGATCACCATGAACGCGAGTTTGGCGGTGGGCGAGAAGTCGGTGAGGCTGACCGCGACGAACGCGTCGGCCTCGGAGCAGATGGACAGCAGGATGGCGAGCACGGCGAGCACGAGCACCGAGACCACCGGGGCCCCGGCCACCGTCAGCAGCCACTCGCGCGGCACCATGACGTTGAGGGTGGCGGCGGCCAGGCCGCCGACCACGAGGTAGCCGCCCGCGTGCATCGTGTCGTGCAGCATCGACTCGCGGAAGACCTTCCACCGGGAGTCGCCGAAGGCGTGGTTGTGGGAGGGCAGACGCAGCCAGTCGGCGCGGCCGAAGCGCACCCAGACCCATCCCACGACCACGGCGGTCAGCAGGGAGGCCACGAACCGGGCCAGCACCATCTCGGGCTGCCCCGCGAAGGCCACCGCGGTGGCGATCATGACGATGGGATTGATGGCCGGCGCCGCCAGCAGGAAGGTCAGCGCGGCGGCGGGCGCCACCCCGCCCTTCATCAGGCTTCCGGCGATGGGGACCGAGGCGCACTCGCATCCGGGCAGCAGCGCTCCGGAGACCCCGGCCACCGGTACCGCGCGGTTGGGCCTGGCGGGGATGAGCCGCTGGTAGACCGAGGTCGGGACGAACGCGGTGAGCGCGGCCGACAACGCCACCCCGAAGACCAGGAAGGGCATCGCCTGGAAGCTGATCGCGGTGAAGATGGTGGCCCACGCGAGGAAGGCCTGGCTGGTCAGCTGGTCGGACAGCCAGGCGTGCCCCGCCGCCATGGCGGTGATGAACAGGGCGAACAGCCAGACCGTCCCGGTCCTGCGCTGCCTCCCGTCGCGTCCCCAGTCCTCGGGGGGCAGCTCCTCGCCCCGGTCGTCCCACCCTCCGACGAGTGTGTCGCCCAGGGAGGAGGCGGGTACGGGTTCGGTGGCCGTGCCGGAAGCGGGCTCGGCGGGATCAGGGGCGGCGTCGGGGGTCGTCCGGTCGGGCACGGTGGTACTCCGGGTGGTCGGGCGAGAACTGCAGCCATAGTAGCGAAAATCGTTTTCGCCCGTGGACCTCCCGCTCGAACCTGTGGACAACCGGCTTCCAAAGTCAGCCGAGGTGTCTTATCCCGGACAGGAATATCACCTTCGGCGCTCCCCATACACCCATTTACCACACCAGGCCCGCGGGCACCATCGCGGCGAGCGCGCGTGGCCGGGCCCCCGGTTCCCGCCCCGGCGGACCGTCAACGCTCCTGCGGGCCCTCCTCCCCCGGGCCGTCGTCCCCGTCGAACCGCTCCTCGTCCGTCCCACCGAACTCGTCCTCGTCCCGTTTCCGGTCGGCTGCCAGGCCCGGGTCGGCGGGCGCCTCGCCCTCGGAGCGCTGGACGTCCTCGGGCAGGACGCCGGAGGCAGGGCCCCAGCACTCCACGTTCCGCAGCCCGGGCATCTTGGAGAGCGTGAACTGGGGGTCCAGCCCGTTGCGCAGTTGGCGGCTGTAGTCGGCCAGCAGCCGGAAGGCGGTCGCCGACAGCGGTGCCAGCGCCAGCAGGTTGACGGTGGCCATGACGCCCATGAAGACGTCGGCGAGGTTCCACACCAGGGTCAGCGGGGCCACCGAGCCGAGGAAGACCGCGGCCAGGACCGCGTAGCGGAAGTAGGTCATGTCCCGGGGGGTGCTGTCCAGGAACAACAGGTTGGTCTCGCCGTAGTAGTAGTTGCCCAGCACGGAGGTGAAGGCCAACAGGAAGAGGATGACCGTGAGCGCGTGGACCGACCACTCCCCCAGACTGGCCTCCAGCGCGCCCTGGGTGACCTGGACGCCCGTCCCCCCTCCGAAGTCGGGGTCGCCGACCAGGACGATGAAGGCCGTCACCGAGCACACCAGCCAGGTGTCGAAGTACACGCCCAGGGTCTGCACCAGCCCCTGCTTGGCCGGGTGGGAGACCGAGGCGGTGGCGCCGGCGTTGGGGGCCGATCCCAGGCCCGCCTCGTTGGAGAACATGCCGCGCCGCATGCCCTGGACGATTGCCGTGCCCACTCCACCCGCGACGAACTCGCGCGCCCCGAAGGCCGAGGTGAGGATGTCACCGATGACCCGGGGTACCTCGCCTATGTTGACGACCACCACGTACAGGCCGATCAGGATGTAGAGGATCGCCATCAGCGGGACCAGGCCCTGCGCCACGTGGGCGATCCGCCGGATCCCGCCGAAGATGACCAGGGCGGTCAGGCCCGCCAGGGCCAGGCCGACCACGGCCGACAGCGGCAGCCCGGGAGACCCGCCCAGAGCACCCACGGAGGTGGAGACCGCGGAAGCGATGCTGTTGGCCTGCACCGTGTTGAACACCAGGCTGAAGGTCACGGTGATGACCACGGCGAAGAGCACGCCCATCCACCGAAGGCCCAGCCCGTACCGCATGTAGTAGGCGGGGCCGCCCCGGAACCCGGTACTGGTGCGCACCTTGTACAGCTGGGCGAGGGTGGACTCCACGAACGCCGCCGACCCCACCAGCGCGGCCATCGCCCACATCCAGAACACCGCGCCCGGGCCGCCGAGGACGATCGCGGTGGCCACGCCGACGATGTTGCCGGTGCCCACCCGGGAGGCGGCCGAGACGGCGAAGGCCTGGAAGGAGGAGATCTCCCTCTGCCCGTCGGGGGCGATCCCGGGGGCGCTGCGGATGACGCGGAACATCTCCGGGAGCAGGCGCAGCTGCACGAGCCCCGAACGCACCGTGAAATAGAAGGCCAGGATGATCAGGAGCGGGATGAGGAAGTAGCTCCAGAAGACGTCGTTGACGGCGACGACTGCGTCGCTGAGGACGTTCACGCGCTCCCCCTCGTGCGGCCAGGACGCCCCGGGCGGATCGGGGCCATCCCGCAACCTCGCACGCCGCCCGCGGTGGGCCCCGGGCGGACACGCGAAGGGGAGGCAAAGGACCGTAACGGATCAACAACCGTCCGTGGGCACACGGTCGCGCCCCGGCCCGTGGGGGGGGGCGTAGCCGGGTGTCAGTGTCCGAGAGAAGTAACCGACCCCGGTGAAGGGCCCGGGCCCGGCAGGTGCCACCTGCCGGGCCCGGGCCCGTTCTCGTTCTGCCGCCGTCTAGCGCTGGGGAGCGGAACCGTGGCGGTCGCCCCGGCGCGGGCCGCCGCCGCGGTAACCCCCGCCGCGGGGACCGGATTCACGGCCCTCGCCGCGGTCGCCGCGGTAGCCGCCACCGCGCTGTCCGCCGCCGTTGCGGTCACCGCGGTAACCTCCGCGGTAGCCGCCGCCACGACGGGGGCCGCCACGGCCGCGGCGCTCGCGCACGGGCTCCGGCGGCTCGATCCACGGCTCCCAGGAGGGCTCCTTGGCGCCGGTCACCTCGGAGAGGAGCTCGTCACCGGGGTTGACCAGGTGCTGCTTGGCGTCGACGCCGGCGTCACCGAGCAGGCGGCGGGCCATGCGGCGCTGGTTGGGCGCGACCAGGGAGACCACCAGGCCCGAGGCGCCAGCGCGGGCGGTGCGGCCGCCCCGGTGCAGGTAGTCCTTGTGTCCGGTGGGCAGGTCGATGTTGACGACCATGTCGATGCCGTCGACGTGGATGCCGCGGGCGGCGACGTCGGTGGCGACCAGGGCCTGGATCTTGCCCTCGCGGAACTTGGCGAGGGTGCGGGTACGCACGCTCTGCGTCTTGCCGCCGTGCAGGGACGCGGAGGGCACGCCCGCCGCGGCCAGCTGCTCGCTGATGCTGTCGGCGCGGTACTTGCTGCGCACGAACAGGAGGGTGCGGCCGTCACGCGCGGCGATCTGGGTGACGATCTTGTTCTTGTCGCGGGGCAGCACCTTGAGCAGGTGGTGCTCCATCGCGGTGACCTGCGAGACCGGCGGGTCCACGGAGTGGGTCTGCGGGTCGTTCATGTACCTGCGGACCAGCTTGTCGACGTCGCCGTCGAGCGTGGCCGAGAACAGCAGGGTCTGCCCCTCGGGGTGCACCTGGTCCAGGAGCTCGCTGACCTGCGGCATGAAACCCATGTCGCACATCTGGTCGGCCTCGTCGAGCACCGAGACCTCCACGTCGCCCAGGTCGCAGACGCCCTGGTCGATGAGGTCGCTGAGACGGCCGGGGGTGGCGACCAGGACCTCGACACCGCGGCGCAGCTCGTTGATCTGGCGGGTGTAGGAGCTGCCGCCGACCACGTCGCCCACACGCGCGCCCACGATGCGGGCGTAGGTGCGCAGGGCGTCGCGGACCTGGTGGGCCAGCTCTCGGGTGGGCACCAGGATCAGGGCCCGGGGGCGGTTGGCGGCGGCGCGGCGCTCGGCGGCGCGCACGAGGACCGGCAGGCCGAAGGCCAGGGTCTTACCCGATCCGGTACGGCCGCAGCCGAGGACGTCGCGGCCCTCGAGAGCGTCGGGAATGGTGGCGGCCTGGATCGGGAACGGGGTGGTCACACCGTTCTTGGCCAGCTCTCCGACGATGTCCTTGGGAAGTCCCAGCGTGTCGAAAGCAGGCATTACGGCAGTGTCCGTCGTCAAGTGACGTATACCTTCCTCATCGTTTGGCAGCGTTTCGAGGAAGGCTCCACACGGCCGGGCCAGCGAAGAAATCACACAAACGCGCCTGATCACACGCGGAAGCGGGCCCCTGCATGGTGCGGGGCTCCTGAGCTCGCGATTTCCACACTGCTGTGGGGGACGAGCAACTCTTGGGTAAGAGTGGCGCCAACCGGGTCGGCACGCTCTCCGCGTCTTGCGCGGCCTGGGCGCGCTCGGATGCGCGCGGCATGTCACGACCGCTTTCGGAAGCTTACTAGAAACCGCCTCGCGGCGGGGGCCGGACCATGGTTTCTCACCGGTGATACGGGTCTCCCCGCACCGCTTCCGAACCCGTCGCGGGTCCGCTCCCGCAGGCGGGAGTCCCGCCCGTGCGCACGGTGCCCCGTGCGCACGGGCGGGCCGGCGTGACCAAGGCGTGTCCGGCGGACACATGCCCTGCTGCGCGACGGGCAGCGCCCACCGGACACGCTCTAGACCCCCCGGGCCAGGGCGGCGAGTCGGCTCGCCTGGGCCACGCGCTCGGCCTCGGCCTGCTGCTGGAGCGTGTTCCCCGCCGCCTGCTGGAGCAGGGCCTTGGTGGCGGTGGCGGCCTCGCGGTCGGTGGCGAGCAGCGCGGCGACGGCGTCGTCCACGGTGCCGGGGAGCTCGTCGGAGGCGACGACGAGCTCGGCCAGGCCCAGTGTCCCGGCCTCCCGGGCGCCGACGCGGCGGGCGGTCAGGCAGATCTCGACGGCGCGGTTGACCCCGACGATGTCCACCAGGGGCTTGGTGCCGGTGAGGTCGGGGACCAGGCCGAGGGCGGGCTCCTTCATGCACAGCTGGGCGTCGTCGGCCAGGATGCGGATGTCGCAGGACAGGGCCAGCTGGAAGCCCGCGCCGATGGCGTGGCCGCGTACGGCGGCGACGGTGACCAGGTCGGGGCGGCGCAGCCAGAGGAAACCCTCCTGCAGACCGGCGATGTAGTCCTGGATCTCGGCTTCGGTGGAGGTGCCGTCTGCCAGCCCCGCGACCATGGAGCGCTCTCCGTCGACGCCCTCGGGGCTGAACATGCCGAGGTCGATTCCGGCGGAGAAGGTGTCCCCCTCCCCGGAGAGCACCACGATTCGGACATCCTCGGGGAGGGTCTGGCCGATGTGGGCCAATGTGGTCCACGTGCGTCCGGTCATCGCGTTGCGGCGCTCGGGACAGCTGATGGTGACGCGGGCGACAGGTCCCTCCACCGCCAGCTTGAGCCGGGCCCGGGAGAGCTCCTCCTCGGTGGGCGGCAGTGCGGGCCCGTTCGACGCCTGTGTCATGTGCTTCCTCCGTCGTGCTCGGTGTCACCCCAGATATTACTCAGCAGTAACCGAAAGGGGCGCACGGGAGGATCACGCCTTGCGTGTGGCTCCACCACGGCCCCGCAGGTCCACCCCGGCCTCACTCAGCAGCCGGTGGACGAAGCCGTAGGAGCGCCCGGTGGCCGCCGCCAGCATACGGATGCTCTCCCCCGCCTCGTAGCGGCGCTTGAGCTGGGCGGCGAGTTCGGAGCGGTCGGTTCCCACCAGCCGCCTGCCCTTTCCCGGCACGTCGTTCACAGATCACTCCTCTGAGTCGTTCGATCACCCTTCGCGGGACCCCCTTCATGATCAGGCATCCCGCTCCCGGTCCGCCACGCCTTCCGGCCCCACACGGGGTGCTGCGTTCCGAAACCAGGTTTCGGAACGCAGTAATCACCGACCGGAAAGGAGGGAGGTGAACCTCTCCACGTCCTGGGCGTCCAGCGGCACCACCGGCTCACGCCAGCGCGATGAGGTCCTCGAACTCGGCGTTCCACACGTCCTCCACGCCGTCGGGCAGCATGATGACCCGCTCCGGCTGGAGCGCCTCCACCGCGCCCTCGTCGTGGGTGACCAGCACGATCGCGCCCTTGTAGCCGCGCAGTGCCCCCAGGATCTCCTCGCGGCTGGCGGGGTCCAGGTTGTTGGTGGGCTCGTCGAGCAGCAGCACGTTGGCGCTGGAGACCACCAGCGTGGCCAGGGCCAGCCGGGTCTTCTCACCGCCGGAGAGCACACTCGCGGGCTTGTCCACGTCGTCGCCGGTGAACAGGAACGATCCGAGCGTGCGCCGCGCCTCCACCTCCGGCAGGTCGGGAGCCGCGCTCATCATGTTCTCCAGCACGGTCCGGTTCACGTCCAGGGTCTCGTGTTCCTGGGCGTAGTAGCCGAGTTTGAGACCGTGGCCGGGGATGACCCGGCCGGTGTCGGGCTTCTCGACATCCCCCAGCAGCCGCAGCAGGGTGGTCTTGCCCGCGCCGTTGAGGCCGAGGATGACCACGCGGCTGCCGCGGTCGATGGCCAGGTCCACCCCGGTGAAGATCTCCAGGGAGCCGTAGGACTTGGAGAGCCCCTCGGCCATGAGCGGCGTGCGGCCGCTGGGCGCCGGGTCGGGGAAGCGCAGCTTGGCCACCTTGTCGGACTTGCGTACTCCCTGCACGCCGTCCAGGAGGCGGTCGGCCCGGTTGAGCATCTGCTGGGCGGCGCGTGCCTTGGTGGCCTTGGACCGGAACTTGTCCGCCTGCTTGCGCAGGGTGTCGGCCTGCTTCTCGGCGTTGGCGAGCTCGCGCCTGCGCCGCCGCTCGTCGGCCTCGCGCTGCTGCTGGTACAGCTTCCAGCCCATGTTGTACATGTCGATGACGCTGCGGTTGGCGTCCAGGTAGAACACCCTGTTCACCACGTGTTCGACCAGTTCGACGTCGTGGCTGATCACGATGAGCCCGCCCTGGTGGGACTTGAGGAAGTCGCGCAGCCAGGCGATGGAGTCGGCGTCCAGGTGGTTGGTGGGCTCGTCCAGCAGCAGCGTGTCCGCGCCGCTGAACAGGATGCGCGCCAGCTCGATCCGGCGGCGCTGGCCGCCCGAGAGCGTGTGCAGCGGCTGGGAGAGCACCTTGTCGGGCAGGCCCAGGCTGGAGGCGATGGCGGAGGCCTCGGCCTCGGCGGCGTACCCGCCCAGGACGTGCAGCCGCTCATCCCAGCGCGAGTAGGCGCGCACGCCCTTGTTCCGGGTCTTGGTGTCGGTGCTGGCCATCTTCTTCTCGGCCTCGCGCAGGCCCCGGAAGGCCTCGTCGATGCCGCGCGCGGACAGCACCCGGTCCCGGGCGATCACGTCCAGGTCGCCGGTGCGCGGGTCCTGGGGCAGGTAGCCGATACTGCCGGAGGAGGTGACCGTGCCTCCGGTGGGCAGGCCCTCGCCCGCCAGCACCTTGGTCATCGTGGTCTTGCCCGCACCGTTGCGGCCGACCAGCCCGATCCGGTCCCCTCCGGCGACACGGAAGGTGGTCGGCTCCAACAGGAGTCGAGGACCGACGCGCAGTTCGAGGTCGGTGGCGATCAGCATGGTGGGGCTTCCTCAAGAGTGGCGGAACGGTTCGGTGCGGCCGGGCGCGCGTGTGCGGCGTGGGGGCACGGCCCTTCCACGCGCTCGCCTCTGGCCGACCAACCCAGACTAACGGCACAGGTGGGGGATAATACGAGGAGTTTCTCCGCTTCCCGTGGGCCCGGGTACTCCCTCGGCCAACGGAACGGGGGCACGGTGCATTCCCCCGGACGACGGGGAGGGGCAGCGCCGGTCGTCGCCCCGGCCGCACCCCTCCCCCTCCACGTCCGCTCCGCGGTGCCGGTCTACTCCCTGGTCTCGGCGGAGGCGCCGTCACCGTCCTTCCCGTCGTCCCCGTCGGGCCTGACCACGACCGTGTCCGCCTCCACCCTGGTGACGTCGTCGGACTCGTCCGCCGGACCGTCGCCGCCGGCGGCGGGCGGACGGTTGCGCAGCAGCGCGGCCAGCACGGCGACCACCGGGGTGGCCAGGAACATACCCGGTACCCCGCCGACGACGGCGCCGACGGCGATCGCGATGAGCACGATGGGCGAGGGCAGGTCGAGGGACGCGCCGTAGATGCGCGGCGCGAAGACGTTGCTCTCCAGCTGCTGCACCACGACCACGGCGCCGACCACGATCACGGCGATGATCCAGCCCTCGGTCACGAACGCCACCATGGCGGCGAGCAGCCCGGTGACGAAGGCGCCGATGATCGGCAGGAAGGCGCCGACGAAGGTCAGCACGATCAGCGGGATGGCCAGGTTGATGTCCAGGACGATGACCAGGACGATGCCGATGCCGACGGCGTCGAAGAAGCCGACCGCCGCCACACCGCGCACGTAGCGGCCCATCACCCCGTAGGCGACGTCGCCCGCGTGGCTCAGGCCCGGACGGGAACGGGGCGGCAGCAGGGTGAGGAACCAGTCCATGAGCTGGTCGCCCGAGTGCACGAAGTACACGGTCAGGGCGATGATCAGGACGATGCCGACCAGGACCGAGATCACCGCCGAGGTCGCGGTCCAGGCACCGCTGAGCAGCTGGTCCTGGTTCTGGGTGATCATGTCCTGGATCTGTCCCCAGGCCTCGTCGATCATGTCGGTGAACAGCGCCGGGTCGAGTCCGAAGGGCACCCGGATGTTCTGGAGCTCGCCCACCGCGCTGGTGACGCTGTCCACGAGGGGGCCGAAGCCCTGCACGGCGGGCGTGACGATCAGCGAGATCACGCCGCCGAACACGATGAGTCCGGTCAGGATGGAGACGGCGGTCGAGCTGCCCCGGCCCAGTCCCCTGCGGCGCAGCCAGTTGGCGACCGGCATGAGCAGGGCGGTGATGAACACCGCCAGGATCACGGGCAGGGTGACGACCGACATGTAGACGAGCGCGTAGATGAGCAGGCCCGCCACCACGCCGATGATCAGGATCCGCCAGGCCACGTCGCTGATCGACCGCAGGAGGTCGTCGTCGCCGGACCGCTGCGACTCGGCCGGTCCCTCGTCCGCGCTCTGCGACTCGGCCTGGGCGCGTTCCTTCTCCGCCTCCAGCCTGGCGAGGCGTTCGGCTCGGGCTCGACGGGAGGCGAGCCACTTGTTCAGGAGCGCCCACACTCCCGGCCGCTGGGCTTGCACATGGACTCCATTCTCTGGATGTTGCGCGGTGGACGCCTGGGGTCCGACAGCCGCGGGGTGGTGTGGGAGACGCGCGAACGGCTCCCCTGGTTCTCCCGAGTCCGGGAGGTCAACGCTGTCAGAACTGCCAGGGTTCCCGGGGGTGACCGCTGCGGACGATCTCGTTGCCGAAGGGCGCCAGGGCGACGGGGATCATCTTCAGCGAAGCCCAGGCCATGGGGATACCGATGATAGTGACGGCGAGGCCGAGCGCGGTGGCGATATGGCCGATGGTCAGCCACCATCCGGCGACGATCACCCAGATGACGTTGAGGACGGTACTGCCGTCGCCCGCGCCGGACCTGCGGACCAGGTCCCTGCCGAAGGGCCAGATGGCGTAGCTGGCCATTCGGAAGGAGGCGATCCCGAACGGGATCGTGACGATCAGGACACAGCAGATGATCCCGGCGATGACGTAACCGAGCGCCAACCAGAACCCGGCGACGAAGAGCCAGATGACGTTCAGGATGAGTCGCAAGAGGGCCACGGTGTCTCGTTCCTCCTTGTGTCGGGTCCCGTTGCCGGGAGCGCGGCCGGGAACAAAGGGGCCGCATCCGTTGCTTTCTACCGTCTGGGACGCCCACACACCACGACCTGTTCCGATGCCGCTCCCTGACCCTTCCCCTAGGGGAGGGCGCCAACGCACGTGAGCGGGCGGGGCGGCGACCACGACCCGCCGCGAGGCACGGCGTGTCGCGGAGGGGCGCGGAAGTGGTCCGGGGAGGTGTGGAGGGCTCCGACGGGGCGGGGGACGGCGTCCGGCGGCTTTCGGGCCGTAGCGACGGAGGGTGAAGACATACGGTCAGGCCTGAACCCGGAACTCCGCACAGACCGCAATGTGATCGGCACATCAGAGGAAGCCCCTAGGCAGGAGGGACATCGCACCATACGATGTGCTGTGTCCTTCGCAAGGCGTCAGATCTGACGATGTGCGAAAAACTCGGACAAACGACCGTAGATCGGTCGACAGCCATCAGGTTTCGGTAACGGTTGTGCGAGTAATTTCCCTACCCCTCGTGCATGAGCGGGAGTGGGGATGGCATGATTACGTACCGGCTCGGACGGAGGCCGTCACCGCCTCCGCAGCCGTTCGCGTGAGAGCACTCCGTCATCGGCGGACCAGTGCCGCAAGGCTGTGCTTCTCGTGGTCTCAGACACACCGGGGAACATCGCCAGTGCCCCACGGCGTTCGCGTCGTGCGGGGTGGCGCTCACGCCGCATGACCAATTTTTGGTGACTGAAGCTTTTTCGACAGCTTACTAGTGATTTCAGTAGAGGTGGTTCAAGCATGTCTCAGGTACGTCGGCAGGCCGCGCTGCGCCCCCGCCCGAGCTGGGGGTGGCAGGATGCCGCCGCGTGCCGGGGCGAGGACCTTGTGCTCTTCTTCGGCCCGGACGGCGAACGCCAGCCGGAGCGGGAGATCCGCGAGCGCAAGGCCAAGGAGATCTGTGCGGCCTGCCCGGTTCGAACCGACTGCCTGGACTACGCGATCTCGCGTCCGGAGAAGTACGGAACCTGGGGCGGTCTGAACGAGGACGAGCGCGCTTCCGAGCGCCGTCGCCGTATGCGCCGCGCCAACGCTGCCTGACCGAGGTTCCCGCGCACAACGGATCTTCCCCGGTGGCCCCGGCCCCCGAGTAAACCCGCGGCGCCCCGACGACAACCGTCGAGGGCGCCGCGGGTTTTCTCATGCCCCCGCCTCCTGTGACACCCACGCACGATCCTCCGAGGGGGACGGCCCCGGCCCGGCTCACCGGGTCTCCCGGCCCAGGTGCAGGTCGAACCAGTCCAGGGCCTGCGAGGCCACCCGTCGCCACTCGCCGGAGTCCCCGAGCAGCCGTTCGGCGCCCGCCGTCACCCGTAGGTCGGTGGGACCGCCCATCCGGCCGCGTGCCCACTCGCCGAGTTCGCGCACGAAGGAGTCTCCGCCCTCCAGCAGCACCAGAACCGGTGCCCGCACACCCGGCAGGCTGTCCCCGGCCAGATCGATCCGGCCGCCGTGCACCACCACCGCGGCCACGTCCTGGGGTTGTTCGGCCGCGGTGACCAGCGCGGCCGCGGCGGCCTCACCCGAGGCCAGCACGCCCAGGGGTTCGTCGGCCGCGTCGGCGGCCCGGCGCAGCCAGGTGACCGCGGCGCCCAACCGCTCGCCGAGGACGCCGGCCTCGACACCGCCGGTTCCGGAGGAGCGCTCCTGTCCGGTCAGCAGGTCCAGGACCAGGGTGGCGTACCCCGCCCGCTGCAGGACCGCGGCGACCGACCGCCGCCGATGGCCGCCGCGTTCCTCCTCCGAGGCCATGACCACCGCACCGTGCAGGTCGGCGGGTACGGTGAGATCGCCGTCGAGGTAGACCCGCCCGGCACGCACGCGCACGCCTCGGGCCGTGTCGGGCCGCGGCCGCGTGTGCGTGTGCGTGTGCGTGCTCTCGGCCAGGATCTCGGTGACGCGGCTGTCGGAGAGCTGGCCGAAGTCGCGGTACCACTCCCCCACCGCACGGAAGTTGTCCGGCGCACTGAGCACCACCAGGGCGTCGACCTCCTCCCGCAGCAGCTCGACCGCCTCCGGCGAGGCGACGGGCACGGCCAGGACCAGCTGGGCCGGTCCGGCCTGGCGGATCATGCGCAGCGCGGCGCGCGCGGTGCCGCCGGTGGCGACGCCGTCGTCCACGACCACACAGTCGCGCCCGGCGATTCTGGGGCCCGGGCGCTCACCGCGGTAGACGCGGCGCCTGCGGTCGAGTTCGTCGCGCTCGGCGGCGACGGTGTCGGACAGGGCCTGGCGGGGCACGTGCATCCGGGCCAGGGCGAGGTCGTCGTAGAGTACGCGTCCGTCCTCGGCGATCGCCCCGACCCCCAGCTCGGGCCGGCCGGGCATGCCGATCTTGCGGACCATGACTACGTCGAAGTCGGCGTCGAGCCGCTGGGCGAGCTCCGCACCGACCGGTACCCCGCCTCGGGGCAGGGCCAGCACGAGCGGATCGTTGACCGTGAAGGGGCGCACCCGCTCCGCGAGGCGGCGTCCCGCCTCCGACCGGTCGGCGAAGGGCAGTGAAACGGGTACTGGGTTCATGTCCTCACCGGTCCGGGACCCGGGCCCCGGTACCGCTCCTCTCGGCTGTGTGGAGTGAGCCGCTGGAAAGTGCTACCGGGATACCCCCCGACACGGCGTTTGCAACCCCGGGCCCGGACAAAACCCATGCGTCAGGTACGGCGGAAGCCGTTCCTGAGCACGGCCATCAGCAGGGCGTCATGGCGGCGCCCCTCCCACAGCAGGGAGTCGCGCAGCCGCCCCTCCACGGAGAACCCGCAGGAGCGGTAGGCGGCGATGGCCCTCATGTTGAAGGCGTAGACGTACAGCCAGACGCGGTGCAGGCCGATGCGCTCGAAGGCGTACTCCAGCACGAGCTGGGTTGCCTCCCGGCCCAGGCCCTGACCGGTGAACTCGATCGCGGACAGGGCGATGCGGTATCCCGCGCTCTCGTTCTCGGGAGAGACGGCGTAGATGGACAGTTCGCCCAGGTAGCGCCCGTCCTCGGGCGCGGTGATGGCCAGGTCCAGGCGGTCGGTGCGGTCCACGCGGGTCTCACACCACTCCTTGGCCTGCGCGTAGGTGATGTCGCGGTGGGTGCCGGTGAGCCTGCGGACCTCCCCGTCGAGGCTGGCGGTGAAGTAGGCGTCGGTGTGCTCCGGGGCCAGGGGCACCAGACGTACGCTCCTCCCGGTGAGTGTGGGTTTCTCTCGCAGCGCGCTCGTGTTGATCATGGGATCTTCCGGTTCCGTCCGGGCCGTACGGGCACGGTTCCCGGCGCGAGGGAGTCGGCGGACAGCGGGCTGGGTGGCCCTTGCGCGGAAGCGGACCGCGGAACGGGGCCGAGGGCCCTGGGGGCACGGGCGGCGTTCGGGGAGGGCTGGGTACCGGAGGTCGGGGCGGGCGGGGTCCGTTCGATGACGGAGCGGGACCTCCATGTAAATCGGGACCGCGCCCTAAGGCAAGCCCGTCGCGGCGGGTCGCGGAAAAGGTATGTCATCCGATGACCGGACTGGATAATATCTGCGCGCACCGAAACCACCGTGGGAGCCGCCGTGAACACCCAGACCAGGTCCGCGTCCCCGCCTCCGGAGGCTCGCCGGGCCAGGGGCGCGGTCTCCACCCTCTTCTTCGTCAACGGCTTCACCTACACCAACGCCGTGCCGTGGCTCCCGGTGATCAAGGCGCAACTGGAGCTGAGCAACGCGGAACTGGGACTGGCGATCGCGGCGATGCCCACCGGAGCGATCCTGACCGGGATGCTGGCGGGTCCGATGATCCACTGGTTCGGCAGCGGCCGAACGGCCGTGGGCACCAGCCTGGTCTCCTTGGGAGCGCTTCCATTCATCGCGCTGGCGCAGAACTGGTGGATGCTGGCGGCGGCGCTCTTCGTGCTGGGCAGCGCGGACGCCTGGACCGACTCGGCGCAGAACTCGCACGGGCTGCGCGTCCAGCGACGTTACCAACGCACCATCATCAACACCTTCCACGCGGTGTGGAGCATGGCCGCGGTCACCGGCGGCCTGCTCGGCGCGGCCGTGGCAGGGGCAGGGGTGCCGATCCTGTGGCATCTGGGCGGCGTGGCCGTGCTTCTGGTGTGCGTGAACCTGGTGGTGAGCCGGATGCTGCTGCCGGGGCCGGACAACAGCGAGCGGGAGGACGGGACCGACGGCGAGAACGGGCGGCGGCTGCGCGTCCCCGGGCGGGCCGTACTGCTCCTGCTGCTGCTCGGCGTGCTGCTGATGTTCGCCGGTGGCATCGAGGACTCGGCCGCCTCCTGGGGAGCGGTGTACATGACCTCCGAGTTGGAGGCCCCGTTGTTCCTGGCCGCGATGCCGTTCGTGGCCTGCCAGGCGATGATGACGCTGGGCCGCCTGCTCGGCGACCGGGTGACCGACCGCTTCGGCGCGGTCGCGGTGGGGCGCGCCTGCGGGCTCCTCGCGGGCGGCGGGATCGCGTTCGCCCTGCTGCTACCGCACCCGGTGACCACGGTGATCGGCTTCGGGGTGATGGGACTGGGCGTGTCCACGCTGTTCCCGCTGACCCTGGCGGCGGCGGGGAACGTGCCGGGTGTGCGCACCGGGGACGGGGTCACCGTCGTGGGTTGGCTCGGACGCGCGGGCTTCCTGGCCTTCCCGCCGACGGTGGGCTTCCTCGCCGACTCCTCCAGCCTGGGGAGCGCGCTGTGGGTGATCGCGGGGGCCGGTGTGGGCGCCTTCCTGCTGGCGTTCGCGCTGCGTCCTCGCGTGTGAGACCGCCCGGGGTCCCCGGTAACGGGAGGAACGCAAGAGGGCCCCGGCCGTCGAAGGACGGCCGGGGCCCGTGCGTGCACGGTCCGAAGGACCCGAGGGCCTGGGAGACCGTGCGCCGCGGGGTACCCGCTAGGCGATCGGGTCCGGGCGGCGGGCGCTGGCCCACAGAGCCAGAGCACCGATGCCCGTCACCACGGCGCCGCCGAGCACGAAGCCCTGCATGTCGACGCCGGTGGTGGCGAGGGCCTCGTCACCACCGCTGCTGACCGGAGCCGGGGCCTCGGGGAGGCCGCCGTCGGCGATGGTGCTGCCGGGCGCGCTGATGCCGGGAGCCTGGCTCTCGTCACCGTCGTCGTCACCCGGGTCGGTGCCGTCGCCGGGAGGCGTGCCGCCGTTGTCCGGAGGCGTGCCGCCGTCGCCCGGGTCACCGGGATCGCCCGGGTCACCAGGGTCGCCCGGGTCGCCAGGGTCACCCGGATCGCCGGGGTCGCCGGGGTCGCCAGGGTCACCGGGGTCACCAGGGTCGCCCGGGTCACCAGGGTCACCCGGATCGCCGGGGTCGCCAGGGTCACCAGGGTCGCCAGGGTCACCGGGGTCGCCACCGTCGCCCGGATCACCAGGGTCACCGGGGTCACCAGGGTCGCCCGGATCACCGGGGTCACCCGGGTCGCCACCGTCGCCCGGATCACCAGGGTCGCTCGGGTCACCAGGGTCGCCACCGTCGCCCGGATCACCACCCTCGCCCGGGTCACTGGGACCGCCGGGGTCGTTGCCCTCGTCGTCGGCGTCGAACTCGTTGACCGGAAGGTCGATACCCGCGTCCTCGGCCCTCTGGGAGGCGGCCTCGGAGGCAGACTCGTCCAAGGGGGCAGCGAACGCCGGTGCCGCGGAGAACCCGGCCATGAACAGGCCGGCCGCAGTCACGGTGAAAATCCGCTTGTTGGGGGACATCCCACTCCTTTCTTCTCTTGTGAACTGATCTATTCAGAGGGGATGGCATAAAGGTGGTCGTCATGGACCACGACGGCCCGCTCACCGAGCAGGCCACTGGGCTGGACGGAGCCCTCCTCGGCCTCCTCGACCTCGCCCTCGGCGTCGACGGCCACGAGGGCACCGTCGAGCCGGCCGAAGACGCGGGAGCCGACCGTGATGTCGGGTTCGAAACCGGGGACCGCGGCGGACCGGCCGCTCTCCGGGGCCAGTACCGCGGGCCCGTAGGCGACCAGGTCGGTACCGATGGGGCCGGAGCGGTGGCGCACGCCCTCCAGATCGGCGGGGTCGACCTCGACACTGCCGACGACGCTGCCGTCCCGGCTGTCGTGGAAGGCCAGGAGCGTGCCCTCACCCTGGAGGGGCTCCCAGCGGACGATGACGTACTCGCGCAGGGCGGTGACCACCGACTCCATCTCGCCCGCCCGCTCCGGACGCTGGGCGTTGACCTCCACGGGGCCGTCGTCGGGGCCGACCCAGGTCCACGGGCCGTTGAGGACGGCGGTGAGGACGTCCTCCCCCTCGGCCAGCATGGGCGCGGAACCCTCGGGCACCTCGACCGGCCGGAGTTCCTCCCCGACCGGGACGAAGGCATCCTGGTCGTTGCGGACGAGAACGGAAGTGCCCGCGTACTGGGCGGAGGTGTCCTCGGGGATCTCCACGCTGCTGGGAGAGCCGCCCGCGGTGGGCCAGAACCACAGGGTTCCCGCGGTCTCCATGACGACGGCGGCCTCACCGCCGTACTCCACGAAGCGGGGGGCGCCGAGGACCTCGCCGGCCGCCACGGGCAGCTCCGCCGACCACCGGCGCTCGCCCTCGGCGCCGAGCAGGTTGAGGCGCTCCTGGGGATCGACGTAGGCGAGCATGTCGCCCTCGCGGCTGACGCCCGGCTGACTGCTCGGGGCGAGTTCCCGGCTGAAGTCGACGGTCCCGGCGAAGCCGGGGGGTGCCGGGTGGTTCAGGGTGGTCACGTCCGCGGTGGCCCCGGGTCCGGACGCCGCCTCGGAGCCGGGCAGGAGGCGCCAGACGACGGCGCCCGTGCCGCCGAGCAGTACCAGGGCGAGCACGGCGGCCCCCACGATGACCAGTGCGCGCTTCCTTCCGCCGGAGCCCTCCTCTCGGAGGATGGTCGGAGGCGCCGGCGCCGGAGCTCGCCCGGACACTGCCTGGTCCGCGGCCTGCACCACGCCGTCGGGTGTGGCGACCAGGTGCCAGTAGCCGTTGGCGTCGCGGGCGTCGATGAGGACCGGCTGCCCGATCCTGGCGGCGTAGCCGGTGGCGACGTCCAGCGCAGCGCGCCGCGTCTCCCGGGGAGCCTGGCCGGTGACGACCTGGCGGTGCCCCTCGATGAGGATCTCGGCTCTGCGTTCGTCGGACGCGATGACGATGACGGCGGTGGGCCGGGACTGCCCGGGTCGGGACTCCCGGCTCATGGTGCCTCCGAAGGCATGGGGAACGTGGACCTGTTCGTGTACGGGGACCTCGGTCAGCGATGACGGCGGGTCGCGGCCTGGGGGTTACCAAGCGATGGTGTCAGCACACGCGTAGTCAATGCTGCACGAGATGATACTGATCGGTTCTCGGCGCGCCTATTCCGGCCATGTGCCAACGGAACCGCCTCCGCTCACCGCGTCCGCGGCCGTTGTCCCGGCCTTCCTCCCCTGAGCTGGAGAGTCATCCGAACATGGGATTCAGGACACACTGTCAGCCCCTACCAGACAGGGAAATGGACACCTCTGGATGACATGAGGTTCACACCGAAAATGGCCGGATCCGGCCACCGTGTTCTCACTGGCCGCACCCGTAGCAGGGCACCAGCGGCAGGCCGGTCCGTCCGCTCCGCAGCGGATCAGCCCCGTATCCAGGACGGGACGTTCGGGGAACTCCGGACGGTCCCGGGCCGCGGCCGTCCGCGACCGGTCAGCGGCCGTTCTCCTCCGCGATCGTGTCGATGACCGCCTGCTTCCGGCGCTTGACGAGGCGGTTGGCCCGGTCGAAGCCCCGGTTGGCGAGCTCCGCCCGGGCGGCGGCGGTACGCGGGGTCGGCCACATGGCGTCGATCTCGGAGTTGAAGGAGGACCCCACCAGCACGGCGATCGCCATCACGTACAGCCAGGCCAGGATGGCGATCGGCGCCGCCAGCGAACCGTAGATGCTCACCTGGCCCAGGGAGGCGTCCAGGTAGGTGCGCAGCGCGACGGAACCGGCGATCAGCACCAGGGTGGCCAGCAGGGCTCCGGGCAGGTGGCGCCACAGCGGGGTGCGCACCGGCACGCTCAGCGCGTACAGCAGCGTGACCGCGGCGGTGGCCAGCAGCGCGACGGTCGGCCAGTAGAACAGGTTGAGCCGTCCCACCGTGCTCGGCAGGAGGCTGTTGAGCAGGTCCGGCCCGGCCACCATGATCGGCAGCACCAGGAGGGCGAACACCAGCCCGCCCAGGTAGGCGACGAAGGCCAGGACGCGCTGGCGCATCCAGCCGCGCAGCTCGTCCAGGCCGTAGGAGATCGTGATCGAGCGGATGAAGACGTTCATCGCCCGCGACCCCGACCACAGCGACACCAGGAACGTCACCGACAGCAGCCCGCCCTGGACACCGCCCAGGAAGTCGTCGACGAGCGGCTCGACCACGCTCCCCACCGTGTCCGGGGTCAGCACCCGCGCGGCCAGGTCCAGCATCCACAGCCGGATCTCCTCGACGAAGTCCTCGCCGAGCACGGTGGCCATCGGGCCCAGCGCGCCCAGGAGGCAGAGCATGAGCGCGGGCAGGGAGATCAGGGTGAAGAACGCCGACTCGGCGGCCAGCCCGATGACCCGGTCACTGAGGAAGGATCGGATGGTGCGCAGGACGAGGAGCATCCCGCTGTGCGTGCGGGGATGCCGTCTCAGCCATGCCTCGACCGTGAACCACAGTCCCTCCCAGAAACCCACCACGGGAGAAACGTTAGCGGTCCTGGGACGTCGCGCCGCACCCGGCCACCCCTACGGGTGACGTGACTCACGTCGGGCACCGCGCGGGGGCGCCTGGACAAAGCGCCGACCCCCGTGACATTCTCATTGCATGATCGCTGCTCTGGACCCCATGCTCTGCGTGCGCCGCCACGTGGACTTCCTTCGGGTCCGCAGTGCCATCTGTTGCAGCGTCGGTTAATCTCGCCGCCTTTTGACGCACCCCAGGGGTGCGCGCGGCACCGGCGCTCTCCCTTTTCTTGAGTCTCCACACGCGGATTCCACTCGTTCGCCAGCACGACGATGTGCGCGCGACACGGGTCATGCGGTGCGGGCGCCGGGGCCGTGAGCGCCCCGCGACACCTCATCGGAGACACCCGCGATGCCTCCCTCTTCCGCGCAGCCCGGCAAGACAGCGACCGCGGCCAAGCCGCGCCGCCGCCGCGGCGAGGGCCAGTGGGCCCTCGGCTACCGCGAGCCGCTGAACAAGAACGAGGAGAACAAGAAGAACGACGACGGGCTCAACGTCCGCGATCGGATCATCAACATCTACTCCAAGGGCGGGTTCGACTCGATCGACCCCGCCGACCTTCGCGGACGTTTCCGCTGGTTCGGTCTGTACACCCAGCGGGCCCCGGGCATCGACGGCGGTAAGACGGCCGTCCTGGAGCCCGAGGAGCTCGACGACCGCTACTTCATGCTGCGCGTGCGCATCGACGGCGGCCAGCTGTCGGCGGCACAGCTGCGCGCGCTCGGTGAGATCTCCCGCGACCACGGGCGCGACACCGCCGACATCACCGACCGCCAGAACGTCCAGTTCCACTGGATCCAGGTCGAGGACGTCCCGGCGATCTGGGAGAAGCTGGAGTCGGTGGGCCTGTCCACCACCGAGGCCTGCGGCGACACCCCGCGCGTCATCCTGGGCTGTCCCCTGGCCGGGGTCGCCGAGGACGAGGTCATCGACGCCTCCCCCGCGATCCGCCAGGTCTACGACGACCACATCGGCAGCCAGCTGTACTCCAACCTGCCGCGCAAGTTCAAGACGTCCATCTCCGGGTGCACCTCGCACTGCGTGAACCACGAGATCAACGACGTCGCGTTCGTGGGCGTGCGCAACGAGGCGGGCGAGGCGGGCTACGACCTGTTCGTCGGCGGCGGCCTGTCCACCAACCCGATGTTCGCCCAGCGCCTGGGCGCGTTCGTGCGTCCGGACCAGGTGAGCGAGGTGTGGGCGGGAGTCTGCGCGGTCTTCCGCGACTACGGCTACCGGCGCCTGCGCACCCGCGCCCGGATCAAGTTCCTCATCAAGGACTGGGGCGCGGAGAGGTTCCGCGAGGTGCTGGAGCAGGAGTACCTGGGCCACGCCCTGCCCGACGGCCCCGGCCCGGAGCTGGACCCCGGCCTGGAGCGCGACCACGTGGGCGTGCACCGGCAGAGCGACGGGAACTTCTACGTGGGCTTCGCGCCGAAGGTCGGCCGCGTCTCGGGCACCACGCTGCTGCGTATCGCCGACATCGCCGAGGAGCACGGCTCGGACCGCATCCGCACCACCGCCGACCAGAAGCTGGTCGTCCTGGACGTGGAGGAGGAGCGGGTCTCCTCGATCACCTCCGCCCTGGAGTCGGAGGGGCTGCAGGTCAACCCCAGCGTGTTCCGCCGCCAGACGATGGCCTGCACCGGTATCGAGTTCTGCAAGCTGGCGATCGTGGAGACCAAGGGCCGGGCGGCCTCCCTGGTCGACGAGCTGGAGAAGCGGCTGCCGGACTTCGACGAGCCGGTGACCATCAACGTCAACGGCTGCCCGAACTCGTGCGCGCGCATCCAGGTCGCCGACATCGGCCTCAAGGGCCAGCTGATGCTGAACTCCGAGGGCGAGCAGGTGGAGGGCTACCAGATCCACCTGGGCGGCGGTATGGGACTGACCCGGTCCTTCGGCAAGAAGATCCGGGGCCTGAAGGCCACCGCCGACGAGCTGCCCGACTACGTCGAGCGGGTTCTGCGCCGCTTCCAGGAGCAGAGGAAGGACGGCGAGTCGTTCGCGTCCTGGGCCGGCCGGGCCGAGGACGCCGACCTGAAGTAGTCCGACCGTGCGGCCGGAAACGACCTGAGGAACCCGAGCGAGAGAGGGAGGTGCGCCGTGTCCGAGAGGGCCGCACCCTACTACTGCCCCTACTGCGGCGACGAGGACCTGGTGCCGGAGGAGGGCGCCCCCGCCAAGGGCGAGGGCTACCCCTGGGCCTGCCTCTCCTGTGCACGGGTGTTCCGGATCAAGTACGTCGGGTTGCGCTCCGCGTCGTTCTCCGCGGGAGGCGCCCCCTCCAGACCGACGGAAGGGAACTCATGAACTCCACCACCATCGCCCCCGTGGGCGGTCCCGAGCTCGCCGAGCGGGCCGCGCGCGAACTGGAGGAGGCCTCCACACGGGAGATCATCTCCTGGGCCTCCGAGACCTTCGGCGACCAGCTGTGCATGACCTCCTCCATGGCCGACGCCCTCATGGTCGACCTGGTCTCCAAGGCGGTGCCGGGGATCGACGTCGTCTTCCTGGACACCGGCTACCACTTCCCCGAGACCATCGGCACCCGCGACGCGGTGGCCTCGGTGTACGACATCAACCTGATCAACGTCGAGCCCGTCCGCACGGTGGCCGAGCAGGACCTGGCCCTGGGCCCGCGCCTGCACGGGCGCGACCCCGGCATCTGCTGCCACCTGCGCAAGGTGGAGCCCCTCCAGAGGGCGCTGGAGCCCTACGCCGCCTGGCTGACCGGTCTGCGCCGGGACGACTCGGCGACCCGACGCGACACCCCCGTCGTGCAGTGGGACAAGCGGCGGCGGATGACCAAGGTGAACCCGATCGCCCGGTGGACCCAGGAGGAGGTGGACGCCTACATGACCGGGAACGGGGTGATCGTGAACCCGCTCCAGTACGACGGCTACCCCTCGATCGGCTGCGAGCCGTGCACGCGGCGGGTGGCGCCGGGTGAGGACCCGCGCAGCGGCCGGTGGGCCGGGACGGGCAAGACCGAGTGCGGCATCCACGTGTGAGCACGTGCCGCTGGCGGGCCCGCCAGCCCGCCCGCGGCGCGGCACGGGTGCACGGGAACGAGGCGAGGTGACCATGGCGGCGGACAGGACCGGGGCATCGCACGGCGGGCCGCGCGGCGGGCCGTCCGAGGAGGGCGTGCCCCTGCTGGCGGTGGCGCACGGGAGCGCGGACCCGAGGTCGGCGGCGGCCGTGTCGGCGGTGTTCGACCGGGTGCGGTCGCTGCGTCCGGAGCTGGACGTGCGCGTGTCCTACCTGGACCACGTGGCGCCCAGCGCGGAGGAGGCGCTGGAGGTGCTGGCCGCCCGCGGCGCGGGTGAGGCGGTGGTACTGCCGACGCTGCTGACGGCGGCCTACCACAGCAAGGTGGACCTGCCGAGGGTGCTGGCGGGCGCGCGCGAGCGCAGCCCCTGGCTGCGCGTGCACTACGCCCGCACCCTGGGTCCGCATCCGCTGATGGCGGACGCGGTGGAGCGGCGCCTGGCGGAGGCCGGTGCACGTCCCGGCCCGGACACGGCCCTGGTGCTGGCGTCGGCCGGTTCCAGCGATCCGGAGGCGAACGCGACCGTGGCCGCGATGGCGGCGGAGCTGGCCGGTCGCGGCCCCTGGCGGGAGGTCGTGGCCGCGTACGCGTCCGCCTCGGCGCCCCGCCCCGGGCAGGCGGTGGCCGCCCTGCGCGAGCGGGGCGCGTCCAGGGTGGCCGTGGCGACCTACCTGTTGGCGCCGGGGTTCTTCGCCGACCGGGTGCGCGCCCAGTCGCTGGAGGCCGGCGCGTGGGCGGTGTCGGAGGCGCTGGGCGACGTACCCGAGCTGGCCCGTGTGGTGCTGGACCGCTACGACGCCGCCGTGGCCGCGAGGCACGCCGCCAGGACCGGCTGAGGCGCCGCGGAGAGGCACCGCGGAGACGGCGGCCCACGGCCCCGTCCGCCCCCTTTCCGGCCCTCCACCTCGTCCACGGCCCCGAAAGGCACCTTGCCCCGGACCGCCGCGGCCCAGAAGAATCGGGGGACGCGGTGCTCCGGACGGACGCCGCCGGTCTACACACATCCTGGGGGTTGGCCGTGTCGGAGGAGCGAAGGTCGGTGCGGGACGGTATCCGCGACCTGTTGCGGGGCCTGCCGGTGTTCGCCGGGCGGGTACCGGGGTTCGATCCGGGCGCGGCGCCCGAGGACCCGGCGGAGCTGTTCCTGGAGTGGTTCACCGCCGCGCTCCGTGACGGGGTGTCCGAACCGCACGCGATGGTGGTCACCACCGTGGACGGGGCCGGGGCTCCGTCGGCACGGGTGCTGATCATGAAGGACTTCACGCCCGAGGGCTGGTGGTTCGCCACCACGACGACCTCGCGCAAGGGCCGGGAGCTGGACCAGAATCCCCACACCGCGCTGCTCTTCTACTGGAGCGCGCAGGGGCGCCAGGTACGGGTGCGCGGCCGGACGGAACCGGCGAGTCCGGAGCAGTGCGCCGCCGACTACCTGGCACGGCCGCTGGAGTCCCGGGTGGCCGGTCTGCACGGGAGGCAGAGCGAGCCCCTGTCCGACCCGGCCGACATCGACCGGACGGCCGACGAGAGCAGGGAGAGGCTGGAGCGCGACCCCGGGCTGGTGCCCGAGGACTGGGGGCTGTACCTGGTCCGGCCGACGGAGGTCGAGTTCTGGCAGGCCGACCCGGACCGGCGCCACACGCGGCTGCGCTACGCCCGCGAGGGCACGGACGCGCCCTGGGAGCGCGGTCTGCTCTGGCCGTGATCCGCACGGTAGGCACCGGCCCCGTCCCCGTCCGAGCCGGTTCGGGAGGCCGGTGTCACCGAACCGGGTTCGGTTCGAAGCCTTCCAGAGGTAGGATTCCCGCACTCCGACCGCCCGCGACCAGCAACGGAAAGGGAGCCGACATGCCCCCCACACACGAGGTGTTCAACCAGGCGCCCCCGCTCGGCGACTACGCCGCAGCGGAGGACCCCGCCCTCCTGGAGGGGCTTCAGCGCGAGGGCGCCGGGTGGGCCGAGGCGGAGGTGCGCGAGGTCGGCGACGCGGCGGGATCGGAGCGGGTGCGCGCCTGGGGCGAGTCCGCCAACACCTACACGCCGGTGCTGCGCACACACGACCGCTACGGCCACAGGGTGGACGAGGTCGACTACCAGCCCGCCTACCACGTGCTCATGGACCAGGCGGTGGAACAGGGCATGCACGCCGCGCCGTGGGCGGACGAGCGCGCGGGCGCGCACGTGGCCCGTGCCGCCAAGTTCTTCCTGTGGTCCCAGCCCGAGGCCGGTCACGGGTGCCCCGTCTCGATGACCTACGCGGCCGTCCCGGCGCTGCGCCACTCCCCGGAGCTGGCGCGGCGGTACGAGCCGCTGCTCACCGCACGCGCCTACGACTTCGGGCTGCGGGCGCCCCACACCAAGCGCGGTCTCCTCGCGGGCATGTCGATGACCGAGAAGCAGGGCGGTTCGGACGTGCGCGCCAACACCACGCGCGCGGTCCCCACGCCGGAGGGGCACTACCTCCTCACCGGGCACAAGTGGTTCACCTCCGCGCCGATGAGCGACCTCTTCCTCACCCTGGCCCAGGCGCCGGAGGGGCTGACCTGCTTCCTGGTGCCCCGGGTCCTGGAGGACGGCAGCCGCAACACGCTGCACATCCAGCGTCTCAAGGACAAGCTGGGCAACAGGTCCAACGCGTCGGCGGAGCTGGAGTACGACGGAGCCGTCGCCCACCTTGTCGGCGAGCCCGGCCGGGGGGTGCCCACGATCATCGAGATGGTCAACTGCACCCGGCTGGACTGCGTGATCGGTTCGGCGTCGGGCATGCGGGCCGCGGTGGTGCACGCCCTGCACCACGCCGAGCACCGCGGCGCGTTCGGCGCGACGCTGGCCGAGCAGCCGCTGATGCGCAACGTGCTCGCCGACCTGGCGCTGGAGTCGGAGGCGGCGACCGCGCTGATGACCCGCCTGGCCGGTGCCGCGGACCGCGCGGTGCGCGGCGACGAGGACGAGGCGGCCTTCCGCCGCCTGGGCGTGGCCGTGGGCAAGTTCTGGGTGACCAAGCGCCAGCCCGCGCACGCGGCCGAGGCGCTGGAGTGCCTGGGCGGAAACGGGTACGTGGAGGAGTCGGGCATGCCCCGGCTGTTCCGGGACTCTCCGCTCAACTCCATCTGGGAGGGCTCGGGCAACGTGGCGGCGCTGGACGTGCTGCGCGCGATGGGCCGCAACCCGGAGTCGCTGGAGGCCTTCCTGACGGAGCTGGGCACCGCCGGGGGCGTGGACGACCACTACGACGCGGCGGTCAAGCGGTTGGAGCAGTCCCTGGGCGACCTGGACGAGGCCCAGTACCGGGCGCGGTCGGTGGTGGAGCTGATGGCCCTGACCCTGCAGGCGTCGGTGCTGCTGCGGCACGCGCCCACCCCGGTCGCCGAGGCGTTCACGGCCTCGCGTCTGGGAGGCGAGTGGGGGCACGTGTTCGGCACCCTGCCCCGGGGTGTGGACACCGGGCTGATCCTGGACCGGGCCCGCCCGCACCGGTGACCCGTTCCCGGGGGGGGCGCGGCCGGGCGCGCTCCCCGGCGCGAGGGCCCGCCACGGTCCGGCTGCTCCCCGTCCACGCGTCCCGGACCGGTTCGGGCGCCGGACGAAATCCCCAAACCACACCAATACCGATTACCACCCTTAACCCTGATAATTCCAGCGACAAACCCCAAAGAGGGACAGCCGATGAATGATCATCGGCCGGATCGGCATACTTCTGCGGTTGGAGCGGAAGAAAGAAGTCGTCACAAACACGACCGCACGCTTTCGGACGGGGAGCGGGCCCGTGGGACCCTTCCCGGCCGGGAGGGGCACGCGCTCCGCACCGACCTTCCGAAGGCCCGACTCCAAGAGACTGACGACGCCTATGGTGGAAGTCTGGCCAGGTAGTTCCTATCCGCTCGGTGCGACCTACGACGGGTCCGGCACCAATTTCTCCCTGTTCTCCGAAGCCGCCGAACGGGTGGACCTGTGTCTGTTCGACGACGACGGCGAGGAGACCCGCATACCGCTGACCGAATACGACGGATTCGTCTGGCACGGCTACCTTCCCGGTATCGGACCGGGGCAGCAGTACGGGTACCGGGTCCACGGCCCCTACGCGCCCGAACACGGTCTGCGGTGCAATCCGAACAAACTGCTCACCGATCCGTACGCGAAGGCCCTGAACGGAAACCTCACCTGGCACGAATCCCTGTTCAGTTACCACTTCGCCGCTCCGGAGCGAAAGAACACCAGGGACAGCGCGCCCTACGTGCCCAAGTGCGTGGTGGTCAGCCCGTTCTTCGACTGGGGGAACGAGTCCAGGCCCCGCACCCCCTACCACCGCACGGTGATCTACGAGACGCACGTACGCGGACTGACCATGCGCCACCCGGGCATCCCCGAGCACCAGCGGGGTACCTACTCCGGACTCGCGCACCCGGCGATGATCGACTACCTCACCTCACTGGGGGTGACGGCGGTCGAGCTCATGCCCGTGCACCACTTCGTACCCGAGCACGCCATGGTGGCCAGGGGGCTGACCAACTACTGGGGGTACAACACCCTGGCCTTCCTGGCCCCGCACAGCGGGTACGCGGCGCGCGGCTCGCGCGGGCAGCAGGTCCAGGAGTTCAAGGCGATGGTGAAGTCGCTGCACGAGGCGGGCATCGAGGTGCTGCTCGACGTGGTGTACAACCACACCGCCGAGGGCGACCACATGGGGCCCACGCTGTCGCTGCGCGGCATCGACAACCTCAGCTACTACCGCGTCAGCGACGAGGACCAGCGCTACTACCTCGACTACACCGGTTGCGGCAACAGCCTGAACGTGCGCCACCCGCACTCGCTGCAGCTCATCATGGACTCGCTGCGGTACTGGGTCCTGGAGATGCACGTGGACGGGTTCCGGTTCGACCTGGCCTCGGCGCTGGCCCGGGAGTTCCACGACGTGGACCGGCTGAGCACGTTCTTCGACATCGTCCAGCAGGACCCGGTGATCTCGCAGGTCAAGCTGATCGCCGAACCCTGGGACGTGGGCCCGGGCGGCTACCAGGTGGGCAACTTCCCGCCGCTGTGGACCGAGTGGAACGGCAAGTACCGCGACACCGTGCGCGACTACTGGAGGGGCCAGCCCGTGATGGGAGAACTGGCCTCGCGCCTGGCCGGGTCCAGCGACCTGTACCAGGACGACGGGCGCCGACCGGTGGCCTCCATCAACTTCATCACCTGCCACGACGGCTTCCCCCTGGCCGACCTGGTGTCCTACAACCACAAGCACAACGAGGCCAACGGAGAGGACAACCGGGACGGCACCGACGACAACCGGTCCTGGAACCACGGCGTGGAGGGCCCGACCCAGGACCCGGAGATCATCACACTGCGCCGCCGCCAGGTGCGCAACTTCCTCACCACCCTGTACCTGTCGCAGGGGGTGGTGATGCTGTCCCACGGTGACGAGGTGGGGCGCACCCAGGGCGGCAACAACAACGCCTACTGCCAGGACAACGAGATCGCCTGGATCGACTGGGAGGGTGCCGGTCTCGGCGAGGACGAGGAGCCCGACAACGACCTGCTGGACTACGTACGCGAGCTGGCACGGCTGCGCCGCGACCACCCGGTGTTCCGTCGGCGCCGGTTCTTCCGGGGCAGCCCGGTGGGAGGCGCCAAGGCCGGGAAGAAGGGCCTGCCCGACATCGTGTGGCTGCGGCCGGACGGCGAGGCGATGTCCGGGGACGACTGGAACTCCACCGGCCAGGCCATGGGCGTGTTCCTCAACGGGGACGCCATCACCGAGCCCGACCCGCGCGGTCGCCGCATCCGGGACAGCTCGTTCCTGCTGCTGCTCAACAGCGGCGCGGACACGGTCGAGTTCACCGTGCCGGGCACCGAGTACGGGACGGCCTGGGAGACGGTCCTGGACACGGCCGAACCCGACGTGGGCGGCCGGCCGTTCGTGGCCGCTTCCGGCCCGGTGAAGGTGATCGACCGGGCGCTGCTGCTGCTGCGCCGGGTGTCGCACGAGCGAGCGCGGACCGCTCGCTCCTGAGACGCCGGGCCGCGGCGCGCCCCCGGCCGCTCCCCGTGACGGGGAGCGGCCGGGGCACTCGGTGGAGCGGCGAGCGCCCCAGGGCACCGTGGGCGCCAGGACGTGGGGGCCTCTCCGTCGGGCGGGCTGGGAAACGTCGACCACCAGCGGCGGACAGGCCCGTCAGCCGGGTCCTCCCGCCGTCAGACGGGAGAGGATGCCAAGCTGTGTGACCATGTCGAGTACACACACCGGCGGCGCGGACGCCCCCGCCGCTCCCATCGCCTTCCGTGAGCTGCTGCCCTCGCCGGGCGGCACGGACGTGGACCTGGCCGACGCCTACGCCTACCCCGAAGCCCTGCACCGGCCCTGGATACGCGCCAACATGGTGGCCAGCGCGGACGGCGGCGCCATCGGCCCCTCCGGGCGCACCAGGGACCTGTCCTCCTCACCCGACCGCAAGGTGATGGGCGTGCTGCGCGGCCTGTGCGACGTGGTGCTGGTGGGCGCGGCCACGGTGCGCCTGGAGGGGTACGGGCCGGTCCGCGCCCGCAGGACATGGGACGGCCTGCGCGCCGGACGTCCGAGCACTCCGGCCGTGGCGGTGGTCTCCCGCTCGCTCGGCCTGCCCGAGCAGCTGCTGACGGAGGCCCCCGAGGACGCGCGCACCCTGGTGTTCACCACGACGGACTCCCCCGAACGGCGCCGCCGCGAGGTGGCCGAGTACGCCGACCTCGTGGTGATCGACGGGGCCTCGGTGACTCCCGCGCACGTGGTGAACGGCCTGGCCGAGCGCGGACTGTACCGGGTGCTGACCGAGGGCGGCCCACACCTGCTGGCGGAGTTCGTGGCGGCCGGGTTGTTGGACGACCTGTGCCTCACCCTGAGCCCGCACCTGCTGGGATCGGGGGCGCCGCGCATCGTCGCGGGAGGGCCGGACACCCCCGGAGCGCCGGACCACGCCTCCGCCCAGAGCACGCCCGTGCGGATGGCGCACCTGCTGGAGGCCGAGGGGAACCTGTTCGCGCGTTACCTCAGGGAATAGGGACGCCTACGAGGGGCTCAGCGGTAACCGGCCGGTTTCGGCCACCTCACAACCACGCATGAACCATCCCGCAACCGGACATACCCGAGGTGTGCCCTCCACTGGAAACACCCCCCACTGGACACAGCGGCACACAGCGTTGACGGGGCTTACCGGCTTGGCCCCCCGGTCGAGAGGATGAACGTGGTGCCGACGTCCGAAAACGGGTCCCCTGCGGTCTATCGCGAGATAGCCGGGGAACTACGCGGACAGATCCGCTCCGGACGGTACGCCGACGGCGACCGCCTGCCCGGGGAGAACGCTCTCATGGAACGTCACGGCATCGCACGGGCGACCGCGAGGCAGGCGCTCTCCGTACTGATCAACGAGGGCCTGGCCGTGGCCGTGCGCGGGTCGGGCATCTACGTGCGCCTGTTCCGGCCCGTGCGAAGGCACGGGGCCCTTCGCCTGTCCAAGGAGCTGTGGGGCCACGGGCGCGCCATCTGGCAGACCGACGACGAGGACCGGGAGTACGAGGTGGACCGCCTGCGCGTGGACGAGGCCGTGCCCGAGGAGCACGTGGCGCGCGCGTTGGGACTGGCCGAGGGGGCCGGTGTGCTGCGGCGCTCGCGACGCTACCTGGTGGACGGGCGGCCGGTGCAGAACGCGGTCTCGCACCTGCCCCTGGCCGTCCTGGAGGGCGGCGGGGAGCCCACGGCGGCCCTGCGCATCCGGGAACACGACAGCGGCCCCGGGGGAATCTACGCGCGCCTGGCCGAACTGGGGCAGGCGCCGGCCCACTTCACCGAGGAGATCCGGGTGCGCATGCCCGCTCCGGAGGAGAGCGAGGAGCTGGAACTGGCGCCCGGGACCCCGGTGCTGGACGTGGCCCGCACCGCGCTGACCGCCGAGCACCGGCCGGTGGAGCTCAACGAGATCACCATGGACGGCTCGGCGTACGTCCTGAGCTACGACTTCGACGCCTGAGACGGGGTGCCCGCTTACCCCGGGCTCCGGCGGCGCGGAGGCCGTTCCCCGCGCACGGGCGGCCGCCGACGACGGGAGGGGCGCCGTTCCCGGCGCCCCTCCCCCTCTCGGACCGACTCAGCGACCGCCCCGTCTGGAGGCGAACACCAGGTACACCAACGGCAGGAGCACGAGTCCCACCGCCAGCGCGCCCGCGGCGGCGAAGGGTAGGGAGTCCGACTCGGTCATCGCCCAGCGTGCCATGCCGACCCCCAGGAGGAGCGCGACCGCCAACGCGCACACGGCGAGCACCGTGGCGCAGAGCAGCAGCCTGCGGTCGCTCCAGGGTTCGGGCCTGGCGTGACCGATCCGCACGACCGTGGTGCGGACGCTGAGCTCGGCGGCCCAGCGCAGTTCGCGGCCCACGGCGGCCGCTTCGTCCGCGGCGGCCCGTATCCGCGACCGCGTACCCGCGGTCGTCTGGTCGAGCCACCACAGTCCGTATCGGATCCTGCCCACGCGCAGCGGTCGTCTGCCTATTCCGAGTGCCTGTTGAGCTGTAACGGCCATGTCACCTACCTCAAGTGCACCGTTCGACCACTGACCCTGGTTAGAGCCGTACCCTCCGCTTCTGTTACCGAACGCCATTCCGAGTGAAGTTAGGTGTATATGGCCATTAAGGAGGATTCGCCTGTCACGCGCGCCATATGAGATGTTCCGCCATCGGAGGTGCCAAGGCGGCATCCTGACCCGATTCGAGGTAGCGTCATACCATGGCTGACTCAGCGGACCAGGCCCCGAACACCGGTGACGGGGCCGAGGGCATTCCCCAGACCGACCAGGAGTGGCGCGAGCGACTCGGCGCCCAGGAGTACGCGGTGCTGCGTCAGGCGGCCACAGAGCAACCCTGGACCGGCGCCTACGTCGACACCAAGACCACCGGGGTCTACCGTTGCCGGGGCTGCGGGACCGAACTGTTCCGCTCCGACGAGAAGTTCGACTCCCACTGCGGGTGGCCCAGCTTCTACGACCCGGCCGAGTCCGACGCCGTCGTCCTGCGCGAGGACCGCTCCCTGGGCACGGTGCGTACCGAGGTGCGGTGCGCCACCTGCGACTCCCACCTGGGCCACGTCTTCTACGGCGAGGGGTACGCGACCCCCACCGACGCCCGGTACTGCATCAACTCCGTGGCCCTGACCCTGGAGCCCAAGGAATAGGTGTCGTACGATCCTGGTGCCGGACGCACACCCGCTAGGGCGTACCATCGTGCGACCGTGGTCCGCCCGTGGCGGCATCGGGGATAATCACATCCAGCGCGCCAACGGCCGACCCGCGTCGGCTCGCGGGGCGCGGCGCGAAAAGTAACCGGTCCGCCGGGGTTTTTCCGTCCACCATCCGACCCGGAGCCTCCGGGCCTACCCTCACAGCGGTAACCGGTGTGCGGGCGAACCCACAGACCCGCGACGAAAGCGCTCGATGACCGACGACTCACCTTTCTCATCCGTCTCCCACCGTCCCGCGGCGCGGCCCCGTTGGGGCATGGCGCAGGGGTCGGCTCCGTGGCTGCTGCCCGCCCTCGGGGCCGCCGGAGCCGCGGCGCTGGCCGCCCGGGGATCCCGGGCCCGAACGGCGCTCGCCGTCCCGGTGGTCGCCCTGGCGGCGGGGATGACCTGGTTCTTCCGCGACCCCGACCGGGGCCCGGCGACCGGGCGGGTGCTGTCCGCGGCCGACGGCGTCGTCCAGAGCATCGACCCCCAGCCTGACGGGCGCACTCGGGTCGCGGTGTTCATGAACCCCCTCAACGTGCACGTCAACCGTGCCCCCCTCGCCGGCGTGGTGACAGGCGTCGAGCACCGCCCGGGCGGTTTCCGCCCCGCATTCGACAAGGACAGCGAGCGTAATGAGCGCGTCATCTGGACCCTTGAAACCGAGATCGGTGCGATCACGGTCGTTCAAATCGCCGGCGCGATGGTCAGGCGTATCGTCCCGTATCTCGCTGCGGGGCAGAAGGTCGAACAAGGCGAGAGGATCGGGCTCATCCGGTTCGGGTCCAGGGTCGACGTCTACCTTCCGGCCGGGATCACCCCGGCGGTGGAGATCGGCCAGAAGGTCCGTGCCGGAGAAACCCGTCTTGACACCGACTGAGGGGGTCGTGGCGGCCGGACACGCCGTCTCCGCCCCCGGGGAGGAGACCTCCAGGCTCCGTCTGGGGCCGGCCGACTACCTCACCCTCGGCAACGCCCTGTGCGGCTTCCTGGCGGTGTGGGCGCTCATGTCGGCCCAGTCCGCGCACGCGGCCGCCGGAGCCGTCGGCCCGCTGCCGCGCACGGCCATGGCCACGGTGGTGGGCCTGATGCTGGTCGCGGCGGCGCTGGACGTGCTCGACGGCCGGGTGGCCCGCAGGCTGGGCGGCAGCGGCATGGGCGCCGAACTGGACAACCTGGCCGACGTGGTCAGCTTCGGGTTCGCCCCGGCGTTCTTCTTCGTCGTGTGGGCCATGCGGGACGAGAGCATCGGCGCGCTGCCGGTCGCGGCGGGCGGCGCCGTGCTGCTGGCGGTCATCGTGCGGCTGGCCCGGTTCTCCTGCCAGGCTCCGGGCGCGAACTACTTCACCGGGCTGCCCTGTCCCTTCGGCGCCATGGCCGTGGTGACGGTGGTCCTGCTCGACCCGCCGCTGATGGCGGGCGTGACGGCGGTGCTGCTCATCTCCTGGCTGATGGTGAGCCGGATGGAGTACCCCAAGCCGCGCGGGCGCAAGGCCTACGCGGTGCTGGGCCTCCTCGCGGTCGGGGTCGCCCTGATGGCCGCGTGGGGCATGGGCCTGCCTGCGGGCCAGACGCTCATCTACCTGATGAGCGCCGTCGTCCTGGGCTTCATCGTCACCCTCCCGTTCTACGTCCTGGCCACCCGGCGGACCGTCGCCGAACAGGACTGAGGCACGGCCCGCACACGACGAGCGCCCCGGAGGCCGGTCCGGGGCGCTCGTCGTGTGCGGTGGGCGGGCGGAGCGCCGCCTGGCGGAGCGGGCCCCACAAGGCACTGTCTACGGCAGTGAGTCGACCAGTTCGGCGACGCTCTTGCGGCGGCCTGTGTAGAAGGGCACCTCCTCGCGGGTGTGCAGACGGGCCTTGGCGCCGCGCAGGTGACGCATCAGGTCCACGATGCGGTGCAGGTCGTCGGCCTCGAAGGCGAGCAGCCACTCGTAGTCGTTGAGGCCGAAGGAGGACACCGTGTTGGCGCGCACGTCCGGGTAGGGGGCGGCCATGCGACCGTGCTCGGCGAGCATCGCGCGGCGCTCGTCGTCGGGCAGCAGGTACCACTCGTAGGAGCGCACGAACGGGTACACGCACAGGTGCTCGCGCGGCTCCTCCCCGGCCATGAAGGCGGGGACGTGGCCGCGGTTGAACTCGGCGGGGCGGTGCAGGCCCACGACCGACCACACCGGGGTGCAGGCCCGGCCGATCCGGGTGCGGCGGAAGGCCGTGTACATGTCCTGGACCTGCTCGGGAGAGTCGCCCACCCACCAGAACATGATGTCGGCGTCGGCGCGGAAGCCCTGGACGTCGTAGCTGCCGCGGGTGGTGACCCCCTGCTCGGCGGACTTGTCGAAGAGCGCCCCCAACTCGTCGGCCGCGGCGGCGCGGTCGACCCCGTCGAGGCCCTCGGCCTTGAAGACCGACCACATGGTGTAGCGGATGAGCGAGTTGAGGTCGGTGCCGTCCTGGCCGACGGCTTCGTTCTGCTGGCCCGTCACGGGTTGACTCCTTGCTGGTTCGTTCCGGCGGTCTGGTCGCCGCCGCTGGTGGAACTGTTCGTCGTGAGCGCGCCGACCAGGCGCTCGGCCTCCTGGCCGGCGTCGGCGATGCACGCGGGGATCCCCACGCCACCGTAGACCGCGCCGCACACCCCGAGACCCGGGCTGCGGGCGACGTCGGCGCGTACGCGCCCGACGAGGTCGGCGTGGCCGACGGCGTACTGCGGCAGCCCGTCGGTCCACCGGGTGACCCTGCTCTCCAGGGGTGCCCCGGTCATACCGGTGACCGTGGCCAGGTCGTGCTCGGCGGCCCGGACCAGCTCCTCGTCGGAGCGCTCCAGGACCCTCTCGTCGCCGAACCTGCCGATGGAGCAGCGCAGCACCACCAGGTCGTCGCCGGGGTTGGCCCGGGCCAGTTCCTCGGCCAGCCAGGGCCACTTGTTGCTGGAGAAGGTGGCGGCCTTGATGGTGAGCCCCTCCCCCGCGGGGACGAGGAAGCCGGTGCCGGTGACCGGTCCGGGAAAGGCCGAGGCGGGCAGCGCCATGGTCACCAGGGCCATGCTGGCGTAGTCGACGCCGCGCAGGTCGCGTGAGGCACCGGGCGCGTACTCGGCGAGCAGGCGGGAGGCCTCCGGGGCGGGACAGGCCAGCAGGACGGCGTCGCAGGAGACGCGCTCGTCGCTGTCCAGGTGGACCCGCCAGCCCTCGGGAAGCCGCTGCAGGGCACGGACCCGGGAGCCCACCCGCAGGCTGTCGGAGTGGCGTTCGGCGAGGGCGTCGGCGAGTCCGGCCACGCCCCCGCGCAGGGAGGCGAAGACGGGACCCGGCTTGGTGGGCGCCGCCCCCCTGCCCTGGAGACTGGTGCGCACGGCACGCACCAGGGAGCGGTCGCGGCGGGCCATGGGCGCGATCTGCGGCAGCGTCGAGTCCAGGGAGAGCCGGTCGGCCCGGCCCGCGTACACGCCCCCCAGGAGGGGTTCGACGAGTCGGTCGACGACCTCGGGGCCCATGCGGGCGCCCACGTAGTCGGCGACGGAGACGTCACCGCGGACCGGGGTGCGGGGCCGCACCAGGTCGAGCCCGGCGCGCAGGGTGCCTCTCCGTGAGAGCACCCCGCTGCGGGCGAGTGCGCGCAGGTCGCCGGGCACGCCCATGAGCTGTCCCTTGGGCAGGGAGCGCAACCGTCCGCGGCTGTAGAGAGCGGCGGCGCCGGGGCCGGGGTGCACCACGCGCTCGTCCAGGCCCAGTTCGGAGAACAGGTCGAGCGCCTCGGGGCGTCTGGCGAGCACCGCCTCGGCGCCCGCGTCGACGGGCACCCCGGCCACCGGTGAGGCGCGCAGTTTGCCCCCAGGGGCGTCAGCGGCCTCCAGCACGGTGACGGAGGCGCCCAGACCGGTGAGACGGTGCGCGGCGGTGAGTCCGGAGACCCCGCCCCCGACCACGACGACGTGCGGTGCTTCAGGCATGTCTCCAGTTTCCCAGATGACGCGGGTCACCGTGGTCCGCCGTCCCCCTCGGCGCCCGGTGGCCCGGGTCGCGCTCGTGGCGGGAGGTCCGGCCGTGCCGCTGTTGTGCGGTCGTTATCCCGGTTCCGCAACGGGCCCCCGGCGGCGGGCGTCGGAGGATCATGGCTACTTCAGCGTTTTTCCCCGCGCGTCGGGGTGCCCGGGCGGTGCTCTCCCTGGGCCTGGCCGCTCTGCTGGCCACGGCCTGCGGCTCCTCCGGCCAGTCCGCCGACAGCAGTGGCGGAGCCTCCGCCGAGTACGCTCCCGGGGCCGAGGACCGCTCGGCCGCCCAGGAACGGGCCCCCGAGGGGCGGACCGAGGAGGGACAGGCCGGAGAGGGGCGGTCCGCCGAGGAGGGCGGGGACTCACCCCTCGGCTCCGACGTGGAGATCGACGACCGGCAGCTGGTCCACACCGCCGACCTGTCGGTACGGGTCGACGACGTGCCCGGGGCGGTCGAGCACGCCAAGGAGCTGGCCCTGGAGGCGGGCGGTTACGTCGCCTCAGAGACGGTCTCCACTCCCCGGGGCGGCGCCCCCTCGGGGTCGCTGACGCTGCGCGTTCCGGGCGAGGAGTACGAGGGGGCCCTGGACGGCCTGGCGGAACTGGGCGACCGGTCCAGCCTGGAGCGCTCGGTACAGGACGTCACCGAGGAGGTCGCGGACGTCGAGAGCCGCATCGAGTCCTCCGAGGCGGCCCTGGACACACTGCGCGGCTACCTGGAGGAGGCCGAGGACGTCGACGACCTGCTGCGTGTGGAGAACGAGATCCAGACACGCCAGTCGGAGCTGGAGGCGTTCCAAGCGCGCCTGGAGACGCTGCGCGACCAGACGGCGTACTCGACGGTGAACCTGACCCTGCACCCCCCGGAGACCTACCTGGAGGAGCCGACGGAGGAGTCCATCGGTTTCCTGGGCGGGCTGGAGCGAGGCTGGCGCGCGCTGGTCGCGTTCGGCCAGGACGTCGCCGTGGTCGTGGGCTGGCTGCTGCCCTTCCTGGTGGTCGCCGCCGTGCTGGGCGCGGGACCGCTGTGGTGGTACCTCTCCCGTCGCAGGGGCCGCTCCGCCGACACCCCCGGGGAGGGTGTCTCCGAGGGCGAGGTTTCGGAGGTCCCGGATTCCGGCGCCCCCGAGCAGCCGTCCGACGGGTCCGGGGGCGGGTCCTCCGAGGAGAGTGGTCCCTCCAAGGAGGACTGAGCCACGCACGGAGGCGCCCGGCCCCGGGCGGGGGCCGGGCGCCTCCGGTTCTCACGCTGTGGTCGGTCCGGTTCCGGCACGCCCCGGAGCGGGACCGCTCCGTCTCAGGCGGTGGTCTCCTCGTGCACGAACTCGGTGAGCCGCTGGAGCACGTCCGGGTCGGTGCTGGGCAGCACGCCGTGGCCCAGGTTGAAGACGTGTCCGTCGGCGGCCCGGCCGCGGGAGAGGATGTCGCGGGTGCGCTCGGCGACGACCTCCCACGGAGCGAACAGCGTCGCCGGGTCCAGGTTGCCCTGGAGCGCGGTGCCCGGCTGGACGCGCTGGGCCGCCTTGTCCAGCGGCACCCGCCAGTCCACGCCCACGACGTCGGCCCCGGCCTCGCTGAGCAGGCCGAGCAGCTCACCGGTGCCCACTCCGAAGTGGATGCGCGGCACCTCGTGCTCGCTGAGCTGGCCGAAGATCCACGAGGTGTAGGGCAGCACCGAGGCGCGGTAGTCCTCGGCGCTCAGGGCGCCCACCCAGGAGTCGAAGAGCTGCACGGCGCTGGCACCCGCCTCGATCTGGGTGCGCAGGAAGCCCAGCGTGATGGTGGCCAGGCGGCGCATCAGCTCGTCCCACAGCTCGGGCTCGCCGTACATGAGCGCCTTGGTGTGCTCGTGGTTCTTGGACGGTCCGCCCTCGATGAGGTAGGAGGCCAGGGTGAACGGGGCGCCCGCGAAACCGACGAGGGGCTTGTCACCCAGCTCGCCGACCAGCTGGCCCACCGCCTCGGTCACGTAGGGCAGGTCGTCGGGTTCGAGTTCGCGCAGCCGCTTGATGCCGGTCGTGTCCCGGATCGGGTCGGCGACCACGGGGCCGACCCCGGGCTTGATGTCCAGGTCGATGCCGATGGCCTTGAGCGGGACGACGATGTCGCTGAAGAAGATCGCGGCATCGACGTCGTAGCGGCGCACCGGCTGCATCGTGATCTCGGTGATCATGTCGGGGCGCGCGCACGCCTCGAGCATCGGCACATCGGCGCGGACCCGTCGGTACTCGGGCAGGGAGCGCCCGGCCTGGCGCATGAACCACACTGGTGTGTGGGACACGGGAAGGCGTCGGCAGGCGCGGAGGAATGGAGATTCTTGCAGCGTCACTCCTCGATCGTGCCATGCCCTCCCCCGAGCTCTCACCCGGATCGCCGAACCCGGCCCCTCCGGTGGCCGTCTCCGGCGGAGAACGGGCGCGAACCGGCGCCCTCCGAGAGCGGGCCGGTCCCAAGATCATCACAAAACACCGACACGCCGGGCGAACTCCGACCCGCGGCCCGTGACTCGTGCCACGGTCTCCTCGTGCCCACCCCCTTGCCCGTGGCGGGGAGGCGGAGCATGTCCAGACCACCCCCCCGCCGAGACGTGATCACCACAGAATGAAGGCTGACGTTTCCACCATGCCCGATGTCGGTAACGCCGAGAACGAACACGAGACGTTCCGGCGAGCGGTCGAGGCCCTGCGCTCACCCCTCCTGCGCCCCGAGATCACCGTCCGGGAGATCCCCGCCCCCCAGCGGCTGGCCCCCCACTCCGCCGCCGTTTCGGCCGAGGTGACCGTGAACGGCGAGGAGGTCGCCTGGGGACGACTCATCGTGCTCTACGACCCCGAGAACACCCGCGACTGGCCGGGCCCCTTCCGTGTGGTCTGCCAGGCCAACTCCGAACTGGAGTCGGAGATCGCGACCGATCCGCTGCTCGGACCGGTCGCCTGGAGCTGGCTGACCGACGCCCTGGCCGCCAACGACGCCACCCACCACACGCTGAGCGGCACGGTCACCCGGGCCACCACCGAGGGCTTCGGCACGAAGGCGGACCAGGGTGCCACCACCGAGGTCGAGATGCGGGCCTCGTGGACGCCGGAGTCCGACGATCTGTCGGGGCACGTCAGCGCGTGGACGGCGTTGCTGGCCTCCGCCGCGGGACTGCCTCCGCTGGACGTCACCGACATCGCCCGACAGCGCTCCCGGCCCTGAGCGGATCCGCCCCGCGCGGGAACCCGCACGCCCCGAATCTGCGTCCGGTGGCGACAGCGCATACCGTAGTGGTGTGGCGAACGCGTTGAACTCCAAGACAGAACCCCGCGAACCAGGCAACGACGACGCCGAGAGGGCGCCCCTGCTCCGGGAACCGCGTGAGGGCCTGCCCGAGGTCACCTCCGACGCCGACGCGCTGGCCGGTGTGGTCGCGGCGCTCTCCGCCGGGACCGGTCCCGTGGCGGTGGACGCCGAACGGGCCTCCGGCTACCGGTACGGACAGCGGGCCTACCTGGTACAGCTGCGCCGCGAGGGCTCGGGTTCGGCGCTGATCGACCCCGTCTCCTGTCCGGACCTGGGCAAGCTGGGCGATGCCGTGGGCGACGCCGAGGTGGTGCTGCACGCCGCGCACCAGGACCTGCCCTGCCTGACCGAGGTCAACCTGCGCCCCCGGCGGTTGTTCGACACCGAGCTGGCCGGGCGGCTGCTGGGCTACCAGAGGGTCGGACTGGGCTTCATGGTGGAGCGGATACTGCACGTTCGGCTGGCCAAGGAGCACTCGGCCGTGGACTGGTCGCAGCGCCCGCTGCCGGAGGACTGGCTGCGGTACGCGGCGCTGGACGTGGAGATCCTCGTCGAGCTGCGCAACGCCCTGGAGGCCGAGCTGGAGGAGGCCGGGAAACTGGAGTGGGCCCGCGAGGAGTTCGCCTCGGTCCTGGCCGCCCCGCCCAAGGAGCCGCGCCCCGACCCCTGGCGGCGCACCTCGGGCATCCACCGCGTGCGCAACCAGCGCGCCCTGGCCGCCGTACGCGAGCTGTGGTACGAACGCGACCGTATCGCCCAGGAGCGGGACATCTCGCCCGGGCGGGTCCTGCCGGACGCGGCGATCGTGGAGGCGGCGACGGTCATGCCGCGCACCACGGCGGAGCTGGCCGACATCCGGCAGTTCGGGATCAAGCTGGCGCGGCGCTACCTGACCACGTGGATCAAGGCGGTCAACCGGGCCCGCGACATGCCGCAGACCGAACTGCCCCGGCCCAACGCACCGGGCGACGGGCCGCCGCCGGTGAACCGGTGGGCGGACCGGGCGCCGGAGGCGGCGAGCCGGCTGGAGTCGGTCCGGGCCACGGTCACGGGGATCGCCGAGGACGTCGTGATGCCGACCGAGAACCTGTTGCTGCCGGACACGGTGCGCCGACTGGCGTGGGCGCCGCCGCAGACCGTGGACACCGACACCGTGGGGGTCTTTCTGCGCGAGCGCGGGGCCCGCGAGTGGCAGATCGGACTGACCGCGGAACCCCTGGCCACAGCACTGCTCGACGCTGCGAAAGCGTAGCCTCTTACCCTCCTCTCACCTTGTCAACCCAAGGGTGACCGAAGTCACCGCCCCACAAGGGGGGTTGATGCCTGTTCCATGGCCCCCTGTCCGATTAAGTTATAGAAACGTGCCTTGGGAGTACCGAGGCGTTGTCCGATGGGAATAACACCGCAGGCCATGAGCCGCGGTGCGCGAGCAGGGGAAAAGTGGTGAGTGTGCTGACGTTCTGGCGTGCGTTGCTGCGCGAGACCGGGCTGATCGGTTCGTCCAGGACCCGTTCGGCCGATACCGCCGCGCCCACGCGCGAGGAGCAGTCCGTGGAGCGACCGGCCACGGCGCCCGTGCCGAGCCCGGCACCGGTGGGCGGCGCGCCCACCGAACCGCTGTCCCTGCCGGCGGAGGAACGGGAGGGGGCGCCCGCCGCGCAGACGTCGGCCACGAGGACACGGGTCGCCGAGGCGGAGAGCGCACCCCCCGCACCCGTTCCCACCGCCGGGATGCGGGCCACCTCCCTGGAGCGGACACTGCGGGCCCTGGTGGAGCGGCTGGGCACCGAGCACCCGGACACGATCACCGCACGCAACAACCTCGCGACCAAGTACGCGCAGATGGGGCGCCGCCAGGCGGCCGTGCAGCAGTTCGAGCTGGCGCTGGCCGAGGCGGTGGAGGTCTTCGGCGAAGAGCACCCGCGCACCGAGATCATCCGCGAGAACCTGGCGTGGGCCTACGAGGACGCCGGCCGGCCGGCGGACGCCTCCGGGCAGTGGGAGATGCTGCTGCGCGAGCGCGAGCGCCAGTTCGGCCCGGCCGACGAGGACACGGTGGAGGCGCGCATGCGCCTGGCGGTCTGCTACCGGCGCAGCGGACGCCTGGACGCGGCCGTGGCGCACTACGAGCGGGCCATCGAGGACGTGACCGCGACCGAGCGCCGCGAGGAGCTGCGGCTGGGCCTGAGCGCCGCGCAGAGCATGTCGGGGCGCTACGACGACGCGATCGCACAGCTGCGGATGGTACTGGCCGGGCGGCGCCGCCGGATGGGCAAGGGCCACCTGGACACCCTGACGGTGCACCACCGGCTGGGTCGCGCCTACACCCAGGCGGGCCGTCCCGACGAGGCGGTGGAGGTGCTGCGCGACGCCTACCGCGTGGCGCTGAACTCCTCCGGCGACCCGGATGTCCGGCGGCTGACCCTGCGGCTGCGCCGTGACCTGGCCGGTGCCTACAACGCCGCCGGCCGCCACCGCGAGGCCAAGGCGCTGCTGTAGGACGTGGCCGGAACCGACGCGCGGGGCCGGGGGTGCGAACCCCCGGCCCCGAGGTGTGTCAGGAGACGTCGCCGGGCACGGGGTCCATCGAGGGCCGTGGACCGGCTCCGACCCCGTCCCGGCCCAAGTTCCCGGCCGTCCTGCTCGCACAAGTTGTTACTGACGAGTAGCATTGACACGACAGTCCACTCACCCACTGGAGAAGGAGGGGTCATCGTGCCGCGAACTGCCCGCGATGTCGTGTTTGTCGACGGGGTCCGTACCCCGTTCGGCAAGTCAGGCAAGGGCCTCTACGCCGAGACACGCGCCGACGACCTCGTCGTACGCGTGATCCGCGAACTGATGCGCCGCAACCCGGGCCTGCCCGCCGAGCGCGTCGACGAGGTCGCCATCGCCGCCACCACCCAGATCGGCGACCAGGGCCTGACGATCGGGCGCAGCGCCGCGATCCTCGCCGGATTGCCGACCAGCGTCCCCGGCTACGCCATCGACCGTATGTGCGCCGGCGCGCTCACGGCCGTCACCACCTCGGGCGCGGGCATCTCCTTCGGTGCCTACGACGTGGTCATCGCGGGCGGTGTCGAGCACATGGGCCGCCACCCCATGGGCGAGGGCGTCGACCCCAACCCGCGCTTCCTCTCCGAGAAGCTCGTGGACACGTCCGCGCTGGTCATGGGCAACACCGCCGAGAACCTGCACGACCGCTTCCCGACCATCACCAAGGAGCGCGCCGACGCCTACGCGGTGCGCAGCCAGGAGAAGGTCGCCAAGGCCTACGCCGACGGCAAGATCCAGGAGGACCTGGTCGAGGTCCTGGTCCGCTCCCTGGAGCAGGGCTACGGCCTGGCCACCCAGGACGAGCCGCCGCGGCCCGGCACCACAATGGAGTCGCTGGCCAGCCTGAAGACACCGTTCCGCGCGCACGGCAACGTGACGCCCGGCAACGCCGCCGGTCTCAACGACGGCGCCACCGGCGCCATCCTGGCCGCCGAGGACGTGGCCGAGGAGCTGGGGCTGGACGCCAGGATGCGCCTGGTGGACTTCTCCTTCGCCGGCGTGGACCCCGAGGTCATGGGTGTGGGCCCGGTCCCGGCCACCGAGAAGCTGTTCGCCCGCCAGGGCATCTCGATGGACGAGATCGGCCTCATCGAGATCAACGAGGCCTTCGCCGTGCAGGTGCTGGCCTTCCTGGAGCACTTCGGTCTCGCCGACGACGACACCCGCGTCAACCCGTGGGGCGGCGCCATCGCCCTGGGCCACCCGCTGGCCTCCTCGGGCGTGCGCCTGATGATGCAGCTCGCGCGCCACTTCGCCGAGCGCCCCGACGTCCGCTACGGCCTGACCACCATGTGCGTCGGCATGGGCATGGGCGGAACCGTCCTGTGGGAGAACACCAACTACGAGGGGGGCAAGTGAGCATGCCGATCGAGCAATCCCGCCCGTCACCCGCCACCACCCTCAACGGAGACGCTTTGCGTCACAGTTCTCTTTCAGAGCTCTTCAGCGACGAGGTCGTCACCAAAGCGCTCTCCCGTGACATCGAGCTCCCCTACGGCGCGGGCACCGCGGTCCTGATCACGCTGGACAACGGGCACGACCACACCAAGCCCAACACCTTCGGCCCCAGCGGACTGCTGAGCCTGGACGCGGCGATCGAGGCCGCCAGGGCGCGCACCGACATCGTGGCCGTGGCCGTCACCGGCAAGCCGTTCATCTTCGCCGTGGGCGCGGACCTGACCGGTGTCCCCGCGATCCAGAACCGCGAGCAGGCGCACGCCATCGGCAAGCTGGGCCACGACGTGTTCCGCAAGCTCGGCGAGCTGGAGGTGCCGACCTTCGCGCTGGTCAACGGAGCGGCCATGGGCGGCGGCGTGGAGGTGGCGCTGCACTGCACCTACCGCACCATCTCCTCGGGCGTGCCCGCGGTCGCGCTGCCCGAGGCCTTCCTGGGCCTGGTCCCCGGCTGGGGCGGCACCTACCTGCTGCCGAACCTGATCGGCGCCGAGAAGGCCCTCAAGGTCATCGTCGACAACCCGCTCGCCCAGAACAAGACGCTCAAGGGCCAGCAGGCCTTCGAGATGGGCATCGCCGACGCGATGTTCGAGCCCGCCGACTTCGTGGAGGAGTCGCTGCGCTGGGCCGCCCAGGTCCTCAGGGGCGACGTCGTGGTCGAGCGCCCCGAGGTCGACAAGGGCGAGGCCTGGGACAACGCGGTCAACATGGCCCGCTTCACCGTCGAGGGCAAGCTGCACGGCGCCGCCCCCGCTCCGGTCCGCGCGGTCGAGCTGGTCGCCGAGGCGAGGAACCGCACGCGTGACGAGGGCTTCGCCGCCGAGGACGACGCACTGGCCGACCTGATCATGAGCGACGAGCTCAAGGCGGGCCTGTACGCGTTCGACCTGGTGCAGAAGCGCGCCAAGCGCCCGGCCGGCGCCCCGGACAAGTCACTGGCCCGCAAGGTCACCAAGGTCGGCGTCGTCGGCGCCGGTCTGATGGCCGGTCAGCTGGCACTGCTGTTCGCCCGGCGCCTGGACGTGCCGGTCGTCCTGACCGACCTGGACCAGGAGCGCCTGGACAAGGGCGTGGCCTACGTGCACGGCGAGGTCGACAAGCTCCTGGGCAGGGGCCGGATCAACGGTGACAAGGCCAACCACCTCAAGTCCCTGGTGAGCGGTTCGCTGACCAAGGACGCCTTCTCCGACGCCGACTTCGTCATCGAGGCCGTGTTCGAGAAGATGGAGGTCAAGAAGCAGGTGTTCGCCGAGGTGGAGGCCGTGGTCTCCCCCGAGGCGGTCCTGGCCACCAACACCTCCTCCCTCTCGATCACCGAGATGGCCTCCGAGCTGAAGCACCCCGAGCGGGTCGTGGGCTTCCACTTCTTCAACCCGGTCGCGGTCCTGCCACTGCTGGAGATCGTCCGCGGTGAGAGGACCGACGACGCGACCCTGGCCACGGCCTTCGCCACCTCCAAGAAGCTGAAGAAGACCGCGGTGCTGTGCAAGGACGCCCCGGCGTTCGTGGTCAACCGCCTGCTCACCCTGTTCATGGGCGAGGTCCTGGGCGCGGTCGGCGAGGGCACCGAGCCCGAGGTGGCCGACCGCGCGGTGGCACCCCTGGGCCTGCCGATGTCGCCGCTGATGCTGCTGCAGCTGGTGGGGCCTGCGGTCGGGCTGCACGTCGCCGAGACCCTGCACGAGGCGTTCCCCGAGCGCTTCGCGGTCTCCGACGAACTGGCCGAGATCGTGAAGGCGGGCAAGACGGAGATCTTCGCCCCGGACCTCACGATCGACCCCGAGGTGAAGAAGATCCTCAGCGGCGGCGACAACCCGTCCGAGGAGAGCGAGATCCTGGACCGGGCGCTGCGCGCGCTGGCCCGGGAGATCCGGATCATGCTGGACGAGGGTGTGGTGGCCGAGGCCGCCGACATCGACCTGTGCCTGATCAGCGGTGCGGGCTGGCCGTTCCACACCGGCGGCATCACTCCGTACCTGGACAAGGTCGGCGTGTCCGAGGCCGTGAACGGCAAACCGTTCCACGAGGGCGACCCGAAGGCGTTCTAGCCTTCCCGAGCCCACGGCGGGCCCGGCGTCCACGCGGACGCCGGGCCCGCCGTTTCGTGTCAGAAGTCCTGGGAGGACTCCCCCCTGGCCGGGCCCCGGCCGGAGGCGCGGACGCTCCGGATGTGGAACTGCCTGAACAGCCGGATCACCGGGCGGATCAGCAGTTCGACGCTGCCGAGGAGGAAGCACCACGTGCCCGCCGTGGTCCAGGCCTCGGAGAAGAACATGATGCTGCCGGCGATGAACCACAGGGCGATCAGGATGTCGTTGACGATGCTCGCGGTCTCGTAGCGGCGCCGGATGACGAGCTCGTCGCCCCACACGTGCAGGACCAGTGGCCTGTTCTGCTCTTCGGACATGTTCGGCCCTCCCGTCGACGCTACCGAAGTCCCGGCCCGGCGCGGCGTTCCCACCCGAGGAGTGTCGGGCGCTTTTTCGCTGGTCGAACACCACGAAAGCGAAGAACAGGCACATGGCGACTACTCGTGCATACTTATCAGTAACCCTGTGTAACGTCTGACTCGTGGCAATATCCGCTGAACACCAGATCTACGCCGAGTTGTTCGCCGACGCCCCCGACATCGCCGTCGACTTCCTGCGCGGCCTCGGCGTGGACGTCCCCGACTACGACCGCAGCGAGGTCACCTCGTGCGACCTCGGCCACGTGGACCCCGTCGAACGCCGGTCCGACGTCGCGATCATGCTGCGCGGCCCCGGACCCGCTGACCCCCTCGACGAACTGATGGGTGTCATCGTGGAGGTCCAGCGCGACGAGAAGGAGCGCAAGCGCTTCACGTGGCCGGAGTACGTGGCCGCGCTGCGCTCCCGGCACGAGTGCCCGGTCGTCCTGCTGACCGTCTGCCCCAGACAGTCCGTGGCCGACTGGTACGCCGAACCGATCCACCTCGGCCATCCCGGCTTCGTCCTGCGGCCCCTGGTGGTGGGCCCGTCCGGGATCCCGGCCATCACCGACCCCGGAGAGGTCGGGCGGCGCCCATCCTTGGGTGTGCTGTCCGCCGCCGCGCACGGCGGCCAGGTCATGGACGTGCTGAAGGCCCTGCACACCGGCCTGGACCTGATCGACCGGGAAAGGGCCACGAAGTACATTGGATATACCTTGAACCTGCTGGCGAAGACCGAGGGACAGGCGGCTCTGGAGGAGCTGATGATGACTGACACGTACGAGTACAGCAGTGCCTGGACCGAGAGCCTCAAGGCCGAGGGACGGGCCGAGGGACGGGCCGAGGACGTCCTACTCTTCCTGAACGCATGCGGTGTCGACGTACCCGAGGAAGCACGCAGGCGTATCAGCGAATGCCGCGACCTCGACCAGCTCGGCATCTGGGTCCGCCGAGCCGCCACCATCTCCCACATCGACCAGCTCTTCGACGAGTGATCTGAGCCCACGGCGGGCCCGGCGTCCACGCGGACGCCGGGCCCGTTTCCGTGTGCCGGGCGGGAGGCGTCGCGGCACGCGCCGAGACCCCCGGCACACTCGGCACGGGACAGGCGGGGGACGGGAGGTCACACGCCCGCGTGCATCCGCCGCCCCTCCTCCGCGTCGTGCACGGCCTCGGGAAGCTCGTCGGTGTCGCCGCCCTCGGAGATGCCGATCCGGTCGTGCAGCCAGCGCAGCGGGCGCGGCAGCCACCAGTTGGCGCCGCCGAGCAGGCGCATCGTGGCGGGCACCATCACCGCGCGGACCAGGGTGGCGTCCACGAGCACCGCGATGGCCAGACCGATCCCGATGATCTTCAGGAAGAGCAGGTCCGAGGTGCCCATCGCCAGGAGCACGACCATCAGCAGGATCGCCGCGCTCGTGATGATCTGTCCGGTGTGCTGGAGTCCCGCCGCCACCGAGCGGATGTTGTCCCCGGTGCGCAGGTACTCCTCACGCACGCGGCTGAGCAGGAACAGCTCGTAGTCCATCGCCAGGCCGAACGCCACGATGGTGATCAGCACCAGGTAGGTGGGGTCGATGGTGCCCACCGCGTCGAAGCCGAGCAGTCCGGCGAAACCGCCCTCCTGGAACCCCCAGACCACCACTCCCAGGGAGGCTCCCAGGGACAGCGCGCCCATGAGCACGGCCTTGACGGGCAGGACGACCGAGCCGAAGGCGAGGAAGAGCAGGAACAGGGTCGCCGCGGCGATGAAGCCCACGGTCACGGGCGCCGCGTCGACGATCGCCGCCACGTTGTCCTGCTGCATGGCGGCCACACCGCCGACCAGGCTCTCCCGCGCGCCCTCGGGGAGCGGTTCGTCGCGTACGTCGCGCACGAGCCCGGCGACCTCCGGGGAGTCGGAGTCCCCCTGGTAGCCGACCATGACGTGGGCGACGCCGTCGCCGGTGCGCTCGACGCGGGCGAGGGAGGCCTCGGGCAGGGCGCCCAGGCGTTCGGCGTACTCCTCCAGGTCCTCGTCGCCGGTGTCGCCGAGCACGGCCACGTTGAGCCTGCCCAGGCCGCCCGCGGGGAACTCCTCGGACACCGTCTCGGTGGCGATCCGGGTTCCGGCGTCCTCGGGCAGGTAGCGCTGGTCGGTGGAACCGAGTTCGGTGGAGGACAGGCCGGAGCTGAAGACCAGCAGGACGCCGCCGACCGCGACCAGGGACACGGCGGGGCCGCGCATGACGGTGCGGGCCAGGCGCCACCAGAACCCGGCGTTCTCGTGCACGGTGCCGGTGACGGTGCGGCGGGGCAGCGGCAGCCTGAGGCGGTCGATCCGGTGGCCGACCACGGACATGAGCGCGGGCAGGAAGACCAGTGCGGCCAGCAGGTCGAACAGCACGACGGCGATGCCGCCCCAGCCGATCGACTTGAGGATGGGCTGGGGGAAGAACAGCAGGCCCGCGAAGGCGATGCCGACGGTGACGCCGGAGAAGGCCACGGTGCGCCCCGCGGTGTCGACGGTGCGGCTCACCGCGGCGGCGAGGCCGCGGCCCCGGCCCAGTTCCTCGCGGAAGCGGCTGACCATGAACAGTCCGTAGTCGATCGCCAGTCCCAGGCCCAGGATGGTGGAGACGTTGATCGCGAACACCGACACGTCGGTGACGTGGGTCAGGACGCGCAGGAGGGTCAGCGATCCGAGGATGGCCAGACCGCCCACGGCGAGCGGGACCAGACCCGCGACCAGGCCGCCGAAGATCAGGACCAGCAGGACCAGGAGGATCGGCAGGGTGATGAGCTCGGCGCGGACGACGTCGCTCTCGGCGGTCTCCGACAACTCGTGCTCGACGGCGATCGGGCCGCCCAGGTGGACTTCCAGACTGCTGGAGGACAGGTGGTCGGCGACCTCTTCGTACTGGTGGAGGCGGTCGGCGTGGGTCTGGCCGCTGAGGGTCACGGGGATGTAGACGGCGTGCATGTCCTCGGCCACGAGCATGCCGCGCTCGGTCTCGCCGAGTTCCTCGTCGAGGTAGAGGTCGAAGTCCGCGACGGCGTCCTCGGGCATGTCGTCGGCGACGCGCTGGACGGCCGCGGCGAAGGTGGGGTTGTCCACCCTCAGTTCGTCGCTGCGGTAGACGGCGATGATGTCGACGTCGTCGTGTCCCAGTTCCTCCTCCAGGACACGGGTGGCCCGCGCGGACTCGGAGCCCAGGTCCTCGAACCCGCTCTCGCTGACGTCGGAGAAGACCCCCGAGCCCCAGACGCCGGCGAAGACGGCGAAGAGCGCGGTGACGGCCAGGACCGCCCAGCGGAAGCGGTGGGTCCCCAGCCCGAGCCGTCCGAAAAGCCCCGTGTGCGTCGGCATACGCCGCCCCTTCAGGAAACAGACTCCATGTCCGTTAACGGTGTTTGCTAACGGCGTTCACTAAAGCGTGCGGGCGTTACGATGTCAATATAACCGACGAGGACCACGGCGCCCTGACCGGTGCCCGAGACGGGACGTAGCGCAGCAGATGACGAAACCGCAGCTGGACCGGGGCGCCGGGAAACCGAGCCGCCGCGAGCGTGTGCGCGAAGCCACACTCGCGGAGATCAAGGGGATCGCCCGCCGCCATCTGGTCGAGCAGGGGGCCGCCGGGGTGTCCCTGCGAGCCATCGCCCGGGAGATGGGTATGACCGCGCCGGGACTGTACCGCTACGTCTCGGGCATCGACTCACTGCTGGTGCTCATCACCGCGGACATGTTCGAGGAACTGGCCGCCGCGGTGGCCGCCGCCGACGCGAGCGTGCCCTCCGAGGACACCGACCTGCGCATCCTCACCTCGCTGCGCGCCTTCCGGTCCTGGGCCGTCACGCACCGGGCCGAGTTCGCCACCATGTTCGGTCCGCGCGTGCGGCTGGCCCCCGGAACCGACCTCACACCGGCCCTGGAGGCCGGGCGGCGCTTCGGCGCGACCTTTTACACGCTCTTCGACCGCCTGCTGTCCGAGGAGCGCTTCCCACTGCCCGAGGGAGACCGCATCACGCCCGGACTGGCCCGTGAGCTGCGCGCCTTCGCCGACACCTGCGGCTTCTCGGCTCCGCACATCCCGGTGGAGGCGATCATGGTGCTCAGCACGTGCTGGGTGCGGCTGTACGGCGTGGTGTGCATGGAGGTGTTCGAGCATCTGGACTTCGTGATGCACGACATGGAACCACTCTTCGAGTCCGAGCTTCAGAACATACTGACAGGCCTCGGGGTGCGTTACCAGACTCCGTGAAGTAGTCGTCCGGCTATCAGAAGCATGCCGGTTTAAGCCCCATACTGGAGGTCTGTGACTCTTGCCGGATTCGCCCCAGGTGGATGCGGCCCAGCCCGGCGTGCTGCGGCACGATAGCGAGGACGGACCCCGTGGAGAACCGACCCGGCGGCGAGCGGTCCGGTGGCGAGGCCCCCCGACCCGAACAACCCGGACCCGGAGACGCCCGACCCGAGCAAGCCGACCCCGAAAACGCACGGCCCGAAGGCGAGCGGCCCGGCGGCCCCACCGGTCCGGTGCACGACCAGCGTCCCCCGGAGCATCAGCGCGGCCTCCCCCCGCAGCCGATGCGGCCTCCACCCTGGGGGCGGCCCCCGCCCTGGGGACAGGCTCCGGCCGCCGGTCCGGACCAGGCGCACCGGCCCGGCCCGTACGGGCAGACCGGTCCATACGGCCAGTACCGGATGCCCGGCCCCCAGTACGCCCCCGGTGTCCCGGCCTCCCCCCACCCTCCCCTCCCCCAGAGCGCCCCGGGCGCGCACGGCGCGCAGATGGCGGGAGCGCCCACACCCCACACCCACCCCTATCCCCCTCCCCACACCCTCCAACCCGGCGCGTACCCGGGAGCCGGATGGCAGCAGCCGGGCCAGCCGTGGGGCCGACCCCACGCGGCGGCGCGGCCGCGCCGCCGCGGCCTGGGCGTCCTGGTCGGCTCGTCGGCGGCCGCCGTGATCGCCCTCGTCGCCCTGGCCGCGAGCATCCTCATGGTCGTCACCACCCCCCGCGAGGAGCCCCGTCCGAGCGGCACCGACCTGTCCGCCCACTACGACGACCGCCTGGCCGCGCGGCCCAACGGGGTGGAGGTCGACCTGGTCGACCATCCGCTCTACGGCGCGTCCGTCCCCGAGGCGGTCGACTGCGGTACCCCCGATCTGGACATGGGCTCGGACGAGTCCTGGGAGGAGTTCGCGACCGCCACGGGAACCTGCCTGGACGAGCTGTGGGCACCGACCCTGGAGGAGATGGGCCTGTCCGTCGGTCCCCTGGAGTTCGCCGTCACCCAGGACTCCCCCGACGCCGACGGCGCGGAGGGCTACACACTCGCCTACTACGAGAGCGACCTGGCCCGCATCACCGTCGTGCTGCCCAACGTGCGCCACATGGGCGCCCAGATCCCCTCACAGCACCGCGAGGACGTCTGGCTCGCCCTGATGGGGCACGAGTACGGCCACCACGTGCAGTACGTCACCGGTATCCTCAACATCTCGCACGACCTGCGCTGGAACGCCGGGAACGAGGAGGACGCGCTGGACACGCTCCGCCGCACCGAGCTCCAGGCCGAGTGCATGGCCGGGGTGGGCCTGCGCGGGATCACCGACGCCGACGAGGAGACGCTGGCGGCCGTCAACGCCAACTTCAACAGCGGCGGCGACCTCGACACGCACGGCAGCGCCGGCAACCGGGCGCTCTGGCTGGAGCGGGGCTGGTCGGAGCCGACCCTGGACGGCTGCAACACCTACGGCGCCGAGCCGGGCCAGGTCACCTGAGCATCCTGCGGTAGGCCTCCCAGCCGTGGAGCTTGACCCGCTCCCCCCGGTCCAGCTCCACGGCCTGCTCGGCCTCGGCGGTGTCGATGCGCAGCCAGTCCTCGTAGCCGCTGTGCGCGACCCCGCGCTCGTCCAGCACCGTCTCCAGCGGCACGAGGTCCGAGGCCGCCGCACGCAGCGCCTCGGCGTCCTCCAGCAGGGAGCGAACGGTCCCGGCGGCATCGGACTTGTTGGTACCGATCACCCCGGTGGCGCCCCGCTTGATCCACCCGGCGACGTAGTCCCCCCGAACCACGCGCCCGTCGGCGTCCAGGACCCGGCCCCCCTCCTGGGGGACGGTGCGCCCCTCGGGGTCGAAGGGCACCCCGGACAGTGGGACACCCGCGTACCCCACCGAGCGCAGCACCATCCCGGCGGGCAGGTCGGTGGTCCGCCCGGTGCCCGTCAGGCGCCCGTCCGTGTCCAGGCGGGTGCCCTCCACCCGCACCCCGGTCACGTGGTCCGCGCCGAGGACCTCCTGGGGCCGGGCCCAGAAGTGCAGGCGGACGGTACGGGGCCGGCCCTCGGGCCGACGCCGCGCGTGCTCCCGCAGGAGCCTGAGATTGGTGCGCGCGGCACGGGAGACCTCGCGCAGCTCGGGCGCCCCCGTGCCCACGGCGGTGGGGTCGATGTCGACCTGGTCGGCGCTCACGACCACGTCCGCTCCGGGCAGCGCGAGCAGGTCGCGCAGTTCGGGCGCGGTGAACTTGGCCTGGAGCGGGCCCCGCCGGGACAGCAGGTGCACGGTGCGCACACGGCTGGCGGCGAGCACATCCAGGACCGGCTGCGGGATGTCGGTGTGGCGGAGCTCGTCGGCGGTCTTGGCGAGGATCCGGGTCACGTCCAGGGCGACGTTGCCCGCCCCGACCACGACGACCTCCTCTGCGTCGAGCACGAACCGCTCCAACCCGGTGTCGGGGTGGCCGCAGTACCAGTTGACGAAGTCGGTGGCGGCGACGCTGCCGGGCAGGTCCTCCCCCGGCACGCCCATGCGGCGGTCCATGCTGGCGCCGGTGGCGTAGACGACGCCGTGGTGGGTGCGGGCCAGGTCGGCGCGGGTGAGGTCGGTGCCGAACTCGATCCCGCCGACGAAGCGCACGTCGGGATGTTCCAGGACCCTGCGCAGCGCTCGGGCCACGCCCTTGATCTTGACGTGGTCGGGGGCGACGCCGTAGCGCACCAGCCCGTAGGGGGTGGGCAGGCGGTCCATGACGTCGACGCGGACGGGCACACGCCGCTGCCGGGTGAGGGCGTCGGCGGCGTAGACACCGGCCGGGCCGGAACCGATCACGGCCACGCGGAGCGGTTCGGCGTCCTCGGTGGGCTGCTGCTCAGGTTCGGGAGAGGTCATACGCCCATTCTGGCAGCCCGGGGCGTTCCCGGGCTGCCGAAGGGGCGGTGGCCCGAGGCGGCTCAGGCGGTCTCGTCGGCCAGCTCGTCGGCGGCCGCGTCGGTGCGGCGGGAGACCGTCTCGGTGAGCTTGCGGGACAGTTCCTGGGGCGTCAGACCCTGTTCCCGCAGGATGTCGTCGCGCTTGGCGTGGTCCAGGAACTCCTGCGCGATACCGAACGTGCGCACCGGCACGTCGACGTCGTGGTCGCGCAGCAGGCGGGCCACGGCGTCGCCGACGGCGCCGGTGCGGCCGTTGTCCTCGATGACCGCCACGACGCTGTGCTCGGCGGCCTCGGCGACCAGGGCCTCGTCCAGCGGCTTGACCCACAGGGGGTCGACGACGGTGGCGCCCAGGCCCTGGGCGGCCATCCGGTCGGCGACCTCGCAGGCGACCTGGGCCATGGTGCCCACACCCACGATGAGCAGGTCCTTGGAGTGGCCGTTGTCGCCGGCGCGGCGCAGCAGGTCCATGGAGCCGACCCTGCCGACCGCGTCCACCTGCTCAGCGACGGCCCCCTTGGGGTAGCGCACGACGGTGGGCGCGTCCTCGACGGCCACGGCCTCGCGCAGCAGGGTGCGCAGGCGTTCGGCGTCGCGGGGCGCGGCCAGGCGGAGCCCGGGGACCACCTGGAGGATGGACATGTCCCACATACCGTTGTGGCTGGCACCGTCGTTGCCGGTGACCCCGGCGCGGTCCAGGCAGAACGTGACGCCCTGGCGGTGCAGGGCGGCGTCCATGAGCACCTGGTCGAAACAGCGGTTGAGGAACGTGGCGTAGACGGCCACGACCGGGTGCAGACCGTTCATGGCCATACCGGTGGCGGCGGTGGCGGCGTGCTGTTCGGCGATGCCCACGTCGAAGGCGCGGTCGGGGTAGGCCTCGGCGAACTTGTTGAGGCCGGTGGGGTGGAGCATGGCGGCGGTGATGGCCACCACGTCCTGGCGCTCGGCGCCGATCTCCACCATGGTGTCGGCGAAGACGGAGGTCCACTTGACGACCTTGGGGCCGGGCTTGGCCTGGCCCGTGGCCACGTCGAAGGGACCGGGGGCGTGGAACTGGTCCTCGTCGTGGTTCTCGGCCGGGGCGTAGCCCTTGCCCTTCTGGGTGAGGCAGTGCACGATCACCGGGCCGCCGAAGTCGCGGGCACGGCGCAGCGCCTTCTCCATGACCTGCTCGTCGTGGCCGTCGATGGGCCCGAGGTACTTCAGGCCCAGGTCCTCGAACATCATCTGGGGCTGGATGGCGTCCTTGAGGCCCTTCTTGATGCCGTGCAGCGCCTCGTAGAGGGGCTGGCCGACCACGGGGGTGCGGTTGAGCGTGGTCTTGGCCAGGTCCAGGGCCTGCTCGTAACCGGGGGCCATGCGCAGGGAGGCGAGGTGGTCGGCGATCCCGCCCATGGTGGGCGAGTAGGAGCGGCCGTTGTCGTTGACCACGATGACCAGGCGGCGGTCCTTGCGCGCGGCGATGTTGTTGAGCGCCTCCCAGGCCATGCCACCGGTGAGCGCGCCGTCGCCGATGACCGCGACCACGGTGCGGTCGCCGAGGCCCCGTACCTCGTTGGCCTTGGCCATGCCGTCGGCGTAGGACAGGGACGTGGAGGCGTGGGAGTTCTCGACGAAGTCGTGCTCGGACTCGGCGCGCGAGGGGTAACCGGACAGACCGCCCTCGGACTTGAGGTTGGTGAAGTCATGGCGGCCGGTGAGGACCTTGTGCACATAGGCCTGGTGGCCGGTGTCGAAGAGGATGGGGTCCTTCGGCGAGTCGAAGACCCGGTGCAGCGCGATGGTCAGCTCCACGACGCCGAGGCTGGGACCGAGGTGCCCGCCGGTCTGGGAGCAGGAGTCGACCAGGAAGCCCCGGATCTCCTGTGCCAGCGCAGGGAGCTGATCGGCCGGAAGCCTCTTGAGCGCTTCCGGATTGTGTATCGACTCGAACAGTGCCACTGTCTCGTCAGTCCCCTCGTCCAGCGTGTCCGTTGAGTTTGCCGTTCCGGGCCCCTGACGTGGGCCGGGTTTGGCTACCGGCAGGTATACATACCCGAGTTTATGGGTGTGTGTCCACGGGTCCTGCCAAGCCCCACCCTGGCCGGGAAACCGGGCGGGCCGTCCTGTACGGCCTTCCCACCAGACGGCCGGAACCACGCCGACGCTACCCGGGTTTTCGCGTACATTACTTGGTTTCGGAAGCGTTCTGTCCGGGTGAGGCGGCTTATGCGAACACCGCCTGACCGAGCAGGCCGAGCGCGGAGGCGGACACCACGCACAGCATGGCGACGCGCAGCCACGCGGCGTTGACCCGTCGGCGCAGCAGGTTGCCGACGAGGAAGCCGACGCCGACGAGGGGGATGGCCGAGACCCCGACGACGGCGGTCCGGGTGTCCATCTGGCCGCCCAGGGCCAGTGCGGACAGGGAGACCGCGCCACCGCCGAGGAAGAACGCCGCCAGGGTGGCGCGGACCCTGGCGGGCTCCTCGTGCTGGTAGAGCAGGGCCATGGGAGGGCCGCCGACCGTGGTGGCGGTGCCGGCCAGGCCGGACAGGGCCCCGGCCGCCACGAGCGTCACCGGGGTGACGCGCACCCGCAGTGACCAGACCGACAGGAGGACGGCCACGAGCACCATGGCCCCGACCGCTCCGGCCAGGGCCCGTGGCTCCAGGGCCGCGACCACCCACACGCCCAGGACGGTTCCGGGCAGGCGCGCGGGCAGCCCCCAGGCGATGCCGCGCCAGTCCACGTGCCGCCACTCCTGCAGGAGGGTGAACGCCGGGAGGATGATCACGGCGACGAGCAGCATCCCCGGCATGAGGGTGGGGTCCAGGAAGGAGATGACGGGTGCGGCGACCATTCCGAGGCCGAGGCCGACGGTGCTCTGCACGGCGGCACCGGTGACGACCGCGAGCGCGGTGACGATGACGAACGTCCACAGGTCGCCTTCGCCGAGTATCCCGTGACCGGTGGGAGAGAAGAGTTCCACGAGGTTCGAGGCGGACATGGGAGCGGGGAGGGCGCTGGTTTCCAGGGGCACGGTTCACGACGCTATATCCCGACTTTCCCAACCGGGTACAGGAGGCGGGAAGGTGGGACGAAGAGGGCCCGGCCCGGCGCTTGGGGCGCCGGACCGGGTGGGAGGGGGCGGGGACGGTGGGGAGTGAGGCACCGCCGGCCGCCCCGGGGTGGGCCGTGGCCGCCTTGTCAGGCGCCTCCCCTGGCGTGGGTCTTGCGACCCCGGCGGGAGAGGGAGTCCAGGATGACGGCGACCAGCAGGACCCCCGCGGTGATCATGAACCGGACGGAGGTGTTCATCTGGAGCAGCAGCAGGCCGGAGGCGATCGCGCCGAGGACCAGACCGCCCAGGAGGGCGGAGTAGGCGTTGCCGCGCCCGCCGAAGAGGCTGGTACCGCCGATGACCGCGGCCGCGATGGCCATCATCAGCTCCTCACCGCCACCGGTGGACACGCTCGCCGCGAAGTTGCGCGAGGTGAGCATGACGCCGCCCAGGGCGGCGAGGGCGGAGGCGATGCCGAACACCGAGATGCGGATCAGGTCCACGTTGATACCAGCGCGCCGGGCGGCCTCGGCGTTGCCGCCGACGGCGTAGACCATGCGGCCGTAACGGGTCTTGCGCAGGATGAGGTCGAGGGCGACGACGAAGCCCACGAAGATCAGGAAGGCCAGCGGCACGCCCTTGTACTGGTTGAGCACCCACACGCCGCCGAGGATCGGTACGGCGAGCAGGGCGGCCCGGAAGAGGACCCCGGTCAGGGGCTTGTAGGGCAGGCCCGCCAGGCGGCGGCGCCGCTCCACCAGGAACACCGAGACGACGTACAGGCCCAGGGCCAGTACCGCGATCGCCCAGCCCATGAACGACACGAAGTAGGTCTGGGTCAGGAGCGCGATCGTTCCGCTCGGGCTGGTGTTGATGGTGCCGTCGGCGCCCATCAGGTACAGGTGCAGGCCCTGCCAGCCCAACAGGCCCGCGAGGGTGACCACGAAGGCCGGCACCCCCAGCTTCGCGAAGATGAAGCCGTGCACCAGGCCGACCAGGAGGCCGAGCCCGACGGCGAGTGCGATCGCCACCCATTCCGAGACGCCCTGCTTGACGGCGAGGACGGCCAGGGCCGCGGCGGCCAGGCCGGCGACGGACCCGATGGACAGGTCGATCTCGCCGAGCAGCAGGACCATGATCACGCCGGTGGTCATCAGGCCGATGGCGGCGATCTGTACGGTCAGGTTGGACAGGTTCTGCGGCGACAGGAACCGGTCGTTGGCCGACTGGAAGACGACGGCGATGAGGATCAGGCCGATGACCACCGGGAGTGCTCCCAGATCACCGCCGCGCAGGGCGCGCTTGAAGGCGTCGAGCCATCCCTTGGGCGATGCCACCGTGGCCAGCAGCCGCGGGTCGCGCTTGGGGGCGACCGACTCGGCCCCACCTCGCCCGGGTGCCTTGGAGACAGGGGTCTGCTGGGTCATCACTTGTCCTCCGTGGCCAGGGCCGAGGCACCGGTGCGCTCGGAACGGCGACTGACCGGGTTGTCGGCGGCGCCGGTGATGGCTGCCACGATCTCCTCGTAGCTGGTGTCCGCGATGGGGAAGTCTCCGGCGTTGCGGCCCAGCCGCAGCACCATGGCCCGGTCGGCCACCGCTCGCACGTCGGCCATGTTGTGGCTGATCAGCAGCACGCCCAGGCCCTTGTCGCGCAGGCGCTCGATGAGGTCGAGGACCTGGGCGGTCTGGGCGACGCCCAGGGCCGCGGTGGGCTCGTCGAGCATCACCACGCGCGGCTGCCCCAGGAGGGAGCGGGCGATGGCGATGATCTGGCGCTGGCCTCCGGAGAGGGAGGCGACCGGAACGCGCAGGTTGGGGATCCGCACGGACAGGGAGTCCAGCAGTTCCCTGGCCCGGCTCTCCATCTCGACCTCGTCGAGGGTGCCGGGGAAGTGCAGCTTCTCGTTGCCCAGGAAGAGGTTGCCGACGATGTCCAGGTTGTCGCACAGGGCGAGGTCCTGGTAGATGGTGGCGATCCCGAGGCGCTGTGCGTCGGCGGGCGTCCCGATGCTGACCGGCTTGCCGTCCCACGTGATGACCCCGCCGCTGTCCGCGGGGTGGGCTCCGGAGATCACCTTGACCAGGGTGGACTTGCCGGCGCCGTTGTCACCGAGCAGGGCGACGACCTCGCCCTCACCGACCTGGAAGTCGACGTCGCTCAGGGCGCGGACCGCACCGAAGGTCTTGGAGATCCCGGACAGTTCCAGGACTGGTGTGCTCATGCGTTCGCTTCTCTTCTCTCATCCCGGTTCGGGCGGGCGGACAGCGGGAGTCCGCCCGCCCGGACCGGACCGTCGCACCGGTTCTAGAGGGCTTCCTGGCAGAAGTCGGTGTCGGCGTAGTCCTCGGTGCAGATCTCCTCGATGCTGTAGATCCCGTCCGAGACGACGGTGTCGCCCACGTTCTCCTTGGTGACCGCGGTCGGCTCCAGCAGAACGGCGTCGATGGTCTCGCCGTTGCCGTCCTCGGCCTCGGTGAGCGTGTACTCGCCCAGCTGGGGGTCCTCGCCGGTGGCCAGGCCCACGGCCATGGCCGCGGCGACCTGGGCCTCGGGCCGGATGGCCTTGTAGACGGTCATGTACTGCTCATCGGCGACGATGCGCTGGATCCCGGCCAGCTCGGCGTCCTGACCGGTCACGGGCGGCAGGTCCTCGACGGTGACTCCGGCGCTGCGCAGCGCGGAGATGACGCCGGAGGCCAGTCCGTCGTTGGCGGCGTAGACGCCGGTGATCTCGTCCAGGCCCACGGAGGTGATGGCACCCTCCATCTGGGAGTTGGCCTCGTCGGGCGACCAGTCCGGGGTGTCGAACTCCTGGCCGATCTCGATCTGACCCTCGAAGACCTCCATGGCGCCCGCCTTGAAGCTGGAGGCGTTGGGGTCGGTGGGCGAGCCGTGCATCACGACGATCGAGCCGTCCCCGGTGGTGCCCTCCGCCTCCAGGGCCTCCAGCAGGGACTGGGCCTGGACCTGGCCGACGCGGTGGTTGTCGAAGGAGACGTACATGTCGGCGCCGCCCTCGGCGAGGCGGTCGTAGGCGACCACCGGCACGCCCTGGGACTTGGCCTCGTTGACGGTCCCGGCCGCCGCGGCGGCGTCGACGGCGTCCAGGACGAGCACGTCCACGCCGTCGGTCAACATGGCCTGGGCCTGGGTCTGCTGCTCGTCCACGTCCCCGTCGGCGTTGGCGTAGGACACCTCACAGCTCGGGCAGAGCTCGTTCATCTCCTCCTCGAAGAAGGGCCTGTCGAAGGCCTCGTAGCGAGCGGTGTGAAGGTCGGGCAGGAGGAGGCCGACGTGGAAGCCCTCCTCGACGGTGTGGGTCTCGCGCTCGGCGTCCTCGCCCGAGCTGGTGAGCGAACCACAACCGGAGACGAGGAGTGCCAGAGCGGCTCCGACGGCGGCGAAACCGCCGGCGGCCGTGCGGCGCGATGCGAAGCGTCGTGTGTTCAACGCGGATGCCTCTCATGAGGGGGGATACGGACGGTGAAACTCGCGAGTGGTTGGAGTGAAGTCAAACCCCGCCGCTACCTTGCCGTCAACTCCTGAACACATAACCGAAACATCACGAGTATTGCGTTCACAGCGTGAACAGAGCGAAAACCCAGGCCAGAGCGGAGGTCCCGACATGTGAGCTCGTGTGAAGGAATTCCGTTTCTTTACCGAACCACGGCTTCGATCCGGCGCTGACCTCGACGTTCGTCACCTGTCAGCCTACGTGCGGGCACCGACCGGAGGGGCCCGATCGCCGTCCGTTCCACTCCGGACCCGTTCAGTTCGCGTGCTGCACGGCCATACGCAGTGCGCCGTACAGGGCCGCGTCCCTGCCCAGCGCGCTCGGCACCAGTTCGAGCCGCTCCAGAGCGCTTTCCAGGGAGCCCAGCTCCATCGCCCTGCGCATCGGGTCCAGCAGCAGCTCACCCGCGTCGGCCAGCTCCCCGCCCACGGTCACCCGGCCCGGGTTGAACAGGTTCGCCATGATCGCGGCGCCCTGGCCCAGCGCGGTGCCCGCCTCGGCGATGATGCGCCGGCTGCCCGGGTCGCCCTCCAGCGCCGCCGCCACCATGTCCGGGATCCGGACCGGCCCCGGACCGCGGGCCACACCGCTGTTCTGCGGCAGCATGTCAAGCAGGTAGTTCGCGCCCACGAAGGTCTCCAGGCAGCCCCGGTTGCCGCACCGGCACACCTGCCCGCGCGGATCCAGCGCGATGTGCCCGATCTCCCCGGCCGTACCCCCCGCCCCGCGGAAGAGCCGGCCGGACATCATGATGCCCGCGCCCACGCCCTCGCTGAGGACCAGGTGGATCACGTGCTCGGCCCCCGCGCCCGCGCCCTGGTACTGCTCGGCCAGGACCGCGAGGTTGGCGTCGTTCTCGGCCAGGGTCTCCACCCCCAGCCGCTCGGTCAGGGCCCTGGCCGGGCGGAACCCCGCCCAGCGGGGCACGCAGGAGATGGCGCCGACCTCGCCGGTGCCCGGGTCGACCGGCCCGGGGACGGAGACCACCACCGACGACACGGTGCCCAGGTCGATCCGGGAGCGGATCAGCGTGGTCTCGGCCAGCCAGGCGGCGCGCCGTATCCCGCGCTCGGCGTCGGAGGCCACGTCGTAGTCGATCTCCTCGCGGACCAGCATGTTGCCGTCGCTGTCGCCGATCGCGACGCGGACGCGGTCGGCGGTGAAGTCGACGGCCACGACGGTACCGGGAGGGCGCAGCAGTGTGACCGCCCTGGCCCGGCGGCCGTTGGAGGAGGTGTCGCGCACCGAGACCGTCCCGGCGGCGCGCAGGCCGCGGACGATGTTGGAGACGCTGGCCGCGGACAGGCCGGTGGACCGGGACAGTTCGGCCTGGGTGCACGTCCCGTCGCGGCGCAGCACGTCCACGACCCGGCGTTCGTTGGCCTGGCGCAGGGCGGACTGGGATCCCGGCGTCGCGGTGGCCTCGGTCACCAGCTGCCCCTTTGTCTCGGTGGTTTCCCGGCGCTTCGGCACCGTTGCGAGGAATGCTACAAGGATTGAACGCAAGCCGAAACTTCTCGTCCCATGACGTTAGGGTCCGAACATGACCAGACCACGCATCAGCACCGCCGAGCGCGGATGGCCCGACCGCCTCGCGCGGGCGGTCCCCTCCCCCCGCGCGGGCCGCATCCGTGTCGTGGCGGTCGAGGGGCGCTCGGGCGCGGGCAAGAGCACGGTGGCCGAGGAGTTCTGCACGTCGCTGGCCGCGCGGGGGGAGGCGGCCCGCGTGCTGACCATGGAGGACCTCTACCCCGGCTGGGAGGGCCTGGCCGAGGCGCCGGGACTGCTGCGGGAGTGGGTCCTGGAACCACTCGCACGTGGGGAACGGGCGGCATGGCGGCGCTACGACTGGGAGCGGGGCGCTTTCGCGCGGGAGTGGACCGCCCTGCCCGACGGCGTGGCGGCGGGCGGGATCCTCGTGGTGGAGGGATCCGGTTCGGGCGCCGCCGCCGTGCGCGACCTGCTGGACCTGCTGGTGTGGGTGGCCGCGCCCGACGACGAGCGCTCACTGCGGTTGGACGGCCGGTGGGACGCGGCCGTCTACGCGCCCTATCGGAGCGTGTGGGCGGAGCAGGAGGAGGCCTTCCACCGGCGGGACCGCCCCAGGGAGCACGCCGACGTGGTCATCGACAACGCGGCTCGCTGAGACCGCCGTTCGGCGGTGCCGGAGGCCGCCCCGCGAGGCGTCAGGGCCCGCAGATCTCCCGGGCCCTGCGCAGGTCGCCCTGGATGCGGTCGACCCCCGCCGTCAGCGGCGGCAGCTGCGACGAGACCCCGTTCAGCTCCCCGTAGCGCAGGTTGCGCCGTGCCGGGCCGCCGAAGGCGATCCGCACGGTGATCTCCGCCAGGACGGCTCCGACGAAGCCGAGTACGCCCACGACGAGCAGCAGGCTGACGACCCCCTCCATGCCGCTGCCCGCCGACAGCTCGGTCACGATCCCGGCGGGAATGCCGAGGATGGCGAACCGGCAGATCCGCAGGGCGAGCACCAGCCGCTCCTGGAGAAGCACCCGGCGGCGCAGGGAGTCGTGCCTGGTACTGACCTCGCCGTGGCGCTTCTCCCAGTGCCGCCGCTGCTCGGCCAGCGCCCGCATGGTCGGCACCGCGCCGTAGGCCACCGCCGCGTACCCGGCGTTGACGGGCAGCGGCGCGCTCCGGACGCGGTTCCAGAGGATGGCCGCCCACTCCCGCACGCCCGTGTCGCCGCCGTCGTCGGGCGGCACCATCCGCTCCGGGTGCAGCAGGAAGGTCAGGATGAGGGCGGTGCTGACGCTGACGTGGGCCGTACGCCACCCCTCCAGCTCGCCGGTCAGCTGCTTGTGGAAGGCGTTGGCGGCCTGCTCGGCCTCGTCGAGGTGCTCCGCGAGCCGCAGCAGCTCGCCGGAGTCGTCGCCGTGGTGGGCGCCCATGATCCGGAGCAGGCTCGGGCGGGCCATCAGAAGCATCTCGTTGGCCAGGGGCGCACCGGTGAACAGGGGGCGCGGATCGCTGAACACCTCACCCAGCTCGGCCACGGTGGCGCCCCGGCCCCGGAATATGGGCGGCAGGTCGGGGCGCAGCTGGGAGACGAAGGAGGCCACCGCCAGATTGGCGTCGCTGTTGGCGTGTCCGCGGAACAGGGAGCGGTCCAGGGTGGTGTCGCCGAGGTCGTTGACGAGCCAGGCTCCGAGAGCGGCCCGCTCGGCCGGGTCGTTGAAGACCTGGACGGCGGCGCTCCAGTTCTGCTGCATCGCCGCGGCCAGGTCACGCGGGTCGGTGAACCGGATGCCGTGGAAGTGGTACGGGGGCACACCGGCGTGGTGCGGCGGCGAAGTGGTGCGGCCACCGCTCACCGGGCCCGGCACGGAAGGCGAGGAGTACGGCGGCGGCGACGCGGGCGCGGTGTGGGGCGGCGGCGTGCCGGGAGCGGCGGAGGCCGGTCCCGACACGGGCGGCGCGGTGCGGGGCGGGGCCAGACCGGCGGAGGGATCGGCGGAAGCGGCGCCACCGGGCGCCATCCGCGTGTAGGCGCGGGTCGGGTCCACCGGGACCTGCGGGGCCACTCTGGTCGGATCCACGGGGGTCCGGGTCGCCACGCGGGTCGGGTTCACCCGCGCGGACGCGTCGAACGCGCTCGGGACCGGGTCCGCGCCGGCCCGGGTGCGCGCGTCCGGCGCGCTCCCGTTGGGCCCCGCGCCCGAAGAGCGCGCTCCCGGGGCCGCGGCCGCCGCCCGGCCGCCGGCGGCGGGCACGCTGATCAGCTGGTTGAGCAGGGTGGTGGCGTCGGGGCGGCGGCCGGGGTCCTTGTCCAGGCAGGCACGGACGATTCCGGCCAGCGGCTCGGTGAGAGCGCCGAGGTCGGGCTCCGCCCCCAGGATGCGGGCGATACGGGAGGCCTGGGTGGGGCCGGGGAAGGCCTCCCGCCCGGTGGCGGCGTAGACCATCACCGAACCCCAGGAGAAGATGTCCACCGCCGAGGTCAGCCGCATGCCCTCCAACTGCTCGGGCGCCATGTACCCGATGGTTCCCACCACACCGCTGGCGGTGACCGAGGTGGTCTCCACGGCGCGGGCGATGCCGAAGTCGATCACGCGCGGACCGTCCGGGGCCAGCATGATGTTGTCCGGCTTGAGATCGCGGTGCACGACCCCCGCGGCGTGGATCGCGGCCAGGGCGGTGGCGGTGGAGACGGCCAGCCGGTGCAGTTCGACCCCGCTCCGGGGACCGTCCTCGGCCACCGCGTCCTGCAGGGTGGGGCCGTCGATGAACTCCGTGGCGATCCACGGCTCCTCGGCCCCGGGATCGGCGTCCAGGATCGCGGCGATGCAGAAGCCGCTCACCCGACGGGCCTGCTCCACCTCGGTGGCGAAGCGGCGGCGCATCTCGGGGTCGCCCGCCCAGCTGGCGTGCAGGAGCTTGACCGCGGCGCGACTGCCGTCGGGGGCCTCGCCGAGGAAGACCTCACCGAAACCGCCGCGTCCCAGGGACCGCGCCAGCCGGTAGTTCCCCGCCGTGCGGCCCGGCTCCCGGCCCGTCCCGCCGCTACCATCCTGGCCCTCCAGGTCGTCCACCGGTCCACCCCGTATCCATCGTCATCCATCCCCGGTAACCCACGACGGGCCCGTGGGAACTATAGCCACGTTTCGGTCGGTCAGAACCCGGTGACATGGGCGGGTACCGAAGTTCCGCTCCGTATGGGCAGATGGTGGCCACCGGTGCAGGTGTTCTGCGATGTGCGCATCCGATACTGCTCCGTTACGGACGACCGCGGCGGTGGTCACAGCGCTGGATCCGCTGGAGGCTCTGCCCGCCCCTGGAGCGGGCCGCCGCCGGATCCCGCACGGTTGCGTGGTCGCTCGCCGCTGGAAACCCCACGGGTGCCTGGCCGAGGCCTCCTGAACGCTCTACACAGCCCCTGGGCTCCGGCGCGTGTTCCGCGCGGGCGGTGCCGTGGCCAGGAGGGGGAGAGGGGCCGGCGGAATCAGGAAGGAAAGAACCGGCGGGGAAGCCGAGAGCGGAGGTTGGTGACGCTGTGCATGCGGTGGGCATATCGGGGATTTACGGATGTCCACCGACGTGAAAGCGGTTGCCCGACCTTTCACACGAACACCGGAACCCATTGGGCAAATGCGACATACCGGACTAACGCGCGGGATTCACGCAAGGCCTCCGACACTGGCCGCAGGCCCCACGGCCGCCCTACGCGCCGCGCTCTCGATTTTGGGGTTTGCGCAGCTTTCTGGTGTTCCCTCTTGCCCTCCTCCGCCCGCAGGCTGGGGAGCGGGGACGAAGCCGGGCGGTTCCACGGCGCCTCCCGCGCCTTGCGGGCAGCGTCGGTCCGGGACCACCCCGATGTCGGCGGATCCCCGTACCAAGCCACGAAGGGAAAGCACTGCCATGCAGAAGAAGACCCTGTACCGTGTCACGCTCACCATCGTCGCCGCACCCGTGCTGGCGTTCGGAACTCCGGCCGTCGCCTCGGCGGACGCCTACTACGACTCGGAGACCAGCGTGGCCGGTCACGGCGGGGCGTTCAACCACGAGGTCGAGTCCTCCGCCGGGGACGGCAAGGCCTGGTTCGAGGAGTCCTGGGACTACGCCGGCAAGGACGGCTCCTACTCCTCCAGCACCGAGAGCGGCGCCCACTAGGGCCCCGGTACGGAGGGACGGGCTCCCGGTACCGCACGTCGGTGCCGGGAGCCCGCCTGTCGCGGGAGGACGGTCAGGCGGTGGAGGCGTTCCCCGACGGCTCGACGAAGGCCTTGAAGCGCTTCATGTCGCCCTTGGCCCGGGCCTGGACCAGCCCGAGCTTGTCGCCGAGCTGCTCGACCACGCCCTCCGGGACGGTCTTGAGCTGGAGGGTGATCCTGCTGCGTGTGTCCGAAATGTGGTGGAAAGTCACCACACCCGCGTGGGTCACCCCGTCCGTGGTCTTCCAGGCGACCCGCTCACCGGGGACCTGCTCGGTGACCACGGCCTCGAACTCCCTCTTCTGGCCGCCGATCTCGATGGTCCAGACCATGTGCCCGCCATCGGTGCGGACGACCTTGTCGACACCCTCCATGAACGCCGGGAACTCCTCGAACCTCGTCCACTGCGCGTAGGCGGCGGTGACCGGAACGTCGACCTCCACCGTCTCGATGATCTCTGACATTGATTCGAGTCCTTCGTCGCTTGCGTTGCGTCCTCACCAGGGCCGCTACCCGACGCCCTCCTGAGCAATCACCCTACTGAGATCTTTCCGTGACCTTCTGTTGGAGGACGCGGAGTATCCGGACGACGAGGGGCCGCCACCGTCGGACGACGGTGGCGGCCCCGGGTGCGTCGCGCCCGACGCGGGATCGGCCTACTTGGCGATCAGCTGGCGCAGCACGTACTGCAGGATGCCGCCGTTGCGGTAGTAGTCGGCCTCGCCGGGGGTGTCGATGCGCACCACGGCGTCGAACTCCACGCCGGTGTCGGTGCTGACCTTCACCGTGGCGGGGACCCGGCCCTCGTTCATCTCGGTCACGCCGGTGATGGAGAAGGTCTCCTCACCGGTCAGGCCCAGGGAGTCGGCGGACCGGCCCTCGGGGAACTGCAGGGGCAGGACGCCCATACCGATCAGGTTCGAGCGGTGGATGCGCTCGTAGGACTCGGTGATGACCGCACGGACGCCCAGCAGGGCGGTGCCCTTGGCGGCCCAGTCGCGCGAGGAGCCGGAACCGTACTCCTTGCCGCCCAGGACGACCAGCGGGGTGTCCTGCTCGGCGTAGTTCTGCGCGGCGTCGTAGATGAACGACACGGGCGCCTCGGGCTGGGTGAAGTCGCGGGTGTAGCCGCCCTCGGTACCCGGCGCGAGCTGGTTGCGCAGGCGGATGTTGGCGAACGTGCCGCGGATCATCACCTCGTGGTTGCCCCGGCGGGAACCGTAGGAGTTGAAGTCGCGGCGCTCCACACCGTGGGCCTTGAGGTAGTCGGCCGCCGGGGTGCCCGGCTTGATGGCGCTGGCCGGGGAGATGTGGTCGGTGGTGACCGAGTCGCCCAGCTTGGCCAGGACGCGGGCGCCGGTGATGTCGGTGACCGGGTCCGGGGTGGCGCCCATGCCCTCGAAGTAGGGGGGCTTGCGGACGTAGGTGGAGTCGTCCGCCCACTCGAAGGTGTTGCCGGTGGGCGTGGGCAGCGAGCGCCAGCGCTCGTCGCCGGCGAACACGTCCGCGTACGCGGACTCGTACATGTCCGAGGCGATCGCGGAGTCCATGACCTCCTGGATCTCCTCGGCGCTCGGCCAGATGTCGGCCAGGAAGACGGGCTCGCCGTCCGTGCCGACGCCCAGGGGCTCGGTGGTGATGTCCACGTCGAGCGATCCGGCCAGCGCGTAGGCGACCACCAGCGGCGGCGAGGCCAGGTAGTTCATCTTCACGTCCGGGTTGATCCGGCCCTCGAAGTTGCGGTTGCCGGACAGGACCGCGGAGACCGCGAGGTCGTTGTCCTGGACGGCCTTGGAGACCTCCTCCGGCAGCGGGCCGGAGTTGCCGATGCAGGTGGTGCAGCCGTAGCCGACCAGGTTGAAGCCCAGCTTGTCCAGGTACGGGGTCAGGCCGGAGCGCTCGTAGTAGTCGGTGACGACCTTGGACCCGGGGGCCATGGAGGTCTTGACCCACGGCTTGCGGGACAGGCCCCTCTCCACCGCCTTCTTGGCCAGCAGGGCGGCACCCAGCATGACCGAGGGGTTGGAGGTGTTGGTGCAGGAGGTGATCGCGGCGATCACCACGGCGCCGTGGTCGATCTCGGTCTCGGTGCCGTCGGCCATGGTGACCCGGACCGGGCGGTGCGGGCGCTCGCCCCCGGGCTTGGCCATGTGCGCCGGGGAGTCGGAGGCCGGGAAGGACTCCTCGCTCGCCTCGTCCACCTGGTCGTCGACGTAGTTGTGCACGTCGTGGCGCCAGGTGCCCTTGGCCCGCGACAGCGCGATGCGGTCCTGCGGGCGCTTGGGGCCGGCGATGGAGGGGACCACGTCGGCCAGGTCGAGCTCGATGTACTCGGAGAACTCGGGCTCGACGGACGGATCGTGCCAGAAGCCGTTGGCCTTGGCGTAGGCCTCGGTCAGGGCGACCTGCTGCTCGGAGCGGCCGGTCAGCCTCATGTAGCGGATGGTCTCGTCGTCGACCGGGAAGATCGCGGCGGTGGAGCCGAACTCCGGGCTCATGTTGCCGATGGTGGCGCGGTTGGCCAGCGGCACGGAAGCGACGCCCTCGCCGTAGAACTCGACGAACTTGCCGACCACGCCGTGCTCGCGCAGCATCTCGGTGATGGTGAGCACCAGGTCGGTGGCGGTGGTGCCGGGCTTGAGCGCGCCCTTCAGCTTGAAGCCGACCACACGCGGGATGAGCATGGAGATCGGCTGGCCGAGCATGGCGGCCTCGGCCTCGATGCCGCCCACGCCCCAGCCCAGGATGCCCAGGCCGTTCTGCATGGTGGTGTGCGAGTCGGTGCCCACACAGGTGTCGGGGTAGGCCTGGCCGCCCCGGCTCATGGTGACGCGTGCCAGGTGCTCGATGTTGGCCTGGTGCACGATACCGGTGCCGGGCGGGACGACCTTGAACTCGTCGAAGGCGGTCTGGCCCCAGCGCAGGAACTTGTAGCGCTCGTAGTTGCGCTCGTACTCGATCTCGACGTTGCGCTCGAAGGCGTCGGGACTGCCGAAGAGGTCGACCACGACGGAGTGGTCGATCACCAGCTCGGCGGGGGCGAGCGGGTTGATCTGGTCCGGGTCGCCGCCCATGTCCCGCACGGCCTCGCGCATGGTGGCGAGGTCGACGACACAGGGAACGCCGGTGAAGTCCTGCATGATCACCCGCGCGGGGGTGAACTGGATCTCCTGGTTGGGCTGGGCGTTGGGGTCCCAACCGCCCAGCGCCCGAATGTGGTCGGCGGTGACATTCGCACCGTCCTCGGTGCGCAGAAGGTTCTCCAGCAGCACCTTCAGGCTGTAGGGAAGCCGCTTGGAGCCCTCAACGGACTCCAGACGGAAGATCTCGTACGACTCGTCGCCAACGCGCAACGTGTCACGGGCGCCGAAGCTGTTCGCGGACACGGTGTCTGCCTCCTGATCTCGCCACTTTGCTCCCAGCATCCTGCCTCATCGGGCGGACGCGGGACCTACTGAGGCCGCCCTGACCGGGTGCCGGGGGGGCGGAGGGCCGCGGGGGTGGTCTCCGCCTGTCCTTCCGGCCTCCATCAGGTCCGCCGTGACCTGCGGCGACGCCACTCGCCGCCGGCCGGGCGGCCCGCTGGTCGCGGGCGCCCATGATGTTCGGGTTCGGGCATCGCCGAGCGGTCGACCTCACACGCCCGAACCGGGAGCGGGCCGGGGGGAGCCCCGCTGTTATCTTGATGTCAAGCTATCTGACTTGTATCTCGATATCAAGTTACCGCCCGGGTGCCACACGGGCGCGGCCGCCCCCCGGGAAGTCGCTCCGCGCTCAGTCCAACTGCGGCGCGACCCGCGACGCGACCAGTTCCAGATGGTCCAGGTCGGACATGTCCATCATCTGCAGGTACATGCGCTCCGCGCCCGCGGCGGCGAACCGGCCGATCTTCTCCACCAGCTCGTCCGGGGTGCCCGCCAGCCCGTTCTCCCGCAGCTCCGGCACCTCGCGGCCGATCCGCTCCGCCCGCCGGGCCACCTCCGCCTCGTCCTTGCCCACGCACAGCACCTGCGCTGCGGAGTAGACCATCGGCGCGCCGCGCCCCGAGGCCCCGACCGCGGCGCGGGTCCGCTCGAAGGCGGCCGAGGTGTCCTCGACCGAGGCGAACGGCACGTTGTACTCGTCGGCGTACCTGGCGGCCAGGCGCGGCGTGCGCTTGGGCCCGGTCCCGCCGATCAGTACCGGCGGCCGCGGGTCCTGCTGCGGCTTGGGAAGCGCGGGCCCCTCCGCCAGACGGTAGTGCTTGCCCTCGTAGCGGAAGGTCCCGCCCACCGGGGTGGACCACAGCCCGGTGATGACGTCCAGCTGCTCCTCGTAGCGGTCGAAGCGCTCACGGGCGGTGGCGGGGAAGGGAATCCCGTAGACCGCGTGCTCCTCCTCGAACCAGCCGGCGCCGAAACCGAACTCCACCCGGCCCTCGCTCATGCGGTCGACCTGGGCGACGGAGACGGCGAGGGGACCGGGGTAGCGGAAGGTCGCCGCGCTCATAAGCGTGCCCAGACGGATACGGGAGGTGTCACGGGCCAGCCCGGCCAGGGTGATCCAGGCGTCGGTGGGCCCGGGAAGGCCGCTGACGTGATCTCCCATGCGCAGATAGTGGTCAGATCGGAACAGGGCGTCGAACCCCAGGTCCTCCACGGCCCTGGCGACGGCGAGCTGGTCCTCGTAGGTGGCCCCCTGTTGGGGCTCAAGGAAGATCCTCAGACGCATACGCCCCATTTTCTCCCACAGCGGGGGTCAGACCGAAATCGCCGCGCGGATACCGTGGACAAAGACGCGACCGCCCCTCCCCGCAGAACCGAACCGTACTCCCACCGCGATAGCCCTCCACGTGAAGCTGCTCCGCCGCGCGCGCCGCCGCGCCCCCTCCTACGGCTCCGACAGCGCCGACCCGGTGCTGCTGGCCGCCGTCGCCACAGGTGAGACCCGTGCCCTGGAGATCCTGCACCGCAGGCACGCGCCCTGGATGCGGGCACGGCTGCGCTACCGCTGCTCCGACCCCGACCAGCTCGACGCCGCCCTCCAGGAGACCTTCCTGGCCGTGTGGAAGAACGCGGGCTCCTTCACCCCCCGCGACGGCGACACCGACGCCGGAGCCTGGCTGTGGACCATCGCGATCCGGCAGCTCATCTCCCAGCTGCGCAAACGCTCCAACCGCTGGATCGCCGACAGCGACACCGAATACGAGACCATCGGCGACGCCTCCGCCGAGGACACCGTGCTGCTCGGCATCGAGTACGGCCCGCTGGGCGCCGCCCTGCACTCCCTCTCACCCGAGCTGCGCTCGGCCATCCAGGCCACCGTGCTCGACGGACTCACCGTCCGGGAGGCCGCGCAGATTCTCCAGATCCCCGAAGGAACCGTCAAGACACGGGTCATGCGCGCCAAGGCGCGGCTACGGGAGGCACTGACATGAGCTGGCACCTGACCCCTGCCCAGGCACACGAGTACGCCCACCACCGATCCGACGACGTCACCGCCATGTCCGTGGAGGCCCACATCACCCGCTGCGCGAACTGCCGTGACCTGCTCCCCGCCGACGAGGCCTGGCTGGCCCGGAGCTGGGCGGACCTGCGCGACGTGGTGGACCGCCCCCGGCGCGGCCCGGTCGAGGTACTGCTGTCCTCGCTGGGGGTGGGCGAGGGCAGCGCCAAACTGCTCGCCGCCACCCCCGGGCTGTACCGGGCCTGGCTGCTGGCCACGGTCGTGGTGCTGGCAGCCGCCCTGCTGGCCGCCCACCACCTGCCGCTCGGCTCGCTGATGTTCACCTTCACCGCCCCGGTCGTGCCGCTGGTGGGCGTGGCCCTGGCCTACGGGCGCGGCGTGGACCCCGCCCACACCCTGACGTCGGTCACCCCGCTGGCCGGGCAGCGACTGCTGTTCCTGCGCACCTGCGCGGTGCTGGTGCCCGCGCTGACCCTGTGCACGGCGGCGGCCCTGCTGCTGCCCCCCTCGCACGCGCCCTGGGCGTCGACGTTCTGGCTGCTGCCCGCGCTCACCCTCGTGACCGGTTCACTGCTACTCAGCCGCTGGCTGCACCTGGGCGCGGCCAGCGCCGTCGTGGGACTGCTGTGGCTGCTCGCCCTGGGCGCCCTGATCGCCGCCGGGGACGCCACTCCCCTGCAACTGCTGGCTCCCCAGGCCCAGGTGTGGTGGGCGGGCGCGCTCGCCACCCTGCTCATCGCCCTCCTGTGGCGTGTGAGGGCGGCATGAGCTCCACGACCACGGTGACCGCCCCCGTCCACCTGCGCGGCCTGGTGCGCCGCTACGGCACCCGGACCGCCCTGGACGGTGTCGACCTGGACCTGGAGCCCGGAGTGACCGGACTGCTGGGACGCAACGGCGCGGGCAAGACCACGCTCCTGCGCTGCCTGAACACCGACCTGGAGGCCACCGACGGCGAGGTCCGCGTGCTGGGGCGCGACCCCGAACGCGCGGGCGAGCGGACCGAGATCCGGCGCCGTCTGGGCTACCTGCCGCAGAACCCCGAGTTCTACCCGTACTTCACCGCGTTCGGCCTGCTGGACTACATGGCGGTGCTCAAGGAGCTGGGCGGGCGCCGGGCCCGCCACGACGAGGTGCGCCGCGGCCTGGAGCGGGTCGGTCTCCTCGACCGCCGCCACAGCCGGATCCGCCGCCTGTCCGGCGGCATGCGCCAGCGCCTGGGACTGGCCGCGGCCATGCTCGGCGATCCCGAGGTACTGCTGCTGGACGAGCCGACCATCGGCCTGGACCCCGAGCAGCGCATCCGGTTCCGCGGACTGGTCTCGGAGCTGGCCGTGCGCAGCACCGTGGTGCTCTCCACCCACCAGATCGAGGACGTGGCGGCCCTGTGCCAGCGCGTGGTGTGCCTGGACTCGGGACGGGTGGTCTTCGACGGCACCCCGGGAGAGCTGGTGGACCGCTCGCGCGGGCACGTGTGGGAGCACGGCGAGCACCCCGGTGAGGGGTACACCGCCTGGCGGCTGGCCGACGGACGCTACCGGGTGCTCACTCCGGCCGACGGCGCGCACGCCGCGTCCGGCACCGGCCTGGAGCCGGTCGAGCCCACCCTGGAGGACGCCTACCTGTTGCTCACGGGTGTGGAACAGGACGTCCGATGAGCCGTGTCGTCGGGCGGAGGGGCTCCCTCGGTGCGTTCGCCCGGCTGACGTGGTACAACACGGTGCGTCTGTGCCGGAACCCGCTCCCGGCCCTGGGGACGGCGGCGGGCGCCTACCTGCTCCTGGACATGGGCCGGGCCACGGGCATGCCCACGCTGGAGGGCTGGTACAGCAGGGTCGACTCCATCGCGACGGTCGTGGGCGTGATCATGTTCGTCGCGGCCGCCTTCCCCGCCATGCGTGAGATCCGTTACTCCACGGCACTGGTGTCCCCCCTGGGCCGCACGAGCCGCCTCCTGTCCCTGATGGCGGCGTCCTCCCTGGTCAGCGCGGCGATGGTGACGGTACTGGCCGGCCTGAGCTACTGGTGGTCCTCCCCTCCCCTGCCGGGCGCGCTGAGTCCGCCCGCGTACCCGGCGCCCCTCCTGCTGGCGGCGGCGGGACCGCTCCTGTCGATCACCCTGGTGGCGTGGACCCGCTCGTACCTGCCACTGGTCGTGGTGGGGCTGACCGCGCCCGTCTACGTGGTGTACGGCGTCTCGCTGCTGGAGAGCAACCTGCAGAACGCGGCGTTCCGGATGGAGTGGGCGGTCCGCCTCACCATGCACCCGTTCGAGGTGCGCGCGCCCTCCGTCACGGGCGTGGCCGCCCACTACCTGGTCTACGCGGTACTGGCCGTGGCCGTCCTGGTGTTCCTGGCCCTGGCCGCCCGGGAACGCCGTGCCCTGCGTGCCGCCTGCCTGGGAACGGTCACCGTGCTCATGGCCGGCGCCGTGCTCACCGTCGCCCACGGCCGCCAGACCTACACATCCCTCACCCCCATAGCCGACAGCCGGGTGTACGGCGCACACGGATCCCCCTGCCAGGTCAAGGAGGGCATCACCTACTGTCCGCTGCCAGGGTTCGAACCGTGGGTGGACCACTGGCACGAGGCCCTGGCCCCGGCCGTGGACCTGCTGCCCGAGGCGGCGCACGGCCGCCTGCCGGTGGTGTGGCAGAACGGCTCCTCCTACGAACGGGACCTGGACGTTCCCGAGGGCGGGTCCGTGGTGGTCCACAGCTACATGGAACCGGGAGGGACGTACTGGCGGGCCGAGTTCGTGGGCGACGTGAGCCGGTCGGTCCTGGGTCTGCCCTCTCCCTACGAACCCCACCGGTGCCGCACCACCGGCCAGTCGCGCATGGTGATCGCGACCTGGCTGGCCACCGCCGGGGAGGAGATCCCCCGCCACGAGCAGCTGAACATCCTCACCATGGACCTGGACCCCTACCTGCCCTCACCGGTGGACCTGGAGGTGGCCCGAGCACTGCTCGGGCTCCCCGAGGAGCGGGTGAGCCCGGTCCTGGAGCAGCACTGGGAGAGGCTGTCCGCGCCCGAGGGGCGCACCCGGGAACTCGCGGAACTGCTGGGACTGCGGCTCCGGGAGACCTCCGACCTGCCCGCGACCTCCGACGACTGGGCCCGGCTGTACCCCTACCAGGGGCACCGGGAGGTCATCAACGACCCGGGGGGGCGGAGGTTTCCCGCATGCTCCTGACGCCGCGTCCCGGCACCGGGGCCCGTACCCCTGCCCCACACATCCGATCGTAGGATGGCAGGCATGAAGAACCCGTACTGGCACGTCGTGCTTCCACCTCTGCGCGCCTGACCGGGCGCGTCCTCCCCCTCTTCCCGAGGAACCCGGGCAGCGGCCCGTCGGCGGCGTCCGCCGGGCCGCGTGTCGTCGTGCGCCCGTTTCGCCCTCTCCCGGAACACGTGACGACGAAAGACCACGACCGTGTCAGAACGCTCTCTTCCCGCCTCCGACTCCCCGGCCCCCACCACCGCGGCCCTGGCCCGGGGGCCGCTGCCGATCCTGGCCGCGGCCGTGCTGTGGGGCACCACCGGCACCGCCAGCTCCCTGGCTCCCACGAGCGCGCCCGCGGCCGCCATCGGCTCCGCGGGCCTGGTCCTGGGCGGTCTGCTGCTGTTCCTCACAGGACGGGGCTCCCTGGCCCTGCTCGTCCGGAGCGGGGAGTCCACACGCTGGACGCTCGCCCTGGGCGCCCTGGCCGTCGCCGGGTACCCGCTGTCCTTCTACCCGGCCGTGGCACAGGCGGGCGTCGCGGTCGCCACGGTGATCACGCTGGGCAGTGCGCCGGTCTTCGCCGGGCTGCTGGCCTGGCTGACCGGGCGGGTCCGGCCCACGGCGCGCTGGTTCGCGGCCACCCTGGCCGCGGTACTGGGCTGCGCCGTACTCGTGCTGGGCTCGGAGCTCACCGGCGGTGAGTCCGCCGTGCGACCCGCCGGGGTGCTCCTGGCCCTGCTCGCGGGGCTGTCCTACTCCGCCTACGCGCTCATCGCCGAGCGGCTCATCCAGCGGGGCCACCCCTCGGGCGCCGTGATGGGCACGATGTTCGCCGGCGGCGGGCTCGCCGTACTCCCGGTGGTGCTGGTCGCCGGGACGGCCTGGCTGGCCACGGTCGAGGGCGCTCTGGTGGCCCTGCACCTGGCGGTCTTCACCGTGTTCCTGGCCTACCGGCTGTTCGGGAACGGGCTGCGGCACACACCCGCCTCGGTGGCCACCACCCTGACCCTGGCCGAACCGGCCGTGGCCGCGCTGCTGGGCGTGGTGGTGGTCGGTGAGCGCCTACCCGCCGTGTCGTGGGCGGGGCTGGCCGTACTCGCCCTGGGACTGGCGGTCCTGCGGGCCCCGGCCCCGCGCGCTCCCTAGCTCGGTGACCGCCGAGGCCGGCCCCGACAGCGATGGTCCTGTCGGCGATCTCGACCGCCGACATTGCCGGCAGGGGCAGGACCATCCGGCGAAAAGCCCCGATCAGCCCACTAGATGAGTAATTCCAAGGGGTGCATGGTCTGAGCATGAGGCGAGGGAGCCCATGGTCATGTTGTGACGCAAGACCTGAACTCCCTCGCCCGTGCACTCTACGACACCACCGCACGACTCCTGGAGCACCGCCCCGACCTGGCCCCCTGGCGCCCCACCATCGGCTTCCACCCCCGCCTGAGCAACGCCGACCTCATCACCCTGGCCCTGATGCAGGCCCTGCTCGGCCACACCAGCGAGGCCCGGTGGCTGCGCTACGCCCGCACCCACCTGTCGAAG
>NZ_VWVU01000004.1 GCF_008638365.1 Nocardiopsis quinghaiensis | reverse complement strand
GCCCGCAAGGGCGAGCCCCCACGGGCCGGGGCGTACCTGCTGCGGCCGTTGCGTCAGGTCATCGAGTCCATCAACCAGACCTTCAAGGGCCAGCTGGACCTGGAGCGACACGGCGGTCGCACCCCGGTCGGGGTGATCACGCGGGTGCTCCAGCGGATCCTGGCGCTGACCGCCGCGATCTGGCACAACGATCGCACCGGCCAGCCGGTCCTACGCTCTTTGACGGCCTACGACCACTGACCCCTTGGAATCACTCATCTAGCCCGTGAAGACCACCTCTCCGGACCCGTGCTCGTCGTCTCCGTCCAGCAGTGCGAGTCCGGGGGCGTCCACGTGCACGGTGACCTCGGTGTCGCACTCCAGGCCGATGACGTGGCTCTCCCCGGGCCGGAACTCGCGCGTTCCCACGGGCAGCCGGGCGGTGCATCCGGCCACCTGGTCACGGTGCTCGAACCGGACGGTGGTCCGGTACCCGGAGAAGAACGGGGTCGTGCGACCGCCGTCGTCCCCGGCGCGCATGGTCAGGTCCACGGTGATCTGCCGGCCCGGACCGTAGGTGTGCTCGGTGACGGGCCCCTCCGCGGGAACGGCCTCCTCCACGGGAGGGGCCTCGCCGTCGCCGTGGCAGCCGGACGCGAGGAGGAGGGCGACCAGGGCGAGGGGGACGGGAGAGGGTGCGCGCATGGGGGGGGATCCCTGTCGGTTGCGGGGATGCCGAGGCTACCCCGCCGCGTACAGCGGCTCCCGCCGGTGGCGATAGCGTCTGCCCATGGTCCGAATCGCCGAACTCGTCCACTACCCGGTCAAGGGGTGTGCGGGCACCTCCGTGCGCACCGCCGAGATGACGCCCGCCGGTATCGCGCACGACCGCACGTTCATGGTGGTCGACGCCGACGGGAACTTCCGCAGCCAGCGCAACGATCCCCGCATGGCGCTCGTCCGCGCCGGTGTCGGCGCCGACGGCGCGCGCCTGCGCCTGGACCTGGACGGGCTCGGCCCCGTCGAGGTCACGGCCGTTCCGGAGGGGCCGCGCCTGGACGTGACGGTGCACAAGCAGCGGTTCACGGGCGTGGACCAGGGCGCCGAGGCCGCCGGATGGCTGTCGGAGGCGCTCGGCGCGCCGAGCCGCCTGGTACGGGTGCCCCCGGACCACGACCGCCGGGTGGGCGGGATGACCCCGGGCACCAGCGCGTTCGCCGACAGCACGGCCGTGCTGATGGTGTCCCTGTCCTCACTGGACCTGCTCAACGAACGCATCCTCGCGCGCGGCGCCGAACCCGTGCCGCTCGACCGCTTCCGGCCCAACATCGTGGTGTCGGGCTGGCCCGAGCCGCACACCGAGGACCGTGTCCGCGCCGTGCGCCTGGGTACCGCGGAACTGGGCTACGCCAAGGTGTGCGTCCGCTGCGCGGTCACCACGGTGGACCAGGACCGGGGGGTCAGGAGCGGGCCCGAACCCCTGCGCACGCTGGCGGCCTACCGCCGCGCCGACGCGGGCGGGGTGTCCTTCGGCGCCAAGTTCGCCGTCACCCTCCCGGGAACGCTGTCGGTCGGCGACGAACCGGAGGTCACCGCCTGGGACGAGCCCGAGGAGGGGTTGGGCGAGCGGCTGGCCGCCGTCCTGGCGTGACCGCCGGAGCGCCCCTCAGTCGCCCAGGTCGGACTCGGCCAGGAGAAGGGCCGCCGCGGAGGGGTCGCGCAGCGCGGCCGCGAGCAGGTGCCGCCGCGACCACTGGCCGGCGCGCCAGCACAGGGCCCGGGCCAGCCCGCCGGTGGTGGAGGCGTGTACCGAGCCGTCGCCGACGTACCACTCCAGTTCGACACCGTCCACGGTGAGCGTCGGGTGGTGCAGGTAGGTGCGGTCGGGCTCACCGTCGGGGTCGAGGAAGAGGTCGGCCTCGTCCGGTACCGAGCGGATCTGCCCGGCCGAACCGACCTTGCCGGTCACGACCTCGCTCGCCAGGTCCAGGTCGAGCACGTCCGCCAGGGCCTCGGCGGCCTCCGCCGGCGCCAGTACCAGGGCGCGGTCCCCCAGCAGCGGCAGCAGGTCCGGGGAGTCCACCACGACGGCGTACTCGACGTCGGCCACCACGATCGCGCCGCCCCGCACCGCGCGCACCATGGTCGGCGGGGTGACCAGGTCGGAGTCCACCCCGGCGAGGGCGGCCCACACCCGGCGCAGCGCCGTGCGGTCCACGTGCCGGGCCGGGTCGGCCAGGCGGGCGAGCAGGTCGTCCGGTCCGTCGGGGTCGGTCAGCAGGTCGGCCAGGGTGGTGCGCACGCCCAGGGCGCGGGCGAACTCCGGGTCGACGTCGGCGGACACCTCGTCGTACAGGCCGGTCAGCGCGGGTTCGGCGTCGGCGGTGCGCAGCTCGACCGGCGCGCTGCCGTCCAGCAGGGCGCGGCCGCGCAGCCACCAGGCGGTGTAGGAGGGCACGTCCACCACACGGCCGTCGGGCAGCAGCACCCGGGTGGGAGCGGTGACCGCGTCGCGCAGCGGCCCCTCCGCGAGCATGGCCAGGGCCCGGGGCCACTGGTCGTCGGCGATGCAGTCGAGGTCGGCCACGCACACCAGCTCGGGCACGACCGGCGGCAGCTCGGGGTCGCCGACGCGTTCGAGGACCTCGTCGGCCCAGTCCTCCAGACCGTCCGGGCCGTCCTCCCCGGCGGCGCCGTCGAAGACCGAGACCAGGTCCTCCCCCAGCGCGGCCTCCTCCGCGCGGACCGCGGTCAGCTCCCACAGGGCTCCGACCGCGCGCAGCGCGTCGATCCCGTGCCGCTCCACGAGGTCGGAGTGCACGGTGCCGAAGGGTGCGTCGTCCATGAGCAGGTCGGCCAGGGGCGCGCCGGGGACGAGGAGTTCGGCGGCGACCGAGTAGCCGTCCTCGTCGTCGCGCAGGGCCAGCTCGGACAGCCAGGGCGCGTCGGCGACGGTGGTCCCCGAGGCGGCGACGAGGTCCAGGACGGCCTCGGCCACGGGCTCGGGGTCGACGGCGTCCAGGGAGTCGCGGACGGCGGCCTCGGTGCGCGGGTCGGACAGGACGGTGGCGGCGCCGGCCTCCACCGCGCCCAGGCGGTTCAGAAGCGGGTGGACCGCTTCGGGGTGGACCACGCGCACGCCCAGGGTGGCCAGGGCGTCCGGGGAGACCCGGTTGCCGTGGGCGTCGCTGACCGCGTCCCAGTCCTCGCCCGGCGTCAGCAGGGACCGGGGCCCGCGCACGAGCCGCCCGTCCGCGAGCGGGACCGGCAGGGCGCCGAGCTCCTCGATGTCGGCGCCGCCGCTCCCGGCGCTGGCGAGGGCGGTGTAGAGGGTGGCCCACCAGCGCGGCGGCCGGTCGGTGTCGGCCAGCAGGTCGGCGACGTCGGCCAGTCCGACGCGGTGGACGCGCAGGGCGGCCAGCGCCGGATGGCGGGGGTTCCACGTGCCGGGCAGCAGCTGGGGGACGAGCTCGGACAGGGCCGTGGCGAGGACGTCCGCACCGTCGGACCCGCCGGTGTCGAGCAGCACGGCCTCGCGCGCGGCGACCGGCGCACCGGCGGCGGTGGTCAGGAACGGGGTGTCCCGCAGGGGTTCGGCGACGCGGGCGCGGAAGGCGGCGTCGACGGCGCCGCCGCCCACCCGGGTACCGGGTACCAGCTCCAGGGCGGCACGGGCGTCGAAGCGGCGCAGCATGGCGCAGTAGGCGTCGGCGGCCTCCCCGAGCAGCAGGTCGGTGGCGGGCCCGGACTGGACCGCGCGCCGGTCGCTGCCGAGCGGGAAGGTGCCGATGAGGACGGCGGGAAGGTCGAGTTCGGTGTCGGTGGGCGTGGGCGCGTGGACCACGGCGTCCACGTCGGCGGGCAGGGTGGCGACCGTGCCCTCCTCGTTCACCGGGACCGCCCAGGTCAGTGACCACGCGGTGCGGCCGCGCTCCTCGGTGGGGCGGTCGGCGAGCAGGTCGGGGTCGAAGGCGCCGGACCTGCTCAGGACGCGCCACAGGGTGGTGCGGGTACCTTCGGCGTCCCGGTGGCTGGTGATCAGGTCGGCAGTCCCGGTGGTCTCCTCCCGGGTGAGGACGCGCTCGGCGCCCTCCACGTCCACGCGGACCTCGGAGAGGCCGGGCAGGGCCAGCAGGAGCGCCTCCCCGGTGCGGTCCAGGAGTTCGCGCACCCGGTCGCGGACGGAGTCGTCGCGCAGCAGCAGGGTGACGACGGTGTCGTAGCCCCCGACCGCGGCGCTCCCGGCGGAGGTCCCGCCGATGGTGCTCTGGGCGGGGAAGGGCAGGCGCAGCATGGGAACGTGCCCGGAGCGGCGCTCCACCTCCTCGGCGAGGCCACCGTGGGTGCCCTCCTCGGAGAGCAGGTCGGTGACGGAGGCGCGGGCGGCCTCGGCGCTGAAGCGGACGGCCGCGCCGCCGGAGTCGACGGTGACGTCGTCGCTGAGCGCCGCGACCGCGGAGAAGCCCACCCCGAAGCGCCCGGTGGAGCCGTGCTCGTCGCGCTTGGTGGAGGCCCGCAGCGTGGCCAGCGACTCCACGCCCTCGGGGGTCAGCGGGGCACCGGTGTTCGCGGCGGTCAGCCGGTGGCCGGCCAGCGCCAGGCGCATCCGTCCGGGCACGCCGGCGCGGCGGGCGGCGTCGGCGGCGTTCTGGGCCAGCTCGACCACGACCCGGTCGCGGTAGCCGCCGAGCGCGAAGTCCTCCTCCGCGTTGGCGTCCTCGCGGAACCGGGCGGGCGCGTCGGCCCACGCCGCGAGTACGCGTCGGCGCAGCTCTGCGGTGTTGTAGGGATCGGCCACCGAAGCGGTCAACGGATCGGCCATAGCGGTTTCCTCCTGCGCTGCGGGCGCGGCCCGGCACGGTGCACCCGGGGTGGAAGCGGATGCGGTGAACCGACCCTAGCCCACCGTGGTGGAGGGCCGGGGTCCGGTCGTACGGCGCGGCGGCTCACCGGCGCGGCGTGCTCAGGAGTCGGAGGAGACCAGCTCCAGTTCGGCGGTGTCGTCGAAGACGATGTGGTCGTAGCCCATCTCGTCCACGACCGGTCCGACCGGCTCACCTCGCGCCTCCGGCCGACGCACCTCGGAGTGGGCACCGCAGCCGTGGTCCATCGAGACCACCTTGCCGTCGTCGGGGGCGTACTCGTTGGTGCACACGCCGAACATCTGGCGTAGTTCACCGGCGAGGGGCGTCATGAAGCCGCATGTCAGGCAGTGGGCGGGCGCGGCCGCGGCGATCGGGCTGCGCGGTCCGGCCTCGCCGTTGTACCAGCGCTCGGCGGCCTGCTCGCGGCCGGTCTCGGAGAGCACCTGGCGTCGGCCCAGGCCCAGCTCCCACACCATCTGCCGGTCCACGCCCTCCTCGTCCAGGTCGTTGTCGGGCACCTGGGCGTAGCCGGGGACGAGGCGGTCGTCGTCCTCCTCGGTGGGCAGCAGGTCGCCCACACCGACATCGCCGGGGCGCAGCCGTTCCTTCCATGGAACCCATTCGGGCGCGACCATGGCGCCCTCGCCGGGCAGCAGAACGACCTCGTTGACCGTGACCTTCTTGGCGCGCGAGGCGCGGACCACGGTAACGGCGTAGTTCCACCCCGGGTAGGCGGGGTCCAGGCAGGTGAAGTAGTGGGTGATCAGGCGTGTGTCCTCGATCTGGGGGGCGAGGTGCTCACCCACCCATTCGGGCCGTCCGGCCTCGGCGGCCACAGAGCGGGCCAGATCCACCGCCTCGATACATGCCTTGTCCGGTACAGGAGAACGTCGAGAAGGGCTCACGTTTCCCATTCTCACTGATCGCGGGCACCGATTTGACCATAACGCGGGTCAAGGTTCGACCGATACACCCTCTTGATACGGTCGTGCGCCGGTCGCATGTGACCCGGGCCACCGCGCCCAGGGGGTCGGCGGCCGCTCAGGCCTCCAGGTCGTCGGCGACCACCCGCAGCACGGAGGCGATCTTGGCGGCCTCCCTGCGCTCGGGGTGGCGGCCCCTGCGGTAGCCGTTGGACAGGTCCTCCAACAGCTTGATGAGGTCCTCCGTGATGACCACCATCTCGTCGGGTTTCTTGCGCCGTGCCCTGACGACCGAGTGCTGGGTGTCCAGGAGCTTGACCTGGAGCGCCTGCGCGCCCCTGCGCCCCTCGGCCACGCCGAACTCGACCCTCTGGCCGGGGCGCAGCGGCACGGTGCCCTCGGGGAGCGAGGAGGAGTGCACGAACACCTCACCGCCGTCGTCCCGGGTGAGGAAGCCGAAGCCCTTGTCGCCGTCGTACCACTTGACCTTGCCGGTGGGCACCTGATGACCTCATGCTTTCAGTGACGTGCGCCCGGAGCAGGGAGGACGCGGGGGTCCGCGCCGTCCGCCCGTTCCCGGAGCGCCCCTGGTTTCCATGGGTGCCTCCAAAGGTAATGCCCCGGGGCTCACGGGCGCGAGGGCATGGCCGCCTCTCCGTGTCGGGCTCCCCGCGGCCGGGCCGGACATGGAACGAGGCCCGGATACGGATCACCCGGGCCTCGCGGCGTCGGTGGCGGCCCCTCACCGCTGGGCGCGGAGTGTGGGACGGGACTCGGCGGAGACATGGACCGCCTCGACGGGAGTGGTGGCCGGGCTGGAGGCCGGGCCACCGGTACTGACGCGACCGCCGTCAACCGAATGAGGCGGTGTACCGACATGACTACCCGAATCCGCGTGTTCGGACGCACGGTGACGGGCCGACCGGAAAAGGTTATTCCCAGCGTTTGCCAAGCAGTGACCCGTGCCTCCGTCCGTGGTCAGCGCTCCTCGGCGCCCTCAGCGGCCCGTGCCGAGCGCAGGGCCCTCGGGTAGAGGTAGACCGCGCACACCAGGGAGGCCAGTCCGAGCCCGACGACGCCGGTGGCGGCCAGGGACTCCTGGACGTACTGGTCGACGAACCTGGCGTCTCCGGCCCACAGGGCCATGCCGACCGCGCAGGACAGCAGGGGCAGGCCCACGCCGATCCACTTGTCCCTGGCCGCCCACACCTGGCTGAGGAGGATCAGGGCCGCGCCGAGGACCCACAGGAACGACAGGTTCCACCACCAGGGCACCGCCGCGAGCAGCAGGAGCAGGGCGACGGCCTCGCCCGGGGTGTGGCGCGCCACCGACGCCAGGCCGTGCAGGGGCCCCGGCCCCCGGTCGCCGCGGGCGGCCCGGTCCGCGCGGCGGCCCCTGATGTGCACGTACGCCTGGCCGGGGCCCTCCAACAGGGACAGCAGACCGCGGCTGGGCCCGCCCCGCCAGGGCGGTGGCGGCCGGTGGGCGTGAACGGGCCGGGGCGGGATCAGTTCGTCGTCCTCGATGTCGAGGTCGCGGCCGGCGACCTCCCGCTCCACCAGGTCGCGGGGGGATCCGAAGCCCCGGAGGATCCCCCGAACGGTGTCCGCGTCGTCCCTTCCCGCGGCGGCACGGCGCGCGTTGATACGCGAGCGCACACTCGTGAGGTAGGCGGTACGTTCCTTCGCGGTCATGTGACCGTACAGAACCAGGCCGACCTCGGACAGATAATCGAGTACCAATTGTTCCGAGCGCTGGGTCATACTCCCATATTGGCCTACCATGACCTGGCTTTTAAGCCCCTCTTGAGAATTCCGGTCATAGAACTGCCTTCGGATACGGTCTGCGACCGTGCGGCGGGCGTGCCCGCAGGAGTGGAGCGGGCTCGCGCGAACCCCGGGGCGGGAATCGCTTAGCGTTGACGTGATGACCGACAACGCACAGTCCGACGAGCACGAACCAGGCACGGGGAGCAGCGAACCCCCCGCGTCGGGCCGCCTTCCCACGTTCACCTCATGGCTGCGCGGCCGATCGGACTCCGCACTCGCCGACCTGCTGCGCGCCCGTCCCGACCTGGCCCGGCCGGTCCCGGCCGACCTCGGCGCGCTCGCCTCCCGCGCGACCGCCCGCAACACCGTCCTGAGGATCCTGGAGCGCCTGGACCGGTTCACCCTCCAGGTGCTGGAGTCGGTGGTCGCGCTCGGCGACGACCGGCTGTCCGAACCGGTGGGGGTGCCCACCGTCGACCTGGCCGGAGCGCTCGGGCTGGCGCCCGCGCCCGACCCGGCGGAGGACCCGCTCACCCGTGCCCTGGACACCCTGATGGGGCTGGCGCTGATCTGGCCCGACCGGGGGCGGCTGCGCCCCGTGCAGGTACTGCGCGATCTGCTCCCCCACCCCGCCCGGCTCGGCCCGCCCGCGCGCGTGCTGCTGGCCGCGCTGCCGCCCGGCGCCGCCAGGAGGCTGGCCGACGACCTCGCGCCCGACAGCACCGCGAGCACGCCCGTGGAGGCGGTCGCCACGCTCCTGGCCGATCCCGGCCGGGTGGCCGCGCTGGTCGGCCAGGTGAGCGACGGACCCCAGGCCCGCAGGCTGCTGGACAGCATGGCCTGGGGGCCGCCCCACGGAACCGTCTCCGGCGCCCGCCGCGAGGTCACCCTGGCCACCGCCTCCTCACCGGTCGACGCGCTCATCGCCCGCGCCCTGCTGCTGCCGAGCGGGGAGGACACCCTCACCCTGCCGCGCGAGGTGGGGGTCCACCTGCGCTCGGGGCTGCTGTTCCGTGAGGTCACCACCGCTCCGCCGCCGTTCGCGGGTACGCAGAACCCCGCCGACGCCGTCACCCGGACGGCCGCCGGGCAGGCGTTCACGGTGCTGCGCGCGGTGGAGGAGCTGCTGGAGCACTGGTCCCAGGAGCCTGCGGCGGTGCTGCGCAACGGCGGGCTGGGGGTGCGCGACCTTCGCCGCGCCACCCGGGTGATGGACACCGACGAGTCCACCGCCGCCCTGTTCGTGGAGGTCGCGTACGCCGCCGGGCTGCTCGCGGTGGACGACCGGGTCGAGGGCGAATGGCTGCCCACCCGCGAGTACGACCTGTGGCGGGAGCGCCCGCCCGGGCGCCGGTGGCTGCGCCTGGCGTCGGCGTGGCTGGAGTCGGACCGCGTGGCGACGCTGACCGGTTCGCGCGACTCGGGCGGGCGGGTGCGCAACCTGCTCGGTCCGGGCCTGGAGCGGCCCACCGCTCCACAGGCCCGCCGCGACCTGCTCGGGGAGCTGGGCACCGCGGAGCCCGGGTTCACGCCGCTGCCGGACTCGCTGTCCGCCCGTCTGGCCTGGCGCCGTCCGCGCCGCCAGTCGCCGGTCCACGCCGAGCTGGTGCGGACCGCCGAGGCCGAGGCCGCGGCGCTCGGGCTGACCGGGCTCGGAGCACTGGCCGACCACGTCCGGCCGCTGCTGGAGGGCGACGAGGACGCCGCCGCGCGGATCCTGGCCAAGGAGCTGCCCAAGCCGCTGGACTACGTGCTGGTCCAGGGCGACCTGACCGCGGTCGCGCCGGGGCCGCTGGTGCCCGACCTGGCCCGGGAGCTGGCCCTGGTCGCCGACGTGGAGTCCACCGGCGGGGCCACCGTGTACCGGTTCACCGAGGAGTCGGTGCGCCGGGCCCTGGACGTCGGACGCGGTACCGACGACATCACCGCCATGCTCGAACGCCACTCGCGCACCCCGCTCCCCCAGGCGCTGCGGTACCTGGTCTCGGACGTGGGACGGCGGCACGGGCGGCTGCGCGCGGGTACGGCGTCGAGCTACCTGCGGTGCGACGAGCCAGCGCTGCTGGAGGAGCTGGTCAACGACCGCCGGGCCGCGGACCTGGGGCTGCTGCGGCTCGCCCCGACCGTGGTGGCGAGCCGTTCGACCCGGCCGGCGCTGGTGGAGCGGCTGCGGCAGCTTGGGTACCACCCGGTGCCCGAGGGCGGGGACGGGTCGATGAGCCTGGGCCGTCCCGAGGTGCGACGGGCCGACTCGGCGAACGTGCCGCCCGTACCGGGCGAGGGGGTCTCTCCCCGGGAGCTGGCGGACGAGGCGGTACGCGCCCTGCGGGCCGGGGACGAGGCGGCCATGGCGGTGCGCAGGCCGGTCTCGCTGCCCGAGGACGGCCCGGCGGGTTCACGGTCGGTGGTGGTACTGGAGGTGCTCGCGCGGGCGGCCCGGGAGAGGCGGAGGGTGTGGATCGGCTACACCGACACCGACGGGCGCCAGGTGAGCCGGATCGTGGAGCCCTCGGGCGTGGACGGCGGCTTCCTGACCGCCTACGACGCCACGCGTGCGGCGGTGCACCGGTTCGCGGTGCACCGGGTGACGGCCGTGGCAGAGCTGGAGCAGGAGTCCGAGGAGCGGTGGGGATCTCCCGGGAAGACCTCCTGACGGCCGCCGGGCCGGTCCGGCTCCAGGGGCCGGGTACCGGGTCGCGGAGGCTCCGGAGGACTAGGGTGGAGGCGAGTTGGTCGCCCACCGACAGCGAGAGAACCCCCATGAGCAACGCATCGCTGCCCCCCGGGGCATCGTCCCCCCGTGACCGCGGACATGACGACGGCCGCGAGCGCGGCAGGACCCGGGACCCCGGGCATGACCGCGACGGGGACCGCGGGGCCGACCGCGGGGAACGCCAGGTGCCAGGTGGGTCCAGCAGCTCCACGATGGCCCTGATCCTGCACGCCCTGACCTTCGTGTGCTGTGCGAACTGGCTGTTCGGCATCGCCGGGATCGTGTTCGCGGTACGCGCCGCGCACGCGCGCGACCGGGGGCGTCCGGACCAGGCCGAGACCCTCACCCGCTACTCCTGGTACTGCCTGGGCGCGGCCGGGGTGATGCTCTTCGTGATGCTGGTGCTGACGTTCGTCCTGTTCACCCAGGCGGGATCATGGATCGAGGGAATCGTCCCGGTCACCAACTACTGACCGGGTTTGGCGGACCGGGCCCGCGGGCACCGCGTGAGCGGACACGGGAACGGGAACGCTGTGCGCCGGTGCGCGACGGCGGGGAGGCGGCACGGTGATGAGCGGCAGCGGCAGAGGCGATCCGAGGGGCTTCTGGGAGAGGAAGGGCTCCTCTCCCGGCCCGGCGCCGTCCGGGGGCGGGGCGCCGTACGGATCCGCGGGACCCCCGGCGCCCTCCGGTGCGTCGGGGCGGCCCGGGCTGTCGGCGCCTCCCCCGACCGACCCGGCGTATCCCCCCGGGACGCCCCCGCCGGCCGCGCCCCCCGCACGGGTGGGCGGTGCCGTGGCGGCACTGGTGGTGGCGGTCCTGACCGTGGCGGGGCCGGCCCTGATGATCTACCTGGACTTCTGGTTCTTCCTGCTGGTGGTGAACGTCCCCGGGATCGGCTTCGGAATCGCGGCGCTGAGGAGGCTCCCCGATCCGGTCGAGGTGGATCGGTACATCCGGTACACCTGGGCGTGCACCTTCGCCTACGTCATCCTGTTCGTGCTTTTCACGATCCCGGTCATGGTCCTGTTCGTGATGATGTTCCTCCTGACCTCCTGACCCGGCTTCCCGGCCCCTGACCCGGCCCCCGCACCCCCTCGGAACCGGCTACGGCATGGGGCCGCGTCCCCCTCCCCCGGTCCCCTGCCCGGGCTTTCCCCGCCAGACGGAGCCGCAGAACCTGGCCAGCCCGGTCCTGGGCCCGATGCTCGTCCTCGTCGTGTTCATGGTGACCAGAGAGGCCGCCACGGCCTGAGCCGGCCGCCGCACGCGGCGCGGGCGGCGACCGGTGACGACGGCCTCCGTCTGAGACCACGGTTTTGCGGGCATGATCAGGGGCCCGGATGTGTTGCACCTGGGGCCGCCCCTCCCCGCGAGATTGAAGGTCCGTGTGTCCTGCCTGATCGTCCAGTCCGACAAGACGCTCCTGCTTGAGGTCGACCACGAGCTCGCCGCCGAGTGCCGCCGGTCCATCGCACCCTTCGCCGAGCTGGAGCGCGCCCCCGAACACGTGCACACCTACCGGGTCACGCCACTCGCGCTGTGGAACTCCCGAGCCGCCGGACACGACGCGGAGCAGGTCGTGGACGCGCTGATCCGCTTCTCCAAGTTCCCGGTGCCGCACTCGCTGCTGGTGGACATCACCGAGACGATGGACCGCTACGGGCGGCTCCGGATCGTCGGCGACCCGGTGCACGGACTGGTCCTGGAGTCCTCGGACCGGGCCGTGCTGGAGGAGGTCGTCCGCGCCAAGAAGCTCAGGGGGATGCTGGGCGAGCGGCTGGACGAGGACTCGGTCGCCGTGCACCCGAGTGAGCGCGGCAACCTCAAGCAGGCACTGCTGAAGGTCGGCTGGCCCGCCGAGGACCTGGCCGGATACGTGGACGGCGAGTCGCACCAGATCGACCTGGACCAGGACGGCTGGGAGCTGCGCGGCTACCAGAAGGAGGCCGCGGAGAGCTTCCACGCGGGCGGGTCCGGCGTGGTGGTGCTGCCGTGCGGCGCGGGCAAGACCATCGTCGGCGCGGCGGCGATGGCCATGACCGGCGCGACCACGCTCATCCTGGTGACCAACACCGTGTCGGTGCACCAGTGGAGGACGGAGCTGCTGCGGCGCACCTCGCTGACGGAGGACGAGATCGGCGAGTACTCGGGCACCCGCAAGGAGATCCGCCCGGTCACGATCGCCACCTACCAGGTGATGGCGGCCAAGCGTAAGGGCGCGTACACGCACCTGGAGCTGTTCGACGCCCGCGACTGGGGGCTCGTGGTCTACGACGAGGTGCACCTGCTGCCCGCGCCGATCTTCCGCATGACCGCCAACCTCCAGGCGCGTCGCCGCCTGGGTCTGACCGCGACCCTGGTGCGCGAGGACGGCCGTGAGGGCGACGTGTTCTCACTGATCGGCCCCAAGCGCTACGACGCTCCGTGGAAGGACATGGAGAACCAGGGGTGGATCGCCCCGGCGGACTGCGTGGAGGTCCGTGTGGACCTGTCGCAGTCCGAGCGGCTGGCCTACGCGACCGCCGAGCCGGAGGACCGCTACCGGTTCTGCGCCTCCTCCGAGACCAAGACCTCCGTGGTCCGGGAGATCGTGGAGCGCCATCCCGATGAGCAGGTGCTGGTGATCGGCTCCTACATCGACCAGCTGGACGACCTGGGCGAGTCGCTGGGCGCGCCGGTGATCAAGGGTGAGACCCGCAACAAGGAGCGCGAGCGGCTCTTCGACGCCTTCCGCTCCGGTGAACTGCGGACGCTGGTGGTCTCCAAGGTCGCGAACTTCTCCATCGACCTGCCCGAGGCCGGTGTCGCGGTCCAGGTCTCGGGCTCCTTCGGTTCCCGCCAGGAGGAGGCGCAGCGGCTGGGCCGGGTCCTGCGCCCCAAGACCGACGGGCGCGCCGCCCGCTTCTACGCCGTGGTGGCCCGTGACACCCTCGACCAGGACTACGCCGCGCACCGGCAGCGGTTCCTGGCCGAACAGGGCTACGCCTACCGGATCACCGACGCCTCCGACCTGCTGTCGGGCGAGGAGACCTGACCGGACCCGAGGCCCCGGGCGGAGGGGGTGGGAGGCGCGGCGCCGCCCCTCCCGTCAGACGGAGGGCAGGACGCCCATGACGTAGGTGCCCGCCGCGATCCCCCAGGCCACCAGGGAGTAGCTGAGGGTGCGGGTGCGCAGGAGCCGGTCCCCCCGGACCGAGGGCGCGGCGAAGGCGGCCACGAGGAGCACCAGTCCGAGCAGCGCGGGGATGGCGGAGGCCAACGCGAAGAGCTGGGTCTGGGCGGCGCACGCGGTGTAGCCGGAAGTGCCGGGATCACCACAGAACACGTCGTCTCCCGATCGGTCGTTCGGTGCGGGCGGTACTCCCTGACCGTACCGTTCCGGAAGGTGCGGATCGCCAGCGACACCGACCGAATCCCGGCTTCGTCCCGGCTCCGTCGCCGTCCCGCCCCGACCGGAACGCCCTGAGCGGGGTCCCCCGCCCCGCCGTCCTCCTCCCGACGGAACCGAATTCGGCTCCCCGGTGACGGGCGCCGCCTCCGCTCTTTACACGAAGCCTCCCCGTGTCCAATCATGAGGGCACGACAGCTCTTCCAGGAGGTCCTCCCATGCCCGGCTCCCCCGCCCCCGAGTCCGAGTCCGACAGTGCCGGTTCCCCGGCCGCCAGCCTCCCCGAACCGGCCGCCGGCGAGCGGCGCACCGGCTTCCACGCCCTCCGGAAGGGCGGCCTGAACTGGGAGTCCCTACCGCTCAGGCTCTTCGGCAAGGGCAACGCCAGGTTCTGGGACCCCGCGGACATCGACCTGAGCCAGGACGCCGAGGACTGGAAGAAGCTGGGCGGGGGCGCCCGCACGAGCGTCCTGCGGCTGTGCGCGTTCTTCGTGGCGGGCGAGGAGGCGGTCACCGAGGACATCCAGCCCTTCATCCGGGCCATGGCCTCGGAGGGGCGGCTGGGCGACGAGATGTACCTGACCCAGTTCGCGTTCGAGGAGGCCAAGCACGTCCAGGCGTTCCGGCTGTGGCTGGACGCGATCGGGGTCCAGGAGGACCTGCACGAGCACGTCGACGCCAACCCGGGCTACCGCAAGCTGTTCCACGAGGAGCTGCCCGGGTCCCTGGAGAGGCTGCTGGAGGACCCGAGCCCCCGCAACCAGGTGCGCGCCTCGGTGACCTACAACCACGTCATCGAGGGGTCGCTGGCGCTGACCGGGTACTACGCGTGGAACCACGTGTGCACGGTGCGGGACATCTTCCCGGGTATGCGGCGGATCGTGCGGCGGATCGGCGACGACGAGCGGCGCCACATGGCGTGGGGGACCTTCACGTGCCGGCGCCACGTCGCGGCCGACGACGCCAACTGGGGCGTGGTGGGCGAGCGCCTGGACGAACTGCTGCCGCACGTGATGTCCACGGTCGAGCGCGGCGGGAAGCCCTCTGGTGACCCCGACGCACGGCGCTACGAGCTGCCGCCCGAGGAGCTGGTCAGGTACGCGGGCGACCGGGCGCTGCGGCGCCTGGGCGCGATCGGGTCCGCGCGCGGGGTGCCCGTGTCCCGGATCGATCTGGACGCCGCCCCCGAGGACCTGGAGGAGCGCTTCGGCGAGGAGGACCGGGAGGCCATGCGCAAGGCGACCGCCGGGAACTGACGGCCGGGGCGCCCGGCGGGGCACCCCGCGTCCGCGCCCCGGCCCCGGAGGGCGCCGTGGGCGCCCTCAGAAGGCGCCGTGGGGCACGGTCCCCTCCCCGTGCCACTGGTCGCGGCGTCCGCGCTCGGCCTCCAGGGCGATCCGGCCGAACGGCTCGGTCCTCCAGTCGCCGTCCTCCTGGTGGTTGGCGTAGAGAACCTCGCCGTCGCGGGAGAGCACGTAGAGCGAATCCGCCAGCCGGTGGGTCTCCAGGAACTCCACCGTGTTGGGCACCCCCAGGTAGAAGCGGTCGTGGTGGAGTTCGGGCATCCACCTGCCGAAACCCTGCTGGGCGCATGACCGCGCGTGGCGGTCGGCGAGGGAGAACCGGCTGTTGGAGGAGTGGGTGGCCACGAAGGCGACCTCGACCCGGTATCCGGCGTCGCGGAACCCCTCGACCCAGGACGCCGCCCAGTCCGCGCGGCCGAGGGGGTGGCTGCACACCACGTCCACGCGGCCCGCGCGCAGGTACTCCATGGCGAGTCCGTGCAGCCCGCCGACCTGCCGGGCCAGGGAGAAGGACGCGACGCGGTCGTCGGCGGTCATCGCCCACTCGTAGTCGGGCGACAGGCGCAGCAGGTCGTCGCCGTCGTAGCTGACGGTGCCCTCGGGCAGGACGGGCAGGAGGAGGCGCTGCAGGGTGGACTTGCCCGAGCCGGGCTGGCCGCCGAGGAGCAGGAGCCGGGGCCGTTCGCGGGCCGCGCCGGTGAGCCGGTCGCGGAGCGCGAGGTCGAACAGGGCGGCCAGTTCCGTCTCCGCCAGGGTCCTGCGCGGATCCTCCGGGGTGGCTCCGTCGCGGACGCGCACCGGGTCCGCCCGCAGGTCGGTGAGGACCTCGGGCAGCTCGCGGTTGAGCCGGTCGACCTCGTCGGAGGCGAGGAAGGGCAGCCGGGCCTCCTCCTTGAGGAGCCCGGCGGCGCGTTCCCTGAGTTCGGGTCGGGTTTCGGCGCGGCCCAGGCATGCGCCGACGGCCGCGCTGTACAGGTTGTGGGCCTGCTCGCGCGCCTCCCTCCGGGGGCCGGTCTGCGCTGGGACGCCGCCGCAGGAGCTGTCCGCCAGGAGCGGTCGGAGGAACCGTTCCTCCGCGTGTGGAACCGCCATGCTGTCTACCTTCCAGGCTTCGGAAGCGGCCGTGGCCCCGCGCCGGGGGAACCGGAGCCGGAGGGGACCGGAATCGGTTGGTCGTCGCCGCTGACACCGGGGATGCTAGTACGTCGCTCCGCCGGAAGTGCGGGGTTCGGCGCCGATGGCCGGAGGCGGACGGGAGGGGCGGGTCCGGAGGGGCCGGGGAGACGGAAAACGGGGTGGGACGCGAGAACGCCCCACCCCGTCAGGTGTCCGTGGCCGTCAGGCCGCGGAGCACGCCACGTCCGGCACGCTGTTGGCGCCGCTGTGGGTTCCGGTGAGCCCGAAGCCGGTGCTGCCGCCGGCGTCGAGGCCGCCGTTCCAGCCCAGGTCGGTCGCGGTGACCTGTGACCCGCTGGAGGAGATGTCGGCGTTCCAGCCCTGGCTGACCTGCTGGCCGTCGGTGTAGGTCCACGTCACGGTCCAGCCGGTGAGGGCGGAGTCGGCGGTGACCGTCACCGTCGCCTGGAAGCCGCTTCCCCAGTCGTTGTCGATCGTGTACTCGGCCGTGCAGCCGTCGCCGGAGGGATCGGTCGGCTCCTCACCCGGGTCGGTGGGCTCCTCGCCGGGGTCGGTGGGCTCGTCCGGGGGCTCGGGGGCGTTCACCGCCATGTCGTAGGCGGCCTGCGGCACGAACTGCCCGGCGGACGCGATGCAGCCGTCGGCCTCACCCGGCAGCTTGGTCCAGATGAAGGCGTCGACCAGCGGGTTGCCGGTGTTGGTGGTGCTGGGGCGGCCGATCATCCGTCCCGGCGGGTCACACCACTCACCGTCGGGTGCGGGGCCGTTGCCGTTGCGGCTGGTGTCGACCACGGCTCCGAGCCCGGAGACGCCGGTCGCGTTGATGACGGCCCCGGCGAAGGCGACCTCGTCGTCGGTCCAGTTGTAGTTGGAGGTGTTGGTGGCCACGCCGTGGCCGCTGTTCGCGATGTCCGCGCCGTTGAGCAGGTCGGCGGCCTCCTGGGGGTCCAGCCAGGCCGAGTGCCCGATGTCGAAGTACACCCGGGCCTCGGAGGAGCCCGCCATGAGCGCCTTGCCCGCGTAGGCCATCGAGTCCAGGAGTTCGGACGGGTCGCTGCAACCGCTCACCAGCGGGAGGGCGTCGGGCTCCAGGACGATGGTGGCGGGACGGCCCTCCAGTCCGGACGCCAGCTCGTCCACCCAGGAGCGGTAGGCGCCGTGGTCGGGCGCCCCGCCCTCGCTGTGGTTGCCGCAGTCGCGTCCGGGGATGTTGTAGACCACGAGGATGGGGCTCTTCCCCTGGGCGTCGGCGGCGCTGACCACCTCGTCCACGTCGCCGCGGATCTCGCCGGGGTTGTGCTGGGTGAACCAGGTGGCCTGCGCGACCGAGGCGATGCGTTCGCGGATGACGTCGGCCCGGTGGTCGCCGGGATTCTCCTGGACCCAGACGGCCGCCGATGTGTTGGGGTTGACGTAGAACTCGGACTCGCTGGCCGAGGCGGGCGCCATGCTGAGCAGCGCCGCTCCCGTGGCCAGTGCCGAGACGGAGCCTATGACGGCTCCGATGGCTGTGCGTGTGCGGGACATGAGCCTTTCCTTCGTTGAGTCGGTCCCCGTTCTGATCTCCCGTATCCCCGTATCCCCCGGGGACCTGGAGGCCCCCGGGGGGTGTGGGAGCGCTCCCAAGCGCCGTCAGGTTACCCCGTGGAGTCCTCCAGTCCCAGGGGGGTAACGGATGCTTTTCCCGGAATCCGCGTCCGCGAGATGACATAGGGTGATCACATGTCTCCCACCCCGTCCTCCCCTCCCGCCGTCATCGACGCCCTGGCCTGGGTCCACGTCCGTCAGGGGCGCCTGTTGTGCGTCCGCACCGAGGGGGTGGACCTGTTCTACCTCCCCGGCGGCAAGCGTGAGCCGGGAGAGAGTGACGAGGCCGCTGTGGCCAGGGAGGCCCGTGAGGAGGTCAGCGTGGTCCTGCGCCCGGGCACGTTCCGAAGGATCGCGGTGATCGACGAGGCCGCCCACGCGCAGGCCCCGGGCACCCGGGTGCGGTTGTCGTGCCACACCGCCGAGTACGACGGCGAGATCGCGGTGGACAACGAGATCGCCGACCTGGCGTGGATCGGCTTCGCCGACCGGGACCGCTGCGCCCCGGCCGTGCGCCGCCTCGTCGAACTGCTGCACGCCGAGGGCACCCTCCGCTGAGGCTCCCGCGCGAAGCCGTCCACAGGCCGGGGCCGGGTCCGGCGGACGGGCGCGTGGGACGGTCGCACTGGATCCGGGGGCGCGCGGCGCGCTCCTGAGCGGCGAAGACGCCCCCGTGTCCGAGCCCGGTCCGCCTCCGTGCCCCGCACCAGCGGCGCCTCCCGTCTGTGGACGGCCTTCCGGCCCACGGACGGCCGGACGACCAGCGGAAAACAAGTGGCCCCTCCGCGTTCCCCTGGTTACAGTCCGGATACTGTGCGGACACTTCCCCAGCCTCCCGGCGCTCCCGAGCACCGGTCGGCCCACTGGTTCCTGTGGTGGCTCGCCCTGAAGGAGTGGCGCTCGCTGCTGTGGTCGGGGACGACCACGGGTGCCTTCATGGTCTGCGGCGTGCTCATCTCCGCCGCGCTCGGCGCCGCCCTCGACTCCGGGCTCGTCCGGGGGGACCTGGACGCCCTCCTCACCTGGTTCGGCGTCCTCACCGCGCTCGTCGTGACCGTCGTCGCGCTGGTCCCCGTCTGCCACCGGGCCGAGTGCTTCAACTGGTACGCCTCCGCCTACCGGACCATCCAGGCGGTCACGAACCACTCCGTACGCATGGGGCCCACGCTCACCCGGAGACTGCCCTCGGGCGAGGTGGTGGCCGTGGGCACCGAGGACATCGACCGCATCGGTGACTTCCACGCGATCGCGGGGCAGTTCCTGTCCTCCGTCGTGGCGGTGGCCGCGGTCAGCGCGCTGATGCTCACCTCGCACGCCGCGTTCGGCCTGGTCGTCCTGGTGGCGGTGCCGCTCATCATGACGGGGACGGTCCCCCTGCTGCGCCTGTTCTCCCAACGGCAGGAGCACCAGCGCGACCGGCAGGCCGAACTCACCACCCTGGCCACCGACCTGGTGGCGGGCCTGCGCGTGCTGCGGGGAGTGGGCGGCGAGCGCACCGTGGACCACCGCCACCGGACCGCCTCGCGGCGGGTCCGCTCCGCCGCCGTGCGCGTGGGCTGGGCGGACGCCGCGCTGAACGCCGTACGCGAGCTCCTCCCGGGCCTGCTGCTGGTCGGGATCGTCTGGTACGGCGCGCGCCTGGCCCTGTCCGGGGAGGTCACCACCGGCCAGCTCGTCGCCTTCTACGGCTACACCGGCACGCTGTCCACGGCCGTGCGCCACCTGATGCGCGCCCTGTCCCTGTTCGCCTCCGCCCGCGTGGCCGCGGGTCGCGTGGTACGCGTGCTGAGCCTGGAGCACGACCACCCCGACCCCGAGCACCCGGTGCGTGGACCGACCGCCCCCTGCGACCTGCACGACCCGGGCAGCGGCGTGACCATCGGTGCGCGGCGCACCACCGGTGTGGTGTGCGCCGACCCCGCGGACGCCACCGCCATCGCCGAGCGCCTGGGGCGCTACCGGGACGAGGAGGGCGCCGACGCGGTGCTCGTCGACACCTCCACGGGCCGGTCCGTGCGCCTGCGGGACCTGCCCCGCGCGTGGGTGCGCCGCCGTGTCCTCGTCGCCTCCAACGACGCGCACCTGTTCTCCGGAACACTGCGCGACGAGCTGGCCCCGGACCGCGGCGTCTCCGACGAGCGCCTCGCCGAGGTCGTGCGCGCCGCCCGCGCCGACGACGTGGTGCGCCGGTCCGCCGCCGGACTGGACGCGCTGCTCACCGAGCGCGGACGCGAGTACTCCGGCGGCCAGCAGCAGCGGCTCCGCCTGGCCCGCGCCCTGGCGCTGGACCCGGAGATCCTGCTGCTCGTGGAGCCCGCCTCGGCCGTGGACGCCCACTCCGAGGCCGCCATCGCCGCACGGCTGCCCGTGGAACGCGCGGGCCGCACGACCGGCCTGGTCACCACCAGTCCCCTGCTGCTCGACCACACCGACGGCGTGCAGTTCGTCGAGGAGGGCCGCCTCGTGGCAGAGGGGACCCACCGGGAGCTCCTCGCCGCGTCCCCCCGCTACGCCGCCGCCGTCCTGCGCGCCGTCCCCACGGAGGGGAGGCCATGACCCAGACCGCCGACCGCGCCGAGGCCGCCGGTACGGCCGGGGCACCGCGGGAGCACCACACCGCCGGGCTGCCGGTCGCGTCCGCTCCCGCGGTGTGGGCACGGCTGCGCCGCGCCGGGCGGGAGCACGGCGCCCTGTTCGCCGTCGTCGTGCTCCTGTACGGACTGGCCGCGCTCATGGCGCTGGCCTCGCCCTGGATCCTCGGCGTGATCATCGACACCGTGCGCGCGGAGGGGGCCTCCTCGCGCATCGACGTGCTCGCCGCGCTGATCGTCGTGTCGCTGGTGCTGCACGCCGGGTTCACCCTGGTGTCCGTGGCGGCCTCGATCCGCTTCGGTGAGACCGTGCTGGCGGAGCTGCGCGAGGAGTTCGTGCGCGCGGTGCTCCGGCTGCCGCTGGGGGTGGTGGAGCGCGCGGGCACGGGCGACCTCGTGGCGCGCACCGGCCGCGACATCGGCCACCTGAGCCACACCGTGCGCGTCGCGGTGCCGGTGATGGCGGTCAGCACGGTGACCCTGGTCATCGTCGTCGTGGCGACAGCAGTCCTGCATCCGGCCCTGCTCCTGGCGTGGGCGCCGTCCGTGGTCGTGCTGTGGGTGTCCACGCGCTGGTACGCCCGCAGGGCACCGGACGGATACGTGCGTGAGCTGGCCGCCTACTCGGACCTGACCCAGGGCGTGACCGACACCGTGGAGGGCGCGCACACGATCGAGGCGCTGGGTCGGCAGGCCCGCCAGACCGCGCTCAACGAACAGCGCGTGGGCCGCGCCTACGCGGCGGAGCGGTACACCCTGTGGCTGAGGTGCGTCTGGTACCCGCCGCTGGAGGTCGCGTACATGCTCCCGATCGCCCTGACCTTCCTGGCGGCGGGCCTGTTGTACGTGGACGGGCCGCTGAGCCTGGGGGAGGTCGCCACGGCGGTCTTCCTCAGCAGGCAGACGGGACGGCCCCTGGAGCAGGTGCTGGACCAGGTGGACAGCCTGATGATGGGCTTCACGAGCCTGCGCAGGCTCCTGGGCGTGGAGCTCGCCGAGGAGGGGCCCTCCGGGCCGGACGCGCCCTCTGGCGGGAGGCCGGGCGAGGTCCGCCTGGACGGGGTGCGCTTCGGCTACACCGGAACGGAGGTGCTGCACGGTGTCGACCTCGTGCTCGCACCCGGGGAGCGCCTAGCCGTGGTGGGACCGAGCGGCGCGGGCAAGTCGACCCTGGGCAAGCTGGTCGCCGGCGTGCATCCGCCCACGTCGGGAGACGTCCGTGTGAGCGGGGTGTCCATGTCGGGGCTGGCACCCGGGCAACGGCGCGGGCGGGTGGTCATGCTGAGCCAGGAGAGCCACATGTTCCGGGGCACGGTCGCCGAGAACCTGGCGCTGGCGCTGGACCTGCCCGGGGACGAGGAGGCGGACCGGGAGCGCCTGTGGGAGGCGCTGGCCGCCGTGGGCGCCGACGGCTGGGCGCGCTCACTGCCGGACGGACTGGACACCCGGGTGGGTTCGGGCAACGTCCCGCTGGACCCGGCCCGCGTACAGCAGCTCGCCCTGGCCCGCGTGGTGCTGGCCGATCCCGACGTGCTGGTGCTGGACGAGGCCACGTCGCTGATGGACCCGCGCTCGGCCCGCCACCTGGAGCGCTCGCTCGCGGGGGTGCTGTCGGGCCGCACGGTGGTGGCCATCGCGCACCGGCTGCACACCGCGCACGACGCCGACCGGATCGCGGTGGTGGAGGACGGCCGGATCAGCGAGCTGGGCGGCCACGACGAGCTGGTCGCCCGCGGAGGCTCCTACGCCTCCCTGTGGCACGCCTGGCACGGCCGGGGCTGACGCGCCCCGGGAGGTCCCCGTCGGCCCTCGGGCCGCGGCCACTGCTCGGGGCCGGGGAACCTGGACGTGTCGAGCTCGACGTCGAAGGGTGCGGGCAGCCGGATCCTCACCCCGAGGTCCACGGTCGTGGCGTGGTCGTACCGGCCGTTGCCGGGCTGTTCGTGGAGGGTGACCGACGGCCCCGCCTCGTCCCAGGCGTCGGGCGCGTCCAGCTCTCGCCAGGTGCTCAGCAGGTAGTCCCATCGCGGCGGTCCCGCCGCCGGGGCGGCTTCTGCCACAACCAGGCTCATTCCGCTTCGCACCTCCGGACAGGGAGCGCAACGCTCCGTGTCCGCGTCCGCCCGACACTTCGCAGAACGACCTTCACCCCTCTGCGAGGACAGTGCCCCTACCGGCGGTTCCGGCCCCGGAGACGGCGAAACCGGGCGGCCCCGAGGGGCCGCCCGGTCGTCGCGGGCGAGGTCGCGTATCCGGACCTCAGACGCCTGCGGGCCCGGGGGCCCGAGGTTCACGGACCTACTAGAAGTCCATGCCGCCCATGCCACCGGTCGGGTCACCGGCGGGAGCGCCGGCCTTCTCCGGCTTCTCGGCGATGACGGCCTCGGTGGTCAGGAACAGACCAGCGATGGAAGCCGCGTTCTGCAGAGCGGAGCGGGTGACCTTGGTCGGGTCGATGACGCCGTCCTTGAACAGGTCGGTGTACTCGCCGGTCGCGGCGTTCAGGCCGAACCCGGGCTCCAGGTTCCGGACCCTCTCCGCCACGACGCCGCCCTCGAGGCCGGCGTTGACGGCGATCTGCTTGAGCGGCTCGGCGATGGCGCGACGGACGATGTCGGCGCCGATGGCCTCGTCACCCTCCAGCTCCAGCTTCACGAACGCCGGGACGCTGGCCTGCAGCAGCGCGACGCCACCGCCGGGCAGGATGCCCTCCTCGACCGCGGCCTTGGCGTTGCGGACGGCGTCCTCGATGCGGTGCTTGCGCTCCTTGAGCTCCACCTCGGTCGCGGCACCGGCCTTGATGACGGCCACGCCGCCGGCCAGGCGCGCCAGGCGCTCCTGGAGCTTCTCGCGGTCGTAGTCGGAGTCGGTGCGCTCGATCTCGTTGCGGATCTCGTTCACGCGACCGGCGATCGAGGTGGCGTCGCCGGCGCCGTCCACGATCGTGGTCTCGTCCTTGGTGACGACGACCTTGCGGGCGCGGCCGAGCATGTCCAGCTCGGTGCTCTCCAGCTTGAGGCCGACCTCCTCGGTGATGACCTGGCCGCCGGTCAGCACGGCGATGTCGCCGAGCTGGGCCTTGCGGCGGTCACCGAAGCCCGGAGCCTTGACGGCGACGGACTTGAAGGTGCCGCGGATCTTGTTGACGACCAGCGTCTGGAGGGCGCCGCCCTCCAGGTCCTCGGCGATGACCATCAGCGGACGGCCGGCCTGCAGGACCTTCTCGACGACCGGTAGGAACTCGTTGTTGTTCGAGATCTTGGAGTTGACGATGAGGATGTAGGGGTCCTCAAGGACCGTCTCCATGCGCTCAAGGTCGGTGGCGAAGTAGGGCGAGATGTAGCCCTTGTCGAAGCGCATACCCTCGGCGAGTTCGAGCTCCAGCCCGAAGGTCTGGCCCTCCTCGACGGTGATGACGCCTTCCTTGCCGACCTTGTCCATGGCCTCGGCGATGGCCTCGCCGATCTGGGGGTCGCCGGCGGAGATCGAGGCGGTGGAGGCGATCTGCTCCTTCGTCTCGATGTCCTGGGAGAGGTTGCCGAGCTCTTCGTTGATGCGAGCCACGGCGAGTTCGATGCCGCGCTTGAGACCGATCGGGTTGGCGCCGGCGGCGACGTTGCGCAGACCCTCGCGAACGAGCGCCTGGGCGAGCACGGTGGCGGTGGTGGTGCCGTCACCCGCGACGTCGTCGGTCTTCTTGGCGACCTCCTTGACCAGCTCGGCCCCGATCTTCTCCCAGGGGTCCTCGAGCTCGATCTCCTTGGCGATGGAGACACCGTCGTTGGTGATGGTGGGGGCGCCCCACTTCTTCTCCAGAACGACGTTGCGGCCCTTCGGGCCGAGCGTGACCTTGACGGCGTCAGCGAGCTGGTTCATGCCGCGTTCGAGGCCGCGACGGGCCTCCTCGTCGAACGCGATCAGTTTGGCTGCCATTGAGTTCTTGTCCTCCCGTGACCGGGCTGATACGCGATGGGACGAGACGTGCGCCCGCGACGGACGACCGCGGAACTTCCGGCAACCCTGCTGCCGGGTGCCGCGGTCTCGCAGCCTCGCTCCGATTAGCACTCAGTGAAGGCGAGTGCTAACCAGATCCATTTTTAGCACTCGCCCCCCGAGAGTGCAAACGATGTGGTCACGATTTCTCTCCAGCGCATCCCAGTATCTACCTGCACAAACACCACATAACACACGGGTTTTCCGCGCTCAGCGGACAGCGCGACGGGAAGTCCGGCCAGGGATCCGGCACACGGGGAGGCCGACGGGCTCCCCGTCGGCCTCCCCGCGCCGCGTGCCGGCGGGGTCCCGGACCAGGGCTTGGGCCACCGGCTCGGGAGCTGGGGCGGCGCACCGCCCGCGAGCCCACCGCCGGCGCCGCGACGGTCAGTACGACCGCCACCGCCCAGCCAGCCCCGACCGAGGCCCGCGGTGGGCCGGAGACGGCGACGGGGCGGCCCCGGCACCCCTCCGGTGCCGGAACCGCCCCTCACACGGGTCGGCGGGGCTCAGCAGCCCCCGGCGACCGCCGGGATGATGGAGATCTGGGCGCCGTCGGCGATCTCGGTCTGCAGGCCCTTATCGAACCGCACGTCCTCGTCGCCGACGTAGACGTTGATGAAGCGGCGCACCTTGCCGTTGTCGTCGAGGACGCGGGCGCGGATGCCGGGGTGGTTGGCCTCCAGGTCGTCCAGGACCTCGGCGAGGGTGCCGCCCCTGGCGGTCACCTCGGAGGCGTCGTCGGTGTAGGTGCGCAGGATGGTGGGCACGCGGACGCTGGCGCTCATGGCGGACTTCCTTCTGGTGGGAGACTGCGGGCTGGTGCGGGCCCCGGCGGACGCGCCGGGGCCATGGGGCCAGGGCCCGTTCTTCGAAACATCCACCCCGGAGGGTGTTGGTTCGGGCGCCGCCAGGGTTCTGCACGACGGGACAAGCCGCGAGCGAGGAACGAGCGGCAGGCGCCGCCGAGGAGGAAGAATCCCTGGCCTCTTGGGCGCCCGAACACGGGCCGAAGCGGAGCGGAGGCCCCGAAGAACACGACCTAGGCGAGACCTGCGCTGGTGAAGGCGCTCAGGGACGGCTTGATGGTGGCGGTCACACCGGAGTCGACGGCGTTCAGGGTCTTGAGCCCGTCACCGGTGTTGAGCACGACGGTCTCGGCCCCGGGGTCGAGTCTGCCCTCGCGGACCAGCTTGCGCAGGACACCGGTGGTGACGCCGCCCGCGGTCTCGGCGAAGACGCCCTCGGTGCGGGCGAGGAGCTTGATGGAGTCGACGATCTCGTCGTCGTCCACGTGCTCCACCGAACCTCCCGTGCGCTGGGCGATGTCCAGCACGTACGGGCCGTCGGCCGGGTTGCCGATGGCCAGCGACTTGGCGATGGTGTCGGGCTTGACCGGCTGGATGACGTCGATGCCCTTCTCCCACGCCCGCGCGACCGGGGCGCAGCCCGTGGCCTGGGCGCCGAAGATCTTGTACGGGCGGTCCTCCACCAGGCCGAGCTTGACGAGCTCCTGGAAGCCCTTGTCGATCTTGGTGAGCTGGGAGCCGGACGCGATCGGGATGATGATCTGCTCGGGCAGGCGCCAGCCCAGCTGTTCGGCGATCTCGTAGGCCAGCGTCTTGGAGCCCTCGCCGTAGTAGGGGCGCAGGTTCATGTTGACGAAGCCCCAGCCCTCGCCGGCCGGGTCGCCGATGAGCTCGGAGCAGAAGCGGTTGACGTCGTCGTAGTTGCCGTCGATGGCCACGACCTTGCCGCCGTAGACGGCGGCCATGACCACCTTGGCCTCCTCCAGCCCGGCGGGGATGAACACGCAGGACTCGAACCCGGCGCGCGCCGCGGCGGCGCCGACCGCGCCGGCCAGGTTGCCGGTGGAGGAGCAGGACAGGGTGGTGAACCCGAAGGTGCGGGCGGCCTCGACGGCGATGGCGACCACGCGGTCCTTGAAGGAGTGCGTGGGGTTGCCGGAGTCGTCCTTGACGTGGAGGGAGTCCAGGCCCAGCTCGGCGGCGAGGCGGTCGGCCCTCACCAGCGGGGTCAGGCCGGGGGCCATGTTGGGCAGCTCGGCGACGTTGGTCGGAACGGGGAGCAGCGAACGGTAGCGCCAGATGCTCTTGGGGCCGTTCTCGATGTCCGCGCGGGTCACGGTCCCGAAGTCGTAGGCGATCTCCAGGGGGCCGAAACAGGCCTCACAGGCGTACCGGGGGGTGAGCTCGTAGCGCTCACCGCACTCGCGGCAGGAAAGCGCGGTGCCGGGGCCGAAGGCGCGGACGGAGGTGGGTTCGGTGGCGGCAATCGCCATGGCGAGGCGTCTCCCCTCATCTTCCCTGGTGGACACCTTGTCCCCAGGCCGGAGTTGGCACCTGCCCCAGCCGCCTCGCGGGTTCGCGAGTATCGCGTGCTGGGATGGTTGCCGGGGCTTCGCAGGGCCGGTCCCTCCACCCCTCTGGATGAGCAATATGAAGTTGTGGCGGGTCCTGTCGGATCCGCACCGTCACTGTAACGGACACGTTGACCGGTTTTCCATATCCGGTGACCCGCGCAACACGAACGGGCTCACATGGTGAGACGGCACCGGTCAGGATCCCGTGAACGCACGTGCGGTGTTCCGCGCCTGTGACGTGCGCCCCGGTTGGCCTGGGACGGGTTTGGGGCGGCTGTCCACAGGCGAGACCTAGGATGCGCCCCGCGCGGTGCGCGCGCCCGACCCCAGCCGCATCATCCGAGAGGACGACCACGTGGACAAGGCACAGATCCTCATTGCCTCCAACAGGGGACCGGTGTCCTTCTCGACCGCCGACGACGGCTCCCTGGAGCACCGGCGCGGCGGAGGCGGCCTGGTCTCGGGAATGATCTCGGTGGCCAACGAGATCGACAGCATCTGGGTGTGCGCCGCGCTGTCGGACGCCGACCGCCGGGCCGCGGCGGAGGCGCCGGAGGCGCGGCTGGACCGCGCCCACGACCTGGACGGCATGCGGGTCCACATGCTCGACATCCCGCGGCGGACCTTCGAGGGCGCCTACACCGGGGTGGCCAACTCGACCCTGTGGTTCGTGCAGCACATGCTGTACGACATCCCCAACAAGCCGTCCTTCGGCTCGCACTTCCGGCGGATGTGGGAGGACTACACCGCCTACAACAACGCGTTCGCCGAGGCGCTGGTGACCGGCGCCGCCGACGGTGCCCGCGTGGCCGTGCAGGACTACCACCTGGCACTCGTACCGCGCATCCTGCGCGCCCGCCGCCCCGACCTGCGGATCGCACACTTCTCGCACACCCCGTGGGCGCCCCCGGAGTACTTCCGGATGCTGCCCGAGCAGGTCGCGCGCGACCTGTTGGAGGGCATGCTGGGCGCGGACCGGCTGGGCTTCCAGAGCCCGCGGTGGGCGGACGCGTTCCTGCGCTGCTGCGCGGACGTCCTGCGCGCGGACGTGGACTTCCGGCACCGCACCGTGGAGTACGGCGGCCGGATCGTCGGGGTGGACGTGCACGCCCTGGGCGCGGACGCGGAGACGCTGCGCGAGAGCGCCGCCGAACCGGCCGTGGCGGCGCGCCGGGACACCCTGCGGGAGGCCGTCGGCGACACCAGGCTCATCGTCCGGGTGGACCGCACCGAGCTGTCCAAGAACATCGTGCGCGGCCTGGAGGCGTACCGGGAGCTGCTGACCACCCGTCCGGAGTGGCGGGGCCGGGTGACGCACCTGGCGTTCGCCTACCCGAGCCGGGGCGACGTGCCGGAGTACCGCGAGTACACCGACGCGGTGCTGCGGACCGCCAAGGAGATCAACGCGGAGTTCGCGACCGCCGAGTGGACTCCGCTGATCCTGGAGGTCAACGACGACTACCCGCGCTCGCTGGCGTCCTTCCAGATCGCCGACGTGCTGCTGGTGAACCCGGTCCGGGACGGCATGAACCTGGTGGCCAAGGAGGGCCCGGTGCTGTCGGAGCGGGACTCGGTGCTGGTGCTCTCGCGCGAGGCGGGCGCCGCGGACGAGCTGGGCGAGGACTCGCTGCTGGTCAACCCCTACGACACCGTGGAGACGGCGGAGGCGCTGCACAGGGCGCTGTCGATGTCGGCGGAGGAACGGCGCGAGCGCAGGCAGCGCCTGGCGGAGGCCGCGGTGGCGCTGCCGCCGCGCCGGTGGTTCCAGGACCAGCTGCGCTCGCTGGTCTGAGCCCGGCCCGGCCGCCACGGAGGTCAGTCCGTGGCGGCGTCCCTCCCGCCGTCCCTCCCGTCCGCCTCGGCCAGGAGCCGCTTCACGATGTCGGACTTGGCGTCGGCGTAGTCCTGGATGCGGTCCCAGGTGCGCTCGGCCAGTTCGCGTTTGACCGCGGTGTAGCGCTCGCGTGCGTCGGCGTCGTCGGTGAGGAGGTCCCGGAAGCGGCGCATCCGCTCCGCCTCCTCGCAGCCCTCACTGAACACGTGCAGGTTGAGGTTGACCTCGGCGCCCTTGAACACGCGGTGCTCGTACCAGTCGGGTTCCCTGATCACCAGGGAGTAGCCGGCGGCTTCGAGGTCGGGCATGTAGGCGGGCTCGTCCGAGGAGTCGGCGACCACCAGCAGCAGGTCGACGCAGGGCTTGGCGGCGAGGCCGGGCACCGCGGTGGAACCGACGTGTTCGAAGAGCAGGGCACGGTCACCGAGGGCGGCACCGACCCTCCGGGCCTCGCGCTCGAAGAGGTAGGGCCACTTGGCGTCGTACTCGGCGATGCGGACACGTCCGTCGACGAGGTTGCGGAACTCGGGTGTGGTCCCGGTCCGCGGACCACCTCGTGAGGGCAGGGACGACGCTTCGAGAGGTGACATTCTCCAAAGCCTTGTCCCCCGTGCGTGCCCGCGTCAAGACCGTCCGCCGTTCCTTACATATGCACGTGCGACCACGGCGTCACTGTTCGTGGAGCACCCATGACGTGCGGCGACCACGCACCGTGTCCGGTCCCGGCCGCGGGAGTCCGCACGGGAACCGGACCACCCGCCGCCGGGACTACTTGCCGCGGGTCCTGCGGCGGCGTCCGCCCTTCTTGCGTCGGCTGGCGGGCGGGGCCTCGGCGGCGCGCTCGGCGGCGATCCTCTCGTCCTCCTCCTGGCGTTCGGCCTTCACACCGTAGGGGTCGGCGGTGGAGCGGCGTATCCACAGGACCACCAGGAGGGCGCCGAGGACCAGAACGGCGCCGACCGCGGCGAACCACGCCCACACCGGCACGGCCCCCGCCCGCTCGCGCGCGTCGAGGAGGTCCTCGTCGAGCAGCGGGGTGTCCTGGGCCGTGCCCACAGCCTCCCCCTCCGCGTGGGGCGCGTACAGCGCGGGCAGGTCGTCGGGGCCGGTCCGCGAACCCTGGACGAGGGCGGCGCGGACCTGGTCGGGGCGCAGCTGCGGGTGCTCCGAGCGCACCAGGGCGGCTACCCCCGCGACCAGGGCGGCGGCGTACGGGGCACCGGTGACCTCGGTCTGGCCCAGGTCCGGCCCCGCTGTCACCAGGTCGGCCCCGGGCGCGGTCAGCTCGATCTCCTCCGCGTCGGGGGAACCGGGAACGAGCGCGCCCTCCTCGTCCGTTCCGGCGACGGTGAGCACGTTGGGGTCCTCCCGGCCCCCGGCCGGTCCGACGACCAGCACGCCGCTGTTCACCGCGTCCTGGGTGGCGCCGGTCAGATCGGTGGACCCGTCGGTCTCGGGCAGCAGGACGACCTGGGCGTCCTCCTCCACGGCGAAGCGCACGGCCTCGGCCATCCGGTCCCCGGTGGGCAGCACGAGCAGGGAGGCCTCGGGCGCCGCGCCGAGCACGCCAGCGTCGGCGTCCATGCCGTGTCCGTGGGCCGCGACCAGGGCGGCCGTGGCGTTGCCCGCGCCGACGTCGCCGTCGTTGGCGCCGAACCGCGTGTCCAGCCGGACGTTGTCGACCAGGTCCGGGTGCTCCTCGTTGACGGAGACTCCGGGAAGCGCGACGGTGACGCCCTGGCCCCGGGTCTCCTCCCACAGTTCCTGGGCCTCGACGGACTGCAGGCCCCACTGCTCGGGCCGGTAGTCGGGGATGGGGTCGGCCGAGGCCGGAGCCGCAGTCGGGCCGAGGAGTACGGCGGTGGCGGTGACGACGGCCGCACAGGCCGTGGTGGTACCACCACGGGTGTGGCGTGTATGTGTCCTGTTGCGGCTGTTGCCCCCGAGCACGTCAGGCTCCCTCGAACGATACGATCGGCGTTCCACGCGGCCCCACGGACCCCCGCGATTCTGTCATGAGCACAGGATCCAGGCGTGAACAAGTGGCTTGAGGGGTAGAGAACGTAACTGTATCCCTGGTGCCAGTCCTGCGCTCTCGGCTCCGCATCCGGCATGTTGAGTCGCTAGCATGAGTCGGGCCGATCCGGACAAACCAATTTCCCGTCCAGGGGGTGTCCCATGCCGAATATCGGTCCGACCGAGGACGGTCAGTCGGCTCTCGCCGAACGCGAACAGCGCATCCTCGCCTTCGAGCGCCAGTGGTGGAAGTTCGAGGGCTCCAAGGAACAGGCGATCCGTGACGAGTTCGGGTTCTCCGCGACCCGCTACTACCAACTGCTGAACGGGCTGGTGGAACGCCCCGAGGCGCTCGCCTTCGACCCGATGACCGTCAAGCGGCTGCGCCGGCTGCGCGCCGACCGCCGCCGCCAACGCAACGCACGCCAGCTGGGTATCCAGCTCTGAGCCCCTCCCGTCCCGCCTTCCCGGTCATTCGTACCCACCGCACGCCGACGGCACCATCCGTGCCTGGTCCGCTTCCACGGACGTGTCGCCCGGGCCACCCCCGCTGAGCGACACCGGGAACCGGCTGTGCGAACCGCCCGTACCTGGGCGACCGAACCGACGCTGGAGAGGACCGGCCCGCCCGAGGCGTCCGGAGCCGCCCACCGACGCGGTCGGCCGCGTGCGAGCACGTACCGAACGCCACGAGGCCGTCCGATGAAACACGGGCCACACGTACGGGTAGGGGTCCCCTCCGGGCGGGAGCGCGTCGGTAGTCTGGCGGCCCCGCCCGGTCCGCACCCTCGGCCCCACCGGAAAGGTCCTCCATGTCTTTGCCCCGACCCGGCACGGACGCCGGGCGCACCGCGCTCGACGCCCTCCTGAACGCGCCCGGGAGCGCGCTGGCCGCCTTCGACTTCGACGGCACGCTCGCGCCCATCGTGAACGATCCGCGCACGTCCGCCCCCTACCCGGGGATCGTGGAGGGGCTCGCAGACCTGGCCGGGCTGATCGGCTCGGTGGCGGTGGTCACCGGCCGCCCCGCCGAGACGGCGGTACGGCTGGGCGGGCTGGACCGGGTGCCGGGCATCACCGTGCTGGGCCACTACGGTGCCGAGCGCTGGGTCGGCGGCCGTGTGGTCGCCGCCCCCACGCCGCCCGGGGTGGAGCTGGTGCGGGAGGAGCTGCCCGGCCTGCTCGACGGGCTGAACGCGCCGGAGGGCACCTGGATCGAGGACAAGGGCCGGTCCCTGGCCGTGCACACGCGGCGCACCGCCGACCCCGACGGCGCCCTCGCCCTGCTCACCCCCGCCCTGAGTGAACTGGCCAGGCGCGCCGAGCTGCAGGTGGAGCCGGGCCGGATGGTCGTCGAACTCCGTCCACAGGGTGTGGACAAGGGCGCCGCGCTCACCGCGCTCGTCGCCGAGGCCGGGCCCCGCACCGTGCTCTACGCCGGTGACGACCTGGGCGACCTGCCCGCCTTCGCCGCCGTGGCGGCACTGCGCGACCAGGACATCGCGGGCCTGACCGTGTGCTCGTCCTCCGACGAGGTCCCCGCGGTGGCCGAGGCCGCCGACCTGGTCGTCTCCGGTCCCGCGGGGCTGGCCGACCTCCTGCGCTGCCTCGCGGGCGCGGTCCGCGACGCCTCCGGTGTGTGAGCGCCGCCTCCCCCCGCTCAGGACGAGGACTCGTGCGCCTGGGGCGTGAGCGCCGACCGCGCCGCCGACCGCAGGTCCACCAGCCCGGTCCGGTCGCGCCCGTAGTGCACGGCGTTGGTGAGCATCCCCACGTACCTGCCGCTCTCGGGGTGCATGAACAGGCTCGTCCCCGTGAAGCCGTTGTGGTAGACCACCCCCTCCGGGGTGACCAGCCAGCCCAGGCCCCGCCAGAGCCGGGCGCCCGCGTCCACGTGCGGCTGCCAGCTCGTGCGCACGTAGGAGGAGGGCACCGCCCCCCGGCCGCCGCCGTGCAGCCGCAGCACCTCCCGGGCGAACGCGCCGAGGTCGATGGCGGTGGTGAACACCCCGGCGTGCCCGGCCACACCGCCCATCAGCGCGGCCGACTCGTCGTGCACCACGCCCCAGGCGGGGGCGGCTCCGGGGAGGCGGCACTCGGTGGGCGCGACGCCGGGCGAGCGCGCCAGGGGACCGAAGGTCGTGGAGCGCAGGCCCAGCTCCCCCCACAGGTCGTGGGCCATCCGGTCCAGGCCGGTGCCGTAGAGGCGCTCCAAGAGCAGGCCGAGCAGGATGAACCCCCGGTCGATGTAGCGGTAGCCGGGTTCCTCCAGCGGATCGGCGAGGATCGCCTCCGCCAGGTCCTGATCGGTGCCCGCGTACCTCTCCAACCAGGTCACCGGGTTGAGTCTGCTGGTGTGGGTGAGGATCTGCCGGGTGGTCACCTCGGCGCCGGGAAGATGGTCCACGTCCAGGTATTCGGACATCGGGGCGTCCAGGTCCATGATCCCCTCGGCGACCGCCTGGCCGACCAGCGGCCAGGTCGCCATCACCTTCGTCAGGCTCGCCACGTCGTAGGACACGTCCGGCGCCGTGTCGTGCTCCGCGTCGACCCGGCCGACCGCGACGAACTCCCACATGCCGCCGGTACCGACGACGGCCGTGCCGCCCGGCAGCCATCCGGCGTCCACCATCACTTTCAGGACGCCACGAATCTGCGCCCCTGTCTCCGTCAGCCAGTCACCATCACGCACAACACGCCTCCCCCCGGCTGGTCTCGTCACCCCGGCGGATACCCCGTTATCAGGTCGTTGTCACACCGGCTCCCCATGTGTCCAGGAAGAAACCCTCGCAGGTCGCGGCCGTAATCAGGGCCCGAACACCCGGCGGAGTAGTCTGGCGCCCGAGAATCCCCGAGGGAGGACGATGAGCAGCCAGACCCCCGTACCCGCCGGCTTCCGCGGCGTGGCCGGAAACATCGGGATCAAGGACCCGCATGACGACTTCTTCGCGGTGGTGTCCGAGGTCCCCGCCAGCGTGTCCGCCGTGTTCACGCGGTCACGGTTCGCCGGACCCAGTGTGCTGCTCAGCCGCCGGGCGGCGGCGGACGGCAGCGCGCGGGGGGTCGCGGTGATCTCCCGCAACGCCAACGTGGCCACCGGCCGGATCGGCGACGACCACGCCCGTGAGGTGCAGGAGCGCGTGGCGCGGGCGGCGGGCGTCGCACCCGGGGAGGTACTGGTCGCCTCCACCGGGGTGATCGGCCGGCCCTACCCGATGGACAGGGTGCGGGCCCACCTGGACTCGCTGCCCGCCGAGTTCCCCCCGGCCGACCTGGACCGCGCGGCGGCGGCGATGATGACGACCGACACCCGGCCCAAGACCGCCTCCGCGAGGGTGGGCGGGGCGACGGTGACGGGTATCGCCAAGGGCGTCGGCATGATCGAGCCGAACATGGCGACCATGCTGGCCTGGTTCTTCACCGACGCCGAACTGGAGCAGCCGGAGCTGGACGGGGTCTTCCGCCGGGTGGTGGACCACACCTTCAACGCGCTGAGCATCGACACCGACACCTCCACCAGCGACTCGGCGGCGGTGTTCGCCAACGGGCTGGCCGGTCCGGTGGACGTGTCCGCGTTCGAGGCGGCGCTCCACGAGGTGGCCCTGAAGCTGGTGCGGATGATCGCCTCCGACGGCGAGGGCGCCAGCAAGCTGATCGAGGTGCGCCTGACCGGCGCGCGCGACGACGCCCAGGCCAAGCGGGTCGCCAAGGCCGTGGTGAACTCCCCGCTGGTGAAGACGGCCGTGCACGGCGCGGACCCGAACTGGGGCCGGGTGACGATGGCGGTCGGCAAGTGCGAGGAGGAGACCGACATCCTGCCGCGGAACGTGCGGATCTCCTTCGGTGACGTGGAGACCTACCCCGCGGAGGCCACGAGCGAGGTGCTGGAGCGCGCCGCCCAGCACATGAAGGGCGACGAGGTGGTCATCAGCGTCGACCTGGGCATCGCCGACGGCGCCTTCACGGTCTACGGCTGCGACCTGACCGAGGGCTACATCCGGATCAACGCCGACTACACGACCTGAGCGGAGCCGACCGGGTACACCGGGCCGGCTGGTCCGGCGTGCCCGGCCGGAATGATCCTGCTCCCGGCGTCACCCTCGGCGTCCACGGCGGCTCCAGGGGGCAGGATCACCGGCGGAGGGGGCGGGTCCGCGCCCGGGGTGCTGCCGAACGGCACCGGAGACCGGTACCACGGGCCGGAGACGAGCATGTCGGAAACGTACCCATCACAGCGTGACAGCGCTACTTTGGACTTCCCTGTCTACGCATGAAACAGATTGAGCCCCTACATGGCAGACCTTCCCATCGACACCAGCGTGGCCCACTCCGCACGGGTGTGGAACTACTGGCTGGGCGGCAAGGACAACTATCCGGTGGACCGGGAGGTCGGTGACCACATCCAGTCCACCTTCCCCGGGATCGTCGCCGCCGCCCGCGCCGACCGCACCTTCCTGTACCGCGCGGTCACCTACCTGGCCGAGGAGGAGGGCGTCCGCCAGTTCCTCGACATCGGCACCGGTCTGCCCACGGCCAACAACACCCACGAGGTCGCCCAGGCCGCCGCCCCCGAGTCCACGATCGTCTACGTCGACAACGACCCGCTCGTGCTCGCGCACGCCCGGGCCCTGCTCACCAGCGATCCGAGGGGCGCCACGCACTACATCGACGCGGACCTGGGCGAACCGGGCCCCCTCCTGGAACAGGCCCGCGAGTACCTGGACTTCGACCAGCCGATCGCCCTGCTGATCATGGGCACGCTCGCCCACGTCCCCGACGACGCCGAGGCGGCGTCCCTGGTCCGTACCTACGTGGACGCGCTCCGTCCGGGCGGCTTCTTCGTCACCAACGACAGCACGAACACCAGTCCGGAGATCGTCCAGGCGGCCGACCACTGGAACGCCAACGCCTCCTCCCACATCCACCTGCGCGCACCGGAGCAGATCGAGGGCTTCTTCGACGGACTGGAGCTGCTGGAACCCGGCGTGGTGTCGGTGCCCTTCTGGCGCCCCGAACCGGCCGAGGTGGGACACACCGTGCATGTGGACCAGTACGGCGGCCTGGCCCGCAAGCCCTGATCCGCACGGGGGCGAACGCGCCGCAACGGCCGTGGCCGACCAGCGTCCGCTGGTCGGCCACACCGCGTTCGGAGGACCTCACCCCCTCCCCGCGGCGGCGCGTCCGTCCCCGGGGCCGCTCCGAACGGCCGGGAGACCGCTTCTCCGCGGGCTTCGGACCCACCGCCGCGTCGCCTTCCCGCGACCGTCCGGGCACGGCGGCGGGAGGGCGCGCACCACGCCTCGGCGGACGCCGTCACCGACCTGTGGTCTCCGGGTGGGCTGCGGCCCTCACCGCCTCCCTCGCCTGCTCGGCGCTGGACGCCGCCACCGCCAGCTCCGCAAGCCTCCGGCACGCGTCGTGGGTGTGCAGGGCGAGCGCGTGGCGCACGGCCGACAGCGCGGGCGCGGACATCGACAGACTGGTCGAGCCCAGCCCCACCAGTACCAGGGCCAGCAGCGGGTCGGCGGCGGCCTCGCCGCACACCCCCACCGAACGGCCCGACCGCTCCCCCGCCTCGCCCACGGTTCCCATCAGCCGCAGCAGCGCGGGCTGCCAGGGGTCGAGCAGGTCGGGCAGCGCGCCCATGGTCCGGTCGGCGGCCATCGTGTACTGCGCCAGGTCGTTGGTGCCGATCGACACGAAGTCCACCCGGGGCAGCAGCCGGTCGGCGAGCAGGGCCGCGCCGGGCACCTCGATCATCACCCCCACCTCGGTGAGTCCGGCCCGGCGCGCCAGGGCGGCGAACTCGGCGGCCTCGTCGGGCGTGGACACCATCGGCGCCATCACCCGTACCCGGGCCGAGGTCTCCCGGGAGGCGGCGGCGATCGCCGAGAGCTGCTCGGTGAGCAGCCCGAGGTGCGCGCGCGAGGTCCGAAACCCCCGTGTGCCGAGCGCGGGGTTGTCCTCCGGCCCGGTCTCCACGAAGGCCAGGGGCTTGTCCGAGCCGGCGTCCAGGGTGCGCACCGTGACGACGCGCCCGGCGAACGCCTCGAACAGGGCCGTGTAGGCGGCGGTCTGCTCCCCGGCCGTCGGCGGCTCCGACCGGTCCAGGAACAGGAACTCGGTGCGCAGCAGACCCACGCCCTCGCTGTCGTGCGCGCCCGCCTTGCGGGGATCCCCCTCGCCGACGTTGAGCAGCAGCGCGACCGGCGTGCCGTCGGCGGTCCGGCCGGGTCCGGTGGACTCGGCGAGCAGCGCGCGTCTGCGCTCGGCGCGCCGGCGCATCCGGTCGGCGAGCTCCTCGTCGGGATCGACCTCGACCGTTCCCGCGTCACCGTCCACCGCCACCGTGACCTGGTCCCGGAGGTCCCCGGCGCCCTCGCAGCCCACGACGGCGGGAATCCCGAGCGCCCGGGCCAGGATGACCGTGTGGCTGGTGGGACCGCCGTAGCGGGTGACGACGCCGAGTACCCGCTCGGTGTCGAGCTGGACGGTGTCGGCGGGCGCGAGGTCGTCGGCGACCAGCACGTACGGAACGCCGGGATCGGGCACCCCGGGCATCGGCAGGCCCATGAGCAGGGCCACCGCGCGGTCCCGGATGTCGGCGAGGTCGGCGGCGCGCTCGGCCAGGTAGCCCCCGGCCGCCTGGAGCAGGTCCTGGTAGGCGCCGCAGGCGGAGTGGACCGCCCACACCGCCGGGTCCCCCTCCTCCGTCCGCTCTCCGACGCGGCGCGCGAGGTCGGGGTCGCGGGCCATGAGCGCCTGGGCGCCGAGCACCGCCGCCGCGTCGCCCTCCAGGCCGGCGGCCCGACGGTCGAGCATGTCGGCCACCTGTTCCAGGGCCCGCCGGGCCCGGTCCGCCTCGTCGCCGGGGTCGCCCGTGGCCGGCCGCTGCTCGGGCAGGGACGGCGGGGGCGCCATCCGCGCCACTGGCCCGATGGCGGCGCCGGGACTGGCGGGGATGCCCGAGAACCGGTGGGTACCGGCCGCGGAGGGAAGGGGGTCGGTCTGCGCCATGGTCGCTCCGTACGTCGGGAATGGCCGGGGGATGCCGTTTTCGATGATGTCCTTCCCCGGAAGTCCGCGGGCCCACCCCGGCGGGTTCGCGGGTCCGGGGCCCGCCCCGGAGGCCGGGGCGTGTCCGCCGGACACGCCCTACGGCTGGATGGTCACCTTGATCGCGGTGCCCGAGGCCACCGTCTCGATGGCCTTGTGCACGTCGGACAGGGACATCCGCTCGGTGATCAGGTCGGCCACCGGCACGGCGCCGGAGGAGATCAGCTCCAGTGCGCGGCGGTTGTGCTCGGGGCTGGAGCCGTTGGCGCCGAAGATCCGGAGTTCCCGGTAGTGCACCGCGTTGGCGTCCAGCTGGATGATCGGCGCGTCCTTGGGCAGTCCGCCGAAGAGGCTGATCCGGCCGCTGCGGGCGACCATGCGCAGCGCGTCCTCCTGGGCGCGCCCGGAGGCGGCGGCGGTGATGACCACGTCGGCGCCCCGGCCGTCGGTCAGTCGGAGCACCTCCTCCACCGCGTCGGCCTCCTCCCCGCAGATCGCGGCGTCGGGGCCGACGATGGCGGCGGACATGTCCAGGCGGCCGCGGTTGAGGTCCACCAGGTAGACCCTCGAAGCGCCGCGCGCCCGGGCCAGCCGGACGTGCAGGCAGCCGATGGGCCCGGCTCCCATGACCACCACCGTGTCGCCCTCGCCGACCCCGGCGATCTCCTGGCCGTTGAGTACGCACGCCAGCGGCTCGGCGACGGAGGCCTCGGCGAAATCGATGTTCTCGGGCACCCGGTTGACCCCGTCCACGGCCAGGACCGCCTCGGGGATGACCATGTACTCGGCGAAGCCGCCGTCGTGGTGGTAGCCCATGGACTCCTGGCGGGAGCACACGGTGAACCGGCCGTCGGAGCACTCCGCGCAGGTCCCGCACGGGATGGCGGCGATGACCTGGACGCGGTCCCCCTCGGCCCAGCCGGTGACCCCCGAGCCCACCTCCACGATCCGTCCGGCGATCTCGTGGCCGATCACGCGGGGCGGGCGGATGTGGTGGTGGCCGTGCCGGGAGATCTTCACGTCCGTGCCGCAGGTGGAGCAGTTGACGACGGCGATCTTGATCTGTCCGGGTCCGGCGGTCGGCTCGGGAGCCTGCTCCAGTCGGATGTCACCGGGCGCGTAGAAGCGGGCGACGAGCATGTTCGGGCCTTTCTGGTGGGACCCGCCGGGCCGGATGCGGGGCCCGGCGGGTGTTGGGTGGACTCAGCCGTGTGGGCGTGCTCAGCCGTTCCGTGCGGGGCTGAGCAGGTCGACGACGTCGGCCGGGGCGGTGGCGCCGCGCAGCCGCGCTGCCTTCTCCGGGTCGGTGAGGATCCGTGCCAGCGAGGACAGCACGCCCAGGTGCTCCTCACCGGAGGAGGCGATGCCGATGGCCACGTGGACGGTGGACCCGCCCCAGTCGACCCCGTGGGGGAACTGGACCACGGCCAGAGCGGTCTTCCTCACCAGCGCCCGTGAGGCGTCGGTGCCGTGCGGGATGGCCACACCCTCGCCCACGAAGGTGGGGACGGAGGCCTCGCGCTCGTGCATGGCGCTCACGTAGCCGGGTTCGACGGCGCCCAGTTCGACCAGGAGGGCTCCGCACTGGTCGATGGCCTCGGCCCGGTCCGCGGCGGCGCGGTTCAGCCAGACCGCGTCGGCGGTCAGCGCCAGCTCACTCGGCAAGGGTGCTCCCGTCCCTGACGGCCTCTTCCAGGCGGGTGAAGGCCGGGTCGCCCATGAACATCTGGAAGCCGACGACGACGGTGTCGGGTACCCGCCTGCGGGCCCGGTCGACCAGGCCGGTGTGGCACACGACCACGTCGGCGCCCTCGGGGATCCGGTCGACCGGGGCGTGCTCGACGCTCACCCCGTGCGGGGACAGGGACCTGCTCAGCTGCGAGGTGAGCAGCACGCTGCTGCCCATGCCGGCGTCACAGGCGACGACGACCCTCTTGATGTCGGAGCCTTCGATACTGCTCATGAGGTGCTCTCCTGGTTCTCTGTTGCCCGTGTGGCCTTCTCCTCGCGCTGGGCCCTGCGTTCGGCGCGGCCGAAACCGAGCAGGAACGAGGCGAGGACGAAGGAGACGACGGTACCGACCGCGACCCCGGCCAGGACCGCGAGGTGCTCACCGCGCGGGGTGACGGCCATGAGGGCGATGATGCTGCCGGGCGAGGGGGTGGCGACCAGTCCGGCGCCGAGCACCAGGAAGGTGGCCAGGCCCGACATCCCGCCGCCGATCGCGGCGAGGATGAGCTTGGGCTGGGCGAGGACGTACGGGAAGTAGATCTCGTGGATCCCGCCGAAGAAGTGGATGATGATCGCGCCGGGCGCGGTGGCGCGGCTGACGCGGGGGCCGAAGAGCAGGCAGGCCACCAGGATGCCCAGGCCCGGGCCGGGGCTGGTCTCGATGAGGAACTCGATCGCCTGCCCCTCCTCGGCGACCCGGGCGACGCCCAGCGGGCTGAGGACGCCGTGGTTGATGGCGTTGTTGAGGAACAGCACCTTGGCGGGCTCGACGAGGACCGACACCAGCGGCAGCAGCGACATGTCGATGAGGAACTGGACGCCGTTACCGAGCCAGCGGGCGACGACGGTCACCACCGGGCCGATGGCGTAGAGGCCGATGCCGGCCATGATCCCGCCGAGGATGCCCGAGCTGAAGTTGTTGACCAGCATCTCGAACCCGGGGCGGATGCGCGGCTGGACGAGGGCGTCGAACCTCTTGAGCAGGTAGGCGGTGAGCGGGCCGATGACCATCGCGCCGAGGAACATCGGGATGTCGGCGGAGACGATGACGCCGACGGTGGCGATCGCGCCGACCACGCCACCGCGCTTGTCGTGGACCAGGTGGCCGCCCGTGTAGCCGATCAGCAGCGGCAACAGGTAGGTGATCATCGGGCCCACGAGCTGGGCGAGGTGCTCGTTGGGCCACCAGCCGTCGGGGATGAACAGGGCGGTGATCAGCCCCCAGGCGATGAACGCGCCGATGTTGGGCATCACCATGCCGGCCAGGAACCCGCCGAAGCGCTGGACTCCGGAGCGCATCGAGGCGAGTGCGCCGCTGTGCTGTGTGGTCAAGGGGAACCTCCTGGGAGGTGCGGCGGGCGTCTGCCGCGCCGGGGTGAGGGATGAGGGGTCGGTGCGGAGTGGAGGAGCGGGTGGTGAGGGGGTGAACGGTGTGGAGCGTCCCGGGGCGGTACGGTCCCGGACGGGGGACCGCAGGACGGCGCCCCGGGCGCCCCGGTCAGGTCAGACCACCTGGACGCGGGGCCCGGAGGCCTCCAGTTCGTCGGCGAGCCCCGTGGCGAGCCCGGAGTCGGTGATGATCGTGTCCAGGTCCTCGACCACGGCGAAGCGGGCGAAGTGGTCGTTGCCGACCTTGGTGTGGTCGGCGAGGAGGACGCAGCGTCGGGCCGAGGCGATCATGGCCCGCTTGACCTCGGCCTCCGCGGGATCTGGCGTGGTGAGCCCGCGCTCGACGGAGACTCCGTTGGTGGCCATGAAGGCCACGTCCACGTAGGACTCGGCGAGTGAGCGCAGCGCCCAGGCGTCGACGGTGGCCTGGGTGCGTGTGCGCAGGCGGCCACCGAGCAGCATGAGGTGGATGTTGGTGCGCGGGGCGAGTGTGAGGGCTATGGAGAGGGAGTTGGTGACGACGGTGAGTTCGCGGTCGGAGGGCAGCTGCTCGGCGAGGCGCCCGGTGGTGGACCCGGCGTCGAGCAGGATGGCGCCCTCCTCGGGGAGCTCGGCCAGAGCGGCCTTGGCGACGCGCTCCTTCTCCTCGGTCAGAACGGAATCGCGCACGTTGAGGGCGGGTTCGAAGCCCAGCCGCTCGACGGGGATCGCGCCACCGTGGACCCTGCGCAGCACCCCGTGGCGTTCGAGTGCCGTAAGGTCGCGCCGGACGGTCTCGTAGGTCACGTCGAACTCCGCGGCGAGCCCCGTGACGTCGACCCGGCCGTCCCGCCGGGCGCGTTCGAGGATCACCTTCTGGCGCTCTTCCGCGTACATGTTGGATCACCTGTGTTTCGGTGTGGTTTTCGGTGAGTTTAATGGTGTTGCCTGGGACACACAAGGGGTGCCTCCACCCAATATCCCAGCAGCCCCGCACGGGGCCGCCCCACCCGCACCGCCCGGCCGATCAGGGGGATCATCCGACGACACGCCGCCTTGGCGGCGCCGGCGACACCGGAGGTGAGGCCGTCGAGGACCCCGACGGACACCCCCGGAACCAAGGACGGGGAACAAGGGACACACTAGTGTTGACACACACAGACGAACACACATAATCAAATACAGTCCAACATCCGGACCGGGCCGGGCGCAGACATCCCCGAAAAGAGCACCCATGATCCTGACCCTCACCCCCAACCCGAGCGTGGACCACACCCTGGAGGTGGGCCGCCTGGTGCGCGGCGAGGTCCTGCGAGTGGGCTCCACCAGCGCGCAGGCGGGCGGCAAGGGCGTCAACGTCGCCCGGGCCCTGCGCCGCGCCGGCGTCACCACCCGGGCGGTCCTGCCCGTGGGCGGGGGCGGGGGCGCCGAGCTCACCGCCCTGCTCGGGGACCTTCCCTGCGTCACCGTCCCCATCGGGGGCGAGACGCGCGCCAACATCGCCGTCACCGAGTCCGACGGGACCACCACCAAGCTCAACGCCCCCGGGCCCGTCCTGTCGCCCGAGGAGACCGACGCCCTGCTCCGCGCCCTGGCGGAGGAGCTGGACCGCGGCCCCGACTGGGTGGTGGCCAGCGGCAGCCTTCCCTCCGGAACCCCCGACGACCTGTACGTGCGCGTCGCCGAACTGGCCGCCGCCCACGGGGTGCCCCTCGCCCTGGACACCTCCGGCAAGCCCCTGGCGGCGGCGGCGCGCGCGGGATCGGTGTCCCTGCTCAAGCCCAACCACGAGGAACTGGCCGAGCTGGTCGGACGGGACCTGCCCACGGTGGGCGCGGTCACCGACGCCGCCCGCGAGGTCCTGGACCGGGGGAACGGTTCCGCGCTGGTGACACTCGGTGGCCACGGTGCGATACTCGTGGACCCCGGGCACACCTGGTGGGCGCGCGGACCCCAGGTCCGCACGCGCAGCACGGTGGGCGCGGGCGACTGCGCCCTCGCCGGGTTCCTGGGCGCGGACGGCTCCCCCGCCGAGCGGCTGCGCCGCGCCGTGGCGTGGGGAACGGCCGCGGTGTCCCTGCCCGGAACCACCGTCCCCTCACCCGCCGACGTGACCGCCGACGCGATCACGGTGGTGGCCGACCCCGACCCGCGGTGGTCGGTCGACACGCTCTGACCGGGCCGGAAACGATCCCGGCCCGCCCGACACGATCCCCGAGGACTGACATGCCCCAGCGCACCGTGGCCATCGCCTCCCAGCTCGGCCTGCACGCCCGCCCCGCCGCCCTGTTCGTCCAGGCCGTCAACGAGTCCGGCCTGCCCGTTACGGTCTCCCGAGAGGGCCACAAGCCGGTGGACGCGCGCAGCGTGCTCTCGGTGATGTCGATGGGCGCCAAGCACGGTGAGACGGTGACCCTGGCCTGCGAGGACTCCGAGGACGCCGACAAGGTCCTGGACGGGCTGGTGGAGATGCTGTCCAGGGAGCTGGACACCTGAACCCGGAGGCGGGCCGCCACGCGCGGGGGCCCGCCACGGCTCCGGTCCCGGAGTCTGGTCATACCCCCGCGCCGCGGCTACCGTGCTCCCATGGACACCTCACGTGACGACACCGTCATCGGCCCCTCGGGGATCTGCAGGCGGGGCCAGCACGACTGGAAGCACGATCCGCCCGGGGCGAAGCGGCAGATCTGCACCAGGTGCAGGTCCATGTCCACGACGAACTACTGCGACTGCGCCGAGTGCGTCCCCGGCGGTTCCGAGGACTGACCTCCCTGCGGCGGGAGGGGCCCTCCCCCGCCCTCCCCTCCCGCCCGTCCTGGGGCGGACGGCCGCGGGAGTGCCGGGCCCGACGCCTCCGACGCGTCCCGTTCCCGCCCGGCCTACCCCTTACTCCGGCGTGACGCGGTGCACCTTGTGCTGGGCGGCCTGCGCGCGCGGGCGCACCACCAACAGGTCGATGTTCACGTGCGGGGGACGGGTGACCGCCCACACGATGGTGTCGGCGACGTCCTCGGCGGTCAGCGGGTCGGGGACCCCGGCGTAGACGGCCTCGGCGGCCCCGGCGTCGCCGCGCAGCCGGTTGAGGGAGAACTCCTCGGTCCTGACCATGCCGGGCGCGACCTCCAGCACGCGCACGGGCTCGCCGCACAGCTCCAGGCGCAGCGTGGCGGCGAGGGTGTGCGCGCCGTGCTTGGCGGCCACGTAGCCGCCACCGCCCTCGTAGACCACGTGCCCGGCCACGGAGGAGACGACCAGCACGGTGCCGTCGCCACCGGCGGTCAGTCTGGGCAGCAGGGCCTGGGTCATGTTGAGCACGCCGATGACGTTGACCTCGTACATGGCGCGCCAGTCGGCGGGGTCGCCGGTGGCGACGGTCTCCGTGCCGATGGCACCGCCCGCGTTGTTGACCAGCACGTCGCAGGCGGGCAGGGAGTCCGCGAAGGCGTCGACGGCCGCGCGGTCGGTGACGTCCAGGACGTGGGCGCGGGCGCCGTGGCCCTCCTCGGCCAGCTCGTCCGCCAGTGCCTCGATCCGGTCGGCGCGGCGGGCGACGAGGACCACGTCGTAGCCCCGCGCCGCGAGTCCGCGCGCGGTGGCGGCCCCGATCCCGCTGCTGGCTCCGGTGACGACCGCGGTCGCTGTCATGGTGGCTCCTCCCGGGAATCGCTGTCGCGCAGAGCGTATCCGGTGGCCCCTCCAGCGCTCCGGTCAGGGACGGGACTCGCCCGGGCCGGGAGGCGGGCGACACGGATCGGGGGTCACCGTGCTTCTATGAGGGTTGCTCATCGCTCCACCGCGCCGCCGGGGACGGCGGGCGACGCGGCGACGGACACGAGAGGAGGGCGGCCGGTTGCGGGGAATCGAGATCCAGGAGCTGGAGTGCTTCCTCGCCCTGTCCGAGGAGCTGCACCTCGGGCACGCGGGCGAGAGACTGGGGGTGTCCGCGGACACGGTGGACCGGTTGGTGCGCTCGCTGGAGGCCCGGGTCGGCGCCCCGCTGATGGATCCCGCCAGCCGCCGCTTCGGCCTCACACGCTTCGGCGAGGAGTTCCTCGACCACCTGCGGCCCGCCTACCAGAACCTGGCCGCGGTGGTGGACGGAGCCCGCGAGCGCGCCCGGGGCGGACCGCTGCGGGTGCGCCTCGGCTTCCAGGGCACGGTGCACGGGCCCGTGGCCGAGGCGGTCCGCGCGTTCGAGGAGCGCGAGCCCGGCGCGCGGGTGGAGATCATGGAGATCAAGCTCTCGGACGTGTTCAGTCCCCTGCGCGAGGGCGAGGTGGACGCCGCCGTGGTCCTGCTGCCGGTCCGTGAGCGCGACCTGGTCGTGGGGGCGGTCTTCTCCCGACGGCCGCAGCGGCTCGCGCTGCCCGCCGACCACCCGCTCGCCCTGCGTTCCGGCGTCGGGGTGGAGGACATGGCGCGGATCCCGCTCATCCCGGTCCGGCGGGCGCCCGACTACTGGCTGCGCGTCCACTCCCCCACCGTCACCCCGCTGGGCAGGACCATCCACCACGAGCAGAGCGTGGACACCCTGCGGGAGGGGATGTCCCAGGTCGCCGCGGGCCGGGGCGCCATGCTGCTGTGCGGGGACACCACGGCCCACGACGACCGGGACGACGTCGTCCTGGTGCCGGTCAGCGGCCTGCCGGACTCGTCGCTCGGCCTGGTGTGGCCGCGCGGGGACCAGAACCCGGGGGTGCCGGTCCTGGCCGCCGCCCTCACCGAGGCCCTGGCCTGAGTGGTCCTTTCCGGAACCGCGCGCGTCGAATAAGATTCTTGGTCCCGGGAATGGGGCGCGTGCTAGCGTGGGCGGAATTTCCATCCGGAGCCGCGGAGTTCCCCGACAGGAAAAGCACGCCCATGGCATCGGGTCATTCCGAAGAATCATCCCTCATCGCTCGGTACGCCTCTTTTTCCCTTGTCGGCGCGACGGCGGATTTCCTTTCCGGCGCGGTTTTCGTCACGGTTCTTCTGGAGCGCGGGGCCGAGCCGTGGGTGCTGGGCCTCATGCTCGGCTCCGCGAACCTCGTGGGACTGGTCGTGGAGGCGCCCAGCGGCGCGCTCGGTGACCGGTACGGGCACCGCAGGCTCCTGGTGTCGGGGCTGTTCCTGTGGGGCACGGGATTCATGCTGTTCGGGTACGCGGACCGGCTCGCGTCGACGCTCGCGGGAATGTACCTGTGGGCATTCGGCTTTCACCTGCACTCGGGGACCCTGACCGCGCTCGTGGTCAACCGGATCGGGAGTCGGGACCGTTCGACGCGGATCGCGCGCACGATGTGGTTCGGCCAGGTCTCGGGGCACAGCGGCGCGGTACTGGGCGCGGCCTCGGTCATGGTGGCGGGGACCTGGCTGCCCGCCGACGCCCTGATATCCGCGGGCGGCGTGGTCCTGGTGGCTCTGGCGGCCCTGGCGCACGTGTGCTTCCCCCGCTCACCGGGCCAGCCGGGACGCCGGCTCGGCGAGATCGTCCGGGAGTCGGCCGTGTCGATGGTCGGACGGCGCTTCCTGCCCCTGGTGGCGCTGACGGCGTCCCTGACCTCGGGCATCGCCCTGTTGGTGGTCTCCTGGCAGCCGATGCTGCTGGCCGTCCACGGCGAGGACGTACGGCGTAACGGCCTGATGCTGCTGATGATGATGTCCGCCCTGGTGGCGGGGTCCGCGTGTTCGAGGTTCGTGGGCCGTGACCGCCCCCATGTGTGGGCGCCACTGTTCGCGGCGGCGGTGGGGCTCCCCCTGGCGCTGGCCGCGCACGGGCTCGTGCCGCTGACCGCGGGGCTGCTGGCCTCCGAGTTCCTGCTCGGGCTGACGGGGGTCCTGTCGGGCGTGTGGCAACAGCTGATGTTCTCCGACGCCAACCGCAACACGATGTTCTCGATGCTGGGAATGGTCTCTGGGCTGGTCAGGGCGTTGACCGTGGTGTCGTTCGGGTGGCTGTGGGGGCTGCTCGGGATGGCGTGGTCCGTGACGTCGATGATCTCGGTCGGTGTGGTCGCGGCGGTCGTGTCCGCCGTGTCGTCCCGGCTCCTCCCCGAGTCGACCCGGTTCGCCGCCCACCCCTCGGACGAGTCGAAAAACGACGGAGATCACTCCTCCGGCGAGTCAGAACCAGACGAAAACGCTGTATAGTGTCGCGATCGCGACAGAACGGGCGCGCTGGCTTCTTTCCTGTTCTCACCGATAAAAACTATGACGTGTCACACAGGAATTCCGGGGCAGTGGCTTGACCGACTCTTGGTACGCCGACCACCCTTCGGGCGGAAAAGCGGATCCGTGGTATTCGCCCCCGGTCCGAGAGGAAGGAAGCGCCCCGCTCCGGAGTCATCGAGGTTGGGGAACCGTGGCCCGACCCCACCGGGCCACGGACGACACACGGAGGAAGCATGGGACTGACTGACCTACTACGGGAACGCCCCATCGTGCAGGCGCCCATGGCGGGCGGAGCCGCCACACCCGAACTGGTGGCCGCCGTGACCGAGGCGGGCGGGACGGGGTTCCTGGCCGCCGGCTACCTTGAGCCCGACACCCTCGCCACCCGGATCCGGGCGGTGAGGGACTCCGGGGTCACCGCGTTCGGCGTGAACGTGTTCGTCCCCGGCCCGCTCTGCGCCCCGGACGCCCCCGCCCCCTACCTGCCCCTCCTGGAGACCGAGGCGAAGCGCTACGAGGTGTCGGTGGGTGAGCCCGCGCACGACGACGACGCGTGGGACACCAAGATCGACCTGCTCGCCGAGGCCGCCGTCCCGATCGTCAGCTTCACCTTCGGCTGCCCGGAGGCCGGCGTCCTGGAGCGCCTGCGGGAGGCGGGCAGCGCCACGGTGGTCACCGTGACCACGGTCGAGGAGGCGCGCCTGGCGGCGGAGCGCGGCGCCGACGGTGTGTGCGCCCAGGGCGCGGAGGCCGGCGGACACCGGGGCTCGTTCGCCACGGACGGAGACGAGGACGGGAACGGAGACGGGAACGGGGACCGGTCACTGTGGGAGCTGCTGCCGGACGTGGTCGAGGCGGTGGACGTCCCGGTGATCGCCACCGGAGGGCTCATGACCGGCTCGGACGTGGCCGAGGCCCTGCAGCGGGGTGCCGCCGCCGTGCAGCTGGGCACGGCGTTCCTGCGGTGCCACGAGAGCGGCGCCCACCCCGAGCACAAGGCGGCGCTGGCCGACCCCGCCTACACCGAGACCACGCTGACCCGGGCCTTCACCGGACGCCTCTCGCGTGGACTGGTCAACCGGTTCGTCTCCGAGCACCCGGAGGCGCCCCGCGCCTACCCCGAGATCCACCACATGACCAAGCCGCTGCGCGCTGCCGCCGCCGAGGCGGGGGATCCCGACGGGATGGCGCTGTGGGCGGGCACGGGCTTCCGCGAGGCCGTCGACGCTCCCGCCGCCGAGATCATGGAGCGTCTGCGCCACGAGGCCGGCGAGGCGGGCGTCCGGGTCTGACCCGAGCCGGCTCCGGACCCGCCCCACCGGGCGGTGGGGCGGGTTCACGCCGACGGGTGTTCACGCCGGCGCGTAGGTGAGGCAGTCCGCCTGGTCGTGCGCGAAGCCGACGGAGATACCCGGCGCCTGGCACTCCAACCGGACGTTGTGCTGGCAGTCGGCCATCTTGCAGGCTCCGACGTGGCCGGTGCTGACGGGGTCGCCGCCACTGGTCTGCGTCCCGAAGAAGGTGTCGCACTGGGCGTGGGTGGAGTCCCCCACGGTGATGGCCAGCGCGTGGCAGGTGTGTTCGGTGTTGTAGGCGCAGGCGTCCACCTGGCACGAGTTCACCACGGGCATGTCCATAAGCAGTCCTCCCGGAACGTCGACGGCGCCTCAGACGCTGCCAGACGAGGTGCGTGGTCTCGGGGAGATGGCCCCGTGTCACCGGGAACCGGACGAAGTCTTGACGGGGGCTTGGTGCGCGCACGGTTTCGGGCCGGACTGCTGCCGCAACACAGTCTGGAGTACTCCGCAGCGATGGAGAGCATGCGCCTGCTCTCCATGGGCATCTATCCGAACGTGTTCATGAGTCCTACCTGGTCTTTCGCAGACATGGACAGTCTCGCCAGAGTCACCCTGCCCTCTCGGATCCACTGTGCGGCAGGGCAAGGCTACGCCAAAGCTGTACATTAAGCCCATGGCTGACAAAGGGATCAAACCTGGCGAACTTACTACCCGCAAGGAAATGCGATCAGTTTTCGGTGGGGGTCAAAGTCAAGGGATCCAGCCATGTTCGATCTCTCCCAATGTGCTGCTCTACACCGACCCTGCATCAGGCGAGAAGTCTGGGTACTACGACGGATGGCTCCCCATCGATGGCCACAGCGCCCCCCTCTTTGAATACACCGGTGACGGCGAGGGCGACCAGGTATTCCATGGGCGCTATGGCCCAAGAAACCATGCCATCCTGATGCATGCTAAAGAGGGGCGCGCACTACGTGTCTTTAAGGCTACAGGGAAAGTGCCCGGGAAAGGGACTAAGCTCCAACGCTACGTTGGCAAGTTCAAGCTGGACGAGGAGGAGCCCTACGTCCTCCGCCAAGCACCCAATCAGGCAGGCGAGCTTCGGCGCGTCATCGTGTTCCGCCTACGTCCAGTCGATGAACTCACACCGCTTCTCGAAGACACCATCGAGCTCTTGACGAAGACCGAAGTCCAGCAGGTCCCAGTTGATACCGCCACAAGCATCATCGTGGACCCCGAGACTTACAGCGGCAAACCTATCTCCAGGTCAGCGACCCGCAGCACCAAGGTCAAACGCCGTGAAGCGGAGCTTTGCGAGGAGTTTAGAAAGATGCTCGAAGAACATGAGCATCAGGTGCGAAGATTCCAGATCAGAACTTCCGGGCTCTCTTCCAGCCTCCTCACTGATCTTTATGACACCAAGTCCCAGGTGCTCTACGAGGCGAAAGGGACAAGCTCACGTGAAGCTGTTCGCATGGCCATCGGTCAACTCATGGATTACCGGAGACATATTACTCCGAACCCCACGCTTGCCGTCCTGCTCCCCGAAAAGCCGAACTCTGATCTTCAGGATCTCCTGAAGTCAGTCAACATCAACCTCGTCTACCGAGACAATGAAAGCTTTGTCGGGTGGCCCGTAGAAGGTTCGTAACCTAAAAGATCACCTTGCAAAATGTGCTTTAACCAGTGAGGGTCCTTCAAACTCTTCGGGGATCGCGTCCATCAGTACCTCGTTGACGGTCTCCTCCACGGTTGGAATTCTCAGCAGTGCTGTGCACCGCCGTAACAAGTCGGTGCGGCTACGAGCTACTCTCGTTCTTCAGGTAGGTGGTCGTGCCCTCCGCGTAAGCGCGAGCGCCGTGGGCGCCCCGGCGGGCGAAGAGAAGAACCGTGGCAGAGTCGATCGTGGCCACGTCGTGGAATTCGTACCCGGTCAGCCGGGCCGGTTACAGTGGCGCCTCGGCCACGGTCAGGTTCAGGTCGCGGACCATGACCTCGCTGAGCTGGCGCAACTGCATCGCGGTCACCTTGGCCCCGCGCAGCGAGGCCAACCCCGACAGGCCCGACAGATCGCTCTCCCGCAGGTCCGCACCGGTCAGGGAGGTGCCCCGCAGGTCCACACCAAAGGTGCAGTCGTCGAAGACCGCCTCGCGTAGATCGCATCCCTCAAACTCGGCCTCCTTGAAGGAGCAGCCCACGAACGCCACGTCACTAACAGTCCTGACCTGGGCCCAGGTGGCGTAGTCGAACTGGCAGCCCTCGAATACCACGTCCCTGAGGGACACCCGCACCAGTGACGTCCCCATCAGCCTCGACGTGCGAAAACGGCATCGGTCGAGGCGGACGTCCACCAGGCGGTGCGAGGACAGGTCCACCGACCGGAAGTCGGTGTTGGCTACCCTCTCCTCTTCCAGCGGGTTCGGATGCGGCCACGAGGCCACCGGTGCCTCGTCATCGCTGGGCAGGAGCACCTTCGCGCCCCGGATCCGGGCTGTCTCCACGAAACCTTCCCCGTTCTACTTGCTCCAGTTGTCCCAGGTGGAACGGTTGTCCCAGGGTCCACCGTTCTTGTTGTCCCAGGTGTCGCGGTTGTCGAACCGCCCCACCGGGATGCTCGGCCGAAGCCGTCCGATCAGGTCGGCGACCTCGGGGGACCGCTCAAGCGCGGACATGACACTGTTCATCGTTCACACTCCCATCTTCTCGCCCAGCGCGCGGGCGAGTTCGATCTTCGAATTACGGCAGTAGGCGGTCTCGGTGACGGTGAAGTCCCCGTGCTCGAAGTACTTGTTCGAGGCCTGTCCTCCCTGGCAGAACGCGAAGAACTCGCACTCCTGACGGCACCGCCGCACGCCCTCGGTGTACTCGCGCACATAGGAGGCTTCGGCGGCGCGGTTAAGGATGGAGACCAAGGTCTGGTCCAGGACGTTGCCGAGGACGAAGTCGTCGTAGCGGTCGTCCTTGACTCCGAGCAGCTCCGGGGAGAGCACCACCACGTCGCCGTTGGTCCCCACGGTCGGAATGGGATCGTGGAGCACTGTGTCCCACCGGTCCTTGCGTCCAGCGCGCGCGTCGGCCAGGTAACCCAGGAGCCGGTCGGCCTCGCGTGCACGCAGAGGACTCCCGGCATCAAGGCAGTCGAACATCTTCCGCCAGAAGCGGCGCACGAATTCGGGAGGAATGCTCTGCCGGTCGTTGTTGGCGCCTTCGAGTTCTTCGATGTTGAAGCCGACACTGGTGGCGCCCAGGTCCTCGAAGAAGTCCAGCAGGGGCTCGGGCTGCGTGACGGTCTGCGCGGTGACCACGCAGATAGCGGAGAAGGCGATGTCATGGGCGCGTAGCCGGGAGATACCGCGCATCGCGCGGTCGAAGGATGGCCTGGTGCCCCAGTCGGTACGTGCTCGGTTGGCCGCCTCCGGGCCGTCGATGCTCACCCCCACACGCAAGCCGTAGCGGTTGAAGAGATCGCACCAGGCATCGTCGATGAGGGTGGCGTTGGTCTGGACGAAGTGACGGACTCTGCCCTGGCGACGCAGGAGCTCGAACGGCCCCAACAAAGCGCGAAAGCGGTCGCGTCGTGTGGTCAGAGGCTCTCCGCCGTGCCAGACCACGTCCACCACATCCCCGCCCTGGTCGGCGATACCGGCCGCGAGGGCTTCGGCGATCGGGACGGACATCTCCAGGCGGGTCTTGCGCTCAGCGGTGGGCAGATAGCAGTAGGAGCAGTTGAGGTTGCACAGTGTGGTCGGCTGGAGGATCAGCGACTGGAAGCGGGGGGCCAACACGACATCTTCCGTGCCGTGGTCACGCTGGCGAGGAACACGTCCGGGCGTGGTCTGCCCCGGGGCCCTGGTTATCGACATAGAGCGACCGTAAGGCGCGAACGCCTCGCGGTTTCGCAGCCGCCGGAGGGTAAAAGACCCGCAGGGATCTGCGGGTCGGCTCAGGCCATTCCGGCTCTGTGGGCCAAGGGGCGCAGCTCCGGGGTGGACCGGCGGTGTTCCCGGCGCAGCAGTTCGGTCAGGAGGCGTGCCGTCCCCGGGTGGTAGCGGATGAGTTCGGGGGCGAGGTGTTCAGCTTCCAGGAGGGTGTGGACCGCTGCGGCGTCCTGGCGCCGCTGTGTGTAGGCGCGAGCCAGATCCAGACCCACCTGAGCGCGTCGGCTGACCAGCCCGGCGGGAAGAGCGCTGACGTCCAGGTCCTCCCCCACTTCCACGGCAGTACGTGCGTCACCGGTCGCCATGGCGGTGCTGATGGTGTGGATGGCGACGTTGGTCCTGCCGAAAGCCGTCCCGTGCAGGTTGCGGTCCCCGCCGAGGCGTTCGGCGGCGCGATGGGCTTGGCGGAGCAAGCGCGGCACGGCTACCCGGTCGAACTCCGCGGCGGCGGCCGTGGCCGCCGCCAGGTGTAGCCCGCCGTAGACGCTCAGTTCCTCGGGAGTGCCGGGGTTCATCCGGCGTTCAAGTACGCCCGCCGCACCCATCGCCAGCTCTGCCGCTTCGGCGGGGTGTCCGCGTGAAATGAACACATACGCCATCCGGTAGGCGGCCACGGCGGTCAACAAGGGCTGGTTGGCCCATGCGGCAGCTGACATAGCGCGGTCGGCGGCCTGCCAGGCCAGGTTTTTCTCCCCCACTTTGCGCAGCAGGGCCGCCGTGGTGTTGTAGACCATGGCCCTGGCCGCGCACACCGCAGGCCGATCGGCCCCACGGCTGTGCGCGGCGGCCTCTGCCTCGCGGATCAATCGGGGCAGACGTCGTCCGGCCTCGTCGTAACGGGCCGCCTGGTAGGCGGCATAGGTGTGGTGGGCCTGGGCGAGCAACACGGACGGGTCAACCCGGGGTTCGGTGCCGGTCTCGGCGACGATGGTCTCCAGCGTGGAGTACCGCATCATGGCCCGCTCGATCGTGCGGGCAGCGTCGTAGCGCATATCGGTGACCGCCTCGGATTTGGTGCCGGTCAGTTCGGTGAGGCCCAGCCGGAGCACGAGTGACAGACGGTTCAGGACCTCGTGTGAGTCCACCGTGAGGATTCCGCGTTCGACCTGGGAGAGCCAGGACTCGGAGCGCCCCACAAGACCGGCGAGCACGCTCTGGGAATAGCCGTGCCTGCGTCGTGCGCGTTTGATCGTCTGGCCTCGGGTGGCGGGATCCACACTGCGCCTTTCGGTCAGAGGCTGTTCACGGTGTCGAGGACGTGCTGCCAGGTGGGCATGCGGCGCTCGTAGGGAGCGTCGGGGTCATGCAGGACGGTGACCGCCTCCGTCCCGCGCAGGGTCTCCAGGGACCGGGCGAAGGCGGGGTGGGAGGCGAGTTGGGGTTTGCAGTGGGGCACCACCACGGTGGGTACCCGGTACCCGGCCATCTCGCACAGCAGGGAGACCGCGAAGTTGTCGGCAATGCCCTGGGCGAACTTGTTGACGGTGTTGAAGGTCAGCGGACACGCCAGGACGGCGTCGGCGGGAGGAAGGCTCTTGCCCATACCGGGCCTACGGAAGTCGACGCGGACCGGCTCACCAGTCAGCTCCTCCAAACGCTCCTGGTCGTGAAAGTGCACGCCCGTGGGTGTGGAGAGCACCGTCACCCGCCAGTGCTGGTCCTGGATGGCCTGCACGAGTTCGGTGGTCCCTTCGGGTGCGGGAGCACCGGACAGTACCAGGTAGAGGGTTCTCGACATGGCCAGAGTCTAGAACGCGCCCAGTGCAGGGGTCGGGGGTTCATGGACCTGCAAGCTACGGTCCTGTTCAACAGCACACGTTTATAGAGACCCTGCCGAATACGGCGTAGGGCCCGGCTCCTGGTACCTCCGGTAGTCCCGAGATACCCGGCACGGCTACGGCTGACGCGCCTTGAGGGTGGTGAGTAGACCGGCCCACTCCGGGCTGGTGAAGGTGAGGTGGCCGAGTTCGCGGTGCTGGGTGTCCCGTACTCGTGTCTCGTCCTGCCCTTCAGCGACCTCGACACAGTTTCCACCACCGCCACCGGAGTAGCTGGATTTGTGCCAAGCCATACGGTCGGACTCGTTGAAAGCCACCTGGTGCCTCATCCTTCGTAGCGTTCGCTGCGGACGCGCTGAATGCGTTTGACGGATTCCTCAGGGCTCAGTGCCTGGCCCTGAGTGCGCTGGAAAATGCGCGAGAAGAGGTCGATGTCGTGGTCCTTCTCCAGGTAGAGGGCACCTGCCCGGTACTCGACGAGAACGACGTCTCCGAAGCTGACATCAGTCAGCAGGTTGGGAAATTGCATGAGGACGAAGCTTCCCTCACTGGCGGCGTGTGCACCAGCGTCGAAAGGCAGGACGCGAAGGTCGACGTTGGGCAGCTCGGCTCGGTCCAGCAACACGGAGAGCTGTTCACGCATGGTGTCAGTGCTGCCGACAGTCCGGTAGAGGGCGCTCTCGTTCACCACTGCATTGAACTGGAGGGGCGGTTCTTCGGTCAGGCGCTTCTGGCGCTGCATGCGCACGGTGACATGAGCTTCCACCTGCTCGTCCGAGTCGGCATCGACGTCGGCTGAGAGCACGAAGCGGGCGTAGTCGGCGGTCTGGAGCAACCCGGGGATCGTGCCGTCCTCGTAGTTCAGCACGGTGTGCGCTTCGGATTCCAGGCCGATGTAGGACTCGAACCACTCGGGGATGTCCCGGTGTCTGTGCCACCAGCCGAGTTCCTTCTGCCTGGCCAGGTCAACGAGCTTGTCCCTGTCCTCCTTGGACAGCCCGTAGAACTCGCTGAGCACGTACACGACCGGTACGGGCCAGGGGTTCTCCGCCTTCTCGTACTTGGTCAGCGTGCCTGGGCTGATGTCGGCGTGGCGAGCCGCGGTACCGCTCTTGATGCCCGCCCGGATACGGGCGCGCTTCATGACACGGGCGATGGTGCGCCGGGTGACGCCTGCTGGGCTCTGCCCCACCGATGACCTCCAGGAGCCGGGGTGTGTCCAGTTTGGCGCATCCCTACCCAGAGAGCCAACTTGTGGCAATCAGTCTCTGCGCAAATTTCCCCAGAACCCATTGCGCTGCATCCTGCGTGCCTCCATACTCATTGCCAGGAGACAGATACACCGAGTGGTTGTTGATCTGGAGGTGTTCACGATGAGTGGATGTGGCGTGCCTCGGCCGAGGCGGGCGGTGGAGGAGTGGCGGGTGCCCGGGAGCGGACTGCCGCACCGGTTCCCCAGCAGGGGGACGGGAACGCGCACGGCGTTCTTCGGCTCCCAGCCCTCGCAGGCGGCGCAGATCCGCAGCTGGTGCCAGCGGGGCCTCCGTATGCCCGCGCACCGCACCTTCCCGGTGCTGGTGGTGGTCAGCGAGCTGGTGGCCAACGCCTGGCTGCACACCGCCTCCGGCAGCGAATGCGGGCGGGTGCGGGTGCGGATACGCCACCTGCTGGAGCGCGTCCTCCTCGTGGCGGTCACCGACGACGGGCCCCGTCCCGGACAGACCCCGCACGTGCCCCGGCTGTCCCCCGAGACCGACGCGCTGACCACGTGCGGCCGAGGTCTGCGCCTTGTGGACCGACTGTCCGTGGAGTGGGGCTGGGAGGGCGAGCCCGGCCAGCCCCTGACGGTCTGGGCGCACATCGACCCCTACGCGCCCGTGCCCGAGAGCGTCGAGGCCTGAGGAGCACGGAGTGGCGTGGGACCGCAGTCAGGACGCCGACAAGTACGAGGCCGCCCGTCTCCTGGAGCAACTGCACAGCCACTGGTGGGTGCTGTGGGGACCGGGATCGCGCAGCTTCTTCGCCTTCTACCTCGGCCCGCACCACGTCGCACCGCTGGAAGCGGACACACCGCAACAGCTTGACGAGCGGATCCGCACCGCCGAGCGGGAAGCGCAGCCCCACCGGGGCCAATGACACCCGCCCGAACGCGAACGCAGAAGAAAAAGAAGACGCCCCGACCAGTGCTCCAACACCGGACCGGGGCTCGATCAACCACCTGAGCAAGCAGGAGGAGACCGTGGAGCACCACCCTAGTGGGCGACACCGCAGGCCCCGTCAGAGCCTGGCCGGACGCGTGTGGGCGCTGACCGCCGCACTGCTGGCCATCGCCCTGGCCGCCGTGTTCGTCCCCCAGCACCCCCGGCGTCCCCACCCCGAGAAGGCGGCGATCACGCCGCCGCCCCGCCGCCGCCGGGAACTGCCACCCGCCCCTGCCAAGCGTCGTCCCCTCCAGGACCCGCCGGGCTTCCCCACCGATGACGTATGGCGAACGAGCGCGAGTCGGACCTCCTCGCGCTGGGGCGGCGACTACCACGACGACGGGCACGTGACCGAGAAGCGCGGGACCGACCCCCACGAGGTCGAGGACGCCCTGGTCCGTCCCTATATGGTCCCGTTCCCCCGGGTTCCGGTCGGCGACCTGCTGGCCGGAGCCGTCGAGTCGACCGCCCCCGCCGGACCCACGGCCACCGCTGCACCCTCCGGAGGCGTGGCCGACGACATGGGCGACCTCGCCGCCGTCATCCGCCTCTACCTCGACCGGGTTGGATGAGCTGAGCTCGGGGAAATACACCAACGGGCGGCGTCCGCCACGGACACCGCCCGTTCACCGCCGCCACCACGGGGATCCACCGGGGCCTACCAGTTGGTAACAATTGGGGCCACACACCTCTCATCTCTGGAGACTGTGACCGGGCACACTCTAAGGTTCCGCTATGGGTGTAATGCGTAAGCGTGTCCTCGTTCGTGTGCTTTTGGGCCTTCTCTCCACCGTGGTGGTGCTGGCCCTGGTCGGCGCGCTCCTGGGGGTCTGGACGGTCCGAAGGTCCTTCCCGGAGACCTCCGGAGAACTCACCGTCCCGGGCCTGGAGTCCTCCGTCACCGTGCTGCGCGACGAGTACGGCGTCGCCCACGTCTACGCGGACAACACCCACGACCTCTTCATGGCACAGGGGTTCACGCACGCCCAGGACCGCTTCTGGGAGATGGACTTCCGCCGCCACGTCACGGCGGGGCGCACCGCCGAGCTGTTCGGCCCCGACCAGGTGGAGACCGACGTCTACCTGCGCACCATGGGCTGGCGGCACGTCGCCGAGCAGGAGTACGACCTCCTCGCCCCCGAGACGCAGAAGTACCTGGACTCCTACGCGGCCGGGGTCAACGCCTGGCTGGCCGAGAACGACGGAACGGAGGCCAGCCTGGAGTACGGGCTGCTCTCCGTGCTCAACGGCGGCCACGAGATCGAGGAGTGGACCCCGGTCGACAGCCTCGCCTGGCTCAAGGCCATGGCCTGGGACCTGGGCGGCAACATGCAGGAGGAGACCCAGCGCGCCCAGCTGATCGACGCCGGGCTGACGGAGGAGCAGGTCGAGGAGCTCTACCCGGCCTACCCCTTCGAGGAGCACCAGCCGATCACGGACACCGACGAGCACGGGGTGGCCGAGGCAGCCGAGACCGAGACCGGGTCCGAGGCCACCGGAACCAGCACCGGGGCCGACCTCCGGGAAGCCGACGAGCGCCGCTCCCCCGAACTGCCCGACGGCGCCGTTCCCGCCCTCACCGACGTGGCCGAGACCGCCGCGTCACTCCCCCGCATGCTCGGCCCCGGCACCAGCCCCGACCTCGGCTCCAACTCCTGGGTGGTCGGCGGCGAGCACACCGAGAGCGGCATGCCCCTGCTGGCCAACGACCCCCACCTGGGCGCGGCGATGCCCTCCACCTGGTACCAGATCGGACTGCACTGCACCGAGCTGACCGAGGCCTGCCCCTTCGACGTCAGCGGGTTCAGCTTCTCCGGCCTGCCCGGCGTGATCATCGGCCAGAACGAGTCGATCGCTTGGGGCTTCACCAACGTCGACCCCGACGTCATGGACCTGTACGTGGAACGGCTCGACGGCGACGGATACGTGGTCGACGGCGAGACCCGGCCGCTGGAGACCCGCGAGGAGACCGTCAGGGTCGCGGGCGGTGAGGACGTCGACATCGTCGTGCGCTCCACCCACCACGGGCCGCTGCTGTCCGACACCGACGCGGGCTCCGACCTCGCCGAGGTCGCCGAGGAGCCCGCGCTGGAGGGCGCGGACGACGGCGAGTACGCGGTCTCCCTGCAGTGGACCGCGCTGACCCCCGGGACCACGGCGGACTCCGTCTTCGCCATGAACCGCGCCCGTGACTGGGACGGCTTCCGCGAGGCGGCCAGCCGGTTCGACGTCCCGGCGCAGAACCTCGTCTACGCCGACAACGACGGCAACATCGGCTACCAGACCCCCGGCACGGTGCCGGTCCGCGGCGAGGGCGACGGCCGCTACCCCGCCCCCGGATGGGACTCCGACCACGACTGGAAGGACTACATCCCCTTCGACGAGCTGCCGAGCGTGTACAACCCCGAGTCGGGCGTCATCGTCACCGCGAACCAGTCGGTCGTGGACGCGGACTACGAGCACGTGCTCACCAGCGACTGGGACTACGGCTACCGGTCGCAGCGGATCAACGACCTGCTCGGCGAGGCGATCGCCGAGGGCCCGGTGACCGGTGAGGACATGTCGCGCATCCACATGGACTCGTTCCACGGCGGTGCCGTCGACGTCGTCCCGTACCTGCTGGAGGCGGACGTGGAGGGAACCACCGCCCGGGCGCGGGAGCAGCTGGAGGACTGGGACCTGTTCACCGACGCGGACTCCGCCGGGGCCGCGTTCTACCAGGCCACCTGGCGCCACCTGCTGCCGCTGCTGTTCGACGAGATGGAGCCGTACACGATGAGCGGCAGCTCGCGCGGGATGTACGTGGTGAGCCAGCTGTTGGAGGACCCGGAGTCGGACTGGTGGCGGGGTGAGGACGCCAGCGGGCGCGAGGAGGTGCTCGCCGCCGCGATGGACGCGGCGGCCGAGGAACTGACCGAGCGGCTGGGCGACGACCCGGCCGACTGGCGCTGGGGCGACCTGCACACCCTGACCGCGACCCACGAGTCGTTCGGCACCTCGGGCATCGGCCCGGTCGAGTGGCTGTTCAACCGGGGACCGGTGGAGAGCTCCGGCGGGGCCAGCATCGTCAACGCCACCGGCTGGGACCCGACCGAGGGGTACGGCATCACCGCGGTGCCGTCGATGCGGATGGTGGTGGACCTGTCCGACCGGGACGCGTCCACGTGGGTGCACCTGACCGGCAACTCGGGCCACGCGTTCCACGGCAGCTACGACGACCAGCTGGAACTGTGGAGCCGGGGCGAGACCCTGCCGTTCGCGGTCAGCGAGGAGGCGGTCCGCGAGGCCGCCACGGACGAGCTGGTCCTGAACCCCTGACCCCCTGAAGCCCTGACGCGCTGGCCGCACGCGTGAGGTGCCTTCGCCGATGATCTTGCCCGTACTGGCGTCGTCGGCGGTCGAGGACGCCAGTACGGGCAAGATCATCGCGGGTGGGGCGTGGCGGTGGGGCGTGGGGAGGGAGCGCGGGGAAGGGGGCGTCAGTTCCGGTCGGCGGACCCGAGCGGGAAGGAGACTCCGGTGAGCTCCTCCGACATCGTCCACAGGCGCTTGGCGGCGCGGCCGTCCCAGGCCTCCTCGCTCCGGCTGGAGAGGGTGGGGGCGCCACGCGTGCCGCCCATGGCCTTGGGTCCGGCGTAGGCCGAGCCGGGAACGTCCTGGGTGGCGGCGAAGATCGTGGGCAGGGCGCCGTTCGCGGCGCTCTGGGCGAAGAGCATGTTGCCCAGCATCGCGATCCGGCGGGAGAACGGGTTGGCGCCGTGGCTCTGCAGGTTGGTCGCCGCGTAACCGGGGTGGGCGGCGGTGGAGAGCACAGGGGAGCCCACGAGCTCCAGGCGTCGCTGGAGCTCCAGCGTGAACAGCAGGTTGGCGAGCTTGGACTGGGCGTAGGCCTTGTAGGGGGTGTAGCCCCGCTCCAGGTTGACGTCGTCGAAGTCGATGCCCCGGGCCATCCGGTGCAGGCTGGAGGAGACGGTGACCACCCGGCCCGTGACGTGCTCCATGAGGAGGTTGGTCAGGGCGAAGTGGCCGAGGTGGTTGGTGCCGAACTGCAGCTCGAAGCCGTCCTTGGTCGTGCCCCGGGGCACCGCCATGATGCCCGCGTTGTTGATGAGCAGGTGGATCTCGCCCTGCCACCGCTCGGCGAAGGAGCGCACGGACGACAGGTCCGCCAGGTCCAGGTGGCGCACCTCGGTGTCACCGTCCACGCTGTCGGCCGCGGCGCGGCCCCTCACCTCGTCGCGCACGGCCAGCACGACACGCGCACCGGCCCTGGCCAGTACACGCGTGGTCTCGATACCCAGACCACTGTTGGCTCCGGTGATGATCGCCGTGCGGCCGCTGAGATCGGGCATTCTGACCGCTGTGGTGTCCATCTCGCCACGGTAGGCGAGCTCCCACGGGTTGTCCATGGAAACAATGATGACAACGCAAACATCCGTTTATCCTGGGTCACATGGCCGACCGCCCCTACCACCACGGAGATCTGCGCGCCGCCCTGCTCGCCAGCGCGGAGCGCGCCCTGGCCGAGCGCGGTCCGGCGGGGCTGTCCCTGCGCGAGCTCGCCCGCGAGGCGGGTGTCAGCCACGCCGCGCCGGGCCGCCACTTCAGGGACAAGCAGGCGCTGCTGGACGCGCTGGCGCTGACCGGCTTCGAGCGGCTGATCGGTCGGCTGGCGGAGGCGTCCGCCTCCGGAGGGGGCGCGCGTGCCCAGGTCCTCGCCATGGCCAGGGCCTACGTGGGGTTCGCGATGGAGCACGAGGCGCTGCTCGACCTGATGTACGCGCACAAGCACGATCCCGGCGTCTCCGAGCAGTTGGCCGACGCCGTGTCGCGGCTGAAGGACATGCTGGTGCGGCCCATCGCCGACGGCCAGGCCGCCGGCGAGATCGCGGGCGGCGACCCGGTGACCCTCGCGTCCACCGTGTCCGCGACCCTGCACGGCATCACCGTGTTCGGCGCCACGGTCTCCCCCGAGGAGATCGACGCGGGTCTCGCCGACGCGGTCCACGTGCTCTTCGAGGGCCTGGCCCCGCGCTGACGGAGCGCGTCCCCACGCACCGGGGCGGCCCCCGCGCTTGCGGGCCATGACCGGGGCCGACCACGGGGCCGACCACGGGGCCGGGCTCACACGCCGGTGGTCCACGGCCGCCGCGACCAGCCGCGACCAGCCGCCGCACCCCGTATCGATGCTCCCCGGCCCGCCCCGTCCGGACGCCGCTGCCCCCTTGGAACCTCCACCGGCCCGTCGGCGGCGCCGAAACCCGGCCGATCCGATTCGCCATACTCCTGTCGTTTGGCCCGGAGCCCGGTTAACGTGTGCCCTATCCCCCAAACCCCCTGTTCGGAGAGGGCTTCGCCAGTGGTTCCCATCAAGCACGTGCCCCGTCCCCGACCCACACGCCCGGCGCGACGCGTCGTCCGGGCGAGTCTCGTCCCCGCTCTGGCCCTGCTGCTCGCAGGGTGCGGCAACTCCCAGGAAGATCCAGGCACCCTGGTCTCCGTAGCCCCCGAGTCGTCCGCTCCCGCACCCGACGACTCCCCTGACACATCGCGCTTCAACCAGTTCGACCCGCAGGTAGGCGATCTCGACGCCACGCTGTCCTACTGCGCTCCGGGGCTGTCTGCCAACACTGAGGAGAGCTGCGGCCTGGACGGTATCCGCTCCAGGATCACCGAAGACGTGGTCGGGCCCATGCGGGAGGAGATCGAGGAGAGTCCGGCCCCCGAGGAGTACGTCGACGTCTCCACCGCGATCGACGGAGTGGACGAGGCGGTCGGGGAACTCAAACCCTGCGAGGACTGGTTCACCTCCGAGGAACACGACTCGGGCACGGAGTGCGGCCAGGCATGGAACTCCCTGACCTCGAACTGGCGGGACCTCACAAGCGCGATGGGTTACGGGGTTCCCTGACCCCGGCCCAGCACCCCGGCGGACCCGGCCGGTGCCGACCGGCCCGTTTCGCCGGGCCGGCGTCCCGGGTAGGTCCCGGTCGTGGCCAGTACGACCCGACCGGCCGGAACGGGGGAAGAACCATGCATGCGTCCATCGGCGACTACGTGCACACCCACGGGGTCGTCAGCACCGAGGGCAGGAGCACCGGGGAGATCGTGGAGATACGCGGCGCCAACGACGGTCCGCCGTACATGGTGCGGTTCCCCGAGGGCGAGGAACGGCTCATCTACCCGGGGCCGGGCACGGTGGTGGAGCCCAGGGACCCGGTGGACTGACGGAGCCGGAGGAGGCCCCGGGGCGGTCGGCACCCGGGAGGCCCCGAACGGGGCGGTTCCCGGAACGGTCGCCGCCCGCGCCGGGACGCGGCCGTGACGGTGGCGGCGGGGATGCCCGCCGCCGCTCGCGTGCCGGGCGGGCCACCGGTCCAGGAAACCGGCGAGGTCGGCCGAGGCGCGCTCGATCCGCTCCTCCGCGGTGAGGGACCCGTCGAAACGTCCGCCGGCCCCGGGGCGCCGCCCCTCCCCCTCACACCCGTGGAGGGTCGTGCCTCACGAGCAGGTACAGCACGAAGGGCTCTCCCCCGTGGCGGAACTCGCGCGCGTAGTGGAAGCCGAGCCGTTCCATGACCGCACGGGAGCGGAGGTTGTGTACCTCGGTGAAGGAGGCCACCTCCTCCGCGCCGAGTTCGCCGAAGGCCAGCGCCAGCCCCGCGCGTCCGATCTCGCTGGCGTAACCGAGCCCCCAGAACCGTTCGCGGACCGCCCACCCGATCTCCAGGCGCCGGGCACCGGCCACCTCCGCGTAGGACAGGCCGCCGCGCCCCACCAGTGCGCCGGACTCCCGGTCGTGGGCGATCCACTTGTGCACGCCCTCTGACTCCCAGGCGTGTTCCATGTACAGGGCGCTCTCCCAGGCCTCTCCCCGGGTCCACGTGCCGCCGTACCACCGCGCGACACCGGGGTCGCGGTGCAGGTGCCACAGGTCGTCGGCGTGCTCGGGGCCGATGGGCCTCAGGACCAGCCGCTCCGTGACGCGTGTGCCGGACGGTTCCGGGAGACGGGGGAAGGCGCGGGGGAGGCGGGGGAAGCGGATCATGTCACGGGCACCCGGCCCGGGTGGGGCCGACGCGGTCGGAGATCTCCGTGGGGAGGGCCTCGCGGCGACCGCCGGCCGCGAAGGCCTCCGTCGCGGTCCGGGGCGTCTCCTCCCCGCGCTGGCCGCGGTCCCCCCGCGGCGCACGCGACCCGCCCGCACTCTTCGCTCCCACACGGGGAAGTCTAGGTCCAGACCACCTCGGAAGCCCATACCCCCGGTGTACTGCGATTTCCTCCCCCGCCTACCGGGCCATGGGCCAGGAGGGCGGAGAAGGTGTCTACCTAACGCTCGTTAAGTGTGTTTTCATACCTCGGTGACGGTGGTGGCTCGCCGCCGTACGCGCTCCCCCACGGGCTCGCTGGTCGCGCTCGCGTGGGCCCGGAGCCCTGACCGGCCTCCACCGGCCCGCCTCAGACACGGGCGCCCCGGCCAGCCCATCCCGCCGGGGCGCCCGTCCTCCCCCCGCCCCGGGTCAGGCGGCCGTGTCCGGGGTGGAGTGCCCCGCGCCGAGCCGTGTCACACCGCCCGTGTGAGGGGTAGGGGCCAGACTGGTCCCGTCCGGGACGTCCCCGGACCCACGTCGAGGAGGACGCATGGAACTCGGTCTGCACGTCGCCGACTTCACCTGGGACGGCGGGACGCCCGCCATCGGCCCGACTCTCGCCGACACCGCCCGCCAGGCCGAGGAGGCGGGCGTCTCGCGGCTCACGGTGATGGACCACTTCTGGCAGATGGGCGGCGACATCGGCGCCCGGGAGAACGCCATGCTGGAGGCGTACACCACCCTGGGGTTCCTGGCCGCGCACACCGAGCGGGTCCTCCTGCACGCCCTGGTCACCGGGGCCGTGTACCGCGAGCCGGGTGTACTGGCCAAGCAGGTCAGCACGCTCGACACCCTGTCCGGCGGCCGCGCCGGACTGGGCGTGGGGGCCGCCTGGTACGCGGACGAGGCGCACGGCCTGGGCATCCCGTTCCCGTCCACCGCGGAACGCTTCGAGCGGCTGGAGGAGACGATCCGGATCTGCCTCCAGATGTGGAGCGACGACGAGGGCCCCTACCAGGGCAGGCACCACAAGCTGGACCGCACCCTCAACTCCCCGCAGAACCTGTCCGCCCCGCACCCGTACCTGATGGTCGGCGGCAGCGGTGAGAGGAAGACCCTGCGGATGGTCGCCCAGTACGCGGACGCGTGCAACATCTTCGGCGGCCCGGGAGCGGAGCACAAGCTCGACGTGCTCAGGGGCCACTGCGAGGCTCTCGGGCGCGACTACGACCGCATCGAGAAGACCACGACCTTCTCCTTCACCCCCGAGAGCACGCGGGACGAACTGGTCCGGCAGCTCCTGGAGGTGAACCGGACCGGGTTCACGGTCGCCTACGTGTTCGGCCAGGGTTTCTCCGACCCCCGTGAGGCGGTCGAGCTGCTCGCCTCCGTCATGCCCGAGATCGCCGACGCCTAGGTGTACTGACCTGAGGGGTTGGGACCGCGGCGGCGCGGGTCCGCGGACCTGCGGCCGGCGAAGGATCAGCGGGGCGGCCGGAGGCGGCGCGGCCGCTGGCGGTGGGGACCGCGCCCGCTCCCGACGTGCCACGGGAGGGGCGCGGACCACGGCGAGGCCGGGGCACCCCACCGATACCGGGTCCCGGGTCCGGAAGCGTTCCGGACCCGGATCCCGGGTCCGGGGACGTTCCGGGACCGGGGCCTCAGATCACAGCGAGTCGATCAGCTCGCGGCAGGCGCGCTGGCAGCGCCTGCACGCCTCCCCGCACACACGGCAGTGCTCGTGCATGGAGGCGTGCGCCTCGCACTCGTCGGCGCAGGTCTTGCAGGCCTGCTCGCAGGCCTCCAGGATCGCCCGGGTCAGGTTGGCGTCGTAGCCCGTGTGGCGTGAGATCACACGTCCGGTGGTGTCGCACTGGTCCGCGCAGTCGAGGTTGGTGCGCACGCACTTGGTGAGGTCGGCGACCGTGTCCTCGCTCAGGCAGGCGTCCGCGCACGCGGTACACGACTGGGCGCACTCGAAGCACGCCTCGATACAGGCGAGCAGCTTCTCCCGGTCGACTCCGCCCAGGTCCTTGGGATAGGTCTCCAGCATCTGGCCTGCCACACTCATGACTCGGCTCCCCCTTGGTCGGCATCGAGAACGTCTGGAACTCGCAGGCCGGGACCCAATGCACCGGCCCACCCCCGCCACTAACCCCCGGGTGCCGTGCCAAACCACCGCGGGCTCCTTCGCGGGCGGGCGGACCCTCACACCAGGCCGTCCACGTCCTCGCGCAACACCGTGCCGCGGCGCATGAACTCCGCGGCGGCCGCGAGGCCGAGACCGAGGGCCACCGCGGTCACCGGCACGTCCACGACGACCTCAAGAGGCGGGGATCCCGGAAGCGCGCGGCTCGCCCCGTCCACGACGGCCTGGTACGCGAACACCCGCGTCGCGGACGCCAGCAGCGCTCCGGCCAGGACGACGGCGGCGCACGCCCAGAGGCGACGCACGTTGACCGGTGCGAAGGGGGCCCCGGTCCGCAGCGACCTCACCACACGGAACAGCAGCAGCCCGACGACCGCCACCTGCACGGCGAGGACCAGCGAGGGCGCGAACGCCCACAGCCGGTCGCCGACGGTCGGTTCGGCGATCTCCAGCGCGGCGGTGACGGGACCCGTGAGCGCGGGTCCGCCACCGTCTCCGACGAGCGGGGCACCGGCCGCCGAGGTCGTGACGGGGATGAGGACGTTGTCCGCCACCAGGGTCCCGACAGCGGTGAAACAGGCCAGAAGCACTCCCCCGGCGGCCGCCGCGAGAGCCGTCCACTCCGAGGCGCGTTGACGTACAGCGTTCACAGGTCTCCACCACATCCCACGTTTTGCCTATCGACAATCGATAAGTTCTGCGCCTAATGTATCGGTAATCGATATGGCTACGCATCCCTTCCCCCCACATCCGAGGCCCTCCACGTGAACGACACCGCCCCCGCCCGCACGTCCGCCGTCTTCCTGGCCGGAACCGCCCTGTGCTTCGTCGTCCCACCCCTGGCGGTGGGAGTCCTGGCCCCCGCACCGCCCCCGCCCGGCGCGCTCATCGCGCTCGCCCTGGTCGAACTGGCGTCCGCGGCGGCACTCGTGTCCTGGTGGCTCCGTCGGCGGGGGCTGCCGCTCAGCGCGCTCGGGCTGACGTCACGGTCCTGGGGGCGCGACGCCCTGCTCGGAGCGGCGACCGTCCCGCCGCGCCTGCTGCTGGAGTTCGCCGTGCTGATCCCCGCGGCCGGCGGCGCCGACAACCCCGGAGTCCAGGAGGTGCTCACCAGCGCCTCGGCGGGAGCGGTGGCGCTCACAGCGACAGTGGTGCTCGGCGTGGTGGGAGGGGGCCTGGCCGAGGAGCTCTACTTCCGCGGGTTCCTCCTGGGGGCCCTGCCCGGGTTCTTCGTCCACCGCAGGGCCGCGCTGTACGGCGCGGCCCTGGTCTCGGTCCTCCTCTTCGCGGCGCTGCACCTTCCGTCCTCGGGCCCCGACGTGGTCGCCATCGTGGTCGCCGGGCTGGTCTACACGGCCCTGTTCCTCGTGACCCGCCGCCTGACCGCGACCGTCGTCGCGCACTCGCTGTGGAACGTCTCCGCCGTCGTCGGCGTCCTCGCCCTCCACGGGTGAGCGGCCGACCGCGCCGGCCCCGTACCCGGTGCCCCTCCCGGTACGGGGCCGGTTCCGCACCGCGTGTCAGCGCTATTCCTCGTTCTGCTCGTAGATCTCGGCCGTCCCGGGACCGTGGTCGGGCATCGCCGAGCGGGCGGACGCCTCCCGGTGCAACCGCAGGAACTCCAGGTGGCGCTCGTACTCGTCGAGGATGTTGCCGATGAGCTGCTCCTTGGTGAAGCCCATCACGTCGTAACCCTGGCTGCCCTCGGTGAGGTAGACCTCGAAGCGCACGTAGGTGTCGTGCTCGGTGAGCGACCGCGTGGCGAACGCCGGAGTGGGCATCACGATCGGCCACACCCGGTAGCTGAAGTCCTCCTCGTCGCCCATCGGCACCTTCAGGTCCAGGTGCGGGATCTGGGCCTCCTCGTCGGTCCCCTCGGTGACCGACGCCTCCACCCCCTGGTTGCGCAGCTCCTCCGCGACCGCCTGGAACGCGGGGCGGCACACCTCGTGGACGAACCTGACGGCCGCGCGCTTGCCGGGGAAGCTCACCGCACGCGCGACCCGCTGCCGCCAGCTCCTCTCCGGGCCCCGGCGGTCGACCGCGGTCCGGTCCGACAGCGACGAAGTCAGGGTGGTGCGGAACGCGTCCTGCCGGAACCGCTCGGTCCGGAGCGCCTTGTACAGGCCCCAGATGATCAGCAGCATCACGAGCGAGAACGGCAGGCCCATGATGATCGTCGCGTTGGTCAGCGCGTCCACGCCGCCGACGATGAGCATGGCGAGGGTGAGCAGGCCGGTCGCCGCGGCCCAGAAGATGCGCAGCCACGGCGAGGCGTCGGTGAGCGGTGTCGGCAGGTGGGAGCTGAGGTTGCCCATCACCAGCGCACCGGAGTCCGCGGAGGTGACGTAGAGCAGCAGCCCGACGAAGGTCGCCAGCCCGGCGGTGAACATGACCCCCGGGTACTGCATGAGCAGTGTGTAGAAGCCCTGTTCGGGCACGTTCATGGCGGTCTCGCCGAACTCGGTGTTGCCCCGCATCACCACGGACAGCGCGCTGTTGCCGAAGATCGACAGGAACGTCAGCGTGTACAGCAGCGGGACCACCAGCGTCGCCGTGACGAACTGCCGGATGGTGCGGCCGCGCGAGATCCTGGCGAGGAACAGCCCGACGAACGGCGCCCAGGCGATCCACCAGGCCCAGAAGAACAGCGTCCAGGCGTTGAGCCAGTCGGTCGGCTGGTCGTAGGCGAAGGTGTTCAGCGTCATCGAGGGGAAGCGGCTGATGTAGTCGCCGATGTTGAGAACGAGGGAGTTGAGCAGCCGGGCCGGGCCCTCGGCGACCAGCACGTACAGCATCAGGACGATGGCGAGCAGGACGTTGAGCTCGGACAGCCGCCTGATACCCCGGTCGACACCCGCCACGGCGGACACCGTGGCCATGAGCAGGGCGACGAGGATCAGCCCGACCTGCGCCGCGATTCCCTCGGGGATGCCGAAGAGGAAGTTCAGTCCGTAGTTGAGCTGTACGACGCCGATGCCGAGCGACACGGAGATGCCGAAGATCGTGCCGATGATGGCCGCGAGGTCGACCGCGTCACCGATCCGGCCGTGGACGCGCTTGCCGATGAGCGGGTACAGGGCCGACCGGATGGCCAGCGGAAGGTGGTAGCGGAACGCGAAGTAGCCCAGCGCCATGCCCATCAGCGCGTACATCGCCCATCCGGTGATGCCGTAGTGGAACAGCGTCCACACCACGGCCTGCCGGGCCGCCTCGACGGTCTGCGGATCGCCCTCGGGCGGTGCGAGGTAGTGGCTGACCGGACCGGAGACGGAGAAGAACATCAGGTCGATGCCGATGCCCGCCGCGAAGAGCATGGCCGCCCACGCGAACACCCCGTAGTCCGGTGTGGAGTGCTGGGGGCCGAGTTTGACCTGGCCGTACCGGGACACGGCGATGAACACCACGAACGCCAGGTACAGGGTGGCGACGAGGAAGTAGTACCAGCCGAACCCCCGGGAGATCCACGAAACCAGCGTTCCGATGGTGGTCTCGGCACCCGTCGGCGTGATGATCGCCCAGATCGAGATCGCGAGGATCAGCACGGACGAGCCGACGAAGACCACGGGCTTGACCCGGCTCTTCCTGTTCTGGGCCTCGACGGCGGTCTTCGGGACTCCCGGTTCCGCTGCGCTGCCCTGCTCTCCGTTGGTGGACACCAATATCCCCTCTCATCCGTACGGTGCCGGTGGTGGTTCGCTGCGCCTGGCGGCAACGGGGTGTTACCAAGGATGGAGCCGGCGGCCCCGGGGAGCACCGTCACCAGGGAGCCGCCGTGTTCTCCACGACCGGCAGGAGACACGACTCCGAACAGTCCACACGCCCCCATCCTCTACGAGCATGCGGTGATGGAGCGGTAACCCACGTGTGCCGGTGTGCCGCTTCCCGCGACACGGCCCGCGAAACCTCGCGGGGGCCGGGGAGGGGACGGGGAAGGGAAACCGGGTCCCAGCGCGCGGTGGCAGGAGGCCCGGACGGGGAACCCCCATCGGCACTCCCACGCCCCCGACGGCACGTCGGCGGTGACCGCCGTCCACCGGCGGCGGGGGCGTCCGGTGGTCGTCCCAGGTCGGGCCGTATGAGAGCCAGCGAGGGGAATCGAACCCCTAACCTATCGCTTACAAGGCGATTGCTCTGCCGATTGAGCTACGCTGGCGGGCCGCCGCGGCCGTGGCCCCGGCTGCGTCCCCGGGAAATGGTACCGGGTCAGAGGCCGCCAGGCCTACTCGGATACCTCTGGGCCGCGGAGACGTCGTCCTGCCCGCCGTCCTCCGCCTGCGGCCCTCCCTGATCCGGCAAAGAAGCGCCGGACGGCATGCCGGGCCCGGTTAACCACCATCCCGTCCGGAAACGAGAGGGGGACATGCTCCCTCCCGGGAGCGGAGAGGTGGAAGGGACATGGCGGGCAACAGGGGCGTGGTGTACCAGGGCGCCGGCAGGGTCGAGGTCCAGGACATCGCCTATCCGGAGTTCGAACTCAAGGACGGCCCGGGGGTCAACCCGGCGAACGTGGGGCGCAAGGTGCCGCACGGGGCCATCCTCAAGGTCGTCGCCACCAACATCTGCGGAAGCGACCAGCACATGGTGCGGGGACGCACCACCGCGCCGGAGGGGATGGTCCTGGGCCACGAGATCACCGGGGAGGTGGTCGAGAAGGGCCCCGACGTCGAGTTCGTCGAGGTCGGCGACCTGGTCTCGGTGCCGTTCAACATCTCCTGCGGGCGCTGTCGGAACTGCAAGGAGCGGCGGACGGAGATCTGCCTCAACGTCAACCCCGACCGTCCGGGCTCGGCCTACGGCTACGTCGACATGGGCGGCTGGGTCGGCGGGCAGGCCAACTACGCGCTGGTGCCCTACGCCGACTGGAACCTGTTGAGGTTCCCCGACCGCGACCGGGCGATGGAGAAGATCCTCGACCTGACGATGCTCTCGGACATCTTCCCGACCGGCTACCACGGCTGCGTCACCGCGGGCGTGGGCGTGGGATCGAGCGTCTACATCGCGGGTGCCGGACCCGTCGGACTGGCCGCGGCCGCGTCGGCCCACCTGCTGGGCGCGGCGGTGGTGATCGTCGGTGACATGAAGGAGGACCGCCTGGCCCAGGCCCGCAGCTTCGGGTGCGAGACGGTCAACGTCGCGGAGGGCGACCCCGGCGAGCAGATCGAGCGGATCCTCGGCAGCCCCGTGGTGGACTCCGCGGTGGACGCGGTCGGCTTCGAGGCTCACGGGACCGGGAAGGACGCCGGGAAGGAGGCTCCCGCGAGCGTCCTGAACACCGCGATGGGCCTGACCAGGGCGGGAGGATCGATCGGCGTCCCGGGCCTGTACGTGACCGGCGACCCCGGCGCCTCCGACGAGGCGGCCCGGGAGGGCTCCCTGTCGATCCGGCTCGGGCTGGGCTGGTCCAGGTCGCACGCCTTCTTCACCGGCCAGTGCCCGGTCATGAAGTACCACCGTGAGCTGATGGCGGCGATCATGACCGACCGCGTGCGGATCGCCGAGGCCGTCAACGCCGTGGCGATCCCGCTGGAGGAGGCCCCGGAGGGCTACCGGTCCTTCGACGAGAGCGCGGCCAGCAAGTACGTGCTCGACCCGAACGGCTACCTCGGCACGGGCTGAGGTCCCCCGCGGGAACCGGCCGGGGGAGACCGCACGGCGCAGACGAGGTCACGGGGCACGGGCGGTGACGAGGGTGAGGGCCCGCTCGGGCGTCTCCACGCACCGCACGTCACGGTAGCCCGCGGCCGTCAGCTCGCGCGCCGTCTCCCCCGGCCCCCACGGGGTGATCCGGCTGAGGGACATGCGCCAGCGCACGACCGCCTCGCGCACGTCACCGGCCGGATCGTCGCGCAGCACGGTCGCGGTGAGCAGGCGCGCGCCCGGCCGCAGGGCGTCGCGCACGCGGGGCAGGGCCCGCTCGACGGCGCCGGGGGCGAGGGCCGCCAGGGGGAACCAGGCCAGGTCGTAGACGCCCCGCTCGGAGAGGTCGGCCACGTCCAGCAGGCGCAGTTCGACCCGGTCGCCCAGGCCGCGTCCGGCCAGGTGGCGCTCGGCCAGGCGCAGCGCCCGGGGCTCGACGTCCAGGCCGACCGCGCTGGATCCGGGGACCCGGTCGAGCACCGCGGCCGCGATGGCGCCGACTCCGGTCCCCACGTCGAGGAAGCGCAGGCCGTCCTCCTCCAGGAGGTCGCCGAACCCCGGCACGCGCTCCCCCAGCAGGTCGAGGAAGGCCCCCATCCGCTCGCCGGAGGCGACGCCCTCCGCCAGGAGGGCCGCGTCGTCCTCCTCCTCATGGCCGTCCCGGCCCGCGGCGGCGTCGGCGGCCTGGCCCAGCTGTCGTGCGACCCTGCGGGGAAAGGCCGACGGACCGGCGGGGCCCGCGAGGAGGGCCCGGTAGGCCGGGAGCAGCCGCCACCCGTCACCGTCGGGTTCGGCGCACCCCGCGGCGGCCAGCAGTCTGCCGTGTTCCCGCGACAGCGGTCGGCCCTCCGAGGCGGCGGCGAGCGCCGCCAGCGTCCAGGCGCCGCTGAGCCACGCGTCGACGCGGGTCGCGGGGTCGGGTCCGGCGTTGGCCATGGCGTGAGTGTGCCACCCCCCCGCGTCCCGGCGCACTCCCCGTGTTTCGGGACCCGGTCCCACATCAGACGGATCGCCTGCTTTTTCGCGCTTTCATGGTGACAGGCGTCACCATGCTGGGGTAAAGAGTACGGGAGCGCGTACACAACGTCGCGTTCAGTGTGCCTACCGCTGAGGAGTCACGACATGGCCTGCGCCGGTTACGAGTGGACCGTTCCGCTGGAGAACGCGGACGACATCGCCCCCGCTGTCGAGGAACTGGACGAGGAGACCGCGGAGTAGCGGTGCCGCGGTCCTCGTGGGTCCCCGTGTCCGGGGAGCGGGACGGCTCGGTCCCGCTCCCCGGACCGGGCGACCGGAGGTGGTCCGGTACGCGCGAGCGCGAGCTTTCGCTGGAGGAGGCGGAGCGGCGGGTCCGCGCCGAGGTGCGCGCCCTCGGCTGGAGTTCGCGGTACCGGGTGCTCGACGGCCGGGAGCCGACCGCCGTCCAGTGCGGCCTGTGGGACGCGGACGGTGCAGAGGTCCCCTACGGGCTCGGCGCGGGCAAGGGCCCGGGCGCGCCCGCGCGCGTCGGCGCGCAGTTCGAGGCCCTGGAGCACGCGTTCACCGGCCCCACCGTCCTGGAGTCCCTGCCGCTGCGGCTGGTCGACGCCGCCGACCTGGCCCGGGGCCCCTTCGCCGCCGACCGCGCGGTCCGCGACGTGGCCGCCCAGGACGACGCCCGGGTGGCCTGCGTGCGCCATGCCGCGCTCGACGGCGGACCACCCGTCGACGTCCCCGTGTTCCTGTGGGCGCCCTGGTACCCGCTGCCCACCGGAGAGGCGGCGCGGCTGCGCCGCGCCGTCGGCGACACCGCCGACTACGGATCGGCGATGTCCTACAGCGTCAACTCCGGCTGCGCCATCGGCGCCACCCGCGACGAGGCGCTCCTGCACGCCCTGAACGAGTGGGTGGAGCGCGACGCGTTCTCGCTGTTCCTCCTGGGCTGCGTCTACGACGGCGGTCCCGTGCCCGCACGCGTGCCCCGCGAGGCCCTGCCCGACTCCCTGCGCGCCCACCTGGACCGCGCCCGCGACCTCGTCGGCGGCCCCGTGGTCCTGCTCGACCTGACCACCGACCTCGGTGTCCCCGTGGTCATGGCCTACGCCCCCGATCGGCCGGGGAGGACCCCGGACCACCGCTACGGGCTCGGCGCCTCCCTGTCGGGCGAACTCGCCGTGGAGCGCGCCGTCACCGAGTTCGTCCAGGGCGAGCTGCTCGCCCGGGTCGTGGCCGAACAGTCGGCCTCACCGGAGCGCACGGGGCCCTTCGCCCAGCTCGTCGCCGATCACGACGTCGCCGAGGGGGTCCGGTCCCGGTTCGCCGGGCATCCCCGTCTCCTGGCCTGCGCCATGCTGGACTTCGCCGACCGGCTCGGCGAGGCGGCCCCGGCCGCGATTCCTCCCGAGACCGTTCCGCCGGGCACCGGCGTGGCCCTCCAGCGGGCCGCGGTCGTGGAACGGCTCTCCGGGGCCGGCCACCGCGTCGCGGCCCACCCGCTCCGGACCCTGGAACACGGAACGACGGTCGTGCAGGTCCAGTGCCCGGGCCTGGAGCGGTTCCACCTCGTCACCAAGGGCCTCCTGGCCCTTCCCGGCCGGCGGGGCCGTCGTCTCCGGAGGCGGGGCGGAGCGGGGTGAACGCCGTCCCGCCGCCGGCCGGGGCGGGTCAGGCGTCGCCGTGCTCGCGCAGCATGCGCAGCACCGCCTTCTCCACCTCGCCCTGGGTGGCGAGTTCTCCCGCGGGCACCTCCTTGCCCAGCTCCGGTAGCGACGGGGCGACCGTCACCCCCCGTTCGTGCAGCCGGAAGACCCGTGGATCGATGTAGGAGCTCCGGGCCACGGCCTCGGTGTTGCCCAGGTACTCGGCCACCTCGCGGACCACGTGGGTCCTCAGGCGCGCGAGGGCCCTGTCGTCGTCCGGGGGTACGGCCACCGCGAGTCCCACCGCGGCCAGCACCGTCGCGTGCCAGGTCCGGAACTCCTTGAGCGTGTGCTCCTCCCCGGTGATGTCCCGCAGGTAGGAGTTGAGGTCGTCGCTGGTCACGTCGTGCCAGTCGTCCCCGGCGCGGTAGGCGAACAGGTCCTGTCCCGGGGAGCGGACGCGCTGGAGCCCGGAGACCACCCGGCAGATCTCGGGTTCGGCGCACTCGACGTGGTGCTCCCTGCCCGACTTGCCCGGGAACTCGAACACGACCTTGTCCCCGGTGCGGTGGACGTGCTCGCGCAGCAGGCTCGCCACCCCGTAGGAGTCGTTCCGGGCGGCGTAGGTCTCCCCGCCCGCCCTCAGGAAACCCAGGTCGACCAGCCGGACGGCCGCCGCGAGGACGCGCTCGCGCACCAGTCCGCGACGGCGCAGATGCCCGGCCACCGTGTTCCTGATCCCGGGGAGCACCTCCGCGAAGTCGAGCATCCTGTCGTACTTGGCCTCCTCGCTCCTGCGCCGCCACTCCCGGTGGTAGACGTACTGGCGGCGGCCCGCGTCGTCGGTGCCGCACGCCTGGATGTGCCCCTCCGGAAAGGGGCAGATCCACACGTCGTGCCAGCCGGGCGGCACCACGAGTTCCTTGATGCGCCGTATCTCGTCGGGGTCGGTGACCGGCTTTCCCCGGGGGCCGTGGTAGCGGAAACCGCGTCCGCGCCGGATCCGGGTGATCCCCGGTTCGGCCGGGTCACTGCGCCGCAGCGTCATACCGCGCCCCCGTCACGGATACCCATGGGACCTCCTGGGGATGACGCCGGTCAGGACCGCTCCGTCCGGCGGTCGGGCGGCGGGCACTCCGCGCTCCCGGGTCCCGTGTCCGCGCCGGCCTCGTCCCCGGGGTTCGGGGCGCCCTCGGGACCGGCCCCCTCGGAGGCCCCGTCCCCTTCGGTGAGCCCGTCCAGACGGTCCTGGAGGAGCTCCAGCACCTCCATGCGGTCGGCGTGGCTCTGCTCGTAGCCGATCAGTTCGCGTACCTGTTCCTCTGACAGGGAGCGGACGCGTTCACGCAGTTCACCGACCGGCAGGTCGTCGTAGTCGGGAACGGGAGGTGTCGCCGCCGGCATGTCGCTCACCTGCGTTTCCTCTTCGGACGGTACGGACGTAGCCGCACAGCTACCCGTACACCGAGAGGGAAAACGGGGGCGGCGCCTCGTACGGCCCCCGCCGCGCGAAGCGCCGCCCCTTCGCCGGAGCCCGCGGGACCGGGGCACCGGGACGACACGCCTCCCCGGGCCCCGCCGGGACCCGCGGAGGGACGGTCCCTAGCCGTCGTTCTCGGCTCGGCGGCGGGCCACCTCGTAGAGGGACACTCCTGCGGCCACGGAGGCGTTCAGCGACTCCGCGTTGCCGATCGGGATGCTCGCGACCACGTCGCAGGTCTCGCGCACCAGGCGGGACAGGCCCCTGCCCTCCGAGCCCACCACGACCACCAGCGGGCCGGTGGCCAGCTCCAGGCCCGTGATCGGGGTGTCGCCCTCGGAGTCGAGGCCGACGACGAACAGGCCCGCCTTCTTGAAGACCTCCAGGGCCCGGGTCAGGTTGGTGGCCTGGGCCACGGGCAGCCGGGCCAGGGTGCCGGCGGAGGTCTTCCAGGTGGTCATGTTGACCCCGGCCGAGCGGCGCTCGGGGATGAGGAGTCCGTGCGCGCCGAACGCGGCGGCCGAACGCGCGATGGCGCCCAGGTTGTGCGGGTCGGTGACCCCGTCCAGGGCGACGACCAGCGGCGGGGTGTCGGACTCCAGCGCGTTGTCCAGCAGGCCCTCGGGAGTCCGGTACTGGTAGGGCCGCACCTGGAGCACGATCCCCTGGTGGGCGGCGCCGGGCTGCCCGTTGCTCTCGCAGCGGCGGTCGAGCTCGGTGCGGGTCACCTCGACCACGTCCACGCCCTGCTCGCCCGCGACCCGGGCGGCCTCGTTGACCCGCTCGTCGGGGTCGAGGCTGTTGGCCAGGAACAGGCGGGTGGCGGGCATCCCCGCACGCAGCGCCTCCACCACCGGGTTGCGTCCGACCAGCAGGTCGGAGCTGTCCGGGCGGCGACGGTCGGAACCCGGTCCGCCGCGCGGCTGGCCGTCGGAGGACTTGGCGCGCCGGGTGGCCTTGGCCCGCTGCTTGCCCTCGTACCAGTGCCGCTGCTCGGCGGGCAGGGTGCCGCTCTTGGCCTCCAGTGAACGGCGGTTCTTCCCGCCGCTGCCCTTGGTCGGGCCCTTCTTGTTCTTCTTCGCCGGCATGGTCGCCGCCTCCCCGTACGTATCGCGAACATGCCGGAGGCGCGGGGCGTCCGGCTGGTGGAATATCGCCGACCGGTGCGAACACGGCGGCAAACTCCCAGCCTAGCGCCGCCGTGTCACCACACGTGTCGGCTCAGCCTCGGCGCAGGTCCCAGCGAGGGCCCTGCGGGGTGTCCTCGACCACGATGCCCGCCTCGGTGAGCTGGTCGCGGATCGCGTCGGCCGCCGCGTAGTCCTTGCGCCCGCGGGCCGCCTGGCGCTGCTCCAGGGCGACCGCCACCAGGGCGTCGACGACCTCGCGCAGCCCCTGGTCGCCGTCGGCCCACTGCTCGCTGAGCGGGTCGAGGCCGAGGACGTCGAGCATGGTGCGCAGTTCGCCGGCGATCTCGGCGACCTTCTCCTTGCCTCCGGCGGCCAGCGCCGTGTTGCCCTCGCGGACGTGTCCGTGCACGACGGCGAGGGCCTGGGAGACCCCGAGGTCGTCGTTGAGCGCGGACGCGAACTCGGCGGGCACGTCGGCGGCGGGGGCGACCTCGCCCAGCACCTCGACGGCCCGGGTCAGGAAGCCCTCGATGCGCTGGTAGGCGGTGGCCGCCTCCTGGAGGGCCTCGTCGGAGTAGTCGATGGCGGAGCGGTAGTGCACGTGGCCGAGGTAGTAGCGCAGCTCGACGGGACGGACCTTGCGCACCATCTGCGGGATGAGCAGGGAGTTGCCCAGCGACTTGCTCATCTTCTCGCCGCCGACGACGAGCATCCCGTTGTGCAGCCAGTACTGGGCGAAGCCGTCGCCCGCGGCGCGGGACTGGGCGAGCTCGTTCTCGTGGTGCGGGAAGACCAGGTCCAGGCCGCCGCCGTGGATGTCGAAGCTGGGGCCCAGGTACTTGGTGGACATCGCCGAGCACTCCAGGTGCCAGCCGGGGCGGCCGCGTCCCCACGGGGTGTCCCAGCTGGGCTCCCCCGGCTTGGCGCCCTTCCAGAGGGCGAAGTCGCGGGGGTCGCGCTTGGCCCGGCCCGCGTCGGAGTCGGCCGACTCCACGACCTGGTCGGGGCGCTGGTTGGACAGCCCGCCGTAGGGCGGGTAGGAGCTCACGTCGAAGTAGACGTCGCCGGAGCCGTCGCCCGCGGCGTAGGCGTGGCCCGCGTCGATGAGGCGGTGCATGAGGTCGATCATCTCGGGCACGTGCCCGGTGGCCCGCGGCTCGACGGTGGGCGGCAGGCAGCCCAGGACCTCGTAGGCGTGGGTGAAGGCGCGCTGGTTGCGCTCGCTGACCTGCCACCAGGGCACGCCCTCGTCCGCCGCGACCCTGATGATCTTGTCGTCGATGTCGGTGACGTTGCGGCAGAAGGCGACGTCGTACCCCAGGTGCGTCAGCCAGCGGCGCAGGATGTCGAAGTTCACCCCGGACCGGATGTGTCCGATGTGCGGGGGTGCCTGCACCGTGGCACCGCACAGGTACAGGGAGGCGGATCCCTCGCGCAGGGGGACGAACTCGCGGACCTGTCGGGCACTGGTGTCATAGAAGCGCAGACTCACGTTGTCAAGCCTATCCGCTTTCCCCTCGCGCGGACGTCACAAACCAGGGACCGCGATCCCGAGGGAAGCCTTCGCGGACATCCCCAAGTGCATATATGTGATTAGCCGTATTCGGGCAACTGGGATGTGGGACAGCCCCGCCACACAGTTCGTCCTCCCCGATCCTCGGGTCACTATCTCCTGCATATCCCGACAGAACGACACAGAACGTCTTCAGGACGGCTCGTCTGGAAGCGGCCATAATCATCCGGAATCTCGTGTTCGCGTCACGGCCTCGACTACGCTGCGAAGGCGATGGCCCCTTACAACAACGCCCCCGAGTCAGGGACACGGGACGGTCGGCCCACGGCAGGTCGCGGTTCGGGAGCCGGTGCTCCCGTCGGTGGCGCCCTGTTCGTCGGCTTCATCGCCCTGTGCGCCCTCGTCATCTCCTACAACGGCATCTTCCGGTTCGCCGAGCACGGCGGCCACGAAGGCAGCTTCCTCGCCCACCTGTTCCCGGTGGCCTACACGCTGCTGCTGGCCATGGCGTGCTGGGTGAGCTACCTCCTGCGCGACGCGCACCCGCGTGAGCGGTTCTGGGTCGACCTGGCGCTGATCCCGCTCCTGGTCCTGTTCGCGGCCGCGGCGATGCTGCTGAACAACTTCCAGCTCATCGAGCGGGTGCACCAGGGGGTCGCCAACGTGATCGTGGCGGTGGCGCCGCTCGCGGGCCTGCTGGTGGCGTTCCTGCTGTGGATGGCCCTGCGCGCCCACACGCGCAGGCGGCGCCGCCGCGGGCCGGCCGCACGGTCGCGCCCGGCGGACGACCCCACCACGGTGCTGCACGCCCGTGCCGTGGTCCCCCCGGCGGAGACGCCCGCCTCGACCGCCCCTCCCGGGGAGGGGGAGGACGCGGCCGACCGGGACTGGGACTGGGAGAGGGACCGGTGGGACGACGGGACCGCCGCCACCGAACCGCTGCCCCGTGAGGACGCCCCCGAGCCCGAAGCCGGGCCAGGGGACACCACCGAGGCCGACGAGGACGCCTCCGGGACCGAGTCGGTGCCGGACGCGGTCCCCGAGCCGCAGGCCGGCGAGGACCGCCCGGAGTCCTCCGCTCCGGCCGCCTCCCTGCCCCGGCGCTCCCGGGTCGGGCACAACCCGATCAGACGGGCCGCCGAACAGGTCCCGGTGGTGCCCGGAGCGGCCGCGCCCGCCGGTTCCGGTCCGGAGCCGGTCGTGGTGGTACCGGACCACCTCGCCGACGAGGGTTTCGACCACGCGCCGCCGCCCGGTGATCCGGCCTCGGACGAGGCCGACGCCCCACCGGCCGGAGCTCCGGAGGCCCGGCCCGCACCGGAGCCCGCACGGGCCCCCGAACCGGATGCCGGGCGGGAGCCCGAGCCGGGGTCCCGGCCGGGACCGGGACCCGAGGAGCCGGAGTCCGAGGAGCCGGAGCCCGCCCCGTCCGCGCGGAACCGGAGCGGCTCCGGGACCGAACACGACCCGCCGCCGGAGGCCCCGGACGGAATCGGTGGGACCGGTGGGGCCGACGAGCCGGACGCCCCGCTCTGGGAGCCGCCCGAGGACGACTCCGACACCGGCGCCCGCGTCCTGTCGGACTACGTGCCGCCGGTGTGGACACCGCCGGAGGAGTCCCCGCCGCCCGTGGAGGAGTACCGGGAGCCGGAGACGACGCCCGCGCTGGACCACGACGTGGGCCCCGAGGTGCGTGCCGCGTTCCGGATCGGCGACATGCCCCCGGGCGCCGCGAGCCCCCCGGACGAGCCCGTCGGCGCCGCTCCGGAGCCCGGGGAGACGGAGGAGTCGGAGAAGGCGGAGATTCGCCAGGGGGACGAGGAGGAGCACGAGCCCCACGGTGACCACGTGGAGGCCTGGCCCCCGGAACCCGGAACCGGTTCCGAGCCCCTGCCCGAGGCGGAGGATCTCCCCTCCACCGGTGACGAGGACGAGGAGGGTGAGCGGGCCCCCGGGTCAGGCTCCGGGGGAGGCCCCCAGCCGATGCGGCGCGGGCCGCGGGCGCCGCTGGAGAAGCGCCCCATGGTGCTCAAGCCGCGCAGGCCGCCGGTCACGGACTTCGCGTCGGGCCCGCCGTCACGGCGGGTGCGCAGCGAGCCGCTCCGCCCGGACGAGTGACCGCACCGCTCAGCGGGCGGCGGGCGACGGCGCGACGTGGTCGGTGCGCCCGGCGCGGGTGATCGCGATCCCGGCGGTCCCGCCTCGGCGGATGTCGAGGCGGACGACCGCTGACGGGTGGTCCCCGGTGCGATGACGGCCCCGGGGCGGCCGTTGACGGGCATCGGGACCTCGCCGCGTCGCTCCCGTGCACGTAGCCATGCCGTCTGTACGGCGTCCCCGGCACCGTGAGGGGAGGTCCGTCAGTCCGCGGGAGCGCACAGGGCCGTCGCGACGGCCGCGATGCCCTCCCCGCGGCCGGTGAGGCCCAGGCCGTCGGTCGTGGTCGCCGACACGCTCACGGACGCTCCCACGGCCTCTGAGAGCGCCTTCTCGGCCTCCGCGCGCCTCGGGGCGAACTTGGGGCGGTTGCTGATGATCTGGACGGCCACGTTGCCGATCTCGAAGCCGGCCGCGCGCACGCGTGCGGCGGTCTCGGTCAGCAGGGCGGCGCCGGAGGCGCCCTTCCACCGCGGGTCCGCAGTACCGAAGTTGGACCCGAGGTCCCCCAGTCCGCACGCGGACAGCAACGCGTCGCACGCGGCGTGAGCGGCGACATCGCCGTCGGAATGGCCGCTGACACCCTCTTCTCCCGGCCATTCCAAACCAGCGAGGAAAAGTGTGCGCTCAGGAGAAAACGGGTGGACGTCGGTTCCGACGCCCACCCGAGGCATTTTCGTCATGAATTACGTGATTCCGAGACCGGGATTCAGTTCGTGAGAACCTCGTCGAGGAGGGCCTCGGCCTTGTCCTCGTTGGTCTTTTCGGCGAGAGCGAGTTCGCTGACCAGGATCTGTCGCGCCTTGGCGAGCATCCGCTTCTCGCCGGCGGACAGACCGCGCTCCTTGTCCCGCCTCCACAGGTCCCGGACCACTTCGGCGACCTTGTTGACGTCGCCCGACGCCAACTTCTCCAAGTTGGCCTTGTAGCGCCTGGACCAGTTGGTGGGCTCTTCGGTGTGTGGTGCGCGAAGCACCTCGAAGACCTTGTCCAGGCCCTCCTGCCCCACCACGTCGCGAACGCCGACGTCCTCGGCGTTCGCGGCCGGCACACGCACCGTCAGATCGCCCTTGTCGACCCTCAGAACGAGGTAGGTTCTGTCCTCGCCCTTAATGGTGCGAGTCTCGATCGCTTCAATACGAGCAGCCCCATGATGGGGGTAGACAACAGTGTCGCCGACCTTGAAAGCCATGTGACAGGTACCCCTTCCGCTACCACAAGGATACCATGAATCTGTGACTTAACGTACCTATTAGGTTTGCGAACACGCAGGTCAGGCCACGCTTTTCAGGGCTTGACAAAGTCTACCCGAAGTCGGCCGCGTACCTGGTCAGGCCCTGTGCGGAAGGGCTTCCGAGGCCGTGGCCGCCCCTTCGGGAGGGCCCGGGCGCGGGCCCTTCCGGGGGTTCACGAAGGCACCGGAGCGACGGATATCACGACACCGCGTCACCCCGGACACACGGCCCCGGAGACGGTCACGGAACCCCGCCGGTCCGGCGCGAAAGAGGGGTCGCGCACGAACCGCGGTCACCCTTCCGGGTCGTAGTCCTCCCGTTTCTCTCCCGTCACCATGTAGACGAGGTTGTCGGCGACGTGCACCGCGTGGTCACCGAAGCGTTCGTAGAACCGGCCGACCAGGGTGACGTCCATGGTGGCCTCCACCCCGTACTCCCATCCGGGGGAGAGGATGCGCTGCAGCAGCTTGCGGCGCAGCCGGTCCATCGTGTCGTCGTCCTTGTCCAGCTCCAGAGCGGTGTCCGGGTCGCGCCCCGTGATGACCTCACCGGCCTTCGTCACCAGCAGTTCCGCCTGGTGCCCCATCTCCAGCACGATCGACCTGACCGGCTTGGGGATCGCCGAGTCCGGGTGCCGCCGCCTCGCGATCTTGGCCAGGTGGACGGCGTGGTCGCCCATCCGCTCCAGGTCGCCGCGCATGTACAGCGAGGTGATGATGGTCCGCAGGTCCGAGGCGACCGGCTGCTGCCGCGCCATCAGGCTGAAGGCGGTGTCCTCGATGTCCTGGTCGAGTCGGTTGATCGCCTCGTCACCGGAGATGACCTCCTGGGCCGCGTCCAGGTCACTGTCCAGCAGCGCCGTGGTCGCGCGAGCGACGGCGTGCCGGGCGAGCCGTGTCATCTCGACGAGGCGCTCGCTCAGGCTGTCAAGGTCGTCGTGGTAGGTATCTCGCATGGCGTCAATGCTCCCAGTGGTTGTTTGAAGGATCGGCCAAGATTCGGTGAACGATGGAAGAAGCTCGGTTATGTCACATGCCCCGACCGGGTAAATATCCCCTCCGCACGTTTACGATCGAAACGTGCAAGGAGAACTTCTCGCCGCTGTGACCGGCATCATCGGACTCGTTGTGGGCGTCGTCATCGGCGTTCTCGCCGGGGCCCTCTTCCGTACGGGCGCCACCTCGCGGCAGGCGCCACCGCCGGAGCGCCGGGACGGCAGCACGCTTCCGCCCGGTATCGCCGAGGTGCTCTCCGCGCTTCCCTCCTCCGCCGTGGTGCTGGACTCCGCCGACAGGGTCCTGCGCGCCTCCTCCGCCGCGCGTGCCTTCGGCATCGTCCGGGGCGAGGAACTGGTGATCAGTGAGCTCCTGGCCCTGGCCCGGCAGGTGCGGCGGGACGGCGTCATCCGGGAGACCGACATCGAGGTGGCCGTACGCAAGTTCGGTCCCGACGCCACGTCCTTCGCCGTACGGGTGGCCCCCCTGGGGGGAACCGGGCTGGTGCTGGTCCTGGCCGAGGACCAGACCGAACACCGACGCCTGGAGGCGGTGCGCCGCGACTTCGTCGCCAACATCTCGCATGAACTGAAGACCCCGGTGGGCGCCCTGTCCTTGTTGGCGGAAACGGTACAGGACGCCAGTGACGACCCGGAAGCCGTGCGTCGCTTCACCGAGCGCATGCAGACCGAGGCCTCCCGGCTGACCGCCGTCATCCAGGACCTCATCACGCTCTCCCGCATCCAGGGCGCCGAGCCGATGACCGCACCCACCCGGGTCGACCTCGGACCCGTCGTGGAGGAGGCGCTGGACTCGGTGCGGATGCCCGCGGACGCCAAGGGGATCGAACTGGTCGGCAGCGGCGCCGAGGGCGTCACGGTCCTGGGCGACGAGGGGCTGCTGGGCACGGCCCTGCGCAACCTGGTCGCGAACGCCGTGGCCTACAGCCCCAAGAACACCCGGGTCGCCGTGTCGGTCGGGGTCACCAGGTCCAGCGTGGACATCAGCGTCGCCGACCAGGGCATCGGGATCCCGCAGCAGGACCTGGAAAGGATCTTCGAGCGGTTCTACCGTGTGGACGCCGCTCGGAGCCGGGCCACCGGGGGTACCGGTCTGGGCCTGGCGATCGTCAAGCACATCATGACCCACCACCGTGGAGAAGTGACCGTGTGGAGCAAGGAGGGGTCCGGGTCGACGTTCACTCTGCGTCTGCCCAGACCTGAGAGCCGGGGGCCCGAGGCCGCCCGGAACACCGACCGTCAGGAGGCGGCACAGTGACGCGTGTACTCGTTGTCGAGGACGAGGAATCCTACAGCGACGCCCTGTCGTACATGCTCCGCAAGGAGGGCTTCGAGGTCGCCGTGGCGTCCACCGGGACCGTGGCGTTGGAGACCTTCGACCGTACCGGGGCCGACCTGGTGCTGCTGGACCTGATGCTGCCCGGGCTGTCCGGCACCGAGGTGTGCCGGACCCTGCGGCAGAAGTCCAACGTCCCCGTGATCATGCTGACCGCCAAGGACTCCGAGATCGACAAGGTCGTCGGTCTGGAACTGGGCGCCGACGACTACGTGACCAAGCCCTTCTCCTCCCGCGAACTGGTCGCGCGTATCCGCGCGGTGCTGCGCCGCCGGGGCGAGGAGGAGGTCGTGCTGCCCGCCGCCCTGGAGGCCGGTCCCGTCCGCATGGACGTGGAGCGGCACGTGGTGACGGTGCGCGGCGACAACGTGCAGCTCCCCCTGAAGGAGTTCGAGCTGCTGGAGGTGCTCCTGCGCAACGCCGGGCGGGTGCTCACCCGGATGCAGCTCATCGACCGCGTGTGGGGCGCCGACTACGTCGGTGACACCAAGACCCTCGACGTGCACGTCAAGCGGCTGCGCGCGAAGATCGAGGAGGACCCCGGCAGCCCGAGGTACATCGTGACCGTGCGCGGCCTCGGCTACAAGTTCGAGCCGGTGACCGTCGAGGTCTGAGGGGCACGGGATCTCCTCTCCGGGGCTCCCCCTCTCCACCGGTTGATCCCGTGTCCCGGGCCGTGGCGCCGACCGCAGCCCGGGACACGCGCCGTCCGGGGCCCGTGGGCCGCCGACGACCCGAAGGCCGGGCCGGGTCAGGCCTCCAGGATGACGGTGAAGGGTCCCTCGTTGGTGAGGGCGACCGACATCTTCGCGCCGAACACCCCCGTGGCGACCTCTGCGCCCAGCTCCCGCAACTCCTTGACGACCGCGTCCACGAGGGGCTCGGCGACGGGCCCGGGGGCGGCGGCCTGCCAGGTGGGGCGGCGGCCCTTGCGCGCGTCGCCGTAGAGCGTGAACTGGCTGACCACGAGCAGCGGCGCACCGGTGTCGGAGCACGAGCGCTCGTCCTCCAGGATCCGCAGCGTCCACAGCTTCCTGGCGATCCTGGCCGCCTCCGCGGCGGTGTCGGTGTGGGTCACCCCCACCAGCGCCGCCAGACCGGGCTCGGTGATCCGTCCGACCACCTCGCCGTCCACCGTCACCGACGCGTGCGACACCCGCTGCACGACCGCGCGCATGGTTCCTCCCTCGTGTTGGCCCTTCTCGGACGGTCCTACCGCCGCTGGAGCTGGTTGATCAGCCGCAGCCGCCGGACGTTGGTGATGATCCCGGTCAACGTCACCGCGAACGTGCTGATGGAGTCGGCGAAGTCCTCGATCCGCCACTCCTGGGGACCCGTGTACCAGGCCAGACCGTCGCCGGTCAGCTCGTCGGGGGTCAGGTCGGTGAGCGCGGCCGAGGCCAGGATGTTCGCCCAGCGGTCGACGTCGCCGAAGATCACCGCGTACGGCAGGTAGCGCGAGTACAGCTCCACGCGCTGACCCGGGGGCGCGGTCGCCGAGCGCGGGCCCAGCAGGTAGTCGCGAAAGCCCACGGTGTGCGCGTACACCGAGCTGCCCAGGGCGGTCTTGGCGGGCATGTACTGCGCCCCCGCCGTGACGGCGGCGCCCGCGATGACGACGGCCAGTCCGGTGAAGGCCGCGCTGGTGAACATCGCGAGGGCGCCGGTCAGGACCACGCCCGCGGCCGCCACCGCCATGCCGATCGTGCTCCAGCGGCCGCGCACCTGGTTGGGCGAGCGGGCGAACCACCTCATCCGCACCATGTCCCGGTACAGCTCCTCGCGAACCCGGTCGATGCGTGCGGGGAAGTCGGGTGACGTGCGTGGGGACCCGACCTGGGACAGGCGGATCGTCTGGCGCCCCCCGAACAGCGCGTCCAGCAGCATCCACTCGTAGGACAGGAGGGTGTCCTCGGGCGGGCCGTCCAGGCGGACCAGGCGCCAGTCCACGGACGTGAAGTTCTCGTGCGGCAGTTCCTCCAGGCGGACGTAGCCGCGGACCGCCAGGTCGACCACGGCGCCGGTGAGGTCGGTGATGTCCACGGTCTCGTTGACGAGTGTGCCGATCTGGCCGGCGCGCACGCCGTCCGGCGGGGCGAACCTCAGCTGTCCGTGCTCGCTCTCGGACACCGGTGCCTGTTCACCGGCCGCGGCCTCCTTGCGCAGTGCGCGCTCGTCGCGGCCCCGGACGCGGATCAGCACCGCCAGGCCGCCCACCAGGACCGCCAGCAGGAGACCGAACACGCTGGCGGTGGCCGGGGTGACGGCGAACGCGGACGCCAGCGACCAGCGTCGGGTGAGGATGGGCTCCCCCTCGGCGGTCCCGGAGGGGTAGTTGACGACGATGTCGAGCCGGTCGCTGGGGTCCATGTCGGCCTGGAGGAAGTGCGCCACCCCGGACTCGGGCCCCATGTCCGAGGCCGTGCAGTACATGGCGCTGCGGGGCTCTCCCGCCAGGCAGGAGAGCGCCTCGGGAGGCAGCGGTGCGGTGACGGTGACGTTGGTGGACTGGACGGTGTGGCTGTAGGCACCGACCGCCCGCCACTCCATCTGGACTCCCTGGGCGACCTCGCTGACGGTTCCGCTCACCCGGTAGGTGAGCACCGCTCCCGCGGTCCCGGCCGTGGGGATGTCCGCGAAGAGGGCCCCGTTCTCCTTGCGCACGTCCACGTCGAGGGCGTTTCCGTCCAGGTCGGTGGCACGCACCCCGGTGACCTCGAACTCCCGGTCGTGGTCGGTGTCGTACAGCATCGTCTCGGTGAGGGCCCGGGTGAAGACCACCGGTGCGCCGCCGGAGAAGGAGAGGGTCTCCTCGCCGTGGAGGATGCCCGCACGGTCGAGTTCGAGCCGGATGTCGTTCGTGATCTCCGGGTTCGAAAGGTCACCGGAGGCGGCCACGGGGCTCCCCGGTACTGTGGGGGCCGGTGCCGCCGCCGCGGCGTGGGCCTCCCCCCTCGGCCACGCGACGACGATCCCGGTGACCAGCGAGGACAACACGAAGAGGGCCGTCGCCACCACGACGGCCGGGCGCCAGGAGCCGACCCACCACATGACGCGAGAGCCTATCCGGTCCCCCGGTGTACCTCCCCATCAGGGCACGGCGTCCGCCGTGCCCAGGCGCTGTGACGGACCGCCGTGCTGAGGCGCGGGCCCACGTCGGGCCCGGACTTCTGGTCCGAGCACCCCGGGTTCCTCCAGCAGGTGGGCCTCGGGGTGTCGCTCACGCTGGGCACGGGCCTGGCCGCGGCCGGGTTCACCGGCTTCCTCGCGATCTCCGCGCTGCTGCCGTCGTCGAACGCGTGGTCGCACCCGGCTTCGCTCCCGGCCTCCGAGGCGGACGAGGCGATGGACGAGGCGTCGGCGGAGCGGCCGGTGGCCGGAACCGGCGGGGGCGACCTGCTCGGCGACAACCCGCTGTACCGGATCGGCGAGCTCGGCGAGGTGACCTGCGAGGCACCCGGGCTGGACCAGGAGGACCCCGAGTCGGTGGAGGCCTTCGTCCACGAGATCGCCGACTGCCTGGACCGGGCGTGGGGCTCCTACTTCGAGGCCGCGGGGATGGAGTTCACCGCGCCCAACCGGGTGTACTGGTACGCCGCCGGACACAGTCCGTGCGGGGCGTTCCCCACCGAGGGCACCGCGGCCTTCTACTGCCAGGCCAACCAGGGCCTGTACCTGGGGGTGCGGGACGTCGTGGCGGCCTCGGCGGGCAGCGACAAGCCCGAGGCGTACACGTTCCTGCTCAGCCACGAGTACGGGCACCACGTGCAGGGGCAGTCGCGTATCCTCGCCGAGTTCCACAGCGCGCGCACGGGCGTGGAACATGGGGAGGCCGACGAGCTGACCAGGCGCAACGAGCTCCAGGCCAATTGCCTGGGAGGGGTTTTCCTGGGCTCCTCGGGCGAATCACTGGGATTCGGCGGGTCCGAACGGGAGAATATCCTCGACGACGTCGAGCTCCGCGCCGACCGGGGAGACGAGCACACCCACGGTTCGGTGGAGAACAGCCGTCTGTGGACGGTGCACGGCATGGACCGTGTGAACCCGGCGGCGTGCAACACGTGGAACGCTCCCGAGGACCTGGTGCGGTGACGCACCGGCGGGGGCACGGGCAGGAACCGGTCCGTACGGCCCGGTGGACGGCGACGACAGGGTGGGCGGACAGGGGTGTACGCAGGGTTCGGTGAGTCCCCGACGTCCGCGGCGCGGCGCGCCAACCGGCGGGCGACCGGCCTGACGACCGCTCTCGTGGTGGTGCTGCTGGCGCTGGCCCTGCTGTCATGGACCACGGCCGGTGAGGAGGACACCGGGCCCGGCGCGTCCGCCGACGGCACCGGTTCCGGTGCCGTCCCCGACTCCGACGAGAAACCCGGCCAGGAACCCTCGGGGTGGACCGGCGGCGGGGGGCGGACGGGGCTGTCGGAGCGGTTCGGGCAGCAGGAGCGTCCCTCGGGGCACGTGGCGCTGGTCGACAACCCGCTGTACGGGACCGGGCGGCTGAGCCCGCGCCCGTGCCCGGTGGCCGAGCCGGACGTCGACGAGGCGGAGTCGATGGAGACGTTCCTGAACGCGGTCGCGGACTGCCTGGACGACGCCTGGCGGACCCAGTTCGCACGTGCGGGCATCCCCTTCACGCCGCCGGAGCGGGTGTTCTGGGAGGAGCCCGGGGCGAGCCCGTGCCGGGAGTACCCGTCGCGGGCCGGCGCGTTCTACTGCCGGGCGAGCACGAGCATCTACATCGGCACCTCGGACGTGGTGGAGAAGTGGAACGGCGCCACGCGCAGCGTGGTGTACGCCTCCCTTCTGGCCCACGAGTACGGCCACCACGTGCAGGGGGAGTCCGGGTTGCTGGAGTACTACCACGAGCAGCGCGAGCTGAGCGAGGACCCCCTGGAGCGCAACTCGTGGACGCGCCGCAGCGAGTTGCAGGCGAACTGCCTGGCCGGGGCGTTCCTGGGGTCGGTCCGGGTGAGCTATCCGCTGGACGAGGGCGATCTGGAGACCCTGCTGACGGACGCGGCGGCCACCGCCGACCGCGAGGACAGTCCGGAAGAGGAGCGCACGCACGGCTCGGTGGACAACAGTGTCAGGTGGACCCGGACGGGCTGGGAGGAACAGGATCCGGGGGCGTGCAACACCTGGGACGTGTCGGACGGCTCCCTGGTGCACTGACCGGGCACGCCGGCCGGGGACGGCGTGCCCGGACCTCCGGCGCGCACGTCCCCCGGCGGTGCTCCCGGTGGCCGGGAGGGCCCGTACGCGGGGTCCCCCGCCGCTGTCCACGGGTTCGGTGGAGTGCTGCCGCTCGGACACGCAGCGTGGCAGGATGCTTGGTATGTCGGACCTCGCCGCATCCCTCAATCCGTACGAGCCTGACCCGACCGCCCCCGCTCCCCGCTCCCCCGAGACCTCCGCCGTCCCGCCCGAGCACCGGGGTTCCACCCGCGAGCGCGTGGAGTTGCGCGTGCACGGTGTCAGCGGCGGGCAGGCCGAGGAGCTGCTGGACGTGGAGCCCGCCATGCGGGTGGGCGGGGACCGGCTGGCGGGGTTCTTCCGGTGGCGCCGCGAACCCGACACCGAGACCGTCCCGGGCGTGCGCCGGGAGATGTTCGCCTGGGGCAACCTCACCTCCGGAAGCGCCTCCCGGGCGTTCTGGCTGCTGCTGTTGCCGTTCATGCTGGTCAACGTGGCGTACTGGATGCGGCCGGGCCGGATGGACCGCGCCCCGACGGGGGCGCGGCGGCTGGCCAACAACGCCTACGGCGCGGGCGTGCGGCTGCTGGCACTGTCCCTGACGGTGCTCATCACCCTGGCCGCGGCCGGAGTCGGCATGGACCTGGTGGCCTGGCAGTGCGCCGCCGGGCTGGGCGAGGAGTGCGTGCGGGCACGCCCGTGGCTGGCGTTCCTGGGCTCACCCTCCTCGCCGCTGTCCGCGCCGGGCCCGGCCCTGGTGGTGGGAGCGCTGCTGCCGGTGGCCGTGGTCCTGGTGCTGTGGCGGCTCTCCCGGCGCACCGCCGCCGAGTACGAGGTCGTGTCCAGCTCGGTACCGCCCCGGCCCGGCGCGGCCGCCCCGCTGAGCCACGCCCAGTTCTGGCGCAACAGCGAGACCATGGCCCGGCTGCGGTCGGCGCACATCTCGGTGGCCCTCGGCACGGTCGCCGCGCTGCTGCTCGTCCCGGCGTTCCGGCACGACCTGGCTCCGGCGGTGGACGGCCTCCCCGAGGGGCCCGGCCCCTGGGTCGCCGGCGCCGTGCTGACCGCGCTGCTCGCGGTGGTGGCGGCGGCGAGCACGCTGAGCGTCCTGGTGCCCGGGGTGGACCCCCGCTGGAACGCGCGGGCCGACCGGCTCTGCCGCCTGCTGCGCGACGCCACCCTGGTCCTGGGGCTGGCGGTGGTCGCGTACGCGCTGTGGCCCCGCCCGGGGTGGACGGCCACCGGACGGCTGCCCGGTGACGGGGCGATGCTCAACACCCTGTTCGCGGTCCAGGTGACCCTGGTGCTGGTGACGCTGGTGGCGGCACTGGTGCTGTTCGCCTCCGACCGGGCCCACGACGACACGGCGATGCTCGGTCTGGCGGGGCCGGCCACGGCCACGCTGGGCGCCCTGCTGGGCGGTGGCTTCTCGGCCGCGCTCGTCTACCAGGGCTCGCTGCTGCTGAGCGGCTGCGGCTCCATGGCCACGCCGGAGGTGGACTGCCTGCCGCTGTCGGTGCCGACCGCCTACTCCTGGCTCCAGCTGGCCTTCGCCCTGGAGGCGGCCATCGTGCTGGCCGTGGTGGCGGTGCTCGCCCTGCGGCTGCGCCGCGGCACCCGGGCCCACCTGTCGGGGGTCACCGATGACTACGCGCGCAGTGTGCGCGACCGCCGGACCTGGGACATCGCCCACGCGCGGGCGTCGGGCCGCATGACCGAGGTCCTGCCGTCCGTGCTGGGGGCGCTTCTGCTCCCGGTGGTGGCGCTGGGCGCGCTCGCGGTGTACTCGGCGCTGTCGGAGGACCTGGCGGCCGGTCCGGCGGCCGCGGCGACGGCCGTGTCCAGTGTGTCCAGCGATGTGCGGGAGGTCGCCCAGGGGGTGGTGTCGGGGCTGACCGGCGTCGGCTCACTGCTGGGCGGCGCGGCCCTGGTGGCGCTGGTGTGGATCGGGCGCAGCGCCTACCGCGACCGGCCCACACGGCAGGCGGTCGGCGCGCTGTGGGACGTGGGCACGTTCTGGCCCAGGGTGGCGCACCCGCTGGCGCCGCCGTCCTACGCGGAGCGGGCGGTGCCGCAGCTGTCCGCCCGGGTGGCCCTGATGTGCCGGGAGGGCACGGACGTGGTGCTGTCGGGACACTCACAGGGGTCGGTGCTGGCGGCGGCCACGGTGTGGCAGCTGCCCACCGACTGCCTGGGCCGCATCGCACTGCTCACGCACGGCTCACCGCTGGACCGCCTGTACGCCCGCTACTTCCCGGCCTACTTCGGACCGGGGCCGTTCGCCGACCTGCGGGAGCGGGTGTCGGCGTGGCACAACCTGTGGCGGGTCACCGACGCGATCGCCGGACCCGTGCGGATGCGCGCCCCCTCCGGCGGACCGGAGGCCCCGCTCACCGTGGAGCAGGCCGAGCCGCTGCCGGACCCGCGCTCGTACGACGCCCCGCCTGGAGAGGCCAGACGGCCGGAGATCCTGGGCCACTCCTGCTACACGGGCGACCCCGCCTACGCCGGTGCGCTCCGGCGGGTGTTGAGGGCCATGGAGGAGGCGGAGGCACCCCGTGGGGGCGCTGCCGGAGGAGGCCGCGGCGAGGGGTGCTATCAGGGACCGTAGGGGCCGCTGTTGCTGTTGCCTCCCACACCCTTGACCGCCGGGCGCACGTCGAGCAGGAAGACGAGGGTGGCGACCAGTCCGAGGATGACGAACATCCCCCTGTGGGAGAACACCGCCAGCAGGGACAGGGCTGTGGCCACACCGGTGAGGACGACCCACAGCTTCTTGGTCTGCTTGTCCATCAGCTCGAACGCCGCGGCCGGTGTGCGAATCGCCTCGATCAGGGCGTACAGACTGGCCACGAAGGTGACCAGGTAGATGGCCTGCCAGATCAGGTAGAACAAAACGCACACTCCCGAGGACGTTCCGAGCGGGGGGTCCGCCCGCTCTCCACCGTAAACGGACCGGCGGCGCCGATCGTGCCCGCGGAGGCCCGAATCACACGCGTGCCACCGGGGCGGGACGGCGGAGAGGGGCCGGGCGCTTCCGTTCGCGGACCGGCCCGGGCGGAAGGCGGCTGGTCGCCACCGGTCAGAGGGGGATGTGCCAGAGACAGGTGACCGTCGCCAGGAGGAATGCGGAGCCGCCCATGATGAAGGCTCCCGTGTGGTACGAGAGTTCGTCGTCGGGGCGCAGGAGGCGGTTGACGCGCCGCATCACACCGGGTTCGGCCTCGGGCACGGCGGCCATCGCCCCGGCGGGCACCGGGGCCGGTCCCGCGGCGCCGAAGCGCAGCAGCGCCATGGCCAGCTCGCGCGAGGAGCTCTTGCGGCGGGCCTGGTCGTCGGCGCACATCTCGATGAGCAGCGCGACGCTCTCGTAGTAGGTGCGCACCAGGCGGACCCGCGGGAAGGCGCGTTTGAGGGAGGAGAACGGCAGCAGCACGAGGTCGTGGCGCTGGCGCAGGTGCGCGCGCTCGTGGGCCAGGACGGCGGCCAGCTCCCGGTTGTCGAGGACCGCGAGGGCTCCCGCGCTGATGACCACCTGCGAGCGGAGCACACCCGGGAGGCAGTACGCGGCGGCCGCCGGGTGGTCGACCACGCGGGCGCCGGGAACGGCGGGGTGGTCGCTGGCGACGAGTTCGAGGAGGTCGTAGTGGCGCCGGCGCACGCGGACCACGTGGACGAAGGAGGCGACCAGACCGCAGAAGAGCACGAGGGTCAGCGCGATCGCCAGGACCACGGCAGCGATGTGGGTGATGCCCTCGAAGCCCTGGGAGAGCTCGGCGAGGAGCAGTTCGCCGGTGAAGGCGTCGGTGGCCAGGGCCATGGCGCCCCCGGCCGCGCCGAGCTGGTAGGAGGAGAGTCCGAAGGCCAGCAGCGCGCCGATGGTGGACACACCCCAGGCCAGGCCCAGAGCCTGCCAGGTGATCACGGCGGTGTAGGGGCCTCGGGAGGGCCACTCCGCCCGGTGAAGGACTTCCATGGCGATGAGGCAGCAGACCGCGACGAGGGTGAGGAGTGCGGCACTGACCATACGGACTAGTTCCTTGGCTGCTCGGTTTCCGCGAGTGCGCGCCGAAGCGCTTCAGCCTGCTCGCCGTCCATGGACTGGACGAAGGCGGCTAGGGCGGCGTCGCGGTCTCCCGTCTGCCCGAGCGCGTCGAACATCAACTCGGAGACGTATGCCTCGCGGCTGGCTGCCGGACGGTAACGCCACGCACGACCCTCACGTGCCCGGGTGACGACCTTCTTCTTGGCGAGCCTGTCGAGCACGGTCATGACGGTCGTGTGCGCCAGGTCGCGTTCGGCGAGAGCCTTGCCGACCTCACGGACCGTCATTGGTTCGTTCCGTGCCCACAGTACATCCATCACCGCGCGTTCGAGTTCGCCAAGCCGATTCATGCCTGTGAGTCTACCGGGGGTCGTACTACCGGTTGTCGTACCCCCAGGTTAAATCCTCATCACCTACGGGACAAGGGAGCACGTGCTTCCGGTCAGAGGGGGTCCGGCCCCCTTCCGGCAGGTGGCGACACCCGTGAAAACGATCACGCGTCCCCGCCCCGGAGGGCTGGACTCCCACCGCCCTCCGGGTCGATACTGCCCCCGAGCACCGGAAGGAAGCACCACCATGGCCTCCCCGAACCATTCCCGGATCTCCGTCGTCCGGGGCGACATCACCGAGCAGAGCGTCGACGCGATCGTCAACGCCGCCAACAGCTCCCTCCTGGGCGGCGGCGGGGTGGACGGCGCCATCCACCGCAAGGGCGGCGACTCCATCCTGGAGGAGTGCCGCCAGCTGCGCGCCGGGCACTACGGGAGCGGGCTGCCCGTCGGGAACGCGGTGGCGACCACGGCCGGGCGGCTGCCCGCCCGGTGGGTGGTCCACACCGTCGGCCCGGTCCACAGCACCGCCGAGGACCGGAGCGCGCTGCTCGTCTCCTGCTACGGCGAGTCCCTGCGGGTCGCCCACGAGCTGGGCGCGGAGTCGATCGCCTTCCCCGCCATCTCCGCGGGCACCTACAGGTGGCCGGTCGCGGACGCCGCGCGCATCGCCGCCTGGGCGGTCCACTCGGCGCGGGTCCGTGTGCCGGAGATCCGCATGGTCCTGTTCGACGACACCGCGTTCCGGGCCTTCCAGACGGCCTTCGCCCCCCGCTGACCCGTCCCCGTGCCCGCCTGCGGGAGCGGGGCGTCGGCCGTGTCCGGTCTCAGTGGCCGGGGTCACCGATGGGCGGCGGATAGCCGCGGGGCGGGCGCCCCTCCCGCCACGGGGTGTGGGCCCGTCCGCCGGGCAGGTCGGCCAGCTCGGGCAGGTGGCGGCGGACGTAGACGCCGTCGGGGTCGAACCGGCGGGCCTGGCGCAGCGGGTTGAAAGAACGGTTGGGCCGGGTGTCGTTACCGGTGCCCGCCACCCACTGCCAGTTGCCGTAGTTGTTCGCCACGTCCCCGTCCGTGAGGTGGGCGTGGAAGTGGTCGGCGCCCTGGCGCCAGTGCACGCGCAGGGTCCGTGTGAGGAACGCGGCGGTGATCATGCGCGCGCGGTTGTGCATGAACCCCTCCCGCAGCAGCTGGCGCATCCCGGCGTCCACGATCGGCACGCCGGTCCGTCCCTCCATCCAGGCGCCGAGGGCGTCGGGGTCGTCGCGCCACCGCCTGTCGCGGGGCCGGTAGTCACGGACGTTCATCCCGGGAAAGGCCGAGGTGGCCTGGTGGTGGAAGTCGCGCCAGGCGAGCTGGCGGACGAACGCGTCGCCGCCGGGCCGGTCCCTCGCGGACAGGGCGACCTCCAGCGGGGACAGGCAGCCCAGGCGCAGATCGGCCGACAGGCGCGAGGTGGCGGCTCCGGGCAGGTCGTCGTGCCGGCCGGGGTAGTCGGCCAGCCCCCGCCTCAGCCAGGAGTCCAGGCGTGCGCGAGCCGCGCGCTCGCCGCCCCGGGGCAGCTCCTCGGCGAGCCCGCCCAAGCCGCCCTCGTCCCCGCGGGGAGGATTGCCGGGCGCCAGGCCCTCGGGCAGGTGCACGCGGTCCGGGACCGGAGCCGGTTCGCGCCAGGCGTGGGCCTCCCACGCCCTCCAGTAGGGCGTGAACACCTTGTAGTGGTCTCCACCGGCGGGGACGGCCTCCCCCGGAGGGACGACGGTGAGCCCGGGAAAGGCGCGCACGTCCAGGCCCGCCTCGCGCAGGCGACGCACGCGGCGGGCGGCGAGGGAGCTGACGCCGTCGGTGACGTGCACGGTTCCGGCTCCGGCGGCCCCGGCCAGGGCGGCGACCTCCTCGGCCGTGTCCCCCCGGCGGAGGACCAGGTCGCCTCCTCGTTCGCGCAGCGCGGCCCGCAGGTCGGCGAGGGCGTCGGCGAGCAGGACGGCGCGGTTGCGCGCGGACCGCTCCGCCACGGCGGGGTCGAGCACGAACACCGGCAGGGTCGGACCGGGGCGTTCGAGCGCGGCGGCCAGGGCCGGATGGTCGTGGACGCGGAGGTCCTGGGTGAACAGGACGAGGGTGGCCGAGGCCAAGAGGTACTCCTTCACCCGTCACATTCGAGCGTGAACTCAGGATCCTTCCTGTGGAAAACCCGGTGCCGGGGTCGGCGGCCGGGTAGGAACGTTTCATGGAGACGAGCTTCTCACCTGCGAACACACAAGCGGCCCGTCCCCGGATCGGCGTGTCCAGCTGCCTGCTCGGCGCCCCGGTGCGTTACAACGGGGGGCACTCGCGCTCACGCTTCCTCACCGACGAGCTCGACCGCCACGTGGACTGGCTCCCGGTCTGCCCGGAGGCGGAGATCGGCCTGGGCGTCCCGCGCCCCACCCTGCGCCTGCAGCGCCGGGAGGGGGAGGACAGGGTCGTCTCCAGTGCCGACGGGGCCGACCACTCGGACGAGCTGGCGCGGACCGCCGACCACCACCTGGCCCAGCTGCGCCGTCTGGACGGGTACGTGTTCAAGAACAAGTCGCCGAGTTGCGGCCTCTTCGCCCTACCGGTGTTCGACGACGACGGCGACCGGGTGGACGGCAAGGGGCGAGGGGCCTTCGCGCGGCGCCTCACCGAGCTCCTGCCCGCGCTGCCCGTGGAGGAACAGGGCCGCCTGACGGACCCCGTGCTGCGCGAGGGGTTCGTGCAACGGGTGTTCGCGTACGCCAGGCTGCGGGAGCTGTGGGAGTCGCCCTGGTACCCGCGCGACCTGGTCGCACTGCACACACGCCACAAGCTTCAGCTGATGTCGCACTCGCCCGAGGGCTACCGGGAGACGGGCCGGATCGTGGCACGCGCGGGCGTCGCTGCTCCTGAGGAGACCGAGGCCGCGTACACGGACGCGTTCCACCGGGCGATGGCGGTGCGTTCGAGCCGGGGCAAGCACGTCAACGCCCTTCAGCACGCCTTCGGGATGCTGAGCCCGCTGCTGGACGACGCCCGCAGGCACGACCTGTTGGCGGCGATCGAGGACTACCGGCAGGAGCAGGTACCGCTGAGCGTCCCGGTGGCCCTGCTGCGCCACCACTGCGCGGCGGAGGACGTCGCGTGGGCACGCGACCAGACCTACCTCCGCCCCTACCCCGACGAACTGCGGCTGCGGCACTCCATCGCCGTCTGACCCCCGGGGAGCGGACCGTGGACACGCGCGCCGCGTGCCGTCGGCGGGTTCTCCCTGTGACGGTCGCCACGCTCCGTTCCCGCGGGGGCCGCGGCCTCGCGGCGTGGGGGTGTTCCCTCCCCCGCCACCGGCGGCTTCCTGGCGCGCGGCCGGCCGGCTACACCGTGGGCCGCCCGGGGTCGACACCCGGCCCCTCGAACGAAGCGGTGGGGAACAGTGTGTACCTTCGTCGCTGTTGACGACAGCGGCTGTGCACACGACCTGAAGGGACCCGCCCGGTGTCTGGAATCGTTCCCGTGGGAGGACGGACGTCGGTCCCGTACCGGGTCGCGACCGTCAGTCTGCACACCTCCCCGCTCGACCAGCCCGGTACCGGCGACGCGGGCGGCATGAACGTGTACGTGGTCGAGGTGGCCCGGCGCATGGCCGAACGCGGCGTGGCCGTGGACGTGTTCACCCGCGCGACCAGCCCCGACCTGCCCCCGCTGGTGGAGCTCGCCCCGGGTGTGAACGTGCGGCACGTGCCCGCGGGCCCCTACGGCCGTCTGGACAAGAACACCCTCGCCGAGCACCTGTGTCCGTTCGTCTTCGGGATGCTGCGGGCCGAGGCCCAGAGCGAGCCCGGACACTACGACCTCGTACACGGCCACTACTGGCTGTCGGGCCAGGCAGGTGTGATGGCCGCCCGTCGCTGGGGCGTGCCCCTGGTGCAGTCCATGCACACCATGGCCCGGGTGAAGAACGCCTCCCTGGCCGAGGGGGACGACCCCGAGCCCGAGAACCGGGTGCTCGGGGAGGACCAGCTCGTCCGCCAGGCCGACCGGCTGATCGCCAACACCGACGACGAGGCCCGCCAGCTCAGGGACCACTACGGTGCCCGCGACCACCAGATCAGCGTCATCCCGCCCGGTGTGGACCTGGAGGTGTTCAGCCCCGGCTCCCGGCAGGAGGCGCTGACGCGGATCGGGCTGCCCGCCGGCACCGAGCTGCTGCTGTTCGTGGGACGCGTGCAGCGGTTGAAGGCCCCCGACGTGCTCATCCGCGCGGCGGCCGAACTCCTGGAGCGCGATCCCTCGCTGCGCCCGCGCCTGGTGGTGGGCGTGGTCGGCGGCCTGTCCGGCGGCGGGATGCGCGAACCCGGACTGCTCACCGACCTGGCCCGCTCGCTGGGCGTGGCGGACGTGGTGCGGATCGAACCGCCGCAGAGCCGTGAGCGGCTGGCCGACTACTACCGCGCGGCCGCGGTGACCGTGGTCCCGTCCTACTCGGAGTCGTTCGGCCTGGTGGCGGTGGAGTCGCAGGCCTGCGGCACCCCGGTGCTGGCCGCGCGCGTGGGCGGACTGGCCACGGCGGTGGCGGACGGGGTGTCCGGGGTCCTGGTGCGGGGGCACGATCCGGCTGACTACGCGGCCGAGCTGCACCGGATGATCTCCGAACCGATGTGGCGTGACAAGCTGGCGATGGCGGCGCCCGGGCACGCCGCCACCCTGGGCTGGTCGCGGACCGTGGACGAACTGCTTGACGTGTACCGGGCGAGTACGGCCCCGCGCGTGCTGCCGCTGGCCGCGTGCAGGTGACCGAGGAGGGATGTACGAGTGGGTAGGGAAGCGGCCCGCGGTGCCGCGGTCGAGGCGATCACCGCCGCCGTGGCGGAGTCCGGACTGGAGGTGGAGCGTCCCCGGGAGGGAGCGTTCCTGGTCACCCTGCCGGGCAGGGCCAAGCTCAAGACCCTCGTGTGGCTGGAGGCGGGTCCGCACAGCCTCACCCTGACGTCGTTCTTCTGCCGCCAGCCGGACGAGAACCACGCCGGCTTCTACCTGTGGCTGATGCGCCGGAACGCGGACATGTACGGGATGGCGTTCGTCGCGGACGAGGTCGGCGACGTGTACATCCGCGGCCGCCTGCCGCTGGAGGGGGTCACCCCCGACGAGGTCGACCGGCTGCTGGGGTGCGTGCTCACCTACTCGGACGAGAACTTCAACGGGGCGCTGGAGCGGGGGTTCGCGTCGGCGATCCGCAAGGAGTGGCGGTGGCGGGCCGAACGCGGCCACGACATGCGCAATCTGAGGTCGTTCGCCCACCTGGTCGGGCCGGGAGAGGACCGGTAGGGGCGACGGGTGGGCTCCCGGGCTCCGTGGCTCGGGGACGGGTGGCTAGGCTGGCCCCATGGGAACTCTGGTACTGCTGCGACACGGTGAGAGTGTCTGGAACGCGAAGGGCCTGTTCACCGGCTGGGTGGACGTCGACCTCTCCGCCACGGGCGAGGAGGAGGCCCGCCGGGGCGGTGAGCTGCTCAGGGAGGCCGGTGTACGGCCGGACGTGGTCTACACCTCCTTCCTCAAGCGCGCCATCCGCACCGCGAACCTGGCGTTGGAGACCGCCGACCTGAACTGGCTGCCGGTCGAGCGCACCTGGCGTCTGAACGAGCGCCACTACGGTGCGCTCCAGGGCAAGGACAAGGCTCAGACGCGCGAGGAGTACGGCGAAGAGCAGTTCATGATCTGGCGCCGCTCCTACGACACCCCGCCGCCGCCCATCGCGGACGGCGACACCTACTCGCAGGCCGGTGACGCCCGCTACGGCGATCTGCCGCCGGAGCTGCTGCCGCGCACCGAGTGCCTCAAGGACGTGCTGGAGCGCACCCTGCCGTACTGGTACGACTCGATCGTCCCGGACCTGGCCGCGGGCAGGACCGTGCTGGTCGCCGCGCACGGCAACTCGCTGCGCGCGCTGGTCAAGCACCTGGACGGCGTCAGCGACACCGACATCGCCGGGCTGAACATCCCGACGGGCATCCCGCTGCGGTACGACCTGGACGAGCGGTTCAAGCCGACCAACCCCGGCGGCACCTACCTCGACCCGGAGGCCGCCGAGGCCGCCATCGAGGCCGTCGCCAACCAGGGCAAGAAGTAGCCCTCTCCGGTCCCGCCCGGTCCCCGTCCGCTCCCGTGCCCGCGCCGCCGCCGGTGGTGCGGGCACGGCCGTGTCCGGGGACCGGGCGTGTCGGGGGGCCGGGAGCGTCCGCCGGCGGAAGGGCATGGCGAGGCGGGTGGGGGGTGGACCCCCCCTTTACTACGTTAGGACCGCGGGAGAGCGCCGCGCCAGAGCGCTTCCCGGCCTGTGGACAACGCGCGCCGTCTCAGTAGACGAGGGCCTGCGCGCCCTCCTGGACGGCCTCCTCCACGAAGGTCGGGGCCCCGGCGACGCGCACCCCGGCGATGAGGTCGTCCGGGGTGAGGTCGCGGCGGGCCGCGCACTGGGTGCACACCGTCACCGAGCCCGCCGCGAGCACCGAGTCGAGGAGGTCCTTGAGGGGCGCCGCGTGCGGCAGGGAGAAGCGCTCGGCACGGCCGGGAACCGCGAACCACGCCGACTCCCCGGTCAGCCACAGCGAGACGCCGACACCGCTGGCCAGGGCCGCGGCGGCCACGGTGAAGGCCTGGTTGCACCGCTCCGGGTCGTCCTCACCGGCGGTGACCTTGATCACCAAGGAACGAGACATGGCCGCCAGCCTACTCAGACCGCGAGGGCGGTCAGTACGGCGCCCGCCACCGAGCAGACCACGAGGACCGCGGTGAGCACCAGCGCCTCGGTCCGGCGGGGAGAGACGCGTACCGGCTGTTCGCCCACGCCGTGCTCGATGCCGAGGGTTCCGCCCTCGGACGCGGCCAGGACCACGCGTCCGCCGCGCACCTGGAGCTGGCCGGTGACGCGCACACGGGCACCTGGGCGGATCACCCACTCGCGGTACTCGAACTCGATGGTCTCGCCCCGGAAGACGCCGGAGATCCGGCCGCGCACACGCGGCAGCAGGTCGTCGGCGGGGGAGGCCACACCCGGCTGAGGACGGCCCACCAGGCGCTTCAGGCACAGTTCGGCGCCTTGGGGGGCGGCACCGGTCGGATCGACGAAGACCCGGTCGGCGTCGCCGGAGCGGCCCTCGGCCACGATCCCGAACAGGTCCTCGGAGGCGTGGTCGGCGATGGAGTCGCAGGCCCGCTCCCGGACCGAGCCCTCCCCCGGGTCGCGGTTGAGCGGCCAGTAGTGGCGCAGCACCTCGTGGCCGTGCCACACGCACTCCGCGCCGGCCAGGTTGGAGGCGATGGGCCCGCCGGGACCGGGGGCGGCCACACCGGTGAGTGTGACGCGCCTGCCCTTCCGTGCCGCCAGCGACCCCGGGCGCAGCTGGGCCAGGCCGCGCTGTCGCAGCCAGCGCAGCAGGGCGAACACCGTGAGGGGGAGCAGGACCACCGCGACCACGAGCAGCGCCGAACCGATCACCAGTAACACAGGCCGCCCCTTTGGAAAGTGCGTGAGGTCATACGACAACGGCGGGCGGAGCACCCCGTGGCCACACCGCGCTGCTGACAATCTTTACCAGTTCCCCGGGAAAGCGGGGCCAATTGGGCATGTCCGTACCGGGGCACGGAGGTGGCGGCCGCCACGTGGGCCCGCCGGTGGTCACCGCCACCCCCTCGCCGCCGTTACGCTCGGGGGTTATGGACGCTGAGGTACACCCCGATCTGGCGAAACTGTCCTTCCTGCTCGGCCGTTGGAAGGGCGTGGGCGTCGCCGGCTACGCCGACGTGGAGGAGTTCCAGTTCGGCCAGGAGATCGAGTTCTCGCAGAGGGCGGGTCTGCCCTACATGGCCTTCACGAGCAGGGCCTGGCGGATGACCCCGGAGGGCGATCCAGGTGATCTGGTCGCCGAGGAGTCGGGGTACTGGCGCGTGCGCCCGGAGTCCGACGCCGGGGAACGCGGGCCGGGCGAGCCCGTCGTGCACCTGGAGGCGCTGATCGCGCACCCCGAGGGCTTCACCGAGGTGTACCTGGGCAACGTGTTCGCGAACCGGGTGGAGATGTCCACCGACGCGGTGGTGCACACCGAGACCGGAATCGACGCGACCGCCTCGCACCGGCTGTACGGCCTGTTCGGCGACAACCGGGAGACGCTGGGATACGCCTGGGACCTGGCCGCGCGCGGCCACAGCCTGCGCTCGTACATGTCCGCGCAGCTCAAGCGGGTCGGCCAGGAGTAGCCGGGGAAGCGGGGAAGCAGGGGGGAACAGCCGGGGAGGCGGCCGGGCCCCGTCCCCGGACAGGGGCAGACCCCGGGCTCTCTCCCGCCTTGGGGCGGGGCCGGTCGGACGAGGCCGGCAGCCCGGGGTCCGGGTGTCCGTCTGGGATTCGCTGCGAACGGCGTCGCGCGAACGCGGCGTCGTCCTAGCGGACGGCCACCTCGCCAGTCCTAAGATCACTCATTACTTGGACCACCTCCTTTCCTGCGTGCCACCGACAGTACGTCCCGCCCGAGCCGTGGGGCAAATGTTTTTTCTGTGAGCAAAACCGCAGGTGGGAGACGTGTTCTCGGACCTCTTCGTGGAGCGGTCCGGGGCGTGCCCCGCGCACGCATACGCCGCTCGCCGCAGGCGGCGCCCACGGAGTATGTCCTAGGCTCGTCGGTATGACTTCGCCGCTGCTGAGCACACCGGGCGCCGTGAGCGCCGAGTCCCCCGACTCCGGGATCGCCGCGCACTACGGCGACCCCTCCCACGAGGGGCGTGCCATCGAACGTTCGAGCGCGTGGGTCGACCGGAGCAACCGGGGCGTGGTCCGGGTCGCCGGGCCCGACCGCCTGGGGTGGCTCAACGACCTCACCAGCCAGCTGACCACGGGGCTGGCCCCGGGGACCGGCACCGAGGCGCTGGTCCTGGACACCCGGGGACACCTGCGGCACCACCTCTCCCTGATGGACGACGGCGAGGCCACCTGGATCCACACCGAACCCGGGGGCGGCTCGGAACTGGCGAAGTTCCTGGACTCGATGCGGTTCATGCTGCGTGTGGAGGTGGAGGACCTGGGTGACTCCCGCGCGGTGCTGACCGTGCTCGGCCCCGACCGCGCCAAGGTGGTCGGAGCCGCCTCGCTCGACGACGTGCCCGCGCGCGCGGCCGGGGGGGAGACCGACCTGTTCCTGCCCTCCGAGCGGCTCACCGGGGCGGCCGAGGCGCTCACGGCGGCCGGGGCGCGCCCGGCGGGCATGTGGGCCTACGAGGCGAACCGGATCGCGGAGCACCGGGTGCGCCCGGGCCTGGACACGGACGACCGCACGATCCCGCACGAGGTGGCCTGGGTGGACCGGGCGGTGCACCTGGAGAAGGGCTGCTACCCGGGCCAGGAGACGGTGGCGCGGGTGCACAACCTGGGTCGTCCGCCGCGCCGCCTGGTGATGCTGCACCTGGACGGCACCGCCGAGCGCCTGCCTGAGGTGGGCGCCGCGCTCGAACTGGACGGGCGAGCCGTGGGCCGGGTGGGCACGTCGGCCCGCCACCACGAACTGGGACCGATCGCCCTGGGCGTGGTCAGGCGCGCGGTGCCGACCGACGCCGACCTGGTGGTGGACGGCATCGCCGCCGGGCAGGAGGTCGTGGTGGACCCGGACACGGGTGCCAACGCCCAGATCAACCTGCGCCGCCGTCCCCGCTAGGTCCCGCCCCGCGCGTGGTCTTGTGCTTGTGGCGAGTCCGGAGCGCCGCACCCCGCCATGGGTACAGGACCGTCCCTGGCCGGGCCTTCCTCAGTTGGGTTCGAGGGAGGTGCGTCCGGCGATCCTGACCTCGGTGAACTCGGTCCCGACCGGGACCAGGAACAGGATGTGGGTGGTGACGGTCTCCTCGGGGTTGATGCCGTCCCAGAAGTAGTCCCACGCCACGGTGATCTCGGCGTCGACGTCGTTGGCGTACTCCAGGCCGTCGGTGGTCAGGCCGGTGGTCCCGTAGGTGTCGAAGACCGCCGGCCCGGTGCCCTGGTTGGTCACGTGGAGCCGGTAGATGTGGAACTCCATGCCCGAGGGCGCGGTGTCGGAGGATCCCATCCCGTCGGTGATGGTGGTGTCGGTGTAGGCCTTCTCGACCTCCACGAGGAAGGTGTCGAACTCGGCGGAGGCCCCGTCGTAGGACTCCGGCGGCACCGACCGCGGTGCGGGACCCGCCTCACCCTCCCCGGTGGTGGGCCCCTCCCGCTCGGGTTCCCCGCCCGGCGGCTCCTGGCTCGGCGGCTCCTCACCCGGCGGCTCCTGGCCCGGTTCCCGCGCGGCGCCGGGTTCCGGCTCCTCCTCCACGGCGACCACCCGGGCGTTCGGCAGCGGGACGCTCGCCAGCACGGGGACCATGACGACGCAGCCGAGTGCGGCCAGGAACACGGCGACGGGGATGGCGAGGACCCGCACGAGAGAGCCGGGCCCCCCGGGCGGTGGTGCGTGCGGACCGCTGGTGCTCATGTTGGTGTGACACACGCCATGCGTGGTTCATTCCGGTTCGCACACTTATGTTCAAGAATGTCGCACAGCAGGTCAGAGACCCGCCGCACACGTCCCGGGGTCCGGCCGGCGCTGCTCCGGCCGGACCCCGTCAGCCGTGACGGAACGGCTCCGTCAGACGGTGAGGACGATCTTTCCCCGGGTGCGCCCGGTCTGGCTCAGACGCCACGCGTCGGCCGTCTCGGCGAGCGGGAACTCGCGGTCCACGTGCACGGTGAGCCTGCCGCCGTCGGCCAGGCGGGCCAGCTCGGCGAGGTCGGCGGAGTCCGGGCGCACCCACAGCCAGTGGCCGCCCCGCTCCTGGATCTCGGGGTCGGCGACGGACACGACCCGTCCGGCGTCGCCCACCAGGGGCAGCGACTCCCCTGCGACCCCGCCGCCGACGAAGTCGAGCACCGCGTCGACCCCGTCCGGGGCCAGGGCGCGGACCCGGTCGTTGAGGCCGTCGCCGTAGACCACCGGCTCGGCGCCCAGGGAACGCAGGAAGTCGTGGTTGCGCTCGCTGGCGGTGCCGATGACCCGGGCCCCGCGGTCGACGGCGATCTGGACGCCGAACGACCCGACGCCGCCCGACGCGGCGTGGACGAGCACCGTGTCACCGGAGCCGATCCCCACCCGCTCGACGGACTGGTAGGCGGTGAGGCCCGCGAGCGGGACCCCGGCGGCCTGCTGCCAGCTCAGCGACCTCGGCCTGGGCGCGATCATGCGCACGTTGGCCGAGACGAGCTCGGCGTAGGTGCCGTTCTTGGCCCAGTCCTTGCGGAGGTACCCGTAGACCTCGTCCCCGACCCGGTACTCGTGCGCGTCGGGCCCGACCGCCTCGACGACGCCGGCGACGTCCCATCCGGGGATGAACGGGAAGTCCGCCTCCATGAGGGCGTCGAGTCCTCCGGAGGCGAGCTTCCAGTCGACGGGGTTGACCCCCGCCGCCCTCACCCGGATCAGGACCTCGCTCGGCGCGACCTTGGGGTCGGGAAGCTCCACCAGGGAGAGGTCGTCGGCGGATCCGTACTGCTGCAGTGCGATTGCCTTCATGTAACCGACAGCGGTCGCACCAGGCGGTTCATTCCACGACACGCCGTGGCGTGCGGGAGGACACCGGGGCCCGGCGGGACGTACCCGCCGGGCCCCGGACACGCTCCGAAGGACGGGTCAGCGCAGGCCGGCGGCGAGACGCTCGTCGTGCAGGCGCTCCCCCCAGGACGGGGCGAGCGGCGCGACCGGGCCCACCCGCCAGCGCAGCAGCAGGTCGGCCAGCTCGGGGTTGCGGGGCAGGGCCGGTCCGTGCAGGTAGGTGCCCAGCACCTGCCCCTGGTAGGCACCCTCGGTGCGGTCGTCGTTGCCGATGCCGCGCACCGTGGTGGACAGCGGCTTGGCCGACGGGCCGATGGCCGTGCGGCCCTGGTGGTTCTCGAAGCCGGTGATCCGGCCCACGCCCAGCGCCGGGTCCACGTCCGCGACGATCTCGCCGACCGCGCGGCCCTGTCCGCGGCCGCTGCGGATGTCGATGATGCCCAGGCCCGGGAGCGGGTTGGACTCGTCGTCGCCGTAGGACTCGCCGATGATCTGGTACCCGGCGCACACAGCGAACACGCAGGCGCCGCCGGCGGCGGCGCGCGCCAGGCCGCCGTCGGCGCGCAGGCGGTCGGCCGCCAGGATCTGCGGGCGGTCCTCGCCGCCGCCGAGCAGGTAGATGTCGCCCTGCGCGGGCACGGGGTCGCTGGAGTAGACCTGCACGACCTCGGTGGGGATGCCGCGCAGTTCGGCGCGGCGCTTGAGGATCAGGACGTTGCCCTGGTCGCCGTAGGTGCTCAGCAGGTCGGGGTAGATCCACACGATCCGCAGTGCGCTGGTGTTCGTCATGGGCATCTCCCTACTGGACTCGGCCGTAGGCCGTGCGGATCTGCTGGAAGGCGGTGTAGTTGGCGATGAGGTCGACCTTGGTGATGTCGGACTGCTCCGCCTTGAGGCGGCCCAGGACCTCGTCCACCCGGTCGGCGACCTCGAACTGGACGCCGTCGGTCTCCAGGCGCAGCGCGAGGTCGGTGCGGCGCTCGCCCATGACGAACACGCGGCGGCCGCGCAGCACGGTGTAGTCGACGTCCCACAGCCAGGAGGTGTCCTTGCCGTCGGGGACCTGCGCGTTGACCGCGAGGATCACCGGTGTGCGGGGCGGGTCCAGGACCGCGAAGGACTCCAGCCACCCGGCGGGGTTCTTGGAGAGCAGCAGACGCACCTCGACGCCCATGGTCACCACGGAGGTGTAGCGGCCCGCGACCGAGGTGACCTCGCGCAGCCGCTCCACGGTGCGCTCGGGGTGGATGCCGTACCCGGCGGCTGTCGCGGCGGCGATCGCGGCGTTGGAGCGGTTGGCGTCACCGGGCAGGTTCATCCGCAGTTTGACGCGCTGGCCCTCCGGGGTGAGGAGGGCGTCGGAGTCGTTGTCCACCGCCCAGGTGGTCTCGGGCCTGGCCAGCCCGCACTCGGGGCACTCCCAGTGCGGGTCGGTGTCGCGCTTGAGGTGGCCGCCGCACTCGGGGCAGCACCAGGAGTCCTCCTTCCAGCGCTGGCCCGCGGAGACCCAGGTGGCGTTGGGCGCGCCCAGGCCCGCCCAGGCCACGAGCGGGTCGTCGGCGTTGGCGATGACGTGGGCGTTGCTCTTGCCCAGGGCGACGCGCCACTTCTTGGCGAGCAGGTTGATCTCCGAGGCGCGGTCCATCTGGTCGCGGCTCAGGTTCATCAGGACCACGAACGTGGGCTGGGTGGCGAGGAGCACCTGGGGGAGGTACTTCTCGTCGACCTCCAGCACGCCGTTGACGGCGGACCGGTTGTCGGACAGCGCGGTGATGTGCCCGGTGGGCATGTTCGCGCCGTACTCGTTGGTGGCCACGTCACCGAACTCGCGCAGGGCCTGCGCGATGAGCCTGGTGGTGGTGGTCTTGCCGTTGGTGGCGCTGACCAGGGTGAGCCTGCGGCCCCGGGCGAGCTTGGCGAGCAGGTCGGGTTCGACCTTGAGCGCCACCCGGCCACCGATCACGGAGCCGTCTCCCCGCCCGGTGGCACGGGACATGCCGGCTGCGCTCCTTCCCAGAACAGATGCCAGTTGGGCGCGCAGGGGAAGCTCGCTCATCTCATCTCCAGAATTGCTGGATCGCCCGTGCCGGTCACTCCTGGGAGGTGGCGGGCGATGTGTCGGCCAAGCCTATTGTCCACCGTGGATCAGCTTCGCCAGTCCAACCGCTCGGGCGGTGGGCCGAGGTTGGGCGGCACCTGGCCGTCGGCCCCCACCGGCGTGGGGGAACCGCGCCCGGAGGCGGCTCCGCCCGGCGTGTCGGGAGTGGCGGGATCCGGGGCCGCGATGCGTGGGCGACCGCCCGCGGTGCGCCGCCCCCTCCCGGTCCGGCTCCCGGCCGCGGTGTCACCGTCCCCAACGTCCGCTGGGACGGCGGTGTTCCGGGAGTCGTCCACCGAGGCGAGGGTGGCTGTGGACAGGGTGAGGATACCCGGGTTGGTGTCGGCCAGCACGGGGCCGTCGGCTGTCAGGACCAGGGCCGCCGTGGAGGGCAGTCCGCGCAGTGACTCGGCGTCCAGGCCGCAGGCGCGGACCGGCTGGGCACCGCCGTCCCCGGCGGCGGCGGGCGCGTCGACCTCGGCGGCCTGCGCGGTGGCCCGCCCCCAGGCGGTGGCGGATCTCACATGGCGGACGAGGTCGAGGGGGGTGAGCGCGGCGGCCGCGCTGCGGATCACCGCGCCGGACTCGGTGTGGGGGGAGGGGAAGAACCGGTCGTCGGCCTCCACCTCGGCGTCGGGGTCCTCCCCCGCTCCGGTGACCGAGTCGCCCACGGCCGCGCCGATCACCTCGGTGAGCCGGTGCAGCCGCAGCCCGTCTGGGTCGTGTCCGGAGACACCGGGCGCGGCGGCCACGGCACGGGCGACGGTTCCGGCCGAGCCGCCGCCCTGGCGCATCACCACGGGCAGGCAGGCGGGGTCGGAGAAGCGGGCGAGGGCGGCGGGGGTGGCCGTGCGGAACATCAGGACGACCTCCACCCCGCTGTCGGCTGCGGCGGTGAGGACCTGGTCGACCTCCCCGGGCGGAAGGGTCTCGGCACCGCAGACCACCACGGTGCGGGTGCGCTCCGGGCGCGCCGGGGTGGTGCGTTCGGGACGCGCCCGGGTGCGTCCGCCGTCCACGGTCCCGGGCTCCTGCGGAACCTCCAGCAGCTCGCTGAGCGCGGACACGGCGTAGGTGCCGTAGACGCGTGCGGCGGCCCTGCCGGAGGCCCGGTCCGTGGAGATGATCTTGACCTGGGCGTACTCGGCGCCGTCCGCGCGGGTGCCGACGGCCTCGAAGGGGCTGAGGCGGCGTTCGAGCTCCCAGGCGCGTCTGCGGATGCCGTGGCCGTCGGCGCAGCGCTCGCGCACCCGGACACGCTGCTTCGGGGTGAGCAGCGCGAGCGCGGGGTCGTCCTCGGCCGCGTCGTCCTCGGGGGTGAGGAGTGCGCGCAGGCCGCCGATGAGCTCGGCGATCCCGGCGCGCGGCCCCAGTACCTCCAGCAGGCGCAGCAGGAGGGTCTCGTCCGCGTCGGCGCCGTCGGTGCCGGTGTCGTCGGAGGCCGCCGCGACGGCGGAGAGGATACGGGCGCGCTGGCCCGCGTCCAGGTTGGTGCCCAGGGTCATCCGGGGCAGGTCGGCGGGGAGCACCCAGCGGCGCGGGGCGACGGCGCAGCGGCGTGCCAGCCGGACGAGTTCGCGGACCACGGAGCGGCCGGTGAGGTCGACGACGGTGAGGTCGCCGCCCTCGCGCAGGCGTGAGACACCGACGGTGGTGAGCAGCGCGGACCATCCGGCCTCGTCGCCGCCGACCACGACGACGGTGCCGACGTCGGCCGTCACCCCGTACCAGAGCGGCTGTGCCTCGTAGGCGCGGGCGGCCGCCCGCCACTCGGTGTACCTGCGGGCGTGCTCGCGCTGCTGCTCGCGCAGGTCGCGGTCGCGTTCGTCGCGTTCGGCCGCCAGGCGCTCCCGGGCCCGCTCCAGCCGTTCGGCGACGACCTGACGGCTCTGGAGCAGGGCGAAGGAGATGGGCGCGGCGATGGCGACGCAGGCGAACACGCCGCCGAGGGCGAAGCTGCCGGGGAGGATCCGCAGCGTCCACAGCAGCGGGAACAGCAGGGCGAACAGGGCGAGTCCGGCCAGGGCGAAGTAGAGCGGCCGGTTGGTCTGGGACTCGCTGTCGCGCTGGGCGGCGATCCACTCCTCGCTGACGGTCTCGGTGTCGGCCGGCGTCGGACGGCGCGGCGCCGGGCCCGGGGGCGGCAGGAGCACGGTGTGCCGCCAGCCGACGTAGGTACGTCCGGCCTCGCCTCGGGATGCGCCGCCTGACCGGGGGTTGGGCACCGTCCGAACACCTCCTGACCGGCCGTCGTGGGGCGGCCGGGGACTCGTCCATGCGGGGTTCCGGCCCGGGGCCGGAGTGTGGGCAGAATGCTGTCACCCGCCCCGCGTGTTTGTCACGGCCCCGCGCACAGAAGGCGGGGCGCCGGTGCCGGACGGTTCCCCGTCGGCACCGGCGCCCCGTACGCCTGTCGTCCGCCGTCGGCGGAGCGTCTAGGCCGTGTTTCCCTGAAGCTCCGCTGCGCTTCGCTTCATGCTCGGGCCCCGCTCGCCGAACAGACCCTAGGCCTGGACCTGCAGGTCGATGACCTTGCCCACCTCGGCCTGCACCGTGTACTCGGCGGTGAAGCCCTTGGAGGCCAGCACGCGGACCTTCCAGGATCCGTCGGCGGCGAAGAAGCGGAACGTGCCCTCCTCGCCGGTGGCCACCTCGCCGACGAAGTCGTCGGAGGAGTTGAGCAGGCGGGCGTAGGCCCCGCGCAGCGGCTCGCCGTCACGGGTCACCGCGCCCTGGATGACCGCCTGGTCGCCCGCGTCGACGTCGGCGAGGGCGACACCGCCGACCGGTGCTCCGCAGCTGTCGCTCACTTGGCCTCGGCCTCTCCCAGCTCGACCGGCACGCCCACCAGGGAGCCGTACTCGGTCCACGAGCCGTCGTAGTTCTTGACGTTCTCCAGCCCCAGGATCTCGTGCAGGGCGAACCAGGTGTGCGAGGAGCGCTCGCCGATCCGGCAGTAGGCGATGATGTCCTTGTCCAGGTCCACCCCGGCCCCGGTGTAGAGCTCGCGCAGCTCGTCGGCGCTCTTGAAGGTGCCGTCCTCGTTGGCGGTCTTGGCCCACGGGATGTTGCGCGCGGTCGGGATGTGGCCGGGACGCTGCGAGGTCTCCTGCGGCAGGTGCGCGGGGGCCAGCAGCTTGCCGGTGAACTCGTCGGGCGAGCGCACGTCCACCAGGTCCTTGTCGCCGATGGCCTGGACGACCTCGTCACGGAAGGCGCGGATCGAGGAGTCCTGCTCCTTGGCGGTGTACTGGGTGGGGGCCCGGTCCGGGACCTCCTCGACCAGCTCGCGGGAGTCGAGCTCCCACTTCTTGCGGCCGCCGTCCAGCAGGAGGACGTCGTCGTGGCCGTAGAGCTTGAAGTACCAGTACGCGTAGGCGGCGAACCAGTTGTTGTTGCCGCCGTACAGGATGACCTGGTCGTCGTTGCCGATGCCCTTGGCGGACAGCAGCTTCTCGAAGCCGGTGCGGTCCACGAAGTCACGGCGGACCGGGTCCTGCAGCTCCGTCTTCCAGTCGATCTTGACGGCGCCACGGATGTGGCCCTTGTCGTAGGCGGACGTGTCCTCGTCGACTTCGACGAGGACCACGTTGTCGTCGTCCAGGTGAGCCTCCACCCAGTCGGCGTCCACGAGGACGTCGGAGCGGCTCATAGGGAACCTCCTGTGTTTCTTGTGCGGTGTCGCGTGTGCGTCGGTGCTCCCGGGGTCGGTCACCCCGGGGTGAGGGGGGTCAGGCCGTCCTCACCGACACCAGCAGGCGTCGGCCGAGAAGGTAGGTCTCGCACCCCGCGCAGTAGCCGAACGCGGCGTTGAGGAAGGCGGCGAAGAGTGCGAGGGCGGTCGCGGCGATACCGAGCCACTCCGGGCCCGCCAGGTATCCGACGAGTCCGAGAGCGGCGAAGGCGAGGCCCACTCCCTGTGCGAACCGGGGCGGCCGAGCGTCCTCCGACTCGGCCGGGGGGCCGAGCCCGGGGCGCACCACGGCGGCGAACAGCAGGCCGTAGGGCGACCGGCGGACTCCCATGACCACCGCGACGGCGAAGACCAGCGCCTGGAAGCCGAGAACCCAGGGGTTGCCGGTGGCGAGGGCCGTGGCCAGTACGAGAGTGGTCAGGGCAGCCGCGAAACGCTGCCCGCGAGGGTCGACCTGCATGGCGTGATGTCCCCAGCTGCGTACGAGGAGAACGAGGAACCTGTCGCACGGAAGAGGCGTGGGCCCGTGGGGGCCGTCCGCCCTAGGAACACAGACAGAGCGCGGCGGCGACGCGGCAGAAGTCCACTGCCCGTCGCTTCGTCAGATACGCGCTCGTCAAGGAAGTCACACCCCAGACGCTACAGCCCCCATTACGCGTTTGTCACGGGTGTGGTGGGTCACAGAGGCGATATCCGCCCCGGTGGGGCGTTCGCCGGGAGGTGGCTCAGGAGACCGCCGCGCCGATCGCGGCGATCACGTCCGGTTTGCGGGGCTGCCCGCTGGCCCGGCTCACCGTCCGGCCCGAGGCGTCCAGGACCAGGACGGTGGGAGTGCGCAGGATGTCCAGGCGACGGACGAGGTCGAGCCTGGACTCGGCGTCCACCTCCACGTGCGCCACGCCCTGGACCATGTCCGCGACCTCGTCCAGGATCCGCCGGGTGGCCCGGCAGGGCTGGCAGAAGGCGGTGGAGAACTGCACGAGCGTGGCGCGCTCCCCCAGCGCGGCGCCGATGTCCTCGCCGGTGAGGGTGCCGCCCGCGGCGCCGTCGACGGATTCCGCCATGTCGTTCTCCTCCCCCTGGGTGCTCCCCTCCCGGTGTACCCTCCGCCGGCCACCCGCGGGGACGGCGCGCCCGCGCGGGCCCGAAGGCGCGCGGAAGCGCCCCAGGCCCCGCCGCCACACCAGTCCGGCGACGGTGGCCAGGATCAGGGTCGCCGCGAGCGCGACGACTCCGGGCAGGTCCATCAGGCCGCCTCGGACCCCATGATCGGGACGTCCTGGGCGGTACCGGTGACCCGCAGGCCGCTGGAGGTGGTCTCCGCCTCGGTGACGGTCAGGCCGAAGGGCAGCTGGGGGACCTGGAAGCTGGAGGTGAGCATGCCCGAGACCGTGTCGCCGACGCCGGCCGGGGCGGCGCCGATCTGGATGTCGACCGGGGTGACGGTCACGGTGCCGTCCTCCACGGCGAACTCGCCGCCGGCGTCGACGGGGGTGCTGATACCGGATCCGGGCAGGGCCAGCTCACCGCTGATGCGGGGCTCGTCGCCCTCGGTGGTGATGGTGATCCCCTCGGGCAGGTACGCGTTGAAGTAGGAGTAGGGGACGGTGAAGGAGCCGTCCAGCCGCCCGGCCACCACGCTGGGCTGGTCGAGCAGTTCGGCGGGGGGCGCCTCGACCTCGGTGGCGGTGACGTCGACCTGCTCGACGGTGATGCTGTCCATGGTGGCGGAGGCCGCGGTGATGTTGATCTCGGAGTAGGTCCCGCTGAGCGCCTGCGGCAGGAAGGCCCAGCCCTCGATCGAGACCTCCGGCTCCTCGGACATCTGGAGCTGTTGGGCCACCTGGCGCGCGACCATGTCCTGCGCGAAGCCGCGGGCCCCGATGTCGGCCGCCACCACGAGGGCCGCCAGGAGGACGAGAAGGACGACGAGGAACTTACGCATCGGAGATCCCAGCACACTTTCTTTCGTTCCGGCGCGCTCGCGACTGGGTCGTCCCGCCGGTTCCGGTCACACGCCATCGGTGCCCGTCGGGCACCGGTCATGAAAAACCTGTAGGGAAGATTACTTCACCCGAGATGGGACGCCGGGAGCCTTTCGGTGGTTCATTATGCCTGGACAAGTACACCGATTCGAGACATTCTCCCGGCGTGACAAGGAGCGGCCACGGGACTTCCCGGGGCCGCGGGCCCGTGTCTCAGTGGGGCATCAGCATGGCGGTGAGGCCGTCACTGGCCGCCGCACCCGAGAGGGAGAGCTCGATCACGTTGGTGGCGACCACGTGCTGGGTACTGAGGCGGGAGAACTCCAGCACGTGCGGCTGCTGCTCGTGCTCCTCCTGCGCCAGCTCGTCGCGGTAGATCGCGTAGACGATGCGCTGCAGCGGGGCGCTGGGCACCGTGTGGCAGGCGAACAGCAGGGTGTCGGGCTCCCGGTCGGAGACCCGGGCGACGACGGCTTCGGCGAGACGGTCGAAGCCCGGCCCCCGACCGTCGGCGAGCGTGTAGATGGTGATGACGCCGCGCAGCTTGGCGGGCGGGGCCTGCCGGACCGGCGGACCGTCGTAGTAGTCGTCGTAGGGGTCGGCTTCGCGGCGTTTGCGGCGCACGGGCTCCTCCAGAAGTTCGTCGTCGAGGTCCTCGTCCGCGTCGTCGTAGTCGTAGTCGTCGTAGTCGCCGTAGTCGTCATAGGGATCGCGGCGGGGACGCGCGGCCACGGCCGCCGCGCCCCACAGGGCGGAGACGGCTCCGAGCATCAGCAGCGCGCCCCAGGCGCCGAGACCGAGACGGCCGACCAGGACGGACAGCAGCACGGCCAGGGCGACCAGCCCCAGCACCGACAGGTCGGTGCCGCGGTCGCCGGAGGCGCGTCTGGCGACCGCGGCGAGCGCCGTGACGAGGAGGACGGCGACGAGTACCTGCGCGACGTTGACGAGCGAGCGCGGGATGAGGTCGTAGTGGTCGCCCAGAGCGGGGTAGGAGGCGCCGAAGCGGGTGCTCACCCGGTCGACGGACAGCACCACCAGGGGAACGATGGTGAACGCGCTGAGGAACAGTCGCGAGGTGAACCGGCCGCGGGGCGAGCGGACGCCGTACTCGAAGGCGCCCCAGGCCATGTAGAGCGGGCCCAGGAGGCTGATGCCGATGTGCAGTATTCGGAAGGTCGTCTCCCCGAACTCGAACATCGTCCCGACCACGCCCGCGCTGAGCCCGACCGTCGTACCCAGTGCGGCGACGAGCCAGCCGACGGAGGCCACACCGGGACGGCGCTGGGCATAGGCGGCGAGCGCGGCGGTGGCGCTCCAGCCCACCAACGCGCTTATGAATGCCAGTCCTACCGTCACCATCCCGACAATGATGCTGCACGTTGGTGGGTGGATGTGCACTCGGTGCAGGTATGGGGGGTTCGCCTCGGGGAAGATCCCGCAGAGTGGAGGCCACGGCAGTGATTCACACTGTGACCTTCATCACCCAGTTTGTCACCGCGTCGCAGAGGCCGCACCCGCCCCGCGGGTGGCCGTAGGCTCGCAACTACGCGGGGAGCGCCGCCCCTGCACCGGAAGGCCCGACCGCACCAGAGGGCCGTCTCCCCCGCCCAAGCCAGGAGAGAACCGTGTCACACGACGTCGCGCCCCCGCCGCCGAACGGCCCCGGGGCCGCCTTCTTCGACGTGGACAACACCCTGATGCGGGGTGCGTCGATCTACCACTTCGCCCGCGGCCTGGCCTCCCGCGACCTGTTCACCACCCGCGACCTGGTGCGGTTCGCGTGGGGGCAGACGGTGTTCCGGGTGACCGGGAGCGAGCAGCCCGAGCACATCAACGCCGCGCGCGAGGCCGCGCTGGCCTTCGTGGCCGGGCACGACGTGAACGACCTGGTCTCCCTGTGCGAGGAGATCTACGACGACACCATGGCCGACCGGATCTGGGAGGGCACCCGGGCGCTGGTCCAGGGACACCTGGACGCGGGGCGGCCGGTGTGGCTGGTGACGGCGACCCCGGTGGAACTGGCGCAGATCATCCGGCGGCGGCTGGGGCTGACCGGTGCCCTGGGCACCGAGGCCGAGAACGTGGACGGGGTGTACACGGGGCGGTTGAACGGGGACCTGCTGCACGGTCCGGCCAAGGCCGTGGCGGTGCGCGCGCTGGCGCGGAGGCAGGGGTGGGACCTGGCGTCCTGTTCGGCCTACAGCGACTCCTCCAACGACCTGCCGCTGCTGTCCCTGGTGGGGCGCCCGCACGCGGTCAACCCGGACGCCGACCTGCGCCGGTACGCGCGCACGCACGGGTGGCCGGTACACGACTTCCGGCGGCACCGGACGGCACTGCGGGTGGCCGTTCCGGCCGCCATGGCGGGTGCGGTCGCCGGCGCGGTGGCGCTACGCGCGGTGAGACACCACAGGGCGGGCTGAGGAAGGGACGCTCTCGGGGGGCGCGGTGCCGCCGGGCGCCGACTGTCGCGCTGGATGACGAGGGGCTCTGGGGGCCGGAGCGTTCCAGGCTGCCCGAAAAGCCGCCAGAAGCCCTTTCCGGGCCTTTCCAGGCCCGGGCCGCGCCCTTGCCGGGCGAGGGCCCTCAGCGGCCCAGTGTGGCCCTGGCGAGCGCGAGCACGTGGACGGGCCGCAGGCCGTCTCCGCGTGAGGACGGGTGCCGGCTGTCGGCGTAGGCGTCGAAAGCCTCCACCGAGCTGTAGGCGGGCGACCAGTCCAGCACCCGCTCCAGGGAGCCGGAGTCCATTCCGGAGGTGTCCAGCTCGGTCCGCACCGCGCGGGAGGCGCTGGAGCTCGCGTAGGCGATCCGGCCGTGCCTGGCCAGACCGCGCAGCACCCTGAGGCCGCGCTTGGGGACGGGGAGCCGCTGGCCGCCGACGCGGCGCAGGCAGTGGGAGAGCGGGACCGAGTCCGCGCCCGCCACGTCGAAGGACCCCGTGCTGTCGCTGAGCGCCATGCGCACCAGCGCCTCGACGCCGTCGTCCTCGTGCAGGAACTGCACGCGGGGATCACTGCCGAGCACCGTGGGCACGAAGCGTGAGTCCAGGTAACGGGTGAGGGGGGTGCGCACCGAGGGGCCGATGAGGTTGGCGAACCTCAGCACGGCCACCGACAGGTCGGGGCGGCGGCGCTGCAGGCCACGGGTGTGCCGTTCGACCTCGGCCGCGTCGTCGGCGTCCAGGGTGGCGCTGGACCGCACCACCAGACGCCGAACGGTGGTGGAGCGCTGGGCCGCGCCGAGCACCCGCATGGTGCCCAGGACGTTGTCCTCCCGGTTCGGGACGTTCACGGTGTCCAGGCCCAGGTGCAGGACGAGGTCGGCACCGGAGTCGGTGACGATCCGGTCCAGGCTCCCGTCGTGCAGGTCGACATGGGAGTATTCGACCCCCGGCGCGTCCGTGGACGGCGGTGAGGAGTCGGCACCGATCACCCGGCGGACACCGGGCTCCTCGCTCAGGGACTGCGCGACCCTGGTGGCCAGGGGGCTGGAGACCCCTGTGACGAGTACGACACGAGCCATGGCGACACGTTCCTTGGAAGGAGACGGGAGCTGTTCCGGTAGGCCCGCGGACCGTTCACCCCGAGGGTGAACCGGCGACCGCGACCCGTGAGGCACAACAGCGCCTCACCCAGAAAATTCCATTGCTACGGCAAAGGCCGCACAAGGACGAAGATGTCTCCGCGTCCGGGGCGTGCCTGTGGCGCGCCCGCGCCCGCGGAGAGACGACGTTCGCCGCAACCGCTCCTACTTCTTGTTGCGACGCGCGACACGCGTGCGCTTGAGGAGCTTGCGGTGCTTCTTCTTCGCCATCCGCTTGCGGCGCTTCTTGATGACGGAACCCATGGGATCACCTTCTCGCTGACGAGAGTTACGGACATGCCGCACCGCTGGACGGTGGAAACCGGCAAGGAGCTCGGATGCGGTCGCTGGGCCCACTGGGCACCGACCCGCGCAGGACGCGGGGGTGGCCGGTGCGACCGGGACGACCCCGGGAAGGCCAGCGCTGGAGAGCGCACCCACCGCACCCGAAGCCCCAGCTTACCGCTACGGGTAAGCGCTCCGGGTCACGCCCCGGGGAGCGCGGGTTCGTCCTTGTACAGGACGGCGGCCGGCTCAGCGTAGCTGACGCTGGTCAGGCGCTGTTCGACGAAGGTCAGCGACGTCACGCTCGCCAGGTTGCACTCACGCAGGTCCGGCCGGTGCCACAGGCGTTTGCCCTCGGCCGCGCGGCGCGCCATCCAGATCGGGAGCTGGTGGCTGACGCACACGGCCTCGCGCCCCCACGCGGCGCGACGGGCGACCTTGACCATCTCCACCATGCGGGCGACGATCTCGGAGTAGGGCTCGCCCCAGGACGGCAGGAACGGGTTGTAGACCCGGCTGAACACGCGGGGGTCGCGCACCGAGCGCCGCGACAGCGCCATGCCCTCGAACTTGTTGGCCGCCTCGACGAGCCGGTCGTCCAGGGTGACGGACAGGCCCGCCGCCTTCTGGAGGGGAACGGCGGTCTCCTGGGTCCGGTCCAGCGGCGAGGAGAACAGCGCCGCGATGTCGTGGCCGTCGAACCACTCGGCGGCCATCTCGGCCATCTGGTGGCCCCGGTCGCTGAGGTGGAAGCCGGGGAGCCTTCCGTAGAGCACCTTGCCCGGGTTGTACACCTCTCCGTGCCGCAGCAGGTGCACGACGGTGGTCGTCGTCATCGTGTGTGTCTTTCCTTCGGGGTCATGGGCGTCAGGGACGGGTCAGCCCTGAGCCTCGGCAGCGGCCCGGGCCGCCCTGGGCAGTGCCGAGACCACCCTGTCGACGGCGGCGTCGTCGTGCGCCGCGGAGAAGAACCACGCCTCGAAGGCGGCGGGCGGCAGGTACACGCCCTGGTCGAGCATGGCGTGGAAGAACGCGGAGAAGACCGCGGTGTCGGTGGTGCGCGCGGTGTCGAAGTCGACGACCTCCCGGTCGGTGAAGAACACCGTGAAGAGGCTGCCGCCGCTCTGGACGCGGTGGGCGACCCCGGCGGCGCCGAGCTCCTTGGAGACCTCGGTCCGGACCTGCTCGGAGACGTGGTCGATGCGGGCGTAGACCTCGGGGGTGGCGCCCCGCAGGGTGGCGAGTCCGGCGGCGGTGGCCAGCGGGTTCCCGGACAGGGTGCCCGCCTGGTAGACGGGGCCGTTCGGGGCGAGGCGGTCCATGATCTCGGCCCGGCCGCCGAACGCGGCGGCGGGCAGGCCGCCTCCCATGACCTTGCCGAAGGTCATGAGGTCGGGGACGACCTCCTCCAGGCCGTACCAGCCCGAGGCGCTGACGCGGAAGCCCGTGAGGACCTCGTCGAGGACGAGCAGGGCCCCGTTGGCGTGCGCGATCTCCTTGAGGCGTGCGTTGAACCCGGCCCCGGGCGGCACGACGCCCATGTTGGCGGGGCAGGCCTCGGCGATGACGCAGGCGATGTCGTCGCCGTACTCGGCGAAGGCGCGCTCGACGGCCTCGGTGTCGTTGTAGGGCAGCACGAGGGTGTCGGCGGCACTGGCGCCGGTCACGCCCGGGGAGTCGGGCAGGGCGAAGGTGGCCAGCCCGGAACCGGCGGCTGCCAGGAGCGCGTCGACGTGTCCGTGGTAGTTGCCCGCGAACTTGACGATCTTGCTGCGTCCGGTGAAGCCGCGCGCGAGGCGGATCGCGGACATGGTGGCCTCGGTGCCGGAGTTGACGAGGCGGACCTTCTCCACGGGGGTACGTCCGACGATCAGCTCGGCGAGCTCGACCTCGCCGGGTGTCGGCGCGCCGTAGGAGGTGCCGGCCTCGACCGCGCCGTGGAGGGCCTCCACGACGGCGGGGGCGGCGTGGCCGAGGACGAGCGGCCCCCAGGAGCACACGAGGTCGACGTACCGGTGGCCGTCGGCGTCGGTGAGGTAGGGGCCCTCGCCCTTGACGAAGAAGGGCGGAGTGCCGCCGACGGCGCCGAAGGCGCGCACAGGCGAGTTCACGCCGCCGGGCACGACGGCGGAGGCACGCTGGAAGAGCTCTGCTGAATTCTGTTGAGTACCCACTTCACCAGTGTGTCAGTTGTGTCCTGCTCCGAGGCCGTGACCCGCCTCGCACAGGCCGGAGTCCGGCCCAGGTCCGGACCCCCGTGTGCCCCGTACCGTTCCGGGACGGAGCACACGGGAGTGCGTTCAGACCCGGACGGGGCGGTCGCCCGCGGGGGTCTCGGCGGTGTCCTCGGAGGTGGCGGGAGCGGGCCGCGCGACCGTGTCCGGAGCTCCGGGCCGGTCGGCGCGCACGAGGGGGCGCAGGCGGTCGTTTCGGGCCAGGATTCCGGTGAGCTCGGTCATCGGGCGGGCCGTGGCGAGGGAGGCCAGGACGGCGACGGTGGCTCCGATGAGGAGTCCGGCGGTGACGTCGTGCGGGTAGTGGACGCCGACGAGGACCCGGGAGAAGGCCTCCAGGAGGGCGACCAGGACGGCGACGACGGCGATGCGCCGCCAGGCGAGGACGAGTGCCGCGGCGGCGGCGCCCGCGATCGCGGCGTGGTTGCTCGGGAAGGACCAGTCCCCGACCGGGTCGCAGGTGGCGATCGTGGCCAGGTCGGTCATCGCCTGGCAGGGGCGCGTCTGTTCGAAGAACGACTTCACCGTGTTGCTGACCGCGTAGGCGACGACGGTCGCCACGGGGGCGAACAGCGCCAGGCCGACCAGGCGCGGGCTCACGGACCGGGCGCGCCACCAGGCGGCGAGGAAGAGGAGGGCGAACACACCCAGGAAGAGGTCGGTGCCCGCGTGGGCCGCGTCCTGCGTCCACGAGGGGAGGTCCACCGCGGACTCGATCACGGCTCGGGACCAGGCGGCGCTGACGGCGAGGATCTCGGAGACCATCTCTCTCCAGTGGGTCGTACGGGGAGGGTCGCGCGCAGGGGGAGGAACTGGGCGACGTCCCGTCCGGAGATGACGGGACTCCCACGGTTCGGTGACGGGAAGGGGTTCATCCTGTCACCGAACGGACCCCACGAAAGCCCCCGAGAGCGCCGTACCGACGAAAGAGGCGGGCGGCACCGGCCAAGGAGCCGGCGGTACCGACGAGTAACTTTGGTGGTGTCCATCCGTTTCCCCGAGACCGGAGCTGTCATGACCTCGAACTTCTCCACGGCGGACCTCATCGACGACCACGGCGACACCCTGCGCAGCTGCTCCACGCAGTTCCGCCGGTTCGGAGGACGCGAGGTGTTCTCCGGCCGGATCCGCACGGTCAAGTGCCACGAGGACAACGGCCTGGTCAAGCAGGTCCTCAACACCCCCGGCGACGGCGCGGTCCTGGTGGTGGACGGTGGCGGATCGCTGCGCTCCGCCCTGATGGGCGACATGATCGCCGAGGCGGCCGTGGCCAACGGCTGGGCCGGTGCCGTGATCTTCGGCGCGGTCCGCGACACCCGTGCCCTGGGCGGTCTGGACCTGGGGGTGAAGGCCCTGGGCTCCAACCCCCGCAAGTCCCTCAAGGACGGCGCCGGACGCCTGGACGTGCCGGTCTCCTTCGGCGACGTCACGTTCGTCCCGGGCGAGTGGCTCTACGGCGACGAGGACGGCGTGGTCGTGAACGCCGAGGAGATCGCGCTCTGACACCCGGCCACGCGCAGGCGGGCGGAGGGGTCGCCGCGACGGCCCCTCCGTCGCATCCGTCCCGTGCGGTCAGACCCGGCCGCGCAGGAGGGGATAGACCATGGCGGCGCACATCGCGGGGAGCACCAGCAACGGGGCGAGGGAGAAGACCAGCGCATGGTCGACGGCCAGCGCGACCGCCACCTGCGCGAGGCCGACCAGGGCGAGGGCGATCCTGAACGGCGTGTGGGTGGCCGCCCACCAGCGGACGAGGGGGTGCTCGTGCCCGTCCCCCGGCTCCGGCCTCGGCAGGGCCGCACCGATGGCGGCCAGGAACAGGCCGGTCGCGACGCCCACGACCTGGAGGATCGGGACGTCCCATCCGGCCTGGCCGAGGACGAGGGCGCCGTGCACCACCAGCAGGAGCGGAGCCAGCAGGGACAGGACGACGTTCGCGCCCCGGGTGGTGCTCCGCGCCGTGGGCACGCCGGGGATCCCCAGCGCCCCCTGGAGCCGGTGGCCGAGGAGCGTGCTCGCCGGCACCACGACCGTCAGGAGCGCGGTGCTCAGGGGCAGGGTCAGCACGAGTGCCGGGCGGGGGACCGTGTCGGACGTACCGTCCCTGCCGGTCCCGCCGCCGTGCGCCGCCTCCGGCAGGTCGGGCCAGGCCGTCCAGGAGACGAGGGCCATGAGTACGATGCCCACCACCGCGACGAGGATCCCCGCGACGGGCGCACCGGGCCTGTCGACATTCTCTTCCGTCCTGTTCTCCATACCGGTCGCTCCTTCTCCCGTTCCGCGTCCGTGCTCCGGGAAGACCCTAGGAAGGACAGGGCGGGGAGCGCGTCGACCGGGCGGCACGGTGCGGTCATGGCGTTCCCGAAGCCCCGGACATGCCGGAGGTCATGGTGCGAACGTGCTCAGGGCATGACCCCGCCCGCCGGTTCCCACGCCGTTTCCCCGGTTACGCTCGGGGAATGCGCACGCTCGGCCCCCTGCCTGATCCGTCCTCCTGGGTCACGCTGCACGAGAACAGTCCGCCCAGGGTGTTGAGGCTGTTGTTCTGGGGCTCGGTGGCGATCAGCGCCGGCCTTTACGCGCTGGTGTTCCTGAGCGGCCGGTCACCCTTTCCCAGCGGCGACCCGGTGATCGACACCGCCCTGGCCGTCAACACCGCCGCCCTGCTGGCCTGCTGTGCGCTGTGGCCGTTCCTGGCCTGGTCGACGGCGTCGCCGTGGCCGCGCAAGGCGGCCAGCGCGGCCTTCCTGATCCTCACGGTCCTCTGCATGCTCAACAGCAACCACACGACGCTCCTGCTGCTGTGCGTGGGCACCATGAACGCGGTGGCCGTGTTCGGGCTGCCCGGCGGGATCGGCTACGGCGCCATCGTCCTGGTGTTCAGCCTCGTCCTGCCCCTCCTGATCCCAGGGACGCCGTTCGTGACGGGGTTGTTCGCGGGGCTGGTCCTGCTGTTCATCGTGATGGCGTCGGGGATGGTGTTCGTCGGCCTGGCCGTGGCCGCGCGGAGGGCCGAGCACACGAGGGAGCTCCTGGCCGAGCTGGAGGAGGCGCACGAGGAGCTGCGCCGCCGCTCCGGGCGCATACGTGAACTGGCCGTGGCCGAGGAGCGCGCCCGCATGTCCCGGGAGATGCACGACAGCACGGGCCACTACCTGACCGTGCTCGCCATGTCGCTGTCGAACGCGCTGCGCTTCCGCACCGCCCGGCCCGACGCCGCGTGGGAGGAGGTGGAGCAGGCCCGCGAACTCGCCCGGGAGGCCCTCACCGACACCCGGCGCTGGGTCCGCGCACTGCGCCCCCTGAGGTTGGAGGGGCGCGTCGGAGTGGCCGCGATGCGGGCGATGGCGGCCTCCTTCGACGGCGGGGGCATCCGGATCGGGTTCACGGCGACCGGCACCGGCACCTGGCCCGACCTGCCGGAGGAGTCGGAACTGGTCTGCTACCGGGCGCTCCAGGAGGGACTGACGAACGCGATGCGCCACTCGGGCGCCGACCGGATCGAGGTGGAGGTGGACGCCCGGGCCGACGGGGTCGCGGTCACGGTGACCGACAACGGCGGTGGCGCCCCGGAGGAGGCGGTGCGTGGCGGGTTCGGGCTGCGCGGCCTGTCCGAGCGGGTCGCGGCCGCCGGCGGGACGGTGGGCAGCGGCAACCTGCCCGCGGACGGCGCCGCCGTCGGGGATCCGGGCGCCGGCGGTTTCCGCCTCCGGGTGGAGGTTCCCGCGGACGCCCACGCGCGGGAGACCGCCCCCGGCGTGGCCGGAGGTGTCGCGTGACCGCCGTCTCGGTCCTGATCGTCGACGACCAGGTCCTGCTGCGCCAGGGCCTGCGCAAGCTGCTGGAGGTCGAGGAGGGCATCGACGTCGTCGGCGACGCCGCGGACGGGATCGAGGCCCTGGAGTTCCTCTCGGCCGCCGACCCCGCCCCGGACGTGGCCCTGGTGGACGCCCGCATGCCGCGTATGGACGGGGTGGAGCTGATCGCCCGTATGCGGGAGGAGTACCCGCGGGTTCCGGCCGTCGTGCTGACCACGTTCGACGACGACGATCTGGTCTTCGGCGGCCTGCGTGCCGGGGCGCGCGGCTACCTGCTCAAGGACGTGCCGCCGGATGAACTGGTGTCGGCGATCCGCCGCGTCGCCCGGGGGGAGACCGTCCTCGGCGGCCCCGCGGCCGAACGCCTGGTGGCCGCCCTGGGCACGGAACCCGGTCCCGCTCCGGTGCGGTCGCCCTCCCCCGGGGCCGCGTCACCGCTGTCGGAGCGCGAGGAGGAGGTGGCCCGGCTGGTGGGCACGGGCGCCACCAACCGGGAGATAGCGCGCGCCCTGTTCATCACCGAGGGCACCGCGAAGAACCATGTCACGAGCATCCTGCGCAAGCTCGGCCTGCGCGACCGCACCCGGCTCGCACTGTGGGTGAACGGCCGGGAGGACTGACCTAGCCTGCGAACTCCTCGCTGGCGTCGGCGAGGATGCCGAGCACCGCGATCGGGTCGGGCAGCACCACCGAGCCGTCCGTGTCCTGCGGGGGCCGGATCCAGGAGAACCGGTCTCCGGAGGGCATCCGCGAGGGCGCGCCGAGCACGAAACTGTCCCGGCAGTGCCAGCGCAGGCCCGGCATCTCCTCCACGGCCTCGGGCACGCAGTCCAGGTGGCAGGACCACCACTCGTCCTCGTCGACCGGGGAACGGGTGGCCACGAAGAACAGGTAGCGGGAGGACTCCGCCGTAGCCACCGGGCCCGAGGGCACCCCCGAGCGGCCCATCCTGGCCAGCGCCATCACACCCGCCTCGCGGGGTACGTCGAACACGTCGAAGACCCGGCCCGTGGGCAGGATGATGTTCGCCTCCGGGGTGGTCCCCCACCACCGGCGGATGGTGTCGGTGTCGGTGCTGGCCTCCACGCCCCAGGCCATCGTCACCGGATGCGCCGCCGGATCCGGACACCCCATCCGGTCGCAGCTGCACGCGCGGTCCTGGCCGGGCGAGGTGCCGCGCGCCACCGGCCAGCCCAGCCCGGCGTAGCCCAGCGCGGCGTCGAGCATGCTGTCCGCCGCATGACGCCGCTTACGTCGGTACAGAACCTCGGCCATGGAGCCTCCCGGGTGGTCCTCGTGATCCAGGCGCGGCCTCGTCGTCGTGAGGCCCTGTGCCCGGAGACCGCGACCGGGGCGGGGCCTGGTCGCTCTACCGCAGCAGGCGGGCGGCCTCGGTCGCCCAGTAGGTGAGGATCTGCTCGGCTCCCGCCCGCCGGTACGAGGTCAGGGTCTCCAGGACGGCCCGCTCGCGGTCGAGCCAGCCGCGCTGCGCCGCCGCCTCGATCATCGCGTACTCGCCGCTGACCTGGTAGGCCGACACGGGTACCGGGGAGGCCTCGGCCACCCTGGCCACGATGTCGAGGTAGGCCAGGCCCGGTTTGACCATCACCATGTCGGCCCCCTCGGCCACGTCCAGGGCGACCTCGCGCAGCGCCTCGCGCGCGTTGGCGGGGTCCTGCTGGTAGCCGGAGCGGTCGCCGAACCGCGGCGCGCCCTCGGCCGCCTCGCGGAAGGGCCCGTAGAAGGCCGACGCGTACTTGGCGGCGTAGGCCAGGATCGGCACCCGCTCGTGTCCGGCGCGGTCCAGCCCGGCGCGGATGGCCGCGACCTGGCCGTCCATCATGCCGCTGGGGGCCACCACGGCGGCCCCCGCCTCGGCCTGGGCGGCGGCGATGGACGCGTACCGCTCCAGGGTGAGGTCGTTGTCGACGTGTCCGTCGGTCAGCAGCGGGCCGCAGTGGCCGTGGTCGGTGTACTCGCACAGGCACAGGTCGGCCATCACCACGATGTCGTCGCCGACCTCGGCGGCCAGGTCGCGCAGGGCCACCTGGACGACGCCCTCCGGGTCGTCGGCCGCCGAGCCGCGCTCGTCCTTGTGCCCGGGGATGCCGAACAGCATCAGCCCGCCGACCCCGGCGGCGGCCGCCTCGTGGGCGGCCTTGCGCAGACTGTCACGGGTGTGCTGCACCTGGCCGGGCATCGAGGAGATCGCCACCGGCTCGGAGATCCCCTCCTTGACGAACATCGGCAGGACGAGGTTCTCCGGGAGCACCCGGGTCTCGGCGACCAGGCGGCGCAGCGCCGGTCCACGGCGCAGGCGGCGCGGCCGGGCGACGGGGAAGGCGGCGTCGTTGCTGGAAGCTGTCATCGCGGGACTCCCGACGTGGGTTCGTGCGGCGTGCTGGCGGCTGGACGGGGCTCTCAGAGCTTGCGGCGGCGCCCGCGCCGCTTCTGGCTGGGCTTGAGGACGGGCTTGCCCGCATCGACGGCCTCACGCCTCTTGGCGGAACCGTACTCCGAAAGCGCCTGCGCGAGGGCGGAAACGGACGCCTTCGGTGCCACGACGTCCACGCGCAGTCCGAACTCGATCGCTGTCCTCTCCGTCTCGGGGCCGATCACGGCGATGGCGGTGGTGTTGTGCGGCTTGCCCGCGATCCCCACCAGGTTGCGCACCGTGGAGGAGGACGTGAACAGCACCGCGTCGAAACCGCCGCCCTTGATCGCCTCTCGGACAGGAGCGGGCGGGGGCGCGGCGCGCACGGTGCGGTAGGCGGTGACGTCGTCGACGTCCCAGCCGAGCTTGTCCAGGCCCGCGGCCAGGGTCTCGGTGGCGATGTCGGCGCGTGGCAGCAGCACGCGCTCGATCGGGTCGATCTCGGCGTCGTAGGGCGGCCACACCGACACCAGGCCCGCGCTGGACTGCTGTTCCTCGGGCGGCGCCAGGTCGGGCTGGATGCCGAAGTCGCGCACCGCCCGTGCGGTGGCCTCACCGACGACGGCGACCCTGACCCCGGCGAAGGCACGCGCGTCCAGGCCGTAGGACTCCAGGCGCTCGCGGATCGCCTTGACCGCGTTGGCGGAGGTGAAGGCCACCCACTGGTAGCGGCCGGTGACCAGTCCGCGGACGGCGCGCTCCATCTGCTGCGGGGTGCGCGGCGGCTCCACGGAGATGGTCGGCACCTCCTCGGGCACCGCGCCGTAGCCGCGCAGCTGGTCGGACAGGGCGGCGGCCTGCTCCTTGGTACGGGGCACCAGGACGCGCCAGCCGAACAGCGGCCGGGTCTCGTACCAGGACAGGTCGGGCTGGCGGGCCGCGGCGGGACCGACGATCATCAGCGCGGGCGCGGTGGCGTGGTGGCCCTTGGCGTCCTTGGCCTTGAGGTCGGCGACCAGACGGGCCAGCGTGGAGGTGACCGTGGTCTGGCGGGTGGTGCCCCCGGCGCGCACGACCGAGACGGGGGTGGTGGCGGGGCGGCCACCCGCGACGAGGGCCTTGCACAGCACGTCGAAGCCGGGCCCCTGGTGCCCGGGGGCCTCCCCGGCGGGCGCGTCGGCGCCCATGACGACCAGGGTGGCGTCGCTGGCGGCCGCCTCGTCCCAGTCGACCCCGCCCTCGATCCGGGCGTTGAGCACACGCACCTCGGGGCTTTCCGCGTCCATCAGCGGTACGCCCGCGAAGGTCGGCACGGAGGTGATCGCGGAGACGCCCGGGGCGACCTCGGCCTCCACCCCGGCCTCGTGGCAGGCGGCGACCAGTTCGGCTCCGCGGCAGCCGAAGAACGGATCGCCGGAGTACAGGCGGACCACCCGCCGGCCCTCGCGGGCACGGGTCAGCGCGAGGGCGTTGACATCGCCGCCGCACTCGTCCGCCTCCACCACGGAGACGTCCTCGGAGCAGTGGGCGAGGAGTTCGCCGCGAAAGTCCGAGAGCTCCTCGGCCGCTGGCTCGCGCAGCGTGATGACCACGTCGGCTCGGCGCAGCAGCTCGGCGCCGCGCAGGGTCAGCAGGTCGGCGCCGCCCGGCCCGGAACCGACCAGGGCGACGTGCCCGGGCCGCGTGGTTGCGCGCGGCTCCTCCTGCTGGGGGTTGGCGTTGGCGTTCACGTACTGGCTCCTCTGTGTGGGTCGCCCGCGCCCCGGTGCGCGGCTCCGGGGCGGTTGCGGTACGGCGGGCTCCGGCCGAGGACGCCCGCCGTGGGCTCCTGGTTAGGGTGTGTCCCTCTCCGCGAAGGCCTCCGCCACGATGCGGTCGGCTCCCTCGTCGATCATCTGGCGGGCCAGGTCCCGGCCGAGCGCGGTGGCGGCGGCCAGGTCACCGGCCGGGTCGAGTGCGATGGTGCGCTCGCGGCGTACGGCGTTGGACCCGTTGGTGGCGACCACGGCGGCGCGCAGGTGCAGGCTGCCGGTTCCGGCGTCGTACCGTGCGTAGGCGCCGACGGGTGCGGCGCATCCGGCTTCGAGCTCCGCGAGCACGCTGCGTTCGGCCCCGACCTCGACGCGGGTGGCGGGGTGGTCGACCGAGGCCAGGTAGGCGAGGTCGCCTTCGAGGCGCTCGGCGGGGCACTCGACGGCGAGGGCCCCCTGGCCTGGCGCGGGCAGCATCCGCTCGGGCTCGAAGACGTCGGTGGCGTCGTCGGCGCGGCCGACACGGCCGAGCCCGGCGTAGGCGAGGACGACGGCGTCGAGCTCGCCGGAGGCGACCTTGCCCAGGCGGGTCTCGGCGTTGCCGCGGATCGGCACGTAGGTCAGGTCCGGGCGCAGCAGGGCGAGTTGGGCGACGCGGCGCGGGGAGCCGGTGCCGATCACGGCCCCGGGGGGCAGGTCGGCGAACTTGAGGCCGTCGCGGGCGCACAGGGCGTCGCGCGGGTCGTCGCGCTCGGGGATGGCCGCCAGCACGAGCCCGTCGGCCGGGGTGGTGGGCAGGTCCTTGAGCGAGTGGACGGCGAAGTCGACGGCGCCCGCGTGGAGCTGGTCGCGCAGGGCGTTGACGAAGACGCCGGTGCCGCCGAGCTGGGTCAGGTGGGCCTTGGTGACGTCGCCGAAGCTGGTGATCAGCTCCAGTTCGATCGCCCGACCGGTGCGCTCGGTGATGGCGTCGGCGACCAGCCGCGACTGGCTGGTGGCCATGGTGCTGCGGCGGGTACCGAGCTTGGCGGGGGCGCTGTCGACGGGGCTACCGTTGGCGGGCGTGCCGGTCATGGCTTCTCCTGGGCGGTCGGTGCCGCGGTGGCGGGTCCCTCGGGAGCGGCCAGCGCCTCCGGGTTCCCGGGGTCGAGTGCGAAGAGTTCCCGCAGGGCCACCTCGTAGGACTCCCCGTCCGGCGCGGCGGCCAGTTCCTTGACGCGCACGGTCGGTCTGTGCAGGAGCTTGTCGGCGACGCGGCGCATGGCGCGCGTGATCTCCTCGCGCGAGCGGTCGTCGAGGTCGTCGGGGAGGCGTCCGTGCAGGCGCGACAGCTCGGACTCCACGACGTCCCTGGCCTGGGCGCGCAGGGCGACGACGGTGGGGGTCACCTGGTGGGCGCGGCGGACCGCGCGGAACTCGGCGACCTCCTCGTCGACGATGCCGCGCGCGAGGGTGAGGGCGCTGGCGCGGCCCGTGTCGGTGCGGGTGTCCGTGGCGGCGGCCTGGCGCAGGTCCTCGATGTCGACCAGTTCCACACCGGCCAGTCCGCGCACGGCGGGATCGATGTCGCGGGGCAGCGCCAGGTCGAGGAAGACCAGGGGACGCGTGCGCGCGGCGGTGGCGGCGGCCACGGCGTCGGCGCTGAGGACGAGGCCCTGGGCCCCGGTGCAGGAGATGACCAGGTCGACGTCGGCGAGAGCGCCGGCGGCGTCCTTGAAGGGGACGGCGCGGGCTTCGACGGCCTCGTACGCCTCGGTGAGGCACTCGGCGAGGCGCGCGGCGCGTTCCGGGGTGCGGTTGGCCACGACGACCGCCGCCGCGCCCTGGCGGGAGACGGTGTTGGCGGACAGGGCGCTCATGGACCCGGCGCCGAGGACGAGGACGCGCACGCCCGTGAGGGGCCCGCGCGTGGACTGGGCGAGGCCGGGTGCGTCGACGGTGTCGCCGAGGTCGGCGGACATGGGGCAGCCCGCGGGGGGCACCGCGTCCACGGCCGGAACGGTCCGGTCGGCGGTGGTGCTGGTGGCGCCGGTCGGGCCGAGGCCCAGACCACCGGACGCCACGGTGAGGCCGAAGCTGACCATGTCGGCGCCCGCGTGGTCCAGGTGGGTCTCGGTGTGGGCGCGCTTGCCCACGCGCAGGGCGCGCTGGCCGAGGTCGTTGAGGACGCGGCCGACGGAACCGGTCTCCTGGCCCTCCTTGAGGGCGTCGCGCACCTGGCCGAGGATCTGTCCCTCGCCGACGACCATGGAGTCCAGGCCGCAGGTGACGGAGAACAGGTGCTGGACGGCGCGGTCCTCATAGTGCACGTACATGTGTTCGGACAGCTCGCCGAGCGGGACGCCCGTGTGCCAGGAGAGGAGTTCGGTGACGGCCGCGACGCCGCCGTGGAAGGCCGAGACGTCGGCGTAGACCTCGGTGCGGTTGCAGGTGGAGACGATCATGACCTCGTTGACGGAGTCGGAGCCGATCATCTCCCCGACCGCATTGGTCCGCGTCTCCCCGTTCAACGCGACACGTTCGAGCAGCGCCACCGGCGAACTCCGGTGGCTCAACCCCACGGCCAGGACACTCATCCGCATTCTCCTATGCAGGCACCACACAGCGTCTTCGTATGCTTCCGGAGGCGGCCACACCTCCCGGAACGCGGCGCACGCTCGCTCATCGCCCACCGCTCATGCGGGCCTTCACGGCCCTGGATCGTCGAATGTCTCACGTCAGTTCCAGTCCCGCGCGTCCCACGCCACGACCGTCGCCATCGGCCCTGCGCTGCGCGTGGAAGGCGAGGATCTGGAGTTCGATGGACAAGTCGACCTTACGCACATCGACTCCGTCCGGCACATTGAGGACGACCGGGGCGAAGTTGAGGATGCTGGCCACCCCGGCCTCGACGAAGCGTGTCGCCACGCCCTGGGCCGCGGCCGCCGGCGTCGTGATGACGCCGATGGAAACGCCCTTGGTGCGCACAACCTCTTCCAGGTTGTCAATATGCCTCACGTCCAGGGACGCCACGTTCTGTCCGACCATCGCCGAGTCGGCGTCGAGCAGGGCCGCGATACGGAAACCACGGGTGCCGAAGCCCCCGTAGTTGGCCAGTGCGCGGCCCAGGTTGCCGATGCCGACGATGGCCACGGCCCAGTCCTGGGTGAGACCAAGCTCACGCGAGATCTGGTAGACGAGGTACTCGACCTCGTACCCCACTCCGCGCGTTCCGTAGGACCCGAGATGGGAGAGGTCCTTGCGTAGTTTGGCCGAGTTCACACCGGCGGCGGAGGCGAGGGCCTCGGAGGAGACGGTGAGGGTTCCACGGTCCTGGAGCGCCTGGAGAGCGCGCAGGTAGACGGGGAGCCGGGCCACGGTGGCCTCCGGGATGCCCCTGTCCCGGGGCCGTGGTGGACGACTGATCACAGGCGGGTGCTCCTGAGCGACGGTCGGTGCGGGCTGGTACGGGGACGGACCGCGCGGAAGGCGGGCCGCGCGGCCCGGCGCCAGGAGCGGACGGGGTACCGCCCCGCTCCCCCGACAGGTCTGGAACCCCTAGATTACGCGCTTGTGAAAGCACGCACAAAGTGGGGTCCGCTGTGACGACGGGCTCACAAGTTCCCACGAGGAAGGGCCTCGGCGCTTCTTCTGGAAAGTCGGATTTCGCGTTACGGCGACAGAGACAACCGAAATAGATCAGATGTGAGGATTTGTGGACACGATCAGTCTTTCCTGGTCGCCTGGCGCGTTCCCGGTCAGCTGCCGAGGGCGGCGCGCAGCCGGTCCCCGCTAACCCTCCAGAAGTCGTGGCGGCGACCGTCCACGAACGTTACCGGGACCTTGTCCCAGTACTCCTCGCGGTCGGCCTCGCCCACATCGTCCAACTGCTCCCGGGCCCGGCTGACGCCCAGCTCCCCGGTGACCCGCTCGATGACCCCCCAGGCGTCCTCGCACAGGTGGCACCCCGGTTTGCCGAGCATCACCACGCGCGCCCGGCCCGCCCATCCAGCGGTTTCCGTCATGTTCCCTCCCTGTTCCGTGGGGCGTGTTCGATGAACTCCGCCCGTCACGCGGCAGGGTATGTGTCCGCCGAGCACGCCCTCACCGCCTCACCCGCCCGCGAAGGGCGGTAGGACCTCGATCACAGTCCCGTCCGCGATCTCGACGTCGCCATGCGGCCTGCGCCCGACCGGGCGCTCGTCGACCAGGAGCGACGAAGACCCGAGTACGCGCTGGAAGCGGTCGTCGGGATGCAGCCGACACGCCGCCGCGAGAGCCTCTCGGAGCGTGACGGCGGTGACCGTTTCCTCGGCTGTTCCGGCAGCTTCCTTGGCCGCTGCCCAGTACCTGATAGTGCACTTCGCCATCTGTTGATTATCCTTGTGTTGCTCGGAGGCGACGTACAGGACATCTTCACCCGGGGGCAATGGCGCCTTCGATCGCCCGCATCGCGGGATGACGAGAAGAGACGCATGAGCCATCTGCTTCTGTTGACGAACTCGAACGAACCGTCGGACCACGTACTGCCCGCTCTCGGCCTCCTCCTGCACTCCGTGCGGGTGGCACCGGCCGAGGCCGGGGCACTGCTGGCCTCAGGCGCGGCCGGCGGCTCCGGCTCACCGGTCGACGCCATTCTGGTCGATGCCCGGACCGACCTCGCCGCGGCCCGCAACTTCTGCCGCCTACTCGACACCACCGGTCTGGACTGCCCGCTGATCGTCATCCTCACCGAGGGCGGCGTGGCGGCCCTGACCTCCGACTGGCAGGCGGACGACTTCGTCCTGGCCACCGCCGGCCCCGCGGAGGTGGAGGCGCGCCTGCGGCTGGCCGTCGGCTCGGCCGACGCCGGAACGGACGACCCGGACGAGATCCGCAGGGGCGATCTCGTCATCGACGAGGCCACCTACATCGCACGCCTGCGCGGCCGCATCCTCGACCTCACCTTCAAGGAGTTCGAGCTGCTCAAGTTCCTGGCGCAGCACCCCGGCCGGGTGTTCACCCGGGCGCAGCTGCTCCAGGAGGTGTGGGGCTACGACTACTTCGGCGGTACCCGCACCATCGACGTCCACGTACGGCGCCTGCGCGCCAAACTGGGCTCGGAGTACGAGTCGCTGATCGGCACCGTGCGCAACGTGGGCTACCGCTTCGTGCCCGACCCCGTGGCCAAGGCTCCCGCGGTCCCGGCGGAGGACGCCGACCCGCTGCCCGGATCGCCGACTCCGACGGCGGGTCACCGCATGTAGACGGGGGTCGTGGGCCGTGTACGCACGGATCCGCGGACGGCTCCGGGGCGCCGCGCACCGCGTGGGCGCCCCGGAGCCGTCCGTACCTCTCCGCCACCGCGATATGACCAACGGTGCGAAAGAGGGCGCGTGGACTCTCGTGTTCGACGGCCCCAGGTCCTAGGATCAGGGGGCACCCGAACGCCGGAACGTCAGGCGCGGCGAACTTCCCGCGGCCGGGTGCGCCGAAACCGTCTTGGCGCGTCATCCGCGAGGAGGAGAACGCTCCGATGTCCACGTCCGCCGTGAGTTCCCCGCTCACCCCCGGCCTCCGCCGCGCGGGTGCCGCTCTGGGCGCCGTATTCGTCGGTTCCAGCCTGATCGCCGTGATGTCCCCGGCCCACGCCGATCCGAGCCCGTCCGAGAGCCCCCCGCCCTCCGTCTCCCCCTCCGCTTCCGCCCCTCCTCCTTCGGCCTCCCCCTCCCCCTCCGATCCGCCCACCGCGTCGGCGGTCATCGACTTCGCTAACGGCGCCAGCGAGGTGGAGCCGGGCGAGTCCGTCCCGGCCAATCCCCTCACCGCGACCAACACCGGTGACGCCGGCATCTGCCTGACCGGGCTGGCCGTGAACGTCCCCGAGTTCAGCGCGCGGGGCTTCGAACCCCAGGAGGTCGCTCCGGGCGCCTCCGTGCCCGCGGGCGAGGTCACCGGCACGCCCCGTGAGACGACCGACGTCGTCGCGATCCTCACCTACGCGCTCGCCCAGGAGGGTGTCGGCTGCGCGGCCCTCGAAACCACGGAGAAGACGTACACGGTCGCCACCGGCGCATGGACGGTCTCGGTGACCGAAACGAGCCCCACGCCCTCCCCCACCCCGAGCCCGACGCCGTCCCCGACACCCACTCCTTCGCCGACACCGTCGCCGGATCCCACCCCCTCTCCGCCGCCGTCCTCCCCACCCGGCAAGGACGAGACCTCCTCACCGCCGGACCGTCCCACCAGCCCGGACCCGGGCTCCTCGGAGGACACCGGCGGCCAGACCGGAAGCTCGGGCGGCTCGGGAGGATCCGGCGGCTCAGGAGGATCCGGTGGTTCCGGCAACTCCGGTGGCTTGGGGGGACCCGGTGACTCCGGCAACACCCCCACGGGTCCGGAGTCATCGACGGGCGGCGGAGTGGGCGACGTCCCCACCAGTGACGTGCCCACCAGCGAAGCCGACTTCCCGGAGCTGCCGAGCGACGAGGCCGACCTTCCCGAGGTCTCCCCCGGCGCCGAGGACCTCGCCGAGCTGCCGACGGTGGCCCCGGGGTCCGACGACGAGGCCGACGGCACCGAGGTGGCCGCCGACCACAGCGACCTGGGTCCGAACATGGCCCCGGCGGTGCTGCTCGCGGCGTTCCTCCTCGCGCTGCTGCTCGCGACCCCGCTGGCGCCGGTGCGGCGCGTCCGGGTCGGCGGCGGCTACCAGGGCAAGCGCCGCAGGCGGTAGGGCCGCGACGGGCCCGCCCGGTCCCGCCGCCGCGCGGAGGCCGGGCGCCCCACCAGGACAAACCCCGCCGTGGCCGTGCCTGACCGAATCCCCGTGGCCGCTTCGTCGTAGGCTTGCGCTTCATGAGCACCCCGCTAGTCACCGACGACCTGTCCCCGGCCCTCGCCGACCAGGTGCTGACACTCGCCGAGACCGCGCGTGCGGCCGACGGCGTCGCCCCGCTGTCGGAGCACACGCTGCTCCGCGTCAGACACGGCGCCCCCTCCGGGAGCAGCCGCTTCCACCTGGTCGTCGAGGACGAACGCGCGGTCGGCTTCGCGTTCGTCGAACGCCTCGCGGGCGAACCCGACTCCGGCGAGATCGTCGTCGACCCCGCCCACAGGGAGCGCGGACACGGCACCGCCCTGCTGGACTCGGTCCACCGTGACGCCGGCCCCGACGGTGTCCGCGTGTGGGCGCACGGACGCACCCCGCAGGCGGTCTCGGTCGCGCAGGAGGACGGCTGGACCGCAGTCCGCGAACTCCACAAGATGCGGATGCCGCTACGCGACATCGCCGCCGACGAGGCGGGCGGCCCCTGGACGGCCCCCGAGCTGCCCGAGCCGGAGCTGCGGCCCGACGTGGCCGACCAGGTGCGGTTGCGGACGTTCGTCGTGGGCCAGGACGAGCAGGTCTGGCTGGAGGCGAACGCGCGCGCGTTCGCCGACCACCCCGAGCAGGGACAGATCACCCTGGACGACCTCCTCCAGCGCGAGGTGGAGGACTGGTTCGACCCGGACGGCTTCTTCCTGGCCACCGCCGGCGACGGACGGATCGCCGCCTTCCACTGGACCAAGGTCCACGCCGACGGCGCCGGACTCACCGACGGCGAGCCGGTCGGCGAGGTCTACGTGGTGGGCGTGGACCCCGACTGGCAGGGCACCGGACTCGGCCGCGCGCTGACCCTGGCCGGTCTGCGCCATCTGCGCGACGCCGGACTGCCGTGGGCGCACCTGTACGTGGACGGTGACAACGGGGCCGCCGTGCGGCTGTACGAATCGCTCGGATTCGGCATGTGGGACACCGACGTGATGTACGCGCCGCCCGCCGCCGGGGACCGGCAGACCCCCTCCTGACGTGCGGATCGTCACATTCACCAAGCAATTCCCCCACCGCCACGGGAGTGCGACGGCCCGTTCATTCTCCGTTCACCTTCCCTGGTACAACTCGTCATCTTGCGCGCCTACCTTCACATTCGGCGCGATACGGCCATCGCACGCCACGACCGTGACGGGATGGCCGGTGACCGGCCGCACACGGAGTTCGGACGGACCTCCGGCGGGAGGAAGGTTCCCTGCTCCAGGAAGGGCAGCGCCCCGCCGGGAACAACGAGACCAGGCACGCACGAAGGTGCACGGCCCACACCGCACCACACGGGCGAACCGCCCTGAGACCTTCCGAACCGGAGTCAACCCATGACGACCACGGACGCGCCCGAGACGGCACCGCCGTCCCCGGGCAAGCGCCGGATCGGCGACGTCGCCTTCGCCGGGCTCGCCCGAGGCTCGGGCATCCTGATCCTGTTGATCCTCGCCGGTGTCGCAGCCTTCCTGATCGTTCAGGCCTGGCCGTCCCTGTCCGCCAACACCGCCAACTTCCTGACCACTCTGGAGTGGGATCCCAACGTCCGCGAGGATCCCGCGTTCGGTGTCGCCGCGCTGGCGTTCGGCACCGTGCTCGCCGCGGCCATCGCGCTGCTGCTGGCCACACCGGTGGCGATCGGGATCGCCCTGTTCATCGTCTTCTACGCACCGCGCAGACTGGCCTCGGTGCTCGGCTACCTGGTGGACCTGCTGGCCGCCATCCCCAGCGTCGTCTACGGCCTGTGGGGCATCGGCTTCCTCGCGCCGCAACTGGTCCCCGTGTACCAGGCCACGACCCGCTACCTGGGCTGGATCCCGCTGTTCTCCGGCCCCGCCTCCACCTCCGCGCGCACCATCCTGACCGCGAGCGTGGTGCTGGCCGTCATGATCCTGCCGATCATCACCGCGATGTCGCGCGACGTGTTCCGCCAGACTCCGCAGGGACACCGCGAGGCCGCCCTGGCCATGGGCGCCACCCGCTGGGAGATGATCCAGCTGGCCGTACTGCCGTTCGGCAAGTCCGGAGTGATCGGCGGCGCCATGCTCGGCATGGGCCGCGCCCTGGGCGAGACCATGGCCGTCGCCATGATCCTGTCCCCCGCCCTCGTCATCTCCTGGGACCTGCTGCAGAGCGGAAACCAGACCATCGCCGCGCACATCGCGCTCCAGTACCCCGAGGCCACCGGGTACGGCGTGTCCGCGCTGATCGCCGCCGGCCTGGTCCTGTTCGCGATCACCCTCGTGGTCAACATGGGCGCGCGCTACGTGGTGGCGCGGGGGAACAAGGAGTCACGATGAACACGACGGCCACCCAGTCCCCCGCTCCCGGACCGGACATGGGCTCACCCCGGCTCGACCTGCGCAGTGGGACGCTGCCGCGCCGCTTCCCGGCCGCACTGCTGGCCTCCTGCGCCGCCGTGGTGGCCGGGATCCTGCTGGCCTTCTCCTCCTTCGGGTTCCTCCTGTGGGGGGTGCTCACCGCCGTCGCGTACGTGGTGATCGCCGTCACCGCCTCGGCCCGCGTCGAGGGCGGACGCAAGGCCAAGGACCGGTTGGTCACCTCGCTCGTCTACGGGTGCTTCCTGTTGGCGATGCTGCCGCTGGCGTCGGTGCTGTGGACCGTGCTCACCAACGGCATGGGTCGGCTCGACGTCTACTTCCTGTCGGTGTCGATGAACGGCGTCCTGCCCAGCATGGACGCGGGCGGCGCCTACCACGCGATCGTCGGCACCCTGGCGATCACCGGGATGGCCACGCTCATCTCGGTTCCGGTCGGTGTGATGACCGCCGTCTACCTGGTGGAGTACGCCCAGGGCCGCATGAAGCGGCTCATCATGTTCTTCGTCGACGTCATGACGGGCATCCCGTCGATCGTCGCCGGCCTGTTCGTGGTGGCGCTGTGGATGGTGCTGTTCGGCCCGGGCCGGACCAACGGCGCGTCGGGCGCGATCGCACTGGCGGTGCTGATGATCCCGGTCGTGGTGCGCTCCAGCGAGGAGATGCTGCGGCTGGTGCCGCAGGACCTGCGCGAGGCGGCGTACGCCCTGGGCGTGCCCCGGTGGCGGACCATCACCAAGGTGGTGCTGCCGACCTCCGCCGCCGGGCTGACCACAGGAATCATGCTCGCCATCGCACGCGTTATCGGAGAGACGGCTCCACTGATCCTCACGGCGGGCACGTCGGCGGTGTCGATCAACTGGAACCTGTTCGACGGGCAGATGATGAACCTCCCGGTGTTCATCTACTCGCAGGTTCGCATGGGCGGCGCCATCAACTACGAGCGGGCCTGGGCCGCGGCACTGACACTGATCCTGGTGGTGATGCTGCTGTTCTTCCTGGCCCGCATGATCGGCCGCCTGTTCGCGCCGAAGGCCCGCTGACCCCAGACCAACCGTCCACGCCCCGCGCGCGGAGCAGATTCACGAGGAACTTCCAGTGGCGAAACGTATCGACGTCTCCGGACTCCACGTCTACTACGGCGACTTCCTGGCCGTGGCGGACGTGTCGATGACCATCGAGCCTCGGTCGGTGACGGCGTTCATCGGATCGTCCGGCTGCGGCAAGTCCACCTTCCTGCGGGCCCTCAACCGGATGCACGAGGTGACCCCGGGCGCCCGCGCCGAGGGCAAGGTCCTCCTGGACGACCTGGACATCTACGGGCCCGGCGTGGACCCGGTCATGGTGCGTACCGAGGTCGGCATGGTCTTCCAGAAGGCCAACCCGTTCCCGACGATGTCCATCTACGACAACGTCATCGCCGGTGCGCGGCTCAACAACAGGCGGATGAGCAAGTCCGAGGCGGACGACCTGGTGGAGGGGTCGCTGCGCGGCGCGAACCTGTGGGAGGAGGTCAAGGACCGGCTGAACAAGCCCGGTGCCGGCCTCTCGGGCGGCCAGCAGCAGCGGCTGTGCATCGCCCGCGCCACGGCGGTGAAGCCCTCGGTACTGCTCATGGACGAGCCCTGCTCGGCTCTGGACCCGATCTCGACCCTGGCGATCGAGGACCTCATCCACGAGCTGAAGGAGGACTACACGATCGTCATCGTCACGCACAACATGCAGCAGGCGGCCCGTGTGTCCGACCGGACGGCCTTCTTCAACCTGTCGGCTCCGGGCAAGCCCGGCGAGCTCATCGAGATGGGCGAGACGAACCAGATGTTCACGCGGCCGGAGAAGAAGGAGACCGAGAACTATATCACCGGCCGCTTCGGCTGATCCGTCACCTGTACCTCCCCGAGGGAGTGGCCGGTGATGGAGTGGCCGCTTCGGCTGATCCGCTACGTCCTCACCTCCCACTACAGAGTGGCCGGTGATGGGGTGGCCGCTTCGGCTGATCCGTCACCCGTACCTCCCCGAGGGAGTGGCCGGTGATGGAGTGGCCGCTTCGGCTGATCCGTCACCCGTACCTCCCCGAGGGAGTGGCCGGTGATCGGGTGACCGCTTCGGCTGATCCGTCTCATCCGTCCGCCCACCGCCCCGACCAGGAACGACCGATGATGAGATGGCCACGGCGGCCAAGAGGAGAGAAGGCGTGACCACTCCGCTGGTGATCGACACCGACACCGCGCAGGACGACTGCGTGGCACTCCTCGTGGGGCTGCTGGACCCGGGGGCCGACCTGCGCGCCATCACCATGGTGGCCGGGAACGTGGGCTTCGGACAGCAGGTGCGCAACGCCTTCCTCACCCTCAGCGTGGCCGGGCGCCTCGGCGAGGTGCCCGTGCACCTGGGCGCCCGCCGCCCGCTCGTCCGGCCGTGGGTGAGCGCGGAGAACGTGCACGGTGACGGATCCGGCGGCCTGTCCATGGACTGCTCGGAGCTGGAGCCCGAGCCGGAGCACGCGGTGGACGCCCTGGTCCGGCTGGCCGCCGAGAGCCCCGGTGAGCTCTCGATCGTGGCGATCGGGCCGCTGACCAACATCGCGATGGCCGTGGCCAAGGACCCGGACTTCGTCCGCAACGTCGGCGCCCTGTACGTTATGGGCGGGTCCAACAACGGCCGCGGCAACATCACCGCCGCCGCGGAGTTCAACTTCTACGTCGATCCGGAGGCCGCGAAGGCCGTGTTCGCGGCAGGCTTCGAGATCACCGTGGTTCCGTGGGACCCGCTGACCCTGGACCACGCGGTGTTCGACCAGGAGCGGCTCGACGTCATCGCCGCCATCGGCACCCCCCTCGCGGACTTCTTCGGCCGCATATGCGCGGCGACGCTGGAGTTCGACCGCAGGGTGGGCATCGACGGCACAACGCATCCGGACTCGCTGACCGCCGCGGTGCTGCTGCACCCGGAACTGGTGCGCCGCTCCGGGCGGTACCACGTGGACGTGGAGACCGCCGGAGAGCTGACCCGCGGATACGCGGCCATGTCCTGGGGCGTCCACGGGTTGGAGGCGAACGCGACGGTGGTCGAGGAGATCGACGCCGACGGGTTCTTCGCCCACCTCGTGGAGGTGCTGTCCCGACGGACGGTCCCCACCCGCGAGGTCAACGGCCTGTAGCTCCCGGCCGTCTCCTCGTGCGAGGGGCCGGTCGGCGGCGCACCGAAGCGGCTCCGCCGGACGTCCGGCGAACCCTGGGGCCCGGCGGGCGGTGGGGCACGGCTTCCGCCCGCCGCTGGTCCTCACGGGGACAGGGGGAGGACCGGTCGGGGGATCCGGGGTCCAGGGGTGTTCGGTGTCCTCAGCCGTTCTTGACGACGATGGTCTCCACCGTGTTCGCGACGTGCTCGAACGCGTCCGCGGCTGTCTCCAGCTCCTCGATGACGTCCTTGAGCTTGAGGACGGTCAGGGCGTCGTACTCCCCGCTGAACAGGCGGGCGAGGAGCTTGCGGTAGATGCGGTCGGCCTGGTTCTCCAGCTGGTTGATCTCGATCCAGTACCGGTTCAGGTCCTCCAGTGCGCGGAGCCGGGGCATCGCCTCGGCGGTCAGCTCGGCGGCGCGCTCCAGCACCTCGATCTGGTCGATGATCCCCTTGGGGAGGCGTTCCAGACCGTAGAGGCCGATCAGGTCGACGGCGGCCTCCATGGAGTCCATGACGTCGTCCAGGTTCGAGGCCAGCCGGTAGATGTCCTCACGGTGAATGGGTGTCGCCGAACTCTTGTTGAGGCGACGCATGATCGCGTGGGTGGCGTCATCACCCGCGTGCTCACAGGCGCGCATCTTCTCGGTGATGGCCTCGCGGTCAGCCCCGTCACTCATCAGCTCCACCAGCAGGCGGGCCGCGATGACCAGGTTGTTCGCCGAGTCGGTGAACATCTCGTAGTAACTGTCATCACGCGGGCGCAAGCGCAGGCGCACGTCGTTCTCCCGATGGTGCGGTGGTGTTCCTTGTGGATGGTAGACGCGTGGGCCGTCTGGTCCGCGCGGCGGGGCAGGACGGTACGGGTCCGGCGCCGTGGGAACGGGCAGACACGGACCTGGTCACCCCTTGTTCATCTCTGTCGGTGCAGCCGTATGGAACGCCCTGGGGGTAGGGGGTCCATCGCAATCCTCTCAATCTCGACAACACCGGGACGGTTCGGGACGCTACCGTGTCACGCTCCTACTGACCAGCGGCGCGCTGAGACAGGAATCACCCAATTGAGTGGAGACCGGCGGACAGTTCCGCCGGTGTTCTTCGATGTCCACCTTCGGGCCATTCGGCCGTAATGACAAGCGCCCCTCCCGTTCACCCGCACGATGGCTCCGCTCCCGTCGGCCCGGCCCGTAGTCTTTCGTCCATGCCTTCCGCTCTGAGCCCGAGCGCCGTGCGGCGCCTGCGCGGGTCCCTGGACGAACAGCTCTCCGCGCTGGGAGAGGCCCCCTTCGAGGGTGGTGACGAGGCCGCCGTCGCCGCCTGCGCCGAGGCGGTGCTGCGCGCCGACGAGCCGCTGCGCACGGCCGTCAAGGCCGCCGTACGGGGCAGTCTGGCGGTACTCGCGGACCGCGCCCCCGGGCACAGCCTGGAGGTGCGCGTGCCACCGTACGGAGCCGTCCAGGCGGTCGAGGGACCGCGTCACACCCGGGGCACCCCTCCGGGCGTCGTGGAGACCGATCCCCTCACCTGGCTCCGGGTGGCCACCGGACGCCTCTCCTGGGAACAGGCCGTCTCCGGGCACCTGGTGCGGGCGAGCGGGGCCCGCTCCGACCTGTCCGGGCGCCTGCCCCTGTGGCCGGTACCTCCCCCGGGTGGTGCCGGGCGGGCCGCCAGGCACTAAGCTGTGGGTGTGTCGTACTCCGACGGCCGGCTTTCCATGGACCTCGATCCGCTCGAACGCGGCCCGCAGGACGCCTGCGGCGTTTTCGGGGTCTGGGCACCCGGCGAAGAAGTCAGCAAGCTCACCTACTTCGGTCTCTACGCCCTGCAGCACCGCGGACAGGAGTCCGCGGGCATCGCGCTGAGCGATGGGGAAAGGATCCTCGTCTACAAGGACATGGGCCTCGTCTCCCAGGTCTTCAACGAGGCGACCCTGGACTCTCTGCGCGGCCACCTCGCGATCGGTCACTGCCGCTACTCCACCACCGGTTCGCCGGTGTGGGAGAACGCCCAGCCGACCTTCTACACGGCGCGTGAGGGGGGTCTGGCGCTCGGCCACAACGGCAACCTGATCAACACCCCGGAACTGGCGGCGATGCTGCCGGACACCCGCCGGGGGGCCACCACGGACACCGAGGTCCTCACGAACCTGTTGGCCGACCGGGCCAGGAACGGCAGTTCGGTGGAGGACGCGGCGGCCGAGATCCTCCCGAAGGTCAGGGGCGCCTTCTCCCTGGTGTTCATGGACGAGAACACCCTGTACGCGGCGCGCGATCCCCAGGGCATCCGTCCGTTCGTACTGGGCCGCATGGGCGAGACCTCCGGCGCGGGCGGCTGGGTGGTCGCCAGCGAGACCGCCGCCCTGGACATCGTGGGCGCCACCATGGTCCGCGAGATCGAGCCCGGCGAGCTCCTCACCATCGACGAGCGCGGGGTCCGGTCACGCCGCTTCGCTCCCGCCAGCCGCAAGGGCTGCCTGTTCGAGTACGTCTACCTCGCCCGCCCCGACACCACCATCGCGGGCCGCAACGTCAACTCCACCCGTGTGGAGACGGGCCGCCGCCTGGCCAGGGAGCACCCGGTGGAGGCCGACCTGGTCATCCCGGTGCCCGAGTCCGGCACACCCGCCGCTGTCGGCTACGCCGAGGCCAGCGGCATCCCCTTCGCCCAGGGCCTGGTGAAGAACTCCTACGTGGGCCGCACCTTCATCCAGCCGAGCCAGACCCTGCGCCAGCTGGGCATCCGGCTCAAGCTCAACCCACTGCGCGAGGTCATCGAGGGCCGCCGCCTGGTGGTCGTGGACGACTCGATCGTGCGCGGCAACACCCAGCGGGCCCTGGTCCGGATGCTGCGCGACGCGGGCGCCGCCGAGGTCCACGTGCGCATCTCCAGCCCGCCCGTGCTGTGGCCCTGCTACTACGGCATCGACTTCGCCACCCGCGCCGAGCTCATCGCCGCGAACCTGACCGTGGAGGAGATCGCCGCGTCGGTGAACGCCGACTCCCTGGCCTATGTGGACCTCGACGAGCTCATCGCCGCGTCGGAGGTGCCCAAGGACAACCTGTGCCGGGCCTGCTTCGACGGCGTGTACCCGATCGAGGTGGACGCCGACTCCCAGGGCAAGTACCTGTTGGAGAAGGCCTGCGGCACGCCCGAGGGCTCGACACTGGCCACCAGCGACAAGTAACCGCCGCCGGACCCGACCCAGCGCGGCGGCTCCGCCGTGCCCCGGGAACCGCACCACCAACGCAACGCAACACAGCACGAGGAGAACTCGCGTGGCAGCCGACAGCACAGGGACGACGGGCGCGTACGCGGCCGCGGGCGTCGACATCGCCGCCGGTGAGCGCGCCGTCGACCTGATGAAGCGCCACGTGGCGCGCACCCGTCGGCCCGAGCAGGTGACCGACGCCAGCGGCTTCGCGGGTCTGTTCCGGCTCGACACGAGCAGGTACGAGGACCCGGTCCTGGCCACCTCCACCGACGGCGTGGGCACCAAGGTCCTTCTCGCCCAGCAGATGGACAAGCACGACACGATCGGCATCGACCTGGTGGCGATGGTCGTCGACGACCTCGTGGTCAGTGGCGCCGAGCCCCTGTTCATGACCGACTACGTTGCCTGTGGCGCGGTGGTCCCCGAGCGCATCGCCGAGATCGTCGGCGGCATCGCGGAGGGCTGCCACCAGGCGGGCTGCGCGCTGATCGGCGGGGAGACCGCCGAGCACCCGGGCTCCATGGAGCCCCACGAGTACGACCTCGCCGGTGCGGGAACGGGCGTGGTGGAGGGCGACGCGATCCTCGGCCAGGACAGGGTCCGCGAGGGCGACGCGGTGATCGCGATGGGCTCCTCGGGGCCGCACTCCAACGGTTACTCGCTCATCCGGCACATCGTGGACCGGGCGGACCTGGACCTGTTCGCGCGCGTTCCCGAACTGGACGGGGTGCTGGGCGAGGTCCTGCTCACACCGACCCGCGTGTACGCCAAGGACTGCGTCGCGCTGACCGGTGCGGTGGGGGTGCACGCCTACGCACACGTCACGGGCGGCGGCCTGGCGGCCAACCTCTCCCGCTCCCTGCCCGACCACCTGGACGCCGAACTGGACCGCGCCACCTGGTCGCCCGCTCCCGTGTTCGGCTACCTCGCCGACCGGGGCGGGGTGGGCCGGGAGGACATGGAGGCCACGTTCAACATGGGTGTGGGCATGGTGGCGATCGTCGCGGCGGAGGACGCCGGACGCGCACTGGAGGTACTGGCCGACCGCGGTGTCCCCGCCTGGCGGCTGGGCACGGTGACCGCCGGTTCCGGGCAGGCGGCCCTGACCGGCGAGTACGCGTGAGAAACGGACGCGAACATAGCCGGTGCGAACCACCAGGGTGGTTCGCACCGGCTATATCCACCTGTCCGCCACGGCTTCCGGGCGGAAAGCCGTAACCGCCACAGGTCAGCGGTTGTTGTCCGAGCGACCTGAAAGCCTCGCCCGACCAGGTACTACCTGTCGGAGTCCGAGTACTTGTCGGCAAGATCCGCGTAACGGTCGACCAGGTCATCCTGAGGATCCTCGTAGGCACCGTCCGGACCCAACGGCCCGGAGGTAGACCCCTCGTCCTCAGCGACACCCAGCTCCGACCGCAGCCGCTCGAGGTCGGTCCCGCCGGAGCTGTACTTGAGCTTCCGGGCGACCTTCTGCTGCTTGGCCTTGGCTCGGCCGCGCCCCATTGGCTCGACCCCCTCAACGATTGGGTTCCGACGAACCCCAGATCACTTACTAACCCGCACTATCGGGCTGACGGCCGTCAAACGCGACTGACGACAGGCGCCAGCTTACGTACACACACAACCGTACCTGGTCGTCCCCCGTCGTGCCTACGCCACCCGGGTGTGACGGATATGGTGCACACACCGGATCGGCGGCCTACCAGGGGATCAGCGCGGTGAGTGCCACGCGCAACGATATGTGCCACGATGCGTTCGTGCTGCCCTACACCGCCTACCTCCGCGTCTACCAGCCGATCCACGCGTTCTCCCCGTGCGACCGCAGCTACTGGGAGGAGTACGCGGCCTCGCCCGACCGGCCGCGGCGGATCAACGCGCTGGCGGCGGAGCACGCCGAGAGCCTGAGGCGGTTGGTCACGACGCCTCCGGTGGTGGCGCCGGCGGAGGAGAGCCGCAACGCCTACCTCCGGCGGGTGAACGAGCGCCTGTACGTCTGCCCGTGGCAGACGAGGCTGCGTTCGTGGCGGGCCTTCACCGAGTTCACCGAAACGACGCCGGTGGCGGTGAGCGGGGCGTTCGTGCCCGGCCCGGAGGCCGAGCGCACCGAGAGCCGCTACCAGGAGTGGCGGGACTCGGGCGCGCTGGTACGGCCGGGCATCCTGTCGAGCAACTGGACCATTCCGGTTCCCTGGTTCGTGCCGTTCCAGTCCCAGGAGCGGTGCCTGGTGCTGTCGTCGAACTCCACCCGGACACTGCTGTACCTGACGCGGACCTCACTGGCCATGCACCGGCTCGAACACACGCTGGCGGTGCTGCGGGAGCACATCGGGCAGCGGGGGGTGTCGGCCTCGACCGAGAACCTGGCGGACTGGCTGTCCCTGACGGCTCACCCCGACTCGCTGCTGGAGCTGGACTACGGGGGCCTGCCGCACCTGCTCAATGACGACCACCTGAGCGAGGACCACTCGGTGGCCGAGGTCTCGGGTGCGGTGGAAGCCCTGGTGACAGGGGAGGTCGAGCGCGTACTGGAGTTGCGGGAGAGGCTCACGCGGCGCTGGAGGTCGGTACGCGCCCTGGAGCACGCCAACTGAGAGTTACGGTATCCCCACTTTTTCGTGGACACACGTATGCCCTCTGTCGTCTCCACATGGCCCGGGCACGCACGCGCCACGCCGGTGTCCAACCTGGTACACCAGGTTTCTCGGCCTCCCCCGGAGATCTTTTCGCACGTGGCAACGGTGCGAGCCCGGACGTCGTCCACGCACGACATCAAGCGTCGTGAAACTGGGCATAACGCCCGATAGGGATCAGCGTAGACTGTAACCAGCCGATCACTGAGTGCACTCTGAGTAACCACGGAACCCTTGCCACGCGGGCGATCCGCACATCACGACCCACCAGCCGAAGCACACGCAGCCCCGCCCCACCGGTCCACCCCACGTCCTTCCGCGCGGCGGCCGACCAGGGCGACGCCCTCCCCTCCCCGGAACGTGACACCGGGTTTCGGTCAGGTCTCCGTAGCACTTCGGGAACTCCGGATCGAGAAAAACGAGGCCGGAGAACGAAGTTTTGACCGAATACGCCACATGCCACTAAACGTGTCGCTAGAATCACTTAGCGTGACGCGGCCACGGGCGGCTTTCTTGGCCTCCCACGTGCAAAGTTGCTTGGAGTGGTCGTACAATCACCTCGGGTGATGCCAATATAGACCTAGAGGGAATATTGGACATCCGGGCCAAGTGCCAGGATTAAGGCTCAAGGATCGGCACACAGATCCAGGAGGAGAGGCCGTACACATGTCAACTCGCACGCCCGAGGCGGAGCCCCTGTTGACCCCCGCCGAGGTTGCCACCATGTTCCGCGTGGATCCCAAGACCGTGACACGCTGGGCCAAGGCGGGCAAGCTGACCTCGATCCGCACCTTGGGCGGACATCGCCGCTACCGCGAGACTGAGGTCCGCGCCCTGCTGGCCGGAATCCCCAGCCAGCGTACGGAGTGATCTCCCGGTCTGTGCCGGTTCCGGGGGGAACGGTCGGACGGGCTCCGGCTGCTGACAAAGCCGAGCAAGGCTGACAATGGTCGAGGGCGGGTCTTCCGACAAGGAGACCCGCCTTCCGTGTGTCCGGACCCGGGGCGGAGGCGGTTCGGCGCGGCCCCGGTCCTCGGCCGAGCAGCCGGCTAGTCGATCCGGTCGTCCATGGCGGTGGTGCGCTTGCGGGCCAGGAAGGTCGCGGTCGCGCCACCGCCGACCGCCACCACCGCGGCGGTGATCAGCGCGGCGAGCGAGCCGCCCGTGGTCGCCAGGCGGCCGTCGCCACCGGACGCCTCCTCGGTCTCCGCGTCGCCCTTGTCCCCGGGGACCGGTGACGTGCTCTCCGCGCGGACGGAGCCGAGGACCCACGAGTCGGCGAAGTCCATCGCGAACCCCTTCTCCTCCTCGGGTTCGCCCACCTGCACCCACACGGTCATCCAGCTGCGGCTCCCCCGGCCCTCCCAGTCGGGGTCCTCGTCCCCGAAGGCCGTCTCTCCGGCCACGAAGCGGACGCTGACGGGCACCTGCAGGGCCACGTCGCCGTCCTCGTCGAACACCTCCAGGAGGTCCCGCGCCAAGACCCCGTCCCCACCCGCCTGCAGCGGCCCCAGGGACGTGCCGAACGCGCTCAGGTCACCGTGCGCGAACGTCGTCCCGGTCTCGCCCCCGTACGCGGCGGTGGCCGTGGTGGTCACGTCGGCGAGGGTGAACTCCACCGCGTTGCCGTCGGCGGAGACCGTCTCGGAGCCGGTCTCGTCGAGGACCAACACGTCGTCCTCGCCCGGGGAGGCGCTGGGGGACGGGGTGGCCTCCAGCGGTTCGCGGAAGGGGGTCTCGGACGGCGCCTCCCCCGCCTCGGGCTCCTCCTGGTCGCCGGGAGCGGCGGTGGTGCTCCCCCCGGCCCCGCTCTCCTCACCACCGCGCACGGGCTCCTTGTCGCCCGGAACGGGTTCTTCCCGGAACGGGGTGGGCTCCTCCTCCGAGGGCCCGGCCTCCGAGGAGGGGATGGCGGAGGGTGAGGGGACGGGGGACGGCGAGGGGACGGAGGACGGTGGGGAGTCGGGAAGCGCAGCGTCCGGCGGTACGTCGATCATCCCGTGGACGGCGAGGTCGGCGGCGCTCATCCGGAAGGTCGCGGTCCGCACGGTGGAGGCGGCGCGCGCACCCGCGTCGTCGACCACGGTGTGGCTCTCGCCGTCGATCTCCAGGTAGTTCGCCATCGGACCGAAGACGTCCCCGGCCGTGGCGCTGCCCTCGGTCGTGCCACCGAAGCCGGTGGCGGTCGAGTAGCCGGTGACGGCGTCGCCGTCGGACACCCAGGCCTGGGCGTTCCCCCAGACGAGCTGGTCAGCGGAGGCCGGGAGCGCGGTCACGGCACCGATCGCGCCGAGTGCGGTGAACAGGGCGCCGACGCTGGCGAGGCGGCGTGCGGTCGACTTGGCGGGAGACACCACAACACTCCTGATGTATCTGGGGGATGTCCGACCCGGGGGTCGGCCCGTGCCCGCCGCGGACGACGAACAGGGTTGCCGGGCCGGCCTGGAAGGGTCGGCCACAGGGTGCGGGGCGGATGCGCACCGGAGTCCTCCCGCCCCGGAAGGGGGCTCCGGTGTACGGCGCGTGGGGGAGCCGCTACGGCGAGCCTAACCCCTGGATCACAAAACGGAAACCATCTCTCGTACGGCGATCGGCAGACATATGTGCACCAACCACCAGACAACGGAGGCAATTGGCAAGAAGTTCCGAGGTTTCCGGCGGAGGTCCGGCAGAAGTTCCAGAGGACCGGGTCCGGAAGGTCAGAAGGCCGGAGGGTCGTGAGGGCCCGGAACAAGCGGGCCCGGAACAACAGGAAGGCCCCGGGGAGCGCGTCCCCGGGGCCGAGCCGGCTCAGCCGACCGCCGAACTGAGGGCTTAGTCCTCGCTGGTCTCCGTGGCGGAGTCATCGGCGTTCTTCCTGCGGCGGGCGAAGTACGCGGCCGCACCACCACCGGTGGCGACCGCGGCACCGGCCGCGATCAGGCCGACCACCGGGCTACCGGTCCGGGCCAGGGACTCCGTGTTCTCCAGCTTCTTGGAGTCGTCCTTCTCGCCGCCCTTGTCCTCGGGGTGGGTCGGGGCGGGCTTGTCGTCGCCCTTGTCGTCGCCACCGCCACCGCCACCGTCACCGTCGCCGGCGTCGATCTCGGCCGTGCCCACGTTGGCCGAGCTCGCGGCCAGTTTCACGTGGTAGAACGGGGCCTCGGCGCCGTCGACGGTGAAGGTCACCGCATAGCCGGTGTACGCGTCCTTCCAGGCGACGCTGTACTCCTCGTGCTCGTCGACGAACTCGTCGGTCCCCTCGTAGGACTCGATGTCGATCCAGACGGTGACCTCCTGGCCGTCGTCGAGGGTGACGATGTCCGGGTAGGAGATGTCGGCGATGTCAGCGCTGCGGGAGACTTCACCGTCCCAGCTCTGAGTCGTCGTGGTCGTCACACCCGAGAGGGTGGCATCGAGGACGATCTCGTCCGAGCCGCTGCTCAGCTCGGTGTTCTCCTCGTTCAGGATGAGGGGCTCGGTCTCCTCCGAGGGGACCGGCCCGGTGGTGGCCTCACCGGACTCGTCGACCTCGGGAACCTCGGTCTCCTCGGGTACCTCCGGAGCCTGGGTCTCCTCGGGGGCCTCGGTGGGAGCCTCGGGGACCTCGGACTCCACGGGGGCCTCGCTGGGAGTCTCAGTCTCTTCGGGCTCCTCGCCAGGGACCTCACTGGGCGCCTCGCTGGGAGCCTCAGTCTCTTCGGGCTCCTCGCTGGGCGCCTCGCTGGGGGCCTCGGACTCCTCGGGGACCTCGTCGGTCTCCTCGCCCTCGGTCTCCCCGTCGAGGTTCTCCTCGATGATCTGCTCCACATCGGAGACGGCGATCTGGACCTTGGCGGTGTCCACGGTGGCCGTGGAGGTGACGCCGTCGGCGTCCACGGTGGCGCGGCTGGTGCCGGAGAAGGTCAGCCAGTCGCCGACGGAACCGGAGTAGCTGTTGCTGGTGGTACCGCTGTAGATCTGAGAGACGCCCTGATAGTCACCAACGTGGGCGTAGGCCCAGCCGTAGTACTCGGTCTCGGCGGCGGCGGGAAGGGCGGTGGCAATGCTGAGCGCACCCAGGGCGGCGAAAGCGGCACTACCCTGCAGAATGCGGCGCGCGGTAACGCGAGTGTTCTTCAAGTCAATCCTCTTCGGATCGCCACAGCCCGAACTCGTCGGGCTGGCCTGGATACGCGTACCACCGCAGGCTGTGGGGAAGCCCGGGGGCGCTGAACGCGGACCAGGGTCGGATGGGGGATGGCAGGGATACACAGAAGCCCTTGACCAGCGGAAACGAGGAGGCGCGGTCGCGGCCATCAGGATGGAGAGGCCAGACGGAACCGGGTCGTACTCATTCCCTATTTCCTGCACAGGAGCCTACATCTAACCGGGGACAAAACTCAACTAATGGCGTAACAAAAGGATCACACCAGATGCCCATGTCGCCCTGGTCGACGTCGCCATTAATTTCGGAAAAATATTTGTGAACCCTGTAAACCCAGCACCGAATCAAGCGTCTTACTAGTAACCGTGTCGCACCGGAATGCACCTGGAATGGCTTCCCGCGCTTTCCGTGTTTCGAGGATCCCCCGGCGTGATCGGCCGTGTGGCCGGCGGCACTCCCCGCTCGCCCGACCGGCCCCGTGCCCCCGGTGTCGGCCGCGGCCCCGGCGCACGCGCCCTTCGCGGGGGCTTCCCGGGGGTACGTTCCGGGCAACGCGAACGGCTAGGTTGTGGGCATGCCCGTCTCCGTACCGCCAGGGCCCCGGAGCCGCGCCACTCGCGCCCTGTCCCTCGCCTCCTCGGTCCTGTTCCTCACCGCCGCCTGCGCGGCTTCGCCCGGGACGCCGTCCGGCTCCGACCCCACCGCGGCACCGCCGCTTCCCGGCCCCGAGGACGGCGCCGGCTCACCCGGCGGCGGCGCCCCAGGCGGAGACGACGGCGGATCCGGCGGCGTCGGCCCCCTCGACACCCGGGTCGTGGTCATCGACCCCGGCCACAACGGCGGCAACGCCTCCGCCGCCGACGAGATCAACGAGATGGTCCCCGCCGGGCCGAACCAGAAGGCCTGTGACACCGTCGGTACCGAGACCGCGAGCGGTTACGCCGAGCACGAGTTCAACTGGTCCCTGTCCGTCCTGGTCCGGGAGAGGCTGGAGGCCGACGGCGCCACCGTCATCCTCACCCGCGAGGACAACGAGGGCGTCGGTCCGTGCATCGACGAGCGCGCGGGCATCGGCAACGAGGCGGAGGCGGACGCCGCCGTGTCCCTCCACGCCGACGGCGGCCCCGAGTCCGGGCGCGGATTCCACGTGATCATGCCGGGCGAGGTCAGCGGTTTCACCGACGACATCGTGGAGCCCTCCCGGCTGCTCGCCGAGGATGTCCACAGTGCGTACCTGGAGGGAAGCGGCGTCCCCCGCGCCGACTACCTCGCCGACGAGGGCATGGACGAACGCACCGACCTGGGCGGGCTGAACATGTCCGACGTGCCCAAGGTGTTCCTGGAAACGGGCAACATGCGCAACACCGAGGACGCCGCGCTCATGGAGGACCCCGAGTGGCGGGAGCGGGCCGCCGACGCCATCGCCCACGGGCTGGCCGTCTACCTCATGCGCCAGTGAGGCGGTGCGGGCGTCCGCACCCGGCCACAAACGGCCGCGGAGTGTGGCGGAGGCCACCCCCGACAGGCATAATGCGTCCATGACGTCCCCTGCTCCCCAACCCCTCCCCGCATTCGACGTGATTCTGCGGGGCTTCCACCGCCGCCAGGTGGAGGATCTTCTCGACCGCGTCAACTTCACCCTGGCCACGCTCACCGGCACCCCGGCCTTCACCGACGCGGCGATACCGGTCGCCGGTCTGCCCCCCGAGCAGAACCCGGCTCCCATCACCGCCCAGGAGTTGCGGGCGGCCACCCTGGACCTGGTCCTGCGCGGGTACGACCGCGACCAGGTCTCGTACGTCCTGTCCGACCTCGTGGAACGGCTCGCCGACGCCGAGTCGCGCACGTCCCGGGGATAACCGACCGGGGAACCTCGGAACTGCACAATGGGGACCATGCCTCTGACACCGGCGGACATCCGCGAAAAGAAGTTCCACACGGTGCGTCTGCGCCCGGGTTACAACGAGGAGGACGTCGACGAACTCCTCGACCGGGTCGAGGCGACGCTCGTCGCCCTGGAGGGCGGGCCGCGCACCGGCCCCCTCATCACGGCCGACGAGGTGCGCAACGCGCGGTTCCGCACCACGAGGCTGAGCCCGGGGTACCGCGAGGACGAGGTCGACGACTTCCTCGACATCGTGGTCGCCGACCTGGCCGGACGCGGGCTCGGGCGCTCCAACGGCCGGCAACAGTCGCCGCCCCTGCCGCCCAGGTCCGCGGGCGGTCCGGGCGGTCCCGGTGGCCGGGGCGCCCTCCCGCGGGCACACGGCCGCCAGCCGGACGAACCACAGCAGCGTCACGCGACGGGGCTGCCCGACCAGCCGTCCCGGCCGCCACGGCGTTCCGGGATGACGCCCGAGGACATCCGGGAGCAGCAGTTCGCCACGACCCGGCTGACCACGGGTTACAACGAGCAGGAGGTCGACGACTTCCTGGACCGCGCCGAGTTCACGCTGGCCATGCTCCAGCAGGGGCGTCCGGATCGGGCGACCCTCACCGCCGCCGAGGTGGAGCGGGTCCAGTTCGCCACCACGCGGGCGCGGCCGGGGTACGACCCGGCACAGGTGGACCGCTTTCTGGACGTGCTCGCCGAGGAGATGCACCAGTACGAGCAGCCGCGCTGACTGTCGCCACGGCCGCCTTGGTCACCCTGTGCGGCTGATGGGGCCAGAGGGTCCTCGGCACCGGGAGCGCTCTGCTGGTGACGGCGCACCGGATCCCGCCTGGTGGACGGGACCGGGTTTCGGACACGCCGTCGCGCGCCAACCCCATCCCCGGGAAAGCGGAAAGTAATATTCGGACACAGAAAGTAGTCATCCCCCGCCGTCCCGCAGACCGCAGCGACCCGAGGGGAGGCAGGATGTCCCATGTGACGCCGCCGGAGGGGCGTGCCACCGCCGGTTCGATCCACGATGCGCCCGGCTGTCCCGCGGCATCCGGCCCGGGAGCGGGCCATCGTCACCTTCCGCCCGGTTACTCCGGGGAACTGTACGCGCTCGACGCCGACGAGGAGGTCGTCCCGGCGCCCGCGCACCCGTGGGAGGCGCCGCTGCTGGCCGTGTGCGTGGGCGTGACCCTGCTGATGGCCGCCGGGCTGGTCCACACGGTGTGGTCCGCGACGGGGTCGTGGGTGTGGGCGGCCGCCGCCCCGGCCGCGGTGACCGCCGCGCACTGGAAGGCGCGGGGGCTGTCGTACGCGCGGCGAAGGGCGGAGTCGGTGAAGATCTCGCCCACCCAGTTCCCCGAGGTGTACCGGACCGTGGTGTCACTGGCCGCCGGCATGGGGCTGTCCCGGACCCCGGAGGTGTACGTGCGGGTGGGAGGCCGGTACCGGGAGGCGGACGCCGCCGGGCACGGGTTGCGCCGGTACCTGGTGCTGTCGGACGAGTTGTTCGGTCCGGACGGCAGGATCCGCGATCCCCGGGCGCTGGCCTTCCTGGTCGCGCACCAGCTGGGGCACGTGGCCGCCGGGCACACCGGCTTCTGGCGAAGGACCGCGGCCCTGGGAGCGGACCTGGTCCCCGGCCTGGGAGCGGCACTGTCGCGGGCCATGGAGTACACGGCCGACAACCACGCCTACGCGCACGTCCCCGAGGGGGCGCACGCCGCGCGGATCACCGCCGGGGGCGGCCACCTGTACACGCGGGTCAACATGGGCGAGATGGCGGACCGGGCGCGCACCGACCGGGGCTTCTCGCTGCTGCTGTACCACCTGCTGGCCCGGCGCCCCGGCAACACCCGCCGGATGGCCGCCCTGCGCGACCGCACCCGGCGCGGCAGGATCTTCCTCTAGCGGCCGGCTCCCAACAGCGATGATCTTGCCCCTACTGGCGGTGTCGACGGTCGAGAACGCCAGTAGGGGCAAGATCATCCGGAGAGGCACGGCTAGTTCCACTGGCGGCGCATGGTCCAGCGGTCGGCCCCGGCGTCGCGGGAGATGTCGACGATGCTGGGCTCACCGGCGTCGGACTCGGCCGAGACGCGGAGCATGCGGACCCGGTTGGCGGAGGTACCGGGCGCCTCGGGGCGCGCGGGCCAGTCGCCGATGATCCTGCGCACCCGGAAGGTGCGGCCGCGCCAGGTGAACCGCACGGGACTCCCGCCCTCGGTGGAGCGGACGTCGATCTGTTCGTTCAGAAGACTCACGCGGGCAGCCTATCGAACTCGTGTTCGAGAAAGTCAAAGGTCACGGAAGGCCGGGTTCCTACGGTTCCGGCGGTCGCGGAACACCCTAGGGGCAGGCGGCGCGGCGGGTGGTGGACCCTCGGCCGGCGTGTCGGCCGGGACCGGGTCAGGTCACGTAGAAGGGGCCGGGACGGTCCTCACGGGCGTACCCGATCCGGTCGAGGATGCGCTGGTGCATGTCCGGCAGTGCGTCCGGGGGGAACCAGCGCACCTCCAGGGACTCGTCGCCGCTGGTGTCGGGGGCACCGCCCACGGGGCGGCAGCGGAAGGCCAGGTCGAGGAACTGCGCCCGGTCGCCGTTGGGGTAGGTGAAGGGAGCCTGGGCGAGCACGCTGACGAGCCGCTCCACCTCGACCTCCACGCCGGTCTCCTCACGGACCTCCCGGACCACGGCCCGGGCGGGTTCCTCCTCCGGCTCCAGGATGCCGCCGGGTGTGGACCAGCGGCCGTCGTCGGCGCGCCGGTGCAGCAGGACCTCTCCCTCCTCCCCGATCACCACCGCCGTCACGCCCACGAGGGGCAGGAGTCCGTGTCCGACGTGGCGGCGCAGTGCGAGGAGGAAGTCAGGAACGGGCATGGGCCCGAGACTAACCGCTGTGCGGCCGACGGGCCGGGAACCCGCTACCGGTTCCGGGCGGCGCGCAGTTCGGCGTACTCCAGGACCAGGTCGGTGGCCTCGGTGCCGTAGCCCCTCGAGTCGGACCCTCGTCCCGGTGAGGACGGGCTGGTCGCGGAAGACGTCGTGGGGCACCATGCTCCGGATCCCACCAGAGGGCCCGGGGAGGGCACAACCGCTTTTCGGAACGTGCCCGGGCACCCTTGTACGATCCGGACACAGTGTGCCGCGTCGGGCAGGACGAGGGGGACCAGGTGACGGTCGGTTCGGGAACGGTGAGTTTCCAGAGGGTTCGCGAGACGAACCTGGGGGTCGTGCTGCGCACGGTCCGCGAACTGTCCCCCTGCTCGCGGTCGGCGGTCGCCTCGGCCACGGGGTTGAACAAGACCACGGTGTCCAGCCTGGTCGCCGACCTCATGGCGCGCGGGCTGGTCCGGGAGACGGGACGCAACTCCCAGCAGCGGGTGGGCCGCCCCGGGGTGCTGCTGGCCCTGGACGACTCCTCGATCGCGGCGGTCGGCCTGGAGGTCAACGTGGACTACCTGTCGGTGGTCGCCGTGGACCTGCTCCAGCGCGAGCTGGTCAGCCGCCACGTCCCCTTCGACGCCCGTTCGGCCGGGGCCGGAGAGTGCGCGCGGCACATCGCGCACACCCTGAGCACGATGGCGGCGGACCCGGGGCTGAGCGGGCGCACCGTGGTGGGTGTGAGCGTGGCCGTCCCGGCGCTGATCGACGACGGGACGGTGACCCACGCGCCCAACCTGGGCTGGCGCGACGTACCGCTGCGCGCACTGCTGTCGGAGCTGCTGGGCGAGGCCGGGATGGAGGGCGTCCCGGTGCGTGTGGACAACGACGCGAACCTGGGCGCGGTGGCCGAGTACAGGGTGGGCTCGTTCGCGGGTACGGCCGACCTGGTGTACCTGACCGGCGAGGTGGGCATCGGCGGCGGACTGCTGGTCGGCGGAGAGCCGCTGCGCGGCTCCAGCGGGTTCGCGGGCGAGGTGGGCCACCTGTCGCTGGCCCCGGACGGGCCGGAGTGCGCGTGCGGGCGGCGGGGGTGCATGGAGGCACTGGCCGGGATCGGGGCGATCCTGCGCGGGGCCGTCCCCGACCGGGTCCCGGACCGCCCGCTCTCGGGCGACGACATCGCCCGGCTGGTGGAGGCGGCGGTGGAGCGCGCCCGCGGCGGCGACGAGACGGCCGTGGGCGCGCTGGAACGGGCGGGCACATGGCTGGGCCGGGGCCTGGCCATGCTCGTCAACGTCACCAACCCGGGCCTGGTGGTGCTGGGCGGCTACTTCGTGCCCATGGGTCCGTGGCTGCTGCCGAACTGCCGGGCGGAGGCGGTGGCGAGCTCCTTCGCCCCGGAGGCGGGCGGCTGCCGGGTGGAGCTGTCGTCCCTGGGGCTGAGCGCGGCGGCCCGGGGCGGGGCCACCGCGATGATCCACTCGCTCGACGCGGGGCTGCTGCCCCTGCCCGAGCCCCGGACCACGGCCGTCCCCACCGCCCCGGACCCCGCCTGAACCCCCCGTCAGCCGCGGGTGAACCCCAGGCTCGCGACGGCCGCGCCCGGCCGGTCGAAGACCAGGTAGAGGTCGCGGACCCCCCGGGCGCCGGTGACGGCCGCACCGACCTCGGTGAAGTCGTAGCCGTCCTTGCCCGCCGGAACGTCGACGACGGCGGCGGTCGGCCCGTCCTCGGGGTCGTCCAGGCGCAGCCGGAGCACGCAGGCGTGCTCGGCGTTCACCTCCAGACGGCATCCGGTGACCCCGTCGCCGAGGTCGACGCCGTGGAAGGCCGCCCACGCGCCCTCCCCGCGTGAGCGCACGGCGTCGCCCCGCTCCGGGGTGAGCGGGCACAGCGAGGTGTCCCGGGCGCCGTCGTAGCCCGCCGCCGACCACGGGGTGAGCGCGTCGCGGGGCGGAATGACCTCGCCGGGCACCTCCAGGGCGGCGGTGGCGCGGATGTCGGTCGCCGAGCGCCCGACGAGCACCTCGCGCGGCGCCTCCTCCACCACGAAGCGGTCCCGTGTGGTGTCCCACAGGGCGAGCCGGTCCACGTCGAACGACACCGTGGCCACGGCGCTGCCCCCCGGCTCCACGCGCACCCGGGCGAACCCGCGCAGCGCCCGCAGCGGGGTCCGCACCCGCGAGGCCAGCTGGCGGGTGTACACCTGCACCACCTCCTCGGCGGGCCGCGTCCCGGTGTTGGCGACCATGACCGTGACGGTGACCCGTCCGCCCTCCACCACGACCGCCGGCGCCGCGTACTCGACCCGCGTGTAACCGAGGCCGTGCCCGAACGGGTAGAGCGGCTCCCCCTCGAAGTACAGGTAGGTGCCGCGCGCGCCGATGATGTCGTAGTCGAGCATCCCGGGCAGGTCGTCGGCGGACCGGTACCAGGTCTGGGTGAGCCGTCCGGCGGGCTCCGCGTCGCCGAACAGCACGTCGGCGAGCGCGTGCCCGTACTCCTGGCCGCCGTGCGCCGACCACAGGATGGCCGGAACGTGTTCGTCGGCCCACGTGATCCCGAACGGGTAGCCGCTGCTGAGCACCAGGACGGTGGCCGGGTTGGCCCCGCGCACGGCGCGCAGCACACGCTCCTGGGCGGCGGGCAGGTCCAGGTCGGTCCGGTCCTCGGTCTCGCGCCCGTTGACCATGGGGTGGTCGCCCAGGACGACCACCGCGGCGTCGGCGGTGGCGGCCACCCGCGCGGCCTCGTCGGCGCCGGTGCCCAGGCCCCGGATCGCGAAGGGCACGGCGTGGTCGGCTCCCTCGGCCAGCACGAGGGTGGTGCCGTCGCCGCCGACGCGGACGTGGCGCCCGGTGTGGATCTGCGCCAGGGCGAACCGCTCCGGCTCCACCTCCTCCAGGCGGAAGGTCTGGCGCACCTCCCAGGTACCGGGACCGGGGGCGGTGCAGACCAGGGTGCCGTCCGGGCCCTCGTCCAGGTACCTGCCCGTCCTCGCCGAACGCAGCACGAGTGCCCCGCCTCCCCAGTCCAGGAGGTCGAACGCGCTTCCCCCGGCGTCGTGGAGCGTGCCCTCCAGCCGCAGCGGCTCTCCCTCTCCCGGTTCGACGACCACGCTCCGGCCGGACGAGCTCAGGTGTACGCGGTCGGCCCCCTCGCAGAACACGGTCTCGACGCGTTCGGCGATCCCGGCCCGCGCGGTGACGGAGTAGGGCAGTGTGCCGCTGTACCAGTCCTCCAGCACGGTGTCGCCGAGCTGGCCGATGACGGCGACCCGGCGCACGCCGCGCAGCGGCAGCGTCCCCTCGTCGCGCAGCAGCACGAGGGAGCGGGTGGCCGCCTCACGGGCCAGCGCCCGGTGCTCGGGGGTGTCGAGGGCTCCCCCGTCCGTGGTGGTCCCGGCCGAGCCGTCACCGGCCAACAGGTCCCCGCCTCCGGTCCCGGGGTCGAACTCGCCCAGGCGGAGGCGGATCGACAGAGCGCGGCGCGCGGCGCGGTCGATGTCGGCCTCGGTGAGCAGTCCCCGCCGCAGCGCCTCGCCCACGTGCCCGAGGGTGGCCTCTGTACGGTCGTCGTCCTGGGTGAAGCTGTCGAGCCCGGCCCGGACGGCGTGCGCGTAGGCGGTGGGCAGGTCGGGGTGGAAGCGCTGCGTCTCGGTGAGGTTGGCGGGGGCGTAGGCGTCGCTGACCACCAGGATGTGGTCGGGTGCGGCTCGGCGCAGCACGTCGTCGATCAGCGGGCTCAGGTGCGCGGGCCGCCCGTTGACCAGGTTGTAGGAGGGCATGACGGCCACGGCCGCCCCGTCGGCCAGGGCGGGCAGGAAGGCCTCCAGCTCGTACTCGCGCAGGACGCGCGGCGGCAGGTCGCTGGAGGTGGTGCAGCGGTCCTCCTCGTTGTTGTAGGCGAGGAAGTGCTTGAGGGTGGGCGCGGTGCGCAGGCGCGGGCCCTCACCCGCCAGCCCGCGGGCGTGGGCGGTGGCCAGGAGGCCGGTCAACCAGGGGTCCTCGGAGTAGCCCTCCTCGTTGCGGCCCCACCGGGGATCGCGCAGCGGGTTGACCACGGGAGCCCAGACGTTGCGTCCGGCGCCCGCGTCCAGCCGGGCGAGTACCTCGTCGGCGGTGGCCCGGCCGACGCGGCGGACCAGGTCCGGGTCCCAGGTACTGGCCAGGCCGACGGCCTGCGGGTAGACGGTGGCCGGTCCGAGCCAGGCCAGTCCGTGCAGGGCCTCGGTCCCGGTGCGGAAGGGCCCGAGGCCGAGGCGTTCGACGGGGGCCTGGTGCTGGTGGAGCAGGCCGATCTTCTCCTCGGTGGTGAGGCTCCCGAGCAGGTCGTCCAGGCGGTGCTCGTCCGGCAGGTCGGGGTTCCGGTAGGGCGGTACCGGCGTCTGGCTGGTCATGGGGGGTGTTCGCCTCTCGTCCGCGGGGGGTATTGTCCTTGAAAATCGAACCGCTTCGACTTCGATACCGGAGGGCCTTGTGTGCTACTTCACAGTGGAGTAATTTGTTTGTCCAAACGGCCAACTAATTCATAGCAAAATGGCCCTTCGTTTCCTACCCCCCTGGGCTGCGGCCTGGCCTACCGAAGGAACGACGCTATGCCTTCCCACCCCCTGCGCCCGGCGATACGCCGGCGCCGCTTCCTCGGCCTGGTGGGTGCCTCCACCACCGCCGCGATCACCGCGGGCGCCCTCTCCGGCTGCGGGCCGGGGTCGGGCGACGGCGGCGGTGGCGGATCCGCCTCCGACGCCAGCTCGCTGGACGACCTGATCCCCACCCGCATCCCGTTCGAGGGGGTCACCCCCGACATCAAGGGACAGCACGGCGCCCCGGACGGGTTCACCGCCTACCCCGAGAACTTCATCCGGGCCATGTCCGAACCTCCCGGCAGGGGCGGGCGGTACACGGCGATGACGCCCCTGTGGGGCCCGATCCCGCCCGGCCTGGGCGACAACTCCTTCTTCGACCACGTCAACGGACGCCTCGGCGCCACGGTCGAGTTCAACTTCCAGGACGGCAACACGGTCATCGACAAGATGAACGCGGTGATCGCCGGACGCGACGTCGCCGACATCACGATGATCCCCGACTGGGTCATCAACCTGATCCCGCAGTTCAACCGGGCCGTCGGCGAGCTCTTCGAGGACCTGACCCCCCACCTGGCCGGTGACGCGGCGCGGGCCTACCCCCTGCTCGCCAACCTGGACAGCGACGCCTGGCGGTGGAACGTCTTCAACCAGCGGCTCCACGGCGTGCCCTGGCCCTCCGAGCCCTTCGGCAACTGGGTCCTGTACCGGCGCGACCTCCTGGAGGAGTACGGCATCGAGCCGCCCGCCAGCCCCGACGACCTCTTCGCGATCGGCGAGGAGGTCAACGACCCCGACAACAACCGCTGGGCGTTCGGCGACTTCAACCTCAGCATGCGCCAGGTCTTCGGCGCGCCCAAGCAGTGGCGCTACGAGGGCGGCGAGCTCATCCACATGTTCGAGACCGACGAGTGGAGGGCCAGCATCGAGTACATGCGCAAGGTGTTCGACGCCGGACTGGTCCACCCCGACATCGTCGCCCACGGCGACAACGCCAAGGAGCTACTCAACTCCGGACAGATCGTCTTCAACCAGGACGGTATCGGTGCCTGGCACGAGGCCTACATGCAGATGCTCGGCGAGAACCCCGACTTCCGCCTGGACCTGATGCCGGTCTTCGGCGACGGCGGCAACGACCCCGTCATGCACCGCAGCGACCCCTCCGGCCAGTCCGTGTTCGTGCGCAAGGGCATGGAGCCGGAACAGGTCGAGGAGATCCTCGGCATCCTCGACTTCTGCGCCGCGCCGTTCGGGACGCAGGAGTACATGGACTACCGCTACGGCGAGGAGGGCGTCCACCACGAGCGCGACGACAACGGCGCCCCCCAGCTCACCGACACGGGCAACGCCGAGGTCAACGACGGCTACTACTTCCTGAGCGGGCGCCCCCAGGCGGTCACCGAGAGCCAGTACCCGGACTTCGTGCGGTGGAAGTGCGACTGGTACAACCACGCCGCGCGGTTCACCGAGGAGGACCCGTTCGCGGGCATCCGCATCCAGCGCCCCGAACGCTTCTCCGCGGCCGAGACCCCCATGACCGACAAGGTGGAGGACATCATCCGGGGCCGCGAGGGCCTCGGGGCACTGGACGAGGCCATCGCCAACTGGCGCCGCGACGGCGGCGACGAGGGCCGGGAGTTCTACATGGAGGTCCTCCAGGAGCACGGACGTGACTGAACGGACCGCGACCCCGAGCAAGACGCCGCCCCCGTCCCCCGCGTCCCGTGGGCGCGGTGGCCGGGGGCGGCCCCCGGTCGTCCCCGATCACCGGGGCGGACGCGCCCCGGTGCGCTCCAGGCCCCCGCTCCCGGCCAGGCTGCGCCGTGACTGGCAGCTGCTGCTGATGACGCTCCCGGCGATCGGGCTGCTGGCGGTGTTCCACTACACGCCGACCCTCGGCAACATCATCGCCTTCCAGAACTACAACCCCTGGGACGGCGTGCTGGGGAGCCCGTGGGTGGGACTGACCCAGTTCGAGCGGCTGTTCACCGACCCCCGCTTCTGGAGCGCGGTCGGCAACACCCTGATGATCGCCGCCGTCCAGCTGGTGTTCTTCTTCCCCATCCCCATCGCCCTGGCCATCCTGCTGGACAGCGTCCTCTCCCCGAGGCTGCGGCTGGTGCTCCAGAGCATCGTGTACATGCCGCACTTCTTCTCGTGGGTCCTGGTCGTCACCCTCTTCCAGCAGATCCTGGGCGGCGCCGGACTGTTCTCGCAGATGCTGCGGCAGAACGGGCACGCGCCGCTGGAGATCATGACCGACCCGGACGCGTTCCTGTTCGTGGTCACCTCCCAGATGATCTGGAAGGACGCCGGGTGGGGGACGATCATCTTCCTCGCGGCGCTGGCGGCCGTGAACCAGAACCTCTACGAGTCCGCCGCCGTGGACGGTGCCGGGCGGTGGCGGCGGATGTGGCACATCACCCTGCCGGGCCTGCGGCCGGTGATCATCCTGCTGCTCATCCTCAAGCTCGGTGACATCCTCAACGTCGGGTTCGAGCAGTTCTACCTGCAGCGGGACGCGTTCGGCTCGAACGTGTCGGAGGTCCTGGACACCTTCATCTACCACCAGACCCTGGTGACGGGGAACTTCAGCGCGGGGGCGGTCGCGGGCCTGGTCAAGGGCGTGGTCGGACTGGTCCTCATCCTGCTGGCCAACAAGCTGGCCCACAAGATGGGCGAACACGGAATCTACCGACGAGCATGAGCACACTGTTCAAGGACCGCCCCGTCTGGGCGGAGCGCCCGAGCCTTCCCGCGTACGCGGCGAAGAGCACCACGCTGGCCGCCATCGCGGTCGTCATCGTCTTCCCCCTCTACGTCGTGATCCTGACCAGCCTGTCCCCCGCCTCGGCGGTGAACAGCGCGGGCGGCCTGGTGCTGATCCCGCAGGGGATCTCCTTCCAGGCCTACGCCGACCTGTTCAGCGGAGGCGTGGTGACCCGGGCCGTCCTGGTCAGCCTGGGGGTCACCGCGGTGGGAACGCTGGTCAGCCTGGTGGCGACCATCCTGGCCGCGTACGGGCTGTCCCAGCCGGGATCGCTGTGGCACCGGCCCCTGCTGTTCGCGGTGCTGCTGACCTTCCTGTTCGCCCCGGGGATGATCCCGCTGTACCTGCTGGTCAGCGACCTCGGGATGATCGACAGCTACTGGTCGCTGATCCTGCCGACGGCGGTGAACGCGTTCAACCTGGTGGTGATGCGGGCGTTCTTCATGAACCTGCCCCAGGAGATCGGCGACAGCGCCCGCGTGGACGGGGCGAACGAGTGGACCATCCTGACCCGGCTGGTCCTGCCCATGTCCAAGGGCGTCACCGCGGTCGTCGGCCTGTTCTACGCGGTGGGCTACTGGAACGCCTTCTTCAACGCCATCCTCTACATCAACGACAACGCCAAGTGGCCGCTGCAACTGGTGCTGCGCCAGTACGTGCAGCAGGGCCAGCAGCTCAGTTCGAGTTCGGTGATCGGCAACGCGGTGCAGGGAGGGACCGCGTCGGCGCCCAACCTGGCCATCCAGATGGCCATCGTGGTGGTGGCGCTGGTACCGGTCACGTTCATCTACCCGCTGGTGCAGAAGCACTTCACCAAGGGCGTCATCATCGGCGCCGTGAAGGGCTGACCGCCTGTTCCCACTGCGCGGAGCCGCCCTCCCGGCCTGTGCCCGGGAGGGCGGCTCCGTGCGTGCGGTCCCAGGGCGCCCGGGGGGCGGGACCGGTCGCGGATCCTGTCCGCAGATGTCCCCGCGGTCTCCGACGGTGACCGCCCGGGCCGCGTGCCCGCCCGTTCAGGACGGGTCCGGCCGGGGGTCCGCACCGTTCGAGCGCAGTGCGCGCGCGAGATCGTCGACCAGGTCCGCGGCGTCCGCGATCCGGTCCCGCCGCCGTCCCCCGGCCACGGCTGCCAGCCGCCGCGACCACATCACGCCCAGGCGGCGAATGTTCTCGTCCGCCCGGTCCGTGAGGTGGAGCCGACTCACGCGGGCGTCCTCGGAATCGGCCTCGCGGCGGACCAGACCCTCCTTCTGGAGTACGCGCAGCGCCGCGCTCAGATTGCTGCGCTGGAGGCCGAGGGCCTCGGCGACGGCCGCGGGCCGGGCCCCGGGGTGGCTGTCCAGGTAGCGCAGCACCGTCACCTGCGTGCCAGTGAGCGGGGTGATGCCGGACTCGTCGCCGCGTTTGAGCTCCCGCGCCAGGTCCTGGACGGCGTGGGCGAGGTCGGCCAGCAGCTCGTCGTGATCGTCGTGATCGTCGTCATGTGGTGTCACCCGCCCAGTGTAACTATGATGAAGCGATAATTATCTTTCAATAATCACTAGGACGAGGCAACGACCCACCATGCACGACACCGCACGGAGCCACCCCCGCGAGGCGCCACCCGACATCGGCGGCACCGGCCGGATCGGTACCGGCCTGCTCCTGGTCCTCGGCCTGCTCTCGGCCGTGGCCCCGCTGGCCATGGACCTGTACCTGCCCGCCTTCCCCGCCATGACGGAGGACCTGTCCGCGAGTTCCACCGCGATCCAGGCGACCCTGACCACCTTCCTCGTCGGACTGACCGCCGGGCACCTGGTCTTCGGCCCGCTGTCGGACCGCTTCGGGCGGCGGTGGCCGCTCATCGCGGGCGCGGTGCTGTGCGTGGTGGCGGGCGCGGTGGCGGCCCTCGCCCCGACCGCCGGAGTGCTGGTCGCGGCCCGGCTGGTCCAGGGAGTGGGCGGCGCCGCCGGGATGGTGATCGGCCGTGCGATCGTCTCCGACCTCGCGCGGGGGAAGACCGCCGCACGCGCCTTCAGCCTCATGATGATCGTGCTCGGCGTGGCCCCGGTCGTGGGGCCCGTGCTCGGCGGGCTCCTGCTGGGTCCGCTGGGTTGGCGGGGACTGCTGGGCATCGTGCTCGCCCTCTCCGTGGCGATGCTGGCCGCGGTGCTCCTGGCCGTACCCGAATCCCGTCCGGTGGCGGCGCGGTCCAAGGCACGGGAGCGGTCGGCGGGGCCCGACCGGTCGGCGACGCGGCACTCGGCGCCCTCCGGGCTGGGTTCCCGCACCTTCCTGGCGTACGCGCTCACCTTCGGCTTCGCGTTCGCGGTGATGATGTCCTACATCTCGGCCTCACCGTTCGTGTACCAGGCCATGATGGGGCTGGACGCGGCGATGTACGGCGCGGCGTTCGGGGCCAACGCCCTGGCTCTGTCGGCCGTGAGCGCCCTGTCGGCCCGTCTGGCGGCCACCCGCTCGGTGCGCGGCCTCCTGGGCGCCGGACTGGTGCTGTCCATGGTCGGCTGTGTCGGCACCGGGCTGCTCGTCGCCACCGGAGCACCCGTCGGGTGGCTGGCGCTGTCCATGCTCGTGTCGGTGGCGAGCATCGGCCTGGTCATGGGCAACGCCACGGCGCTGGCCATGGCGGCCGTCCCCCGCGCGGGCGGCAGTGCGTCGGCGCTGATGGGCGCCCTCCAGTTCGGCCTTGCCGCCGCCGTCACCCCGCTGGTGGGTCTGGGCGGAGAGCACACCGCCGCCCCGATGGCCGTGGTCATGCTGGCCGCGGGTGCCCTCGCGATCGGCGCGTTCCTCCTGGCGGCGCGGCCGTCCGGGGGCGCACGCGGACGTGGCTGAGGGCCGGGAACCGCGCGGTTCCCGGCCCTCGCCCCCGTCAGGGCCTCAGTCGCAGGCCTGACCGTTCAGGGTGAGTCCGGTCGGGTCCGCGGGCTCGCCGTCGACGACGCCGTTGAAGCCGATCCGCACCGAGTCGCCGGGGGCGATCCGGGCGTTCCACCCGGAGTCGGTGACCCGCACGGAGGCGCCGTCCTGCGTGTGGGAGCCGTTCCAGAGGCTGGTGACCTCCTCGCCGGCCGTGAACTCCCAGCCGACCTCCCAGCCGTCCAGGTCCTCCGTGCCGGTGTTGGTGACCGTCACCCCGGCCTGGAATCCGCCGGTCCACGTGTTGTCGACGCCGTACTCGACCCCGCAGTCATCCGGTCCGGGCTCCGGGTCCGGGGAGGGCGAGGGGTCGGGGTCCCCGCTCGGGTCCTCCGTCGGGTCCGGTGACGGGTCGGGGTCGGTCCCGCCCACCAGGTCGCCGTGGACGATGCCGCGCCCGTTGGTACCGACGTAGACCCGGCCGTAGACGTTCGGGTCGCCGGTGACGACCGATCCCGTCCAGCCCCACTGGTGCTGGTCGTCGTTGAGCCGCACCCAGCTCTGGCCCGCGTCGTCGGAGCGGAAGATCCCGCGCACGCCGTCGATCCTCGAACTGGTGTAGACCGCCGGGTAGTCGGCGCCCGGCGCGGGCGCGCCGAAGCCGACCGCGTCGCCCTCGTCCACGGACTTGATCCGCTGGAAGGTGGCTCCGGCGTCCGTGGACCGCCACATGCCGTAGTGGTCCCCGGTGCCCCCGGCGACCCACACGTCACCGGTGTGGCCGGGCACCGCGCCGAAACGGATGTTGCCCTCGGCCGGAAGCCCGTCGAAGCGCGCCGCGAAGGTGGCCCCGCCGTCGGTGCTGGTGTAGAACGTGCCACCGGAGACCGCGTAGAACACGTCCGGGTCCACCCGGTCGGCCTCCACCCGCGCGCCGTCGGGGACGCCGGTGGAGGCGGTCCACGAGGAGCCCGTGGTGGTGGAGACGTGGACGCCGGTGCCGTCGGGGCTCCACACGACGGCCGAGCCGTCGGCGCCCACCGCGACCGTTCCGCCGTCGGTCACCCCGGCGGGCTCCTGCCCGGCCCACCAGCTGTCACCGCCGTCGGTGGACAGGCCGATGGCGGCCTCCTCGTCGCTGCCGCCGACCCGTGCGATGGTCGCGGGCGCCAGCTCGGCGAAGTCCAGGCTGGTCCCGTGGCCCCAGTAGGGCTGCTGGTACATCTGGTCGGGGGCGGTGTCCAGGTCCTGGTGGGTGAAGCCGCCGACGTCGAGCAGCGCCGAGTGCAGGGGAGCGCCCTCGGGAGGACTGATCAGGTCGTTGACGGCCGTCTCCTCCAGGCCCCGCACCTTGACCTCGATGTCGAAGGTGGTGTCGGCGTCCCAGTTGGTGAGGTTGTCGCTGCCGTAGACGGTGGCGCCCGTGCCGTACATGAAGCGGTCGGAGTCGAACGGGTCGATCGCCATCGCCTGCGTCATCCAGCCGAGCTTGGGCTGGGTCTCGGGGGGCGTCCCGCCGCCGCCGAAGTCCAGCCAGGGCGCGGCGGAGATGTCCATCTCGTAGCGCTTGTCGCGTTCGGGGTAGGAGCTGTACTCCCACGCCTGGGTCCAGGTCTCACCGCGGTCGGTACTGCGGTAGATCTGGATGTCGGGCCACCAGGAGATCTGGGTGGCGACCATCAGGGTGTCCGGGTCCTGCCGGTCGATGGTCAGGCCGCCGTAGCCGAAGTAGTTGTCCTCGGAGCTGGAGGGGACGGGGCTGACGTTGGTCCACTCCCCCGTCGCCAGGTCCATGCGCCACACGTCTCCGGAGTCGCCGTCGTAGGGCCCCGGGGTGCTGGTGGTGGCCATGTAGAGCTGGCCGCCCTCGTGGTCCACGACCGAGTGCGCGGGCAGGTGGCCGGTGGGCGCGCCGGGGACGGACTCCCAGGTCCGCCCGCCGTCCTGGCTGCGGTGGACCGGGTCCTCCAGGTCGGCGACGCCGACGTAGACGTCCTGCGTGACCGAACCGTCCCCACCGCTGCGGGGATCGAAGTCCACCCAGGTCACGCCGGTGACGTCGGACATCATGCCCGTCTCGTCACTCGGGTCCTGGACGTAGTCGCCGGGGTTGGGGAACGCCTCCACCTCGGCCCAGGTGGCGCCGTGGTCGGTGCTGCGCCACAGGCCGTGGCCGCCGCGCGCGCCGAAGTAGACGACGCTGTTGTCGTTGGGGTCCACGGCCAGGCGCTCGCCGAGGCCGCGGCCGGGCATGTTGCCGCCGAGCTTGAAGGGCAGCTCGGTGACGTCCCAGGTCTCGCCCCGGTCTTCGGAGCGCAGGATGGCCCCGTTCTCGGGGTCCCAGTCGTTGGTGTAGGTGCCCACGGCCGCGTACACGCGGTCGGGGTCGACGGGGTCGGTGGCGATGCTGACGACGCCCGTGTAGCCCCAGTCGTCCCAGCCGACCCAGTCGAGCAGCGGGATCCAGCGTTCTGTGTCGGGGTTCCAGCGGTAGGCGCCGCCGATGTCGGTGCGGGCGTAGGCGAGTCCGGGCTCGGTCTCGCTGAAGACGATGCCGGGGACGAAGCCGCCACCGTTGATCCGGACGTTGTCCCACTCGTAGGCGCTCTGCGCGGTCGACGGCTCCGCGGGTGCCGCACCGGCCGTGGAGGTGAGCGCGACGGTGGAGGCGGCCAGCGCCGTGGCCGCCGCGAGGGCGAGCGCGGACGCTCCCCACCCACGTCTGGGGCGCCGTTGTCGTTCGGGAGGCATGTGCGGGCTCCTTGGGAAATCGGGGGGGTACGTCCGCCCCGGGAAATCCGGGCTCCCGGGGCGGACGCGAATTCCTCATTAGTCTGAGTAGCCGACTAACGGCGCGGCAAGGGGTGTTGTGCGAGAAATTTCGAAGCGCTTCGACTACTGAACGGTAACCAGTCGGAATCGCAGGAACACCGCCCGGTCCGGCACCAGGGACACCCGCCGCCGGGTTCCGTCGGGCAGACCGACCAGCGTCCGGCGGGGCTCCACCGACCTCAGCCGCGCCGACGCCCGGCCGCCGGACCACTCCAGGTGCTCCACGACGACCCCGCCGCGCGCCCGCAGCCCCTCCACACGGCCGGAGGGCCACTCCCGGGGCAGGGCGGGCAGCAGGTCCAGGCGTCCCTCGCCGGATCCGGCCAGCATCGCCGCCACGACCGCCGGGAATCCGCCGCCGATGTCCACGTTGAACAGGCTGCCCCGGTTGTGGGTGGGTACCAGGGTGGGCCGCCAGTAGCGGGTGGCCAGCAGCGCCAGGATCTCGTGCGCCTCGGCGGCCAGGCCGAGGTTGGCCGCCGCCAGGCCCAGCTGGACCAGGCCGAAGGCCATCTCGTCGGACTCCTGGCCGCGCCACCAGTCCAGGCGGGCGCGTACGGCGGCGACCGCCGCCGCGCGCGGCCGGGGCGAGGCGAACGCGGGGTCGGCCTCGTACCAGAGCGGATAGAGGTGGGAGGCGTGCCGGTGGCCGTGCCGCTCGGTCTGCCCGACCGGTCCGGCCGGGCCCGCCCATTCGGCGAGTTCGCCGTTCTCGGCGATCCGGTAGCCGGGCAGCCGCGCCCCCAGCCGGGTCCAGCGGCGGGCGCCGGGCTCGCCCAGGACGTGGTGCGCCCGCACCAGGTTGCGGACCAGGTCGCGCACGGCGGCCACGTCCATGGTGGCGTTGACGGCGGCCTGCCCGTCGCCGTCGCCCGGGGTGTTCTCGGGTGAGTAGGAGGGGGAGAAGCCCTCGTCGGTGAGGAAGTCCTCATGGAACTCGGCGGCGGCGGTGAGGAAGGGCAGTGCGCGCTCGCGCAGGAACGCGCGGTCGCGGGTGTAGGAGTAGTGGTCCCAGTACAGGCGGGACATCCACGCCGCACCGGCGGTCCAGCAGGTCAGGCACCACTCGGGGCCGAAGTGGTTGTGCCGTCCGGAGGTGGAGGCGTGCGGGGGCAGCAGGGCGCCCCGGCAGCCGTAGAGCCTCCGTGCGTTCTCGGCGAGGTCTCCGGCCATGCCGTCGAGCAGGTCGAACAGGCCGCCCATCAGCTCGGGCGTGCCGGTGGCGTGCAGCGCCGCGACGGCGGAGGGCAGGTTGCCGTCGAAGGTGTACCCCGACCGCCACGGGGGGTCGTACGTGCCGCTCCACACCCCCTGGAGGGTGGGCGGCAGGTCGCCGCAGCTGGAGACGATCGCGTACCGTCCGGCGTCGACCAGCCGGGCGACCAGGCCGGGGGTGGATCCGGCCGCCAGGAGGTCCTCGCCCAGGACGCCGTGGGCGGATCCGGGGCCTCCGTCCAGTTCCAGCCGGAACCGGGACATGAGTTCGCCGTGTACCGCCCGGTGGCGGCCGAGCATTCCGTCGAAGGCGGCCACGGAACCGCTTCCGTCGGAGGGCGTTTCCTGCGCGGGGCCGTCCACCGCCCTCGGGGCGCCCACCCGTACGCGGGCCACGATCCGGAGCCTGCTGACCCCCCGGAGCTCCAGTCCGGCGCCGTCGGCTCGCACCCGCCCTCCCTCCGCGGTGACGGCGCAGGTCACCGTGTACCCGGGCAGGGTGCCGGGCGGACGGTCGGGGAAACCGACCCGCAGGATGAGCAGGCCGGGGCCGGCCCCGGAGTCCACCGCGAGCGGGACCGGCGGGCGCTCCTCCAGGAGGGTGAGCCGCAACCGCCCGTCCAGGCCGGTCGGTGAGGCGATCTCGGCGACCACCGCGTCGTCGGCACGGGAGGCGAAGACCCGGTGCGCGGTCCCGTCCGGCAGGTCCTCGGTGACCAGTCCCGAGTCCAGGTCGCAGGTGCGCGTGACCGGCCCCCCTCGGGGGTCGAGCGGTGCGAAGGAGAGCACGGCGGCCCCCACCAGGGGATCGATCCACCGGGTGTCGGCGTAGCCCGGGTGCTCCTCGGCGGCCGCCTCCACGATCCGCTCGGCCGCGGCCCGGGAGCGGCCCCGGCGCAGGAGCCCTCTCAGCTCGGGCAGGAGGTGCGCGGTCCCGGGTGCGGGCAGCGACTCGGCGACGGGAAGGAAGAGTCTCTCGTGGCTGAGGGTGACTCGGAGCCTGTCGGCCGTCCCGTGCACGAGCGCCCCCTGGCGCCCGTTGCCGGTGACCAGCGCGTCCTCCCAGTCCCCGACGGGGTGACGGGTGCGGACCTGTCGTGCTTCGGGCATGTGCGCTCCTCGCATGGGGGGTGTTGCCGAAAGGGTTTTCGCCCTACTTTGTTGGCGCACACATCAAACTAGAAGGAGTCTCCATGCCCTCTCCGCTCTGGTTCGGCGGCGACTACAACCCGGAGCAGTGGCCGGAGGATGTCCAGGCGGAGGACGTGGAGCTGATGCGCCGCGCCGGGGTCAACCTCGTGACGGTCGGCGTCTTCTCCTGGTCCCTCCTCGAACCGGGGGAGGGCGAGTACCGGTTCGACTGGCTGGACCGTGTGATGGACCGGCTGGGTGAGAACGGGATCGGGGTCGCGCTGGCCACCCCGACCGCCTCTCCTCCGCCGTGGTTCGGCCTCGCCCACCCCGACGCGATGCCGGTGACCGCCGACGGCACCCGGCTCACCCACGGCAGCCGCGACACCTACGACGTGTGCGCTCCGGCCTACCGGAAGGCCTCCGTCCGGATCGCCCGGGCCCTGGCCGAGCGGTACGCCTCCCACCCGGCGCTGCGGATGTGGCACGTGCACAACGAGTACGGGACGTGGTCCCACTCCGAGCACACCGCCCGTGCCTTCCGCGACTGGCTGCGCGGGCGCCACGGCGACCTGGACCGGCTCAACACGGCGTGGACGACGGCGTTCTGGAGCCAGTACTACTCGGAGTGGGAGCAGGTCCAGCCGCCGCGCGCCACCCAGTACCTGCCCAATCCGGCGCACGTGTTGGACTTTCGCCGGTTCCTGTCCGACGCGATGCTCGACCACTTCCTGTCCCAGCGCGACGTGTTGCGCGCCGTGCGCCCGGACGTTCCGGTCACGACCAACCTGGCGTTCGGCGACTGGGTCCCGGTGGACCCGTGGCGGTGGGCCGAGCACGTGGACCTGGTCGCCGTGGACGACTACCCGGACCGCACGGGCGCGGACGGGGCCGAGCAGACCGCCTTCTCGGCCGACCTGGCGCGCTCGTGGGCGGAGCGGGTGCCCGGCCCGGGGCGGCCGTGGGTGCTGATGGAGCAGGCGGCCGGGGTGACCTACACCGGCGAGGCCACCCGGCCCAAGGCCCCGGGCGAGACCGTGCGGCACAGCCTGGCGCACGTGGCCCGGGGCTCACGGGGGGCGATGTTCTTCCAGTGGCGGGCCTCGCGGGGCGGGGCCGAGCAGTGGCACTCGGGGATGGTGCCGCACGCCGGGCCGGACTCGCGGGTGTTCCGCGAGGTGTGCGAACTGGGGCGCCTGCTGCCCCGGGTGTCGGAGGTGCGCGACGCCGACGTGGTCGCCGACGCGGCCCTCACCTGGGACCCGGAGTGCTGGTGGGCGCTGGGCAGCCCGTCGCTGCCCTCGCGGGGCGTGGACTACCTGGAGGCGACGCGCCAGGCGCACCGGGTCCTGTGGCGGTCGGGGCGCACGGTGGACATGGTGCGCCCCGACCGGGACCTGCCCCGGGTGCCGCTGCTGGTGGTGCCCGCGCTGTACCTGCTGTCGGACGGGGCGGCCGAGCGGCTGGCCCGCTACACCGAGGACGGCGGGACCCTGGTGGTGACCTTCCTGAGCGGGGTCGCCGACCCGGACGGGACCGTGCGCACCGGTGGTTACCCGGGTGCGCTGAGGGACCTGCTGGGGGTGCGGGTGGAGGAGGTGTACCCGCTGCCGCACGGTGAGTCGGTGGGCATGGACCTGGGGTCGGTGCGGGAGGAGGTGACGCTGTGGAGCGAGCACGTCCACCTGGCGGGGGCCGAGGCGGTGGCGCACTACGCGGGCGGGCCGCTGGACGGACTCCCGGCGGCGACCCGGCGGCGCCACGGCGCGGGCGAGGCCTGGTACCTGTCGGCGCGGCTGACGGACCGGGGACTGGCCCGGCTGCTGGCGGAGGCGGCGGGGACGGGTCCTTTCCCCGAGCCGGGGCTGGACGTGGTGCGGCGCGTGGACCGGGACGGGGCGTGGGTGTTCGTCACCAACCACGACAACCGGCCGCGGCGGATCGACCCGACGCGGTTCGGGCTGGACTCGGGGGCGCGTGACCTGGTGTCGGGTGCCTCCGCGGAGGGGATGGCCCTGCCCGGAGGCGGGGTCGCGGTCCTGCGCGGCCACCCCGTTGACAATTAGTTGGGGAACTAGACAAACTAATGCGGAGTCCCGCGCCTACCTCAGGAGACACGATCATGAACGACTACCGGCCCGTACCCGCGGACAGGTTCACCTTCGGCCTGTGGACCGTGGGGTGGCGCGGGGTGAACACCTTCGGCGAGCCCGTGCGGCCCCCGCTCGACGGAGCGGACGCGGTGCGCCGCCTGGCCGACCTCGGCGCGTCCGGCGTCACCTTCCACGACGACGACCTCATCCCGCCCGGTAGCTCGGACACCGACCGCGAGGCCATCCTCAAGCGGTTCCGCGCGGCCCTGGAGGAGACCGGCCTCACGGTGCCGATGGCGACCACCAACCTGTTCTCGCACCCGGTGTTCCGCGACGGCGGGTTCACCTCCAACAGCCGCGACGTGCGCCGTTACGCCATCCGCAAGGTCATCCGCAACATCGACCTGGCGGTGTCGATGGGCGCGAGGACGTACGTGTGCTGGGGCGGCCAGGACGGCGCCGAGACCGAGGCGGGCAAGAACGACGCCGCCGCCCTGGACCGGCTGCGCGAGGCCTTCGACATCCTGTGCGGCTACGTGCGCGAGCAGGGCTACGACCTGCGGTTCGCCATCGAGCCCAAGCCCAACGAGCCGCGCGGCGACATCCTGCTGCCCACGGTCGGGCACGCCCTGGCCTTCATCAACGAGCTGGAGCACCCCGAGATGGTCGGGGTCAACCCGGAGGTCGGCCACGAACAGATGGCCGGGCTGAACTTCGCGCACGGCGTCGCCCAGGCGCTGTGGGCGGGCAAGCTCTTCCACATCGACCTCAACGGGCAGCGCGGGATCAAGTACGACCAGGACCTGCGCTTCGGCGCCGGTGACGTCAAGGAGGCGTTCTTCCTGGTCGACCTGCTGGAGAGCGCGGGCTACGACGGCCCCCGCCACTTCGACTTCAAGACGCCCCGGTCCGAGGACATGAGCGGCGTGTGGGAGTCGGCTTCGGCCTGCATGCGCAACTACCTCATCCTGAGGGAGAAGGCGAAGGCCTTCCGCGCCGACCCCGAGGTGGCGGAGGCGCTCGCCGCGTCGCGCGTGCCCGAGCTGTCCGAGTCCACGCTGGGCCGGGGCGAGTCCCTGTCCGACCTGCTGGCCGAGGAGATCGACCTGGCCGAGGTCGGCGAGCGCGGCTACCACTTCGAGCGCCTGGACCAGCTCGCCCTGGACCACCTCTTCGGCGTGCGCTGACGCCGGGTCCCACCACTCCGGGCGGGGCCGGCCGGCGGGCGGTCCCGCACCGTGTCCCGGGCACCTCGCGAGGCCCGGGACACGGTGCGGACCAAGTCCAGGTCAAGGAAGCGGGAGCCGGGCGGGGCGACGTCTGAACACCGGGCCGGTGGGTAGTGGCGGTGATCGCCAGTGCCACTACCGACTCGGAGGCGAACATGGCCGACGACGCCATCACTCTGATCACCCAGGACCACCGCAGGATGGAGGAGCTGTTCGACCGGCTCCAGTCCGAGCCCGACCAGCGGCCGCGCCTGCTGGACGAGATCGAGGCCATGCTCACCGCGCACAGCCGTGCCGAGGAGGACGAGGTCTACCCGGCCACGGCCGAGGCGTCCGGTGAGAGGGCGCAGGTCCAGCACAGCACGGAGGAGCACCACGAGGCCGAGGAGCTGCTGCGGCGGCTGAAGGACTGCGACCCGAACAGCGGGGAGTTCGACGAGCGGTGCCGTGAGTTCGTCGACGCGGTCAAGCACCACGTCGACGAGGAGGAGAGCGAGGTCCTGCCCGCTCTCAGGGACGCCGTCAGCGAGAAGCGCGTGCAGGAGCTGGGCAGGGCCTTCTCCGAGCGGCGCGAGCAGGAGATGCGGCGCTTCGGGGTCGGCCCGGGTCAGATCCCCAAGCAGCGGGAGCTCTACGAGGAGGCCGAGCGGCTGGACATCAGGGACCGCTCCAAGATGGACAAGGACGAGCTCGCCGAGGCCGTGCAGAAGGCCAGGCGCGGCTGACCGGCGGCCCCGGCCCGCGGGCTCCCGCGTCCCCGGGGGCGCGGGCGGCGCAGGTCACGGACGTACGGCGACGGCTTCCGGGACGATGGCCTGGACCTGGCCGGCGGTGCCCGCTCGGTCGCGTTCGGAGACCTCGTCGGTGATGACTTCCCCGTCGGCCGTACCGAACCGCGGGACCGGCGTGTGCACGTGCCCCGCGGGCCTGCCGCGGCCGGTGGTGTCGCGCAGCGGGGCGTTGCGGTAGGCGGTCCCGTCGGACAGGTGGTCACCGCCGCCTCGGTCCGGGCCGCGGTGCCGTCGGGCGCGGGCGCCCCGGTGAGGGGTCCGGCCCCGACCACGCGCCCCGGGAGCCCCCCGGTTTCTGGCGGGTGTGCCCACAGCGGGTTCTCCTCCGCCGTTGCGGAGACGGTGGGGCCGCCGGGCCGGAGCACGGGCTCTGGTCGGCCGCCTCGCCCGTCCTCGGGGTTCGCGGGCACCGGACGTGAAACGGCCCCGTCGGGCAGCTGCCCGACGGGGCCGTCACGTACACCAGAAGGGTGCGGCGGTCGCCTCACGGCGCGGTGCACAACACGGCTCCTGCCGCCCTTGCGGGCGCGGTATTCCGTGAAGGCTTTGAGTGGAGCCCGGGGGACACTTTCTACCGCACCTTCCGGCACCGCGTACAACGGGAGGGGCGGGGCTGGTATTCCGCGGCGGAGGGATCGTTTCGACGGTTTTCCCGCCGCCCCGGAGGAGGCGTCCGCCTCCGTGCGGCCGGGGGTGCCCCTGCGGTTCCCCGGACGGCCCCGCCGCTACCGGGCCGCCAGGGCGCGGAAGTAGTCCCGTACGCCGGTGAGGTCGGTGCCGTCGGCCCGGTGGGCGACGTACTTGTCCGGTCGGACGAGGTACAGGCTGGGTCGGCGCACCCCGTACCGGTTGTGGGCCTCGCTGCGCACGTCCGCCATGGCCCCGTCGACGGGTTCCGCGGGCAGGTGGCCGCGTGTGACGACGTGGACCTGTCCGTACCCGTCCACGGCCTCGCGGCCGGCGGCCGCCCAGGACGCCAGGGCGGCGGGGTCGGCCACGTCGGCGGCGAACAGCACCAGGTGGTGGCCCGGATCCCGGTAGACGTGCCGGAGCGCCCTGGTGCCCGCGCGGGTTTCGAGGTAGGCGTCCCGGACCACCTCTCCGGCCCTGGGGCCGGCGCCGGAGCCGTCGCTCCACGCCGGGGGCCTGGACCCGTCCCACCGCTCGGAGACGAGCGCGCTGTCGCGGTAGTGGACCAGGTGCTCTCCCAGGGTGTTCGACAGGCGGCGCTGGGCGGGGTTGGACCTCCCCAGCAGGCGCAGTGCGTGCTGCCGCGCCCGGCGGAGGACGAGGGTGTGCGCCGTGGCGACACGGGTGGCGGTGGAGGTGGCCTCGACCACGGCCCGGGCCACGGGCCGCCGTTCCCCCTCGAAGCTGTCCAGCAGGGACGGGACGGCGCGGCCGGCGGCCACCAGCGCGAGTTTCCAGCCCAGGTTGTAGGCGTCCTGCATCCCCGTGTTCATGCCCTGGCCCCCGACCGGGCTGTGGCTGTGCGCCGCGTCGCCCGCGAGCAGCACCCGGCCGCGCCTGAACCGGTCGGCGAGCCCCTCACGCACCACGAACGACGAACTCCACCGCAGGTCGCGAAGGCGCGGATCCAGCGGGGTGCGCCGACCGACGTAGGTGGCGTAGTCGTCCAGACCGGGGTCCGCGGGCGGGTTGTCGTCGGGTGTGTTGGCCAGAATGCGCCAGTGGCCGCCGACCATCGGGAAGAGGGCCACGATGCCGCCCGGGCCGAAGAACGCGTGGAAGCGGTCCCTCGCCAGGTCCCAGTCGGCCGACACGTCGCCGAGGATGAAGCCCCGGCGCAGGTCGGCGGTCTCCCAGCCGAAACCCGCCGTGCGGCGCACGGTGCTGTGCGCTCCGTCGCACCCGACCAGCCACCGCGCCGTGTGGTGCTCGACGCGCCCGTCCCCGTGGACGAGTTCCGCGGTGACGCCGTCCCCGTCGTCCTGGTGGGAGGCCAGGCGCGTGCCCCATTCGACGGCCACACCCAGTTCCTCGGCCCGCTCCCGCAGCAGCCCGGCGGTTCGCCACTGCGGGATGCACAGGTCCATCGGGAAGGGGGAGTCCAGGGCCGACAGGTCCAGGTCGGCCAGGGTGGTGGTCCCCTGGTGGAAGGACAGGCGGCGCAGGGGCAGGCCCCGCTCGACGGCGGCCTCGGCCACGCCGATGTCGTCCAGCATCTCCAGTGACCGCGCCACGACCGCCACGGCCCTGCTCTCGCGCGTGTCCGGGGATCCCGCGTCGACGACCCGGGGGATCACTCCGCGCCGGGCCAGCTCGATGGCCAGGACCAGTCCCGTGGGTCCCGCCCCCGCGATGAGGACGTCGTTGTCGGTACTCAAGGCAACCTCCAGGAACGAACGTTCGTTCTCTGAATAGGAGCACGAATGCGCCCCCTACGCAAGAGCGAACGTTCGTTCTCTCAGGTTCGCCGGTGGTGGGACGCTCCCATCAGGGCCCGCAGCCCGTCCCGGAACGCCTCCGGGTCGGCGTCGCCGTAGACCGCGCGCCGGACCACGAAACCGTCGACGAGGGCGATCAGCGCGTCGGCAACCCTCTCCGGCGGAACGTCGGAGGAGAGCCGCCCCTGTTCCTGGTGCCGGGCCACCATGCCGCTGATCAGGACGCGGACCTCGTCCACGACCTCCTGCAGCCGTGCGGCCAGGGAGGGCGACCGCAGGGCCTCCGCCCAGATCTGGACCAGAAGTCCGGCCGATTCCCGTGACGCGGCCAGCGAGGGCCCCTCGCCCCGTAGGACGAGGTCGACGATGTCGTCCAGACCCGGGGGGCGCTCGCCGTCCCGCTCCGCGAACGCCTCCGCGACCTCGGCGAGGGCCTCGGAGGCGATCGCCCCGATGATGGCCTCCTTGCCGCTGAAGTAGCGGTAGACCGCGCCCGCCGACAGTCGGGCCTCCGCCAGGAGATCCTGCATGGAGGTGGCGTGGAAGCCGTTGCGGACGAAGCAGCGCCGCGCCGCGTCCAGAATCTGCCGACGGCGTGCGTCCATGTGCTCCTGCGACATTCGAACCATGGCACCAACGTAGAACGAGCGTTCCTTCCGCGCCAAGGCGAGGCCACTGGCACACGGAGGGAACCCGCTCGGGTCCGCGGGTTCCGAGGCCGGCGTCAGGCCGGGGAGGCGGTGCTCTCCCGGGAGGTCAGCCTCGGCTCCAGCAGGGTGACCCCGGGGTGCGCGGGGCCGTCGATCTTGTCCATGAGCAGGCCGACCGCACGGGCCCCGACCTCCTCGGCCGGCAGGTCCACCGAGGTCAGCGGCGGCCCTCCGGGAGGAACGGGGCCGATGGCGGCCACGGACAGCTCGGGGGGAGTGCGACCGTACTCGGCGAAGGCGTCGAGCAGCGGGCCGACCGAGGGTTCGTTGTGCACGATGAGGCCGGTGAGGCCGGGACGCTCGCGCAGCAGCTCCTCCGCGACGCCGCGCGCGGTGTCGGGTGAGCAGGGGCGCAGGGTGGCGCGGACGCCGCGCTCGGCGGCGGCGAGCTCGAAGCCGGTGACGGTGCGCTCGGCGAAACCGGTGCGCCGCTCGTAGACCGAGGGCGGCTGGCCGACGAGGGCGATGTCGGTGTGGCCGAGGTCGGCGAGGTGGTGCACGCAGGCCGCGCCCGCGGCCGCGAAGTCCAGGTCCACGCAGGTCAGGTCCTCGGTGTCCTCGGGGACGCCGATGAGGACCGAGGGCAGGTCCAGGGCGCGCAGGACGGGCACGCGCGCGTCGTCGGCCTCCACGTCCATGACGATGACGCCGTCCACCATGGCGCCTCCCGCGACCCTGCGCAGGCCGTCGGGCCCCTCGCCCTGGGTGAGCAGGAGGACGTCGTGGTCGTGCGCGCGGGCGGCGGTGACGACGGAGACGGCGAAGCGCATGGCGACGGGGACGTGCACGTCCTCGCGCAGCGGGATGACCAGGGCGATCACGTTGCTGCGGCGGCTGGCCAGGGAGCGCGCGCCCGCGTGCGGCTGGTAGCCGAGGGCCTCGATGCTCTCGCGCACCCGGCGCCTGGTGGACTCGGAGATCGACCGCTTGCCGCTGAGGACGTAGGAGACCGTGCTCGGCGACACACCAGCGTGCCGGGCCACATCGGAGATCCGCACCGTGCCGTCCCGTCCGTCGTCGAACCGATTCGATGAGATGTTACGCACCCCACCACCCCGGCGCAACGCCGCGGGCACCACCAGAGGATACGGCACGGCGTGGTCAGGGCTCCGCTACGGCCTGGTCGTAGAGCTCGCGGAACCGACGGACCCCGCGCTGTCGGCGCGCCGTGAGGGGGACGACCGCCGCGACCATGGCCGCCAGCACACACAGCAGGAACACGGTGAAGAGCGACAGCGGGGACCCGTCGTGGTGAAGCACGGCGTTGGGGAGCTGGACCAGTATGAGGAGGGCGCCGAGCGCCAGCGTGAGCTTCGGGGACCTGGAGGTGTCGCTCTGGTCGGCCAGGATGCGCCCGAGCCGGTTGACCTCGGAGTCGTCGTGCAGGGCGCCCCTCGTGATCTGCCAGTGGGCGGTCCAGACCCGGGCCGGGTCGGCGTCCGGCGGTACGGGCCTGCCCCTGGCCATGCGGCGCACCATCCACGCGCTGAAGAGGCCTCCGGGTGCGCTGAGGACCAGGGCGCCGGCCAGGGCGCCGCCCGCGGTGATGAGGAGGGTCCTGTCGAGTCCCTCGGCCACCAGGGGAGGAACGAACAGCAGGGCGCAGACCAGGACGGCGAAGGCGGCGCTCAGGAGGGCGACGCGCAGGCCGAACCCGCGCGGGTGGTTCTGGGAGTAGACGGTGATCCGTCCCATGGTGGTGCTGAAAAGCCCGCGTCTGAGGGGGATGCGGCGGTTCTCGTCCATGTGCCGAACGTACCCGCCGGTTTCCCGGCGGACTCGGGCACTACGTCCCGAAGCGCCCTACCGGCCGCTCGGGCACCCGGCACCACGCGGTGCTGTGGTGGCCGGGTCGGCCCCACGGCGGCGTCCAGCCGCAGGCCCCCGCGCCCGGACGCCCGCCCGCGTCGCCGCCCGGGTACGGGCAGCCGGGGAACCCGGCTTAGGTCGTGGCTTTTGCCTCGTTTCGGGCTCGTGTCCACCAGCCCGCCTCTCGCTACGCCTCCGCGCTCGTGAAGCACGACCAGGCTGGACTCCGCACACCGTCTTGCGAGGGGTCGCCTGACGACCGCTCACTGACCCGAAAGCCTTCCAAAGACACTTCCTAGCCCTCCGGGTCCTCCAGATCCTCCTCCATCTCCGCCTCCGCCTCCGCCTCCGCCTCCGCCTCCGCCTCCGGGTGGATCGTTCCCGCGCCGCCGTCGATGGTGACCATCTGGCCGTCGCGCAGCAGCTCGGTCACGCCCGGCACGCAGATCACGGCGGGAATGCCGTACTCCCGGGCGACAGTGGGCCCGTGCGCCATGGTCGATCCCGTCTCCACCACCAACCCTCCGGCGGTCATGAACAGGGGCGTCCACCCGGGATCCGTGGTCTGCGCGACCAGGATCTCCCCCGGCTCCAGCGAGGCCCCCGCCGGATCGTGGACCACCCTGGCCCTGCCGGTCGCGGTCCCCGACGAGGCGGGCACACCGGCGAGCACCCCGTCCGCCCCCGCGGGGAGGGCGGGCAGCGCGGTCTCCACGTCGGTGCCGTCGGACAGCAGGAGCGGGGGCACCCGGCGCCGGTGCCGCTCACGCAGGTACTCGGCCCTGCGCTCGGCGACCAGCGCGCGCTGGTCCGTCCCGCCCGCCAGGGCGCGCGCCTCCGCGACCCTGAGGAACATGATGTCGTCGGGCCGGTCCAGCCGCCCCTCCCCGGCCATCTGCTCCCCGACCAGGAGGAGCTGGCGTCGCGTCTCGGCGATCGAGTACAGCCAGGCGAACTTGGGGTACTCCCGCAGCCCTGCCAGGGCGCGTGCCCGCCCGAAGAAGAAGTCCGACAGGCGCGCGCGGACCGGGCGGGTGGCGAGTGCCCGGCGGACGAGTGCCCTCCGCATGTGCTCGGCCTCGGCGGCGGCACGGGCGAACCTGCGGTCCGGCGCCTGTTCGGGGTCGGTCACCCGCAGGTAGTTGGCGATCACCGTGAACAGGGGTGCGGGGTCCTCCGACCAGCGGGGCACGCCGACGTCGATCTCCGCGGCGCCCCGGTGCCCGTACCTCTCCAGGAAACCGCCGAGACCGATGTCGGGGAGCGTTCCCGCGCGGTACCGGTCCGCCAGCTCCTCCGGCGGGGTGTCCCGGAGCAGTTCCCGGTGCTCGCGCGCCCCGGCCGCCAGCCGCCACAGCGCGAGGTCCATCTCCGTGGTGACGTTGTGCGGCATCCCGCCGAGGACGGCGGCGACCTCGCCCGGTTCCGCGATCCCCCTGAGCAGCAGCTCGGGCATCCTGGCGGAGAGGAGGCCGACGTACAGGGGGCCCGTCATCCGGGTCAGGCCCTCCGTCAGCGCGTGGCTCTGGACGTCCGTCGCGTACTCCAGCCGGTCCCGGGCCGTGACCACGTGCTCCGGGGTGCGGGAGGTCCGCTGACGCATCGACTCGCCCGCACGCAGCATGCGGCGCCTGGCGTCGTCGGGGTCGGCGAGCGCGGCCATGCCCTGGGCGAGGAGGAACCGGGTGAGCGGCAGTGCCCGCGCGGCGGTCCGGGCCGCCCCGCGCGGGTCGATCCGCCCGCCCGGGCGCGGTGCGAACCGGGGGTCCTCCAGGAGGTGGCGGACGGCCGCCGAGACCCGGGGGCCGTAGAGGGCCATGGCGTCCGGCAGGGAGTTCCGGATCCAGCGGTTGCGGAGGAAGGGGGTGAGGTCGAGGTAGAACCTGTCGCCCACCGCGGTCATCATCCCGTCTTCCGGATCGCTGCCGACGCCCAGGGCGCGAAACCACGCGGCGGCGGTGGCCTTCAGCGTGGACAGGCCCATCGGGGTGAAGGGGCGGAGCATGCCCTGCATGTGCCCGCCCTCGAGGTAGGCGCGGGGCCCGTCGTCGTGATGGGGAGGCAGGGGGAAGAGGGTGGTGATCGCGCGGGACTGGAGGATCCAGGGGGTCCCGTCGTGGTCGATGGCCCACTCGACGTCCTGCGGCGAACCGAGACGGCCCTGAAGCCGTTCCCCCGCCGCGCGCAGCTCCTCCACCTCCTGCGGGGACAGGCACCCGCCGTCCGGGCCCTGGGAGGTGCCGTCCGCGGCCACGACGTGGTGGTCGGGCCGGACCGTGCCGTCGACCACGGCGGTGCCGAGGCCGGGAACGGCGTCCACGACGGTCTCCCCCCGGGTGCCGGTGACCGGGTTGGCGGTGAACAGCACGCCCGCGGTCCGGGGCTCGACCATGCGCTGCACGACGACGGCCATGTGCGCCGCGTCGTCGTCGATGCCCCGGTCGCGCCGGTAGGCGACGGCGCGGTCGGTCCACAGGGAGTCCCAGCACCGCCGGACGGCCGTGAGGAGGTCGTCGGCGCCCTCGACGTCGAGGTAGGTGTCCTGCTGGCCGGCGAAGGAGGCGTCCGGCAGGTCCTCGGCGGTGGCGCTGGACCGCACGGCCACCCGGCCCCCGCCGAGGGCCTCGTAGGCGGCGGCCACCTCGGCGGTCGGCAGCGTCCCGGAGCGGTGGGCCTCGGTGGTCACGCAGAAACCCGGTGGGACGCGTTCCCCGGCGGCGATCGCCCCGCCCAGCCCGACGGCCTTGCCGCCGACCAGGTCGATCATGCCCTCCGTGATCCGGTCCAGCCCCACCACGAGCACGGCGTCACCTCCGAGTGTCCTGCCGTCCCCCCATGCTCCCCGCCGGAGCGACGGTTTTCCATGAGAAAGGGCGCGTTGTGGAAAACTCCCGCGGCGGATGCGCCGTCCTAAGGCGCACAGACGGACGGCCGGTGGTCGGTACACGTGTCGACGCGGAGAGAGGCCGACGCCAGAGTCCGGCCTGCTCCGTCACCCCCAGGAAAGGAACCGGATGTCCGATCCCTCACCGATGTTCGCCCTCTTCTCCGTCTCCTCCTTCGTCTCCCTGTTCTTCGGGGGCCTCCACCTGTTGTTCGGCGTCATCGTTCTGGCCCTGACCGGAGCGGTGGCCGCCGACCGCAGGGGCCTCGTCGCGACGAGCGGCGTCCTGCTCGTCATCGGCGCGCTCGGCGACCTGACGGTTCAGATCTGGAGCTTCTACACCTCGTACATGGGCGCGGCCTCCCCGGCATCCCCCACGACCGCGCTGCTGCACCTGGTGTTCACGGTCGTGTTCGCCGGAGGCCTGCTCACCCTGGTGCTGGCCGCGGCCAGGCGCGTCGCGGGCCAGGCCGTACCTCTCCCGTCACCCAGTCCCCAGCCCGGCCCGCGCCCCTCCCCGACCCGCTGACACGAGGAGCCCTCCGATGACCTTCCTCTCCGCCCTCGGCATCCTCGGCACGCTCTTCCTCCTCGCGGTGGGGATCGTCGCCCTCGTCCGCGCGAAGGGATCGCCCTCTCCCGGCGCCCTCCGGACCACCGGGGTCCTCATGATCGTGGCTGTACTCGCCCAGGTGGCGAGTACCGTGTCCTACACCGTCGTCAGTCCCATGGGCCTGGACGTCGAAGCGTTCCTCCTGTTCAGCTCCATGACGAACATGCTGGTGGAGTCCGTGTACGGGCTCATGGTCACCGGGGCGCTGATCGCGCTCGTCGTCGCGCTGATGCGATCGAGGTCCGCCGCCACCCGTGCCGCGGGTCCCGCGCCCGGCCATGCTCCCCCGCCTGGTCAGCCGTACGCGTTCGGGCGGGCCCGCCAGGTACCGCCCGGCCACGGTCACCGGGGACACCCCGGTCCGCGCGCCGGGAACGCGTATCCGGGAGGAGCCGGCTCCTACGGCGGTGACGCCGGAGACGGCACCGACTGGAACCCCGGGGACGGCGGTGGCTTCTTCGGCGGCGGCCTCTTCGGCGGTGGGGACTCCGGAGGAGGCGGCGGAGGCGACGGCGGTGGCGGCGGCGCCGGCTGACCGCGCCGCGAAGACCGTGAGTGACCCGAAGGCCTGACCCCGCGCGGGGCCAGGCCGGACGTGTGCAGAGGAGCGAGTAGCGCCAGAACAGCAGCCGCCTCAACCGGGCGCCGGGGGCGAGGGCGGCGGCCATCCGTTCGAGCGAGGGCCCGAACGGCATGTGGTGGATGCTGGAGACCGCGCTCACGAACCCGTACCCCGCCGGGGCCGGGTCCGCCTCCTCCAGGGAGGCCACGCGGTACTCGACCGGCAGCCGCGACGGTGTCCACTCGCGGGCTGTGGAGATGATCCGCGGCTCCGGATCGACGGCGTCGACGGCGATGCCGCGCGAGGCCAGGACCCGGGCGAACCGGCCGCCGCCGCACCCGACGTCGAGCGCTCGGGTGCAGTGCGGGGGCACGTGTTGGAGAAGGTGGCCGTGGTAGTGGCTGTTGTGGTCCCAGGAGACGTCGGGGGAGCCCGGAGGGAGGAGTCGGCTCACGCGCGGAGCCTATCCGGCCTGGCGCTTGGCCTCCAGAGCCTCCATCGCGGTCACCGCGGTGGCCACGGTCTGGTGGACCGGAACCTGTCGGTGCAGGCCGACCAGGCGGACGACCTTGGTGACGCGTTCGTTCAGTGCGGCCAACGCCAGCGACCCGCCCAGCTCACGGACGGTCCTGTAGGCGTTGATGATGACGTTCAGACCGCTCGAGTCCATGAAGTCCAGACCCGCCAGGTCCAGGATCAGCCAAGGACCGTGGTCGTTGATCGCGGACTGGATGTGCTCCTGGAGGTCGGCGGCGGTCGCGATGTCGAGTTCTCCCTCGATCGCGACGATGACGCTGCGGCTCTCCACCCGCGTGCTCAGCCCAAGCCTGTGCACGTTCACTCCTCCCGGCCCCACGTTGAGATGGTGAGGGGTCCCTTCGTCTAACCATACGCAGATCCGCGAACCACGCCCGCCCTTCCCGGCACCACTCCCACAGAACCGGACCAACGAGGGGAGAACGCTGACACGTCCGCGAACCTGGTAAGTCTTTGGACACACACGGTATAAGCGAACCGCCCGTTCGGGAATGGCATACCGGAAGAAATTTTCGCCTCCTGGGCACGAACCCCACCAAGAGCATCCGGTATGACATGTTCACCGTGGGTTATTTCACGACATGGAACGCACCCGGGGCACGTGTTCATCTCGCGTTGACCCCGTCAACGGCAACACGGTTACTATGCGTTCATTCAGCTGAGGGGCGTTCACGCTGGGTGAAGGAGTCCAGTAGCGCGCCCGCGGCCAGAGTCGCCGTGCTCCTTCCCGAGCGCACCTCGTCCTCCATGCGCGGAAGGAGTTCCGCCACCCTCGGGTCGCGCAGGAAGGTGTCCATCAACCGGTCCCGGACCTGGTCCCACATCCAGCTGACCCCCTGACGGCTGCGGCGCTCGGCGAGAGCGCCGTCGCGTTCCAGCACAGCACGGTGCTCCACCACGGTGTCCCACACCCCGTCCAGCCCGTCACCGCTCATCCCGCTGCAGGTCAGCACCGGCGGACGCCAGTCCGGATGGACCGGCTGGAGCAGCCGCAGCGCCCGCGACAGCTCGCGGGCCGCCTTGCGCGCGTCGTCGGCGTGCGGGCCGTCGGCCTTGTTGACCGCGACCACGTCCACCAGTTCCAGCACGCCCTTCTTGATGCCCTGGAGCTGGTCGCCCGTACGGGCCAGCGTGAGGAGGAGGAAGCAGTCCACCATGGCGGCCACCGCGACCTCGGACTGACCGACGCCCACGGTTTCCACGAGCACCACGTCGAACCCGGCCGCCTCCATGAGTAGCATGGTCTCCCGGGTGGCCCGGGCGACCCCGCCCAGGGTCCCCGCCGTGGGCGAGGGGCGGACGAACGCGCCCGGGTCCACGGCCAGGCGCGCCATCCGGGTCTTGTCGCCCAGGATGCTGCCGCCGGTGCGCGTGGAGGAGGGGTCCACGGCGAGTACCGCCACCCGGTGCCCGGCCCCGGTCAGCCTGGTGCCCAGCGCGTCGATGAACGTGGACTTGCCGACGCCGGGGACTCCGGTGATCCCGACCCGGTGGGCCTCGCCGGTGTGCGGCAGGAGCCGGACGAGCAGCTCCTGCGCCGCACGGACGTGGTCCGGGCGGCGGGACTCCACGAGCGTGATCGCGCGCGCCAGCGTGGGACGATGCCCGGCCAGGACCCCCTCGGCGAGGGCGTCCACGTCCACGGGGCGGCGCCGCCCCGAACCACGCGTTCCCCGCGCACCACCCCGGTCGTCCACGCTTCTCCCTCCGGCCCTCGGGCCACGTACGGTCACTCCCTGGTGCGGTGACCGCCACGGTCGGCACCCTCGGCGACGTGCCTGACAGCGATGACCTTGCTCCCAGCGGCGTTCTCGGCGTTCGGGAGTGCCACCAGGAGCAGGATCACCCGGTTTCCGGACACGGACTAGTCCAACCGCTCCTCCAGCTGGTCGAGCAGGTCGACGGCGGCCTCGGCGATGACCGTCCCGGGCGGGAAGATCGCCGACGCGCCCGCCTCCCTCAGCGACGCGAAGTCCGCCTGGGGGATGACCCCGCCGACCACGATCATGATGTCCTCGCGGTCGAGTTCGGCCAACTCCTCACGCAGGGCGGGAACCAGTGTGAGGTGCCCGGCCGCGAGCGAGGACACCCCGACCACGTGCACGTCGGACTCCACCGCCTGGGCGGCGACCTCGGCCGGGGTCTGGAAGAGCGGGCCGACGTCCACGTCGAAGCCCAGGTCGGCGAAGGCGGTCGCGATCACCTTCTGGCCGCGGTCGTGCCCGTCCTGGCCCATCTTCGCGACCAGGATGCGGGGACGGCGGCCCTCCGCCTCGGTGAACTCGTCCACCCGTCGGGCCACGCGCTCCATGAGCCCGGCCGTGTCGGCGCTTTCCGCCGCCTCTTCCCTGTACACACCCTGGATCGTACGGATCTGGCCGGAGTGGCGGGCGAAGACCCTCTCCATGGCGTCGGAGATCTCGCCGACGGTGGCCTTGGCCCGGGCCGCGTCGACCGCCGCCGCCAGAAGGTTGTTGCTCAGGCTCTCGTCCGCCCTCGACTCGCGCCCGGCGGCCTCGGTGAGCGCGTCGAGCGCGGCGCGCACCTCGGCCCCGTCCCGCTCCTCGCGCAGGCGGCGCAGCTTCTCCAGCTGCTGGACGCGCACCCGGGAGTTGTCGACCCTGAGGACCTCGATCTCGTCCTCGGTGTCGGGACGGTACTTGTTGACGCCGATCACCGGCTGGCGGCCGGAGTCGATGCGGGCCTGGGTGCGGGCCGCGGCCTCCTCGATGCGCATCTTGGGCAGTCCCGCGTCGATGGCGGCGGCCATGCCCCCGGCCTTCTCGACCTCCTGGATGTGCGCCCACGCCTTGGCCGCCAGCTCCTGGGTGAGCCGCTCCACGTAGTAGCTGCCTCCCCAGGGATCCACCACCCGGGTGGTGCCGGACTCCTGCTGGAGCAGCAGCTGGGTGTTGCGGGCGATGCGCGCGGAGAAGTCGGTGGGCAGGGCCAGCGCCTCGTCCAGGGCGTTGGTGTGCAGCGACTGGGTGTGGCCCTGGGTGGCGGCCATCGCCTCCACGCAGGTGCGGGCCACGTTGTTGAACACGTCCTGGGCGGTGAGCGACCAGCCCGAGGTCTGGGAGTGGGTGCGCAGGCTCAGCGACTTGTCCCTGGCCGCGCCCAGGTCCTTGACCAGGCGTGCCCACAGCAGGCGGGCGGCGCGGAGCTTGGCGACCTCCATGAAGAAGTTCATGCCGATCGCCCAGAAGAACGACAGGCGCGGCGCGAACGCGTCCACGTCCAGCCCGGAGCGCTGGCCCGCGCGGATGTACTCCACGCCGTCGGCCAGGGTGTAGGCCAGCTCCAGGTCGGCCGTGGCCCCGGCCTCCTGCATGTGGTAACCGGAGATGGAGATGGAGTTGAAGCGCGGCATCCGCTGCGAGGTGTAGGCGAAGATGTCGGAGATGATCCGCATCGACGGCTGCGGCGGGTAGATGTAGGTGTTGCGGACCATGAACTCCTTGAGGATGTCGTTCTGGATGGTCCCGGAGAGCTTCTCCGGAGGCACACCCTGCTCCTCGGCGGCCACGATGTACAGCGCCAGAACCGGCAGCACCGCGCCGTTCATGGTCATGGACACGCTCATCCTGTCCAACGGGATGCCGTCGAACAGCTGGCGCATGTCGTAGATGGAGTCGATGGCCACGCCCGCCATGCCGACGTCGCCCGCCACGCGGGGGTGGTCGGAGTCGTAGCCGCGGTGGGTGGCCAGGTCGAAGGCGACCGACAGCCCCTTCTGCCCGGCGGCCAGGTTGCGCCGGTAGAAGGCGTTGGACTCCTCGGCGGTGGAGAACCCGGCGTACTGGCGGATCGTCCAGGGCTGGTTGACGTACATGGTCGGGTAGGGACCGCGCAGGTAGGGCGGGACGCCCGGCAGCCCGTCCACGAAGTCCAGGCCCTCGCGGTCGGCGGGCGTGTACAGCGGTTTGACGCCGATGCCCTCGGGGGTCTCCCACTCCAGGGCGTCGGCGGCCTTGCCGGTGCCGGCCTCCAGGGCGCTCTGCCAGGCGGCCGAGCCGTGGTCCGGTGCGGTGCCCTCGGAGAACTCTGGGAGTTCCGGGGCGACGGTGGAGAAGTCGGGGATCATGTGCGCGCCCCCTGGGCTGTGGCGGACGGTTCCGGTGGATCGGCGAGCAGGACCTCGACCAGGTCGGCGAGGAGGGCGACGGCGTCGCACCCCCGGTGGGCGAAGGCGTCCACCCCGGCCTCGCGGTAGGCGTCGCCGGGCGCGCCGGCGAGCAGGACCCGGCGGGCTCCCGCGCCCTTGAGCGATCGCGCGACGGCCTCGGCGCTCTCCGCGTACACCGCGTCGGAGGAGCAGATGACGGCGACACGGCTGCCGGAGGCCGCGAAGGCGTCCGTGGCGGCGGCGACGCCGTCGAGCGGGCCGGGGTCCTCGACCGCGATACCGCCCGCCGCGAGCAGGTTGGTCGCGAAGGAGGCGCGGGCGGTGTGCGCGGCGACCGGGCCCAGCGTGGCCAGGAAGGCGGTGGGACGGTGACCGGTGTCGTCCACCCGCGCGTCGCTGCGGTCGCGCAGAGTCTCGTAGTCGTCGGCGTAGCGGCGCACCGGGAAACCGCCGCCGGAGGCCGGCGGGACGGGCGCGGCGGGATCCGCGGGCCGGACCAGCGGGGTCTCGTCCGCGTTGGGGAACTCGCTGACGCCGGTGAGCGGGGCGCGGCGGTGGGCCAGGTCGAGGCGGCGGCGATCCCACACCGCGTCCACCCGCTCGCGCAGCAGGCCGTGCCCGACGGCCTCGGCGGCCCCGCCCGCGGCCTCCACCTCCTGGAAGAGGGCCCAGCCCGCCCGGTACAGGTCGCGGGTGAGCGACTCGACGTAGAAGGAGCCCCCGGCGGGGTCGATGACCTGCGCCAGGTGCGACTCCTCGATGAGGAGGGACTGGGTGTTGCGGGCGATGCGCCGGGCGAAGTCGTCGGACATGCCCAGGGCGGAGTCGAAGGGCGCGGCCGTGACCGCGTCGGCGCCGCCCACGCCGGCGGCGAAGCAGGCCACGGTGGTGCGCAGCATGTTCACGTGCGGATCGCGGCGGGTCATCATCGCCTCGGAGGTGGCGGCGTGCAGGCGCATGGCGCGCTGGCCGGCGGGTACGCCGCTGGCGGCCAGCACCTGGTTCCACATGGCGCGGACGGCACGCAGCTTGGCGATCACCGAGAACTGGTCGGCGTTGGCGGACAGGCGGAACTCGACGCGCCGGGCGGCGTCGGGCAGGTCCAGTCCGGCGGCGTGCAGGGCACGCAGGTAGGCGGTACCGGCGGCGACGGCGAAGCCGGTCTCCTGCCCCTCGGAGCCACCCGCGTTGTGCACGAGGGTGCCGTCGGCCACGACCAGTCCCAGGCCGGGACGCCCCTGGGCGCGGTCCACGGCGAAGCGGACGGGGTCCATGACGTCGGGGCGCTCACCGGCCAGGGCCGCGGTGGTGAGGGGGTCCACGCCCAGGTGGGAGGTGATCCGGCCGTCGGGCACACCGGCGTCGGCGTGGGCGTCGAGCAGCGCGTCGGCGGCGTCCGCGTGGTCGGCGCCGGGGGCCAGGACCACGGGCGCGAGGTCGAGGTGGACGTCGGTGAGGGCCTCACCGAGCGCGGACGCGGGCAGACCGGTGCCGCCGACGGCGATCCACAGGGAGCTGACGCCGTTCATGAGGTCGTTGTGCAGGCGGCGCCGCAGGACGGCCGGGTCGGCGTCGGTGTGGCGGGCGCGGATGTCCCAGCCCTGGGGGACTCCCCCGCCGGGCCGGTAGCCACGGGTGAAGGGGGGCAGTCCGGGGAAGCCGGGGTCGGCGGCCGGGGGATCGGAGGTGTGGAGGGGTTCGATGTCGAACCCGTCGTAGGTGTGCGTGGCGAGTACCGACTCGGGTGCGTCGGCGAGCCGTTCCTCGGGAACGCCGCTCTTGCGCAGCACCCCCGCGACGAGTCCACGCCACCGCTCGTGTGTGGCGGCCGGGAATCCCTCGGCCAGGTTGGGGGCGCCGGATCCGGCGGCTCCGCTCTCAGGGACGTCCATATACCGGATGGTAGAGAACCACGTTCGGTCCCGGGGCCCCGGGGTGTGGTGCGTGGCACGCGGAGCGGCGTGGCCGTACCGCTTCGGAAGCACACAGTGATATGGGACACACCAGCGGCGTGGTGTGGGACCGGCGCGGCCCCGGCGTGCGCGCTCCGTGCCTGTTCACCACGGAGCCGGGCTCGCACGGGGGGGCCGTCGACCCCTTTCGGGGACCGGGTTTCACAAAACGACACCATGTACTTTCTTTCAGTGAGGCGGGACATACCCCGGGTACCCGGCGAGCAGACACAAAGTGAGGAGAGTCGGACACACGGGCCACCTCACGCGCTTCACGACCTGCGGCACCTCCCCCCCTTCGCTCCCCACCAAGGATGAAAAGGACAGAAATGCCCTTCTTCCCCCGTGACAGCCGCCTCCCCATCACTCCGGTGGTTTCCCTCGCGCTCGCGCTCTCCCTGTCCGCCTGCGGCGGCGGGGAGGGACCCGTCCAGGCATCGGCCTCCTCGAAAGAGTCCGCCGAGGACACCGCCGCGGAGGACGGACCCGCGGACCAACTGTCCCAGGAGGAACTCGCGGGGCTCCTCGTCGAGAAGTCCGTCCCCTCCTCCAGGCCCCAGCTGGACGAGTCCGCCCTACCGCCCGAGCCCGAAGGCTCCGCGCCCCTGCCCGAACGGGTGGCCTGGCTCCTGCTGGCGGAGGTGTCCCGCAAGGCCTCCCACGTCGCCCCGGGCAGCGCCGCCATGTGCCCTGAGCGGATGGAGGAGGTCGCCGGGCGGAGCTACACCTGCACCCTCACCTACGGCGGCCTGGACATGCGGTTCCCGGCCCTGGCCGAGGACAGCGGCGGAGGCGTCACCTTCCGGTTCGAGTATCCGGAACTGCCCACCGTGCGCGGAGTCGTCGAGGACACCATCCGCTTCGACCACGGCGTCGAGGCGGTGTACTGCGACATGGACGACATCGTGGCCGTCACGCCGGGAGCGGACCGGGCACCCTACCTCTGCTACGCCGCGGACGGTGGCGGCGCGTCGGCGGAGGACCCCGCGAACACGGCGATCACCCCCTACGAGGTCTATGTGCTCATCGGGGGCACCTGGGCCACCTACCCGTACCTGAGCGAGGAGTAGGGGCCGGGCGAACCGGGAGGAGCGGAGGACGAGGCGCCCTTCACCCCAGCCGCGCCGCAGCGATCAGCTGGCGTCGGCGTCGGGTGAGCCGGCGGCCTCCTCGTCCGTGGGCTCCCCGGACTCCTCCTCGTCCTCCGGGGGCGGCCCGTAGACGAAGCGCTGCCGGTCCTGGACGAGGACGGCGTGCCCGCTCTCGGTGACCGCCTCCACGTACGCGGGTATCTCGTCCTCGACCACGTCCATGGTGACCGCGTCGAACACCAGCTGTCGGTCCCCGCCCGTGCTGGCACGGGAGTCCCCGTAGACGAGGCCGTCGAAGGCGAAGGCCGGGGAGATCGACCCGGCGTCCTCCTCCAGGCCCCACAGGACCTCTCCGGCGGCCAGACCGATCGCGACCACGGGGGCCTCACCACTGGCCTGGGGAAGCAGGAGGGTGCCGGTGGCGGCGTCGTACAGGCTGCCCGCGACCCCGGCCGGTTCGAACGCTCCGGCGACCGGGTTCGCGCCCGGCTCCTCCAGGGTCCACAGCAGGTCCCCGGTCCCGGGATCGTGCGCGGAGAGCGTGGAGGGCGTCTCGGACTGGGCCCAGCGCAGCAGCAGGACCTCCTCGGCCTCCTCCGTTCCGGTCTCCTCGTCCCCGCTGGTCTCCTCATCCTCGCCGGGCTCCTCCGACCCGCTGGACTCCTCCGACCCGCTCTCGGAGCCGGGCAGCGGATAGAAGCCGATCACCTGCGGCGCGGGGACGGGCGCGGAGGTCGGCAGGCCCAGGTCCGCGTCCTCGCCGTCGACCGTCCAGAGCTCCTCGCCCCCGGCGTCGGCGTCGTCCCCGGCGCCGGTGTCGGCGCCGGGACCGGCGGAGTACGCGTGCAGGGTGGGGCCGCCGGAGGCGAGCAGGACCAGTCCGTCCCGGGCGGCCACGGGCACGCCCAGGCCAGGCTCCTCCCCGGCCCCTCCCCCGGTCTCCTCCGGAGCGTCCTCGGCGGTCTCCGCGTCCTCGGACCCCTCCCCGGGCCCGGGACCGGTCGGGGCCTCGAAGTCGTAGGACCACAGCTCCTCGCCCCCGGCGTCCAGCAGCGAGAAGGCGCCGTGGGGCTCCTTCTCGCTCCATCCGCCGGGGTGGCGCACGGCGAGGCCGTCGAGGTAGGTGTCGCCCTTCTCGGCGGGCTCCCACAGCCGCTCGCCACGGGCGTCCAGGACGAACGGGGTTCCGTCGGCGTCCGCCATGAGCAGGACCCGCCCGCCGCCGCGGTCGGTGTCGAACCCGCGGAAGCGCGCCTCGCCCTCCCACAGGGCCTCGCCGGTTGCGGCGTCGTGCAGCAGGTGTCGGTCCTCGCCGCCGGAGCTGATGAGGAAGGCGTCTCCGACGGGGCTGATCCGCACACCGAGGGGATCGTCGAGGATCTCGTGGGCGTTCGCGGTGTCACCGTGCAGATACCGCAGCACCTCGCCCTCGATCCCGGGCGGCGCCTCCCCCTCGAAGGCGGTGGGAACCGGGCTCGGCTCCCCCTCCGGCCGGGGCTCGGGGGGTTCCGGTTCGCCTGTGCACGCGGCGGCCAGCAGCACCGCGAGGCCACAGGTCAGGGCCTGGGGCACCCGTGAGCTGCGCATGGACGGTTTCTCCCCACGAACGATGACGTTTACGGCAAAATCCTAAGCCGCGCCAGGATATGCCGACACCCGAGGACCTTCACTCGTTACAGCTGTGGAACGTCGTGTGCGGGGGATCAGGGTTCCACCTCCACGACCGTGGTGCCCCTCACCTCGGACTCCGCCCCGCCTCCGGTCAGCTCGGCCAGGCGGAGCTCGAAGCCGGGGAGTTCGTCCTCGGGCAGTGCCACCTCGATGCGGACCCGGTCGGCGTAGGCGACGTCGCGCACGGTCAGGGAGGAGTCGCGCAGGTCGCTCTCCAGGCGTCCGCCGAGCACGTAGTCGGCGAACACGTCCACGACGAGGAGCCGGCGGCGTTCCAGGACCCCGGCCTCGTCCACGGCGGCGGACACCGCGCTGCCGTAGGCCCGGATCAGCCCGCCCGCGCCGAGCTTGACCCCGCCGAAGTAGCGGGTGACCACGGCGACGGTGTCGGTGAGCCGCCGGTGCCGCAGCACCTCCAGCATGGGCACCCCGGCGGTCCCGCCGGGCTCGCCGTCGTCGCTGGAACGCTGCACGCCGCCCTGGTCGCCGAGTACGTAGGCGGTGCAGTTGTGGCTGGCGCTCCAGTGCTCCTTGCGGCGTTCGGCGATGAAGGCACGCGCGGCCTCCTCACCGTCCACCCTGGCCAGCGCGCAGATGAAGCGGGATCTCCTGATCTCCAGCTCGTGCTCGCCGCCGCGTCTGATCGTTCGCATGTCGCCTGTTCGGCAGGGGTCGTGGTCGCCCACCAGTGTCCCATCCCGGTGACAGGCGCCGGTCGCCCGGCGCGGACCACCCGAGGGGTCCGCGCGCGGACAATGGGGGCATGGACGACTCCTCGATCGACGCCGCGCAGGCCCTGGCCGACCCCGTGCGCCGCAGGCTGTACGAGTACGTGGCGGCGAGCGGCGAGGTCAGCCGCGTGCAGGCCGCCGACGCGCTCGGCATCCAGCGCACCCTGGCCGCGCACCACCTGGACCGGCTGGCGGACGCGGGGCTGCTGGAGGTGTCCCGGCGCAAGGTGAGCGGCCGGGAGGGGCCGGGTTCGGGCCGTCCGGCCAAGCTGTACCGACGCTCCGGCAGAGAACTGTCCCTGCACCTGCCCCCGAGGGACTACGAGCTGGCCGCGCACGTGCTGGCGGAGGCGGTGGAGCGGCACGGCGCCGAGGAGGCCCTGTACGCGGCCGCACGCGAGGAGGGCCGCCGGATCGGGGCCGAGCACCGGGACGAACCGCTCGCCGAGCTGCTGCGCGCGCGGGGTTACGAGCCCGGGGAGGGGCCGGGGGACGACACCGGGGACGGTGGTGTGCGGCTGCGCAACTGCCCCTTCCACACCCTGGCGCGCACCTTCCCGCCCCTGGCCTGCGGGCTGAACCTGGAACTGCTGCGCGGCGTGCTGGAGGGGCGCGGCGAGGACCGCGGACGGGCCCGGATGGACGCCCGCCCGGACCGCTGCTGTGTGGTGATTTCCAAAAACAATGAACATTGACATAGAAGATCGGGCCGTGGTGTGCTGTGCCACATGAATGCGACCCCCTCCTCCCGCCACCACCTGGCCCAGATCAACGTCGGCGTCCTGAAGGCACCCCTCAGCGCCCCCTCCATGGCGGGGTTCGCCTCCCGGATCGAGCCCGTCAACGCCCTGGCCGACAAGGCACCCGGGTTCGTGTGGCGGCTGGTCGAGGAGGGTGAGGGGGACGCCACCGGCCTGCGGCCCTTCGGCGACGCGCTCCTGATCAACTACTCCGTCTGGGAGGACGTGGAGTCACTGTGGAACTTCACGTACCGGAGCGAGCACCTGGAACTGCTGCGCGACCGCAGGGAGTGGTTCGACCGCGTCAAGGAGGCGCACCTGGCCCTGTGGTGGGTTCCCAGCGGTACGATCCCCACAGTCGAGGAGGCCGGAAGGCGCCTGGATCTGTTGCGCGAGCACGGCCCCACCCCGGGGGCCTTCACCCTCAGGACGTCCTTCCCGCCCCCGGCAGATCACGCTCCGCACGCCTAGTCATCATGTTGACACCTTGGGTAGTCTTGCGGGCGACAGCCGAGAACACACCGGGAGTCCCGTCATGCGCACGACACCACTCGCTGTCGGCCTGGCCCTGACAGCGATCCTCGTCTCCGGATGCGCGCAGTCCGAGCCCGCCTCCAGCGACGGCTCCACCGACCCCGAGGCCACCTCCGGGGCCCAGCCCACCGCCTCCCCCACGGTGACCGCCTCCACCTTCCTGCCGCCCGGCGAGGGCACGGGCGCCATCACCTACGACGAGACCGCCGTGCCCCCGGGCGCCACCTCCGACGTGCAGGTGCGCGAACAGGAGGGCGGGACCTACGTGCAGTTCACCGGCACCGGGCTGGAGCCCGACCGCGAGTTCGGCGCCCACGTGCACACCCGGCCCTGCGGCGAGGAGCCCGGGGACGCGGGCCCCCACTACCAGAACGAGGCCGATCCGGCCGCCACCGAGGACGAGCCGTCCTCCGATCCCGAGTACGCCAACCCCGAGAACGAGGTCTGGCTGGACTTCGTCACCGACGAGAGCGGCAACGCCTACTCCACCGCCACGGTGGACTGGGAGTTCCGTGAGGGCGAGGCCCGCTCCCTGGTGCTGCACGAGCACCACACCAGCACCGAACCCGGCGAGGCGGGCACCGCGGGAGACCGCCTGGCCTGCGTCAGCATCGACTTCTGACGCCGACGGCCCCTCCCCGGGCGCGAGGTCCGCAAGGGTCCGGAGAACGGGCCGGAGCCGCCGCGTCCCCGCTCAGTCGGGGAGGATCCGGCGCAGGAGGAGCCGCTCACCCAGTGCCCAGGCGCCGGAGGCCAGCAGGTACAGGCCTCCGGCCAGCGGCACGAAGGCGGCCACCACCACGGTCACGAACTGCACGTAGCTCAGGAAGCCCGGTTGCGGCTGGTTCGGGTTGACGGCCGCGGCCGCCCGCATGGTGGGCAGCATGAGGTAGCGGCGGTTCGCCCAGGCCACCAGGGCGATCAGGGCGATGACGACGGCGAACACGGGCGCCACGAACGGGCCGTCGGCGCTGGCCGCCATGGTCGCGCCCAACTCGACACCGCCGAAGACATGGTCGAGCAGCGGCTCCTCGACGCCCCCGGCCCCGATGAAGACGCCGTAGAGCGCGACCATGACGGGCATCTGCGCCAGGGAGGGCAGGCAGCCCGCCAGCGGAGAGGTACCCGCCTCGGTGTAGACCCTGCGCTGTTCGGCGACGAGCCTCTCGGGGTTCTTGCCGTGCTCGGCGCTGATCTCGGCCAGTCGGGGGGCCAGGCGCGCGCGGGCCTTCTCCGCGCGGACCTGCATCACACCGAGGGGGACGAGCAGCAGGCGCACGAGCACGGTCAGGACCACGACGGCGAGTCCGGCCGCCAGGCCCGCGGTGAGTGGCGTGAGCAGCGAGGTGAGGGTGGCGAGGGTTGTCGAGAGCAGGGTCATGGCGGCCGCGATCGGCCCGAAGCTGTACAAGGTCGGATGGCCCTTCGTCCGGTACGGGGAGAACAGACGTCGGGCCGCTCGGGAACGCGTCACCGTCAGAGCCGCGGGAGTGCCCGGGGTGGTCGGCGCCCCCGAGGGCTCACCGGCGCGGGGGCGTCGGAGAGCACGCGGGCACGCGCGCGCCGGCGCATGCGGAAGGTTACGGAAGCGGTCAGCGAGCGGCCGGAAGGGCCGCGCCCGGTGCTCTCGGACGGGGCCGTCCGGGCGCGTCGGGGTCACGGAGGGTGGGCACGGGCAGGCGCGCCGACTTGCGGCGCATCGCGTGCGCCGCACCCGTGGCCGTGTCGCCCGCGGGCCACGGGCCCGCGCCGCACAGGACGTACCAGGCGACGGCCGCGCCGACGGTGACCAGCAGCAGGGTCAGGGTGTCGGGGGCCGGGAGGAGCTCGGCCGGGACGACGCCCAGCATGAGGAGCTCGAAGAACGCGAGGAGAAGGCTCATGGCGCCCTCCCTCCTCGCTCGTGGCAGGACCGCATCCTATCCGCCCGGTTCCGTGTCCGACAACGCGCTTCCGGGTCCGGATCGGCACGACCTGGAGAAATCCGCCGACACTCCGCCTGAGCTCCGCTCGGTTCGCGTGATCCTGTAGCTAAATGACACAGAGTAGCCAACTCCGCACTCGCCAGGAGCCGTCGTGCCCGTGCGGGCCCGGCAGAGAAGGGGAACCACGTGCCGATCCGCCCTGCGAACCTCGCCACCATGTCCGCCACCATCGCCGGAGCGATCGCCGGACTGTCGAGCAGAGAAGAGGACCAGGCTCCCCCGGTCCGGGTCACCTTCGAGTCCGGTTACGAGCAGACCCTGGAGAACGGGGGGTGCCGCACCCTCAAGACCGGGCAGGGCGGCGTCACCGGGATCGCCACGGAGAGCAAGGTCAAGTTCGCGCTCTTCGCCGGCACGAGCTGTCAGGGCAGTCGTGCCCTGGCCTCCGGGCACGGCTCGGTGAGCTTCGGCGACCCGGTCCTCGCGGGCGCCATCGTCATCGGCTGACCGCCGCCGAGCCGCCGGAGCCGGACGGCACGGCGCCGGGACGCGGACGTCCAGGACCGGAGCGTCACCGCTCCGCGTGTCCGCGGATCTCGGCGACACCCTCGGGCAGGGCCTCCAGGGTGTCCCCGGGTGAGCACAGCACCGCACCGGCGACCGCGTGGCCGAGAGCCAGCCGCCGCCTCGTGGGCAGGCCGTCCAGCAGCCCGGACAGGAACCCGGCGGCGAACGCGTCACCCGCGCCGACCGCCTCGACCACGTCCACCGGAGGGGACGGCGCGAACACCGCGCCGTCCGCGTCGAAGCAGGTCGCTCCGTGCTCGGCGTCCTTGACCACCAGCACCGGGACCTCGGGCAGCACCGCGCGCACGTCCTCGGCGGCCGGGGTGCCCCACAGCCGTTCGGCTTCGTCCCGGCCCACGAACACCACGTCCGCGCGACGGGCGAGGTCGAGCAGCACCGGCGCGGCGGTCTCCGGCGACCACAGGGCGGGCCGGTGGTTGACGTCGAAGGAGCGCAACGCGCCGCCCCCGGCGCCGTCGCGGTCCAGCAGGTACTCCACGAGCGCGGCGGCCCGCGCGGACAGCGCCGGGGTGATGCCGGACAGGTGGACGGCGCGTGCGCCCCGCGACCACACCCTGTCGGCGTCGGCGGCCGACAGCGCGGACGCGGCCGATCCGGCGCGGTAGTACAGCACCCCCGCGCCGCCCGGAGCGGTGTCCTTGACGTACAGGCCGGTGGGGCGCCCGGGGTCCACCTCCACGCCGCGCACGTCCACACCCCACTCGGCGACGGACTCGGTGACGATCCTGCCGAAGGGGTCGTCGCCGACCCGGCTGACCCAGGCGGCGGTGTGTCCCAGGCGGGCCAGGGCGACCGCGACGTTGGACTCGGCTCCGCCTGTGCCCACGATGAGCTTCGTTCCGGCGTTGAGGGCCTCGGAGGAGGCGAGTACGGCCATGGTCTCGCCGACGCAGACGACGTCGACCCCCTCGGCCGGCCCGCCCACGCCGTCGCTCCGGTGTCCGGTCATCAGCGGTTCCTCCGAACGGATCGGCCGGGCAGGCGGTCGGTGCGCCGACCGTCCCGGACGGTGAAGTCCCCGGACACCAGGACGTGGTGGACGCCCTGGGGGGCGAGGCGTGGCTCGTCGTAGGTGGCGCGTGCGGCCACGGTGTCGGGATCGAAGACCACCAGGTCGGCGACCGCCCCCGTCTGGACGACGCCCCGGTCGGTGAGGCCGAGCCTGCGGGCGGGCCGCGAGGTGAGGTGTCGGACGCACTCCTCCAGGGTGAGCACACCGAGTTCGCGCACGTAGTGGCCGAGGTAGCGGGGGAAGGTGCCCCAACCGCGCGGGTGCGGCTTGGCGCCGACGAGGATACCGTCGCTTCCGGCGGTGTGGGAGCTGTGCCGCATGATGGTGCGGATGTTCTCCTCGTTGCCGACCTGGAGCAGGCAGCCGCCGCGCAGCTCGTCGGCCACGAGCAGGTCCGCGTAGAGGTCGGCGGGCTCCTCGCCGCGCTTCTTGGCGAGGTCGGCGACGGAGGAGCCGACGGCCCAGGACAGGGCGGGGTCGCCGACACCGGTGACGACGATGGCCGACCAGTCCATGGGGACGCCGTGGTTGCCGTCGGTGCCCTCGACCTCGATCTCGCGCAGGATGCGCGCTCGGGTGGGAGCGTCACGCAGGCGTTCCAGGGTGGCGGCGGTACCGCCGGCCTGGGCCCAGCCGGGCAGCGGGGCGCCGAGGTGGGTGGCGCTGGCCCGGTAGGGGTAACTGTCCAGGGTGACGTCGAGCCCGTAGCGGACGGTGGCCTCGTCGATGGCGTCGAGGACCTCGGGGGCGCGGCCCCGGTTCTGGGGGAAGTTGACGTGGCAGTGCGCGAGGTGCAGGGCCACCTGGGCGCGGCGGGCGATCTCCAGGCACTCCCGGTAGGACTCCACCACCCGGGATCCGTAGTTGCGGTGGTGGGGGCAGTAGTAGCCGCCCGCGGCCTGGACGGGGCCGAGCAGGGCGGTGATCTCGTCGTCGGTGGCGTACATGCCGGGGGTGTAGGTCAGCCCGGTGGAGAGGCCGTGCGCTCCGTCGTCCATGCCCTGGGCGACGATCCGGCGCATGCGGTCGAGTTCGCCGGGGGTGGGCGGGCGGTCCTCACCGCCGACGACCGCCATGCGGACGTTTCCCTGGGGGACGAGGCAGGCGACGTTGACCGGGGAGCCCGCGTCGATCCGGTCCAGGTACCCGCCGACGGTGCGCCAGGAGTGGTCGAGGCGGGGGCGGCCGTTCCATCCGGCGAGCTGGGCGCGGAGTTCCTCGACGGTGTCGTCGGTGACGGGGGCGTAGCCGAGGCCGTCCTGGCCCAGGACCTCCAGGGTGACGCCCTGGAGCGTCTTGGCCTCGTGTGCGGGGTCGGCGAGGACGGCCAGGTCCGAGTGGGAGTGCATGTCGATGAAGCCGGGGGCGACCACCAGCCCGTCCACGTCGACGACGGTGCCGGTGGTACGCGCGTTGCCGGGCGGGAGGACGCGGCTGATGCGGCCGTGGCGGAGGACGAGGTCGGCGCGGCGGGAGGGCCCGCCGGTGCCGTCGACCACCCGGCCGCCGGTGAGTACGGTCTCGGACTGCACTGTTCCTCCGATCGAAGTGCCGATCGCCGCCGGTGACGGCGCGCCGCCGCCGGCGTGTCGGTGTGGCCCAAGATACGCTGTCGGAAAGGCAATTGATAACTTTGTTGCCAATAGATGCGCCCGCGACCGCCTCACACAGGCGTGGGCACCGGCGCGTGCACATGCACGCGACACCCTACGAGACCACGCCCCCAGCGAAGGAGTCCACGGATGTCCAAGAAGGCGATCCGCACCGACAACGCCCCCGCCCCGGCCGGAGCGTACAGCCAGGGAGTCGTCGCGGGCGGGTTCCTGTACACCGCGGGCTTCGGTCCGCAGGATCCCGGAACCGGCCGGGTGGCACCGACCGTGGGCGAGCAGACCGCCCAGGTGCTGGCCAACGTCTCCGCCGTGCTCGCCGAGCACGGCCTGACCCTGGACGACGTCGTGAAGGCGACCGTCCACCTGGAGAACCTCAAGGCGGACTTCCCCGAGTTCAACGCCGTGTACGAGGAGTACTTCACGGCCCCCTACCCCGTGCGCACCACCGTGGGATCGGACCTGGCGAACATCCTGGTGGAGATCGACGTGGTGGCCAAGCTCCGCGACTGACGCCCCCGCCCGGGCGGGGGCGGCCGGAAGGCCGACCGTCCCCGCGGGTGCGGTCAGGCGTGCCGGCGGGCGCGGACCACCAGGTCGTGCACGGTGTGGGTCTCCCCGTCCATGGTGGCCGTTCCGGGGCGCGCTTCGTCGACCAGCACGGTCCACTCCCCCTCCGGCAGGGCCGCCACCACCTCGTCGCCCGTGTAGAACATCTCGGGGATCGGCGGGCGCGGCACGCCCTCCTCCAGGTCCCGGGGGTGGTGCGCGACGACCAGGAGCTCGCCCCCGGGCGCGACCGCCGAGGCCAGCGCCGGGAAGAGCCGCGCGCGCTCCCCCGGCCCCAGATGCATGAACTGCGACGTCACCAGGTCGAACTCGCCCTCGGGCGGGGTCCACGCGGTCACGTCCGCCCGCGTCCACGTGATCCGCCCGGCCACGTCCTCGCCGCGTTCGCGTGCGTGGGCCCCGCCCTTCTCCAGCGCCACGGCCGAGATGTCGACCGCGGTCACCCGCCAGCCGCGCTCGGCCAGCCAGATCGCGTCGGCGCCCTCGCCGCCGCCCACGTCCAGCGCCCGGCCGGGCGCCAGGTCCGCGGCCTCGGCCACCAGATGGCGGTTGGGGTTCGCGCTCCAGATCCGCTTCTCCGAGCGGTAGCGCTCGTTCCAGAAGTCCTCGCCCATGTCCTCGAGCGAGGGGTTCGTCGGGTGTTCCCGGGTCATGTCCACCACCTCCGCGCCCCACTCTCCCCGCGGGCCACACGGTGCGCGAGGTCCTTTGCCGTAGTGGCAAGGGCGTGTCCGCGCGCTCCCGGCGGAGGCCCGCCGCTTCTTCCGTCGGCGGCGCACGGTGAGCCGCGCGGAAACCACGGGCAACACGAGACCCGGGAAACGGTCACGGGTCTCAGCTTTTCCCGGGCCCGTTCGCATCCCGCGGCTCCCCTGGTTCCTCCGACGCGCCGAAGTCCTCCAGGCACAGGTCGAGCAGGGCCTGGAGCCGGTTCGTGAGCAGCTCACGGTCCAGGGCGCGCAGCGCCGTCGCCCCCTCGACCAGCCGCACCCGGGTCAGTCCCAGTATCACCGCGGCCATCAGGGACGCGTGCGCCCGTGCGCTGTCCGCGCCCAGGTAGACCGTCAGGGGGTCGATCATCGCGCTGGTGATCCGCCCCTGGTAGACCGCCTGCAGGTCGGGGTCGCCCGCGGAGTCGTCCAGGGCGCGCTGGAGCGCGGTGCCCTCGCCGTGCAGGCGGCTCACCGCGTGCTCGGCCAGGCGCCGCGTGAGGGTGGCGGGATCACCCTCGATCAGCCCGGGGAAGACGCCGTCCTCCCGGAGGAGTTCGGTGAGCAGTCCGCGCTTGGCCCCGAAGTAGCGGTTGATCAGCGCGACGTTGACCCCCGCGTGCGAGGCGATCATCCTCGACGACACCGAGCCGTACCCCTCGTTGGTGAACAGCTCCTTGGCGCTGGCGAGGATGCGGGCCCTCGTGGCCTCCCGACCCCGCGTCGGCCCGGCGCCACCTCCGGTTTCCTCCGGATGGTCCATCTACACACCCCTCGGCGGCTACGATCTGGCTTGCGGTCCTCCAGGTTGGCACCTTCGAAGACCTCGCGCATACCAAAACGTGGGGAGAGATATCGATTTGACAGGTCAACAGCGTTTACTTGCGCTCGGGTGTGACCGCGTTCACGTGGTGCCGGAGGCCCGGAACCGGGGTCCGGTCAGAGGTAGCGGCGAAAGCCCTCGGCGGACCTGTCGAAGCCCAGCGAGGCGTAGAACCGGTGGGCGCCGTCCCTGCTCTCGTGCGGCAGGAGTTCCACCTTGTAGCACCCGACCTGCGTCGCGCGGTCCAGCGCGTCCTCCATCAGGGCCCGGCCGACGCCCCGGCCCCGGGTCAGGGGGTCGACCACGAGGTTGTCCACCACCGCCCAGGGCTTGGCGTCGTGGGTCAGGTTGGCCACCACCAGAAGGCCCAGGGTGCCGATGATCTGCCCGCGCTGCTCGGCGACGAGGATCGTGCGGTCCGGGTCGTTCTCCATCCTCGTCCAGGCGCGCACGGCCGCGGAGGACATGCGGACGTGAGCGCTCTGCGCGTGGGTGGCGTCGCCGAGTTCCCTGAGCAGACGCAGAATCGCACCGAGGTCGGACCTGATGGCCGCGCGGATAATCATGGCTGACGGCATCGTAGCCGACAGCCTGCGACAAGGCGGACGCCGCCCTACAACCGACCACAAAACACCAGGGGGCGGGGACGACGTCCCCACCCCCGGAGAACCGTTCCGCGCGGGGGCCGGCGTACCGGTTCCCCGCCGTCGCGGAGCACGGCACATGGGCGGCGCGGGTCGGGTCAGGCTCTCCCTACGGCTTGCGGATGATCCGCACGCCCTCGTCGCTCTTGGGGGGCTGGTTCGGACCGGACCGCTGGTTCTGCCCGGACTGCTGACCCGAACCGGACTGCTGGTTCTGCCCGGACTCCGGATGCCGGTAGACACCGGTGATGCCCGGGTCGCCCCCGGGAGCCTGCGGGCCCGAGTGGCTCTGCTGCGGACCGGCCTGCCCCTGCCGCGGTCCCTGGGAGCCCTCCGGCGAGGGAGCGTTGAAGCGGGCCCCCTGCGGAGGACGGGGCTCGGCCTGAGCACCCTGCTTGTCCTCCCCGGACGGGGTCCGCCCGGCCTTCGGGGAGTCCTGTCCGTCCTGCTCCTGCTTGGCCACCGGCTTGATGCGCACGGTCGCCTCGTCCGACTCCTGCTGGAGCGGAGGCAGCTTGGTGGTCGCCTCGTCCGACTCCCCCTTGCGCTCCTGCTCCGGCTTGGCCGCCTGAGCGGGCTTGGCCGCCTCGGGGTGGGCCGAGTCCGCTCGACCGGACTCGGGACGTGAGCCCTCGGTGCCGCGCTCCTGGGCCTTCGCCCCGGTCTCCTCCGGCTTTCCGGAAACGGGCCGGGCCGCCTGGGCGGGCTTGTTCTGGGCCGGCTTGCCCTGGTCGGACCTCGCCGGGCCGCCCTGCTTGCCCTCCTGAGCCGGCTCGGAGGCCGATCCCTCGCGGGTGAGGCCGGCTTCCAGCACGCCCGCCTCGTCCTCGGCCGCGACCAGGTCGGCCAGGGTCGAGTGCATGTCCTTGAGACGGCGCAGCGCCTCGGAGTGCGTGGCGGTGAGCGTGGCGAGCCTGCGGTCCGCCGTGTCGTGGATCTTCTTCGCGCGCGCCTCGGCCTCGCTCAGACGGCGCTCGCCCTCCTGCTTGGCCTGGCCTCGGAGCTGGTCGGCCTCCTTCTTGGCGCTGTCGACCAGCTCGTTGGCCTCCGAGCGAGCGGAGGAGATGACCCGCTCCGCGTGCTGCTCGGCGTCCCTGCGGTGCTTGGCGATCTCCTCCTGGGCCTTCTTCTCGATCTCCTTCACCTCGGACTCGACCCTGGAGCGGCGCTCCTTGGCCTCCTCCTCGGCGATCCGCAGGATCTCGGCCATGCGCTCGCTGATCTGTTCGTGCTCAGGCTTGACCTGGGCCTTCTCGCGGGCGATGGCGAGATCGCGCTTGTACTGCTCCAGCTCGTCGTCCAACCGCTGCAGACGCTCGCGGAGGCTCTTGAACTGGTTGTCCATCCGTACGTAGTAATCGTCGACGTGCGCCTTGTCGTAGCCGCCCTTGCGCACCGTCGGAAACCTGTCTTGCTGCAGTCCGCCGCCCGGCAACATATCGCTCATGTGCCTTTCATGTTCCTTACACCGTTTGACTGCGCGTCGCAGAAGGTGAGAGTTGACCCGTACCCATTGTCACAAGGACACCTATCGGGTCCTGTTAGCGACATCCGCCCGATAGTGTCCTTTTTCCGCGCCGGCTCGGCCGCATGGGGATCCGGTCGAGGGCGGAGCGTCACGTCGTGGACACCGTCCAGACGACCAAGGTAGACACGCGCGGCGCGGCCGCGTCAAGATTCCCGACCGGTACACCGCCGTGCGGACCCTGGTCACGTTCTTACTAAGGTATGCGCGATCATCCCCGTACGGGGGCAGAGCGGTCAACTTCCCGCTGATCCGGCCCCTCACGGGGGAGAACGGACACGGCGGCACGAGACGCAGGGAGGACCACGGGATGGGCAGTGCGAAGGAGACGGGGAGCGGGGCCGCGGGGCCGCGTGTGGGCGGCGCCGGCTTCGGGCGGCCGGAGGTCCACCCCACCGCGTGGATCGCGCCCGGCGCGGTCGTGGTCGGCCGGGTGCGCCTGGGCGCCCGGAGCAGCGTCTGGTACGGGTCGGTGCTGCGCGCCGACACCGAGGACGTCGTCGTCGGGGACAGGGTCAACATCCAGGACCAGTGCGGTCTGCACTCCGACCCCGGGGAGCCCGCCGTCCTGCACGACGACGTGAGCCTGGGCCACAAGGCGATGGTGCACGGCGCGGTCGTGGAGGAGGGCGCGCTCATCGGCATCGGCGCGATCGTCCTGGGCGGTGCCCGCGTGGGCCGGGGCGCGCTGGTCGCGGCGGGCTCCCTCGTCCCGCCCGGCAAGACCGTCCCGCCGGACACCCTGTGGGCGGGCGTGCCCGGCAAGGTGATCCGCGAGTTGAACGACGACGACCGGCTCGTGCTGCAGCACACGCCGACCCACTACGCGGCGCTCGCCGTCCAGCACCAGGACGTCGACTGGGAGGAGTAGGGGCGACACCGTGGCCCGAAAGCACCGCACCGGACGCTTCTGGCTAACACGGGTGACTCCTCCTCTGGTCCTCACGGGTCATGCGCGGGTCCCACGCGCACGCGTAGCCTGAGGATCCATGCCGTGTGGGACCGGTTTCGTCGCGCCCGGGACCCACGTCAGCCCCGTCCGGGGCTACCGGCGCACCCTTTCCGCGGCACCGTCGTCGCCGGGAGGTGAGCACACGTGGGACACGGCACGGAACCGCGTCCGTGCAACCAGGCCACCCTCCACGACCACGTCGCGCTGGACGAGATCGAGCTGTACGCCGAGGTGCTCATCGCCGTGGCCGACGCCGACCACCGGCTCACCCCCACCGAGATCGACCGTGTACTCGGGGTCTCGGCCCCGGATGGCGGAGCCGGAAGCGCCGACGCGGTACCGGTCCCCCGGACGGGCGCGGCGGGACCGACCGGGCCTCCTCCGCGCGTCCGGGACCGGAGTCCGGTCACACGGCCGCCCGAGCCGTGCGAGGAGGAGCCCGAGGCGCGCGTGCTCCCCGCCACCGGGCAGCTGTTCCCGGAGACGCGTGTCCTGCCGGAGGCGACACCGTTCACCGACATGCTCCCGCTGCCGTTCGACGGGCCCCTCACGGTGTGGGCCCCGTCCGGCCTCCCCCTCGCCCCCTGGCCGTCCTGACCGGAGGCCTCAGAGGGGGACCACGGCCCGGAGCAGGAAACCGCCGTCCCCGGTGTGCGCCGCCGACAGGGTGCCTCCGCTCATCGAGACGCGCTCGGACAATCCCGCCAGTCCGTTCCCGGAGGACTCCTCCGGGGCCCCGTCCCCGCGCGCCTGGTCGTTGGACACCTCCACCACCAGGACCCGGCCCACCGCGGTGTCCCTGGCCGGCGTGAAGACGATCTGGCACTCGGTGGCGTCACTGTGCCGCAGCACGTTGGTCACGCCCTCCCGGACCACCCACGCGGCCAGCGACGCCCGTTCCGGGGACAGCGCCAGGCCGTCCAGTCCGGTGACGGAGACCCGGGTGCCGTTGGCGGCCAGGACGGAGCCCACCGCGTCCACCTCGCCCGCGAGGTCGACCTCCCGGTAGCCGCTCACCGCCGTGCGCACCTGCTGGAGCGCCTTGCGGGCGAGTTCGTGCACCTCGGTCATCTCCGCGGCGGCCCGGTCCGGCGCGCGTTCGGCCAGCCTGCCCGCCAGCTCGGCCTTGACCGCCAGGGCCGACAGGCTGTGGCCGAGCAGGTCGTGCATGTCCCGGGCGAAGCGCAGGCGCTCCTCGGTGACCGCGAGCTGGGCGCGTGCCGCCTGGCCCCGGACCGCGTCGTTGGTGATGTCCCACAGCCAGAGTGAGGCGAGGGAGCCCGCGGCCAGGATGAGCGACCAGACGATCGCGGTGGTCCACACCGCCAGATAGGCGAGGGGATTGATGTCCATGGGGCTGAACGGAATGAACAGCCAGGGCGCCACCAGCAGCCCCAGGGTGACCGCGGCTCCGATCCTGCGGGGCGCCATGAAGACCCCGAGCCCCCACCAGGCGGCCAGGAAGAACATGGAGGTGAGGGGGTTCTGGAGGGCGGCGGCACCGATGACGGCCAGCACGACCGAACCCCAGTAGAGCCAGGGGTCGGGGTTCCGCCGTCCGTCGATCCTGCTCCGCATGAGCAGCACGAGCGCGACGCTGAGCGGGATCGCGACGGCTTCGGCGACGAGGGGGCGCCACAGGGAGAAGCCCTCCTCGCCCATGGTCGCTTCCATCAGCGGGAGGAGGAGCAGCACGACGAGCAGGAACGATAGCGATCCCAGGATGATGAGCCTGGCGACACGGAGCTTGCGGTCGTTCCGGACGTCCTCGGCCAGCGGTGGCCCGTGCTCTGTCAACGCGGTGTCTCCTCGTGGGCGGGGGACGGTTCCTGACCGGGCCGGTGCGATCGGCCCCCCGGGCCGGCCCCCTCCCGGCCCTCGTGTCCACGCCTGTGGACGGACCCAGTGTGCCGTGCCGGGGAGGCCGTCCGTCCCCGGCCTCCCCGGCGCCCCGGTACCGCCATCCCTCAGGGCTGGCGGGGGTCCCACCTGAAGTACCGGCGCACCAGCAGCCCCAGCACGGCGATCCAGGCGAGCATGATCCCGACGGAGGGCAGGGCCGCGGTCCACAGGCCGAGGTAGCCGGGCTCCTCGGCGTCGGCGTAGCCGCCGAACACGTCGTACCCGCTGTAGGCGGCCTGCGCCATGTCACTGCTCGGTGTGGCCGGGAGCAGCTGCACCACCTGGCGCGCGGTGTCCGGCAGGAGGTCCATCGGCAGGAACACGCCGCTCGCGAACAGCAGGATCATCATCGGCACCATCGCCGCCATCTGCGCGGCCTCGGCGTTGCGCACGGTCGGCGTGATCAGCAGTCCGACCAGCGTCATCGACAGCGCGCTCAGCACCACGGCCACCAACAGCATCAGCGGATCCCGGGGCAGCACGCCGGAGACCGCGAGGATCAGGGCGGCCATCAGCGCGGCGACCAGCACCGAGAACAGCACCACGACCCCGGTGAGGGCACCGAAGATGGCCACCTGGGGTACGCCGCTCACCCTCAACCGCTTGAGCACCAGCGACTCCCGCCGTGCGGTGAACACGTTCGACGCGTGCCCGATGCCCACGATCACACCGATGCTGCCCAGCGTCGCGGCCATCGACAGCGTGCTGCCGCTGACCCCGGGGAAGACGTCCTCGGAGGGCAGGCCCATCGCGATGACCAGCAGGAAGAGCGGCAGGGCCAGGAACATCCAGGCGGTCTTGTACCGCACGAACAGGGTGAACTCGGTCCGGGTCAGGCGCAGGGTCTGCCTCGGCCAGCCGATGGAGGGTCGGGAGCGCCGCGGGGCGGCGGTGGTCGTGCTCATGTGTGCTCCTGGAGTCTGTGGGGAACGGCGGGAGGCCGGGGCGGGGTCGCTCAGTCCGTGACGAGGTCCGAAGCGCCGTCCGCGACCCGGAGGAAGACGTCCTCCAGGGAGGCGCCGCGCACCTGGAGGTGCTTGAGCGTGGTCCCGTGTTCGGCGGCCCAGGCGATGAGTGCCGCGACCGTGTGGTGCGCCCGGTCGGCCACGTCCTCGCCCATGGCCGTGTAGGTGGCCCACAGGGCGTGGTCACGGGTCTCCACGGCCAGTTCGGTGCCGGGCGGTTCGGGCAGGTCGCTGGTACGTACGTTCTCGGGGAGCATGAAGCCCACCCGGTCACCCCAGCCCGCCAGCACGCCGGCCAGGGTGCCCTCGACCCTCACCTCGCCGCGGTGCATGATCGCCAGCCGGTCGGCGAGCCGCTCGGCCTCCTCCAGGTAGTGGGTGGTGAGCAGGATCGCCACCCCGTCCCCCTTCAGCTCGGAGATGACCCGCCACGTCTCGATCCGCGCCTCGGGGTCCATACCGGTGGTGGGCTCGTCCAGGTACAGCACCTCGGGCCGGGTCACCAGGGCCAGGGCCAGGTCCAGGCGGCGCTTCTGCCCCCCGGAGAGCTGGCGGACCGCGACCTCGCGCTTGTCGGCCAGGTTCACCATGTCCAGGACCTCCGCGGTGTCGCGGGGGCCGGCGGCGAGGTCGTGGGCGAGGTCCATGGTCTCTTCGACGCTCAGGTCCTCCAGCAGACCGCTGCCCTGGAGGACGGCGTTGGTGCGCTCACGGACCCCGACGGGCTGGCCGTGGGGGTCGAGGCCGAAGACCCGGACGGTGCCCGAGCTGGGGCGGCGGAAGCCCTCCAGGGTCTCGATGGTGGTGGTCTTGCCCGCGCCGTTGGTGCCGAGGAGGGCGAAGAGCTCGCCGGGGTGGATCTCGAAGGAGACCCCCTTGACCGCCTCGAAGTCGCCGTAGTGCTGTCGGAGGTCGCGGACGACCACCGCCGGGCCGGTGGTGTCCCGGTGACCGGGGCCGGCCGCCGCGGTGTTCGCTGTCGTCGTCATGCGTCCAGACTCCCGTGGGCCGGGGGCCGCCGGACAGACGCCGTTGTCACAGGCTGCCCGTGTGGAACCTCCCGGCGGGCGCACTGACAAATGTCATCCGCGGTGCGCCTCCCGCCCTCCCCCGACGGTGACGGCGGCGACGGCCGCCTCCGCGGCCGCGCGCTGGGCGTCCGACGAGCGCCCGGAGGCGGACACCGGACGGCCTCCGTCCACCGGTGTCGCCGGAGCGGCGCGGAGGCGCCGCCCCGGAACGCGCGAGGGGCCGGGCGCCGACTCGCGGTCGGCGTCCGGCCCCTCGGAGGAGCTCGGGTCGGAGGGCCGGGGCCCTCGGACGTCAGCTCTGGGCGTCGGCGGTCTCGGGCTTCTCCCCGGGAGCCTCCCGGACCGAGCGCAGCAGCAGCTGGGAGACGTCCACGACCTCCAGCGACTCCTTCGCCTCGCCCTGCGACTTCTTCTCGTTGATCGCGTCACCGAGCATGACCTGGCAGAACGGGCAGGCGGTGGAGACGGTGTCGGGGTTGGTGGTCAGCGCCTCGTCCACACGCTCGGTGTTGATGCGCTTGCCGATCCGCTCCTCCATCCACATGCGCGCGCCGCCGGCGCCGCAGCAGAAGCCCCGCTCCTTGTGACGGTGCATCTCCTGCGTCTTGACCCCGGGAACCTGCGCCATGATGTCGCGCGGCGGCGTGTACACCTTGTTGTGGCGGCCCAGGAAGCAGGGGTCGTGGTAGGTGATGTTCTCGTCCACGGAGTTGACCGGCGTGATCCTGCCCTCCTCCACGAGCTTGGCCAGCAGCTGGCTGTGGTGGACGACCTCGTAGGTGCCGCCGAGCTGCGGGTACTCGTTGGCGAGGGTGTTGAAGCAGTGCGGGCAGCTGGCCACGATCTTCGTGACACCGGCCTCGTTCAGCGTCTCCACGTTCTGCTGGGCGAGCATCTGGAAGACGTACTCCATGCCCAGGCGGCGCGCCGGGTCGCCGGTGCAGGCCTCCATGCCGCCCAGGACGGCGAACTTGACGCCCGACATGTCCAGCAGCTCGGCGATGGCCTTGGTGGTCTTCTTGGCGCGGTCCTCCAGGGCACCGGCGCAGCCGACCCAGAACAGGTACTCGGTCTCGGGCGAGAGCTTGTCGTCGACGACCTCGACCTCGACCGGGTTCTCCTGCTCGGCGAGCTCCTGGATCCAGTCCATGCGCCGGTCCTCGGCCATGCCCCACGGGTTGGCCTTGTTCTCCAGGTTCTTCAGGAGCGTGTTGGCCTCGGACGGGAAGTTGGACTCGACCATCACCTGGTAGCGGCGCATGTCGATGATGTGGTCGATGTGCTCGATGTCGACCGGGCACTGCTCGACGCAGGCACCGCAGTTGGTGCAGGCCCACAGCTCGTCGGGGTGGATGACGCCACCCTCCTCCTCGGTGCCGACCAGCGGCCGGTTGAGGAGGGCGAGCACGTCCACGCCCGCGTGGCTCTCGTCGGGCTTCTCGGAGAGGGTCTCCTCGGTGATGCCCTGGAGCATGTACGGGGCCTTCTCGTAGGCGTGCGCCTGCAGGTCGAGGATGACCTTCTTGGGCGAGAGCGGCTTGCCGGTGTTCCAGGCCGGGCACTGGGACTGGCAGCGTCCGCACTCGGTGCAGGTGCTGAAGTCCAGCAGGCCCTTCCAGGTGAAGTCCTCCAGCTTGCCCGCGCCGAACGGGTCCTCGTCGGGGTCGGCCTCCTCGAAGTCGAGGGGCTTGGTCCCGGACTTGTCCATCATCTGCTTGGCGGCGCCCAGGGACGGGGATCCGTCGGCGTTGCGCTTGAAGAAGATGTTGAACGGCGCGAGGAAGCGGTGCCAGCCGATGCCCATGGTGAGCACGCGGGCGATGACGATGAAGAACAGGTAGCTGATGACCAGCTTGAACGCGGCGACCAGGGCGATGGCGGGCTCGGCGATCGCGGGGTCACCGGGCAGGACCGTGCCGAGGGCGGTGGAGATCGGCGTGGCCCAGGCCGGGAAGGGGAAGTCGCCCATGGCGGACTTGAAGCCGCGGATCACGAAGATCGAGATCAGCAGGGCCCACAGGTAGGCCTCGACGTAGTACGCGGTCCAGTGCCGGGAGTTGGTGAACCGGGACTGGCGGCCGATGCGCTTGGGGCCGTTGAGCAGCCGGTAGACCGTCAGTCCGACGATGCCCGCGAGGCTGGCCGCGGCGATGACCTCGATGACCAGGCCGTAGAGGGCCCAGTCGTGGATGATCGGCAAGTGGAAGTGCGGGTCGAAGACCTCGCCCTGGGCCTCCACGACCGTGAAGACCAGCAGCGGGAACGAGACCATCACGAACCAGTGGGCGACGCCGACCCAGGGCCGCTTGAGCATCCGCCCGTGTCCGAGGATCTCGATGAGCGTCATGGTGAGCCGCTGACCGAGCGGTCCCTTGCGCTCCGGCTCCGCCGTACGGCCCACACCCACGGTTCGCACGATCTGGCGGATGCCCAGAGCGAACATGGTGAACGCGACCACGGCGAAGACCGAGGTGATGATGCCCAGTGTCAGGTACAGCATCGTCCGTGGCCTCCCATCCTGCTTCGTCGTCCGGTGCGCCACACACCGGCGGTCCAAGTCTATGTTACTTACGAGTAATAGCGCGGCCGCCACGGGAGGGCTCGACCGCCCCACACGTCCTATGTCTAGCGGACGGCGGTCACCGGACGACGCGACGGGGGTATCGGTGACTTCACCGTTCCTCCTGGCTCCTCCCGATTTCTCCCAATACAAGGTTGCGACACGCGCGGAAGTGGAACGGCCACCGCCCCCCCGGAACCGGGGACGCCGGCCCCGCCGCACCACCCCGGGCACCCCCTCGGACATCCCTGAGAGTCCCTGGTCTCCAGGTCAAGGATCTCCCCCAGTTGTCCCGGGATTCGCCCACACCTCCGCCCAAGAGCGCCCAGGCCGGGAACATCCAGGCCGGGTCAGCCGTTGTCAGGGCGTAGGATTCGACTTGAGTCGGGGCGGCTCAACTGATTTGACAACCGCCACTCGACGAAGCAAACTTACGTCCAAACGACTCAATCTTGACGGAGGAAGCAACCATGGCACGTGCGGTCGGAATCGACCTCGGTACGACGAACTCCTGTGTCGCCGTCCTGGAGGGCGGCGAGCCAACGGTCATCGCCAACGCCGAGGGTTCCCGCACCACCCCGTCCGTCGTCGCCTTCGCCAAGAACGGCGAGGTGCTCGTCGGCGAGGTGGCCAAGCGGCAGGCCGTCACCAACGTCGACCGCACCATCCGCTCGGTCAAGCGCCACATCGGCACCGACTGGTCGGTGGAGATCGACGACAAGACCTTCAACCCCCAGCAGATCAGCGCCTTCGTGCTCCAGAAGCTCAAGCGCGACGCCGAGGCCTACCTGGGCGAGGACGTGACCGACGCGGTCATCACCGTCCCGGCCTACTTCAGCGACTCCCAGCGCCAGGCCACCAAGGAGGCCGGCACCATCGCGGGCCTCAACGTCCTGCGCATCATCAACGAGCCGACCTCGGCCGCGCTGGCCTACCACCTGGAGAAGGAGGGCGAGGCGACGATCCTCGTCTACGACCTCGGTGGCGGCACCTTCGACGTCTCCCTCCTGGAGGTCGGCGACGGCGTCGTGGAGGTCAAGGCGACCAACGGCGACAACCACCTGGGCGGCGACGACTGGGACCAGGCCATCGTCGACTGGCTGGTCGAGCGCTTCAAGAACTCCAACGGCGTGGACCTGTCCAAGGACAAGATGGCCCTCCAGCGCCTGCGCGAGGCCGCGGAGAAGACCAAGATCGAGCTCTCCAGCTCCAGCGAGTCGGCGATCAACCTGCCCTACATCACGGCCTCGGCCGAGGGCCCGCTGCACCTGGACGAGAAGCTCAGCCGCGCCGAGTTCCAGCGCCTGACCTCCGACCTGGTCGAGCGGACCAAGACCCCGTTCCAGCAGGTCATCAAGGACGCCGGGATCCAGCTCAGCGACATCAACCACGTGGTCCTCGTCGGTGGCTCGACCCGTATGCCCGCCATCGTCGAGCTGGTCAAGGAGATGACCGGCGGCAAGGAGCCCAACAAGGGCGTCAACCCGGACGAGGTCGTGGCCATCGGTGCCTCGCTGCAGGCCGGTGTGCTCAAGGGCGAGGTCAAGGACGTCCTGCTGCTGGACGTCACCCCGCTGTCGCTGGGCATCGAGACCAAGGGCGGCGTGTTCACCAAGCTCATCGAGCGCAACACGACCATCCCGACCAAGCGCTCGGAGATCTTCACGACGGCCGAGGACAACCAGCCGTCCGTGCAGATCCAGGTGTACCAGGGCGAGCGCGACATCGCCCAGTACAACAAGAAGCTGGGTGTCTTCGACCTGACCGGCCTGCCCCCGGCGCCGCGCGGCGTCCCGCAGATCGAGGTCGCCTTCGACATCGACGCCAACGGCATCGTCAGCGTCACCGCGAAGGACCTGGGCACCGGCAAGGAGCAGTCCGTCACCATCTCCGGCGGCTCGGCGATGTCCAAGGAGGACATCGACAAGATGGTCCGCGAGGCCGAGCAGTACGCGGAGGAGGACCGCAAGCGCCGCGAGGAGGCCGAGGTCCGCAACAACGCCGAGTCCCTCGTCTACCAGACCGAGAAGGTCATCAAGGACAACGAGGACAAGGTCCCGGCCGACGTGCGCTCCGAGACCGAGTCGGCCATCGCGGAGCTGAAGACCGCGATGGAGGGCACCGACGTGGAGGCCATCCGCTCCGCCAGCGAGAAGGTCGCGCTGGCCAGCCAGAAGATCGGTTCGGCGATCTACAGCCAGGGCGAGCAGGGCGGCGCCGAGGGCGACGCGGGCCAGGGCGCCTCGGACTCCACCGACGACAGCGACGTCGTGGACGCCGAGATCGTCGACGAGGAAAACGACAAGGGCAACCAGTCCTGATCCGAGGTCGAGCCGAGGAAGGAGACACGTCGCAGATGACTCCGTCGGAGAACACGAACGGCACCGGTGACGGCGATGAGCGCCGGGGACCGGTGATCCGCGACAACCGCCGGATCGACCCCGAGACCGGTGAGGTCAGGGATCCCGAGACCGAGGGCGACGACACCGAGGAGATCCCGGAGGTCGCCGAGGAGGAGGTCGTCGAGGCCGACCTGGAGGACGACGCGCCCGAGGTTCCGGACACTCCGGAGTCGGTGGTGACGGACGCGATCAACGCCGATGAGCGGGTCGTCGAACTCACCAACGACCTCAAGCGGGTACAGGCGGAGTACGCCAACTACCGCAAGCGCGTCGACCGCGACCGCGTGACCGTCCGCGAGATGGCCACCGCCCAGGTCGTCAGCGAACTCCTGCCGATCCTGGACGACATCGGACGCGCCCGCGAGCACGACGAGCTCAACGGCGGGTTCAGGGCGGTGGGCGAGGCCCTGGAGGCCACGGTCACCAAGCTGGGCCTGGAGCGGTACGCGGAGCAGGGCGACGAGTTCGACCCCAACCTCCACGAGGCGCTCACCCTGGTCCCGGTTCCGGGCATCTCCACCCAGAACGTGATCGAGGTGTTCCAGCCCGGGTACCGCATCGGTGAGAGGGTCCTCCGTCCGGCCCGCGTGGTCGTCGGGGACCCGGTGGAGGACGGCGGCGAGGCTTCGGCCGAGTCGTCCGGCACCGACGCGGACAGCGGGGAAGACGACAAGTAACGGGTCCGCCCGTGATCCTCCGGCCGCGGGGGGGGGGGGGGGGGGGGGGGCGGGGGGGGGGGGGGGCCCGCCCCCCCCCCCCCGCGCCCCCGCGCCCCCCCCCCCCCCCCCCCCCCCCCCCCCCGCCCCCGCGGCCGGAGACGGACCCCGGACCGACGCGGCCCGGGGTCACGTGGAAGCATCGGACGCAACCGGCACCAGCGGGAGAAGGCACCAGTCGATGAGCACCAAGGACTACCTGGAGAAGGACTACTACAAGGTCCTCGGAGTCTCAAAGACCGCCTCGAAGGACGAGATCAAGCAGTCCTACCGCAAGCTGGCCCGGGAGAACCACCCCGACGCGAACACCGACGACCCGAACGCGGCGGACCGCTTCAAGGAGATCTCCGAGGCGTACAACGTCCTGTCGGACGACAAGCGCCGCAAGGAGTACGACGAGGCGCGCTCGCTGTTCGGCGGGTCCTACCGGCCCGGCGGCGGCACCGGCCCCGGCGGGTTCGACATGGGCGACCTGTTCGGACAGGGGCCCGGTACCGGTGGGGCTCCCGGCGGTGAGCGTCTGAGCGACCTCTTCGGCGGGCTGTTCGGCGGCCGCGGGCGCGGCGGCGCCGGAGCCCGCAGCAGGCGCGGCGCCGACGTCGAGACCGAGACGACACTGACCTTCCGCGAGGCGGCCGAGGGGGCCACGCGCTCCTTCAAGCTGTCCAGCGAAGCACCGTGCCCCACCTGCAGGGGCACCGGGGCCAAGTCGGGGACCGCCCCGCGGATGTGCCCGAAGTGCTCCGGCACCGGGCACGAGAACACCAACCTGGGCGGCTTCTCGCTGTCCGAGCCGTGCAGCGAGTGCAGGGGCCGCGGGCTGGTCGTGGACGATCCCTGCCCCACCTGCAGCGGCAGCGGGCGCGGCAAGAGCACCCGTACCATCCAGACCCGCATCCCCGGCGGCGTGTCCGACGGGCAGCGGATCCGTATCAGGGGCAAGGGGGCGCCGGGTGAGAACGGCGGGCCGGCGGGCGACCTCTACGTCGTCGTCCACGTGAAGGAGCACCCGGTGTTCGGCAGGAGCGGCGACAACGTGACGATCACCGTGCCCGTGACCTTCCCCGAGGCCGCGCTGGGCGCCGAGGTGCGCATCCCGACCCTCCAGGGGTTCCCGGTGACGGTGAAGATCCCGCCGGGCACACAGAACGGACACAAGCTCCGGGTACGCGGCAAGGGCGCGACCCGCAAGGACGGCACCTCGGGTGACATGCTCGTCACGATCGAGGTGGCTGTGCCGAGAACACTCAACGGTGACGCGCGCGAGGCACTGGAGAAGTTCCGCGCCGCGACCTCCGACTACGACCCGCGCGACGGCCTTGAGGCGCGGGCGAAGGGTGTGTGAATGAAGTGAACGACTCCTTCGGCGCTGACGCTCCGGTCTACGTGATCTCGGTGGCCGCCGAGCTGGCGGGGATGCACCCCCAGACCCTGCGGCAGTACGACCGACTGGGGATCGTCTCGCCCGGCCGCGCGTCCGGCCGCGGGCGCCGCTACTCCATGCGCGACGTGCAGACGCTGCGCCAGGTGCAGCGGCTGTCCCAGGAGGAGGGCGTCAACCTCGCCGGGATCAAGCGGATCCTGGAACTGGAACACGAGGTGGAACAGCTGCGCGAGCAGGTGTTCCACCTGGCCAACGAACTTGAGGCGGCGCGGCGGGCCGTGACCCGGCGGGGCCGCCCGGCGCGGCCCGAGGGCGGTGCGGGGGTACGGGGCGAACTGGTGCGCCGCACCCGCGTGACGATCTTCAACACCGCCGATCCGGGAAACACCGACGAGTCCCGCGACGGGCGTCCCAGGGCGGACGGCTCCGGAACGGACGGTCCGGGAATGGGCGGCCCCGGCCGTACCGAGGACGAGCAGGACTGACGGAGCTCCGCCACGGCGGCACGGGGGCGTGGACGGCCACGGATCATCACTCCCCGTGACACTACTTGCGAAAGGGGTCACCGGGCATGAACTACAAACTCACCCAGAAGAGCCAGGAAGCCCTGTCTGTGGCGATCCGGCGGGCCACCACCGACGGAAGCCCTCAGACGGAGCCCGTACACCTGCTGTCGGCGCTGCTGGACCAGGCGGGGGGCATCACCCGGCCCCTGCTCAAGGAGGTCGGCGCCAACCCGGACGCGCTCAGGGACAAGGTCGAGGCGGCCGTCGGGGCGCTGCCCAAGGTGGCGGGCTCCACGGTCAGCTCGCCGAGCTCATCGCGCCAGCTGATCGTCTCCATCAACACGGCGGCGCAGCGCGCCCAGCAGATGGAGGACGAGTACGTCTCCACCGAGCACCTGCTGGTGGGGCTGGCCGCCGACGGCGGTGAGGCGGCCCGGCTGCTCACCGAGGCCGGGGCGGCCCCGGAGGCGCTCCTGGAGGGGTTCGAGCGGGTACGCGGCTCGGGCCGGGTCACCTCCGAGAACCCCGAGGACACCTACCAGGCCCTGGAGAAGTACGGGGTGGACCTCACCGAGCGGGCCCGCGAGGGCAAGGTGGACCCCGTGATCGGCCGCGACGGCGAGATCCGGCGGGTCATCCAGGTACTCAGCCGCCGGACCAAGAACAACCCCGTGCTCATCGGCGAGCCGGGCGTGGGCAAGACCGCGGTCGTGGAGGGCCTGGCCCAGCGGATCGTGGCCGGCGACGTGCCGCAGTCGCTGCTGGGCAAGCGCCTGGTGAGCCTGGACCTGTCCGCGATGGTGGCGGGCGCCAAGTACCGGGGCGAGTTCGAGGAGCGGCTCAAGGCGGTGCTCTCGGAGATCAAGGAGTCCGAGGGCCAGGTCATCACGTTCATCGACGAGCTGCACACCATGGTGGGCGCCGGTGCCGCCGAGGGCGCCATGGACGCGGGCAACATGCTCAAGCCCATGCTGGCGCGCGGCGAGCTGCGCATGGTGGGCGCGACCACGATGGACGAGTACCGGGAGCGGATCGAGAGGGACGCCGCCCTGGAGCGCCGGTTCCAGCAGGTCATGGTGGGCGAGCCGTCGGCCGCGGACACGGTCGCGATCCTGCGCGGGCTCAAGGGGCGCTACGAGGCGCACCACAAGGTGCAGATCGCCGACTCGGCGCTGGTGGCCGCCGCGACCCTGTCCGACCGGTACATCACCGCGCGGTTCCTGCCGGACAAGGCGATCGACCTCATCGACGAGGCTGCCTCCCGGCTGCGCATGGAGATCGACTCCAGCCCGGTGGAGATCGACGAGCTGCAGCGCATCGTCGACCGCCTGAAGATGGAGGAGATGGCGCTCGACAAGGAGTCGGACCCGGCCAGCCGCCAGAGGCTGGAGCGGTTGCGCGCGGACCTGGCCGACCGCCAGGAGCAGCTCACCGGGCTCGTGGCCCGGTGGGAGCAGGAGAAGGCCGGGCTCAACCGGGTCGGTGAGCTCAAGGGGCAGCTGGACGACCTGCGCACGCGGGCGGAGCTGGCCCAGCGCGAGGGCGACTTCGGCGAGGCGTCCCGGCTGATGTACGGGGACATCCCGCAGCTGGAGAAGCAGATCGAGGAGGCTTCCAAGGCCGAGGAGAACGCCGCCGACCAGGGCGGCGACACCATGGTCAAGGACGAGGTGGGCGCCGACGAGGTCGCGGACGTGGTCTCGTCGTGGACCGGCATCCCGGTGGGGCGGCTGATGGAGGGCGAGACCTCCAAGCTGCTGCGCATGGAGGACGAGCTGGGCAGGCGGCTCATCGGCCAGAAGGACGCCGTGGCGGCGGTGTCGGACGCGGTGCGGCGGGCCCGTGCGGGTATCTCCGATCCGGACCGGCCCACGGGTTCGTTCCTCTTCCTGGGTCCCACGGGCGTGGGCAAGACCGAGCTGGCCAAGGCGCTGGCGGAGTTCCTGTTCGACGACGAGCGCGCGATCGTGCGCGTCGACATGAGCGAGTACTCCGAGAAGCACTCGGTGTCGCGCCTGGTCGGTGCGCCCCCCGGCTACGTGGGGTACGAGGAGGGCGGCCAGCTGACCGAGGCGGTGCGCCGCCGCCCGTACACGGTGGTGCTGCTGGACGAGGTGGAGAAGGCGCACCTGGAGGTGTTCGACACCCTGCTGCAGGTGCTGGACGACGGTCGGCTGACCGACGGCCAGGGCCGCCAGGTGGACTTTCGCAACACCATCCTCATCCTCACCTCCAACCTGGGATCGCCGTTCCTGGTGGACCAGTCCCTGGAGGAGTCGGTACGCCGGGACCGCGTGATGGACGTGGTGCGCGCGACGTTCAAGCCGGAGTTCCTCAACCGGCTGGACGACGTGATCATGTTCGACACGCTGTCCACCGAGGACCTGACGCGGATCGTGGACCTGCAGATCGACAAGCTGTCCGGGCGCCTGGCGGACCGGCAGCTGGGTCTGGAGGTGACGCTGGGCGCCCGCGAGTGGCTGGCGCTGACGGGCTACGACCCGAGCTACGGCGCGCGTCCGCTGCGCCGCCTGGTGCAGTCCGCGATCGGCGACCCGCTGGCCCGCGAGCTGCTGGCGGGAGAGCTCTCCGAGGGCGACACCGTGGTGGTGGACGTGGACGACGCCGCGGACAAGCTCCGGGTGACCAAGCGGGAGGCGAGCGCACCGGCGCTCTGACCCGGACACCCCGGAGCCTGGAGCGGACACGGGCGCGAGGGGCCGCCCCCGAGGGTGCGGCCCCTCTCCGTGTTCGGGGCCGGTGTGACGGGAGGGTCCCGGACCCCGGTGGTCTCGCACTGCTCGCGGGGTTCGACGCCTCGGGGTCACGTGTCCGTCGCGACAGACACGAGGAACCACCCGCTCCACATGAGCCATGAGTACAAGATGACGGCGCGGGGAGCGGGCCGGGTCAGGCGCCGAGCAGGCGGGACTCCGCCTCCGGTGACAGACCGACCCGGGGGCGGTCGGGGCGCCGGGGCGCGCCGCCCTCCAGGGTCTTCAGCCACGCCCAGGTGTCGGCGACGGTCTCGGCCACGGGACGGCAGCGCAGCCCGGTGGCGAGCGCCCTGGAGACGTCCCCCTGGTGCAGGGTCTCGTGCGCTTCGCCCGGCGGCAGCCAGATCGGCAGCTCGGTCCACGGCTGGATCCCCGCGTCGAGGATGGTCCGGGGGTCGGTCCAGCGCAGTTCGGCCTCGGAACCGGTGGCCGCCACGCAGGCCTCCAGCAGCTCTCCGGTGGTGGTGTGTCCGGGCGGACTCACCAGGTTGAAGGGGCCGCCCAGCCCCTTCCCGGCCGCGTCGAGGGTCCAGGCGGCCAGGTCGCGCGCGTCCACGTACTGCAACGGCAGGTCGCGCGGGCCGGGCGCCAGGACCGGACCGCCCCGGGCGACGCGCTCCAGCCACCAGGGCAGGCGGCCGATGTTCTCGTACGGGCCGAGGATGAGACCGGCACGCACGAACAGCGCACGGTCGCCGAAGGCGGACCCGGCGGCCAGCTCGCCGCCCCGCTTGGCCCGCGCGTAGTCGGTGCCGTCGTCCTCGGGAGAGGCGTCCACGACCGGTCCGTCCTCGTCCAGCCCCGCCCTGGCGGGGGATGTGTGGACGGACCGGCTGGAGACGTAGGCGTAGTGCCCGACCCGGTCGGCGAGCAGCCGCGCGGTGTCGGCCACCGCCGACGGGGCGCCCGACCAGGTGTCGACGACGGCGTCCCACCGACCCGACGCCAGGGCGCCGAGCCCGCCCTCCTCGGTGCGGTCCCCGTGGAGCACGGTGGCGCCGGGGGGCGGGGCGTGCCTGCCGCGGTGGAAGACGGTGACGTCCCAGTCCCTGGCGAGCGCGTCCTCCACGACGGCTCGTCCCACGAACTCGGTGCCGCCCAGAACCAGGATTCTCATGGCGGGCAGTCTGCCGTCCCGCGGACCGGCGCGCCAGGGTTTCCTGCTCAGGGCAGAACCGCGCGGAGGGCGGGGCGCGCGGCCCTCAGACCACGTCGCGGCGGAGCGTGGTGATCGAGGCCAGCGCGATCGCCACGGCGGCGTAGCCCACCAGGACCAGTGCGGCGCCCCACACCGGGAGCAGGTCCGCGACGCCGAAGCCGTAGTCGATCCCCGTGTCGTAGAGCGCGGAGACCGCGCCGCCGGGCATCCACTTGCCGATGTCCTGGAGCTGGGGGATGACGACCAGGATCGGCTCCAGCATGAACACCCACAGGACGCTGACCACCAGCGCGGCGACCTGGTTGCGGATCAGGGCGCCGAGCCCCACGCCGATCATGGCGTAGACGACGTAGGCGGCCACGGAGCCGACGAGGATGCGCGGCACCTGGTTGTCGACCAGGTTCAGCGCTCCTCCCCCGCTCAGGATGGAGGCGCCCGCGGCGAGGGCGGACGCCCCGACGACGACCAGGCCGAACACCAGGCTGACCAGGGCAGCGGCCACGACCTTGCCGAGGACCACGGGCAGGCGCCGGGGGCTGACCAGGAAGGTGACGTTGATCGTGCGGTGCTGGTACTCCGACGTCACCATCATGATGCCGATGACCATGGCGAACAGGGTTCCGGAGGCCCCCATGGGCCAGACGGACCCGGCGTACTCGGTGCTGTCGCGGCTGAGAGCGCCCTCCATCCCCGAGGCGAAGACCACGATGCCCAGCGACAGGGCCACCCAGGCCAGCGAGGCCAGGAGCAGGATCCACCACAGCCGGGTGGTGAGGACCTTGCGGAGTTCGGACTTGACGAGCGCGATCACTTGGAGTCTCCAACCGGGTGGGAGGCCGTCCCCGCGGAGGTGAGGCGGAGGAAGGCGTCGTGCAGGCTCTCACCGTCGCCGGTGACCTCGCTGAGGGTTCCCTGGTGGACCAGCCGTCCCTTGGCGATGATGACGACGTTGTCGACGGTCTGCTCGACCTCGGCCAGGACGTGGCTGGACACGAGGACCGCCACGCCCTTCTCGTGAGCCTGGCGGCGCAGGAACCTGCGCAGCCACTCGATGCCCTCCGGGTCCAGTCCGTTGGCGGGCTCGTCCAGGATCAGCACCCCGGGGTCGCCCAGGAGCGCCCCGGCCAGGGACAGGCGCTGGCGCATGCCCATCGAGTAGCCGCCGACCCGCTTGTCCCCCGCCTCGGCGATCCCGACCTCGGCGAGCACCTCCTCGGCCCGGGAGCCCGGCAGGCCCGCGGCGTCGCACATGACGCGCAGGTGGTTGCGGCCGCTGCGGCCCGGGTGCAGGTTGGTGGCCTCCAGCACCGCGCCGACCTCGGTCAGCGGATTGGGCAGGCTCGTGTAGGAGCGGCCGTTGACCAGCCCCTCACCGCTGTCCGGCCGGACCAGACCGAGCAGGCACCGCAGGGTGGTGGTCTTACCCGCGCCGTTGGGGCCCAGGAAACCGGTGACCGTGCCCGGCTCCACCGTGAAGGAGACCCGGTCGACCGCCTGGTGGCCGCGGAACGCCTTCGATACGTCCCTTATCTCGATCGCTGACATTGCCTACGCTTTCCTAGGGGAATAACAGGGCGAACCGCCGGACGGGAACGTCCGTTTCCTCGAACGGCCCTTCCGTCTCCGACGCCCGAAAGGAGGCTAACAAGGATGCGGCGGCGCCCCCGGCGCCCGGAGGGCCGGGACCCGACCGTCGGCACACATGACTTTCGTTGGTTGCGGACCGCCGCGTTCAGCGGTTATGCCACCAGTTCGCGCAGGTGCGGGGCCCACCGTTCGGCGGCGCCGCCGAACGGGAAAGGGCCCGTATCGTGACCGGCACATCCTTCGGAACATCGGCACACGTCTTTCGATGTGCCGCCCCGGGGGGAGGTCCGCGGCGAATCCCGTGAAAGGCGTCGGGAAAAGCCACCCGCCCCTCGGAAAATGACCACATGCGGCCAGATCACGTGTCGGTGCCGCAGTCGCGCGCACGACCGTCGGGCAGGGAGCGCCCGACACCGCCACGGCCCGGTTCAGCCCCGCCACCGGCGGCCCCGTGTCCCTCGCCGGTGACGGGTAAGGCCCGGCGAGCACCCTGCCCAGGCGCATGGCCTCCCCGCGCAGCTCCGGACGCATCCAGCCGGCGCCCGACGTGGCCGTGCACCCCTCGTTGAGCACCAGGTAGACGGCCTCCAGGACCGCGTCGAACCATGGCCGGAATCCGGAGCCACAATCCGCACACGAATTATCCTCCTGCACGCGGAGTCCATCTGGGAGAGAACGGTGGTGGGGCCCGCCGACCGCGCGTGGCGCCGGTGCGGCCCGCGGCCTGGTCAGAGCACCGCGGGCCGCACCGGCGCGGGCACGGTCAGCTCCCGTGCGCGTACCCCTCGGCGCGCAGCTCGCGCTCGCGCTCCTTCAGGTGCTCGGGCATCTCGTCGCCGAAGTCCTCGGTGCCGAGGATGCGCCGCAGCACCAGGTTCGTCTCGGTGTCGTGCGGACAGCGCTTGGCCCACTCCACGGCCTCCTCGTGCGAGGACACCTGGAGGACCCAGTACCCGGCGATGAACTCCTTGGCCTCCGGGAAGGGGCCGTCGGTCACGCTCGCCCTGCCGTTGCCGAAGGTGACCCGGGTCGCCTCGGAGGAGGGGGCCAGGCCGTCCCCCGCGAGCAGGACCCCGGCCTCGACCATCGCCTCGTTGTAGGCCGCCATCGCATCGAAGACCTCCGGCCCGGGCTCGTAGCCGGCCGCCTCGGCCTCCGAAGTGGACATGATCGACATCAGGTAGCGCATGACGTGTCTCCTCTCGTACGGTGTTGGAGGCTTCCCTCCCCCGCTCTCACCTACCCGGCGAACGGCCCCGCGCCGGATCGCCACCTCCTTTTCCCGGGTTTTTCCCTCCGGGCCGCCACCACGCCTCCGGAAGAGGCGCTGACCAGCGGACACGTGAACCAGAGAGTCCGGGGGTGACGGGCCGGGCCCGTCACTGGCCGCAAACGGCCAGAGGGACTTCCGGCCGTATCGCGGACCGGGGAGTTCGGTAGAGTTTCGGCACGGTCGAGGAAGAGGGGTGACGGGTGGGGCTTTTCCTGAGTACGGCCTTCGGGTTCCCCACGGTGCTGTTCACCCCGCTGCTGGTCGTCACCGTCGTCTACTGGCTGTTCGTCGTGGCCGGGGCGGCCGACTCCGAGATGCTCGACAGCGTGGACGACTCCGGCGACGCCGTGGGCCTGAGCGCCATGATGGGACGTGCGGGACTCGATCGGGTCCCGGCCACGGTGGCGCTGAGCATGCTGGTCTGCGTCGCCTGGTTCGTGAGCATGATGGGGAGCATCGTGACCAGCTTTCTGGGGACCACCTCCACCCCCCTGCTGATCGCCCTGGGCGCCGTGGTCCTGCTGATCGCGCTCGTGGCCGCGTGGGCGGTCACCAGCGGCCTGGTCATGTCGGTGCAGCGGTTCCTGCCCAGGCGCCGCGGCGACTCCAAGCACGAACTGGTCGGGCGCACCTGCACGATCCGCATCGGCGAGGCGAGCGGGGGCTTCGGCCAGGCCGAGATCACCACCGCGGGCGGCGCGTCGATCTCCATCCCGGTGCGCACCACGGGCGGCGAGGTCCTGCCCGTCGGCAGCACCGCCCTGATCTTCGAGCACAGCACCGAGGACGACCTCTTCCTCGTGACCCACTTCGACGCGGCGCTGGACCCCGGCCAGAGCTGACGCCCCGCGCCCGCCCACGCCCCGCCTCGCCCACGCGCTCCGCGGCGCGGTACCCGGAACCGTTCCCGCGCGTACCGCGTCCCACTTTCCGAGCGCCCCTCCCGCGACGCTCTTCCCCCTCTTACGCACGCCACTCGCAGAAAGAGACCCCCACGTGTTGCTGAGTGCCACCACGAACGGTCAGGAGGCGGCGGACGCGGCCCTCCTGACGGTGGGCGTCGCCATCGCCGTCGGCGTCGTCGTCCTCATCGCCCTCCTCCTGATGATCACCCGGCTCTTCCGCAAGGTCGAACAGGGCAAGGCGCTGATCATCTCCAAGGTCCGCGACGTCCACGTCACCTTCACCGGCTCGATCGTCCTCCCGGTCCTGCACAAGGCCGAGGTCATGGACATCTCGCTCAAGAGCCTGACGCTCGAACGCGGCGGCCGTGACGGACTGACCTGCAAGGACAACATCCGCGCGGACATCAAGGTGTACTTCTACGTCCGGGTCAACGAGACCGCCGAGGACGTCAAGAAGGTCGCCAAGGCGATCGGCACCGAGCGGGCCAGCGACCAGGACACCCTCCAGGAGCTGTTCAACTCCAAGTTCTCCGAGGCGCTCAAGACCGTCGGCAAGCAGTTCGACTTCGAGGAGCTGTTCACCCAGCGCGAGGAGTTCCGTCAGGCGATCATCTCCCTGATCGGCACCGACCTCAACGGCTACGTCCTGGAGGACGTGGCCATCGACGAGCTGGAGCAGACCCCGCTGCACCAGCACGACGCCAACAACATCCTCGACGCGCAGGGCATCTCGAAGATCACGGAGCGCACCGCCAAGGAGCACAAGCGCACCAACGAGTTCGAGAACGACCGCAAGAAGGAACTCGACCGGCAGAACACCGAGACCGCCGAGACCCTCGCCGAGCTGGAGAAGCGCCGCGAGGAGGCCGCCGCCAAGGCCAAGCGCGAGATCGAGATCATCCGCGCCCGCGAGGAGGCCGAGACCGCCCGCGTGCAGGCCGAGGAGCGCCTCAAGGCCGAGACCGCCAACATCCGCACCTCCGAGGCGCTGGGCGTCCAGCACCAGAACCAGCAGCGCGAGGTCGCGGTCGCCGAGAAGAACCGCGAGCGCGTCATCGCCATCGAGAGCGAGCGCATCGAGAAGGACCGCCTCCTGGAGGTCATCGGGCGCGAGCGCGAGACCGAGCTGAGCCGCATCGCCAAGGACAAGGAGGTCGAGGCCGAGAAGCGCGAGGTCGCCGACGTCGTCCGCGAGCGGATCGCCGTCGACCGCACGGTGGCCGAGCAGGAGGAGGCCATCAAGAGGCTGCGCGCGGTCGAGGAGGCCGAGCGCCAGCGCCAGGCCGTCATCATCCACGCCGAGGCCGAGGCCCAGGAGAACCTGGTCAAGGACATCAAGGCCGCCGAGGCCGCCGAGGCCGCCGCCAAGCACCGGGCCGCCGAGGAGCTCACCCTGGCCGAGGCCCGCCAGCAGGCCGCCGAGCTGGACACCCGCGCCAAGATCCGCCTGGCCGAGGGCGTCCAGGCCGAGGCCGCGGCCGCCGGCCTGGCCGAGGTCCAGGTCCGCGAGCAGGACGCCGACGCCATCGAGAAGGTCGGCCGCGCCGAGGCCGCCGTGTCCCGCGAGAAGGCCCAGGCCGAGGCCGAGGCCATCGAGCAGAAGCTGCGCGCCGAGGCCGCCGGCCTCACCGACAAGGCCGAGGCCATGTCCGCCCTGGACCAGGTCAGCCGCGAGCACGAGGAGTACCGCCTGCGTCTGGAGGCCGACAAGGAGGTCCGCCTGGCCGGGATCGACGTGCAGCGCCAGGTCGCCGAGGCCCAGGCCACCGTGCTGGCCACGGGGCTGGAGAGCGCCGACATCAACATCGTCGGCGGCGACGGCGCCTTCTTCGACCGCATGGTCAACTCCATCGGCCTGGGCAAGGCCGTGGACGGCTTCGTCGGCAGCTCCCAGACCGTGCGGGCGATGGGCGGCGGCTGGCTCAACGGCGAGGGCGACTTCGCCGGGGACATGCGCCGGGTGCTGGCGTCGGTGGACACCGACGACGTCAAGAACCTCACCGTCTCCGCGCTGCTGCTCAAGCTCATCGGCGCGGGCGGCCCGCAGGCCGACAAGCTGGACGGCCTGCTCGGCACCGCACGTTCCCTGGGCGTGGACCAGCTGCCCGCGACCGCCCTCGCCCACGCGAAGCAGTGAGGTGGTCCTTCCGTGACCGAGGCCCAGTCCCAGGAGACCGAAGGCACCGGGCCAGGCGCCGATGACGCGCGGTCGCTGGACGCGGGCACCTACGAGGTGCTCCGCGCCCGGCTGCGCGAGCAGACCGGCGAACTGGCCCGGCGGACCGAGGAACTGAACGCGCGCCGCCTGGAGGTGTTCGGCGGCACCGAGCTGTCCCTGCTCGGCACCGAACGCGTCCGTACCGAGCACAACTGTGTCCCCCGGGACATCGTGAGCGTGGGACGCTCCGTCGGAACCGGCGCCGGCGGCGCGATGATCCTGTTCGGTTACAACGTCTTCATCGGCATGCAGCGCGAGACCCACGTCCCCGACGTGTTCTCGCTGCACCGGTACGAGTACGACGGTGAGGGCTTCTCCTTCACCGACGCCCCCGGAGGGGCCGTCCCCGGGCTGCTCTCCGACGAGCGGTTCCAACAGGATTTCGGCCAGCTCTACCGCTACTACCGCGACGCGCACCTGCTCCAGCTGCGCCGGGTCGAGGACCGGCTGCTGGCCGTGTTCCAGACCGGTCCGAACACCGAGGACGTGCGGGTGCTGCGGTGGTCGGTCCCGCCCTCCGGCGAGATCGCCTACCTCGACGCCCGCGGCGAACGCGACCACGTCTTCCCCCCGTCCCACGACTTCACGTGGGTGGAGACCACCCGCGAGGACCACGTGGCGGGCCGCCATCCGCACATCTCGGTCCTCGACGAACTGTTCGTGGAGACGCTCAACGGCGACCTCACCATCAAGGTCGAGAACAACACCGAGGTCGGCGAGGGCGTCTACAGCGAGTCCGTGGACGAGCCGCTGCAGAGCCTGGCCGACGCGTCGGTGCACTACGCGCGGGTGGGCGCGCTCGTCCTGCTGCGCGTGCGGCCCTACAACGAGACCGCGTGGCGGCACCTGGTCTTCAACACGCGCACCAAGGAGGTCGAGCGCCTCGACGGCGTCGGCCAGTCCTGCCAGCGCCTGCCCGACGACCAGGGGCTGATCTTCCCCGGCGGCTACTACCTGGCCACCGGGGCGGCGCGGACGTTCGACACCGACGTCACCGACCTGGAGTTCGAGCGCGTGGTGCGCTCGCCCAACGGCGAGGACGTGCTGTACGTCTTCCACTCCCGCGCGGACGGCCGCAGCCTGCTGCTGCCCTACAACACCATCCGCAAGGAGGTCGCCACCCCGATCGTCTGCCACGGGTACTCGCTGTTCGACGACGGCACCATGACGGTGTTCCGGGACAACGCGGGCGAGCCGACCCGGGTGCACCCGATGCAGGTGTGGCGGACCCCGTACGTGTCGGACGTGTACGCGGCGGCGCAGCCGGTGGGGACCGGTCCCCTGGAGCGGGTCGGCAACGCCGAGCTGGTGCGGGGTGTCTCCGAGTGCCTGTCGGTGGTGCGGATGGCCGAGGACATGCGGCCGTCCACCGAGGTGTTCGAGGCGGTCATCTCCGCCTGCCGCCGGGTCTCCGACCGGTTCCACTGGCTGGGCGACGAGGAGATGGGCGACCTGGCGGCGCCCCTGTCGGAGGCGCGGGCCACCGCCACGCGGGTCCTGGAGGAGTTCGAGACCGTCCAGACCCTGACCCGGCAGGCCGCCGACACCCTGGCGGAGACCGAGAAGAGGGTGGTCGCGCTCATCCGGACGGCCCGCGGGGAGACGCCGCGGTCGGCGGAGGGCTGGGTGGCGCGGCTGACCGGGCTGCGCCGCGCCCAGGGGCAGGCGGCCACGCTGCGCGAGACGCGCTACGTGGACACCGAGCGCCTGGACGACCTGGACGGCAGGCTCTCGGAGGAGATCGCCGCGACCGGCCGCCGCACGGTGGCCTTCCTGGAACAGGACGAGGCCTTCAGCGGGTACCACGAAGAGGTGGACCGGCTCGTCGCGGACGCCGAGGGCATCGAGGCGGTCAGCGCCGCGACGGCCGTCGGCGAGCGCGTCGCCGAACAGACCGAGGGCCTGCAGGTGGTCACCGAGGTCGTCGGGTCCCTGGACATCGGCGACGCCCAGGTCCGCACGCGCATCCTGGAGCGGGTCAGCGAGGTGCTGGCCGGGATCAACCGGGCGCGCGCCACGCTGGAGGCGCGGCGCGGGGAGCTGCTGGCCCTGGAGGGCCGGGCGGAGTTCGCGGCCGAGTTCGCGCTGCTGGGACAGGCGATCACGGGCGCGCTGGCCGCCGCCGACACCCCGGACCGGTGCGACGAGCAGCTGGGACGCGTCATGCTCCAGCTGGAGAACCTGGAGTCGCGGTTCGCCGAGTTCGACGACTTCCTCGGGGAGCTGGCGGACAAGCGCGAGGACGTGTACGAGGCGTTCTCCACGCGCAAGCAGGCACTGGTGGACGAGCGGGCGCGGCGGACCGACCGCCTGGCGTCGTCGGCCGCCCGCGTTCTGGAGGGCGTGCACCGGCGGGTCGCGAAACTGGACACGCTGGAGGACGTCAACACCTACTTCGCGTCGGACGCGATGGTGGCGCGGCTGCGCCGCACCGCGGAGGAGATGCGCGGACTCGGCGACACCGTGCGCGCCGAGGAGCTGGACGGTCAGGTCCTGGCCGCACGGCAGGAGGCGGGGCGGGCCCTGCGGGACCGCGCCGACCTGTTCGAGGGCGGCGCGGGCGGCGAGACGATCCGGCTGGGCCGGCACCGGTTCGCGGTGAACACCCAGCCGATCGACCTGACGCTCACCCCGCACGGCGGAGAGATGTCGGTGGCGATCACCGGCACCGACTTCCGGGCTCCGGTCACCGACGAGGAGTTCGGGCGGACCCGGCACCTGTGGGACCGGACGCTGGTGTCGGAGAGCCCGGAGGTGTACCGCGCCGAGTACCTGGCCGCGTCGATCCTGGCCGCGGCCGAGGAGGGCGCGGACGGACTGTCGCTGGAGCGGCTGCGCGAGGCCGAGGTGCACGCCGAGAACGGTTCGTCGCTGCCGGCCCTCGTACGCGACGCCGCCGCGGCCCGGTACGACGAGGGGTACGAGCGGGGCGTGCACGACCACGACGCCGCGCGGATCCTGTCGGCGCTGCTGCGGCTGCGCACCGGTGCCGGACTGCTGCGGTACCCGGGCGCGGCGCGTGCGGCGGCGCAGCTGTTCTGGGCGTTCGGCGCCACAGGGGAGCGGCGTTCGGCGTGGCGTATCCGGGCGGGTTCGCTGGCCCGGGCCCGCGAGGTGTTCGGGGTGCGCAGGTCGGCGGCGGTCGACGGACTGCGCGCGGAGCTGGCGGCCGGTGTGGACGGCTTCCTGACCGAGACCGGCCTGTGCCGGTACGCCGACCTGGACCTGGTGGGCGAGTACCTGTTCGAGGAGATCGCCTCGGACGCTCCCGGCGAACGGGGGTTCGTGTCCGGCGCGGGCGCCCGCCTGCTGCTGGACCGCTTCCACCGGGCTCTGGGCAGTGCGCGGGAGACCACGCGCAAGGCATTCGAGGAGGACCTGCGCGAGCTCGACGGCGACCTGGCGGCGCGGCACCAGCTGGTGACGGCGTGGCTGGAGGCGTTCGCGTCCACCCAGGAGGAGGTGGCCCCGGGCGACCTGCCCGAGGCCGCCGCGATCGAGCTGGCCACCGTGGACCGGTACGAGTCGTCGGCGTCCGTGCACGAGCGCGTGGACGGGCTGCTGGGCTCGCACCCGCACGTGCGCGAGCGCTCCCTGGAGGTGCGCCTGGACGAGTTCCTGCCGCGCACCCGCCGGTTCCGGCTGGAGGAGGTGCCCGCCTACCGGGACTTCCAGCGGCGCCGCAACGAGCTGGTGGCGGCCGAGCGCGAGCGCCTGCGGCTGGAGGAGTACCGGCCGAAGGTGATGAGCGGGTTCGTCCGCAACAAGCTGCTGGACGAGTCGTACCTGCCCCTGATCGGCGACAACCTGGCCAAGCAGCTGGGGGCGGCCGGGGACGACAAGCGCACCGACCAGAGCGGCCTGCTGCTGCTCATCTCCCCGCCCGGATACGGCAAGACCACGCTCATGGAGTACGTGGCCAGCCGCCTGGGGCTGGTGTTCGTGAAGGTCAACGGGCCCGCGCTGGGGCACGCGGTGACCTCGCTGGACCCGGACGAGGCTCCGGACGCCACCTCCCGCCAGGAGGTCGAGAAGATCTCCTTCGCGCTGGAAGCGGGCAGCAACACGATGCTGTACCTGGACGACATCCAGCACACGAACCCCGAGCTGCTGCAGAAGTTCATCTCGCTGTGCGACGGTCAGCGCCGCATGGAGGGCGTGTGGAACGGGCGGACCCGGACCTACGACCTGCGGGGCAAGCGGTTCGCGGTGTGCATGGCCGGCAACCCCTACACCGAGCAGGGCAAGCGGTTCCGGATCCCGGACATGCTGGCCAACCGCGCCGACGTGTACAACCTGGGCGACGTGCTGTCGGGCAGGGAGGAGCTGTTCGCGCTGAGCTACGTCGAGAACGCGCTCACCTCGAACCCGATCCTGGCGCCGCTGTCCACCCGGGACCGGGAGGACGTGTACCGGTTCGTGCGGATGGCGCGGGGCGACGACTCGGTGGGCGCGGACCAGCTCGGCCACCCGTACTCGGCGGCCGAGGTGGACCGGATCGTGTCGGTGGTGCGCAAGCTGCTGCGGGTGCAGGAGGTGGTGCTGGCCAACAACCAGGCCTACATCGCCTCGGCCGCGCAGTCGGAGGACGCGCGCACCGAGCCGCCGTTCCAGCTCCAGGGCTCGTACCGGAACATGAACCGGCTGGCGGAGAGAATCGTGCCGGTCATGAACGGCGCCGAGGTGGAGGCCGCGATCGACGACCACTACATGGGCGAGGCGCAGACCCTGACGTCGGGCGCGGAGGCGAACCTGCTCAAGCTCGCGGAGCTGCGCGGGGTGATGACGCCCGAGCAGGAGGCCCGCTGGACGGAGGTCAAGGAGGCCTTCCGCCGGGGCCGGGCGCTGGGCGGCGCCGACGACGACCCGATGACCAGGGCCATCGGCGCGGTGGGCCTGCTCGCCGACCGGGTGGGCGAGATCGGCACCGCGATCGGCCGGGGCTCCGGGCGGTAGCCGGACGGATCGGCCGAGGGACGCACGGGCCGCCACCCCTCGCGGGTGGCGGCCCGGCGGCGTTCAGAGGGTTCGTTTCCCCATCAGAGCATGGGACCACGCTTCCCCTATGGTTGGTGAGGCATATTGGAGCCAAGCCCAGGGGGCTGCGCACGAACCGGGGAGACGAGAACATGCTGCTGAGTTTTCGAGTGGAGAACCATCGTTCCCTACGTGACGAGCAGGAACTTCTGCTTACCTCCGTAGAGCAGGGCCAGGAAGGTTTCCCTCCCCCGTCCGAGATATCTCCTCTCAAAGTCACTGGCGTTTTTGGGGCAAACGCCTCAGGCAAGACATCCGTCGTGAAAGCACTCCGATTCATGGCGGACATGGTCATTCAAGGTCCGATCTCACGCGTGCCGAAGCAGCGGAGCCTTTTCTCCTTGGAGGACGACGAGGAGGAGCGCATCCCCAGAGAACCGTTTCAACTTGACACGGATTCTCAGGCAAAAACATCCGGCTATTCGGTGGAACTCCTCCTGGACGCTCATCGATACACCTACGGATTCGTCGTGGACGATACCGAGGTCCTGGAGGAATGGCTCTACCTCTATGCCGATGACGGCACCGATCGCATCGTCTTCGAACGTGAACGACTATCCTTCACCTATGGTTCTGCCGATCCCGACTCTCCTGAGCTCACTGACGTCCTCAGCGTCGAGCCGAACGCGCTGCTGATTTCGGTGCTCGCGAACGCCCATCCCACCACGTTCCATTCCGACGCGGTTTCCGCCCTGGGCAGTGTGCGTCGCTGGTTCCGCTCCTCACTTCAGATCTGGCAGGGAGAAATGGGGCTGGCCGGAAGGCAGAAGCTGCCTTCTAATGATCACGATCTCCTTGGTCGCCTGGCAACACTGGCTCGTGCCGCCGACACTGGGATCAGCGACTACAGCGTTGAACGAAACTTCCTCTCGGGTGAGGAGCGGGCCGAGATCGAAGAGCTGGTGGGGAAGAAACGTGCTCACTCGATGATCCTCGCCCGTGAACGCGGACGGGTTTCCTTCCACCACCAGGGCTCCTCCGGTGAATATCCCTTGGATTTCCTCGACGAGTCGTCAGGAACACGGTCTATACTCTCCTTGGGAATACTCATCATGCGGGTCCTCGAAAGGGGAGGAACCTTGGTCGTAGACGAGATCGACACGAGCCTGCACAGCGTTCTCTCCGGGAGCCTGATTTCACTGTTCAAGGACCGCGACAACAACCCGCTCGGAGCCCAGCTCATCTTCACCAGTCACGACACGAGTCTCCTGGGAAGAGTCCGTGGTCGAGAAGTCCTCTCTGAGGACGAGATCTGGCTTACGGAGAAGAGGAATGATGGTTCCACCTCCCTCTACCCGATGTCCAGCTACGAAAGCTCCGGGGAGGAGAACCGGGACAGACGCTATCTGGTGGGACGCTACGGCGCCGTTCCGTTCGTCGATGAGAGCCTTCTTGTCCAAGCCCTGCGGCCGCGTCTGCCCGAGGGGAAAAACCAGGAGTCCGGGGGGAGTTCTCCTGATGAAGAAGCACCGTAGCCCTGGAACACGTCCAGGCCCCAGGCAGGAGAACCGGAAAGTTCTTGTCCTCTGCGAGGGGGAGACCGAGGAAGCATACTTCAACGGGCTCAAGAAGCACCTCAGAGAACTCCGGCCGAGTCAGCCGGGGCAGGGGCGTCGACCGGATCCGGTGGACGTCGAACGGGCCCATCGCACTGCGGCCCGGCTCATCGTTCGGGAGGCCCTCAGTCGACGGGCCGAGGGGCACTCCGAGATCTGGGCGGTTTTCGACACCGAAGGCCAGAACGTTACAACTCTGCGTCAACAGGTCCGGAACGCTCCCTCTTCGCCCTCCGAGGCCGATGTGCACACCGCGGTCTCCCACCCCGCCTTCGAGGTCTGGCTCCTACTCCACCATCTGGGACATGGAAGACTGAACGGCTGTCACAGTTCCAACGACTCCGAAAAGCTCCTCAAGGAGACCGTGCCCGACTGGGCCAAGGGCAAGCACAGGCGTGGCAAGGCAGGCACCGACTTCTCCGATTTCGAGGACGGGCTGGACCAGGCCTGCGACCGGGCGGAGCGTACCCGGACGGACTGTTACGAGGACTATCCGTGGACCGACGTCCATAGGGTCGTCCACGTGGTCAAGGGACATTTCCGCACCGGGGACCCCTGAACCCCGTCGGTACGGGGTCAGATCCGGACGGGCTCCCTGCCCGGGTCGGTGAGCAGCTTCGGGTCACGGTCCTTCAGGAGCGCGACGAGCGGGGCGGCGGTCCGCGCCTCCTGGACGTCGGCGCCCTCCCCGGACGTCAGGCCGACGATCTGGTGGAAGAGGACGATCCCGTTGGGGGTGTCCATGACGCGGACCTCGACGTCGGGGACGATGACGAGGGAGGTCATGTCGCCGTTGGCGGGCTCGCCGCCGAGCGGGGACGGGGTGATGACCCAGTGGCCGACGTCCAGTTCGCTGCCGGAGAGGAAGCGGTCGGCCAGGGCGTGGAGGACGCGCAGGATCCAGCCGGGGACGGTCTCGTCCCCGTCCTCGCGCGGGATCCGGCAGGTGAACTCGAAGCCCGCGCCGGAGACCCGGGGTTCCTCGCTGGTCTTCTCGCCGAGCTCGGTCAGTCCGAAGGTCACCAGCAGCCAGTGGCCGTCGAGGGGATAGGCGAGTACCCCGTCGAGGCCGTCGCCCTGCTTCCCGTCCGCCGCGAACTGGACCGTCAGCGGCTGCACGTCGGGATACCGCTCCGCCCACTCCTCGTAGATCCGGACGAGTCCGGGCAGCATCTCCAGCATCGCGTCGTCGCTCTCCAGGCCGGCGGCCTTCGTCGGTGGTCGTTCGCCTTCCGAGGATACGAGTGCGTCAGGGGCGCCCGGCCCGGTGACGGCCGGACCGGCGCCCCTCGGAGGGTCCGGCGGAGGGGTTCGGTGGGCTCCGTCCTGATCATCGCGTAACACTCGGAGCCCGGGGCGACATGAGGAAGCGACGACGAGCAGGCGGCACCGCCCGGGGCGGACACCGCCGACACGGTGGTGCGCCGGGAGAGCGCCTTGAGCGCCCTGGCCGCCCTGGCCGCGCTCGATCCGGCCGAACGGGAACTGGTGATGCTCGTGACCTGGGAGGGCCTGGAGTCGCACCCCCTAATGGACTGGCCGAAACCGTTGTGGGTGTGAACCAGGGCGTTCACCGCACTAATACTGCGGTCAGTCTTCTGGTGTGAGTCACCGTGATCTTCGTGCACGGGGACCCGGAGAACGTGCGGGGTACACAGCCACGGGAACGCAGAGCGTGGGCCGGCGGCCCGGCACGGATCTCGGCGAACCCGCGCCGCGGAGAGAACCGGCCGCCCTGACGAACGCAGGATATTCGGTTCGCGACCCGTATTTCCGACTTTCCCAGGGGGTAATCCCGGGTTTTCCCTTCCGTTCGGTACGGGGGCCCGAAAACCGACAGAGGCTTCCCTGTTACGGGGGGTATAACTTTCGAACACACCTCAGAAAAGGTTCAATACAACCTCTGTCGACCTCGTTCGTCACATGTTATTTTCTTTCAGCCCGGGGGATCAGGCACAAACGAACCAACGAAGAGGCACCTATGCCCCATTCGACAGCACCCGACATCGATCTGCCGGAGCTGGACTTCGACAACATGGAGGTCATGAGCGTCCGCGAGGCCGTCGCGGTCCCCGAGACGGGCGCCACCAGCGGCTCCAGCAGCTGTACCTCCACCTCGTGCTGCGGCTCCAGTAGCTGCTGCTCGGGTGGTTCCTGCGGCTGAGCCAATTTGGCTTCATTCCCAGTACCGACGTCCCCCAAACCCCCGATTCGACAATTCACGCCACGGCATCTGTTCAAAGCGTGAACCATTTCGGCGTGCCTGCTCCAAGGCACGTACATCCCCTGAACCCAGCCTCAGAAGAAGGTGCTTGATGGCGATGCAGGACTCCCCCGTGATCGACCTGCCCGACCTGGACTTCGACAGCATGGAGGTCATGAGCGTCCGCGAGGCCGTCGCGGTCCCTGAAACGGGTGCCACCAGCGGCTCCAGCAGCTGCACCTCCACCTCATGCTGCGGCTCCAGCAGCTGCTGCTCCTCGGGGTCGTGCGGCTAGCGGTGCTCCCTCGGGGCTTCCGCCCCGGATCCGAACAGCACCGCCCAGGGCGGCCTCCTCTCCGGTCCGGGGGCCGCCCCCTCAGCTTCACCCCGACGAACCACGAGGGCCGCACGTGCACGCCATCCAAGCCACCGACATCACCAAGGACTACGGGAAGGGGAAGGTGCTCCACGGCATCTCCTACCAGGTGCCCACCGGCCAGATCGCCGCGCTGCTCGGCCCCAACGGAGCGGGCAAGACGACGCTGATCGAGATCCTGGAGGGCCACCGGGGACGCACCTCGGGCCGGCTGTCCGTGCTGGGGCTCGACCCGGGCAGCCGCCGCGACTTCGCCCGGCTCCGCAGGCGCATGAGCGTCGTCCTCCAGCAGACCATGCTGGAACCCGGCATGTCGGTGCGCGACATCCTGCGCCGCCACGCCTCCTACTACCCCGATCCGCTCGGCATCGACGAGGTCCTCGACCAGGTCGACCTCGTGGAGAAGCGCTCCGCCCTGGTCAAGTCCCTCTCCGACGGCATGCGCCGCCGCCTGGACCTCGCCCTGGCCCTCACCGGCCGTCCCGAGCTGCTCTTCCTGGACGAGCCCACCACCGGCCTGGACCCGGTGTCGCGCCGCCGCATCCGCGGCCTCGTCTCCGGGTTGCGCGACAGCGGCACCACCGTGGTCCTGACCTCGCACGACCTCACCGAGGTCCAGGAGCTCGCCGACCGGGTGGACGTCATCCGCGACGGCGAGTTCATCGCGTCGGGCAGCCCCGAGGACCTGGTCCGCGGTTCCTCGGCCTTCACGGTGGTGGAGTTCGCCGACCCCGGCGTCGCCGCCGAACGCCTGCCGGAGGGCGCCGCGCTCGTCAACGGGCGGGTGCGCATCCGGACCGACGACCAGGACGCCGTCGTGCGCGAGGTCCAGGAGTGGGCCACGCGGGAGAGGACCGAGATCAGCGGGCTGACGATCGTTCCGCCCAGCCTCGACGACGCCTACATCGCGATGCTGGAGACGGGAAGGACCGAATGAGCACCACCGAGACCGTGCGCACCGGGCGCCGGCCCAGCAGCTTCCTCCTGCACGTGGACGGGGAACTGAAGGAGTTCTGGCGCTCCCCCATCACCCTGGCGTTCATCGTCCTGATGCCGGTCATGTTCTACGTCGGCTTCGGACTCGCGTTCCGCTCCCAGGCCGAGGCGGTCCGCGTGGTCGGCGAGCACGAGATCACCCAGGCCAACCTGAGCTACGGCGGCATCCTCGGCTTCGCGCTGATGTCGGTGGCCTTCGCCAACGTGGCCATCGGCCTGGCCATCCGCCGCCACCACGGCCTGTTCAAGCGCTTCCGCACCACCCCGGTCAGCCCGGCGACGGTGATGGGCGCCTACCTGGTCAACACCCTGCTCACGGCGGTGATCGTGCTGGCCGTCGTCACCGCGATCGGCCTGCTCGGCATGGGCGTGACCGTCGATCCGGCGCGTGTGCCGCAACTGCTCGTCGCGCTGCTGCTCGGCTTCGTGTGCATGGCTCCGCTCGGCGCGGCCGCGTCGCTGCTGCCGCCCAACGCCGACGCCGCCGTGCCGATGGTCAACGGCATCTTCTTCCCCGCGGCCTTCCTGGCGGGCGGGTTCGTCATCCTGCCGCTGGGCGACACCGTCGGAGCGGTCGTGGACCTGCTGCCCGGCCGTCCCCTGACCGTCCTCATCCAGGGCTCCCTGGCCGAGTCCGGTCCCGTCTGGGACTGGTCGGCGGTGGGGCTGCTGCTCGCCTGGTCCCTGCTGGGCACGGTGGCGGCGCTGCGCTGGTTCCGGTGGGCCTCCGAGCGCGAGCCGCGCGGGTTCGGGTCGGCCAAGCGCAAGGGATCGGGGGGCGAGGGTTGATCCTGCCCCAGTTCGACTGCGTGGAGGGCCCCTACCTGGTCTCCCGCGTGAACCTGTATCCCTACCTGCCGCTGCGCGGCGCGGCCGTGGACACGGACCGCGAACGGGTGCGCGCCCTCGCCGAGGAGGAGGAGCACCGGGAACGGATCCGCGAACGGCTGCTCGACACCCTGCACGCGGCCGCCCCCGGTATCGGGGACGAGGAGCACCGAAGGACGGCGCTGGCCGCCAAGCGCGACGTGTACAACCGGCGACCGCCCCGGGCGTCGCTGGCCGGCCATCCGGTCACGCGGCGGATCGGCGCGCTCGGCGAGTGGGTCCGCAGCTGGGAGCGCACGCGTGCCGCGGCCGAGGACCTCGACGCCGCGCACGGGACCGCCCTGGCCGCCGAGCGCGCCGTGCTCGCGGCGTGGGCACGCGATCCGCTCACCGACCGGGGCACGGCGATGTCCAGTCCGGACCTGCACCGCGCGGTGGCGGCTCGTGCGGCCACCGCCGGACCGCCCGACAAACGGATGCGCAAGGCCGAGCCGTCCCTGGTGCGCTACCACTCGCGCTCCACGGTGAAGGTCAGCCCGTACTCGCTCTACACGGGCGTGTACTTCGACGACCTGGAACAGCCGTCGTCGGCCACCCGCGACGGCGAGCCGCTGAGGTTCACCACCGACGCCGACCTGCGCCGCCTGCTGGTCCGGCAGGCGGGACGCGTGCTGGCCGCCGACCCGGAGGCCCGTCTGGGGATGGAGTGGGTGTTCACCGGCGGGGCCCGCCGCGAGGGCGACCGGCTGCTGGTGCGCCGCCGCCGGTGGGTGCCGCCCGCTCCCGGGCTGCGCGCGGAGGCGTTCGGCGAGGAGGAGGTGCGCATCCCGCTCTCGGGGGCGTGGAAGCACCTGGTGGCGGCGCTCGAACGCCGTGCCGCACGGCCGGTGCGCCTGTCCGAGCTGCGCGACGGCCTGGCCGCCGACCTGGGGCAGGAGTCCTCCGCGGCCCTGGCCGTGCTGGACAGGCTGATCGGGGCGGGCGTGCTGGTGCCGTGGGCGCCTGCCGCCGAGCAGTCCCCGCACTTCGTCCGGCACTGGCACGAGCTGGCCCGGGAGCTTCCGGGCGCGACCGCCGTACGGGTGGCGGCGGCCTTCGAGGCCACCCGGGACGTGCTCGGGGACTTCGCGGAGGCGACGGGCGCGGAACGGGCGCGTTCCGTGCTGTACCTGCAGCGCCTGTGGTCGGCGGCGATGGAACCGGCGGACTCCGGGGCCCGGGGCGACCGCGGGGACGGGAGGGATCCCGAGGGCCGGGAGGCCTCCGAGGACCAGGGTTCCCGGACACCCCAGGAGCCCGCAGAACACCAGGAGCCCGCGGAACCTCGGCCGACACAACAGGGCACCAGTGACACGGCCTCCTCTCCCCTGGTGGAGGACTGCCACGTCTCGCGCGGCGCACCGGTTCCACGCGAGTGGACCCGCACGTGGTCCGCCGACCTGCGCGGGCTCATGCCGCTGCTGTTCGCCCTGGACGACCAGCGGGTGCTGGCGGGTGCGCTGGAGAGCGTGTTCGTGGACCGCTACGGCCGGGGCGGCCGGTGCACCGACCTGGACGAGTTCGCCGGGCACGCCCGCGCGGCCTTCCCCATGACCCAGCGCCTGATGGCGGGCGGGACCGGAGAGGCGGGCGAGGACCTGTCCCGGCTGCTGGCCGCCCGGCGGCGTGCGGTCGACCACCTCAACGACCTGGCCCGGCAGGACGCCGAGGCGGTCGAGGTGGACCCGGCCGTGGTGGACGAGGTCGCCGCGCTCCTGCCCGAGCGGGAGTTCACCGCGCGGCGCTCCTTCGCCGTGTTCGGGCACCCGGACCGGGGAAGGCTCGTCCTCAACCACCTGTACGGCGGGCGTGCGCGCTACTTCAGCCGGTTCCTGTCCGCGCTGCCCGGCGACGTGCGCGATCGGGTGGCGACGCACGTGCGCCGCCTGGGTCCGCCGGACGCGGACACCGTGCACATGCGGTCCGCACTGGGGTTCAACGCCAACCTGTCGCCGCTGCTCGCCCCCGAGGAACTGGCGCTGCGCGACGAGCCGGTCCTGGCCGACGGACCCTCCACCGCCGAACTCCACCTCGTGCACACCCCGCACGGGCTGAGGCTGGTGCGCGGTTCCCGGGAGGTCGATCCGGTCTACACCGGCTTCCTGGTGCCGCACGCGCTGCCCTACGACGAGATGCTCGTGGCGATGCTCGCCGACTCGCCGTTCTTCTCGTTCAGCGACACCGTCATCGACCTGCACGATCGCTGGGAGAGGGGCCGTGCCGACCGCCGGACGCCGGGCGGTACCCCGCGGATCTCCTTCGGCGACGTGCTGCTGTTCCGCCGCCGTTGGGCCCTGGACGCCGACCTGCTGGCCGCCCGCCCCGGGGAGGGGCCGGAGTCGCTGCACCGGCGGGTCAACGTCGAGCGGACCCTGCGGGGCATGCCCGACCAGGTGTTCGTCCGACCGCTCCAGGGCGCGCGGATGGGCCCGATGGAGCGGGCGATGGCGCCCAAACCCCAGCACGTGGACTTCCTGAGCAGGCTGCACACGGCGACCGCCGCGAAGCGGCTGGCCCACCTGGGCCCGGCCCTGTTCGCGGAGGAACTCCTGCCGTGCCCGTCGGAGGGCGGCCTGAGCGGTCCGCGCGGCCGGCACGCCACGGAGGTGTTCCTCGAACTGTCCACCGTGCCCTCCCCCGTCCCTCCGATGCCCGTTCCCCCAGGCGAAGTGAGGCTGGTCCCTTGACCGCCGGAATCCGAGTGACCTACTACGACGACGACAAGGGCGCGCTACTGGGCGAGTGCCTGGTCCCGACGGCCCTGGAGACCGCACGGAGGAAGGGGGTCACCGCCGCCTGGCTCCACCTGCACTGGCGGCTGGGCCCGCACTGCGTGCTCTACGTGGACGGCGGCGCCGAGGCGGTGGACACCGCGCTGCGCGACGCGGACGTCCGCGTACGGGACTTCCTGGACCGCGAGCCGTCCGCGTACACGATCGACCCCGGCCAGTACGCGGACTTCTCCGCGAGGATGGGTCGTATGGAGCTGGTGGAGCCGCCCTACGCGCCGCTGGAACCGGACAACTCGGTCCGATGGTTGGAGGGCGCCCCGGTGGACACGTTCCTGCGCGGGCGCGAGGCGGTCGAGCTCAAGGGCCGGGTGCTGACCGACGGGCTCTCCCGGGTGGCCGACCGGGTGGACGGCCGGATCAGCGGAGGGAGCGCGGCCTCCCACGTGTTCGCGGGGATGGGCGCGATCGCCTCCCAGTACCCCGAGTGGGGGCTGCGTTCCGGCTACCAGGCGTTCCTGTCGCACTGGAAGGAGTACTTCCACTGGTCGGACCCCGACGGGAGGGCGCAGGCGCGGCTCGCCGAGTCCTACCGGACACAGCGGGAGAACCTGGTGGGAGCACTGCGCGCGCTCCACGAGGGCACCACGGAGGACCGGTCCGCGCTGTCCTGGCTGGAGTGGACGCGGCGGTGGCTGCCCGAGGCGGTGGCGCTGGCACGCGAGGAGCACATCCTGCCGTTCCCGCACCCCGACCGGCTGGACACGGCGACCCGCTTCGGCGAGGACACGCGGGTCCGGTGGAGCGGATCGGACGAGCGCTCCTACAGCGACTTCCACCAGGAGTTCCGCAAGCTGGACTTCACCCGGCTGGGCGACGGATACGGGTTCGCGGCGTTCCGTTTCGTCATCAACTGCTTCTTCGACCTGCTGCCGCTGATGGGGGTGTCGCCGATCCAGCGGTACTCGATCGCGTACCTGTTCACCGAGGCCGCCCAGGAGGTGGTGGGCGAGACCTGGGAGGAGACCGTGCGCCGGGTGGTCGACCACCAGAGCGGCGACCCGGAGCTGAAGCCGACCCTGCCGTGGGTGGGCGATGCCTGAACACACCGCCCTGCTCCGACTGAAGAGCGCGGTCCGTGCCCGTTCCCTCGCCGAGGAGGGGGTCGCCCTGAGTATGGGGGCGACCGCCGTCGTGGTGCGGGGTACCCGGGCCGACACCGTGTGGCGCGCCCTGGAGCCCGCGCTGCGCGCCGGGTTCGACCGGCAGGCCCTGACCGAGCGGTTCCCGGCCGGGGGCCGGCCGTTCCTGGAGGGCGTCCTGGACCAACTGGAGGAACACGGGTTCCTGCGGGAGGCGGAGGAGGAGCACGGACTGTCGGAGTCCGAACTGGCCGCCTACCCGCACATGGAGTCGCTGACCGCGCGGCCGTACGCGGCGCTGCGCGCGCTCGCGGAGAGCACCGTCCGGATCCGGTCCTCCTGCCCGCTGCTCGAAGCGGAGGCGCGCCGGGCCCTGGGACGCGCCGGTTTCCGCGAGGTGCGCGCCTACACCGGCCCCGGCCCCGACACGCTGCTGACCACCCGGCTCTCCGTGCCCGGGCGGGAGGAGGCGCTGCACCTGGTCGCCGCCGACCGCGGGGTGTGGGTGTCGGGGCCGCGCAACGCGCCCGGCAGCCCCGAGCTGGTGGAGCGCGTGCGGGCCTGGTTCGAGGGTTCCGGCGCCCCCGGGGCCTCCGGTGCGGACGGGGCCTCCGGTACGGACGGGGCCGAGGAGAGCCCCGGGCTGGCGATCACACGTTCCCTGGTGGCCGCCCAGCTGGCACTGGCCCTGGTCGCGCAGGTGGCCCGGAGCGTGGACGGGACGGAGGCCCCGGGCGATCCGGAGCTCATGGTGACCACGGACGAACTGGTCAGCGAGCCGCACCCGTTCGTCGCCCCGCCCGCCCTGGACCCCCGCGTCGAGGCGCCCCTTCCCACGGGAGCCGCGCCCCCGGAGGAGGTGCCCGACCAGCTGGACGCGGTGGCTCACCTGTGGGACCGGGTGTTCGGCCCGGTCGGCGAGCCCCGGCCGGGCGACCTGGAGCAGCTGCCCGTGGGGTTGGCCCGCGTGGACCGCTCCCCCTTCCTCGGCACGGGTACCACCACCGCGTCGGCCCGGCTGGACGCGCTGATCACCGCGCTGCACGCCGTCGCCTGGCCCGGGAGGGACGGTCGCGGGGTGGGAACCGGTGATCATGGCCGAGACGACGGTCACCGCGGCCTCGGTATCGGGCTGACCCCGTCGGCGGCGGTCGGCGAGGCCGTCGGCGACCTGGTGGTGCGCGCCCACGACCGCTGGCAGGACGTGGACCAGCCGGAGCCGATGTCGGCGCCCGCCCGCAGGCTGTGGGCCGCGCTGACGCTGCGCTTCGGGGTCGGGGCGCGGCTGCGCCGCCAGGAACTGGACGGCACCGGCCTGTGGCGGGTCGCCGTTCTCGGCCCCGGCGATGAGCCCCTGGGTGTCAGCGCCGCCGCCGGGGCCGACGCCGCCGCCCAGGAGGCCCTGCTCCGCGCCGTCGCCCGCGTCCAGTTCGAGCGGAGGCGCCGGGAGGGCGACTCGGCCCGCGACGCGGGCGGGAACGCGGAGCCGCCGGCGGTCACCGCGACGAGGACCGGGGCGGTGACCGCGTCCCTGGCGCGGTGGGCGCACGAAACCGGCCTGGTGCGGGTGTACGCGCCCGGCGGGGCCGACGCCTGGGCGGAGCGCGGTGTGTACACGGCGGTGGCCTCATGGACCTGACCGCACAGAACCGGCAGGACCGGCAGGACCGGCGGGACGGGCGCGAGGGGCGGGACGGGGGCGTCCGTCCCCGGATCCCGTCCCCCGTGGGGGCGACACTGGCCGAGCCCCGCACCCTCCGCGTGGGCGGGGGCGTGCTGCACGTGGCGATGAGCGGCGCGCTCGCGGTCGTCGGCCCGTGGACCCCCGACGCGTCCACGGGCTGTGCGCGGTGCGCCGGGCTCTGGCGCCGGGACGTGGAGGGCGACACCGCCCCCGACCGGCCCGTACCCGGCCTCTTCCCCCTGTGGGCGGACGTCTTCACCGGTCTGGCCGACGCCGCCGCACACGGCCCCGAGGAGCTGCGGCTGGCGCTGGTCGCCCTGGACTGCCGCACCGGCGAGGTCACCCGGCACCGCCTCGTCCCGCACCCGGACTGCTCGCACTGCTTTCCCGGGGGCGCCGGGCTCGCCGTGCCCGGCGGCCTGGACCTGCGGACCCCGAGGCCGGTCGTCGGCGACGCCCTGCGCACACGCTCCATGGACCGCGCCGATCTGCGGGCGCGGCTCCTGGACTTCCGGTTCGGGCCCGCCGCCCACATCTACCGGGACGAGGAGTCACCGCTGTCCCTCGTGACCTGCGAGACCGTCGCTCCCGGCCACACCAGGCGCGAGGGCGGCTACGGGCGCTCCACCCGGTTCTCCGACAGCGAGGTCCCCGCCTTCCTCGAAGGCGTCGAACGCGTCACCGGCGGCCACCGGCACACCGGCGCGCCCACGGTCTCCGGCAGCTACGCCGACCTCGCCGACGAGGCCCTCGACCCCGAACGGCTCGGCCTGCACGAACCCGAGTGGTACGGGCACCCGGCCTTCGACCTGGTCCCCTACTCCCCCGACGTCCCCACCTCCTGGGTCTGGGGCTGGTCCACCCTGGAGCGCCGCCGGATCCTGGTGCCCGAGCACGTCGCGTACTGGCACGCGGGCACCGAGGGCACCCGCTTCCTGTACGAGTCGTCCAACGGCTGCGCGGTCGGCGGGACCCTGGAGGAGGCCGTCCTCTACGGACTGTTCGAGGTGGTGGAGCGCGACGCGTTCCTGCTCGCCTGGTACTCGCGCACACGGCTGCGCGAGATCGCGACGGGCACGGACCCCGACCTCGCCCACCTGACCGACCTGCTGGACGAGCGCGGCCTGCGCCTGCGGCTGCTCGACCTCACCTCCGACCTGGGGATCCCCACGGCGCTGGCGGTGGTCACCGCCCCCGAGGAGGCGGTGCGCTCGGGGCTGGCGCCCGCGCTGAGCCTGGCCACCGGCACCCACCTCGACCCCCGGCGCGCGGTCATGGCGGCGGTGGAGGAGACCGCCACCAACGCGCTCATGTACCCCAAGTGGGTGCGGATGCGCGCGTCGGTCGACGTGGAGCGCTGCCGCCCCATGCTGGAGGACTTCACCCTGGTCAGAACACTGGAGGACCACACCGGGATGCACGGGCTGTGGGAGTCGCGCCGGCACTGGGAGTTCCTGGTGTCCCCCACCGCCACCGTCCCGGTGGAGGGGTTCGCCGCGGGCCGCCCCTCCTCCTTCGCCGGGGCCGACCTCACCGCCCTGCTCCGCGAACGCCTCGACGCCGTGCACGCGCTCGGGCTGGACGTGGTCGTGGTGGACCAGAGCAGCGCCCCGTACACGGACGCCGCCGGGGTCCGCTCGGTGAAGGTGGTCGTCCCCGGAGCCCTGCCGATGACCTTCGGCCACACCCACCGCCGTACCCGCTCCCTGGAGCGGCTGACCCGCGCTTCCACGCTGTTCGAGGGAGGAGTCCCATGGGAACGACACGGCCAGGTCCACCCGGTACCGCACCCCTTCCCGTGACCGGCTCCCGGGCCCGGGTCCTGGCCGAATTCCACGACCAGTCGCACGACAAGGACGTCTCCCCGGTGGAGACCCTGTTCTTCGGGCCGGACCTGTCCAACGGTCTGGCCCGGCCCGTGCCCGGGCAGACGCGCCCGCGCCCGCCCGCCCTGGACCCGCTGCGGGGCACGGACGCCGCCGGACCCCCGCTCGGCGGCCCCTGGTCACGCGCGCAGCGGCTGCTCGCCGCGTGCGTGGAGGCGGTACGGGTGCGCCGGGTCTCGGCCGCCGACCGCTATCCGGTGCACCGCGCCTATCCGTCCCCGCGCGGGCTCTTCGGCGCCGACCTGTTCGTGGTCTCCGGCGGTCCCGTGCCCCGGTGCCTGCGCGTGGATCCGCAGTCGCACGCGCTCCAGCCCCGGGACGGCCTGCCCGCGCCGGAGGCTCTGGAGGACCTAGCCGGCGCACGCCTGGTGGTGGCGGTGGACCACCGCCGCTACCCGCCCGAGTACGGGCGGCTGCGCCCCTCGCTCGCCCTCCTGGAGGGCGGTCACCTGCTGGCGACGCTCGGCCTGGTCCTGGAACGCGCCGGGCTGCGCCCCCGCACGCGCTTCGGCCCCACCGACGCCCCGCTGCCCAGCGGTTTCGCGCCCTGCGGCACCGTCACCCCGGAACCGGACGGAATCCCGGAACCGGACGGGGCCGGTACGGGCACCGCGCCGGAGGTGTCGGCCGAGGCGCTGTCCCGGGTGGCCGCCGCCTCCGCGCCGCCGGGCGCCCCGCTGCGCCGCTGGCTCGACGACCGCACCAGCGGGGTGTCCACCGCCAACCTGGTCACCAGCGCCCACGTCTCCCCCGAGGAGGGCGCGGGTGTCACCGCCGCCCTCGTGGCCGCCCTCGGCGCCGCCCGGGGGGCCCTCCCCGCCCCCGACGCGCTCCGCCTGTACCGGAAGGTCCTCGTGGCGGACCGGGTGGACGACCGCGCCGCCCGCGAGCTCACACCCGACGGCGCCGAACTCCCCTCCCGTCCCGTGGCGCGCACCGGGGAGACCAACTTCTCCTCCTCCCTCGGCTACACGCTCGCCGTGGACTTCCACCCGTGGGCGCGCGCCCACGGCGACCACGCCCAGACCGTCCTGCACACCCTTCTCGGCTGGACCGCCCAGTGGGGCTGCCTCGGCGCCGCCGCCACCGGGCTGTGCGTTCGCCCCATGCGCAACTACCAGGAGGCCGACTGGGCGGCCGTGCTCGGGCTCGGCCCCGACCAGACCCCCGCCTACCAGTTGTGGGTGCGCGCCGAACGCGGTTCCTACATGGACCTTCCCGTCGACGCCTCCCCCTGACCCCCGCCGTCCCGATCCCGCCCCGGACGCGGGCGGGAAGGCCCCCGACGCCAAGGAAGAGTCCCCCCATGACCCGTACCTGGTCGGCCGTGTACGTCCACCTCCACCGCGACCGCGAGCGCATCGACGCCTTCCTGCTGGACCACCTGGCTCCGCGCGCGGAGGAACTGGTGGCGCGGGGCCGCGCCAAGGCGTGGTTCTTCCTGCGCTACTGGGACGGCGGGCCCCACCTGCGGGTGCGCTTCCTGGACGCGGACGCCGACGCCGTCGAAGCGTTCTCCGAGCACATGCGCGCCGCCGCCGCGGAGACCGCCGACGACGCGGTCGCCCTGGACAGCGCGGCCTACTACGCGAACCTGCCGCAGGCCGACCCCGGCCGCTGGCACGGTGACGGCGACGTGGTCGGGGCCGTCTACGAGCCCGAGACCGGGCGTTACGGCGGTCCCGGGGCGCTGGAGGTGTGCGAGGACTTCTTCTGCGTCAGCTCCGCCATCGCGCTCGCCGTCCTGCGCTCCGCGCCGCGGCCGCACCAGCGCCAGGCGGTGGCCGCCGACCTGACGTCGCTGGCCTTCTCCGTGCTCGGGTTCTCCGACGTGGAGGCGGTCCGCCAGGCCCGCGGCTACCACGCCGCCTGGGACTACTCCGCCGAGGTCGCCCGGGGGGACGACCGCGCCCGCGAGGAGGCCGAGCACCTGTTCCACTCCTCGCCCTCACGCTGGCTCCAGCGCCGCACGCAGCTGGAGCGCCTGGTCTCCGCCGACGGCTCCTCCACCCACCACCTGTGGCACCGTGCGCTCGGCGAGACCGTGGCGAAGCTGCGCCGCCTGCACTCGGAGCAGCCGCTCACCAACGACCTCACCCGCATCGTGTGGTCCCTGCTGCACATGCACCACAACCGCATCGGCCTGGACATCGACGACGAGCGACGCATCGCCTGGCTCCTGTCGCTGTCCTATCCGCGGTGGGAGCCCGCCGGGGACTTCTTCGCCCCCGGGGTGGCCTCACCCGACCGTGCCTACGCGGAGGCGAGCAAGTACCGGACGGCGACCATCGGAGGCGAGCACCTGCCCCGCCCGGTACCGCACGAGGAGGGGCTCTCCCCGGCCCCGGGCCCCTCCCGTCCGGGCCTTCCCGTGGTGGACCTGCCCGTTCCCGGTCCGCTGACCTCCCCGGTCGGCGACGTACTGGCCCGTCGGTACAGCGCGCACGGCGAGTACGGCTCCCGCCTGTCCCTGGCGGACCTGTCGTCCCTCCTGGGGCACGCCGCCGGAATCAGCGGCGCCCGCTCCGACGAGCCCGACCGCGACCGGCCGCCGCGCAACCACCCGAGCCCGGGTGCGGCCTACGCCACGCAGGTGTGGATGGTCGCCCGGCACGTGGAGGGCCTGGACCGGGGCACCTACCGCTACCGTGCCGGGGAGCACGCCCTGGTCCGGGCGGACGGCGCCGCGGCCGCCGACCGGCTGGCGGAGCTGTCCCCGTTCCTGCGGACCTCGGCGGACGGCCGGCCGGGAGCCGTGGCGGACACGGTGGGAGCGCTGCTGGTGCTGGTCGGAGACCTGGGAAGGCTGCGCGAGGGGTACGGTCAGCGCGCCCTGCGCCTGCTCCTGCAGGAGGCCGGGCACGTGGCGCAGAACCTGTCCCTGTGCGCGACGGCGCTGGGACTGCGGAGCCTGGTGGTGTCGGGGTTCGCCGACGACGCGGTGAACGCCCGGCTGCATCTGGACGGCGTGGACCGGATGGCTCTGACGCTGCTGCCGGTGGGCTCGGAGCCCGACCCGGCGTAGGTATCCGGAACACGGTCTGTCCGGGGCCGTGATCCCGCCGTGGCGCCCGGGAGGCCGGATCGGCGTCTCCGCCGCTTCGGTTCCCTTGCCTGCCCACCATGGCATCGTGCCCGCAGGACAAGCGGGAAGACAGGACGGCAGCACCCCGGACATGGCTGACCCGGGGACGCGGCGAAGAGGAGGCTTACTGGAGGGGGCCTGCCTTGAGGTCACGAAGGAAGGAGGTCCACTCTGCGGGCGAATACTCGATGTGGCCCAGCTTGCGGTTCTCCGTGTCGCGCACTAGGACTGATTCTCCCTCAGCGACCTCGACACAGCTTCCGTTAGCCGTGCTGTAGCTGCTCTTGTGCCACTCAGGCTTACGCTGTGTTCTCATCGAGCTCTTCCTTGACCTTCCTGATGAAGTCTGCGCTCTGCCTTGGGGGCATCGCTTCCGCCTGGACGGCGCTGAAGACCGCCAGGCAACGTTGCACTTTGCCGGTGTCATCCATCAGAATCTCACCCTGCTGGTATTCGGCCGACGCGACCATGGGTTTGTCCGGGAACGAGTACACCCGGAACGGGCCGGAGGCCCCTGGATGGCAGCCTGGGTTCGATGGTACGACCTGTGCTCTTATTACCCCGCTCCCCGTCAGCGACAGCACCCGTTCTAGCTGGTCAGAGAGAATCTTGCGGCTGCCGATCACCCTCGTCAGAGCGTTCGCTTCCAGCACCATGTAGATCAGCGGTGGATCCTTCTCCAAGATCACCTGTCGTCTCATCCGTGACTTGACCATCTCGTCTAGTTCAGCGGAGGAGATTCCCGGGGAAGTATCCCGGTTGGCAGCCCTCGCGTACTCCTTCGTCTGGATGAGCCCAGGGACCACCTGGCTTTGGTACTCACGCAACTCCGACATCATCTGCTCTAGCTGCTCAACCTCTTCGTAGCATTCCGGCACAGCCGTCGGGGTGTTCGCCGTCTTCCACGCCCGCAGGACAACACCAGAGCTGCCGAGTTCTTGGTCGATTTTTCGCGCGCTCTCTTCCTGCAATCCCCGCGTTCCGCACTCCCAAGCGGAGATCGTGGAGGGAACGACCTGCATCTGCTTAGCTAGCTGACCTTGTGTTATGCCTGCGCCCTTGCGGGTCTTCCGGAGCACAACACCGAGTCGTTCCCATGCTGGATTCAGGGGGCGGTCCATGCACACTCCATGTTCACCAGGGGATCCACCAACGACACTGATCCAACGCGGTATCTCTACCAAGCTCCACCCACACGACCGGATCGTGACCCTTCGGTGATCTCCCTAGCGCGGAGCGTTCGTAAACATTCATGGTGGTGCTCACGGACACACCTTCGTAACAGGCCGTACCCGACCGAATCACTGCCACGGGTTGACGGCTACACCAAAACCGCCGCTAGTTACTCAAAGCGACGATCCGGAAAGGACGGGTGATGACGTGGGAGAAGTGATCGAAGTAGACACGGGCAGGTTCCGTAACAGCGGAGACCAACCGCACGAACGGCTCCCCCGTCGTCTCGGCGACTCGCGCTCGAATGCGCCCCTGACCTTCGATGAGGGCCGCCCTCACCTGGGTGCCGCACTCGTACTCCCTGGAGAGCCGGACCAGGTCGCCGTCATGCGGCGCCGCATCCGCTCGCGCACCAATGGCCGCAGCCCCGAGACTGACGCCGTGGTGCTCCTGGCGAGTGAGTTGTTCACCAACTCTCTGCGTCATTCCCGCAGTGGTGGCCCCGGGGGAGAGGTGACCGTGGCGGTGTTCAAGCTCCCCGGCCGCTATCAGGTACGCGTCACAGACCAGGGACCGCGAGAGAGCGAGGAAGGTGACTCCTTTCCCCACCTCCGCACCTTGGACCCGCTCAGCGAAGGCGGGTTCGGTCTGCGCCTTGTCGCGAACGAAGCCAGCCGCTGGGGCACGATCCACGAGGACGGCCGGACCACGGTGTGGTTCGAGCTCGACCGCGTCCCTCCCACCCTCGACTCGTGAGGCCGTCATGGGGTGGACACCCGCAGACGACCAACCTGCCTACGACGCCGCCCGAGAACTCCAGCACCACGTCGGCCCTCGATGGCTCGTGTTCTGGGGACCTGCGTCGCGAAACTTCTGGGCCTTCCTGCGCGGTGGCCCCCGCCCCCTGATACTGAGCGCCCCCACACCACGGGGCCTCGTGGACAAGATCCAACGACACCGACGATGAACGAGAGAGCGAGCGGATGGTTCTCCTGTGCGGGCACTGCGGCAACCCACGCGAGAGCGGAGCGCCGACCTACCGCTGCGCCTGCATCCCCGCCCACGTGTGGGAAGAGCCCGACCTTGCCCAGTCCGTACGCACCCTGGACCTGTCCGAGGTCATCCGATGCCTGCGCCACCACCCCGACACACGACACCTGTCGCAAGTAGCTCTGGCCACCTTGTGCGGGTTGTCGCAGGCGATGGTCTCGCGCCTGGAGAACGGCGTGAACGTCGCCAGCATCGACCGCGCCGTCGCCGCCTTGGCGGGCCTTGGAGCACCCGGGGTCGCGGACGGGACGCGATGGCGACTGCCCGACGACGGCGAGCCTCTGCCCCCGGCCAAACCTCAGGCCACCCCAGAAGTGCCGTGTGTGGTCATCACCAGCCCCGTCCCCATCTACGTGCAGGTGAAGGACCCACCCGACCCCTCCGCCACAGGAACCAACCGTCACAGCGATGTCGCCTTCGTCGCCGACCCGGACGGTCCGCGCCTGATCGTCAACCGAGGCATCCCCTGGGGTGTGACCAGCGCCCCTGGTGGAGCTACCGCATGGTTCGCCCTCACCGACCGCGAACAGCACATCACGACCGCTCACGAGTTGAAAGCCCGACCATGACTCCTTTCAACATCGGCTTGCCCGTGGTTTTTCTGCATCTTGGCCGCGAAGTTCTCTCCTGACGCGACACCCACGCGAGCGCCCTGTCCACAGACCGGCTCGGCGATGCGGTTGACCGCGCGGAGTCAGCGCCACAGGGCCTCCGCCCCGGCCCTGTGCGAGTCCTGCATCGCCGAGCCCACCAGAGCCTCATCGAGCGCTACGTGCGAGAGGAGAACAGGCACACCTACACAGGTGCATTCAAATACCCCAGCACGAAAGGAATCTGCTTATGACCCCTCAGAAGGCCGCACTTCTCGAATCGCCCGACGGTGAGTCCCGCGCCAACATCGCCCGCCTGGGCGATGCCTTCCCGCTGGACCCGTCCGCGAGCATCTTCGGTGCCAGCGCTGAGCCCCGATCCCAGGTCCGCCCATGGGGTCTGCGCTTCGCAGTGACCCCCCAGGCCCGCGCCGAGGTCTTCGGAACGGCGGATCGCTTCGTGTACGACCCGGTGAAGCAGATGAGTGTGGACCGCCTCACCGGCCAGCCCTGCGGCAAGCGCGGCGGCGGCACCAAGGAGACCACGGGCAACACGGACAACCAGGGTCCGTCGGGCGAGGAAACCTCCACCGACTGATGACTGGTCACGCAGCACGGAAGGCGGTGCTCGTCCTCACCAACACCGAGGATGGCACCGCCGACCCCGTGATTCACCACCTTCAGGAGAGGGAGGTCCCTGTGGTCCGTATGGACCCCGGGGACTTCCCCGCCACCATGAAGATCGAAGCGTCCTTGGGCAGCGAGGCGTGGACTGGCTCGATCCACGACACCTTTCGTGGCGTTGATCTTGCATCGGTGCGCAGCGTCTACTATCGAAGGCCCTCCCAGTTCACCTTGACCGATGGCATGTCCGGCCCCGAACAGCGCTGGGCCTACCGAGAGGCCCGGATGGGTTTCGGCGGAGTGCTGCTCGCGCTGGACCGCCCGTGGATCAACCGACCGGCCGCAATGAGCGCGGCCGAGTACAAACCCGTTCAGCTCACCACAGCTGTCCGATCTGGGCTCGCCGTCCCCCGAACACTCATTACGAACGTGCCCGAGAACGCCGTCGACTGGGCCACGGCTCAGCCCGGACCGGTGATCTACAAACCCCTGGGCGGCGCTTTCCACGTCGAGGAGAGCAAGACACATATCGTCTACGCCAACCAGATCGAGGACCTGGAAACCCTGCGTGACCCATCCCTGTCACTGACAGCACACTGCTTCCAGCAGTGGGTGGACAAGGATCACGAAGCGCGCGTCATCATCGTTGGAAGCGACGTGTTCGCCGTCGCGATCCGCACCGCATCCGAAGCCGCGTACATCGACTGGCGGAGCGACTACGCCTCGCACGAGTACGAAGTCGTGGAACCTCCCCCCGAGGTCCGCGAAGGACTGCGACGCTACATGGACGACTTCGGGTTGACCTATGGCGCCGCTGACTTCGTCATCTCACCTGATGGCACATGGACCTTCTTGGAGGTCAATCCCAACGGCGAATGGGGATGGCTCGCTGAGGACTGTGACCTGCCCATCGGTGAGTCCATCGCCGCGCTCCTGGAGAAAGGATCCCGTTGAACGGATACCGACAGGCGTTGTCGAACCTCGTCGACGAACTACTCAGGGACGGAGAACTCGAAGCAGGAACCCTCCTCGCCGAGGCGTTCCGCACTGTCGACAGGGGTGTGTTCGTCCCCGCGTTCGCGCTACACGATCTGACCGAGCAGGGAGTGCGCTACCGGTTGGTGGACGGCCGCCTGCCCGAACAACGCGACGAATGGGCGAGGCATGTCTACTCCAATGAGACTCTCATCATCGAGGTCAACGGTGAACCCGTGGCCCGGGTCCTCCCGGGGGGAACCGGAACCGGCCGGTGGACGAGTTCGTCCACGATGCCGAGCCTGATGGCGCGTCATCTGCGGGAACTCGACCTGGAGGCGGGCCCACGTGTGCTGGAGATCGGGGTCGGTTCGGGGTACAACTCCGCGATCATGTGTGAGGTTCTGGGCGACCAACACGTGACGAGCATCGACATCTCTCCGCAGCTCGTCCACGACGCGAGCCGGAACCTGGCCTCACAGGGTTACCACCCGAGCGTCGCCGCCCGCGACGGTCATCAGGGATACCCCGACCGGGCTCCGTATGACCGGATCACTTCCACGACGGCGTTCACCCACGTGCCCCCCGGGTGGATCGGGCAGGTCGCCCCCGAAGGGATGATCCTAGTCAACATCGCCGGTGGAACCGGTGGAGCGGTAGTCAAACTCCGTGTAGAAGATGGCGTTGCCGAAGGAAGGTTCTTGCGGCAGTGGGCGGGGTTCATGCCTGCGCGCAGCCACCGACTCCGCGAGCGGGTATCGGTGGACGACACGGGAGACCAGGGCCGGACGAAGCTGGACCCGAAGGGCATGGCCGAGAATCATCGGGTCGAGGCGTTCATCGCGCAGCTCGCCACCGTTGACGCGAACACGGTCACCACCCAGACCCCTGACGGGGTGCCGTTGCTGTTCATGGAGGGCGCGGACGGTGCTTGGGCCGAGGTGGAGACGAACGCCGTCGACGGTGAATACCGAGTCGATCAGGGCGGCCCTCGACGGTTGTGGGACCAGGTGGAACAGACACACCAGTGGTGGCAGGAACACGGACGTCCGGACTGGAGTGCCTTCGGTATCACCGCCACCCCAGAGAGTCAGACCGTTTGGTTCGAATCACCGGACGGGCCGGACCACTGGGCGCTGCCGGTCCCTGTGACGTCCACCCCATAGGTCTCCGCCCCGCAGTAGTCACACACGCAAGGGCTTCGCTCGGTCATCCGGGTGAGGCCCTTCGTTCTGCACGACGACCACGGCTGACCACCGGGCCCATGGAGGCGGTACTCCCCCACGGGACGCTTCCCTTCTCCCTGTCCTCACATGGCACTGCACGCCTTGAACAAATGACATTAATTCTGACATCGGGGACTGTTGGGACAGAGTGACAGGGGAAGCGAGGACCCTTTTACTTGCACCCTGACCTGCGATGATGAAGACCACCCGAGATTACCCCGGAGTAACTCACAGAAAGGTTCGCATCCGCTCCAGTCCTGCTCTAATCTGGCAGCGTTCCCACAACTCAATCCACACAATGACCCCGCGACGGTTAGCACCGTCCGGGGCCGTGGCCAGCAACTTCCAACCTTTTAGAGCAAGGATTGCCGACATGCGCAAGTTTAGCGCTGCGGTCCTGATCCGTGCCATCGGCATGGTCAAGGCCCTCTTCGCCTCCCCGTGCGGACGCCACTCCTCCGTCTGTGGCCGTCGCCGCCGCTCCACCCGGGTCCGCCGCTACGTCCCGGTTCCCGCCCCGGTCGAGGCCACCACACCTCCCATGCGGACCAACCGGGCCCCCGAGCACTCCAAGCTCCCCGCTCCCGTCCCCGCGCCCCGCCTGGCTCCGCCGAGCGAGCGGTTCCCCGCCGACGACATCGCCCTGGTCCGCCCCTACTACGAGGCCCGGGAGCGCGAACTCGCGCGTGTCCGACCCGAGGCGACCACCCGCCCGTACCGCTGGCCCAACGGGGACCTCCCGCCCTCCGGCGACCTCCTCGCGGCCGGACCCATCCCGGCTCCGAGCCCCGAACCCCTTCCCGTACCCGCCCCGCGCGCCCCGTCACCCGCATGCGAGGACCCCGAGGACTGGCGTACGTTCACCCGCCTCACCCGGGTCTGGCTCGACCAGCAGCAACGGCGGACGCGGCAGCCCCAGCAGCGGCCCGGTCAGCGGCACCACCGGCAGGTGGTCCCGGCATGACCTTCCTGACCATGCCCAGGGTTCCGCGTCCCCTCGTCCTCTGGGAGCACCGCGTCTACCCCGGAAGCCTCGCCCAGCTCGCGCGGGTCCGAGCCGACCTCGCGACGGACCTGGCCGGTTTCGAGGAGGACCTCGTCGAGACCGTGCGGCTGTGCGCGAGCGAGCTCTTCGCGAACTCCGTCAGGTACACCGAATCGGGCGGGCGGGGCGGCGAGGTCCTGCGCGCGCTGTCGATGCCGAACGCGCGGACCCTGCGGTTCTCGGTGAGCGACTGCGGTGGAGGCGGTGGCGTCCCGGCCGTCCCGGAGGAACGGACAGAGGACGAGTGGAGCTGGGCCGAGGGCCAGCGCGGTCTGCTCCTGGTCGAGAACCTGTCCAGGCGGTGGGGCCACTTCCGGCTCGCGCCCTGGGCTGATCTGGGCACCCACGTCTGGGCCGCCTTCGACGTGGCGGCGGGCACGGCTCCGCCCGACCCGCGCCCCTACGTCTTCACCAGCGAAACCGTCTGAACAAGGGCGGGGAGGCGGTGGGCCTTCGCCTCGCCGCCCTTCGCCACGCTCATGGGAGCGCTTCCACTGAATGTCCCGTACATGCCCCTTCTTCGCCAATGGGACCTTCGACACCCTTCCGTATCCCTTGGGACACAAGTCCCTACCCCCCACTGGCGTCTGTGGCTACTCGGTAGTAACATCAGCTTGTTACTAGTCGGTAGATCCGCGTGTACAGACACCGCGGCCGGGACACACAGCGGAGCTGTCCATGACGCATTACAAGAGCAACCTGCGCGACATCGAGTTCAACCTCTTCGAGGTCTTCAAGCGCCAGGACGTACTGGGCCAGGCCCCCTTCGAGGAACTCGACGAGGAGACGGCCCGCACGATCCTGGACGAGGTCAACCGCCTCGCCACCGGTGTCGTCGCCGAGTCCTTCGAGGACGCGGACCGCAACCCCCCGGTCTTCGACCCGAAGACGAACACCGTCGCCACCCCCGAGAGCCTGAAGAAGTCCTACAAGGCCTACATGGACGCCGGCTGGTACAACCTCGACCTCCCCCAGGAGCTCGGCGGCCTCGGCGCCCCCCGCTCCCTGGTCTGGTCCGCCGCGGAGCTGGTCCTCGGCTCCAACCCCGCCGTCCACATGTACTCGGCCGGTCCCGGCTTCGCGAGCATCCTCTACTCCGAGGGCAACGAGAAGCAGAAGGAGTTCGCCAAGCTCGCCATCGAGCGCGGCTGGGGCGCCACCATGGTCCTGACCGAGCCGGACGCGGGCTCGGACGTCGGCGCCGGCCGCACCAAGGCCGTCGACCAGGGCGACGGCACCTGGCACATCGAGGGCGTGAAGCGCTTCATCACCTCGGCCGAGCACGACATGTCCGAGAACATCTTCCACCTGGTGCTCGCACGCCCCGAGGGCGCGCGCCCCGGCACCAAGGGCCTCTCCCTCTACCTGGTGCCCAAGTTCCTCGTCAACGAGGACGGCTCGCTCGGTGAGCGCAACGGCGCCTACGTGACCAACGTCGAGCACAAGATGGGCCTCAAGGCCTCCACCACCTGCGAGCTGACCTTCGGCGACAAGCACCCCGCCATCGGCTACCTCGTGGGCGACAAGCACGACGGCATCCGCCAGATGTTCCTCATCATCGAGTACGCGCGCATGATGGTCGGGACGAAGGCGATCGCCACCCTGTCCACGGGCTACCTCAACGCGCTGGAGTACGCCAAGGAGCGCGTGCAGGGCAACGACCTGGCCGGGGAGAAGGACTCCCCCAAGGTGACCGTCACCCACCACCCGGACGTGCGCCGCAGCCTCATGACGCAGAAGTCCTACGTGGAGGCCATGCGCGCCCTGGTCCTGTACACCGCCACCCAGCAGGACGCGATCCAGATCGCCCACGAGCAGGGCCAGGACGTCACGGAGCTGGAGGCGATGAACGACCTCCTCCTGCCGATCGTCAAGGGCGTGGGCTCCGAGCGCTCCTACGCGCTGCTCGCCGAGTCCCTCCAGACCCTGGGCGGCTCCGGGTTCCTGCAGGAGTACCCGATCGAGCAGTACATCCGCGACGCCAAGATCGACACCCTCTACGAGGGCACCACCGCCATCCAGGCCCAGGACTTCTTCTTCCGCAAGATCGTGAAGAACGGCGGCCAGGCGATGGGCAGGCTGGCCGGTGAGATCAAGGCCTTCGCGCAGAGCGAGGCGGGCAACGGCCAGCTCAAGGAGGAGCGCGCGCTGCTCCTTGAGGGGGCCGAGAACGTCGAGAAGATCGTCGAGCTCATGGTCGGCCACGCGATGGGCTCCGCCGAGGACAAGCGCGAGCTGTACAAGGTGGGCCTGAACTCCACCCGCCTGCTCATGGCCTTCGGTGACGTCGTCCTGTCCTGGCTGCTGCTGCGCCAGGCCGAGGTGGCCCTGAACAGCATCGACGGCGCCGGCGACGAGGACAAGGACTTCTACACCGGCAAGATCGCGGCGGCGCGCTTCTTCACCGAGCAGTTCCTGCCGCGCATCGCCTCCGAGCTCCGTGTCGCCGAGGGCGTGACCCTGGACCTGATGGACGTCCCGGAGTCCGCCTTCTAGGGCACCGCCTCCAGGACACACAGGACCCCGCGACGGGCGGGGCGGCCTCCGGGCCGCCCCGCCCGTTTCGCGTGTCCGGCCGCCACCGCGCGCGTGCGGCCACCAGCGCGCCGGGGCCCGACAATGGGGGGATGGACCGTCCGGAGATGGCGCTCTTCGTGGGGCTGCAGGCGTCGGGCAAGACCACCTTCTACCGTGCCCGTCTCGCGGCCACCCACCTGCACGTCAGCAAGGACGACTTCCCCAACGCCCGGAGGCCCCAGCGACGCCAGATGCGCATGGTGCACGAGGCGTTGGGCGCGGGGCTCAACGTGGCCGTCGACAACACCAATCCCTCTCCCGCGGAGTGGCGGCCGCTCGTCGGGGCCGCCCGGGAGCACGGTGCGCGGGTGGTCGGTTACTGGTTCCCCCCGGACCTGCCGCTCACCCTGGAGCGCAACGCGGAGAGGCCGGGCCGGCGCCGGGTCCCCGACGTGGGGGTCTACGCCACGGGGAAGCTCCTGCGCCGCCCCACCCCGGCTGACGGCTTCGACGAGGTCCACACGGTCGTCTCCGACGGTGCCGGCGGATTCACGGTCCGGCCGGACCGGCCGTGACCGCGCACGCCCAGGTACCCGGCGGGACCCAGACGTAGGGGGTCGTGGTGGTCACCGCCTCGAAGCCCGGGCGGCGCGGGACGGGCGCGCTGTCGTCGGAGGCGTCCACTTGGAGGTAGCGGGCGCCGCGGGCGGCGGCTATGCGCGCGCGTGCGGCCACCAGCGCGCGGTAGGTCCCCCTCCCCCGCCGTTCCGGCGGTGTCGGGCTGTCCCGCCCGCCTCGCGCCTTCCGTGATCACACGATCCCGAGCCGCTCCACCGGCTGACCGGTGACCTCCGCGATCAGTTCGAAATCCTTGTCGAGGTGGAGAACGGTCAGTCCTGCGCGCTCAGCCACCGCAGCGGTCAGGAGGGCCGGGACTCCTGGAGCCCGGTGCCGCCCCCTGTCTGCGAGCACTGCCTGCACCTCGACTGCTCTGTCCTCCATCGCGGGAGTGAGGTGTTCGACAGGCATCACCGAGAGCGGGGGGCGTCCTGCGGCATTGCGAAGGTCGCCTCCGGACTTCGCGGAGAAACCTACCTCCAGCCGGGTGACCGTCGAGATCCGTACCAGCCCTCGTTCGATCCGTGCCGCCCACTCGGTCGCGTCGGGGCTGGCGGCCAATCGCACCAGCGCGGACTTGTCGACCAGCCAGGTCACTCCCAGGCCCTTTCCGTGACGTCTGGATCAGCGAGACCTGCAAAGGCCTCGGAGAAGCGCGCCAGATCGTCCACCGTCACCGACCCACCGGAGGCCTGCGCCGTGCGCTCAAGAGTGCGCCTCAAGTACTCGCTCCGAGACAGTCCCTGTCTCTTGGCGTCCGCATCGATCGCAGCCATGACACGGTCCGGCACGTGGCGAATCAGTACGTCTGCCATACGACCGCCTCCCTTTGATATCCCACGATATCAACATGCGCCCCGGGCCCACGTGTACGGGAGGTCGCGCTGGGTAGCCGCACCCCCGAGCACATGCGCCGCCGGGAGGCGCACGGAAGGGGGCACAGGCATGGCACGACCCAACGACGACCGCGTCGAGGGTGCGCGCGCGTTCGACGACTACGACCGTGTGGCGCTGGTGACCGGCGCGGACAGCGGGATCGGCCGGGCGACCGCGGTCCGCCTCGCCCAGCAGGGCTTCGACATCGGCGTGACCTTCGAGCGGGACGAGGAGGGCGTCAGCCGGACCGAGGCCGAGATCCGCGAGCTCGGCCGCCGGGTGTCGATCCGCCAGCACGACCTCACCGACCCCGTGCGGGGCTCACAGGCCATCACCGAGCTGATCGAGGACCTCGGGGGCGTGGGCGTCCTGGTCAACAACGCGGGCACGGGCTCCGGTGAGCCACTGCTGGAGACGGACTACGAACGCTGGCGCGAGGTCCTGTCCGTGGACCTGGACGGATCCTTCCTCTGCTCGAAGATCGCGGCGACGCACATGCGCGACGCCGGCCGCGGCGGACGCATCGTCAACATCACCAGCGTCCACGAGGAGTATCCGAGGGTGAACGCCGGCGCCTACTGCGTCGCCAAGGGCGGTGCCAAGCTCCTCACCCGTGTCCTGGCCCTGGAGCTGGGGCTGTACGGCGTCACCGTGAATGCGGTGGCACCGGGCGAGATCGCCACTCCCATGACCGGCCAGCACGAGGAGGAACCCGTGCTGGACTCGCGCGCCGGATACCCGCTGTCCCGGCCGGGGCACGCCTACGAGGTGGCCGAGGCCGTGGCCTTCCTCGCCAGGCCGGAGGCTTCCTACGTCACCGGGGCGTCGCTGTTCGTGGACGGCGGCCTGTCGCTGATGGGCCCGCAGGCCGGAGGCGCGCTCCAGGACGCCACCTGGCGAGCGGGCTGACCGCACGGATCGCCCGCCGGACCGCCTCCCGCCCGTCCCGGGTCACCGGTCCGGCCGGTCGGCCGCCTCACGCATCGACCATCCCGCCCAGCGGTGGATCTCGACCAGGATGATCGCCTCCCCGGGCGGCTCGGCACGGTACTGGGAGTACCGTTCGGCGAGCCGTTCCCGGGCCTCGTCCCAGGCGGGACCCGAGTGCTGGACCAGCGCCTCGCCGTCCGCCCGGGCCCACCACAGCCGGTCCCAGTCGTCGCTGTACTCGTCGGCGAGCAGTGACACCCGGGGGTCGCCCTCGATGTTGCGCACCCGCTTGAGCCTGTACGTGGCCTTGGGCTTGTGGTCCACGGGGATCGCGACCGTGTTGTCGTAGGCCGCGAACACCACGGGCACCAGGTGGGGCTGCCCGTCGTCGTCCACCGTGGCCAGTCTGGCGACGCGGCTCCTCGCGAACCTCTCCCTCGCCTGCTCCGGACTCCACCTCATACGGAGAAAGTCCCACGCGGCCGGAGAAGACACAAGGGGGCCGCCGCGGTCCGGATCCGGCGGTCCCGCGGTCCGGCGCGGACCGGAGCCCCCGGAGCCCTCCGCGCTACGTGCGGGAGCGTCGCAGGATGAAGAGGTAGAGCACCGCGGTCGCGCACGCCGTCGTCACGCACATCGGCACGAACGCCAGCTGGTACGACTCCGGCTCGTCCGGCAGCGCCTGCAGGATCGTACCGGCCGCCACGGTGCACACCACGGCGGTGGTGAAGCCGCTCATGTTCACCAGCCCGGAGGCGACCCCGGTCCGGCTCGCGGGGATGCCGTCGCGCGCGAAGTCGAAGGAGATCGTCGGCGCCAGGGTCTGCCCCATCGCGCTGACCGCCATCACCGTCAGTCCCAGGGCCACGGGGGCTCCGCCGGGCCACACCACCAGCAGCAGCCAGCCCAGGCTCAGCACCGTTCCCAGCGTGAGGGCCAGCCCCCGGCGCACACCGGGACTGCGGCCGATCACGATACCCGCCACCGGAGCCAGCCACAGCCCGCCCGCGGCCAGCGCCGTGAGGGTGAGGGCGGCCGTGCCCTCGGGCAGTCCCAGGCCGCCCACGAGGAACGGGTAGCCCCACAGCACCATCATCATCGTGAACGGCGCCATGACGGCCGCGTGGTGGGCCATGCCGATCAGCGGACCGCGTGTGCGCAGCGCCTCCTTGAGCGCGGCCCACACCGAGATCGGGTCGGCGACCGTGGACCGCCCCGCCGCACCGGTCGGCCGGTCGCGCACGACCACCAGCATCAGGAGGGCCATCAGCGCGGTCAGAGCCGCGGTGGTCAGGAACGCGGCCACCCAGCCGATCCCGCCCAGGGCCCACGCCAGCGGCGCGGCACTGGCCACCTGCCCGGTCCCGCCGACCACACCGGTGAGCCCGCTGATGAGGGCGTAGCGCGCACGCGGGAACCACAGAGCGGCCAACCGGATGACGTTGAGGAACACCAGGGCGTCGCCGAGTCCGATGAGGAACCGGCCGGCCACCGCCACCTCGATGCCGGGGGCCAGCGCGAACAGGCACGACCCGACCGCCATCGCCACCATGCCCATGACGAGCGTGTAGCGCGGACCCAGCCGGTCGGCGAGCAGCCCGGCGGGTACCTGGAGGAGCACGTACACCAGGAGTTGCAGCATCGGCAGCAGGGACAGCAGCGCGGGGCCGACGTCGAAGCGCGCCTGGGCCTCCAGGGCGGCCACGCCGAGGCCGTTGCGGTGCAGCATCGCCAGGAAGTACCCGCCCACGGCGACGGCCCATACGAGCCAGGCGCGGGCACCGCCCCCGGGCTCGGCGGGAGCGGCGTTCCCGGACTCGGTAGTCCTGTCACCGGATGTTTCGGTCTGTGCCACTGGGCGACTTCTCTCCGTTTCGTACGACCTCTCCAGTGTCCTCCAAGCAGCGGACCGCCTCATACACCGGGGCGGGAGGGGCGGGGAGACCGGACGGAGCACCGGTGGCACAGCAGGGCACGGGTCCGGCAAAGCCCATGTTTGGCCGGGTCAAGGCTGCGTAACCTGCACAGAGTCACACAGAGCGATACAAAATAAGCCAAGAGTCGTCAAAACAGGTGAGACTCACGACATCCCGAATGCAAGCGGACATGTTTTCCCCAGCACTCCCCAGGCGAACACGCGAACGAAATACACACGCTGACCTGGTGGTTCTTGGAGATGCGCAGTTGATATGGTTTCGTTAAATGTGATATTGGTCACCCCAAGAAGCCTCGACTACCGGGGGTCAGTTGCTGCTAGCATCCGGAGCGCAAAGAATAACTACGAGGTAACGACATCGTTCGGGCCTCACCAACTTTGTGGAGGGAATCCGCCAACTGGCGGTGCACCTCGACCGCGGCGACGTGGCCGCACATGCGGCACAGTCACCACCGCGGCAACCTAGACCAATGGAGACGACCTTGAGTCACTGGCGCCTGAACAACCCCCGGGCCTCCCGGGCGAAGTCGGCCCTCGCCAGGCGAATCAAGCACAAGCCTCGCCACTCCTTCTGCGCCGAGCGCGCGATCACGGCACTGCTGAGCGAACTCGCCTCCCTGACTCCTCGCCAGTTCTACTGGTCGGGTACCTCGGAACTGGCCGTCGTCTCGGTCCAGCGCGATGTCAACGTCTGGTGCCGCGACGGCCGCTTCTTCTGGAACGACCTGTTCCACGGCGGCCCCGTCTCCCACCCCGCGAGCGACCCCGTCGGCGCGGCGGAGCTCCTCAACCCCTTCGCACGGGGACCGGAGCCGGTGTACGGACACGGATCCCTCCTCGACCACACGGTCGCCGCCTGACGCCTTCCCGGTGCCCCTGAGCCGGCTCCGGGGCACCGGCGACGACTCCCGCCCGCGTCCCGGCCCTCCGCCCGCGTCCCGGCCCTCCGCCCGGGTTCCGTACCGGCGACGGGAGAAGGTCCGTACCGCGCCGGGCGTCCCCCGCCCGGCACCTCCCGCCAGCCGCCCCCGCACAGGCTGGGCGGCACTCCTCCGACCGGTGACGCACGAACACCGTCCCGGTCCCCGCGCCCCTCGCACCCCTCGCGCCACCGGGAAGACGGCCCGCGGCACGGGCGCGTCGCGTCACGGGCTCCGCTCGACGCGGAGGCGGAGGAGCGGGCATCCGTCGGAACAGATCTTCCGACCTACGGCATCAAAACCCCACAGACGGGCATACAACCCCTCCGGGCCGTCCACGATCGTGCCCCACGCGGAGCGCCCACGGGTTACGGTGACTGCTGACACAGCTCCGGGCACACGCACCGGCCCGAACCCCGGCGGGCCGTCCTCGATCACCCCCTGAACCACCTCAGAGGACCCATGCGCCCCCTCAACCCCGGCGAACCCATCGGCCCCGGGGGCTTCCGTCTCAGCGCCCACCCCGGCCCCGGCGGCGTACCGAACGGCTCCGGCGCGCCCTCCGCCGGCTCAGGGCTCCGGCGGGGACGCCGCACCCTGGTGCGCGCGGCCGCTCTCGTCGGCGTGGCGGTCCTCCTCGCGGGCGCGGGCCTGTACGCCTTCACCGCCCCGCCCCTGGGCCCGGCGGGAACGGCGGACACCGGCCACGAAGGCTGCTCCGCGTCCGCGCACACCTTCTCCGACCGCCTCTCGCCGTCGGACGACCCCCAGGTCACCTTCTCCGACGACGTCCCCCTCAGGCTGTCCTTCTCCCCGGACGGCTCCGTCCTGGCCGTCTCCCAGATCGACACGGTGACCCTGTGGGACTGGCGGGAGTCACGGGCCCTCGCCCGGATCGACCACGAGTCCTCCGCCGTGCCGCCGACCCCCGCGGCGTTCAGCCCCGACGGGTGCATGCTCGCCTACGGCACCCTGCACGGCGCCGTCGTCGTCGACCTGGCGACCGGCGGGAGGAAGACCGTCGCCGAGGACCGGGTCGTACGGTCCGTCACCTTCAGCCCGGACGGCTCCTCGCTCGCGGTGGGCGTGCAGAGCGACCCCGAGGGCCGGCTCCTGCACCTGTACGACACCGGAGCCTGGGAGCTGGAGGACCGGCTGTCCGGCTCCGCCACACTGGGCTCGATCCGGTACTCGCTCGACGGCGGCGTGGTGGCGGGCGGCGAGGACGGCGGCGGGGTCACCGTGTGGAATACCGGCCTCCGCTCCCCGACGGGCCTGGTCCTGGACCGCGCGGGTGTGGGCGCGGACGCGTTCGACCTCCTCCCGGACGGCTCGGGCGTGCTGCTCATCCGCTCCGGCAGGGTGCTCCTGGTGGATCCGGGCACCGAGGAGGTCAGGCGCGAGTACGTCCCCGACACCGACGGGGGAGTCCTCGTGGACGTCGCCTACAGCGCCGCGAGCGGCCGGGTGTTCGCGGCCCGCCTGAACCCCGTCAGCGACACCGGCGACATGGTGGCGTGGGAGTACGGTGCGGCGACCGAGGTGGCCCTGGGCCCGGACCTGCCACGCGTGTTCCCCATGGCCCTGTCCGGGGACGGCTCACGGGTGGCGGGCCTGCGGACGGGAACGGGCGACATCGCGGTCTACGACACGGACCTGTCCCTGCTCAACGTGCTCACCGGCTGATCCGGAGCGCACCCTCCGCGCGGCGCGCGGGACCCGGCCCCGGACGACAGGAGACGGCACGGTGCCGGAACGCGCCGGAGGCCACGGCTGCCCCGAGGCGCCGCGTCCGCGCTATAGCGTGGAGTCCCGTGTCCGTCCCCGGAGGGATCCCACCATGCCAGGCACCGCTCCCCACCGCCTCGACCGCCGCAGTACCGCCGTGTCCGCTCTGGTCAGGATGGTCGAGAACACCGGTGCGTCGGCACGGTCCGCGTCGGTGTTCGGCGACCCCGTGGTCTCCGGCGGCACCACGGTCGTGCCCGTGGCCCGGGTCACCGCGCTGACCCTCATGGGCGGGGGCACCGGCCACCTGTTCCCCCGGTCCGGCGGGGACGGCGCCGGGGGCACGGGTTTCGTCCGGGTCCGGCCCGCGGGCTTCCTGGTGCTCGACCGCGACGGGACCCGGTTCCAGGCCGTCCGGCAGCCGGCCACGATGCTCGCCATCCCCCTGGCCGTGGTCGCGGCCGCCGCGGCCACCCGCATCGTGGGCGTCTCGGTGCGCGGGGCGCGCCGTCGCCGCGACCGGGCCGCCCGGGAGAGGGCGCGCGGGGAGGAGCGCTCCGGCTGACCGGGCCTCCGGGGCGGCGTTCGGACCAGTCCGGCCGTCCCCGTGGCACCCTCCTCAGGGACCACGATCGCTCCGGAACGCGTGGGCGGGAGCACCGCCGGTACTAGGCGGACATCCGCTGCACGAGGTCGAACAGGCCCATCGCCCACGCGAAGACCGCGCACATGCCGATGATCACCAGCACCTCGCTCCAGTTCAGGAGGCGGCGCAGCGAGGCACGGGGCACATCGGTCAGGCGCACCCAGCTCAGGACTCCGAGCGTGATCCCCGCGGCCAGGACCAGCAGCGGCATCCAGGGCGCCATCACCGCGTACTCGCCGATGACCGCCGCACCCGTGGCGCCCAGCCCGAGGACGCCCGCCAGCCGCAGCGGCAGCACGTGCCGGATCCGGTCGAACAGCCGGGAGCGCAGCACGAGCAGGACGGACAGCAGCCCGGACAGGAGCAGGTCCGGCAGCCCGTCCGCCAGGAAGGCCGACAGGACCGTCACGGCACCGCCGCTGACGGCGGTGCCCAGGGTGACGCCCAGCAGCAGGTGGTCGCTGGTGGTGAAGGTGTCCTCGAACCGCTCCGTGGCGACCTGGCCCGTGCGGCCCACCTCGTAGTCGAGCCCGGACAGCCCGCCCATCACCATCGCCACGCGCGGCAGCGCCCCGACGCACAGGGCGAGGGCCAGTCCCATGGCCCGGACGCCCTGCAGGGGTTCGGTGAAGGCGCCGACGGCCACCAGCACCCCCGCGGTCAGGGTGACGACGCCGAGCGCGGCGATGTGGGCCAGCCCCGTCTCGTGCAGCGCCCAACCGATCCCGGCCACGAGCAGCGCCCCCGCCAGCCCGAACGCGGCCTGGACGAGGAGTCCCGTGTTGGTCACCAGTCCCACCGAGAGCACCACGGTCAGCGCCCCCCACGCGCAGGAGGTCGCGAACAGCACGTGGGCGACGACGGGCAGTGGCCGCCGGGCGGCGAGCAGCATGACGGCGATGGTGAAGAGCGTCCCCGCACTCGCCACGCCCAGGTGGCCGACGGAGGGGCTGAGCCACGTCATCGGGAGGAGGAACGCCAAGGGGCCGATTCCGGCCACGAGGAGGCCGAAGGACAGCGTCGTCGTGGGGTTCCAGATCCGCGCGGTCTCGTCGACCTGGTCCTCCACGGCTCCCCGCACGTCGTCCACGTGCGCGGGTCGGCTCGGAGCGGTCTGCCGTCCCAGCATGAGGATGTCGCCGTCGTAGACGCCGGAGGCCTCCAGCGGTTCCTCGAGCCGCACCGGGTGACCGTCGACGGTCGTCAGCTCCCAGTGCGCGGGCTCGGTGCCCTCCTCCTGGGAGGAGCACACCTCGACGATGCGCGGCATCAGGGAGGCCACCGGCACGCTCCCCGGAAGAGCCAGATCAGCCCAGCGGTCCGGTCCGGTGACGGTGACCCGGCAGTATCCACTCACACCAACAGTTCCTTTGCCGTAGTGGTCGGGGGCAGTAGCCGCCCAGGGGTGCGGGAGTATGCGAATTAGGTGATTCGCGGGGATCGCGGGATCATTCCTAGCGTAGTCACCCAGACACCAGCCCCCGTAGGCGGACCGAAAGAGACCCCTGTGGCGACGAGACCTGTCCCCCGCCCGGCTCGAAGCGTCCCGACTGCCCCCGGGAACACCCCGCTCGTCATCGCGACTCCACCGCAGATGCCGGAGAACCCGCCCGCGTCGAGCTCCGGCGCGATGATCATCATGCCGATCATCACCGGCTCCGGTTCCCTGCTGATGTCCATCACCATGGGGCACCGGCCGCTGATGGCCGTCGCGGGCGTGATGATCATGATGGCCAGTGTGGTCGTCGGCATCATCATGTTCGTCGCCCAGCACAACGGCCCGCGCAAGCGCATCCGCGAACAGCGCGAACGCTACGTCGACTACCTCGACCAGCTGCGCGAGATCGTCCGGGACGTCGCCGCCACCCAACGCGCGGACAACGCGTTCCGCCACCCCGATCCGAAGCTGCTCACCGAGCCGGCACGCTCCCGTGCCCGACGGTGGGAGCGGCGCGCCTCGGACCCCGACTTCCTGGACGTGCGCACGGGTTCGGGGATCCGCCCGCTGGCCCGCGGGCTCAAGCTCAAGGTCGACAACTCCAACCCGCTGATCGTCTACGATCCCGTCTGCCAGGGCGCCGCGGACCAGCTCATCGAGCTGTACGCGGACGTGCCCGAGATGCCGCTGGTGGTCCCCCTGCGCGAGTTCGGTGTGGTGTCGGTCGTCGGCGACCGCGAGGCCGGACGTGCTCTGGCCCGGTCGATGATCGCCCAGTTGGCCACCTTCCACTCACCGCACGACCTGCGGATCGGGGTGGTGCGCGACACCCGGCTGCGTCCCCTGTGGGAGTGGCTGAAGTGGCTGCCCCACAACACCTTCGACAACGCCGAGGACGGGCCGATGCCCGCCCGGTTCGTGTCCGGGAACACCGTCCAGGTCGCCGACCTGCTCTCGGAGGAGATCGAGCGCCGCACCGTCGACCTTCAGCGGCGGCGCGGCAAGGCGCCCGGGCCGGGCACGCAGCGGCTGGTCGTGGTCCTGGACGGCGAGCACCAGTCCACGTTGTCCGGCCTGCAGGCCGAGCCGCCCGTGACGTCCCTGGCCTCCCTCGGCGTCCACGTCATCGCCCTGGTGGCCGACCGCCGTGAGGAACCCGAGGCGGTCGACCTGCGGCTGACGGTCGGCACGGACGGGAACCTGTCCGAGGACACCGAGAACCCGGGCGCGGACGGGGACACCGGTCGCACGCCGCTGAGGGGCAGGGCCGACCGCGCGAGCGTCGCCCACCTGACGAGCCTGGCGCGCCTGCTGGCCCCGTACGGGATCGCGGTCACCGACAGCGACGACGCCATGCACGAGACCGTCGGGCTGCCGGAGATCCTGGGGGTTCCCGATGTCGCCCAACTGGACACCCGGCGGACCTGGCGCAGGCGCAGCACCGGTGACTACCTGCGGGTGCCCATCGGCATCGGCCCGAGCGGGAACACGGTGCTGCTGGACCTGAAGGAGTCGGCGTTCGGCGGTATGGGCCCGCACGGACTGGTGGTGGGCGCGACCGGTTCCGGCAAGTCGGAGATGCTGCGCACCATGGTGGCCTCGCTGGTCGTCAACCACTCGCCCGAGAACCTGGCACTGCTGCTGGTGGACTTCAAGGGCGGCGCGACCTTCGCCGACACCGACCGGCTGCCGCACAGCGCGGGTCTGATCACCAACCTGGCCGATGACGACAGCCTGGTGATGCGGTTCCGCGAGGCGACCTTCGGCGAGCTGGTCCGGCGCCAGCAGATCCTGAAGAACGCGGGCAACCTGCCCAACCTGCACGCCTACGAGGCGGCCAGGGAGGACGACCCGGAGCTGGAGCCGCTGCCGCACCTGCTCATCATCATCGACGAGTTCTCCGAGCTGCTGACCGCGCACCCGGACTTCGCGGAGCTGTTCGTGGCGATCGGGCGCATCGGCCGCTCCATCGGCGTGCACCTGCTCCTGGCCACCCAGCGGCTGGAGTCGGGCAAGATCAAGGGCCTGGAGTCGCACCTGTCCTACCGCGTGGGGCTGCGCACCTTCTCCGAGGCCGAGAGCCGGGAGGCGATCGGCGTGGGCGACGCCTACCACCTGCCGCCCGAACCGGGTTCCGGGTACCTGAAGGTGGACACCTCCGTCTTCGAACGGTTCAAGGCCGCCATGGTCTCCCAGCCCTACGAGCCGCCCCGGCAGGAGGAGGAGAAGGACGAGGCCGACCCGATCCTGCCCCTGCTGTCCTACAACGGCCTGGCGAAGGTGACGGGCGCGGGCTCGCTGGTGGACTCGCTCGTGGGCTCCCTCAAGGCCAAGGAGGAGAGCAGACCCCAGCGGAGGAAGCGCACCACCCTCCAGGTCGCCGTGGACCGGCTCGCCGCCTCGGGCGCGGCCCCCGTGCGTCCGGTCTGGCTGCCGCCGCTTCCGGAGGCGCTCCCCTTCGACTCCGTCCTGGCCGACCTCGGCGAGGCCGACGACCTGGAGGGGCAGGGCACCGAGCCGGATCCGGCCGAGTGCAAGGCGGTCATCGGCCTGACCGACATCCCCCGCGAGCAGCGTGTGATCCCGGCGGAGCTGGACTTCACCGGCGGTGAGGGCAACATCGTCGTCCTGGGCGGTCCGCAGTCCGGCAAGTCGACGCTGCTGCGCACGGCCATCACGAGCCTGGCGTGGCGGTACCCGCCCGGCCGCGTCGCGGTGTACGCGATCGACTTCGGCGGCGGCGCGCTCCAGGCGATGGACGAGCTTCCGCACGTCGCGGGCGTGGCCGGCCGCGCCGACCCCGAGCGGGTGCAGCGGATCCTCACCGACGTGTCGGGGCACCTGGACCGCCGGCAGAGGGTGTTCAGGAAGCACAAACTGGACTCCCCCGCGGCGCTGCGCCAGGCGCGGGCCGAGGGAAGGCTGCCCGACAGCGTGGTGGGCGACCTGTTCCTGATGATCGACGGGTGGTCCGCGGTCCGCGACTCCTTCGACGCGGCGGACGAGTTCCTGATGGACATCGCCACGCGGGGGCCGTCCCTGGGCGTGCACACCGTCCTGACCGGAGCGGCGTCGTCACAGGTCCGCTCCCGCCTGCAGGCGCTGTTCGGCGGCCGGTTCGAGCTGCGGCTCAGCGACCCGATGGACTCGGGGATCGGCCGCAAGGCCGCGGAGGGGATCCCGAAGGACACACCGGGGCGCGGCCTGACGTCGGAGGAGCACCACACGCACGTGGCGCTGCCGCGCGTGGACGGGGTGGCCGACGACGAGGACGTCACGGACGGGATCCGCGACCTGGTCAAGCGGATCCGTGAGCGCTGGCCCCAGAAGGCGGTGCAGGGCGTGCGGACACTGCCCTCCCGCATGGAGCTGGACGAGCTTCTCAAGGGTCGCAGGAGCAGGCGCAAGGAGCTCGTCCTGGGCATGGCCGAGAGCTCGCTCGCCCCGGTCACGACCGACCTGGACCAGGACCCGCACCTGGTGGTGTTCGGCGACCCGCAGACCGGCAAGTCGACGCTGCTGCGCGGACTGGTCAGACAGATCACCCAGCGGCCCCCGACCGAGCTGGGCGTGGTGATGGTCGACTCCCGGCGCACGCACCTGGAACTGGTCCCCGAGGAGCACCTGCTGGCCTACTGCACCACCGCGGAGCAGACCAAGGCGGTCGCGGACAACCTGGCGGGGTCGCTGAAGCAGCGCCTGCCCGGACCGGACGTGACACCCAGGCAGCTGCGCGAGCGCAGCTGGTGGAAGGGCCTGGACCTGTACATCGTGGTGGACGACATGGACATGATCGCCTCGCGCAGCAACCCGCTCGCGCCGCTGGCGCCCTACATCCCGCAGGGCGCGGACCTCGGTCTGCACGTCATCGCGGCACGGCGCACGGGCGGCACGGCCCGGGCCATGTTCGAACCCGTCCTGCAGGCGCTCAGCGACATGGCCACACCCGGCGTGCTGTTCTCCGGCGACCGGATGGAGGGGCGCCTGGCCAACGGCGCGGCCTCCAAGGCGCTGCCGCAGGGCCGCGCGCAGCTCGCTCTGCGCGGCAGGCGCCCGGACCTGGTCCAGGTCGGTTGGAGCGAACCTCCGGCGTAGGTCCGCCCCCGCACAGGCCGCGCGTCCCCGTCCCCCTCCTCCGAAAGGCAGATCCATGCGGCGTTCCCTCGCCCTGGCCTCGGCCGTGTGCCTGGTGGCCGTCACCGCCTGCGAAGGCTCGCCTCCGGGTCCGGACGACCCTCCGGAGACGGCGGAGGAGATCACCGAGCAGGACTTGGCCGGGATCGCCCTGCTGCACCGCGGCTACGAGGGCGGAGACCCGGAGACGGACCAGGTCCTGGTGTTCCACGACCCCGAGACCGGTCGGCCCCTCCACGAGCTGGGCCTGCCCGAGGGGGCCGTGGACCCCATGGCCCCGGACCTGCCGGTGCACGCACAGTTCTCCGAGGACTGGCGGTTCCTCGCCTACGCCACCGACGAACCGTCCGCGATCACCGTCGCGGCGCTGGCCGAACCCGAGGAGGACGGCGCCGTCCCCGGGGAGGACGAGGAGGAGGCGGCCGTCGCCTACCAGCCGGTGGAGTCGGTCAGCGCCGCCCCCGGCGAGGTGCTGTCCCGCCCGGTCATCCACGGCGAACGGCTCTGGTACGTCTCCACCGACGAACAGGCCGCCCGGCCTCCGCAGGTGGTGTCGGTTCCGTTGGACGCCCCCGGCGGCACCCCCGACCAGGAGGGCACGCTCTCCCTGGGAGAGCAGCAGCGCCCGAGCGACTGGGCGCTCACACCGGACGGTGCCCTGCACGTCCGTAACAGCGTGCCGACCCGGCAGGTGCCCGGGTCGGACGGCCCGGTCCTGGTGGTGCGCGAGACCGACGGCAGTGTCGTCAACGCGTCCATGAACACGGGCGAGGGCCTGTGGCTGACCTTCAACGACGCACCCGTCTGGGGCGGGGGCACCGCCGTGCTGGGCCCCGACCCCGACGGGGCCCAGCCGGCGGCGGGCGCCTACCTGGTGACCGTCGACGGGCAGAGCCACACGGCCGCCCGGCTGCTGGAGGACGGCGGCGGCCCGGTACTGCAGTACACGCCCTCGTCCGAGCGCGACGCCCTGCTCCTCCAGACCGAGGAGGCCTGGTACCGCGTCGATCTGGAGGAGGGCGAGGTCACCGGAACGGAGGAGCTCTTCCCCCGGTTCCACGACGCGTCCGTGGACGGCTATCCGCTGGTGGTGCGCTGGTCCCAGGAGGCGCCGGAGGCCGATCCCAGCGCAGGCCCCTCCGACTGATCCGTCAGGGGCGGACGGTGGGAGGGGCCGGTCCCCCATGAGCAGAAGGGAACATCCGGGAGCGGAGGGTACACGCGCGGCGCCTCTCTCGGTACTATTCTCCCCGTTCACGGGAACCGCGGAACTCCTGCCCCCGCCCGCGCGTCCCACCCGTCATCCGGACCCGGTCCACCCGAGTCGACGACCGTGAACGGGCCTGCCGTGCGTGGAGGGCGTCGCCCCGTCCCGGCGGGTTCCGCGTTCGAGAAGAGGAGACCCCCACATGAGCACCGAAGCGGGCGGCAACCCGGTCGAGGGGATGCGGGGCGGCGAGTACGCCGAAACGCTCGCGGCCGCCATGGCCGGGCTCGCCGACGCGTTCGACCTCCTCATGGAGGACGCCGAGGGCGCCGCCGGCCACGACGACGTCAGAGCCGGGTTCAGCACGTTCAAGGAGGACACCGCCCAGGCCCTCATCGACGTTCAGTCGCTCGGTCTGGCGCTGGCCGACAACGTCCAGGCGGGCGCGGCGGAGATCGCGCGCAACGACCTGGACAGCTCGGAGGGCTTCGACCACCCCTGGGAGTCCCACCGGGACATCAACTTCGAGGACTGACCGCACCGCCCGCCGCCCTGCCCCGCGCCCGCTTCCCCTCCCCCTTCCGCCGTCCCTCCAAGGAAGACCGTGGCCACCTTCTCCGTCATCTTCGTCCCCCGCGACTTCTACTACGGGTCCAAGCCCATGTACGACTGCGCGGCGGACCTGGAGATCCTCAACGCGCGCGTTCTCGGCCGAGCCGACGACCTCAGCGGGGGTTTCGACTCGGCCGCCGGCGAGTTCACCGACGTCATCGCGTGGAATATCCGGAGCCTCTCCGAGGAGGACGTGCAGAGCTGGCGGGACGCCGCCGTCTCCGTCACCTACGCCGCCTCGGTCGCCGAGATGTGGGCGGACGCCGTCAAGGCGTTCCACGAGGAGCGCGACGCCCAGATCACCACCTGGGAGAGCAGCAGGACGGAGAAGGAGAACACCGTCCCCGCCAAGTACCAGGACGACCACATCACCTCGTCCCACCCCCAGGCCGACGGCTTCCTCTGGACGGACCTGGGCGCCGGGGACGAACGGCGGTGCCGGACCCTCTACGACGAACTCGTCACCGTGCAGGAGGGACTCATCACCCGCGAGCGGACCAACTGGCAGGGGCTCCAGGACGGCGCCGAGGAGGTCCGGACGATGCTCGAGCAGGGGCCGACCCCGGACAACGTCCGCAAGCTCGTCGAGGCGGGCAACGCCAACTGGGCGTTCCTCAACCTCGACCCCTCCCGCTACTCCTCGCTCATCGAGGACAGCGATCTCACGCCCGAGAACGCCGAGGAGTACGCCGAGGAGCTCGCCGCCTACTGGTCCGGGGAGAGGCCGCTGGACGACCGCTACCACGAGATGATGCTCGTGCTCTCGATGGTGGGGACCGGCGCCCGGCAGAACCAGCAGAACGGCACGGAGCTCAGCTCAGAGGAGATCGCGTTCCTGGAGGAGTTCTACGCCCACCTGGAGGAATCCCTCCCCAACACCAGGGGGCTTCCCAACCAGGGAGTCCTCTCCATCCCCACCCTCATGGAGAACGCCGAGTTCTCCACCGAGGACCGGGAGTCCGTCCTCGGCGCCATCGGTGACGGTCTGCTCGCCCTCTCCGACCCCAGGCTGGGCGGCGGCTACGACATGCTGCCCGAGTCCGTGCGCCACGGTGTGGAGGGGATCTACCTGAACCGTGACGACGAGGACAAGATCATTCCGCTGGAGATCGACGCCTGGGAGCACTGGAGCACGCTCTCCGAAATGCTCTCCCACACGGACGGCGACCTGGAGGGCGGCTACACACTGTCCACCAACCTCCACCTGTCCAGCGGCCTGTACCTGGAGGCCTGGGGGGACATGGGCAGGGAGGGCGCGCCCACCCAGGAGGAGATGGGGACGCTGCTCAGCGTGGCCAGCCGCAACGAGGACGCCAACTACTACATGCTCACCGGCGATCACCTCCACGAGGACCCGGGCATGGAGGCCAACGACGACTACCGAGAGCGCGCCCTCCAGGGCGTGTTCACCACTGAGTGGAACGACGACGGCCTCACCGCGCGCCAGCTCACCGACTGGCTCGCCGAGGACCTCCACAGCGAAGACCCCGAGGTGAGCCGGCGCGCGGGGGACGCCTTCGCCGGGTTCATGGAGACCCTCACCGAAGCGGACATGCACGAGGCCCTCGTCAACACCGGCGTGGACGTCACCGAGGGGGACAACGAGTACTCCGACGCCTCGTTCACACAGTTCAACGGGGAGCTGGCCGACAGCCTCGCCGACGTCTTCGACGCCCACATCTACAGTTTCGCCAACACCGACATCCTGGACCGCAACGAGAACCCCGTGACGGGTATCGGCGACTTCGACCCGGAGACGGGCACCGTGCGCCTGGGCGCCGATGAGCGCGCCATGTACATGCAGCTTCTCGTGGGCAACGACGAAACCGCCGGACGCATGGTCAACACGGTGGACGCCTACCAGCAACTGGAGTCCATCGCGTTCCTGGAGACCGGTAACGAAGCGACCGCCGCACGTGGTGCGGGGCAGCTCCAAGGGTTGTTGGAGCGGGCACTGTACTTGGATTCGGAGGACCGCGGCGCCGACCTGGACGAGACCATCGAGCGCAAGACACAGATCGCCGAGTTCGTGGTGGGCGAGGCCGGAGGCCTGTCCGAGAAGATCCCGGTCATCGGCAAGGCCCTGTCGATGGGGATGGGTCTGGCCGAGGACAGCATCGTGAACGCGATCGTGGATGGCGAGTACGACATCTCCCCCCGCCACCCCGTCTACACCGGCGAAGAGACCACCACGCGCGCTTTCCAGGCGGCGACGTTCGACTTCCTCGCCCACAGCGACCCCGAAGCGTTCAACGACGTGGAGCGGGGCGACCTCAGGACGCTGGTCGACGGTGGTGCGCTCACCATCGAGCAGAACGGCGAAGTGCTCAGTGCGGCCGACCTCCCCAACGACTTCGTCATCGACGACTCCGTCACGATGAGTTTCGACACGGACCCGAACCGGTGGCCGGACAACGAGGACGACGCGCTCGCCGGGATGGACGACGCGCTCAGCAGCGTCATGGGCAGCACCGCCATCGACATCACCTACGAGGACGAGCACGGGTATTCGGTCGATCACAGCACGCCCGCCCACGAGGGGGTGGAGCAGTTCACCGAACAGTACATGGGTGGCTACCACGAGGCGGAGTCCTACTTCGGAGGCAAGCTCGAAACGTTCGGGAACGCACCCGAGGGCTCCTGACCCGCTTGGCCGCCGCCACCCGTACCCCCACCCATTCTGGAGGTCCTGTGACACACCGTGAAGGCCGTGCGTCCGCCTTCCTGGCGATCTCTCTGTCCGCGTGCCTGGCCCTAGCCGCATGCTCCACGCCCGAGCCCGAATCCGAACCCGAAGGAGGCCTCCCACCGGACTACGTCTCCCGCTTCTGGGTCGAACGGGAAGTCATGGTGCGCACACTCGACCGCATGCTCACCGAGAACGACCCCGAAGAAGTCGTCGCGAACATCAGCGGCAGCCGGGGCGGACTCCTCGACAGCCGCGTCCTCCAGGAGACCGAGGACGGATACGTCGTCGAACTCGACAAGGACGCGTGGCGCACCGAGGAGGTCGGCGGCCTCGCAAGAGTCGATGACGCCCTCATCGACGCCATGGAGTCCAACGAGGTCACCTGGTGCGAGGAGACCGTCAGCGGCGAGGAGTTCGTCGACGCCTACATGGACGAGTTCTGGGACACCCTCGACTCCCACGACGAATACACGGCCAGCATCGCCGACTACGTCGACTGCGGAGACGGTGAACCGTGACCGGAACCGGCCAAACCCGGGGACCGGTGGCTTCACCGATCCCGCTGGGACGCCTCTCCGTCCATTCGCGTTCTCCCAGATGGAAGAGGTGATCAGCGCTCTGTGAACCGTGTGGCGGAAAGTGCGCGAGCATTGACCCGCCGTCGATCCGCTTACTATCGTCCGTATCCTCCCCTCCTCCCGTGTTCCGCACCGCGACGGACACCCTGCCCCCGCGGAGGACGGGTTCAGCCCAGTGACACACCCACCCCCGAAAGGGTTCAGATGTCCCAGCACGCTGGTCTCGAAAACGTCAACGCGCTCTCGACCGGTGGTGAGAACCTCGGGATGGAGTCCGACGGTCTCCGCACCCAGATGAACCAGCTCATCCAGGACATGTCCAACGACGGCGACTCCCTGCAGGGCCAGGCGCTGCACGACTTCCGCCAGGCCCGTGAACAGCTCACCGAGCGTTTCGACGAGCTCATGAGCTGGTGCAGCCAGAACGGCATCAAGCTGAACGAGGGCCAGCAGCAGTTCAACATCACCGACACCGACTCCGCCGCCGACCTCTCGCAGGCCGGAAACGACCTCGGCGGGCTCTCCCGCCCCGTCAACGCCTGACCCCACCCCCTTCACGCGTCCACAGAAAGGCGTGCACCATGCCCGCTCAGTTCGACGTCTACGGCGATGTCGGAGGCCTGGAAGGACTCGCCTCCGACCAGCAGGCCCACCTCTCGCGCTTCACCGCGATCATGAGCCAGATCAACGAGCAGTCCGAGAGCACCGTCAGTCAGTGGGAGGGCTCCGGAAGCACCCAGTTCCAGGCCAAGGCCCAGGAATTCGACGCACAGTTCTCCGAGGTCAACGCCGCATTCTCGAAGATGATCACGGCCACCAGCGACACCGCTGACAAATACGGCCGCCTCACCCGGTACCTGGACGGACTGTTCTAGTAAGCTGATCGCCGATGTCCACCCCCTCGCCGTCCCCTCCGCCCTCCGCGGATCCGGAACCGCAGCTCCCCGAAGCGTTCCACTACACGCCCGACGAGGAGAAGTACGTCCTCCAGGCGGACGCCCTGCGGCACCGGCAACTGCGGTCGGCGCTGCTCTACGGCTCCAGCCGCTACTGGCGGCGCCGTCAGCAGGTGTGGCCGGCGGTGATCGGCGGTCTCATCCTCATCGCGCTCATCTGCGGGGTCATCGCCCTCATCGGAGCGTTCGGCCGACAGCAGGAGGTCAACGAGGAACGCGGGTTCGGAAACTACGGGCAGCAGATGATCCACGGCCCCGCGTCCGAGGAGCCTCTGCTGCCCGGTCGGCTGTGACCCGCCGCACCACCATCCCCCGCGCCTGACGGCCGGGGCCGCCACCACGAACGGGGGTCGCTCGCGCATGTCCGGCTCCGAGCACGCCTCATGGGCACCCGGATACGAGTCGCTCACCGTGCTGCGCGAGGGACCGCGCGCCCGAGTCGTCCGTGGTCGGCGCACCACCAGCGGTGCGGACGTCGTGCTCAAGGTCCTGCCCCGGGCCGCGGGGCGGGCCGAACTCGACCGGTTGCGCGACCTCGGCGGGGTGCCGGGAGTCGTGCCCCTGGTGGACGCGGGCACCACGGCCGAGGGGGACCTCTTCGTGGTGCTGCCGTTCTACGCGGACGGCTCCTTCTCCGACATGCTCGTACGCAGGGGCCCCGCTCCGCTGCAGGAGACGGCGGCGATCGCCCGGAGCGTGGCCGCCGCCCTCAGCGCGATACACGGCCGGGGCCTGGTGCACGACGCCGTCAGCCCGGGGAACGTCCTGAGGGCGGGCCGTACCCCGGTTCTGACCGGTTTCGGCTCCGTACACCCGATCGGGGCGACCACACCCCTGCCGGACCCCGGGACCGACGCGTTCCCGCACTCACCACCCGAGGCGCTGCGCGGGGAGCCGCGATCGCCCGCTTCGGACGTGTACCGGCTCGCGTCGACCATCTGGACGATGTTCGTCGGCCGGCCGCCCTTCGCCCCCGAGGACGGTTCGGCGCTCCACCCCCGCGACTACGCCCGCCGGGTGCTCACCGAGGACGTCCCGCCGGTCACCCGGCAGGACGTGTCCCGCAAGCTGCGGGGCGTGCTGACGCGCGCCCTGTCGAAGGTGCCGGAGGAGCGCTACGACAGCGCCGCCGCGTTCGCCGTGGCGTTCGAGCAGGCGCGTGTGCCGCAGGCCCCGCACCCCGGCACAGGACCACAGGCCCCGCACCCCGGCACAGGACCGCAAGCCCCGCACCCCGGCACAGGACCGCAGACGCCTCCCGTCAACCCCCACACGGCCTCCAGCGCCCCTCCGGGCCCGGCGGGCGGCCCGGGATTCGTACCCGCACCGCCCTACGCGGTGCACGACACGCCCCAGCCGCCGGCACCGCCCGGCGCGTATCCGGGCACGGGGCCCCGGGACCCGCTGAGCGGCCCCCAGGAACCGCCCGTTCCCGCCGCCCGGCTGGACAGCGCCCAGCGGCTGCGCGGCGAGCCGCCGGTACCGCCGGAGGACGGGCGGGCGGGCAGCCGACTGCCCGCCTCGGACGCGGGCAGCACCGCCGAGATCATGATGGCCAAGCTGCGCGGCGAGGAGATCTCGCCGCGGCTCGCCTGGTCCCGTGTCGAGGGATGGAGCGGCACAGCCGAGTCCTCCCGCCTGCCCTACGACGAACCGGAAACCGAGCAGGAGGACGAGGCCCCCGAGTGGTCCGTCCTCGACGAGCCCGTGCGGAGCGGGGCACGCTGGCGCGAGCATCTGCACATCGCCGTGACCGTGGGCGGCATCCTCGTACTCACCGCGGTGTCCGGAACGCTCGCGGCGACCGGCTCCCGCACACCGGTGTCGGCCGCCTCCGGGGCGGAGGGAGCCGCCGAGGAGTCGAGCGCCCCCTCCGGCGAGGACCCGGGCGGGGGAGCCGGCGAGGAGGCCGAGGACGTCGGCGGCCGGGGCGAGGTGGTCGAACCCACGGCACCGCCCGAGGTATCCGCGCCCTCGGGGGTCGCGCTGGTGGACAACCTCGGCGCCGTCGAGCTGACCTGGACCGACAACAGCGGCGGCACCGCCTCGTTCTTCGTGCTGGGCGGTCCCAGCGGTCACGATCCCCTCACCCTGGCCCGGACCGGCCCCGGCGCGGTCTCCGCGCAGATCGTCACGGACGACACGGTCATGGAGTACTGCTTCACGGTGGTCGCCGTGGAGGGCTCCTCGGCCGCGGCCGAGGAGGTGTGCACGACCCGCGCCGCCGACCGGGCCGAAGCCGAGCGCCAGGCCGAGGAGGAGGCCGCCGAGGAGGCCGAGGAGGAGGCCGAGGAGGCCGATCCCTCCGCGGACCCCTCCGCCGATCCCAGCCCGCCCGCCGAGGACTGACACCGCGACGGCGCCCGGACCCCGCCCCCGCCCGGGACGGTGTGATCTGCGCCGTATCGTCACGAAGCAACCTCGGATAGCGTTTCCACGGTCGTGTCGCGCGTTCGCAGTGGGGGCGCCCCTTGTCCGGGGTCTTGATCGGTTTCGGCGTCATCACCAGCGTCGTCGTCATCGGTTACATGCTCGGAAGGCTCCCCCTCCTGGGCCCGGGGGCCAAGGAGGTGCTCACCAGGCTCGCCTTCTACGTGGCCAGCCCCGCCCTGCTGTTCACGATCCTGGCCGACGTCGACCTCTCCGTGCTGGTGTCCGCACCGGTCCTGGTCAGCGTGCTCAGCGTGGCCTGCGTGGCCCTCGCCTTCATCGTCCTCGGGCTGGTGCGGCGCTGGGGCGTGGGCCGGACCACCGTCGGCGCGCTCGCGTCGTCGTACGTCAACGCGGGCAACCTCGGCATCCCCATCGCCGTCTACGTCCTCGGCGACGCGTCCCTGGTCGCGCCCATCCTGCTGACCCAGCTCCTGTTCATGGCCCCCGTCGCGCTCACCGTCCTGGACCTGGGCGACGGCGGCGCGCGCGGGGTGGGGCCCGTCCTGCGCCGGGCGCTCGGCACACCGGTCCGCAACCCCGTGGTGATCGCCTCCCTGGCGGGCGTGGCCGTCTCCGCCTCGGGCCGGACGCCCCCGGAAGCCCTGATGGAGCCCTTCCACCTGATCGGCGGCATGGCGGTCCCGGCGATGCTGCTGGCCTTCGGGATCTCCCTGCACGGCAGCGCGTTCCCCGGCCGCGGCCCCGAGCGCGTACCGGTCCTGGTGGCCGTGGCGCTCAAGTCCGTGGTCCAGCCGCTGGCCGCGTGGGCCCTGGGCGCCCTGGTCTTCGACCTGAACGCCTTCACCCTGTTCTCCGTGGTGGTGCTGGCGGCCCTGCCCACGGCCCAGAACGTGTTCAACTTCGCCGCCCAGTACCGCACCGGCGAGGTGATGGTCCGCGACGTGGTGCTGCTGACCACCCTCCTCACGGTCCCCGTGCTGTTCGCCGTCACCTTCCTGCTCGGATAGCCGCGCCCGGCGCTCCCGCCTCCGCGCGACGGCCCCGCCTCCCGAGGGACCTGCCCCCGGGAGGACCGCGCCCCGCTCGGTACAGCTACCTGTAGTGAGAGGACGCCCGTCCGTGCCAGTGCCCCGGAGGACGCCGGCTCCTAGTTTCGAGGGGTAGCGAGAACTCACCCCGGGAGCACAGATGCCACGAACCCCACGCGTCCTGCCCATGCTGGCCGCACCCCTGATGATCATCGCCACCCTGGCGCCCGGGGCGGCCTCGGCCACCACCGCGCCCGGGGAGGCCTCGGCTCCGGCGGACACCCCGTCCGCGGCCGCACCGCTGACCCCCGAGACCGCCCGGGAGTTCGCGGACACCCGCGTCGCCGAACTGCTGGAGGAACACGGGGCACCCGGTGTCGCCGTGACCGTCGTGGCCGGCGGCGAGCAGATCGCCTCCGCCTCACACGGGTACGCCGACCTGGCGGATGAGACACCCATGGACCACACCGTCCACACGCTCCCCACGGGTTCGGTGTCCAAGTCCTTCACCGCGGCGGCCGTCCTCACCCTGGTCGAACAGGGCGGGATCGACCTGGACGAGGACGTCAACACCTACCTGCCCGAGGAGGCCCGGCTGCCCGTGGACGGCGTCACGACGCACCAGCTGCTCACCCACACCGCCGGGTTCGAGGAGGTGGTCGACTTCCCCTCGGTCGAGGACACCGACCTGCACTTCACCCTCGAAGAGCTGTTCCGCACCCGCAAACCCGAGCAGCTCCACGAACCCGGCCGGTTCACCGCCTACTCCAACCACGGCAGCGCCCTGGCCGGGTACATCGTCCAGGAGGTGAGCGGCGTGCCCTTCGAGGAGTACGTCGCGCAGAACGTGTTCACGCCGCTGGGCATGGAGGGCAGCGAGTTCCTCCAGGTCTACGACGCCCGCGAGTCGTACGAGATCCCGACGTTCCACCTGTCCGACGGCGGCGAGGCCGAACCGATGCACATCACCCCCGTGCCCGCCGGGGCCTCCGTCGCCTCGACCGACGACATGGCCCGGTTCATGCTGGCCCTGCTGGGAGAGGGTGAGATCGACGGCGAGCGCGTGCTCCCCGCCAGGGTCGCCGAGCAGATGCTGGCCAGCCAGCACGAGGTTCACCCCGAGACCGCCGACATGGGTTACGGCACCTACCAGTGGCGGGGCGGGGACTCCCCGGTCATCGGCCACGGCGGCGACCTGGTGGGCATGCACACCGCCTACGTCCTGATCCCGGGGATCGACGCCGGGATGTTCGTCGCGGTCAACGGCGACGACACCATCGCCGGGAACCCCCTCCAGGACCTGCGCATGACGGTGGCCCGGGAGTTCGCCGACACGTTCGACCCCCAGGAGCCGCCGACCGGCCGGGCCGACACCGGGGCCGACACCGGGGCCGACATGGGCGCCTACACGGGCACCTACGTCACCAGTCGGCGCGCCGCCAACGGACCCGCCCAGATCGTCCCCCTCTTCGACAACATGGTCGTGCGCGAGGTCGACGGCGCCCTCTCCGTCAGCGGCATGATGGCGCTGGACGACCGCTGGCTGCCCGTCGGCGGAGGACGGTTCGTCGCGGGGAACAGGGAGGACCAGCTGGTCTTCATGGAGGAGGACGGCGAGGCCGTCGCCCTGGCCGTGAACAGCAACCCCACCCACGTCTACGAGCGGACCACACTGCTGACCAACCCCGTCACGCACGGCGTGGTCGCCGCCGCGGGCCTGCTCGTCCTGTTCACCGCGTTCCTCCACTTCCGCCGCCCCAGGGACCGGTTCACCCTCGTCGCCCGCGTGCTGGCCGCGCTGACCGCGCTGAGCTGCTTCGCCGGCCTCGGGCTGATCGTGTACGGACTGCTCAACAGCCACACGCTGGAGCAGTGGATCTTCGGTGAGTCCCTCGCGCTCACCCTCCCGCTGGCCCTCGCGATCCCGCTGGCCCTGGCCACCGCCGCCGTGGCCGTGACGGCCTGGGTCAGGGGGTGGCTGCGCCCGGTCGGCCGGATCCACCTCACCCTGGTCGTCCTGGCGGCCGCCGCCGTCATCCTGACGGGCGCCCAGTACGGCTTCGTGTGGATGGTCTCCTGATCCCGGGTCCGGAGCCCCGTCCTGGTTCCGGGCCCGGCCGCCGCCCCGAGGAACGGGGTACCACGTGTCGGTGAAAACACACGGGGAACACTGAGAGCGTGGGGGCCGCCCTCCTCCCCCTTTGGGGGCGGCCCTCCTCGCGGGCAGGGGCCGGTGCGAGTTCATCGCGCCGGCCCCTGTTTGACTCCGCCGCCTCAGCCCCAGGCCAGGGCGGTCAGCTCCGGGTCCTCCAGCGCGGTACCGATGTCGCGCAGCACCTTGGACCCCAGTTCCCCGTCGACCAGCCGGTGGTCGAAGGACAGCGACAGTGTCGTCACCTTGCGGATCTTCAGCTCTCCCTTGTGCACCCAGGGCATGTCCCGGATCTGCCCGAAGGCGAGGATCGCGGCCTCGCCCGGGTTGATGATCGGGGTGCCCGCGTCCACGCCGAACACGCCGACGTTGGTGACCGTGATGGTGCCGCCGGACATGTCCGCCGGGCTGGTCCTGCCCTCCCGCGCGGTCTCCGTCAGCCGCTTCAGCGCGGCCGAGAGCTCCGGCAGGGCCATGGCGTCGGCGTCCTTGATGTTGGGCACCACCAGGCCGCGCTCGGTGGCCGCCGCGATCCCCAGGTTCACGTAGTCCTTGACCACGATCTCCTGGTTGTCCCCGTCCCAGGAGGCGTTGACCTCCGGGTGCCGCCGGACCGCCATGAGCAGGGCCTTGGCCACCAGCAGCAGCGGGGACACCCGCACCTCGGCGAAGTCGGGCCGCTCCCGCAGACGCGCGACGGCCTTCATCGTCCTGGTGACGTCCACCTGCAGGAACTCGGTCACGTGCGGCGCGGTGAACGCGCTGTCGACCATCGCCGCCGCCGTGTGCTTGCGCACGCCCTTGACGGGTACGCGCCGCTCACGCGAGGAGCGGTCGGTCCGGGGCGCCGTCTCGGGCTCCGGGGCCGCCGGGGCCTGGGCGGCCCCGGCCGCGGCCCGGACGTCCTCCCGGGTGACGACGCCGCCCTCCCCCGTGGGGGTGACCGACGCCAGGTCCACACCGAGGTCCTTGGCCATCTTGCGCACCGGCGGCTTGGCCAGTGCACGGCCCGACGCCGGTACCGGCCCGGGAGCGGTCTCCTCCACGGCGGGCGTGTTGGCCGGCGCGGGCTCGGTGGGCCGTGGCACGGGCGGCGACACCGGCCCGGAGGGGGCCGGGCGGCGGCGCGGGCGGCGCTGGGTGGAGGCCGTCCTCTCGCCGTAGCCGACCAGCGGCTTCTCCCGCTCCTCGGTGGCCGGGGCCGCCTCGGCCGGGGAGCCGCCTCCGGTGCCGTCGTCCACGGTGATGATCACCGAGCCGACCTCCACCGTCTGGCCCTCCTCGGCCAACAGCTCCCGCACCGTGCCCGCGAACGGGCTCGGCAGTTCGACGACCGCCTTGGCCGTCTCGATCTCGCAGATCATCTGGTTGACCTCGATCTCGTCACCCGGTTTCACGTACCAGGTGAGGAGCTCGGCCTCGACCAGGCCCTCCCCGACGTCGGGCAGTTTGAACGACTGCACGCCGCCGACGGCGGGCTCACTCTTGTGAATCGCCATATCCTTCGGTTTCCCCGTTCCCCTAGTACGCGAACGCCCGGTCAACACCGTCAAGAACGCGGTCAAGGTCCGGAAGGTAGTGCTCCTCAAGACGCGACTGCGGATACGGCGTGTCGAAGGCGGCAACACGGATCACCGGCGATTCCAGGTGGTAGAAGCACTCCTCGGTGACCCGGGCCGCGATCTCGCCGCCGGGTCCGCCGGACAGCGGTGCCTCGTGGGCCACGACCATGCGCCCGGTCTTCCTCACCGACGCGAACAGGGTCGGGTAGTCCACCGGGGACAGCGAGCGCAGGTCGATGACCTCGATGGAGCGGTCGGTGTCGGCCTCGGCCGCCTGCAGGGCGGTCTTGACCATGGGCCCGTACGCCAGCAGGGTCACGTCCGTGCCGGGGCGGGCCACGCGGGCGGCGCCCATCGGGACCGCCTCGGCGAAGGAGGCCCCGGTGTCGACCTCGGCCTTCTCGTAGTAGCGACGCTTGGGCTCCAGGAAGATGACCGGGTCGTCGGAGCGCACCGCCTGCTGGATCATCCAGTAGGCGTCCTCGGGGTTGGCGACCGTCACCACGCGCAGGCCCGCGGTGTGCGTGAAGTACGCCTCGGGGGATTCGCTGTGGTGCTCGACGGCGCCGATGCCGCCGCCGTAGGGGATCCGCATGACCACGGGCATGCTGAGCTTGCCCGCCGAGCGGCGGCGCATCTTGGCCAGCTGGGTGAAGGTCTGGTTCGTGGCCGGGAAGAAGAAGCCGTCGAACTGGATCTCGACCACGGGTCGGTAGCCGCGCATGGCCATGCCGATCGCGGTGCCGACGATGCCGGACTCGGCGAGCGGGGTGTCGATGACCCGGTCGGCGCCGAAGTCCTTGTACAGGCCGTCGGTGACCCGGAAGACGCCGCCGAGCCTGCCGACGTCCTCGCCCATGATCAGGGTCTTGGGGTCGTGTTCCATGGCGGCGCGCAGGCCCGCGTTGATGGCCTTGCCGATGGTGAGGTTGGTTCCCATGGCCTAACGGCCCCCTTCTGCGCCGACACCCTCGAAGGAGGCCAGGTACTCGGCGAACTCGGACCGCTGGTGGTCGATCTGGACGTTGGGCTCGGCGTACACCTCGTGGAAGATGTCGAGGGGCTCGGGATCGGGCAGGGCACGGCACTCGGTGCGCACCTGCTCGCCCAGCTTGTCGGCCTCGGCGTCGACGGAGGCGAAGAACTCCTCGTCCGCCAGGCCGCTCTGCTCCAGGTAGCGGCGGACCCGCAGGATCGGGTCCTTGGCCTTCCACTCGTCCAACTCGCCCGACGCGCGGTAGCGGGTGGGGTCGTCGTTGGTGGTGTGGGCGCCCATCCGGTAGGTGAACGCCTCGATGAGCGTGGGGCCGTTGCCCTCGCGGGCGTTGTCCAGGGCGGCTCGGGTGACGGCGAGGCAGGCCAGGACGTCGTTGCCGTCCACGAGCAGGCCGGGGAAGCCGAACCCGGCGGCGCGCCGGTAGATGGGCACGCGTGCCTGGCGCTCCGGCGGTTCGGAGATGGCCCACTGGTTGTTCTGGCAGAAGAAGACCACGGGGGCGTTGTTGACCGAGGCGAAGTTGAACGCCTCGTTGGTGTCGCCCTGGCTGGTGGCCCCGTCGCCGAAGTAGGAGATGACGGCCGTGCCGTCCTCGCCGACGGCGCCGTCGCGCTGGACGCCCATGGCGTAGCCGGTGGCGTGCAGCGCCTGGCTGCCGATCACGATCGTGTAGAGGTGGAAGCCCCGGTCGTGGGGGTCCCAGCCGCCGTTGGTGACGCCGCGGAACATGCCGAGCAGTTCCTTGGGCTCGATGCCCCGGCACCAGGCGACGCCGTGCTCACGGTAGGAGGGGAACGCCATGTCGTCCTCGCGCAGCGCGCGGCCGGAGCCGATCTGGGCGGCCTCCTGGCCGAGCAGTGAGGCCCACAGGCCCAGTTCGCCCTGGCGCTGGAGGGATACGGCCTCGCTGTCGACCCGGCGTACCAGGACCAGGTCACGGTAGAGGGCGCGGATTTCCTCCGCGCTGATGTCCAGGGGATAGTCGGGGTGCTCCGTCAGCTCCCCTTCTGGTGTCAGGAGCTGGACGAGCTCCTGCTTCTCGTGCGCGGTGGTATCCGACACGTCGCTCCTCGGGTTGTCGGGGCCGACTTCGCGTGGGTGAACGCTGATCGGCCGAATCACGGTCCGCCCTCACCCGGGGTGGTGGGTGAGGGTGGACAGCCCTCCCCATATCGTGACAGACCTCACCATGGAGAGCGCAAGCCCTCAGCATCACCTTTTGGCTGCGGCCCCCATGATCCTCGACCGCCCGGCAGGGCGTTTAGCAGGGCTTCCTAGCATCGTCGAGGGCTTTCCGGCAACGTTGTGGGCGCGGTACGGGAGCGGGGCGCTGCTCGGCGACGGGCGCACGACGACGGCCCCCGCGTGCGCGTGGGGTCCGCAAGGCGCGTCGGAAGTGCTGGTGCGGTCGTGGGGAGGCGGGGGCCCGGGCCTCGCGGGCGGATTCCCACCGGACGGGGACGGGGAGACGGGGACGCGGCGGAGGACGCCGCGGACGGGGGATCGGCGGGGAGCGCCCCGGGCGGGGCCGTCGGCCCGCCCTGGCCGTTGGGGAGCGCCTGGGACGTGTGCGCCGGATACGCCCTAGTGGGCGGCGGAGACACGCACCCCGCGGTCGCGCGCGTAGTCGGCGAGCATCTCGCGGAGCTGGCGGCGGGCGCGGTGCAGGCGGGACATCACCGTTCCCAGCGGGGTCCCCATGCGCTCGGCCACCTCCTTGTAGGCGTAGCCCTCGATGTCGACGAGGTAGATGACCTCCTGGAACTCCTCGGGCAGCCGGGCGAGCGCCTGCTTGATGTCGGAGTCGGGCAGGTGGTCCAGGACCTCGTTCTCCGCCGACCGCATACCGGACGACGTGTGCGCCTCGGCGGCGGCGAGCTGCCAGTCCTTGATCTCGTCGGTGGTCTCCTGGCGCGGTTCGCGCTGCTTCTTGCGGTAGCTGTTGATGAAGGTGTTGGTCAGGATTCGGTAAAGCCAGGCACGCAGGTTGGTACCCGCACGGAACTGGTGAAAGTTCGCGAAGGCCTTGGCGAAGGTCTCCTGTACGAGATCCTCGGCGTCGGCGGGGTTGCGGGTCATCCGCAGGGCCGTGGGATAGAGCTGCTCGGCGAACGGTGTCACCGCGGTGGCGAAGTCCAGTGCCTGCTCTTCCGGCTGCTCTTCGCCGCGGGTCTCACCAGTCGTGGAGGCCTGGTCCATTTCGATAGTCGTCAAGATTCCCCCTCAGGACGACCGGACGATCACTTCCACCCTGTTAGACGCCACCGCGCACTTCTAATGATGACATCAAGCCACGTGATACGGGTCACGGGAGCCCCGTTGTAGTCGCCGGTACTGGTCAGTGTGCGGTAAAGACGCGGCGCGCCTCCTGGTCAGGACGCCTACCCACTCTGACGTACCGTACGCTTGCGTCGCCCCCTCCGGTCCGACGGGGGGTGGCCCGCCCGCCGCAGGCATGTGCGGCACACACCGTTTCCTTGTGGAGGACCCTGTGGCCCGCGTCGTTGTTGACGTCATGCTCAAGCCCGAGATCCTGGACCCCCAGGGCCAGGCCATCGCCGGGGCCTGCTCACGTCTGGGCTTCGAGGGGATCAAGGAGGTCCGCCAGGGCAAGCGCTTCGAGGTCGAGGTCGAGGGCACGGTGGACGAGGCCGGGCTCGCCGACGTCCGCCGCCTGGCCGAGACCATGCTCGCCAACACCGTCATCGAGGACTACGAGGTCCGCGTGGAGGAGTAGGACGTGTTCGGCGGGCGCGTGCCCGCCGGACGCCCCGGCCCGGAACCCACCGGTGGCGCCTTTACCATCGCGGGATTCACGGAAAACGAAAACTTTCCGGAAAGCAGGGATTCCCGGCGGTCTCCGCCCCCGGTCGAGTATGACACAGACCACACCGGTCGCCGGTTTCCCCCCGTGACGGCCGCATTGCTTCGGGGCGGACGGGAAAACCGTGAATTCGTTTGCATGGTGTCCGACGTGCCGGAAGTGCCGGAAAACTCCAGCCGTGTCCCTCAAGGGGCACGGCTGTTCGTTTTACTCCGTCCGCCTCCGGGGAAGGTTCTCTCATAAGCCGGGCCGAACACGACAACGGAGCACGAGAGGTGTACGAATGGACGCCGTTTTCTCGATCTCCCTCCCCAGACAGGCGTACACGGTCTCCGTCACACGCGATGTCCTCGGCACTCTCCTCGTCCGAGGGGGCGTGTGCCGGGACTGCGTCGACGACATCCTCCTGGCCGTCTCCGAGGCCTGTAGCAACGCGGTGGACCATGGCGAGCCCGCCCACGACTACATGGTCGAGGCCGAGATGGGCGGACGGTGGTGTGAACTACGGATATCCCATACCGGAAAGGCGCCCGATCCCGCGGCGCTGACCGCGAGGTTCACCACCGACCACATGCCCCTCCCGGCTCTGGACTCAGAATCGGGCAGGGGTATTTTGCTGATGCGTTACCTCATGGACGAGGTCGACTTCGAGGAGGAACCGCGCACGACGGTCCTTTTGCGCAAGAGGCTCACCGTGTGCGACGGACCGCCACAGGAGCAGGAGGCCGGGCGGATACCGGTCCAGCGCTACGCCCTTCTGTGAAACGACCGCCTCCGCGATCCGTCCGCGCGGAGTGCGGCGGTCCACACGGCGCCCCTCGGCCCGCTGGAAGGCCCGGTGACGGAAACCACAGGTCCGGTCGGCCCCTCGGCGCCCCGTACGCGACGCGCACCGCGGTGCTCGCCTCGGCGCCCGCCGCATCAGGCGGTGAGCCCCGTCGTCCCTGTCGGATCGCACACGGGCACGGGCGCGGGACGGACCCCCCGTCGGGAGGATCCTCCCAAGCGGCGGTTCCCCGAAGGGTCCGCCGTCGTACCGGAGCACAGGTGAGCGGGTACGCTGCGAAGTGCGGACGCACCGTCCTCAGCGACGGGGCCAGGCACCGGCATCTCCTCGCCGAACGCTCCCCGCGCCCGCGGGGATGGATCCGACCCAACCTCCCGGAGTGTGCTCATGACAGCCCGTGTGGGCGTCGTCACCTTCCCCGGCTCCCTCGATGACAGGGACGCCGCGCGCGCGGTCGCGCTGGCGGGTGCCGAACCCGTATCCCTCTGGCACGCGGACGCCGACCTCAGGGGCGTGGACGCCGTGGTCCTGCCCGGCGGCTTCTCCTACGGCGACTACCTGCGCTGCGGGGCCATCGCCCGGTTCGCCCCGCTGATGTCGGAACTGGTCCCGGCCGCCCGGTCGGGCGCGCTGCCGGTCCTGGGCATCTGCAACGGCTTCCAGATCCTGTGCGAGAGCCACCTGCTCCCCGGCGCGCTGACCCGCAACTCCTCGCTGCGGTTCGTCAACCGCGACCAGGTGCTGCGTGTGGAGAACACCGGTACCGCGTGGACCGGCTCCTACGCCGAGGGCCAGGAGGTCCTGGTGGTGCTCAAGAGCGGCGAGGGCAGCTACGTCGCCGACGAGCACACCCTGGACGAACTGGAGGCCGCCGGCCGGGTCGTGGTCCGCTACGTCGACGGCAACCCGAACGGCTCCCGCCGCGGCATCGCCGGGATCACCAACGAGCACGGGAACGTCGTCGGCCTCATGCCGCACCCCGAACACGCCGTGGAGGCGCTCACCGGCCCCTCCACCGAGGGCCTCGGGTTCTTCACCTCGATCCTCACCCATCTGGCCGCCGGTTCGCCGGTGAACGCCTGACCCGTACACCCGACAGGGGGTTTGGCCGTTGATGACACTGCTGCGTTCCAGAAAGACCATGTTCGTCCTCGTCGGACTGGTCGTCGTGGGCTTGGTGGTGTCCGCTGCCGTGGGTCTGTTCAACGCCATCGGGACGGCGCCCGTCGCCACGCCGCCGCAGGGTCAGGGCCAGCAGGACGGGGGCCAGGGCACCGGTCAGGCCCCGGGTTCGCCGCCGGACGCGGACGTGCTCGGCCAGGCCCCGTCCGGACTGTCCTACGTCTCCGACCCGGAGGCCGACGTGTACTGCGAGCAGGACGAGTGCGTCCGGCTGGTGATGGTCATGACCCAGGACGGGGAACTGCCCGAGGACTCCCGCGGGGTCGTCGAGACGGTGGCCTCCCACCTCACCGAGCGGGGCTGGGAGGAGCAGCAGCCCCAGGGCGCGCCCGCGGGCCAGGTCTTCCTCAGCGACGGCGAGCACATACTGGCCGACACCTCCGCCCACGAGGACCCCGAGTCCCCTCCGGTGCTGATGCTCGGTGACGCGGGCGAGGCCGTCACCCCCTGACCATGACCTTCCGCGCCGTTCGGCGGACGCCACGGCCCGGCCCACATCCGCACATCCCGAACGGAACCACGCATGTCTGAAGTACCTGGTCTCGACACCGTCGACGTGGCGCACGACAGCCCGGACACACCTCAGCCGTACGCCGAACTGGGCATGGCCAAGGACGAGTACGAGCGGGTCCGGGAGATCCTGGGCCGCCGTCCCACCTCCGCCGAGCTGGCCATCTACTCGGTCATGTGGAGCGAGCACTGCTCGTACAAGTCCTCCAAGGTGCACCTGCGCCAGTTCGGGGAGAAGGCTCCCGAGAACGACGCGCTGCTCGTCGGCATGGGCGAGAACGCGGGCGTGGTGGACGTGGGCGACGGCCGTGCGGTGACTTTCAAGATCGAGTCGCACAACCACCCCTCCTACGTGGAGCCGCACCAGGGCGCGGCCACCGGCGTGGGCGGCATCGTCCGCGACATCCTCACCATGGGCGCCCGCCCCGTCGCGGTGATGGACGCGCTGCGGTTCGGCCCCGCCGACGCCGACGACACCAAGCGGGTACTGCCCGGCGTGGTGTCGGGCATCTCCTTCTACGGCAACTGCCTGGGGCTGCCCAACATCGGCGGCGAGATCGGCTTCGGCGCCGGATACGTCGGCAACCCGCTGGTCAACGCCCTGTGCGTGGGCGTGATGCGCCACGAGGACATCAAGCTGGCCCAGGCGCCCGGCCCGGGCAACAAGGTGGTCCTGTTCGGCTCCACCACCGGTCCAGACGGGATCGGCGGCGCCTCGGTGCTGGCCAGCGCGACCTTCGACGACGAGTCGCACGCCAAGCGGCCCAGCGTGCAGGTCGGCGACCCGTTCATGGAGAAGCTGCTCATCGAGTGCAGCCTGGAGCTGTTCGAGAAGGACCTGGTCGTCGGTATCCAGGACCTGGGCGCGGCGGGCGTGTCCTGCGCCACCACCGAGCTGGCCGCCGGCGGCACCGGCGGCATGCGTGTCCAGCTGGACCGGGTTCCGCTGCGCGACCCCCGGCTCACTCCCGAGGAGATCCTCATGAGTGAGTCGCAGGAGCGCATGATGGCGATCGTCGAGCCCGCGAGGATGGACGAGTTCCTGGCCGTCTGCGACAAGTGGCAGATCCTGGCCGCCGAGATCGGCGAGGTCACCGACGTGGCCCCCGAGGAGGCCGAGCGCGGCGGTCGCCTGGTGATGACCTGGCACGGCGAGACCGTGGTGGACATGCCGCCGCGGACCGCCTCCGACGAGGGGCCCGTCTACCAGCGCCCGTACGCGCGCCCCGACTCGCAGGACGCGCTGCTGGCCGACGACGCGGCCAAGCTCCCCCGCCCCGGCACCGACGCCGAACTGCGCGAGCACGTGCTCCGCGTGCTGGGCGCACCGGGCGTGGGCGACCCGACGTGGGTCACCCAGCAGTACGACAGCTACGTGCGCGGCGACACGGTGGTGTCCACCCCGCACGACGCCGGGATGATCCGCGTCTCCGACGACTCCCACAAGGGCGTGGCCCTGGCCACCGACGGCAACGGCCGATTCACCCGCCTGGACCCGTACACGGGTACCCAGCTGGCGTACGCGGAGGCCTACCGCAACGTCGCCGCGACGGGCGCGCGGCCGCTCGCGGTGACCAACTGCCTCAACTTCGGCTCACCGGAGGATCCGGGGGTGATGTGGCAGTTCGCCGAGTCCACGCGGGGCCTGGCCGACGCCTGCCAGCAGCTGGGCACACCGGTGACCGGCGGCAACGTGAGCTTCTACAACCAGACCGGCGACGTGGCGATCAACCCGACCCCGGTGATCGGCGTGCTCGGCGTGATCGACGACGTGCGCATCCGCCTGCGGACCGCCTTCGGCACGGACGGCGCCCAGGTGTTCCTGCTGGGTGAGACCCGGCCGGAGTTCGGCGGCTCGGCGTGGGCCGACACGGTCCACGGCCACCTGGGCGGGCCGCCGCCCAAGGCGGACCTGGCCGCCGAGGCCGCCCTGGGCGAGGTGCTGGCCACCGCCGCCGAGCGCGGTCTGGCCGGAGCCGCGCACGACCTCTCCGACGGCGGACTGGTGGTCGCGCTGGCCGAGTCGGCGCTGCGCGGAGGCCTCGGCGTACGGGTGTCCGTGGGCGGTGACGCGTTCACCGCCCTGTTCAGCGAGTCCGGAGGCCGCGCCGTCGTCGCGGTGGAGCCGGGCCGGGAGGAGGACTTCGCGGCCCTGGCCCGGGAGCACGGCGTGCCGGTGGAGCGGATCGGCGCGGTGGGCGGCGACGCCCTGTCGGTCACCCACCCCGGCGGTGCCGTGGAGATCCCGCTGGCCGAACTCCGCGAGTCCTACGAGTCCGCCCTGCCCGCCCTGATGGACGGCGTGTAGCACCACGCGCGTACGGCGGGGGCGCCCCTTCCCAAGTGGCGCCCCCGCCGCGTTTCGGGCCGGCCCTCCGTCCCCGCTCAGGGGCACGCCGACCGCCTCTTCCACGGCTGTCGACTCACGCGAATTCCGTCATCGTCGCTCCCGGTGCGCCTCCCTCTGATGGGTAGGGGTCGGGGAGGAAGACGAGCGGGACGTACGGCACGGAGGGAGTGGACGTCATGCGACGGGGCAGGTTGAAGGGGCCTCTGGGCAGCCACGAGCGTCCGGCGAGCGCCCTGGGGTTTCGCGTGGTGCTGGCCGTGTTCGGCGCCCTGGTGCTCCTGGCCGCCACGGTCTGCGCCTACCTGTTGACCGACCAGACGTGGCTGGTCATCCTGTTCGGCGCGGGGTTCGTCGCCGCCTGCGTGAACGTGTACTGGGTGGGACGGCGCCGCAGGTACGAGCACCCGCCCGCCTGACGCTCCGACGTTCGGTCCGCGGGTGTCAGCGTGACGGCCGCCGGCCGGCGATCGGCGGTCGGAGTGGGGCACGTCCGGGTTCTCCCCCGCCCAGACCTCTGCGGCTTCGGTCGGATCGAGCTCCTCGTCGGCGTACCGCCGCCGGACCTCGGTGATCTGCGAGGCCTCCGAACCGGCGTAGACGATCTCCAGGTCCAGGTCGAACGCGTTGATCATCCCCTGGTCCTGGATGAGGAACCCGGGCGCACGTGGAAGGACACGTCGCGCACCGCCACGGTGCACCCGGTCTCCTCCCTGACGCGGTCCCGGTCGGCGTTCTCCGGTCCGGTGCCGATGACCTTGTCGGCGTTCCCGCCGAAGATCTTCCACAGGTCGCGGACCGAGAAGGTGACGTCGGCGGTGCCGCCGCGTGTGCCGGCGGTTTCGGTTACCGGGGTCACCGGTGTACTCATCCAGCGTCCTCCGGGGTCAGGGCGTCCTCGCGGACGAGGTCCGCGGCGCGTTCGCCGAGGGCCAGGACCGTGACCATGGGGTTGGGGGTGGGCAGGGTCGGGAACACCGACGCGTCGGCGACGCGCAGACCGCGCAGGCCGCGCACGCGCAGCCGGGGGTCGACGACGGCGGTGTCGTCATCGGCGGCGCCCATCTTGCAGGTGCCCGCCGGGTGGTAGACGGTGTGGGCGGCACGGCGGCCGTACTCCGCCAGCTCCTCGTCGCTCCGGACACCGGGACCGGGAGCGACCTCGCGCTTGATCCAGGACCTGAACGGCTCGGTGGCGGCGACCTCGCGGGCGATCTTCAGCCCGTCCAGGATCGTCCTCTCGTCGTGGCCGTCGGGGTCGGTGAAGTACCGGAAGTCCAGCGCGGGTTTGGCCTGTGGGTCGTCGCTGGTGAGGTAGAGCTTGCCGAACGAGCGCGAACGGGGGATGTTCGGTGTCATGCACACCGCGTACCCGTCGGGCGGGGACTCGTAGCCCAGCCGCTTCGTGTTGTCGTCGAAGGGGATCTGGTAGATGTGGAACATCAGGTCCGGGCGCGGATCGCTGTCGTCGCGCCGCACGAACAGGGCCGCGTCGGAGTCCATCACCGTGTTCCGCGGGACCGGCCTGTCGGTCTCCCACATGATGATCGACTCGGGGTGGTCGAGCAGGTGCTCGCCGACGCCGGGCAGGTCGTGGCGGGGCTCGATGCCCACCTCCCGCAGCTCTCCGGCGTTGCCGATCCCCGAGAGCATGAGCAGCCGGGGGGAGTCCACGGCACCCGCGGACAGGATCACCTCGCGCCGGGCGTTGACGGTGACGCGTGTGCCGTCCCCGGCCGTGGCGCTGACGCCGGTGGCGCGGTCGCCGTCGAGGAGCACCCGGTCGACCCAGGTCTCCAGCATGACGGTGAGGTTGTCGCGCACGTCCATGATCGGGTGCAGGTAGGCCACCGAGGCCGAGGAGCGGTATCCGGTGTAGGGGTCGTAGGAGATGGACAGGAAGCCCGCCCCCTCCGAGAAGCCGCCGCCGTGGGAGGTCAGGGCGTTGAAGTCCTCCACCACCGGGACGCCCGCCGCCTCGGCGGCCGAGGACACCCAGTCCTTGACCATCGCGTTGCGGTCCTTCTCGGCGACCGGGACGATGTTGCACTTGATCCGGTCGGCGTAGGACTGCACCGTGGCGTTGTCCCAGCCGTCGGCGCCCGCCGCGACCCAGTCGTCCAGGTCCTCGGCGAAGGGCCGGAAGCTGATCAGCGTGTTGTGCGAGGAGCACCCGCCGAGCACGCGGGCCCGGGAGTGCAGGATGTTGGAGTTGCCGCGCGGCTGCTCGACGGTGGTGTAGCCGTAGTCGAGCTCGCTGTCCAGGACGCTCAGCCAGTCGCGCAGGCGCAGCACGTGCTCCAGGTCGCGGTCGTCGGGGCCGCCCTCGATCAGGCACACGGTGGTGCCGGGGTCCTCGGTGAGCCGGTTGGCGATCACCGAGCCGGCGGTACCGCCGCCGACGATCACGTAGTCGTAGGTGCTCTCGGTCGGAGCCACGGTCCGATTCCTCTCGTTGTCTCTGCCCAAGGGGATGCCGGGGGGAAACCGACCTGTGCGGGGCCCTCTTCTCGTGTCGGCCGAGGACGTCGCCACGGGACGCCCGGCGGTGCGGAGGACGGATCCGCGCCGCCGGGTGTTCGGGTGTCCCGGGCCGCCCGGGGCGGTCCGGAAGGGTGCTGTGTCAGCCGAACCAGCGCTGGGGCTCGGGTGCCAGGTTGCGGTAGATGTGCTTGGCCTCGCGGTACTCGTCCAGACCCTGCAGCCCCAGCTCGCGGCCGATGCCGCTCCGGCCGTAGCCGCCCCACTCGGCGCCGGGGATGTAGGGGCCGAAGTCGTTGATCCAGACGGTTCCGTGCTGCAGGGCCGCCGCGACCCGCTCGCCCCGGGCGGTGTCGTCGGTCCACACGCCGCCGGAGAGCCCGTAGTCGGTGTCGTTGCCCAACCGGATCGCCTGCGCCTCGGTCTCGAACCGCTCCACGGTCACGACCGGACCGAAGACCTCGGTCTGGACGATGTCCATGGAGTGTTCGCAGTCGACGAACACGGTGGGCCGGTAGAAGTAGCCCTCGGAGAGGGCCGGGTCGTCGGGCCGTTTGCCCCCGGCGATGATCCGGGCGCCCTCCTCGACGCCGCGCGCGACGGCGGCCTCCACCTTGGCGCGGTGCTCGGCCGAGACCAGCGGGCCGCAGCGCACGCCCTCCTCCTGGCCGCGACCGATGCGGATGGCCTCGGCGCGGCGGGCGAGTTCGGTGGTGAAGGCGTCGTGGATGTCGTTGTGCACGATGAGACGGGCACCGGCCGAGCACACCTGGCCGGAGTGGAAGAACGCGGCGATGAGCGCGTAGTCCACCGCGGTGTCCAGGTCCACGTCCGGGAAGATGATGTTGGGGTTCTTGCCGCCGAGTTCCAGGGCGGTCTTCTTGATCGTCTCGGAGGCCGCCGACATGATCCGCCTGCCGGTGGCCAGCCCGCCGGTGAAGGAGACCAGGTCCACGTCGGGGTGCTCGGACAGCGGTGCGCCCGCGTCGGGACCGCTGCCCAGGACCAGGTTGACCACGCCCGCCGGGATGCCCGCCTCGGCGGTGAGCTCGACGAGTTTGGCGGTGGTGACGGGAGTGATCTCGCTGGGCTTGACCACCATGGTGTTGCCCGCCGCCAGGGCCGGGGCCACCTTCCAGGCGAGCTGGAGCAGCGGGTAGTTCCAGGGCGTGATCATGCCGCAGACGCCGACGGGCTCGTAGACCACCTTGCTGTGCACGCCCTCGGGAGCCGACACGAGGCGTCCCGCGTCCTTCCCGGCCAGGCCCGAGTAGTAGCGGAAGACGTTGGTGACGTCGTCGACGTCGATCCCGCCCTCCTCGATGGTCTTTCCGGTGTCGAGGGACTCCATGACCGCGATCTCCTCGCGGTCGCGCTGGAGGAGGTCGGCGATACGTCCGACGAGTTCGCCGCGCTCGTCGTCGGAGACGCCGCGCCACTCCCCCTCGTCGAAGGCGCGCCGGGCGGCGGCGATGGCGTCCTCGGTGTCGGCTCGGCCGCCCTCGCTGACGATGGTCAGGACGGAGGCGTCCGCGGGGTCCAGGATCTCCCGGACCCGGCCGTTGCGGGCCGCCTTCCACTCCCCGTCGATGTACAGGCTGGTAGCGGTGGCCGACCCCGGTTCCGACAGGTACGGCACGGTCGGCAAGGTTGCGTAGGGCTCGTTCACGGAGCCGGTTTGCCCAAGATTGGTAGTCACAAACAGCCTCGTCTCATAAGACGCGTAAGTCACAGTTTCCCCATGCCACGCCCTGGTCCGGGGAAACGCTCGGCCGCGACAGGACTCTTCGTGGCGCTTCCCGCGTCACACCTGGGACATGACTACTTCGCACAGCGCGCGGGTCGGTCCAGGACATCCCCGCCTGGGGAAGACGAGGAAGAGAATTTGACGTACATTGAGGTATGCCTAAGTAGTTGAGGCATACCTAAGTAGGTTCGTCCGGACCCTCCGCGCTCCCCTCCGAGGAAGCATGCTGCTCGAACAAGAACGCCGGGACGTCTGCCTGGCCGCCCGCGCGATCGCCGCGGGCGCCGGTGCCGCTCCGGGCGAGTCGGGAACCGTCAGCGTCCGCAACGGCGACCTGGTGGTCGTCACGCCGCACGGCGTCGCCCTCGACCAACTCCAGCCCGCCGACTGCCCGGTGATGTCGCTCGACGACCGGGTGCTCGAAGGGCGGCGCGACCCCGCGGCCGAGGCCACCCTGCACATCGCCGTGCACCGTCTGGCCTTCGAGCACGAGCGCGACGTCTTCGCCGTGGTGAACGCCTTCACCGCCGACACGGTCGCGGTGTCCTCGGTCCTGGCCGAGCTGCCCCCGATCCACCACCGCGCCGCCGCCCTGGGCGGGGCGGTCACCGTCACCCCGTACACCACCTACGGCACGGGGGAGATCGCCGACCACGCGGTCAAGGCGCTCAAGGGACGCGACGCCGCGCTGCTCGCCGACCACGGAGGGCTGGCCCTGGGCCGGAGCCTGGACCACGCGCTGGAGAACCTGCGGCTGCTGGACTGGCTCAGCGCCGCGTACCTGAGGGCCCGCCGGATCGGCGAGCCCCGCGTGCTGTCCGAGGACGAGCTGGCCCGGATCCGCGAGCGCGACACCTACGGCTGGGCGGGCCCGGACATCCTCTGACGCCCGCGTCGGGGATCAGACGTCGTCCCACGGGTTCCTCACCCCTCCCTCAGGCCTGCTCCTCCTCGTCGTCGGAGACCTCGTCGGGCTGGGTCCAGGCCAGGTAGAGGGCGGGGACCGAGGCGTGCACCATGAGGATCACCCACAGCACGGGCATGAACAGCTTCTCGGGGAAGGACACGGACTCGGGAGACGGGCCCTCCAGGACGGCGAGTACGAGGAACACCGCCAGCATGAGGCCCGCCGTCAGGTGGTGGCCGATCCGCGTGGCCCGGTCCAGCTCGAAGCGCTGGCGCTCGTCCAGGTTCCGGTAACGGTAGTTCGCCCCCGTGGCCCGGCCCAGCTGCGTGTTGAGCACCAGGATCACGGCCATCACCACGAGGAAGACGGGCGTCAGGACGGCCAGCGCCACGCTCGTGCCGGAGCGGAAGTTGATGACGCCCAGGAGCGCCGTGGCGGCCAGTGTGGCCAGCACGACCAGGACCGCGTAGACGCGCCGTCTGCCACGGGAGGCCCGGAGCCTGCGAAGCCTCGGGCTCTCCTCGGGCCCGCGGAACCCCGGGCCGTCCGCGCTCGGGCGGGCGGCGCGTTCGCGGTCCTCCCGGATCTGGGTGGAGCGCCGCTTGGGGAGGATTCTGGACAGGGGCATGAGGACTCCTTGGGCTCACTGGCCGATGCGGGGGAAGGGCTCCGTGGAGAAGACGACCTCCACCGGGACCTCGAAGTAGCGCGCGATACGCAGCGCCAGGTGGAGGCTGGGGCTGTACTCGCCCCGCTCCAGGTAGCCGACCGTCTGGTAGTGCACGCCCAGGGCCTCGGCCAGCTGGCGCCGGGACACGTTCCGCTCGGCCCGCAGCATCGCGATCCGGTTGTAGATGGTCTCGCCGCTCCCGGCCGCCGCCCGAGGGCGGCGGCCGGGAGCACTCCTGCCGTTCTCAGTAGCCACGCTTCATCGCCTTCTCCCGGGCCGCCTGGACCCTCGACCCCGACTCGCGCCGGGCCATCCTCCGCAGCACCCACTGGGCGGCGGCGAACCCGACGAGGGCCCACAGTGCCAGAACCCCGGCCACCTGCGGCAGTTGCCAGGTCCCGGCCAGTTCCAGGGCGGCGTAGTCGGCGGGCATCAGCGCGGCGCGCACGCCCAGGCCGATCCAGTAGACGGGGAAGAACTGGGCGGCGGTCTGGATCCAGTCGGCCATGACCGTGATGGGCATCATGACGCCCGAGGTCATCACCAGGCCCAGTACGGGGACCATGATCAGGCCCACGCCGGTGCGCGGATTGGACAGGGTCGCGCCGAGGATCGCGCCGACGGGGGCCAGGGCCAGCATCGCGAGCACGAACACCCACAGCAGGGTGAGCGCGCCGCCCACGCCCCGCAGGGCGAACCCGTCGACCAGCAGCAGTCCCGGCACCACCATCAGCAGCAGGGCCACCGTCGACATGGTCAGGATGTGCCAGACCTTGCCGACCCCGTAGCCGAGCATGCCGTGCGGCGTGGCCCTGGCCCGCAGCAGCGTCCCGTCCTCGCGTTCGGTGCCGAGCACCTGGGCGACCGTGACCGCGCCCAGCATGACCATCTGCATGGTGACTCCGGCGGCCATCATCACCGTGCCGGTGGAGACCTCGGCTCCCTCCACCGGTTCCCGGCCGAGGAAGACGGCGAGGACGACGAAGACGGCCGGCATCATCAGGTAGCCGCCGGCGAGCTCCTGGAAGTTGGTGAAGGATCCCCGGAACTCGGTCCATCCCCGGGAGAACCCGGCTCTGACGGCGTTGGCCCTGGCGTTCATCGGATCTCCTTCGTGAACTCGGCGGCGGCGTTCTCGGCGTCCCCGGACTCGTGGCGCTGGACCATGGCCATGTACACGTCCTCCAGCGAGGGCCGGGTGACCTTCAGGTCGGTGACGCCGTCGCCGTGCTCCGCGTACAGCTCGGCGACGTGGCGGGCGGGGCTGTCGGTGCTGTGGACGTGCCGCCGCCCCTCGGCGGTCCAGACGACCTCGCTCTCCTGGACCAGCAGGGAGGCGAGGTGGTCGGCGGTGCCGTCGGCCACGATCACCCCGCCCGCGAGGATGAGGATGCGGTCGGCCAGCTTCTCGGCCTCGTCCAGGTCGTGGGTGGTCAATAGGACGGTGGTGTCGTCCTCGTCGGCGAGCCGGTGCACCAGTTCGTGGAAGCCGTGGCGGGCCACCGGGTCGAACCCGGCCGTGGGCTCGTCGAGGAAGAGCAGCTCGGGGCGGCCGACGACGCCCAGGGCCACGTCCACGCGGCGGCGCTGGCCCCCGGAGAGCTCGCGGACCCTCTTGTGCGCGTGTTCGGTGAGGCCGACGGTCTCCAGGAGTTCGTCGGTGTCGTGGGGGCGTGTGCGCCCGGGCTCGGAGAAGGGCGCGTGGAAGCGGCCGAAGTGGTGGACCAGCTCGCGGACCCTCCAGGCGCCGTGGTCGCGCCAGGACTGCAGGACCACGCCGATCCGGGAGCGCCACGCCTCACCGCCGCGCTCGGGGTCGCTCCCCAGCACCTCCACCTCGCCCGCGGAGCGCCTGCGGAACCCCTCCAGGATCTCGACGGTGGTGGTCTTGCCCGCCCCGTTGGGGCCGAGGAGGGCGACCACCTCACCGCGCCGGGCGGTGAGGTCCACTCCCCTCAGCACCTCGGCGGTGCCGTAGTTCATCCGCAGGTCGCGGACCTGGAGCACGGTCTCCTCCGGTGTCCCCGACGCCTGGGCACTCGCCCTGGACGTCGCTCGGACCGCTGAATCCATCACATCAGTCCTCCATATCGTCTCGTCTCTGCTGCCATCGATAGTACATATACTACATTCTGGAGAACAAGAGCTACACAAGAGCGAAGACGCGCTACGACATGCCGCGGAACGCCCGCCCGACGGGACAGGCGCGGACCAGGGCGCGCACGGGGGAGGACGGCCGGTTCCGGCCACACGGCGACGGTCCGCCCCGGATCACCCGTGGCGGAGGCGCGGGTTTCGGACACGGCACCGGGGACAGATGAGAGATCGGGTACGGATACCCGAGCCGTCCGCGAGTCCGGAGACGGGACAATGGTGCGGACGGCGACACCGACCGGCTGGAGACCCCATGCGCTGCACCAACATCAGGCTCCTCGTCAACGACTACGAGGCCTGTTTCCACTTCTACTCGGAGGTCCTCAAGCTCCCCCTGCTGAGGGGCGACGAGAACAGCCGCTACGCCGAGTTCGACGTGGACTCGGGAACACGGCTGGCCATCAACCAGCGCGAGGTGATGGCCGAGGCGCTGGAGACCGACACGGCCGACCCCAAACTCCCCCACCAGGACCGGCTCGCGGTGATCTTCGAGGTGGACGACGTGGACGCCATGGCCGCCAGGCTGGTCTCGGACGGCGCCCGCCAGGTGATGGAGCCGCGGGACTGGACGGCCTGGGGTATCCGCGCGGCCCACTTCCGCGACCCCGACGGCTACCTGTTGGAGATCAACTGCCCCCTGCTCCCCGTGGCCGCGGTCTGACCCCCGGCCCCGTACCCCCTCACCGGGCCACGTGCTCCACCAGGAGCTCGTTCACCCGGTCCGCCCGCTCCACCCCGAGAAGGTGTGCCGCGCCCGAGACCACCTCGAACCGGGAACCGGCGATCCCGTCGGCCAGCCTGCGACCGTACCCGGGCGGCAGCAACGGGTCGTGGGCGGCCGACGCCACCATGGTCGGCACCCGCACCCCGGAGACCAGGTGGCGCTGGTCCATCCCGGCGACCGCGTCGCACGCCGAGGCGAAGCCGCCCGGGTCGAGTCCGCCGAAGTCCTCGGTGAACCTGGCCACCACCTCCGGGCGCTCATCACACATGTCCGGGGTGAACCAGGGCCGCACCACGTCGGCGGTCACCGATTCGAGGCCCGCCGCGCGCACCCGCGAGGCGACGTGGCCCCACTTGTGCGTTCGGGGCGTGCGGGACGCCGCCGCGAGCAGCGCGAGGCGGTCCAGGGTGCGCGGCGAGTTGGCCGCGATCCACAGCAGCAGTGAGCCGCCGAACCCGGCACCGACCGCGGAGACCCGGGTGAGGCCCTGCGACTCCAGCAGGCCGAGCAGGTCCAGGGCGAGTTCCTCGACGGTGTAGGGGCCCGGGGGCGCCGGGGAGGAGCCGTGACCGCGGTGGTTGACCCGCAGGACCCGCCGGTTGCGGGTGAGCTCGGGCATCTGCGGCTCCCAGACGGACATCTTGGTGCCGAAGGGCGGCACGAGCAGTACGACGGGCGCGTGGCCGGGCCCGTCGAACCGGTGCTGGAGCGGAATCAAGGTCATGGCACCTCCGAGTCGCCAGAACGCCAGGCTATCGGCCAGGCCTTATCCGAAGTTTCAAAGCTTTCCCCGGCTCCCGTCGAGTGGAGGACAGAACCTGACCGCCTTGCTTCCTAGAGTCCCCTTACCGAGTCGGACACGAAGAAGGCGGTGGCCATCATGACGGCGACGACGGAGAACACGGTCCTGGACGCCGAGCGCACGTCCCTCCTGCGGTTCCTGGCGGACCAGCGCGACTTCCTGCGCTTCACCCTCAAGGGTCTGGACGAGGAACAGGCCGCGCAGCGCACCACGGTGAGCGAGCTGACCCTCGGCGGTCTGGTCAAGCACGTGACGCAGGTCGAGCGCAACTGGATCCGCTTCATCCGGGAGGGGGCGACGCACGACGCCGAGGTGGACTACGAGGACCCGGCCACCTTCGAGGAACACACGAAGAGCTTCCGGCTGCTCGGGGACGAGACCCTGGCCGGCGCTCTGGAGGACTACGAGCGGGCCGCCGGGGAGACCGAGCGGTTCGTCGCGCAGCTGCCCGACCTGGAGGTCGGCCGGGAGCTGCCGAAGGCGCCGTGGTTCCCCGAGGGCGCCTCGTGGTCCGCGCGCGACGTGCTGCTGCACCTGATCCGCGAGACCGCGCAGCACTGCGGCCACGCCGACATCCTGCGTGAGGCGCTGGACGGCCAGAGGACCATGGGCTGACACATCGGCGCACACCCTCTCACCGATCCACGCGGGCACCGGATCCAGGGCATCCCCTGAAGGCCGAGACGCCCGGCCCGGGACCTGCGAACGCCGACGGGGGCGTCCCCACCGACCGGTGGGAACGCCCCCGCCTACGAGGTGGCGAGGGTCGTCTCCGCATCCCCCCTCAAAGTACGGAAACGACCCTCGCGCTGGGAAACGGCCAGCGGCTCCTCCCCCCTGGAGTCGCGGCCTGGAAGGCCTGCCGCGGAATCGACCCTGTCGTCCCGCGTTGATAGAGACACTACCCACCCCACCACCGAAGAACAACCCTGAGTCACAGTAAACTACTTAAAGTGATCACCATTCCTTGGCAGCGCGGGACCAAGTCCGTGTGGGCAGCGTCAATCAGGGGTCATGCCGGTGCGCTCGAGGGGCGCGCATAGCCTGGTCCGGTGAGATCACCACTCCTCAGCCCTCGGTGGCTCGGCATCCACCTGCTGGTGGTGCTGGTCGCCGTCGTCTGCACCGCCGGGACCTCGTGGCAGTTCGTCCAGGCCTTCGAGCCCGACCGGGAGGTCATCACCAACCCGGTCGAGGACCTCGCCGAAGCCGTGCCCCTCTCGGGCCTGCTGGAACCGGGCGAGTACATGCACCCCGACTTGCTCGCCAACAACGCCGTCGAGGCCACGGGCCGCTACGACGCCGAGGCCCAACTGCTGGTGCCCCGGGTCTCCGACGGCGTGAGCGGACACGACGTCATCGTCCCCCTCGTCACCGGTGACGACGTCGCCGTCACCGTGAACCGGGGCTGGGCCGAGGAGGGCCAGGACGTCCCGCCCGTCCCCGGGGGCGAGGTCACGGTCACCGGATGGCTGCTGCCGCCGGTGAGGGCCGAGGGGATCGTGCCCGTCGAGGTCGCCGAGGGCCAGGTCGAGCGCATCGCCACGTCCGTACTGGTCAACGAGTGGGACTACCGCCTCTACGAGGGCTACGTCATCCTGCCCGAGCAGGACCCCGCCACCGCCTCGCTCATCCCGGCACCGCCGCCCGAGCCGCCCACCGAGACCAGGATCAACTGGCGCAGTCTCAGCTACACGGTGCAGTGGGCGATGTTCGGCGTCTCCGGCGTGGTCTTCTGGATCCTCCTGATGCGCCGGGAGCTCAAGGAGGCCCGCTCCCGGCGGGAGGGGGCCTCACAGGACGGGGAGGATCAGCCCGCGGCCGCGGGCTCCTGAGCCCGTCCGGCCTCACGGTCCTTGGCCTGCTCCGACCTGACGATCCGGTGCTCGACCACGAACCCGAGCACGGGGATCGTGCCCGCGAGCGCCACGCCCAGCGTGCGCCCGGCGCCCCAGCGGCGGTCCAGGGCGACCCACAGCACCACGAACACGTAGGCCATGTAGACGTAGCCGTGCGGCATCGCGATGAACAGCATGAGCGGCGACTCGGGGCCGAACCAGTGCTCCATGCCCTGGGGCGCGCCCACCAGGGAGAACCGGGCGGTCTCCCCGATCAGGTACTTGGCGGGCATGGCCACGAAGGTCAGGCCCAGCAGGAAGATTCCGGTCACGTACGCGAGCACCCGGTACGACGCGAACGACACACGCCTCTTGTCCACGGCTGATCCACACCCCCATCCGACGACTGTGCGCCCACCCCGGTCCTCGCGTGTCGCGGTCCGTGAGCGGGCGAGATCAGCCTAGACGCTGTCCGGCCCCGCGGGCTCCCGGGGTGGGCGGGGCCGGACGATCTCACATCCACACGGGTGGGATCACCCGCCCGAGACGCGGCCGGGGCTGCTCCACCGGCCGTCGGACCTGGTGGTCCACGCCCTGGGGATCATCCGCAGCGTGAGGTAGGCGTCCACCAGCCGGATCGGCAGGAAGAGCAGTCCGTAGAGCAGGTAGGACGGTCTCCGCCGGATCGCCGCCATCAGGCAGGTGAGCATGTAGTCCGGGATGAACAGGCCGATGCCGATCGCCAGCAGCGGCAGGAAGGCCGTCACCGCGGTGAAGGTCCCGCCGAAGAACGGCAGGCTCAGGAACGGCTCGCCGCCGACCGTCCCGGCGAGGACGAACAGTCCGACCACCGTGGTGGCCAGCAGCACCAGGGAGACCAGCACGACCTCCAGGACGTACAGCGACAGGCACGCCCAGAACAGGCTCGGCCACACCCGGTGCCGCCGGATCGTCTGCCAGAAGCCCAGGGTCCACCGGCTGACCTGTCTGCAGTAGTCCCGGAAGGTGAAGGGATCCTGGCTGTAGGCCTTGGTGTCGGGGTTCATCGAGACACGCCCGAGGCGCTTGTGGTGCACCTCGAAGGTCATGTTGAAGTCCTCGATCACCAGCCCCTCGGGGTTGACCTCGATCTCCCTCAGCGCCTCACTGCGGTAGACGCTGGCGAAGCCCGGCACGATGAAGGCCGTGTTGGCGTGTCGCCAGGTCTGTCCGAAACGCATGAGGTACTGGAGCATGAAGTACAGGCGGTCGCGGTAGGCGGAGATCGTCCGGCCGACGAAGGACCGCTGGCGCGGCTTCCACTCCGAGACCACGAAGCCCGCGACGGCCGCCACCGACGGGTCGGCCAACTGCCGCCTGGCCCCGTCGACGTACCCGGGGTCGAGCTCGGTGTCGGCGTCCAGGATGAGGACGCCGTCGTAGTTGTCGGTCAGCGCGAACTCCTCCAGGACCGCCTCGATGGCCCCGGCCTTGCCGCGGTTGGTGAGGAGTTCGAGGACGTTCACGCCGGTCCGGGCCGCGATCGCGGCGGTGGAGTCCCTGGAGGCGTCCGAGACCACGTAGACGTCCCAGCGCTCGAACAGCCCCATCGCCGAGGCGAGGGCCCCGCTGATGACGGGCTCCTCGTTGTGCGCGGGGATGATCACGGCCAGGGAGGCGGCCCCGGAACCGGTGCCGTCCGGCCGCTCCGCCGGGGCGCGCGCGGACTCCCCCTCGGCGGTGTCCGCGTCCCGTTCCGCGCGGACGGCGCCCGCGCCGACCAGGACGCGTTCGCCCGCCTCCCCCTCGACGGGCCGGCGCCGGGACCCCCGTGGCCGGACCACGGCGCGCACCGAGTCCTCACCCAGGCGCACGAGCCCGACGACGGTCCACAGCAGCAGGTTGGCGCCGAAGGCCAGCCACAGGAACGCGTAGCCGAGGGTGCCCAGACCCGAGGCCGCGGCCATGTCCGTCGCGAAGCCGAACCAGTAGACAAAGAGTGCGACGGCCAGGGCCAGGGCGATCAGCCCTGTCAGCAGGCCACCGATGAAACGTGCGGTACGCACAGCGTTAGGACCTCTCCGAAGTTATCGATTTCGGACCAGCATTAATCCACAAAGCCGGTGTTATATTGACGCCTTACGACACCGAGAGGTTCACCCGGTTTCACGTCCTATGTAGGCCACGCAAATCGTATGCACGAGCTTGCGTGAGGTGGTACCCATAAGATGATATTTGTGAGCCGCGAGCGCGGAGCGACACCGCTTTCTCCCGGAACGTACATGTCCTGGAAAAATCCGCGCAAAGCAACATACGGAGAGAAGGGGGAATGCTCGTCGTGACCGGCGTACCGTCATCCTCATCGCCCGGTCGTGCCGACGGCCCCCGGGACTCCGAGCCGGGGAGCCGTACCGACACGACCAGTGACAGGGCCGCCGGAGTCACGGTGGCGCTCCACCAGCCGCACTACCTTCCGTGGCTCGGACTTTTGGACAAGATTGACCGTTCCGACCGTTTCGTCATGTTGGATAACGTCCAGTTCGAGCGGCGCGGATGGCAGAACCGAAACTATGTGGCAGGAAGCGGAGAACCCGTCCTGCTCACCGTCCCGGTCGTCCAGGGAAGCCGGGATGACCGCATACAGGACAAAGTTGTTGACAACAGTCAGAAATGGAAGCACAAACACTACAAGGCACTCGCGGAACACTGTTACCGCAAGTCCCCGTACTGGGGCGACTACCGCGACGAGGTCGCCCACTTGTACGAGCAGGAGTGGAACGGTCTCACGGAACTGGCCATCGCGACGACACGCCTGCTGATGCGGGGACTGGGCATCGACACCCCGCTGCTGCTCGCCAGTGAGATGGGGGACTTCCCCGGGCACAAGAGCGAACTCCTCGCCCAGGTCTGCGCCAAGGCGGGGGCCACCACCATGCTCTCCGGCGACGGGGCGAGGGACTACCTGGAGCCCGAGACCCTGCGCCGCTACGGCATCGACGTCGAGTGGCAGGGCTTCCGGCACCCGGTGTACCCGCAACACGCACGCGGCCCGGGCGACTTCGTGCCCCGCCTGTCGGCGATCGACCTTCTTCTCAACACCGGTCCGGAGGCGCTGCACGTGCTCCGGCGGGCGAGAACCCAGAACTGACCCGGACGGGTCCACGACGCTTCCGCGCCACCGGGCGCGATCCCGCTCTCAAGGTCCTGGCAACCATCGATCGCCCTCTGGGCAAAGAACGGAAACCGCATGACGACGGACTGGTCACAGGAACGCATACTGGTGTACGCACCCCATCCCGACGACGAGATGCTCGGCTGCGGCGGCCTCCTCGGCAAGGCCAAGGCGGCGGGCGCGCAGGTCTTCGTCCAGTTCCTCACCGTCGGGGACACCGCCGACCTGTCTCCCAAGGGCTTCTCCACCGCCGAGGAGCGCTACGCGGAGATCAAGAAGGTCGCCGACCACTTCCGCTGGGACGACTGGCACATGGCCTTCCCCGGCGACCAGTACCACCTGCGGCTCGACTCCGTCGCCCGGGTGGACCTCACCCAGCTGATCGAGCGCGAGAGCCCGCTGGCGATCGAGCGGGTCCGCCCCACCGTGGTGCTCACACCGCACCGCGCCAGCTACAACCAGGACCACCAGGCCACGGCCGAGGCCGTGCACACCGCTCTGCGCCCGTCCAACGCCGCGCTGCGCCACCATCCGCGGCTGGTGCTGGCCTATGAGGAGGCCGCCGACCACTGGCGCTCGGAGCCTCTGTGCCCGCCGAACCTCATCGTGGAACTGGACGAGGTCCAGATGGCCGACAAGCTCCACGGCATGGAGCTGTACGGATCGCAGAGCCACCAGCACCCGCACACGCGCTCCGAGCTCACCCTGCGCAGCCTCGCCGTCCTGCGGGGCATGCAGGCCGGGGTCGCGCTCGGGGAGGGCTTCCACGTACACCGCTGCCTGGCCTGACCTCCCCGGGACCGCGTCCCGGCACAACGTTCCCGTCCCAGCGCGCGGCCCGCCGGCCGTGCACGCACCCGTCCCAGTGAAGAAGACAGAGGAACACCGCAAGTGGAGGGAAACCATGAAAGCTGTAGTCACCGGTGGAGCCGGTTTCATCGGCTCGCACCTGTGCGATCACCTGGTCGCCCAGGGGCATCGGGTCACCGTCCTGGACGACCTGTCGACCGGTTCCCCGGAGAACCTGGTCCACGCACAGGAGTCACCCGGATTCCGTTTCGTGGAAGGAGACGTCCTGGACCGTGACCTGGTCGACTCCCTGGTCGCGGAGGCGGACACCGTGTTCCACCTGGCCGCGGCCGTGGGCGTGTACAACATCGTCGACAACCCGCTGCGCTCCCTGAGGATCAACCTGCACGGGACGGAGAACGTGGTGGAGTCGGCCGTGGCGCACCGGGTGCCCTACATGGTCGCCTCGACCAGCGAGGTCTACGGCAAGAACGACGCCGACGGGCTCAAGGAGGACGACGACCGCGTCTACGGCCCGGCCACCAAGAGCCGCTGGTCCTACGCCGCGGCGAAGAGCCTGGACGAACTGGTGGCCTACGTGCACGGCGTCGAGTCCGGCGTGCCGTGCGTCATCACCCGCTTCTTCAACGTGGTCGGTCCCCGCCAGACGGGCCGCTACGGGATGGTGGTGCCCCGCTTCGTCGACCAGGCGGTGTCGGACGAACCCATCACCGTGTACGGCACGGGCACACAGCGCCGCTGCTTCGGGTCGGTGTTCGACGTGGTGCCCGCGCTCCTGCAGCTGATGGACGCCCCGGAGGCCTACAACCAGGCCGTCAACCTCGGCGGGCACGAGGAGGTCTCCATCAAGGGGCTCGCCGACCGGGTCGTGGAACTGACCGGGTCCGGGAGCCCGGTCACCTTCGTCGGCTACGAGGACGCCTACGGCGAGGGCTACGAGGACATGCAGCGCCGCTGCCCGGACACGTCGCTGGCCGCGCGGCTGATCGGGTACCGGCCCGAGCGCGACCTCAACGACATCATCCGCTCGATCATGGAGCACCGCCGCGCGGCGGGATCCGTCCCCGAGCCCGTGTGAGATGAGCCGCGGTCCGGCCCGGGCGCCCTCTCCGCCTCGGCTGGTCCACACGACCCGTGAACGAACGGGTACGGAGCCAGGTCCCGTCCCCTCTCACGGAAGAGGTGGCCGCGCGTCCCGGAACACGGTGCGCACCGCGCCCGCCGAGGGCAGCCGCACCGGCCACCCGGCCACACGCCCGACCAGGGCACAGGACCCGCCGGACACACCACCGGTCCGGCGGAGCGAGTCCCCTGCGGTGAAGCCGCCTCCCCCGGCGGCACGGAGAACACGACGGCACCGGATCGGCGCGGACGTGTTCCGGACCGGCCCCGTTCTCAGAAGCCCAGAAGCACCGTCAGCATCAGAACGCCGCTGAGGACGAGGACGCCCGCGCACAGAACCGCCATGGCCCACGGCCGCGCCACGTGCAGCGGCGGTCCCCCCGTTCCGGGAGCACGCTTACCGTGCTCACTGCCGCGCCACCGAAGCCCGAGGTGCACGCCCAGGACCAGTCCCAGGACCAGCAGCACGGTCATCGTCGCCACGCGCAACACGAGAGGCGCCTCCGGGACGTTGTCGTCACCGGGTACCAGCGAACCGCGCAGGAACAGCAGGCCCACCACGACCATCAGGGCGATCGTGCGCTGCCAGGCCAGCAGTGTGCGCTCGGGCTGCAGGCCGAGGCCGTCGAGATCGGTGGAAGGCTCAGCGGAGGACCCGCTGGAGGACCCGCCGGGAGGCTCGCTGGAAGATCCGTTGGGAGACTCGGCGGGAGGGGTCACAGCAGATTGCCCAACAGCACCAGGGCGCACACCAGTCCCACCGCGAAGGTGGTGATCACCGGGAGCAGGCTCATCTTCAGGGGCCCGCCCCGGCTCATGATCCGCTGCACGCGGTACCAGCGCAGCGGAGCGTAGACGGTGATGACCCCGGCCAACGCCGCCAGTACGAGGCCGACCGCGGTGCGCGGCACCTGGGCCCAGTCGAGCGGAAGCAGGTGCAGGACGGCGACGGCGCCGGCGAGGATGGCCAGCGCGGTGCGGATCCAGGCAAGGAAGGTGCGCTCGTTGGCGAGGGTGAAACGGTAGTCGACGGACCGCTTCGTCCCCCGTGTGTCCCCCGGGCCCGTCTCGGAACCCAATCTTCCACCCCCTTTCCCCAGGGAAAACGTGCGTCCGGCCCTACCTGGCCCGAAAGGGCCGCCGTGCCGGACACGTACCCCCCCGACACTAGCTACCACCCGCCTCTCCCCCAAACCAGCATGGACAGCACGTCAGGGCGGAAAACGACCGGTCGATCAGCACGGTCCGTAGCCTGCGGGACGCATGCGGAACAAACGAGTGGGCACGACCGCTGTAGTCACGAGAGATGGCGGTTGGCCGACGGTCGACACCAACCAACGAACAGATACAGGAGACCACGTGCCCACGGTCGAGCTCACCAAGGACAACTTCGCGGAAACGCTGAAGGACAACGATTTCGTCCTCATCGACTTCTGGGCGGACTGGTGCGGTCCCTGCCGGCAGTTCGCCCCGGTGTTCGAGACCTCCTCGGAGAAGCACACCGGCATCGTGCACGCCAAGGTGGACACCGAGGCGCAGCGCGAACTCGCCTTCGAGTTCAAGATCCAGTCCATCCCGACCCTGATGATCGTGCGCGAGCGCACCGTCATCTACAACGAGCCCGGTGCGCTGCCCGCCGAGGCGCTGGAGAGCCTGATCACCCAGGCCCAGGAGTTGGACATGGACGAGGTCCGCCAGAAGATCGACGAGCAGGGCGCCGAAGTCCAGGACGCCCAGGAGTAGACCCACGTCCCGAGTGCCCCGGACACCCCGCCGCGGTGGGGTGTCCGGGGCACTCGTGTGTCCGGGGCCGAACGCGTGGACGCCGCTCCGCGGACCGCCCGGCGGGGAGTGGGAAATCCGTCCGGACGGAACGAAAGGTCACCAACGGGTTTGAACCCGGTCACCTGTCCGCACGCGCTCCCCTCCGTGGCGGGAGGGGGCCGGAAGGGCCCCGCGGGCGGACTGGTCGGCGCCGCCGCGGTGCGGGAAGCCCTCGTCGGACCTCCTCCGGTGACGGACGGACCACGCTCGGCACTCACGGGTCCGCCGAGTCCACCGCCCACGTTCATCTCGGTCACGGGGTTCGTTCACCCGCGCTTCACGCAGGCATATTTGCATGGGACACGACCGCGCTCCGCGGCTCCAGCCGCTCCTCCTTGGCGCATGCACGTTCCGACCCGGAAGTGGCCCCATGTCTGTCAGCAACACCGCCTCCCCTCGCGGCACCGAGATCGGTCGCGGCGTCGCCCCCAGTACCGTCCGGTACAACCGCGAGGTCCCCGGGCTCGGCGACCCCGTCTTCGAGGTCTCCGGACTCTCCATCCACTACGGCAGCAACAAGGCCGTACGCGACGTGAACCTGAAGGTGGGCCCTCGTCAGATCACCGCGATGATCGGCCCCTCCGGATGCGGCAAGAGCACCGTCCTGCGCACCCTCAACCGCATGAACGACCTCATCCCCGGCGCCCGTGTCGAGGGCAGGGTGACCTACCACGGCGAGGACCTGTACGCCTCCGACGTGGACCCCATCGAGGTACGCCGCCGGATCGGCATGGTCTTCCAGAAGCCCAACCCGTTCCCCAAGTCGATCTACGACAACGTGGCCTACGGCCCGAAGATCAACGGCGTCCGCGGCAACATGGACGACCTGGTCGAGGAGACTCTGACCAAGGCCGCCCTGTGGGACGAGGTCAAGGACAAGCTCAAGGAGAGCGCGTTCGCCCTGTCCGGCGGCCAGCAGCAGCGGCTGTGCATCGCGCGCACCATCGCGGTCAACCCCGAGGTGATCCTGATGGACGAACCGTGCTCGGCGCTCGACCCCATCGCGACCCTCAAGATCGAGGACCTGATGTACGAGCTGGCCAGCGAGTACACCATCGTCATCGTCACCCACAACATGCAGCAGGCGGCGCGCGTGTCCGACCGCACGGCGTTCTTCACCGCCGGTGTGGACGACGCGGGTGACCGCTACGGCAGCCTGGTGGAGTTCGACGAGACCGCGACGATCTTCAGCAAGCCCTCCGACCAGAGGACCGAGGACTACATCAGCGGTCGCTTCGGCTGAGCCGTCCGCCGTAGCCCTGCGAGCAGGTGTGGCCGCCGAGCGGCCCGGGACCATCCCCTCCCGCTCCTTAGACGAAGTGGACCTCCCATGCCCGCGCTCACCTCCTCCACCGCCGTCCCGTTCCCGAGCACTCCGGTCGAGGACGAAGCGGTGGAGCGCCCGGAACGGCCGGAAGGGCCGCTCCGCGTGCTGCTCGTGGAGCCGGAGTCCGAGCAGTCGCACCAGCTGGTGCTGTCTCTGAGCGGGCACGACGTGGACATCACGGTGTGCGTGGACGGTGCCGAGGCGCTGCTGCGGGTGGGGATGATGCGGCCGGACACCCTGGTGACCAGCGCGGACCCGCCCGAAGTGGACCTGGAGACGCTGGTGCGGGTGACCCGGCGGGCGACGGAGATCCCCATCCTCATCGGGGTGGGCCCCGGCGACTCGCAGCGGGCGATGCGCGCGCTGGCGGTGGGGGCCACCGCCTGCGTCAGCCGCCCCTACCGGATCCCGGAGCTGGCGGCCCTGCTGCGCGGCTCCCTGCCGGGCGCGGACGGCGGCGGCCCGAACGGTTCCGCCTCCCCCGCCGCGCTGCGCTCGGGCGCGCTGGAACTGGACGCCCTGGGGCACCGGCTGTTCGTGGACGGCAACCCGGTCAACCTGGCCCTGCGGGAGTTCGGGATCATGGACTTCCTGCTCAGGCACAACGGCAGGGTGGTCAGCCGCGAGGAGCTGTGGACCGAGGTCTGGCACAAGCCGCTGCCCCCGGTGAACAACACGATCGCCGTCCACATCCGTCGCCTGCGACACAAGCTGGGCGACTCCGAGGCCCAGCCCAGATTCATCCACACGGTCCGCGGCATCGGTTACCGCCTGGACACCGCGAGCGGTTTCTGACCCCGGAGGAAAAGTACGGAGGGAAGGTCGGGGAGTATCACACAGGGTCTTCCGGCTAACGCCGGTGAGGCCCGTTGTTCATGTTGACGTCACCTTCTATTCCGACGAACGTGAAAGTGAACTGCCAGGCAAACCACCCCGTCATCTTCGTTGCCGGAAGACAACCGTGGGACCCCCGAGGGGACGAGTGTACCCGCAGGTCATCACGGTGAGTCCAGAGCACATGACAGAACCGGACGGGGCCGGAACCACGCTGCCGTTATCCAATGGTTACCCCCATTCACCTCGCATTCATCGGGCTTCTACCAGCACGCCTCCATTTCGATGTCACCACGTCTTTCCGCGCACTTACTGTCGTTTTACGTCAGCCCGACAGCGGTGATTCAACAAGGAGAACCACGACATGCGCAACGGTCGTTCCAAGCTCGCCGTTCTGGCGGCCATCCCCCTGCTCGCGGCGGCGTGCAGCAGCGGCGGCGACAACGGTGACGGTTCCGGTGACGGGAGCGGGGGCGGCGACCTCAGCGCCTCCCTGACCGGTGCCGGCGCCAGCTTCCCCGATCCGCTCTTCCAGGACTGGATCTACACCTACTCCAACGACGTCCAGCCCGGCGTCAGCGTCAACTACCAGAGCGTGGGCTCCGGCGCCGGTGTCGAGCAGTTCCTGGAGCAGACCGTCGACTTCGGCTCCTCCGAGCAGTACCTGTCCGACGAAGAACTCTCCACCGCGGCCGAGGCCCGCGGCTGCGAGGCGGTGCAGTTCCCCGTCGTGTTCGGCGCGGTCGTCATCGCCTTCAACAACCCCGACCTGGACGGCCTCGTCCTGGACGCCCCGACCATCGCGGCCATCTACGACCGCGAGATCACCACCTTCGACGACCCGGCCATCGCCGATCTCAACCCGGACCTGGAACTGCCGAGCGACGAGATCATCCCGGTGCACCGGTCCGACAGCTCCGGCACCACCTACGTCTTCTCGCACTACCTCAGCACCGAGGTCGACACCTGGGCCGACAAGTACGGCGAGGGCAAGGAGCTCGAGTGGGCCGACGGCCTGGTCGGCGGCCAGCAGAACGACGGCGTCGCCCAGGGCATCACCCAGAACCCGGGCGGCCTGGGCTACGTCAACCAGTCCTTCGCCCAGGAGGCGGAGCTGTCCGTCGCCAGCATCGTCAACGAGGACGGCAACCCGATCGAGCCGACCCTGGACGCGACCATCGCCGCCTCCGAGGAGGCCGAGGTTCCGGAGAACTTCCAGTTCGCCATCGACGACATCGGCGGCGAGGGCTACCCGATCGCCGGCTCGAACTGGATCTTCACCTACACCTGCGGCTACGAGCAGGCCAGTGCCGACGCCATCATCGACTTCTGGACCTGGGCCCTGACCGACGAGGGCGCCCGCGACGTGGCCGGTGAGCTGGGCTACGCCCCCCTGAGCGACTCCCTGACCGACCGTGTCGTGGCCGAGCTGGAGAAGACCAACTCCCAGAACGACGCCGGTGGCGACGAGGACGCCGAGGCCGACTCGGGCGAGTAGACGCCCCTGCGGGGCCGGGAAGGCTTCCCGGCCCCGCACCCCTTCCTTCGGTCCCTTCCGTCCCCGTCCCGGGGCGAGCCGCTCTCCACTCCCCACGAAAGCCACAGAGGAGAAGCACATGTCCACCGAGGCCCCTGAGGCCCCCCAGGCCCCCGAGGACTCCCGAGGGGGGACGCTGCGGTCCGGCAAGGGGCGCCTGGCCGACCCGATCTTCAAGTGGATCGTCGCGACCTGCGCCACCATCGTGCTGGTCATCCTGGCGCTGATGGTGATCCGGACCACCAGCGAGGCCTGGCCGGTCTTCGTCAAGGAGGGCTTCTTCGGCTTCCTCCTCGGAGAGGAGTGGGTCAGCGGCAGCTCGCGCACCGAGATCACCGGTACCTACGGCGCCTGGCCGTTCATCTACGGGACCCTGGTCACGTCGGTCATCGCGATCGTCATCGCGTTGCCGCTGGCGATCATGGTCGCCGTCTACCTGACCCACCTGGCCCCGCGCCGCATCGCCAAGCCGCTGTCCTACACGGTCGAGCTGCTCGCGGCGGTGCCGAGTGTCATCTTCGGCCTCTGGGGCCTGCACTGGTTCCTGCCGAACGTGATGCGCCCCTTCTTCGCCTGGCTCGAAAGCGTCCTGGGCTGGCTCTTCCTCTTCGAGGGCCCGGTGCGCGGCGTCGGCTACCTGCCCGCCGGAATCGTGCTGGCCATCATGATCCTGCCGATCATGACGGCGATCATCCGCGAGGTCGTCGCCGTCCAGCCCGTCGAGCAGCAGATGGCCGCCTACGCCCTGGGCTCCACCCGGTGGGAGGTCGTCACCAAGGTGATCCTGCCCGCCAGCTTCTCCGGGATCGTGGCCGCCGCCATGCTGGGCCTGGGCCGCGCCCTGGGCGAGACCATCGCCGTGCTGATGCTGATCGGCGGCGCCCAGTCCTGGGGCGTCAGCCTGTTCAGCCCCGGAAGCAGCATGGCCTCGCACATCGCCGCGACCTTCGGTGAGTCCTCACCGGAGAGCCGCATCGCGCTGATGGCGATCGGTGTCGCCCTGTTCCTGGTCACGATGATCGTCAACATCCTGGCCCGTGTCGTCGTCTGGCGCCTGGGACAGTTCACGGGAGACGCCGCCGTATGAGCACCGCAACCACCACCCCTCCGTCCGCCCGGCACACCCCGCTGAGCCAGCGCCCGCCCGGCACGGGCCTGCGCAGGTTCAAGGACCGCTCCGCGTCGGTGATGCTGACCGCCGCGATGATCGTGGCGATGATCCCGCTGGTCCTCATCATCTTCGAGGTCACCCGGCGCGGCATCGGCGTCGTCAACCTCGACTTCTTCACCCAGACGGAGCCGCCGCCGAGGCGCGAGGGCGGCGGATACGCCGCCGGGTTCTTCGGCACGCTCTACATCATGGCGCTGTCGGTCCTGATGTCGATCCCGTTCGGGATCGCCACCGCGGTCTACGTCGTGGAGTACGGGCCCAACCGCATGACCTCGGCGATCCGCTTCTTCACCGACGTGATGACGGGCATCCCCTCGATCTTCGTCGGCCTGTTCGTGTACGGCCTTCTGGTGATCGGCTGGGGCGGCATGGGCTTCGGCACCTTCGCGGGCGCGGTGGCGATCGCGGTGATGATGCTGCCGATCGTCACACGGTCGGCGGAGGAGATGCTGCGGCTGGTCCCCGACGAGATGCGCAACGCCAGCTACGGTCTGGGCGCGCGCAAGTGGCAGACCATCATGCACACGGTGCTGCCCGCGGCCGCACCCGGCCTGGCCACCGGATCGATGCTGGCCGTCGCCCGCGGCATCGGCGAGACCGCACCGCTGCTGCTGACCGCGTTCGGGTCCGGCCTGCTCGTGACCTCGTTCCAGGGTGAGGCGCAGGGCGCCGTGCCGATGCAGCTGTACCGGGGCGCCACGCAGCCCTTCGAGGGCGGTGTCGACCGCGCCTGGGGAGCCGCCCTCTGCCTGTTCGCGCTGGTCCTGCTGTTCACCGTGCTCGCGCGGTGGGTCGGCTCGCGGGGATCGCGCTGAGCGGTCGCCCGGGACCGGTGTCCCGGAGGGGGCCGCGCGCCGGAGGGATCCGACGGACGCGCGGCCCCCTCCGCGTGTCCGCGGACCTCTCTCTCCGCTTCCCGAACCGGGACGTCCCCGATAGCCTTTCGCCGAGCCCGCACCCCGATTCCCTGGAGACGGACAGCAGATGCCCGACACCAACGAGTACGCGACGACCTTCGCGTTCGTCGACGCCGACAGCGACGGGCGCATCACCGCCCAGGAGTACGCCGACCTGATGCACCGCCTGGGGGACAGCTGCACCGAGGACCAGGCCCGGCAGGCGATCGCGACCATGGACGAGGACGGCGACGGGCTGATCACCCTGGACGAGTTCACGGCCTACATGTCCGACACCAGGGGCTGAGCCCGGTGGGCCCGCCTGGCGGTGACGCCGGGCGGCGCCGGCCGTGTCAGCGCGGATCGCGCGCCAGGTAGACGTTGTCGGGCACGCCTCCCCGGGCGACCGGGACCTCGGCGACCTCCACCGACGCGAACCGCTCGCGCAGCAGCTCCTCGAAGGTGGACACCGCGTTGGCGCTCCAGAAGGCCAGCACCCCGCCGGGGGCGAGCAGGCGGACGAGCTGGTCCAGCCCCGCCGCCTCGTAGAGGCGGTTGTTGTTCTCCACCACCGTCCAGTCGGGCCCGTTGTCGGTGTCCAGGCAGATCACGTCGTAGCGGACGGGCTTGTCGGCGGAGGCCGCCTTCTCCAGCCACGCCACGATGTCGGCGTTGAGCACCCGGCAGCGCGGGTCCCGGTGCACGTACTCGGCGGCCTCGCCCAGTTCGCCGTCGTGCCAGGCGATCACCTGGGGTTCGAGCTCCACCACGTCCACGATGGACACCTTGGGGTGGTCCAGCGCCTCGCGGGCGGAGAAGCCCACGCCCAGCCCGCCGATGAGCACACGGGAGCGGGAGCGGCCCGCGGGGAGCGCGGCGAGGCTGGCGCGCACCATCTCGCGCTCGGAGGTGCCGTCGCGGGTGTCCATGAGGAACAGCCCGTTGGAGTAGATCTCGTAGTGCGCGCCCGCCCGGCGCAGCACGAGGTCGCCGCCGGTCTCACCGGTCACCCTGGCCAGCGTGACCGTCTCTCCCTCGATGGCGTGGGGATCGGTTTCGGGAGCCTCTGGAGTTCGCTGGTTCATCCTCACATTGTGCCCGCGCGAATCCCCGGAACGGTCGGGGAACACCGGCTTGACCTTCCCCTCGGGGGAGGATCCAGAGTGGAGCCATGCTTCCCATCGGCACGTTCAGCCAATTCACCGGCCTCTCGGCCAAAGCACTGCGCCACTACCACTCCCAGGGCCTGTTGGTGCCGGCCAGAGTGGACGAGGAGACGCAGTTCCGCTGGTACACCATCGACCAGATCGGGCGCGCCGGGCGGATCCTCGCCCTGCGCCGCGCCGGCCTGGACCTGCCCCGGATCCGTCGGCTGGTCGACGACCCCGGCCTCGCGCCGGAGATGCTGCACCGGTACGCCGAGGACCTCCAGCGGGAGCGGCGCGAGCAGGACCGTGCGCTGGCGGAGGCGTCCACCGTCCTGGCGTGGGAGCCGGAGGTCGGGGTTCGACGCAGGCGGGCGTGCACCGCGGTCACGGCGGTGGCCTCCGAGTACGACGAGGACTACGACACGGACCGCGTGCGCGCCGACGCCTCCGCGATGGCGGACGTGCTCGGCGGTGTGGCCGACGAGCGCGGCTGGGACGTCGACGGCCGGTGGTGGAGGTCCCCGGAGCCGGTGGCGGGGAGCGGGGCGTCCCGGTTGTGCGTACGGGTGTGCGTACCGGTCGCGGCGGCGGGCGCGCCGTCGCCGCCGCTCTCCGAGGGTGTCGGGCTCGTGGAGTACGAGGAGGGAACCGAGTCGTACCTGCTGGTGCCGGGCCCCGAGACCCTCGGAAGCTTCGCCCTCGCGGTGTCCCACCTGTTCGGACACCAGGTCGAGGGGATGTTCGCCGACGTGGGAACCCTGCGGCAGGTCGATTACGACACCGGTGTGGAGTTCGCCGTCGGACTGCGCCCCCTGGACGCGGACCGTCACACCGGATGATCTTGCCCGTAGCGGCGTTGTCGGCGGTCGAGCACGCCGCTACGGGCAAGATCAACGGGAGAAAGGGCGCACAACGCTCGCGGCCGGTACGCTACAGGCGACAGGCGTAGATGTCGGTGACCAGGATGGCGCGGGCGCCGAGCTGCCACAGGTCGTCCATGATGCTCTGGGCGTCCTTGCGCCGCACCATCGACCGGACCGCGACCCAGCCCTCGCGGTGCAGCGGGGAGACCGTCGGCCCCTCCATGCCCGGGGTGAGCGCGACCGCCGCCTCCAGGCGCTCGGCGTGCACGTCGTAGTCCATCATCACGTAGTCGCGGGCGACCAGGACACCGCGCAGACGACGCAGCATCGTCTCGATCTGGGGGTCCTCCCCGGCACCGGTGGGCCGGATGACGACCGCCTCGGAGACCAGGATCGGGTCGCCGAAGGTCTCCATGCCCGCCTGGCGCAGGGTGGTCCCGGTGGAGACCACGTCGGCGACGGCGTCGGCGACACCGAGCTTGACGGAGCTCTCGACCGCGCCGTCCAGGTGGATGACGCGGGCGTCGACGCCCTCCCTGTCCAGGTAGGAGCGCAGGAGCCCGTCGAAGGACGTGGCGATCCGCTTGCCGTTGAGGTCGGACACCTTCATGTCCGCGCCGCCGGGGGCGGCGAAGCGGAAGGTGGACCCGCCGAAGCCCAGCGGGAGGACCTCGTCCACGGGGGCGCCGGAGTCGAGCAGCATGTCGCGGCCGGTGATCCCGGCCTGGAGGATGCCCTCGCCGACGTAGACGGCGATGTCCTTGGGACGCAGGAAGAAGAACTCGGTGTCGTTGTCGGGGTCGACCATGACCAGGTCGCGGCTGCTCTTGCGCTGCCGGTAACCGGCCTCGCGCAGCATCTCCACGGCGGGTTCGGAGAGCTGGCCCTTGTTGGGCACGGCGATTCTCAGCATGTCGGGCATGTTCACGGCTTTCTGTGGCTGCGGTTGCGGGGACGTCCGTCGGGGGCCGGTACGCATGGTGCGCGCCGACCTACAGATGCTTGTAGACGTCCTCAAGGCGCAGCCCGCGCGCCAGCATCAGGACCTGGAGGTGGTAGAGGAGCTGGGAGATCTCTTCGGCGGCCTGCTCGTCCGACTCGTACTCGGCGGCCATCCAGACCTCGGCGGCCTCCTCGACGACCTTCTTGCCGATGGCGTGGACACCGGCGTCGAGTTGGGCGACGGTCCCGGACCCCTCGGGGCGGGAGCGCGCCTTCTCGGACAGCTCGGCGAACAGCTCTTCGAAGGTCTTCATGGTGTCTTTCCTCGACCGGCGGATGCGCTACCAGCGTAGGCGGTCCGGCCGCCCGATGCCGCACCGGAGCGAGGATGTCTCAGCATGTGGTCGGCGGGATACGCCACACCGGGCCGCGCGGCACCGCGACGACGGGGAGGGACGGCCTGCCGGGGCTCCGCGGAACCCGGCCTCACTGGATCCTGCGGGCGGCGGCGCGCACGAGCGGCTTGGGCAGGAGGCGCAGGATGCCCGTGGCGGCCTTGTACTGGGCGCTGGGGACGACTCTGGAGCGCCCGGCGGCCCAGGCGGTCAGGGACTCGCGGACGACCCGCTCCTTGGGGACGAAGGCGAACGCGGGCATGCCGCTCTCCTGGACCTCGCGGGTCATGTCGGTGCGCACGAACCCGGGCAGGACCGCGGTGACGTGCACGCCGTACTCGCGGACCTCGGCGTCGACGCTCTCGCTCCACAGGCTGACGAACTTCTTGCTCGCCCCGTACACCGAGCCGCCGGGGTTGGAGACGACCTCGCCCGCGACGGAGGAGAGGTTGATGACGCCGAGCCCGGCCCGTGTGCGCCCCCGCCTCCGGCGGGCGATCTGCACCGGCAGGACGGCGCGTGTCAGATGGAGGACCGCGCGCACGTTGAGGTCGAGCATGGAGTCGATCTCGGCGGGGTCCTGCTCGGCGAAGGGACCGCCCTCACCGCGTCCGGCGTTGTTGACGAGCAGGTCGACGGGGGCCTCGCCGCCGCTGCCGTCGGCCGACAGGCGCTCGACGACCAGGGAGAGGCCCTCGTCGGTGCCGAGGTCGGCGGGCAGGGACTGGACACCGACCCCGTAGCTGAGGTGGAGCTCCTCGGCGAGGACTTCGAGCGCCTCGGCCCGGCGCGCCACGAGGACCAGGGAGTAACCGCGCTCGGCGAGCCTGCGGGCGTACTCCTCGCCGATCCCGCTGGAGGCTCCGGTGACCAGCGCGGTCCGGGGGTGGCCGGAGGCCTCGCCGGGGGTGTCGGAGGTGCTGACCGCTTCGCTCATACCCTCAGAGTAGGACGTGGCGGGGCGGATCCCCGAGGGTTCCCGGCCCGTCTTTTGACGGACACCGGCCGTGCCGCCTCCCCCCGGGCGGGGCCGAGGCGCTAGCGTTCGGGTATGTCCGAGACACACAGTCCTACCGGACCCTTCTCCTCCCTGAGGTTGGACGAGCGCCTGCGTGACACCCGGCTGTTCCTCAGCCAGGCGCTACGGACCTTCCACGCCACCGGTTCCATCGTTCCCAGCAGCGGTGCTCTGGCCCACGCGATGGCCGAGTACGTCCGCCAGCGACCCGAACCCGACCGGCCGCTGCGCATCCTGGAGGCGGGCGCGGGGACCGGCGCGATCAGCCGCGGGATCGCCGCGGCGATGCGCCCGGGGGACACCGCCGACCTCGTGGAGTCCAACCCCGAGTTCGCCGCCTACGTCGAGGGCCTCCTGGAGACCGACCCGGTCATGTCCAGGGTCTCCGACAGCACCAGGGTGCACGCCAAGCTCGTCAACGACATGGGCACCGACCGCTCCTACGACGTGATCGTGTCGGGCCTGCCGTTCGCGAACTTCGGCGTCGACGCCGTCCGGGAGATCCTCGACTACTACTTCGAGGTGCTCGAACCGGGAGGGACGCTGTCCTTCTACGGCTACCTCTACACCAAGGAGGTCAAGGCCGTCATCGCCCGCCGCGAGGACTACCTGCGCCAGGCGCGTACGAGCTGGCTGGTGCAGGACCGGATCGACCGGTACGGCATCGGCTCCGAGAAGGTGTTCGCCAACATCCCGCCCGCGTGGGTGCACCACCTCCGCAAGCCCGAGAAGAACGCCTGAGCCCACCCGGGCCGTCCCGCCGACGGCCCTCCCGGCCACCGGGCCCGCCACTCCACGTGGCGGGCCCTCCGACGTCCTGTGTGCTTCATGGCACGCCGCCCCGCGCCGGAGGCGGCCACCGGGGCCGGACGCGGCCGGTCCTCCGCGACAGCGGGTGATCCCGGGATCGCGCGAACCAGAGGACACGACCTTCCTGCCCTTTTGCAGCCGATTCGTGACCTGCATCACCGGAATCTGAGGTCGCAGGTACGGGCGGGACGGGGGTAGTCTCACGTTGACTTCTTGCGGACCAACTCTTTGCGTCTGGCATGACCTATTTGCCCGCACACACGTAAAAAGTTTCTGAGGGACTCGCCCCCACATCCCTGAAGTCCCGTCCCGCGCCACAAGCCCTGGGCCCACTCTTTCCACACCCACGTCAGTGTGAACCAGCACCATGCGCGCGGAATCCTACAGATCACCTATTTCCCCAGGTCATTGTGGACCAACGGAGGAGGCAACGTGACGCTCACCCAAGCGGTCGAAGCGGTTCCGGGGTTCCCGGAGAGTACCGTTCCCGCGGTCATGCCCGTGGACGTCCGGCAACGTGTCTCCGCTCTGGCCAGAACCTCGCGGCTGCTCGTCGCCTGCGACTACGACGGCGCCCTCGCCCCGATCGACCCCGCGCACGGGCGACCGCTGCCCGAGGCCCTGCGCGCGCTGCGCGACCTGGCCGACCTGCCCGGCACCGTGTGCGCGGTCATCTCCTCCCGCCCCCTGCGGGACCTGGCCGCGCTCTCGCGCCTGCCCGCCGAGGTGCGCCTGGTGGGCGCACACGGCACCGAGTTCGACACCGACCTGACCATCGGCCCCGGACACGCCGCGACCGGCCCCGACACCTCGCCCGCCGACAAGGCCGCCGCCCTGGAGCTGCTCCGCGAGCAGGTCGGGGCCAACGCCACCCTCTACATCGGCGGCGGCGACGGCGAGGAGCCCGTCTTCATGCGGCTGAACGGCGCCGACGCCGGTGTGCGGGTCGGTGAGGAGCCCACCGTGGCCCCCCACCGCGTGCCCGACACCCCGAGCGCCGCGTCCCTGCTGTCCGTGCTGGCCACCGAGCGCCGCTCCTGGGTGTTCGGCGAGCGCCCCACCCCCATCGAGCGCATGTCGATGCTCTCCAACCAGAACTCGGTCGCCCTCGTCGGACCGGACGCGCGCCTGCTCTGGTTCTGCCATCCCGAGCCCGACTCGGGCGCCCTGTTCGCGGAGGTCCTGGGCGGCCGGCAGGCGGGCGTGTTCGCCATCGCCCCCGCCCACGGCGGCCGGCCGCTGGGCCAGCGCTACCTGCCCGGCACCATGACCGTGCGCACCCGCTGGTCGCGCATGGACGTCACCGACTACCTCGCCCACGGCACCCCGCAGGGCCGCAGCGACCTCGTCAGGGTGATCGGCGGCGTCACCCCGGCGGCCGTCGAGTTCGCGCCCCGGCCCGACTTCGGCCGTACGCCCGTGCGCATCACCCGCCAGGACAACGGCCTGCTCGTGGAGGGCGCCGACTTCCCGATGGCGCTGCACTCACCCGGTGTGGACTGGGAGATCGTGCACGACGGCGTCGCCGACGTCGCCCGCGCGGTCGTCCACCCGTCCTCGGACCGGCCGGTGGTGCTGGAGCTGCGCTGCGGCACCGACTCCCTCGTGCACGGAACGCTGCCCGAGTCCGAGCGCCAGCGGATGGCCGACGAGCACTGGTCGACCTGGCTCGACGGCCTCACCCTCCCCGAGACCGCCCAGCAGCTGGCGGCGCGCAGCGCCCTCACCCTGCGCGGGCTGTGTACCTCGACCGGCGGTGTGATGGCCGCCGCGACCACGTCGCTGCCCGAGGAGATCGGCGGCGTCCGCAACTGGGACTACCGGTACTGCTGGCTGCGCGACGGCGCCCTGACCGTGCAGTCGCTGGTCTCCCTGGGCTCGACCGCCGAGGCCGAGGAGTTCCTGGACTGGGTGCACCGGGTCGTGGACTCGCTGCCCGGCCCGGAACTGCTGCGCCCGCTGTACTCGCTGCGGGGCACCAACCTGGGTCCGGAGGAGGTCGTGGAGTCGCTGTCCGGGTACGCGGGCTCGCGGCCGGTCCGGATCGGCAACCTGGCCGACCACCAGGTGCAGATGGACGTGTTCGGTCCCGTCGTGGAGCTGATCGAGAAGCTGTCGTCGGTGCGCGGCACGCTCGCCGACCGCGACTGGGACCTGGTGCGGTCGATGGCCGAGGCCGTCGCCCGCCGCTGGCACGAGCCCGACCACGGCATCTGGGAGGAGCGCGACGAGCCCCGTCAGCGCGTCTACTCCAAGGTGATGTGCTGGGTGACCCTGGACCGCGCCGTCGACCTGGCCGGGCGGTACGGCCGCGAGGTGGACCCGTCCTGGCCGGGACTGCGCGACGACATCGCCGCCGAGGTGCTGGAGCAGGGCTGGAACGAGGAGGCACAGGCCTTCACGACCGCCTACGACGGCACCGACCTGGACGCGGCGTCGCTGCACATCGGCCTGTCCGGGCTGATCGACCCGACCGACGAGCGCTTCCAGGCCACCGTGACGGCCGTGGAGGCGGAGCTGCGCAACGGCCCGACGGTCTACCGGTACCACCGTGACGACGGCCTGCCCGGCGGTGAGGGCGGTTTCCACCTGTGCACCACGTGGCTGATCGAGGCTTACCTGCTGACCGGCCGCCGCGCGGAGGCCGAGGAGCTGTTCAGGCACCTGGTGGACTGCGCCGGGCCCACCGGACTCATCCCGGAGGAGTTCGACCCGGTCACCGAGCGGGCCCTGGGCAACCACCCGCAGGCGTACTCGCACCTGGGCCTGATCCGCTGCGCCCAGTTGCTCGACCGCTTCTAGGTCGTCACCCGTCGAGGTTCCCGGGTGTCCCGACCGCCCCCGCGGATCGGGAAACCCAGGAACCTCGTCCGGCACACAGTTGCCCCACGACAACCTCTTCCAGTACGGAAGGGCACGGCCCCGGGAGGAGAGCCCGGAGACCGTGTGGGGCTCGCGGCTCCTCGCGGGAACCGCGTTCGACGCCAGGAGAACGCCGTAGTTCGTTACCTGCCCGTGATATTCGCTTCAAACCCTCTGAACGCACACGGATATCGCGCACCAGGGCCCGGCGGCGCAAAGGAGTGCGTTCGCAGAGCCCGAAGGCATACGAAACCCCTACTTATCGGGCCCGCCGTGGTGTGGAGCCCGCGCAGCCGGGCGCGCCGGGACGACCCCCCGGAGGGGTTCCCGGCGCCCCGTGCGGGCCCGCTCCCCGACCGACCGGGCGGCGGCGCCGGCCCGGCGGCCACGGCTATCCCGCCGCCATGGGGATGGAAGCGATCAGGCCGCCGTCGACGATCAGGTCCTGCCCGTTGACGTAGGCCGCCTCACCGGAGGCGAGGAAGGCGACCGCGCTCGCGACGTCGTCGGCGGTACCGAGACGGCCCGCCACCACGCCGGCGGCGACAGCGCCCTTCTGCTCGGCGGGGACGGAGGCGTCGAACATCGCGGTCTCGATATAGCCGGGGCTCACGGAGTTGACCCGGATCCCCCTCGGCCCCAGCTCCGCCGCGAGGGTGTGCGCCAGGTTGTGCACCGCCGCCTTGGTCGCCGCGTAGAGGGTGGCACCGGACATGCCGCGGTGCAGCGTCCACGAAGCGTTGATCACGATCGCCGCGTGGTCGGACAGCAGCGGGACGGTCTTCTGGACGGTGAAGAACACCCCCTTGAAGTTGACGTCCACGAGGCGGTCGAACTCGGCCTCGGTGACGTCGCCGTTGGACTGGAACGAGGCGACGCCCGCGTTGGCGAAGACCACGTCCAGCCGCCCGTACCGGTCCTGGATCCGGTCCGCCAGCGCGTCGAGGTCGGTGAGGCTCGCCGCGTCACCGCGCACCGCGAGGACGCGGTCCCCGCCGCCCAGGTGCTCGACCGCTGCGTCCAGCCGCTTCTCGTCGCGTCCGGTGATGACCACCCGCGCGCCCTCGGAGAGCAGCCTTCGCGCGGTGGCCAGTCCCATGCCGCTCGTGCCGCCGGTGATGAGAGCGGTCCTGTCGTCGAATCGGGAAGTGTCGTGTGTCATGGGAACCAACGTTCCAGCCGGAGCGCGGTACCGACAGGGCGCGTTTATCCGGTGAGCGGCACCACCAGGTTCGGCGGGCTGTCAGGCCGGGGCGCCGAGCCGGACGCGCGTCAGCCGTTCGAGCCGGTCCCCGGTCCCGGTGCCGGGACGCGGGTTGTACAGCTCCAGGTGCCAGTCCGGGCGGTCGGCCACCGTCAGGGTCGTCTTGTCGAAGATCAGGTCCCCGGCCTCGGGGTGAAGGACCGCCTTCACCGCCTGAGCGTGGTCGCCCACGTCGTGGCGGGCCCACAGCTCGGCGAACTCGGGGCTCACGGTGCTGAGGTCGTCGACCAGCCGGGCGAACTCCGGGTCGTCGGGGAAGCGCGCCGCGTCGGCGCGGAAGGCGGCGACGACGTCCGGGGCGACCGATGCCCAGTGGACGTGCACGTCGCGGTACCGGGCACTGGTGAAGAACGTGACGAGGCAGTTGTGGTCGGTGTCGCCGTAGCCGAACGCCGTCCGCGCCGCGTCGTTGACCGCGAGCAGGTTCCAGTGCCGGTCCCGCAGCATCGCGGGCCGCGGCGTCCACGCGTCGATCAGGTTCCGCAGCTCCGGAGTGACCGAGGCTTCCCGCGCCCCGCCTGCCCGTGGCGGGTTGAGGCCGGCCAGCGCGTACAGGTGCGCGCGCTCGGGTCCGGTGAGGCGCAGCGCCCGGCTGATCGCGTCGAGCACCTCGACCGAGACGTTGATGTCGCGGCCCTGTTCGAGCCAGGTGTACCAGGAGACACCGACCCCGGCCAGCACGGCGACCTCCTCGCGCCGCAGGCCCGGTGTCCGGCGCCTGCCGCCCTCGGCCATGCCGACGTCACCGGGTGTGAGTCGCGCCCGGCGGGTGCGCAGGAAGTCGCGGAGCTGCTCGCGGCGGTTCCGCGCCACCGCGGGGGATTCGCTGGTCATGCGCCATGGTAACCGCGGCCGGCTCACCGGGCGGCCGGACCGCCGGAGAGCGTCAGCCGAAGAGGTCCCCGGCCAGGTCCCGGCGTGCGGTGGACAGGTCGGCCGGGCCGCGTCCGTAGGCGCGGGGCTCCCGGTAGAGGAGGCTCACGCGGGCACCCCCCGGCGCCGCTGGTCCAGCCAGGTCCGGGTGAGCCCGGCGAGTTCGTCCCACTCGGAGGGGCCGGAGAGCAGGTCACCGGACGGTGCGGGCGTGGCCGCCCACTCCTGGACCAGGGCCCTGGCCCGTGCCTGGACCCGGGCGAACTCGCGCTCCACCTCGGTCGGCTCCGGCGCCCGTGGGGGCCGGTGTCCACGGGGCGGGGGGACCGTGGCCCGGGGTTTCCGGACACGCTTCCGTCCACTCTCGTGTCCCGGCACAACATAGGGCCGGACCAGGGCGACGCCCTCGGCCGGGACGGTCCGGCTCGGAGGGGCCGGGCGGGGCGCGGGAGCGGGCGAGGCCCCGGGAGCGGGGAGGGGGGAAGGCACGTAGCGGCGGACGCGGGTGGAGCGGCGGCGGCGACCGGCCACCGCGGAGTGGCGTCCGCACGGGGAGGAGAAGAGGCCGATCACCGGGCCGAGGGCACGGCTGAGGAGGGCAGCGCTAAACTGGCGCATGCTGGCAATCCTTGTGTCTTGAAGTGATGGAGTTGCTGGCCACGGCCCCGAGCGGTTGACGACCGCTGCGGGGTCATTGCGTGGGTTCAGTTGTGTGTTCGGGAAATATGTTAGGGGGCAGGGGTGGGTGGTGGCGACGGTACCGGTAAGTAATAGCGGATATTTCAAAAAAGATTGTTGTGGCAGACCAGAAGGAGGGAACCTAACCCACAGACCCTCGAATCATTGGTCTATATTTGCCCGAATTGATGGGATTAGCGAGCCTTTTCGGGCAACAGAAAACGGCTGGCCATAAAATCGGCCAGCCGTTGCGCTTCAGCGAAACCTAGGGGTACTGGAGCCTCACACCGCGAAGGAAGGACGCCCAGGCGTCGGCGGAGTACTCCACGTGCCCGAGGTCGCGGTTCCGGGTGTCGCGCACCAGCACGCTCCGCCCCTCCGCCACCTCGACGCAGCTACCCTGCGCCGCACTGTAGCTGCTCTTGTGCCACGGTCGATCGCCGTGATCGTGCCTGTTCATCAATGCTCTTCCCGACCTTCCTGAGCAGTTCCACGCTGGCCTCCGTCGACAGCGCCTCGGCCTGGAGAAAACCGAAGGTGGTCATGCACCTCTGCACCGTCTCCCGCTCCTCCATCAGCACCTCACCGGCCGCGTACTCGGCGGAGGCCAGCGGCGGATTGTCGGGGAAAGTGTAGATCCGGAACGGCCCGGCTGCCCCATGGTGGTGGCGGACATCCGAGGGCACGACCTGCAGGCGGATCCTGCCTCGCCCCAGGAGGTCGAGCACGCGGTCCAACTGTGCGGCCTGGGTGTGTTCGTCACCGACCACGCGACTCAGGACGAACTCCTCCACCACGACGGACACGAGCGGAGAGCATGTCTTCTCCAGGATCTCCTGGCGCTGCATTCGGGCCTTGACCATCTGCTCGACCTCGTCCTCTGAGGCCCACGGTGCCGTGTCCCGGATGGTGGCCTTGGCGTACTCGGAGATCTGGATCAGGCCGGGGACGAGCTGGCACTGGTACTCCCGTAGCTCGGAAACCCGCTGTTCAATTTCGGGGACCTGTTCGTACCAGATTGGTAGCGAATCAGGTGTATTGGCCGCCTCATAAGCGCGTTCGAACCGCCCGTTGGCGTTGAGTGCCTGGTCGAGTCGGCGGGCCTGGATCCGGGTCATCCCGCGTATGCCGTTCTCCCACGCCGAGATCTGGGCGGGAACGACTCTGGCGTACGGCGCCAGCCCCGCTTGCGTCATCAGGGCCCTCTTGCGAAGCGCCCTCAACTCGGTTCCCAGCCTGCGCCATTTCGGCCTGCCGCGTCGTTCCACCCGTCCACCCGATCAACCAGAGGAAAACCAGTTCGCCCACTCTCCTACAGGCAAACAACCGGCAACAACCAATTCACCAGTTCCTCACCAACCTGGTTGCTTTCCTGGAGTTTCGACCCGGAAGCGTTCATGGTGTTGTGCATGGACACGCGACGACCGGGCGGCAGCCGCTCTCGGAGGCGTCCGCGCTGCTCAGGGCGTGTCCGAGACCAGCGAGGCACTCTCTTCGCCCCAGGGCGGGAGATCCGGGAAACAGGGGTTCGGGTGGGATCAGTGATCCGTATGGAGCAGCGTGAAAACGTCCTGGGCGGGGACGCGGCAGAGGAGAACCAGGCCACCCGGTTGCCCCGCCGCACGACCGACCCCCGCGACCGCGCGGCGATCCTGGTGGAACGCGCGCCCGGGAACCCGGGCCACTCCCTGACCCTGGCCGGGGTGCCCGAGCAGGCCGCCGTGCTCCGGCGCCGGCTCGCCTCCGCCGCCGCGCTCCCGCCCCGGTCGGCCGAACTGGTCCAGGAACTGGCCAGCGAACTTTTCAACAATGCGGTCACACACTCGCGCAGCGGGTGCAAGGATGGGGAAGTGGCCGTCACGCTGCACCGTCTACGGGGGCGGGTACAGGTGAGGGTCACCGACCAGGGGCCGCGCGCCCCAGGAGCGGCCACGCCGCACCTGCGGCCCCTGGACACCTCCGCCGAGAGCGGCCGCGGGCTGCGGCTGGTGGCGGCACAGGCCAGCAGGTGGGGGACGCTGCACGAGGACGGCCGGACGACGGTGTGGTTCGAGCTGGACCGGCGGCCCGCCCGCGGTCGCGGCTCCCGCCCCGGCTCCGCGGTCGGGGGGTGAGGCGGCCGTGGGCTGGGACTACGCGGACGACCACGAGCGGTACCAGGCCGCGCGCCGGCTCAACAGCCGCCGCGGACGGCACTGGATGGTGATGTGGGCTCCGGCGCTGCGCGCCTACGTCGGTTTCTACCTGGGCCCGGAGGCGATGCCGTGGCTGGCGTCGCCCACCGCGGAGGGCCTGTCGGAGCGGATGGGACGGGTGGAGCGGGAACTGGCCGCCGGTGCCGCCACCGACGCCCCCGAGGGCTTCTGGAGCTGCCCGGCCCCGGGATGCCTGTGGTCCTCGGTCGGCCCCGTGCCCCACCCGTGCCCCGTCCGGGTACCCGCGCCCAGGGATCCGAACGATCCCGTCGACGGTTCGACGGGAGTCCCGTCCGCACGGCGGCCTCCGCTCCTGTCCGGTCGCGATACGCCCCACGCGCCGTGACGCTTCCATGTCAGGCGGCAGGTCGAGTCCCGTGCGTCACACCCGCGACGTCTCCGGATCACTCACCAGGCTCCCCGGCCCGGGCCGCGAACGGCCAGGGCCACGGGCGGCAGGCGCGAACCTCAGCGGAAGTTCGGGCCCTCCTCCAGGAGTTCCCGTACGCCCGGCCACTCGGCCTTGAGCACCGAGTAGTACACCGCGTCCCGTCGGTGCCCGTCGGGCATGGGGTTGTAGCTGCGCAGCACGCCCTCCTCCGTGGCGCCGATGGCGCGCAGGCCCCGGCGGGCGCGCTCGTTGAGCACGTCGGTCTTGAACTCGACCCGCTCGGCGCCCATCTCCTCGAAGGCGTGCCGCATCAGCAGGTACTTCGTCCAGTGGTTGATCCCGCGTCCACGGAACTCGCGCCCCAGCCAGGAGCTGCCGATCTCCAGGCGCAGGTCGTCCTCGGACATGTTCCCGTAGCTCGTGCTGCCCGCGACGCGTCCGCTCGCCTTGTCGGTGATGGTGAACGTCGTACGTTTCCCGTTGTCACTGGCGGCCAGGTAAGAGTAGAAGAACCGGACGAAACTCGCCTCGTCGTCCACACGGGTCACGAAGTACGTCCAGATGTCGGGGTCCATGGCCTGTTCCCGCCATCCCTCGCGGTCCGTCTCCACCAGCGGGGTGAGTATCACGTGCTCGGTCTCCAGCTGGACTCGCGACTGTTCGGACCACGACATGAGCACTCCTCCGGTATACGTCGTTATGTCCGTTGTGGATTGTAGTGTCGAGCAACGAACCGGCAGGCGGAGGGGCGTCCCTCCCGGACCACCGCGCCCACCGCTCCGCCTCCTCCCGGTGTGTCGGACCCCGCCGATAGTGTTCCCCCACTGACCGGGAGCCCTGGAGGAACCAAGCGATGGCCGCCACCGACACCGCCCTCTCCCGACGCGCGCTGAACCGCGCCACCCTCGACCGCCAGCTCCTCCTCCGGCGCGTGGACCGGCCGGTCACCGAGGTCGTCAGCCACCTGTTCGGGCTCCAGGCGCAGACCACGCACACCTGGTACGTCGGCCTCCAGAACCGGATCGAGGGCCTCGACCCCCACACGGTCGGGGGCCAGCTCACCGACGGCGAACTCGTCCGCCTCCCGCTGATGCGCTCGACCCTCCACCTGGTCACGCCCCGGGACTGCCACTGGCTGCGCCCCACGGTCCAGGACGCCATCGCCGGGGACCTCGCACGCGGCGGCCACGGGAGGGCCACCGCCGGACTCGACCTGGACGCCGTGGTCTCCATCGGTCGGGCCCTCCTGGAGCGGGAGCCGCTCACCCCCGCCGAGCTGGGCGCCCGCCTGGCCGAGCGGTGGACGGACACGCCCGCGGGCGACCTCGCGTACGTGGTCCGCTGCCTGCTCCCGACCGTCCAGGTGCCCCCGCGCGGGGTGTGGGGCGCCTCCGGGGCGCCCGCGCTCGCGCCCGCCGACGTCTGGACCGGGCTGCCCATGGACGCCGAGCCGGACCCGGACACGCTCGTGCTCCGCTACCTGGCCGCGTTCGGGCCGGCCACCGTGAAGGACGTGCAGGCGTGGTCGGGACTGACCCGGCTGCGCGGGGTGGTGGACCGCCTGCGCGAGAGGCTCGTGGTCCTGCGCGGCGAGGACGGCGCCGAGCTGTTCGACCTCCCCGAGGCCCCGCGCCCGGGGCCGGACGTCCCCGCGCCCGTGCGCTTCCTCTACGACTTCGACAACCTGCTGCGCGGCCACGCCGACCGCGGCCGGATGGTCTCCGCGGAGAACCTGAGGCGGCTCGCCTCGCGCAACGGGATGCCCCTCGCCACGGTGCTCGTCGACGGCGAGGTGCGCGGCGCGTGGAGGGTCGTCCGGGAGAGGGGAGCCGCGACCGTGGAGGTGAGCCCCTTCGCGCCGATCGGGAGCGCCGACCGCGAGGAGGCGGAGGCCGAGGGCCTGCGGCTGCTGGAGTTCCTGGCGCCCGACCGCGACAGGCACGGGGTCCGGTTCGCCGGGTCCGCCTGACCCCGCCCCGCCCGGACCGCCTCTCCCGTTCTCCCGTACCGCCTGGGACCGCCTCGGACCGCCCGAGACCGCCTCAGGTCGCCTCAGGTCGGCTCAGGCCGCCCCGGGCCGTCTTTTCCGGACCCGGTTCCAGGGCCGCCCCTGGCCGTCTCCCCCAGACCGCCTCAGGGCCCGCGCGCCGCCCGGGGCTGGCTTTCGCGGGCCGGCCCCGGTCCTCCCGACCCGCTGACACAAGTCCGATTTGCGCGGTTTTTCCCGGTGTCCACCATGGAGGCATGTAGCCAAACCTCGGACATTACGTGCGGGTATGGAAGGATTCACGAGTGACCGAAGAGTTCCGTGCCGCGTTTCAACGCGTGCTCGACACCGCAGCCAGCCAGGCACCCGACTTCCCGGCGGCCGTGCACGACGTGTTCCGGCTGTCCTCCCAGGTGCCCGTGGAAGAACTCGCCACCGCCATGGAGGCGCTGGCGCCGGTTCTGAGCGACACCGAACCCGCCGCGGGAATCGCGGCCGACCTCGCCGTCCTGGCCGGGGCCCTGGTGGAATCCGGGGCGCCCGCGGGACAGGTGGGGCTGGAGGTGCTGCGTCAGCTCGGCAGATACGGGCAGGCCGCAGCCGCGTTCATGCACGCGTGGGACAAGACGGGCGGCGGATCGCCGCCCTCGCCCAACGACGTGTCAGAGGCCGACGAGCAGCGGGTCGAGGAGGTCCTCGGGGAGAACGCGCCCCTGGCCACAGCGGGCTGGTGGACGTCGCTGCGCTACGGGCTGGCCGCCAAGGCCATGCTGGGCGACCCCGAGGTGCGCGCCGCCGTGCGCGCCGACTCCAGCGCGCTGGAGGGGCTCACCCAGATCGTGCACGCCCTCTCCACACAGCTCAGCGACTTCGTCGAGCTCAACGAGCTGCTGCGGATGGCGGAGGCGGACACCCTCCTGGTACTGGAACGGTCCTCGTGGCGGGGCTTCCGGGTCCGCTTCGACGGGATCGGCGACAACTTCCAGCTGCACACGCTGCTCGCGGACGCGCTGATCGGCAAGGAGGGCATGCGGGTGCCGGGCACCCGCCCCGACCCCCGGTGGACCGCGGCGTGCCTGGACGCCCCCGCGGACCCGCTGGCCGACGTGGTGCGCGGCGAGTGGGACCTGGTCGGCGGCGACGGCACGTGGGTGGGCAACGAGGCCTACCCCGGTGACGTCCCGGTGGTGGACGGTGAGCGCGTGCTGGTGCTGGAGCCGCAGTCGCTGACCCACTCCTGGCGCGCCGGACGCAGGCACCCGCACATCACCGGGTCGCTGGAGGTGGTGGAGGAGCTGAGCCACGGAGAGGTGGCCGCCTGGTGGTCGCGGATCCATCCGGCCGGCACGGTGCGGCATCCGATGGCGCCGCCGATCGAGCACGACGAGACCGGAACCCACCGGGCGCCCCGCCACTTCGGGGTGGCCGCGCACTTCGCCGAGGTGGACTCGGGGCCGATGTCGGCGACCTTCAAGGCCCTGGACCCGGAACCGGAGGAGGAGGTCCCCCCCGCCGGGGCCGACGCCGCTCCGAGCTGGCCGCTGGCGCAGTCGTCCTCGTCGGAGCCGTGGGGCATCCCGCTGGAGTACCAGGACGAGTCCGCCATGGCGGAGGGGGCGTCCGAGCCGAGCCCGTGGAGGACGCCGTCGGACTACCGGGACGAGCCCGCCCCGGCACGGGAGGCACCCGAACCACACCCGTGGGCCGAGCCGCCGGCCCCCCTTCCCGTTCCCGACCCCGCGGGGGCCGCGGGGCCGAGGCACGAGGCACGGCACTCCACGGAGCCGGCGGAGGACGCGGGGGCCACGGAGGCGCGGCACAAGGCGAGGCACTCCGCGAAACCGGTGGAGGACGCCGACGACCGGAGTCCCGGCGCGCACCTGCTGCCGCCCATGCCGCCGGGCGTCTCGGACAGCTGGTCGTGGGCGCCCGGTTGGAAGCGCCCCGCCACGCCACCCGACTCCTCGCGCTGACCGACACTCCCCGCCCCTCCTGCCGCATGACATGCGTCATGCCTCGGGACCCCCGGTTCTCACACCGAACCGCTGACTTCCACGACTACGAGCACAGCACCCGATCCGGGAGACTCGGTCACATGGCGACGACAGCGAACGGCGACCGCACGGGAGAGGATCCGGCGACCCGCCAGACCGAACAGCACTCCCCGCTGGGGGCCGAGGGGCTCCCCACGAAGGAGGAGCGGAAGAAGGAGGAGGCCCGGGCCGCCCTCCGCTCCCTGAAGCCCTGGCAGGGCAGGGCCACGCGGCAGGACAAGGCCCTGATGGCCACCTTCCTCGGGCTTCCCGTCTTCTTCATGGCGATGACTCCGCTCAAGCCCTTCCTGATCGCCCACCACCCGGTGCTGCTGGAGTTCGTCACCGGCAGCACCTCGGCGATCGGCGCGGCCGCGGCCTTCTCCCGGGTCGGTGAGATACCGCTGTGGCTCGTCATCGTGGCGGGCGTCTTCGGCAAGGTGAAGCTCGACTGGCTGTTCTGGTGGGTGGGCCGGCGCTGGGGCCGCGGCATCGTCAACCTCCTGGCCCCGGGGGAGAAGGCCCAGCGCTTCGCCGACGGGGCGCAGGACATGAACCCCTGGATCATCAGGACCGTCCTCCTCCTCAACTACGTGCCGGGTGTCCCCTCCGCCCTCGTCCACGTCACCGCGGGCTGGACCGGGATGCGCCTGAGGACCTTCCTGGCCCTGGACGCCGCCGGGGCCCTGCTCCTCACCGCGACCGTGGCCTCCATCGGCTACGCGGCGGGGCGGACCGGGGTCGACATCGTCCTCATGGTGGACAGGTACGCCCTCTGGGTCTCCCTCGGCATCATCCTGCTCATGGCCTTCGTCCCCGTGGTCAGGCAGAGCCGGGCGGCCAGGGCGACGGCGCGGAAGTGACACCGCGGGGAGCCGTGACCGGACCGGGAACGACCGCCTCCGGCCGGGTGTGACCTGCGGCGACCAGTCGGCACCTCGGAAAGTGGGAGCGGGAAAGCGCCTGGTCACCCACGTGCGGCGGGCACCCGACTAGGCTGGCGTTCGGCAATCCGACAACCCGGGCAAGCCGACTGCGCTGGGTGCGTCACAAACACACTCAAGGAGATCCCGTCATGGGACAGCGACACTTCGATCTGGTGGTTCTCGGCGCGGGGCCCGGTGGCTACGTCGCCGCCGTCCGCGCCGCACAGCTCGGCCTGGAGACCGCCGTCATCGAGGAGAAGTACTGGGGCGGGGTCTGCCTCAACGTGGGCTGCATCCCCTCCAAGGCCCTGCTGCGCAACGCCGAGCTGGCCCACCTGTTCCACAACGACGCCGACCTCTTCGGCATCAGGGTCGACGGGAAGGTCGAGTTCGACTTCGGCAAGGCCCACAGCCGCAGCCGTGAGGTGGCCGAGGGACGCGTCAAGGGCGTCCACTACCTCATGAAGAAGAACAAGATCACCGAGATCGACGGGCGCGGCACCTTCACCGACGACCACACGATCCAGGTCAGCGGCAAGGACGGCAACGAGACCGTCACCTTCGACCACGCGGTGATCGCGGCGGGCTCCTCCACCAAGCTGCTGCCCGGCACCGAACTCTCCGAGCGGGTCGTCACCTACGAGGAGCAGATCCTCACCGACACCCTGCCCGGGAGCGTCGTCATCGCCGGTGCGGGCGCCATCGGCGTGGAGTTCGCCTACGTCATGGCCAACTACGGCGTGGACGTCACCATCGTCGAGTTCCTCGACCGCCTCGTGCCCACGGAGGACGAGGAGGTCTCCAAGGAACTGGCCCGGGCCTACAAGAAGCTCGGCGTCAAGGTCATGACCTCCACCCGTGTGGAGTCGGTCGAGGACACCGGCCAGGGCGTCCGCGTCACCGTCAGCGGTGACGGCGGGGAGCAGACCCTGGAGGCCGACAAGCTCCTCCAGGCCATCGGCTTCGCTCCCAACGTGGAGGGCTACGGCCTGGAGAAGACCGGCGTGGAGCTGACCGAGCGGGGCGCCATCGCCATCGACTCCCGGGGCCGCACCAACGTCCCGAACATCTTCGCCATCGGCGACGTCACCGCCAAGCTCATGCTGGCCCACACCGCCGAGGCCATGGGCATCGTCGCCTCCGAGACCATCGCGGACGCGGAGACCCAGGAGATCGACTACAGGTTCATCCCGCGCGCCACCTACTGCCAGCCGCAGATCGCCAGTTTCGGCTACACCGAGAAGGAGGCGCGGGAGGCCGGTTTCGACGTCCAGGTCGCCAAGTTCCCGTTCATGGCCAACGGCAAGGCGCACGGCCTCGGGGACACGCGCGGTTTCGTCAAGATCCTCTCCGACGGCAAGTACGGGGAGTTCCTGGGCGCCCACCTGATCGGCCCGGACGTCACCGAGCTGCTGCCCGAGCTGACCCTGGCCCAGCAGTGGGACCTGACCGTGCACGAGGTCGCCCGCAACATCCACGCCCACCCGACGCTCAGCGAGGCGGTCAAGGAGGCCGTGCACGGCCTCGCCGGCCACATGATCAACATGTGACGACCCGCGTCCACGGGTTCCCGCCTCCCCCGCGGAGGCGGGAACCCGCCCCCGCAGGCGCCGTTTCCCGCGCGCGGAAGCCGCCCCGGGCCGCCGGGGCGTCCGGCGGACACACCCCGGGGACGGCCGCCACCGCGCTGGGGTCACCGGGGACTTGCTAGGTTTCCTGTGTCCCCCGCCGGAGCCCCCTCCGACCGCCCGGCACTCCCCCGACCCGAAAGCCACCCATGCGACTGATCCCGTCCACTCCCCTGTCGTGCCTGGGCACGGCCGCCGCCGTCGTCGTCATCGGCGGAGTCGTCCTCATCGGCTTCGACGTGGTCGCCCCCGACGAGTTCGACATGGACCTCAGCCTCTCCTGGGAGGACGGCTTCCCCTGGGGAGACGGCTTCTCCTGGGGGAGCGACGAGGAGGCCCCGGACGAGGAGCCCGGTGCCGGCCCGAGCCCCGAGGAGGAGCCGGCGGAGGAGGAACAGGCCGCGTCGGGCTACGGCCTGCCCGAGTCGTGCGAGGCCGCCGGCGCCGCCGAGGCCGTCGGCGACCTGGCGCCGGGAACCGTCCTCACCGAGGAGATCGGCGAGGTGGAGGGGATCGACGGCGCCGAGCAGGTGATGTGCTCGTTCAGCGACGGCGGCACCGGGCCCGGCTCCCCCTCGTTCACCCTCGTGTTCACCCAGAACGTCGACCCGAGCGCCAACCCGGACGTGGTACGGGTGCCCGGCGCGGAGGAGGAGATGAACTGGGAGGTGGACATCGACGTGGACGTGGACAACTACCACACCGACGAGGCCGACTCCCTGGGCGGCGAACTGGAGTACGTGGGCGCGGTGGACGGCTCCAGCCGCAACCTGTACCTGTCGCTGCCCGGAGACCTGTACGTCACGGCCATCGCCCACTCCGACGAGGTGCCGCGCGAGGACCTGGAGCGGGTGGTCATGCTGGCCGCCGAGCAGATCCGCGGCTGACGGGTCCGCCGCGAACGGCGGAGGGGGCCACCGGTGGTGGCCCCCTCGTGTTGTCGGGCGGGTACCTGCCAGTCCCCGGTACCTCCCCGGAGCCGCCCTAGTACCGCACCGGGATCTCCTCGAACTCGCCGAACGGGCCCGCCCTCAGCGTCAGCTCCTCAACGTCCACCGGCGGCGCGGGGAACACCGTGACCAGGTTGTAGGTGTTGCCGGGCTGGAGCATGTGCACCTCGTCGGCGAAGCTGCTGTAGCGCCCCTCGCCGAAGTCCATCTGCGCCACGTACCGCACCAGTGCGCCCTCCGGCTCCAGCAGCTGGAAGCCGCCGAGCGTGCCCTTGCTGAACTGCTCCGGGGCACCGTCCTGGATGGCCTCCTGGCCGCCCATGTCGGGGATGGTCGGCTGGTCGGTGGTGTTGGTCAGCGACACGGTGCCGATGACGTACGCGCCGTCGCGGCGCAGCGGGTAGACCTCCAGACGCACCCCCTCCAGCTCGCCCTCGGCCACCACGGACCCCGGGTCGTCGCTGTAGGGCGCGGGCCAGGTGGCGTTGCGCTGGGCGGCGCCCAGACCGTCGTCGTCGTACTCCTCCTCGGTGGCCTCCGCCGTGGTGTCGAAGACGTAGGAGAACTCCACGCGCCGGTTGCGGGCGCGGGCCGCCTCGTCGTCGGAGCCGCCCTCGCGGGCGATCGGCTCGTGCTCGCCGCGGCCCTCCACCTCCAGGGTGTAGTCGGTGCCGAGCTCCTCGGCGAGCAGGTCGCGCACGGTCTCGGCGCGCTTCACCGACAGGTCGTCGTTGTAGGCCTCCTCGCCGAGGCTGTCGGTGTGGCCGATGACGGTGATGACGGGCTCGTCGGGGTCGACGTTGTCGGCCAGGGTGGTGGCCGCGCGGCGCACCACGTCCTCGGCTTCGGAGGTCAGGTCCGAGCGGTCGAACTCGAACATGACGTCGGAGTGCAGGGAGATGATCTCGCGGTCGCCGTCACGGGTGGTGGAGGCGACCTCGGAGTCGACGAAGCTCTGCACCCAGCCCTCGTCGGCCACGGCCTCCCCGTCGGGGCGGCGGTTGGCGAAGGTGAGGTTCTCGCCGTTCGGCGGCGGGTCGTCCGGGGTGAGGTGGTCGGCCCCGTTGGGGTTCTCCGGGTCCGGCCGCTCCTCCTCCACGTCCTGGACGGGGATGCCCGTCATGGCGCCGAGCCCGCTGCCGACGAAGGTGATCTGCGCGACCTCGTCGGGAAGGCGCGGGAAGTAGCGCACGTACTCGTTGGTGACCCCGTCGTGGACCGGGTACAGGCCGTCCTGGTTGGGGCTCTCGGAGCCGTACTTGAGGCCCCCCTCGTCCAGGAACTGCCGGTAGACCCGGCCGGTGAGCGGGTCCACGAGGGTGTGGGCCATGCTCAGGTTCCGGTTCGGGCCGGAGAACTCGTCGGGGTAGCTGATCTCGTAGTACATGACGGTGTAGTCGTCCGTGCGTTCCAGACCGGTGACGGCGAAGCGCATCTCGGCGTCCTGGCCGGTGTCCTGGAAGATGCGCCCCTCGCGTACGTAGGGGAACTCCTCCTTGACCTCGGGCGGCCCCGAGGCGTCGCCGAACGTCTCCGACCACCAGTCGGATATGTCCGCGGTGACCGTGCAGCCGCTGAGCAGGAGGCTGCCCGAAACCATCAGCGCGACCACGGTGAGGGGCGTCTTCCGCGCCATGTGGGGGAACTCCGATCGTTGAGAAGACGTACGGGCAACATCTTCCTGCACCTGCGGAGTCGAACCGACCGCCCCGTCCCCTGTTGGCTGGATACGGAACCCTTGGGCAGGGTGTGTCCTGGCAGGAGCCGTGGCGGGAGATCCCCCGAGGGTTTCCCGTGCGGCCCCTCCATGTCCCCGCCGCCTTCCCCGCCCCGGCCGCCTTCCGCACCTTGGCCGCCTTCCACGTCCCGGAGGCGAGGGGTGACACGGGTGGGTGCCCGGTTCCCGCGAGGGACGAAGCCGAGGGCTCAGGCCACGGACACGTCCTCCGGCCGGGGCAGGTCCCGCATGACCGGCGAGAGGCTGAACAGGGCGGCGAGCGCCGACACCAGGGCCATCGTCAGGAAGACCCAATCGGGCCCGGCCCGGTCGAAGATCACCCCGATCCCGAGGATGCCGATCGGCTGCGAGACCAGCGCCATGAACGTGACCGCGCCCAGCACGCGTCCCTGGTAGCCGTCGGTGACCGACGCGGCGACGTAGCCGTGGAACACGGCGTTCACGCACGGCACGATGGCGAACACACAGCCCATCAGCACCCCGAGTGACATCACGTTGGGCGCGGCCAGCAGCGCCAGAGCACACACGGGAGCGGACCATGCGGCGGCGAGGAAGGTCGTCGACGGGCGCACCCACCTGACGACCAGTCCGGCGAACAGGGCGCCGACCAGACCGCCGGTCCCGGCCAGGGAGACGGTCAGCCCGATCTGGAAGTGGCTGGCGCCCTGGCTCTCGGCGGTCGCGATGAGGGCCAGCGAGGCACCCGTCTGAGTGAAGGTGAGGTTGAATCCGACGATCCACAGGATCATCGGGCGCAGGATCGGGTTCCTGGCCAGCACGGCGAACCCGCTGACCGTGTCTCGCAGGGTCCACCGCTCCGGCACCTCGCACTGGTGGCTCTGCAGGGGGCGGCGGATGAACAGCACCAGCACCGCGGACGCCAGGTAGCTGAGGGCCTCGGCGGCGAAGGGGAAGGCCCGGCCCAGGGTGAAGAGGGATCCGGTGACGGGCGCGCCGAGGGCCGTGGTGGTGAAGAAGCGGATCTGGTTCTGCGCGGAGGCCTCGGCCACCTGTGAGGCGGGGACCAACTGTTTGATGGAGGCCATCGCGACGGGGTTGGAGACGCCCATCATCGCCGCGGAGCCGACCGCGACGCCCACGACGAGGGGGAACGTGACGTTCTGGGTGACCAGGAGGGTGACGAAGAGGGCCAGCAGTGTGAGGCGCCCGAGGTCGCAGCACAGCAGGACGGCCCTGCGGTCGACCCGGTCGGCGAGCGAGCCGCCGATGACGGCGGTGATCATGGCGGTGGTGACCTGGGCGGCACCGATGACACCCGCCTGCGTGGCCGATCCCACGAGGAGGAGTGCGAGGAGGGGGTAGGCGACCTCGCCGCTCTCCTTGCCGAGCCCGGCGAGGAACCGACTGGTCCAGAGGAGTTGGAAGTCGCGGTTGCGGATGAGGGGGGCGAACTGCTCCGCGCTGTCGACCGGGGGGTCCTGACCGGGGGGTCGCGATGGGGTGGGCTGTCGTGCCGTCGTCACGACCGGCTGCCCCGTCCGCAGAACCGGACGGGAGGCCTGTCGAGGGGTCATGTCGTCATTATGCGCGCATTACCCACATCAGCGAAGCTTCGATGGTTCTGTGCTCCGTACGACGGAGATCGGATGGAAAATCCGCTCCGGAAGTGGTGTAGGCGACTGTCCTCCCAAGGGCGGGAGCGGGTGGCTCGCGGCTACTCCATGGAACCTTGCGCACCCGCTGAACAGGCACGGCGGAGGAAGCGGACCGGTGTGGGCCCTGCGTGGAGAGCCGAGTGCCACGGGCCTGCCGAGATCGGTGGGACCGGTGGGGTCCGCGAGGAAGGAAGGCGGCTGCCAGGAACGACGGTGGAGGGGATCCGGGGGCCGGCTTCACGCGTCCGGCGGGGATGGCCGGGTTCGGCCACGGGGCCCGTCCGTGACGGTCCCGTACCCGTGGCGAGCTCGTACTCGTGGCGGGGTCCGACGCCCGGTACCCGCCGCGGGTACGGGAGCACGGCGCACGGACACGCGCGGGGAGGGCGCACGGACACGCGTCAGGAGGGACGCCGCCCCGCCGCCGCGGCCTCGATGCTCCACGGGACGCGCTCGACATAGGCCACGACGAAGGCGACCGCCAGCGAGCCGCCGGCCACCAGGAGGTAGGAGGCGGTCCAGGTCCCGGTCAGCTCGTTGAGCAGGCCGAACAGCAGCGGACCGCCGAGGGCGAAACCGCTGCCCACGCCCTGCACGAACCCGGACAGGTCCGCCGCGCCCCGCGAGGTGGTGCTGCGCGCGTTGATCATCGTCATGGTCACCACGAACAGGCTGGTCCCCAGGCCCAGGAAGACCACCCACAGCGGCGTCAGCTGGGGAGCCAGGGCGATGCCCGCGTAGCCGACCGCGTACCCGGTCAGGCCGGTCGCCACGATCGGGAAGGTGTTCGAGGAGCGCAGCGTGAGCGTGGGCGCCGCCAGGCCGAACAGCAGGCTGGTGCCGACCATCAGGGAGACCATGCTCCCGGCCACGGCCGGGCTGTGCCCGGCGTCGGTGATCAGGGTGGGCAGCCAGGTGAACAGGGTGAAGACGTTCCAGGTGACCATGCCGAAGAGCAGGGCCGTCCGCCAGGCCATGCCGACCCGCCAGATCGGGCGGGCCAGGGCGGGACCGCCGTTCGGGAGGGCCGCGGCCGCCGGGTGCGGACGGCCGCGCTGGAGCGCCCACAGCAGGGCGGCGGCCAGGGCGATCACCGACCAGCAGCCCAGGGCGAAGCGCCACCCCGCGACCTCGGCGAGGGGTACGGCGACCAGCGGCGGGAACAGGGCGCCCACGTGGATGGCCACCATCTGGACGGTGCTCAGGGAGGCCAGGCGGTCGGGGAAGTACTGCTTGATCAGCGGCGGGATCACGACGTTGCCGAGCGCCGCGCCGGTGAGGGCGACGCCGGTGAGTACCAGCAGGGTGCCGGTGTCCGGGGCGAAGGCGCGCAGGGCCTGGCCGACGCCGGCCAGCAGCATGCTGAGCACGGCGGTGGACTCGGCTCCCAGGCGGCGCATGATCGCGGGAGTGACCAGGCCGAAGACGGCGAAGGCGACCAGGGGCAGGGTGCCGAGGACACCGATGACGGTGGCGGTGAACCCGAACTCCCCTCCGATCGTGGTCAGCAGGGGCGACAGGGAGGTGACCACCAGGCGCAGGTTCAGGGCCGCGCAGACGATGGCGGCCAGGGCCAGGGTGCGGCCGGTGAGGCGCGGGCGGACCGACGATCGGTCGGTGGCGGCCGCGACAGGGGAAGGTCTCATGGTAAGGACGTCCCTCGTGTTCTGCGGTGGTGCGTCATCGCACCCGAGCGGGGCCGAACGGCGGGGCGACTCTGCCTGCCTCGGAAGGATCGCTTCCAGGCGAGCCAAATACGATCTTTTCCCTCAAATGTTATGCATATAGCGGTCTGCTAAACAACATTCCGAACTTAGTACGGCTAGAGTGGCAGAATGCCTGATCTTGACGAGCTTGATACGGCGATCCTGGCCGAACTCCAGTCAGACGCACGGAAAACCAACCGCGATGTGGCCGCCGCGGTCGGCGCATCGCCCACGACGACCCTGGATCGGACCCGTGCGCTGCGGGAAAGGGGTGTGATTCGGGGCTCACTCCTGGACGTGGACCTGGAGAGGATCGGCCGCCCGGTCCAGGCGCTCATCACCGTGAGCGTGGTGAAGCCCTCGCGCCACAACATCGAGGCCTTCCGCGACTGGGTGCGCTCACTGCCCGACACCCTGTCGGTGTTCGTGACCTCGGGCAGCGAGGACTTCCTCATCCATGTGGCCCTGCCCGACAACAACAGCCTGTACGCGTTCGTCATCGACAAGCTGACCGAGCGCCCCGAGGTCGCCGACGTGCGCGCGTCGATCGTCTACGAGCACCTGCACAACCACCGCATCGCCCCGACCAACGCCCGCACCCGCCGCGGGGCCTGATCCCCGGGCGGGCTCGCGGCGTGGGCGGAGGCGGGAGCCCCCGTGCGCGGGCAGCGGGCGCGGCGGGGAGAGCCGTCCACAGGCTGGGCACAGGGGCGGTGGGCGGCGGTGACGACCTCGCCGCCCGCACCGCCGCAGTCACGCCACCCGGGTCCGCCCGTGGCCCACGACCGGACCCGCCCCGTATCGTGTCCGTTGTGACACGCGTCTCCACCAGTGCCGAGCCCGAGTCCGCCGCCGTCCGCGCGATCTGGCGGGACCTCGGCCTCCCCGGGCTCATCGACGTGCACACGCACTTCATGCCCGCCAACGTGCTGAACAAGGTGTGGGACTACTTCGACGCCCTCGGCGGCCTGTGGCCGATCACCTACCGGGGGGACGAGGACGAACGCCTGGCCCTCCTGCGCGGGTTCGGGGTCCGGCACTTCACCGCCCTCTCCTACCCCCACCGGCCCGGCATGGCCACCTGGCTCAACGAGTGGGCGTCCGGCTTCGCCGACCGCAACCCCGACTGCCTGCGCAGCGCCACCTTCTACCCCGAGCCCGGGGCCCGCGGCTACGTGGCCGCCGCGGTCGAGGCGGGAACCCGCGTGTTCAAGGCCCACCTCCAGGTCGGCCGATACGACCCGCGCGACCCCCTGCTCTCCGACGTGTGGGGGACCCTCGCCGACGCGGGCACGCCCGTGGTCGTCCACTGCGGTTCGGGCCCCGCACCGGGACCCTTCACCGGCCCGGGGCCCTTCACCGAGGTCCTGCGCGAGCACCCCCGCCTCACCGCCGTCATCGCGCACGCCGGGGCACCCGAGTACGGCGCGTTCCTGGACCTGGCCGAGCGCCACGAGCGCGTCCACCTGGACACCACGATGGTGTTCACCGGCTTCACCGAGCGCTGGGCGCCCTTCCCCGACGGGGAGCTGCCCCGTCTGAAGGACGTCGCCGACCGCGTCCTGCTCGGCACGGACTTCCCGAACATCCCCTACCCCTACCTCGAACAGCTCCAGGCCCTGACCGGCCTGGACCTGGGCGCGGACTGGCTGCGCGCCGTCCTGTACGGCAACGCCGCCCGGCTGTTCGACCTCTGACCGCCGCCCCGACCCCGCCGACGCAGAAAGGCACCACGGCACCATGGAACTCGCCCTGACCCCCCTGGAGTTCGCCCGCCGCACGCGCAGGCTGCACCCGCAGCGCGAAGCGGTGGTCGACCGGGACCTGCGGCTGACCTACGAGGAGTTCTTCGACCGCTGCGACCGCTGGTCGTCGGTCCTGCAGCGCATGGGGGTGGTCAAGGGCGACCGCGTCGCCTACATCGCCCCCAACACCCACGCCCAGCTGGAGTCCTTCTACGCGGTGCCGCAACTGGGCGCGGTGCTGGTGCCGGTCAACTTCCGGCTCTCGGCGGACGACTTCGCCTACATCGTCAACCACTCCGGGGCGAAGGTGCTGTGCGTGCACGCCGACCAGCTCGACACCGTGGACGGGGTCCGCGACCGGATGCCGGGCGTGGAGCGGTTCGTGGCCCTGGAGGGCGCGCGTCCGGGGTGGGAGGACTACGAGGCCCTCCTCGCGGAGGCCGGCCCGGACTTCACCCGCCCCGGGATCGCGGAGGGGGACCTGCTGACCATCAACTACACCAGCGGCACCACCGCCCGCCCCAAGGGTGTGATGATCACCCACCGCAACGCCTACATGAACTCGGTGGGCACCCTGCTCCACCTGAGGATCGGCATCGGCGAGCGGTACCTGTGGACGCTGCCGATGTTCCACGCCAACGGCTGGACCTACACGTGGACGGTGACCGCCGCGGCCGCCACCCACGTGTGCCTGCCCGCGATGGACCCGGCCACCGTGTACGAGCTGGTCCGCGCCGAAGAGGTCACCTGGCTGTGCGCGGCGCCCACCGTGCTGATCATGCTGGCCAACACCCCCGAGGAGGTGCGTGGCGAGGTGCCGTCCGGCGTGCACGTGGTCACGGCGGGCGCCTCGCCCGCCGCCGACACGATCGAACGCCTGGAGGACGGTTTCGGATGGACCGTCACCCACGTCTACGGGCTGACCGAGACCACGCCGTTCATCACCGTGTGCGAACCGCGCACCGAGCACGACGGTCTGTCCCCGCGTGAGCGCGCCGCCGTCAAGGCCCGCCAGGGGGTCGAGCTGATCACCTCCGGCGAGCTGCGCGTGGTGGACGCCGACGGCGCCGAGGTGCCCTGGGACGGGAGGACCGTCGGGGAGATCACCGTGCGCGGCAACGTGGTGATGCAGGGTTACTACAACGACCCGGAGGCCACGGAGGGGGCCATGGGCGACGGCTGGTTCCACACCGGGGACGCGGCGGTCACCCACCCGGACGGGTACGTCGAGATCCAGGACCGGATCAAGGACGTCATCATCTCCGGCGGTGAGAACATCTCCTCCGTCGAGGTGGAGGGAGTGCTGCTGCGTCACCCGTCCGTCCTGGAGGTGGCCATCGTGGGCGTGCCGCATGAGCGCTGGGGCGAGACCCCGAGGGCGTCCGTGGTCCTGCGCGAGGGGGCCACGGCCACGGAGGAGGAGCTCATCGGCTTCGCCCGGGACAACCTCGCGCACTTCAAGGCGCCCACGCGGGTGGAGTTCGTGGATCAGCTGCCGAAGACGGCCACCGGCAAGATCCAGAAGTTCGTCCTGCGCGGCGGCGCGTCCGCCGTGTCCCGACAGTAGCGTCGGCCTCCGCCCCTCATCCTCAGGGCGGAGGTCCCTGCCCGGCGGTGGCCCGGCCGCGGTGGTCCGCCGGATCACTCCGAAGGCGGTTGGAGCAGGACGAAACCGGCCCCGAAGGGGTCGGAGCACACGGCGAGCCGTCCCACGCCCAGAGTGTTCTCCGGCCCCGTGTACACCTGGCCGCCCTCCTCCCTCACCGTCTCCACGGCGGTGTCGCAGTCGGCGACCGCGAACACCGGGTGCCACTCCGCGGATCCGTCGGTGTCGGTCAGGCGGGCGGGATCGACCGCCATGAGACCGCCGTGCGCGCGCTCCTCGCTCTCCCCGGCCGGGGTGAGGACCGTGTACGTCCCGGACCCGTCCGGCAGGTCGAAGGCGGTGAGGCCCCATTTGAAGAGGTCGGTGTAGAACTCGCGGGATCCGTCCCCGTCGGGGGTCCACATCTCGACCCAGCACAGGCTGCCCGGCCGGTCGGCGACCTCGATACCAGGGATGGAGATGGTCTGCCAGACGCCGAAGCGGCCGCCCTGGGGATCGAAGAACTGTGCCGTGCGGCTGTAGTCCAACACGTCGAACGGCTCCACCAGCAAGGTCCCGCCGAGCCGTTCCACGGTCGGAACCGCGTCGTCCACGTCGGGGACGGCGAAGTAGACCGTCCACTCGGGACGCTCGCTCTCGCCCAGGACCGGGCTCAGCCCGCCGACGCCCGCGCCGTCCAGGCGCAGAATCACGTATCCGGCGCTGTCGGGTCCCGGGGGCACGGCCTCCCATCCGAACAGTCGCCGGTAGAAGGCCGCCGAGGCCTCGACGTCGGGTGAGGACACCTCGATCCAGCAGGGTGATCCGGGCATGAAGTCGGTGGTGATCATCGCTGTCCTCCTCCGTAGGTGCACACACCGTTACGGATTCCTTCCCTGCCTGACGGATCTTCGGGGATCGGCGCGGCAAAGTCTCACACAACTCACCATTGCCACGACCTCGAAAAACGGCGTTCCAGGAGCCCGTTCGGGGCCGCGGAAGGCGGTCGCCCCCGCACCCCGCCCCACACCCGCCCTGTGCACGCTCCGTGTACGCGTCGCCCTCAGGTACGCCCGGGAAGGGCCACGTGGATCCGGTGCGGACCGCCGTGGTGGAGGCCCTCCCCCGCGTCGAGGAACCCCAGGCGCTCGGCGCTGATCCGCTTCTGCCGCTGGTTCATGCCGCAGAGCATGGCACGAGGGGGTCCGTCGGCGCCGGAGAGGCAGGAGTACCCGGATCGCCCTCGTACTTCGGTTCGGAGAGGCAGGAGGGGAGGAAGGTCCAGGAGAACTCAGTGCCTGAAGTGGATGAACAGGCGGCCAAGATACGTGCCCGGGTTCACTTCCGAGCCGCGCGCGTCCGCGGAAATCGACTCGCCCTCCAGGGCCGCGTGCGCGAGTATCGCGGCATGGACACATGTGCACAGTGCGGAGCAGTGAGCGAAACTCCCTGCGAGGAGTTGTTCCAGCAACTGTTGGCGCTGGACCACTCCCGCCAGGAGCCGTGGGGCCCGCTGCACGGCGTCGCCGTCGCCTGTTACCGCCTCCAGCACCCGGGCTCCCTCTCCGAGGGTGCACACGAGTTCCCGCTGGAACTGCTGCGCGCCCACCTGGAGGACGGGTCCGCGGCCTCCCACAAGCTCACCGAGCGCGCCCGGCGCGGCAACTCCCACCGGGTCCACCGAGAGCGCGGGGTCCGCACCTCAACCACCCCCGAGGCACCGAGCGGGTTCGGGTTCACCATCGCCGAGGTCGCTGCGGACGGCGGTTTCCCCGCCGAGGGCCACCCCGAACGCGTCCGCGCCTGGGCCCGGGCCACCCTGACCGCCTGGTCCGCCTGACCTGCCCGGCTCAGTGCCTGAAGTGGATGAACAGGCGGCCGAAATACTTGAGTGCGCACACTTACCGACGACCCGCACGGGAGCCATGGGGCTCATACCGTGACCAGGTGGACGTCATCGGCACCGATCGCGTCCACGTACGCGGCGATGTCACCAGGGTCACTGGTGAACACCACGGCGCTTCGGTGCTTCACGGCCGTCCAGGCGACAAGGGCGTCCACCGCGTCCGGACGCCTCTTCGCGGGGAGGGCCGCCACCCCCAGGACCGCACCGATACGCCGCCAATCGGTGATGTCCGGAGCAGCCGCACACGCGATGCACTCCGGCTGTCCCGCGCTCGTGGACCGCAAGGCAGCTGGAGACGACCGGGCTTGGGGAACCGTGCACTCCTTCAGGACCGTGCTCATGGCGTGCACGGTCGCAGGATCCGGGCGCCATACCTGAGCCAGGACAGGGCCGGGGATCACGGGACGGTGCGGGGACCGTACGAGCCCGCGGTGCATCTGTACCGCCTTAGACTTACGCGCCGCCAAAGCGATGAGCATCCCCGTGTCGTAAACGGGTACGCGAGCGCTCACGCCACCTCGCCCCGGCTTCGGATCCGGGTTTCCCCAGCACCGTAGACCAGGCTCATCGCCTCGTCGACCTCACGGCGCTCATCCGCGCTCAGAGAGTCATCACCGGTCTCGTCAACAGGTCCGTAGTGCTCGGCTCGCCCTTCGGCATCGGCGATCAGCGCGTCGACTCCCGCGAACTCCGCCTCGGCCAACTCGGCATCGCCCATCTGACGGATCGCGGCGTTAACGAAGTAGGACGACACGTCCATCCCCGCACGGTCCGCGTGTGACCTGACGCGCTCGGCTTCGTCCGGGTCAAGGCTGATACTGATTCTCACCTTCGCCATACCGCAATCGTAATACGAGTATTACGCAATGTCCACCAAGCACTGAGCGTCAGGATTCTCCGTCTTCCCCCTATCAGTGACGAAAATGGATCCACAGGCGGCCGAAGTTCTTGGAGTCCTTCTCGACCCGGTGGTAGCGGGCCTTGACGTCCTTGCGGTCGAGGAACCGCAGGACCCGCTTCTTGAGCTGTCCGGACCCCTTGCCGGGGATGACCTCGACGGTCTTGGCCCCGGTGCGCTCGGCCTCGTCCATGATGTCGTTGAGGGCCCGGTCGATGTCGCGGCCCTTGTTGAAGATGTCGTGCAGGTCGAGTTTGAGCCGCACCGTGCCTCCTCCGCGTCCGATAGCCCGGATCATACGCGGGGCCCGGGACTCACTCTCCGAGGCGCAGCGTGAAGACCGTCCGGTCCACCCCCGGGCCGTCGTAGTCGGTGTGCGGTCCGGTGACCTCGAATCCGTAGGAGCGGTGGAAGGCGATCGAGCGCTCGTTGGCCGGTGACGTGACCGCCCGGACCACCGTGCGCCCCTCGGCCCGCGCCCCCTCGGTGAAACGGTCGTACAACCGGCCCGCCAGCCCTGTTCCGCGGTACTCCGGAGCCACCCCCGCGAAGTGCACGTAGGCCTCCCCGGACACGGACGGCGAGGGGAAGCCGACGAGGAAGCCCGCCAGGTCCCCCTCCGCCTCGGCGATGAGGCTGGTGGAGTGGAAGTGGTCCAGGAAGAGCCGGGGGAGGATGTGCGACACGGGGCGCTCCCACCACTCGTCGCAGACCGCCACGACGCGCGGATGGTCGGAGGGGAGGGCGGTTCGGACACGGACGTCGGCCACGCTGGAGGCTCCTTCGCTCGGTGCGCCGATGCGGCGCCTGACCCGCTATACCCGGTCGGACGCTCCCGAACAGACACGGCGGAGGGCATCCGACGGGTCCGGTCAGCCCGCCTCCGGCGGGGCCGCCCCCTTGTCCGCCGAGAAGATCGCGGTGCCGGGGAGCACCCGGCCGCGCACCGGTCCCCAGCCGCCCCACACCCGGTCCAGCCCCTCGGGCCACTCCGGCTCGACCACGTCCCGCAGCACCAGGCCCGCACGGGCGATCCCGCGCACCCAGTCGCCCACCGTGTGGTGGTGCTCCACGTAGACCGCTTCGCCGTCGTCGTCCTCCTCCACGTAGGCGCGGCGGTCGAAGTAGGACTGGTGCGCGGTGAGCCCGTGCTCGCTCGGGTCGTCCGGGAAACCCCACCGGATCGGATGCGTCACCGAGAACACCAGCCGTCCTCCCGGACGCAGCACCCGCGCGGCCTCGGCCAGGGCGTCGTCGGCGGAGGGAACGAAGGGAAAGGCCCCGAACGACGAGAACACCACGTCGAAGGAGGCGTCGGCGAACGGGAGCCGCTGGGCGTCGGCCTGCACGGTGGGCAGTGTGTGCCCGGTCTGCTCATCGATCCGGCGTGAGTGCTGGAGCTGGCGATACGACAGGTCGAAGGCCACCACCTCGCCCACCCCCTGAGCGCGCAGCCACCGGCCGCACTGGCCCGCGCCGCAGCCGACCTCCAGGACCCGGGACCGCCGGAGCCCCTCCGGTTCCCCGAGCAGCCGCGCCCCGGCCTCGGTCAACCCCTCCGGGCACCACACGAACTCGGCGTCGCCGAGGAAGGCGCCGTGCTCGGCCTGGTAGGCGTCGGCGGCGCCGTCCCACCACACACGCCCGGCGCGGGCGCTCTCCCGGGCGTCCACTGCCCGGCGCTCGACGCGCCCGGGGTCCGGATAGCCGTCCTCGTCGTGCATCGCCCCGCCCCTAGACCGTTTTCTCGGTGTTCTCGGACCTCACCGTGTCCCCGGTGTCCCCCGTGTCCCCGGCCGCCTCCGGTCCGGCGGCGGCCTCACGGGCGTCACTGATCTCGCGGCGGACGAGGAAGACCCACCCGCCGATGGCCACGAGGGTGAACACCCACCACTGCACGGCGTAGGACAGGCTCATGCCGGAGTCCGTCTCGTGCACGGCGACCGGCTCGGGCGCCGCGTCCGGCACCGGTTCCTGGCCGGTGAGATCGACGTACCCGCCGTAGACCGGATACGGCAGCCCATCGGCGATCATGTCCACGTCGACCATCATGATCTGCCCCTCGGGCAGGCCGTCGCGGTTGCTCAGCCCGGTGTTCTCCTCGGTCTCGGAGTAGTGGATGCGTCCGGCCACCTCCACGGTGCCCTCGGGCGCGGGCGGCACCTCGGGCTGGTCGAGGGCGGTCTCGCCGCGCTCGACCCACCCGCGGTTGACCAGGACGGCGGGCCCCTCCCCGGTGACCAGCGGAGTCAGCACGTGGAAGCCCACTCCCCCGGACCCGTCGCGGTTGCGCAGCAGAAGCTCGTGTCCGGTGTCCCAGGTACCGGTGGCCTCGACGGTGCGCCACCGGTCGGCGGGGTCGACGTCCTCGCCGACACCCGTCAGTTCGGCGACCGGCACGGGGTCGGCGGCGAGGTTGCCCTGTTGCAGGTCGACCGACGCGCTGCGCTGTTCCCACCGGTCCAGCTGCCAAAAGCCCAGCCAGACGAAGCTGGGCACGATCACCAGCACCAGCGCGTGGAAGGCCAGCATGCGTTGCGAGAACAGGACTTTGAGCACGTCTTCGAGGTTAGGAGACGATTCCGGCCACCTCGCACCGCCCCTTCCCATGCGGGCGAAGCCCCCCGCGCACACGTGCGGGGCCGCCGGTCCGGCGGCCCCGCGTGGATCCGGGGGAACCCCTGCCGCTACTCCTCGTCGCCCGCCGCCGCGGCGGCGGCCTTGCGCTTGCGGGCGAAGTACAGGCCCGCGCCGCCGGCGCCGACCGCGGCGATCCCGGCTGCGACCAGACCGGTCAGGGCGCCACCGGTCACGGCGAGCTGCTCGTCGGCCTGCGGCTCGGGGGAGGACTTGTCGCCCTCGGTGCTGGAGTCGTCCTCCTCGGGCTTCTCCTCCTCCGGCTTCTCGGGCTCCTCGGGGTTCTCCTCCCCGGGCTCCTCGGGCTCCTCGGGGTTCTCCTCCCCGGGCTCCTCGGGCTCCTCGGGGTTCTCCTCCTCCGGCTTCTCCTCCTCGGAGATGACCTCCAGGCAGGAGGCCTCGGACAGGCCGAGCACGGACACGGCGTTGCCGCAGATGTCGACGGCCGCGTCGACCGGGACCACGACCTGGTTCCCGCTGCCGATACCGCCGGAGCCGTCGGTGGAGACGTCACCGCCCTCGTTCTCGGAGGAGCCCTGGATGACGTTGATGATGGTGGTGCACTTGGAGCTGGAGCCGCCCAGGATGGCCACCGAGTTGCCGCAGACGTTGATGGCGGCGTCCACGGGAACGATGATCTGGTTCCCGCTGGCCACACCACCCGAACCGTCGGTGGTGGTCCTGGGCTCGTCGGCGCTCTCCTTCTCCAGGGCCTCGACCACCTCGACGCACTCGGACTTGGAGATACCGCCGACGGAGGCCGCGTTGCCGCAGGCGTCGATGGCGGCGTCCACGGGAACGATGATCTGGTTCCCGCTGGCCACACCACCCGAACCGTCGGTGGTGGTGTCGCCCTTGCCGCTGGCCTCGTAGAGGACCTCCGAGACCTGCGTGCACGTGGCCTTGGAGATGCCGAGGACGGCGATCGAGTTGCCGCACAGGTCGGCCTCGACGTCCACGGGCACCACGACCTGGTTTCCGCTGCCGATGCCGCCGGAGCCGTCGGTGGAGGTGTCGGCGAAGGCCGCCGCGACGGGGGAGACGACCAGCCCCGCCGTCATGACGGTGGCGAAGGAGTAACGGAGTGTGTTGCGCATGTGCGGATGTGACCTTTCGCGGATACAGCCTGGGGATCGCGTCGGTTGTGACGCTGTGCCGTGGCGGACCGGTGCCCGCGTCAGTGGACGCGGCCCCGTGGACCACGGGCGGGGCGGGTCCGTCACCGGAGAAAACGGTGCAACGGCGGGGTGACCCGCGTGTGTGGAGTCGCGTTCCGGTTCGAAGTACGTTCCGTGGAACCGCCAACGGACCGAACGTTAGCAAGCCACTGGAGGTTCGCATGCGTTTTCGGAAAATGCCCTTCTCCGCTGCAAATACTCTTGGTTACCATACATGCACATATTGAGATGAGCACAGCTCACAGGAGTGACACAAGCAACACACGGCAACTGAATCAACACCCAAGGTGTCAAAGCGAAAAGAAATTTTTCCGGGTAAACCAGCCAAACGAACCAACGAAGCAGGTTCGTATATTCACTTCGCTGCCTTCGTCGAGCACTGTGAACTCGATGTCGGACTTTCCCTTCATGCGGAGAACGTCCTTTATGCCTGAAATACGATTAAGGCCCGAGAAACGAAGACCCCGGCCGGGTCAGACTTGTGGAGCTCGTACGCCGAGCGCACGGTCTCACCGGCGACGTGGTACTCCGAGCCCTTGTCCGGGCTCATCGCGACACCGGGGACCAGGTGGGAGGGCTCGAAGGCGGCCTGCTCGGTCTCGGCGAAGTGGTTCCGCGGGTTCCTGTTGGGGACGAACCGGCCGATGGTGATCTCCGGGTGGTCCTCGTGCGGCCACACCTTGGTGGGGTCGAACGGGTGAACCTTTAGCCGGCGGCGTCCTCGAAGGGCATGACCTGGACGTCGACGGTCCAGCCCGGGTGCTCGCCCCGCTCGATGGCCTGCCACAGGTCGCGGCGGTGCGCGTCCGGGCGGAGGCCGGCGGCGTCGCCCATGCCGCACAGCGGCACAGGAAAAAGATTGGAATGGCTCAAGAAAACGGGTCGCCCCAGTCTGCGCGGCCCCGCTTGCCGCCCATATGGACCCCCCAACCACGGGCATTCACCCACACCACACGCATCACCGCCCATACCAAAGGCAGCAAAAGCGCTGGTCATGTGCGCGTACCCTGGACCCGGCGAGCCGTCCCCCGCCAGGCCCGGCGGACCGTCCCGGCCGACGCGCCGTCGGTGCCGAGACCCGGTGCCCGGACTGCTCGACACCACATCGAACGCCCGCGTCCATTCCCGGTGACGGCTCAGGATGCCCTTCGGCATCCATCCAGTCACGACGGCCAACCGGAAACGTGTGACATGCGTCCTCACACCAGGACATGCCCCCCGTTTCCCCCGCCCTACTGGAGCATGCATGCACCCTGTATCCACGCGTCCCCGCACCCGTACGACGCTCTCGGTCAGCGTCGCGGCCCTCATACTCCTCCTCGCCGCCTGTTCCTCGGGCGAGGAGGCCTCGGACCAGAACGAGGGCGCGGCCGCTCCCAGCGACGAGGCCACCACCCCGGCGTCGCCCAGCACCGACCCCAAACCGGCCGGTGAGCCCTTCACCGTCGCCTTCGGCGGCGACGTGATGTTCGAGGGCGTCCTCGAACCGCGTCTGGCCGACCCCCAGACCGCGCTCGGCCCGATCTCCGAGCAGCTCTCGGCCGCCGACCTGGCCATGGTCAACCTGGAGACGGCCGTCACCGAGGGCGGCACGCCCGCCCCCGGCAAGCAGTACGTGTTCCGTGCGCCCGCGAGCTCCCTGGACGCCCTGGAGGCAGCCGGTGTGGACGTGGCCACCATCGCCAACAACCACGGCATGGACTACGGCGTGGAAGGCCTGACGGACACCCTGGAGAACGGTGACGCCTCCCCCGTCCAGCTGGTCGGCGCCGGGCGCGACATCGAGGAGGCCTACCGGCCCCACGTCTCCGAGGTCAACGGCCAGAGCGTCGCCATGTTCGGCGCCGCCGACGTCCTGGACGACCACCTCATCGACGCCTGGACTGCGGGCGAGGGCAAGCCCGGCATGGCCTCCACCAAGGGCGAGATGAAGCAGCGGATGCTCACCGCGGTCTCCGAGGCCGCCGCCGAGCACGACAACGTGGTGGTCTTCCTGCACTGGGGCCTGGAGGGCGCGCACTGCCCGCTCCCGCACGCGCCCACCCTCGCCGAGGAGCTGATCGAGGCGGGCGCGTCCGCCATCGTCGGCGGCCACGCGCACGTGCTGTCCCCGGGCGGGTTCATGGGCGACTCCTACGTGCACTACGGGCTGAGCAACTTCGCCTTCTACAACTTCAGCGGCCCCACCGCCGAGACGGGCGTGCTCACCCTCACCTTCGACCAGGGCAGCGTGACCCAGGCCGACTGGGCCCCCGCGCAGATCCAGGGCGGTGTCCCCATTCCCTACGAGGGCGCCGCGGCCGAGCAGGCCGAGCAGACCTGGCTGGACATGCGCACCGAGTGCGGGCTCCCGCTGACCGACTCGCCCGCGTAGGCGGTCCCGCGCGGGGAGTTCCTCCGAGCTCCGCTACCGCGGCGAGGAGGTCCCCGACGCGGCGACCCCGTGACGCGCGGCGACGTCCGCGATCTCGGCCAGCAGCCTGTGGCGGCGGGCCACCCCCAGGTAGGAGGCGTGCACGCCGTTCGCGGCGAGCCGGACCAGGTCCGCGGCGTCCAGGCCCAGCCGGTGGGCGGCGCGGTACTCGTTGGTCAGGTCGGTGCCGAACATGGTGGGGTCGTCGCTGTTGAGGGTGACCAGCAGCCCGGCCTCCAGCATGCGGGGCAGCGGGTGGTCCTCCAGCCGCGGCACCGCACGCGTGCGCAGGTTGGAGGTGGGGCTGACATCCACGGGGATCCGCCCCTCCGCGAGGCGTTCGACCAGGGCCCGGTCCCGCATGGAGTCGATGCCGTGGCCGATGCGCTCGGCGCCGAGGGCGTCCAGGGCCTCGCGCACCCGCTCCGGGCCGCCGTGCTCACCGGCGTGCGGCAGACTGGCCAGTCCGGCGGCGCGGGCCCGGCCGAACACCCCGGCGTACTGCTCCAGCGGGGTCTCCACCCCGCCGACGCCGAAGCCGACCACGCTGGGCGGCGCCTCGCGCAGGACCGCGTCCACGGTCGCCTCTGCGCTCTCCAGCCCGAAGTCGGCGGGGAAGTCGGGGATCCACCGCAGCTGGATTCCGTGCTCGGCCTCGGCCGCGCGGCGCGCCTCCTCGATGCCGTCGAAGACCACGCGGGCGGGCACCCCGCGCATCAGGTGGGCGTAGAGGCTGACGTGAACCTCGGCGTAGCGCACGTTCTGCGCGGCCAGGCGCTCGGCGACCGCCGACACCAGGAGGGCGAAGTCCCCCTCCTCGCACAGGGTCCGCACCGAGGCCAGGTAGACCTCGACGAAGTGCGGGAAATCGGTGAAGGCGTACCAGTCCCGGAGCTCCTCCAGGCCGCCGGGGACGTCCTCCACCCCGTGTCTGCGTGCCAGCTCGAACAGGGTGTCGGCGGGCATCGAGCCCTCTAGGTGGACGTGCAGTTCGACCTTGGGCAGCTCCCTGACGAGGGCCTCGACGTCGGCGGGGATGGCGTGGATGTCCATGGCGCGAGGCTACGCGCGCGCGTGCACCGCCCCAAAGCCGTTTCCGGCCAAGTTCACGGCCGTCCGTCAGAAGCCCCGTCGGAACCCCGCCGGAAGCCCTCCGGGAGGGGAGGGGCCGGGCGCGCGCCCCGGCGCGCCCGGCCCCGTGGCGGTCAGACGGAGGGCGCGCCGCCGTTCACCCGGCGCGGCACGCCGAGCGGGTTGTCGTCGCGCAGCTCCGGGGGCAGCAGCGACTGCGGGACCGACTGGTAGGTGACCGGGCGCAGGAAGCGCCGGATCGCGGTGGTGCCCACCGAGGTGTGCAGCGGCGCGGTGGTCGCGGGGTAGGGACCGCCGTGGGTCATCGCGTAGGTGACCGCCACCCCGGTCGGCCATCCGTTCCAGAGCACCCGTCCGGCCAGGGACGCGCCCAGGGCCAGCAGAGCGGGCGCGATCTCGTCGTCCTCCTCGCCCTGCACGGTGACGGTGAGCTGGCCGCCGAACACCCCGGCCGCCTCCAGCAGCCGCCGCTCGTCGGCGTAGGTCACCACGAGGGTCGCCGGGCCGAAGCACTCCTCCAGGAGGGTGTCGGCGTTCTCCAGCAGGGAGTCCAGGTCAGTGCGCAACAGGGACGGCGTCCAGTCGTCGCCGGTCCGCTTCCCCTGGACCAGGACCTCGGTGGCCGGGTGGCCGCTCAGGGTGTCCAGGTTCCGGGCGAAGCCCTCGGCGACCCGCTCGTTGAGCAGGGGGGCGGCCGCCCGCGCGGAGAAGTCCTCGACGAGGGCGTCGAGCTTGGTCTCCTCGGGCAGGAACACCACCCCGGGCTTGGTGCAGAACTGGCCCGCGCCCATGGCGGCCGATCCCGCGTAACCGCTGAGGATCTCGTCGCCGCGCGCCGCGGCGGCCCCGCGGGTGACGAACACCGGGTTCACGCTGCCCAACTCCCCGTAGAAGGGGATGGGGTCGGGCCGGGAGGCGGCGAGGTCGAAGAGGGCCCGCCCGCCGGGGATGGAACCGGTGAAGCCGACGGCCCTGGTGAGCGGGTGCGTGACCGCACGCTTACCGGCCTCCAGCCCCTCGACCAGGGCGAAGGCGCCCTCGGGCGCCCCGGCGTCGGCGAGCGCGGCGACCACGGTCTCGGTGGTGCGCCGGGCCAGCCGGGGGTGTCCGGGATGGGCCTTGACGACCACCGGGCATCCGGCGGCCAGGGCGGAGGCGGTGTCCCCTCCGGCCGTGGCGAAGGCGAACGGGAAGTTGCTCGCCCCGAACACCACCACCGGTCCGAGCGGGACCAGCAGGCGGCGCACGTCCGGGCGCGGGGTGCCCCAGTCGGGGTCGGCGGGGTCCACGGCCGCCTCCAGGTAGGAGCCGTCCTCCAGGGCCTCGGCGAACAGGCGCAGCTGGAAGGTGGTGCGGCCCAGCTCACCGCGGCAGCGCGCCTCCGGGTAGTGCGCCTCCTCCATCGCGATCGGCACGAGGTCGTCGGCGGCGGAGTCCAGGGCGTCGGCGACGGCGCGCAGCAGTCGGGCGCGCTCGGCCGGGGCGAGGGCGGCCAGGAACGGAGCCGCCGCTGCGGCCCGTTCCAGGACGGAGTCGAGTTCCTCCGGTGTGGTGTCCGGGACGGTGGTCATGGCTCAGCCTCCAGGAGGGTGTGTACGCTGCGTCGACCCGATCCAACCATGCTAGGACCTATCTGGAAAGCGCTATCCAACCGGGTCGGGCATCGTCCTCCCGCACAGCCGGACTCCCGGCCCCGCCAGGGGCTCAGGCCCCTTCCTCCAAGGGACCTCGGCACGAAACTGGAATTTCCCCGGAACCAGGTGATTCCATAAAGGCATCATAGGAGCCGTGACGACAAACTCCCGAAGCTCAACTCCCCCGAGGTCGCGACGGTCCCCAGGCGCCACGGGGAGTACCCGCGCGTCACGCGAGACCCGTGGACGGACCGGCGCCTCCCACGACGAACTCGCCTTCGCCCAGGCCCCCCTGCGAAGACTGCCCGCCCAGCAGCGCAGTATGCTCAGGGTCCAGCGTATGCTCGACTGCTGTGCCGAACTCCTCGACGAGGTCGGCTACGACAACCTCTCGACCACGAGGATCGCCGAGCGCGCCGGGGTCGCGATCGGCTCCGTCTACCAGTTCTTCCCGGACAAGAAGGCCATCACCCAGGCACTAGGGCTGCGCTTCCTCGACCAGTTCGGCTCGCGCGTCACCGAACGCCTGGCCGAGGCCTCCTTCAGCCACTGGACCCACGCCGTCGACGCCGTCGTCGACGAGTACGTCGACATGCACCGCCACGTGCCCGGCTTCCGCAGCCTGCACTTCGGTGACGTCGTCGACCCCCGCCTCCTCCACGGGGGCGCCGACAACAACCGCGTCATCTCCGTCCGCCTGCGCAGGATCATCGTTTCTGTCACAGGCATCCCCGATGATGAAGGACTGGACCGGGCCATCCACGTCGCGGTCGAATCCGCCGACGCCGTACTCAAGCTCGCCTTCCGGGGCGACCCCGACGGCGATCCCGTCCTCATCCACGAGGCCAAGCGCCTGGTCAGCAGTTACCTGTCCCACTTCTCCCGACACAACGGAGGCGACCATCCGTGGTAGCCGACGCCGGCACCCTCTCCCAGCCCGTCACCGGTACCGCCGCCGGAGTACCCTTCCTGGCCCTGCCGCCCGCCAACGGTGACGTCCCGGCCCCGCTCGTCCTGGGCCTGCACGCCTTCGAGCCGCCACGCGCCGAGTCCGCCCTCGCCGGAACCGCGCCCATGGCGCCGCTCCCGGCCTGGCGGGTCTACCTCGGCCTCCCCCTGTTCGGAGCCAGGCTCCCCGAGGGCGGCGTCGCCGAGGTCAACCGGCGCGGCGAGAGCGACTACCTCGTCGAGCTGTTCGGCCCGGTGGTGGAGGAGGCGGCCGCCGAGCTGCACCGTGTCACCGCCGAACTACGCGCCGCCTTCCCCGTCACCGACGACCCCGTCGGCCTGGTCGGCGTGGGCGCCGGGGCCGCGGCCGTCCTGCTCAGCCTCGCGGAGGGACGCGTGCCCGTCGGCGCCGCCGCGGTCATCAACCCGGTCGTGGACCCGGCCCTGGTCATCGCCGCCCGCGAGCGGCACACCGGCGCCCACTACGAGTGGACCGAGCAGGCCTGGAACACGCGCGGCTGGCTGGACTTCGGCAGCCGCGCCGAGGAGGTCGCCCGGAACGGCGTCCCCCTGCTCGTCGTCAGCGGGGGGCAGGACGAGGTCGTGCCCCCCGAATACGGGCGATCGCTGCACGACGCCCTGGCCTCCCACGTCCCCGGGCACGCGCTCCGTCACATCGTGGTACCCGACCTGGCCCACTCCATCGGGCCGGAACCCGGCCTCCGTCCCGGTCCGCTCACCCCGGCCGGGGTCCTCACCGACCGCGCGCTGACCGAGTGGTTCCACCTGCACCTGACGTCCTCCTCCCAGGCCCGGGGGGCCGGGGAAGCCTAGTGCGGTGACCGCGGGGGTTCGGCGGGGCGTGCCCGGCCACGGTGATCTTGCTCCCAGTGGCACTGTCGGCGCTCCACGGAGACGCCAGGAGCAGGACCAGCGCGGAGGGGACCCCCTGGTTCGCACCCGCGACGCCTTCGGCCAGCCCACTGGGCCGGGCCGCCCGTGCCCGCGGCCCGTCCGGGCGGGGCACCGACCGTTCACCGCGTACACTCCGCCGCATCCTCCGGCGGCCTCCCGGCGGACGCCGCCGTGACAGCCGGCACGCGTTCCATGGGACCATCCAGTGGCGACCGCCCCGAGCGGTCCGCCTGACCGTTTCGACTCATCCCTCAGGAGGGCGAACCACGTGACGGAACCGGCACCGGTCTTTGCCAGCGGGGTCGACAACGAGCGGTTGAACGCGCAACTGCGCTTCCTTCTGGAAGTCGACAAACTCAAGCGCATCCTGCGGCAGTGCCTCCTCGTGGACGGCTCCCGCCGTGAGAACTCGGCCGAGCACTCCTGGCACCTGGCACTGTCCGCCCGCACCTTCGCCGAGTACGCGCCCGAGGGCACCGACATCGACCGGGTCGTCGAGATGCTGACACTGCACGACATCGTAGAGATCGACGCCGGGGACACGTTCCTCTTCGACGAGGTCAGCGCCGAGGCCCGGGCCGAGCGCGAGCGCGCCGCGGCCGACCGCATCTTCCCCCTGCTGCCCGAGGACCAGGCGGAACGGGCCCGCGAGCTCTGGGAGGAGTTCGAGGCACGCGCCACACCCGAAGCCCGTTTCGCCCACGCGGTCGACCGGTTGTCGCCCATGCTCGCCGACTGGCACAACGAGGGCGGCTCCTGGGTGCGCTTCGGCGTCACGCGGGCGCAGGTGATGGCGAAGGTCAAGCAGATCCAGGAGGGGTCGGAGGCGCTCGGAGCCTACGCGACCGCCCTGGTGGACGACGCCGACCGCCGGGGCTACCTCCGCACCTGACCCCGCCCGGGCGGAGGCTCAGACCCGGCCCATGAGGAGCTGGACCACCGCGGACATGCCCACGAGCACCAGGCACGCGCGCAGCGCCGTCGAGCTGAGCCTGCGCCCGAACCTCGCGCCGAGGTAGCCCCCGACGACGGTCCCGACCGCGATGAGGCCGACCACCGGCCAGGCGGGCGAGGCCAGCACGATGTAGAACACCGCGGCGGTGCCGTTGACGATGGTGGTGAGCACGTTCTTCAGCGCGTTGAGCCGCTGGATGTCGTCGTCCAGCGCGGTGCCGAGGAGACTCATCAGGACGATCCCCTGCGCGGCGGCGAAGTAGCCGCCGTAGGTCCCGGTCGCGTAGACGCCCAGCGGCAGCAGCGGACCGCCGTTCCTGCGGGCGGGCCCGCGGGCGCGCATCCACCTGGTGATCCGGGGCTGGACGAGGATCAGCACGCAGGCGAAGCCGATCATGAACGGCACCACGACCTCGAACACGCCCGGAGGCAGGTAGATCAGCAGCAGGGCGCCGGTCACCGCGCCGAGGAAGGACATGCTGCCGAGCCGCAGGACCCTGGCGCGCTGGTCGACCAGCTCCCGGCGGTAGGCGATGGTGCCGCTGAGCGTCCCGGGGGCCAGGCCGATGCTGTTGGAGATGGTCGCGGTGATGGGCGGGTAGCCCAGTGCCAGGAGTACGGGGAAGGTGAACAGGGTCCCCGACCCGGCGATGGCGTTGATCCCGCCCGCGGCCACACCGGCGAGGAGGATGAGAGCCGCTTCCCAGAGTTCCATCCACCCAGCCTTCCTGCTCCGTGCTCCCCGGCGGTCGAGGGCCACAACAGCCTACGAGGACGGGTTTCGGAGCCTTCACGCCGGGAGGCGCCCAACGCCGGGAACGGGGCCCCGCGGATCGCGGAACCCCGTTCTCGGTACGCGTGTCGCCTCCGGGCCGGGTCAGGGAACCCGGACCACGTCCTCACGCAGCCGGTCGAAGGCGGCGCCGACCCCCTGGAGGGCCTGTCCCATCTCGGACGGGACGATCCACACCTTGTTGGCGTCGCCCCGGGCGATCTCCGGAAGCTTCTGGAGGTAGTGGTAGGCCAGCACGTCCGGGTCGACCCGGCTGGTGTGCAGGGCCTTGAACACCAGGTGGATGCTGTCGGCCTCACTGCGGGCCCGTATCGTCTGGGCCTCGGCGTCGGCCTTGGCGGTGATCGCCTGTGCCTCGGCGCTGCCCCTGGCCCGCAGCACCGCCGCCGAGCGCTCACCCTCGGCGCGCAGCACCGCGGACTGCTTCTCGCCCTCGGCGCTGAGCAGCTGGGCGCGCTTCTCCCGGTCGGCGCGCATCTGCATCTCCATCGCCTCCTGCACGGAGGAGGGCGGTTCGATGCCCTTGAGCTCGATGCGGCTGATCTCTATGCCCCAGTCGCGGGTGGCCTCGTCCAGCACCGTCTTGAGCTCGCGGTTGATCTGGTCGCGGGAGGTGAGCGTGCCCTCCAGGTTCATACCGCCGATGACGTTGCGCAGCGTGGCCAGGGTCAGCTGTTCGACGGCCTGGATGAAGTTGGCGACCTCGTAGGTGGCCCGGTAGGCGTCGATGACCCGGATGTAGACCGCCGAGTCGACCTCGACCGCGAGGTTGTCCTCGGTGATGGCCGACTGCGGCGGGAAGCTCACGACCTGGACGCGGCGGTCGATCCGCTCGCGTACCTGGTCCACCCCGGGTATGACGACGTTGAAACCCGAACTCAACGTCCGGTGGAACTTACCGAAGCGCTCGACGACGTCCTCCATCGAATGCGGAACGATACGCACGCTCCGCCAGAAGATGAGCAACAGGACGGCGACGAAAAGCGCCACGATGATGATCATGGTCATGGGGCCACCCCGGTCTCCGGACTGGGGGCGGCGTTCAGCATCGGCATCTGGGCGGCTCCGGATTTCCTGACGGGGGTGACAGGGCGGCGCGGGCACGGACCGCGTACCGGCGGCTCCGCCCACCCGAAGATCATAAAGCGCGCCGAAACAGAGCGATCCGCTCACCGAGCGCTGACGCTACCCCATATGTGTCGGGGCGACCACATTCGGACAGAAATCCTATTTAAGGACAATAGGCCGGACACAAAAGACAGCGACCATAACAACCTGACATGGTGGTAGGCGGTAAGCGGGCTCTTCCCCCGTACCGGGATCCGCATACGGCACCTGGTTCGCAGGACACGCTTTTCCCGACCATGAGGAACCGCCTCCTCAGCCCGCGCGCCCTCTCCGACCGGGCCGGCCCGTGGGGGCCGTCGAACCCGTAGGAGGGGAGCGGGGAGGAGGATCAGACGGCCCGCGCGGTCCAGCGCTCACCGTCGCGCTCCACCTTCAGCGGCAGGCCGAAGGCCTCCGACAGGTTCTCGGCGGTCAGGACCCCGTCGATCGGGCCGGCCTGCACCACCGCGCCCTCACGCAGCAGCAGCGCGTGCGTGGTCCCGGCGGGGATCTCCTCCACGTGGTGGGAGACCACCACCAGCGAGGGCGCGGCCTCGTTGCGGGCCAGGTTGCCGAGCCTGCGCAGCAGGTCCTCGCGACCGCCCAGGTCCAGCCCGGCGGCGGGCTCGTCCAGGAGCAGCAGCTCGGGGTCGGCCATCAGCGCACGGGCGATCAGCACACGCTTGCGCTCGCCCTCGGACAGGGTGTGGAACCGGCGGTCGGCCAGGTCGCCGACTCCCCAGTGGCCCAGCAGGGCGCGTGCACGACCGTAGTCAGGGGTCCCGTACTCCTCGCGGAAGCGCCCCACGTAGCCGTAGGCGGCGCTCAACACGATGTCGAGGACCTCGGTGTCCTCCCCGATCCGCGACGCCACCGCGGCGCCCGCGTAGCCGATGAGCGGGCGCAGCTCGAACACGTCCACCCGCCCCAGTCTCTCCCCGAGGATCTCCACCTCTCCGCTGGTGGGATGCGTCTGGCTGTACACCACGTTCAGCAGTGTGGTCTTGCCCGCACCGTTGGGGCCGAGGACCACCCAGCGCTCTCCCTCCAGCACCGTCCAGTCCACGCCGTCCAACAGGTTGGCGTCACCCCGTCGAACCGTGACCCCGTTCAGGCCCAGAACCCGCCCGTCCATCGTCCTCCCTCACATCACGTCCCACGCCGGTGCACGGGCCGACCTACCCTGAAGCAATGCATCTCACGTCCGCACCACTCGTCGCCTGGGGCAACGCCTGGCTGTCCGGACACGTCGGACTCGACGACGCCGTAGACGCCGTCGAACGGCTTGGCGGCCCCAGCCTGATCGGGACAGTACCCGCAGCGGACCTGCTCTTCGACAGCGGTGTACCGCTGCGGGTCGCACTGGCACGGCTCCGTGGCCTGGGGTTGTCCGCGTTCCGGTTGGCGCTGCCCGCCTGGGGGGATCCCCTCGGGCTGGTGGGCCCCAAGGAACTCAACCAGGCCGCCATCGAAGCGCAGGAGGGAGTGCTGACGCAGCTCGCCGACCGGCAGGTGGGCCTGGTGCCCGCCGCCGACCGACGTGGTTCATCCTATGTGGGCGTCGCCTGGACACCGTATCCGGCGAACGACACCCCTCCCCAGGTACCGGACCTGGCCGAGGCGGAGCAGGCCCTGAAACTCACCCTCATCGAGGTCGCCGAGCTGATGGAGGGCGTGAACGACATCGCGTCGTTCGCGCCGGGCGTACACCGCCGGCTGGGAGGGCTGGACGGCGGTGGGACGCCGCCGTCCCTGGCGCGCGGATACCCGCCGCGCGCCCACCGGGTGGCGGCGCAGGCCGAACGGCTGGCGAAGGTGGTGGAGCTGGCCGAGCCGTCGTCGGGGCGGGGGATGACCGCGCAGCAGGTGTCGGACCGCGGCGAGGCACTGCGGCGGCTGGACTCCGCGGTACGCAGGGCCCTGGTGGCCGCGCACGCGGCGATCGCCCTGCCCTCTCCCGGTTCGGGGCGCCGGAGGGCCGAGGAGGGGCAGTAGAAGGAGTGGGGGAGTAGGGGGAGTCTCCGGGTAACGCCAGGGAAGATACCTGATCCACAGGGGCGGGGGAACGCCGATACTGGATGTGTGGCAGGCCGGGACCCCGGCCCCACGGATGGAAACGAGGAGACCCGTCATCATGCAGCCCGAGCACATCCGAGCCTCCGACGCGGACCGGGACAAGGTCGCCGAACGGCTGCGGGAGGCCCTGGCAGAAGGACGCCTCAGCCCCGTGGAGCACGAGGAGCGGCTGGACACCCTGTACAGGGCCAAGACCCTCGGCGAACTCGCCCCCATCGTGGAGGACCTGCCCTCCCCCGGTTACGACTACGCGTCCATGGAGCGGCGCTCGACGACGCCCAGCGGCATGGAGGTCCTGGGCAGCGAGGCCCGCGACCTGGCCGGGCAGAGCAAGGGGGCGGAGAACCTGGTCGCGGTGTTCGGCGGCTGCGAGCGCAAGGGCCGCTGGCTGGTCGAGCCCCGGACGAACGTGTCCGTGCTGTGCGGCGGGGTCAACCTGGACCTGCGCGAGGCCGTGCTCAGCCAGCACGAGGTGACCGTCCAGGTCGCGGTGATCATGGGCGGGGTGGAGATCATCGTGCCGCACGGGGTCAGGGTGATCAACAACACGTCGGCGATCCTGGGCGGCACGGACCTGCACGGAACGGACCAGGTCACGGACCCGAACGCCCCGGTCGTGCGGTTGACGGGCACCTGCATGCTGGGCGGGGTGGACATCAAGGCCAAGGATCCCAAGCGCAGGAAGAAGAAGAGGTGACCACCAGCTGTCCACATGGTGGACTAGCTGGGAAAAGAGCCCGCCCTGCACGACTGCTCCACATCTGGGCCGAGTACCGTGGGTGGCGCCATGAATGAGAAATCCACGTTGCTGGTGACGGTGACCGGCCACGACCGTCCGGGCATCAGCGCCCGTCTCCTGAGCACCCTCTCCGTCTTCCCGGTGACCATCGTCGACCTCGAACAGGTGGTCCTCGCGGGACGCCTGGTACTGGGCGCGGTCCTCGGTGTGGACGAACGGGTGGCTCCCGGTGTGAGCCGCCAGCGGGTCTTCGAGGAGGTCCGCAGCGCGCTCGACAAGACCGCGATCGACCTCGACATGGAGGTCGGCTACGGCGAGGGCAACGGTCGTGTGAACGCCTTCGGCCCCGGCCACCTGCACGTGACCGTCCTGGCCGACCCGCTGCGCCCCGGCGCCCTGGGCGCCATCACGTCGTGCGTGGCGCGCGCGGGCGCGAACATCGACCGCATCGAGCGCCTGTCCAGCTACCCGGTGACCTCCGTGGAGATGGAGATCTCCGGCGGCCACGCCGACCAGCTGCGCGCCGAGCTGGCCATGGAGGCCTCCACCCAGGGGGTGGACGTCGCGGTGCAGCAGAGCGGCCTGCACCGGCGCGGCAAGCACCTCATCGTCATGGACGTGGACTCCACGCTGATCCAGGGCGAGGTGATCGAGCTCCTGGCGGCCCACGCGGGCTGCGCGGACGAGGTCGCCCGGGTCACCGAGGAGGCCATGCGCGGGGAGCTGGACTTCGAGGAGTCCCTGCGCCGCCGCGTCTCTCTGCTGAAGGGCCTGGACGCCTCCGCCATCGGCAAGGTGTGCGAGGAGATCCAGCTGACCCCGGGCGCCCGGACCCTCGTACGCACCCTGAAGCGCCTGGGCTACGAGTTCGGGATCGTCAGCGGCGGCTTCACCCAGATCACCGACGTACTCGTGGAGCGCCTGGGCCTGGACTACGCCGCCGCGAACACCCTGGAGGTCGTCGACGGCAAGCTGACGGGCGAGCTGGTCGGTCCGATCATCGACCGCAAGGGCAAGGCGACCACCCTGAAGCGGTTCGCCGCGGATGCCGGCGTGCCCCTGGAGCAGACGGTGGCGGTCGGCGACGGCGCCAACGACCTGGACATGCTCCAGGTCGCGGGCCTGGGCGTGGCCTTCAACGCCAAACCGGTCGTGCGCCGGCAGGCCGACACCTCGGTGAACGTGCCCTACCTGGACACGATCGCGTTCATCCTCGGCATCACCCGCGAGGAGATCGAAGCCGCCGACCTGCACGCCCAGGCGGAGTCACCCTCCCTCTGATCAGCGTGCGCCCACAGCGGTAGCCCGCCCCAGGGGGCTGGGGAAGCCTGTGCAGGTGGTTCGTCGTCGTGTGCTCCGCCCCCGCGCGACCGGAACCCACCCCACCCACGCACGGCCGACCGTTCCCCACCCCGGAACACCCCCACCCTTTGTTCACACGTTCACAAACCCGGGCGGACAAACACCCCACACACCCACACCACCCACCCCCACACACAAAAAAAGGGGGGCCACCCCGCAAGGCGACCCCCCCAAAACAAACCGTGGCAGCAACCTACTCTCCCACCCCACCACAGGGCAGTACCATCAGCGCAAAGAGACTTAACGACCGGGTTCGGAAAGAGACCGGGTGTGACCCTCCAGCAATAACCACCACGGAAACCCA